>QFPW01000014.1 GCA_003241785.1 Rhodovulum sulfidophilum | reverse complement strand
TGCATCCCCGACAGCCGCGGACGGCCCGCCTCGTCGCGACACCTGCCTCGTCGCGACATCCGCTCGCGCATAGCGTGCGCGCGATTTTGACAGCCGGGCGGGCTTGGCCTAGCCTCGGGCGCGCCGGGCGGATGGGACCACCCGGGTTTGGAGACGCCGCGAATCATGCCCCTCAAGACGCTCGTTCCCCTGCTCCTGACCGGGCTCCTGCTCCTGCCGGGCCTGGCATTCGGCTTCGAGACCAGGGCGCGCACCGCCTTCGTGATCGACGACGCTACCGGGGCGGTCCTGTTCGCGAAGAACGCCGAGACGCCGGAGCCGCCGGCCTCGATGTCGAAGCTCATGACGCTCTACATGCTGTTCGAGGCGCTGCGCGACGGGCGGGTGACGATGGAGACCGAATTCCCGGTCAGCGCCCGGGCGCATGGCATGGGCGGCTCGCGCATGTTCCTCGACATCGGCACCACAGCGCCGGTGAGCGCGCTCATCCAGGGCATCATCGTCCAGTCGGGCAACGACGCCTGCGTCGTGGTGGCCGAGGGCCTCGCGGGCAGCGAGGACGAGTTCGCGCGGCAGATGACGGCGCGCGCGCATGCGCTCGGGCTTTCCTCGGTCGAGATGAAGAACGCCTCGGGCTGGCCGGCGGCGGGCCATGTGATGAGCGGCGCCGACCTCGTGGCGCTGGCGAGGCGCATCATCACCGAATTTCCGGAATACTATAAGTATTTCGCCGAGACCGAGTTCACCTGGAATGGCATCACCCAGCCGAACCGCAACCCGCTCCTCACGATGGGCCTCGGCGCGGACGGGCTCAAGACCGGGCATACCACCGAGGCGGGCTTCGGCCTCGTCGGCTCGGCGGTGCAGAACGGGCAGCGGATCATCTTCATGATGTCGGGCCTCGGCAGCATGGAGGAGCGCGCGACCGAGACCTCGGCGCTGGTGCGCTGGGCCTTCGGCGCCTTCGACACGGTGCGGTTCTACGACGCGGGCGAGACGGTGGCGCGGGTACCGGTCTGGCTCGGCGCGGTGCCCGAGGTGCCGCTGGTGGCGCCCCGGCCGATCTCGCTCCTGGTGCCGCGCGGCGACCGGGACGCGATGGTGGCGAAGGTCACCTATGACGCGCCGCTCGAGGCGCCGATCGCCCAGGGCCAGACCATCGGCGCGCTGACCGTCGAGCTGCCGGGCCGCGCCCCCGCGCGTTTCGACCTCGTCGCCGGCGCCGACGTCGCCCGCGGCGGCTTCATGACGCGGATCGGCGCCGCCGCCCGGTTGACGCGGGACCGCGCGATGGAGATGTTGCCGCACCGAAGCGCCGACTGACCGGCGCGCGCGTCGCCACGGCGCGAAAGACGCACGACGCGAAAGACCATGAGCGGACGTTTCATCACCTTCGAGGGAATCGACGGGTCGGGCAAGTCGACCCAGATCCGGGCGCTCGCCGCGCATCTGCGCGCGCGGGGCGCGGAGATCGTGCTGACGCGCGAGCCGGGCGGCGCCCCCGGGGCGGAGGAGATCCGCCGCCTGCTGGTGGAGGGCGAGCCCGGGCGCTGGTCGCCCGAGACCGAGATCCTGCTCTTCACCGCCGCGCGCCGCGACCATCTCGAGCGGGTGATCGACCCCGCGCTGGCGCGCGGCGAGACCGTGCTCTGCGACCGCTTCGTCGATTCGACCCGCGCCTATCAGGGCGTGGCGCGCGCCGATCTGCGCGCGACGGTCGACGCGCTCCATGCCCGGATGATCGGGCGCGAGGCGGATCTGACGCTGATCCTCGACATCGACCCGGCCGTCGCCATCGCGCGCGAGCAGGCGCGCGGCGGCGCCGAGAACCGGTTCGAGCGGTTCGGAGCGGCCTTCCAGCAGCGGCTGCGCGCGGCCTTCCTCGCGCTCGCGGCCGAGTTTCCAGACCGCGCCCGGGTGATTCCGGCCGGGGGGGACGCCGAGGAAGTGGCGGCACGGATCGCGGAGGCGGTGGGGTGAGCGAGGACGAACCCGACCGGCTCGCCGGCACGCCGCATCCCCGGATGACCGGGCACCTGCTCGGCCAGGGCGAGGCAGAGGCGCTGTTCCTCGACGCGCTCGCGACCGGCCGGCCGCCGCATGGCTGGATGATCACCGGGCCGCGCGGCGTCGGCAAGGCGACGCTCGCCTGGCGGATCGCCCGGCACCTGCTGGCGGGCGACGCGGCCGGGCCGACGCTCGACATGGACCCGGAGCATCCGGTGTTCCGCCAGGTCGCGGCGCTGAGCGCGCCCCGACTGTTCCTCTGCCGGAGGCCCTGGGACGACAAGACCAAGCGGCTCCGCGCGCAGATCACCGTCGACGAGGTGCGGGCACTCAAGGGCTTCTTCCAGATGTCGGCGGCCGAGGGCGGCTGGCGCGTCGCGATCGTCGACGCCGCCGACGAGATGAACACCGCCGCCGCCAACGCGCTCCTGAAAGTGCTGGAGGAGCCGCCCGAACGCGCGGTGCTGCTGCTTGTCTGCCATCGCCCGGGGCTGCTGCCGCCGACCATCCGCAGCCGCTGCCGCGTGCTGCGCTGCGCCCCGCTCGGGCCGGAGGACCTCGCGGCGGCGCTCGACCAGGCCGGGGTCGCGGTCGCGCCCGGGGCCGCCCCGGCGCTCGGCGCGCTCGCCGGCGGCTCGGTCGGGGACGCGGCGCGGCTCCTGACCGGCGACGGGCTCGCGGTCTACGCCGAGATCCTCGCTCTGCTCGCCCGCGCGCCGGGGATGGATCGCCGCCGGCTCGTGGCGCTGGCCGAGAGCTGCGCCGCGCGCGACGCGGCGGAGCGCTACGGCATGGTGCTCGATCTCATCGGCCGGGCGCTGGCGCGGCTCGCGCGCGCCGGCGCGGGCGCGGGCGGCGCGCCCGTTTCCGAGGCCGAGGCCGAGGTCTGGGCGCGGCTCTCCCCCGGCCCCGGCGCGGCGCGGCTCTGGGCCGGTCTCGCGGCCGAGCTCGGCGATCGCGCGGCGCATGCGCGCGCCGTGCATCTTGACCCCGCGCAGGTGATCCTCGATACCTGCCTGCGTATCGACACGGCGGCGGCGGAGGCGCGGGTTCCGGCCCGGTGAATCGCGAGTGGTCGCGGTCCTCGCCCTGTTCAGAAGTCGCCCATGTCCCTCTCCGCCCAGCCCGCCCTCGTCGACAGCCACTGCCACCTCGATTTCCCCGACCTGATCGCGGAGCTCGACGCGGTGATCGCGCGGGCGAAGGCGGCCGGGGTCGGGCGGATGGTGACGATCTGCACCCGGCTCGCGAGCGAGCCCGCGGTCCGCGCCATCGCCGAGGCGCATGACGGCGTCTTCTTCGCCGCCGGCACGCATCCGATGCACGCGCATGAGGAGCCGCTCGCCACGATCGAGGAACTGGTGGCCCTCGCCGCGCATCCGAAATTCGTCGGGATCGGCGAGACCGGGCTCGACTACCACTACACCGCCGAGAGCGCGGCGATCCAGGCCGAGAGCCTGCGCGTCCATATCGAGGCCTCGCGCCGGACCGGGCTGCCGCTCATCATCCACGCCCGCGACGCCGATACCGACATCGGCCGGATCCTGAGCGAGGAACACGCCGCGGGCGCGTTTTCCTGCGTGATGCATTGCTTCACCGCCTCGGCCGAGCTCGCCGAGACGGCGCTCGGCCTCGGCTTCTACCTCTCGATCTCCGGCATCGCGACCTTCAAGAGCGCGGGCGCCCTGCGCGAGATCTTCGCCGCCGCGCCGCGCGACCGGCTGCTGGTCGAGACCGACAGCCCCTATCTCGCGCCCCTGCCCCATCGCGGCAAGCGCAACGAGCCCGCCTTCGTCGCCGAGACCGCGCGGGCGATCGCCCCGGAGCTCGGCCTCGATTTCGCGGAGCTGGCGGCGCTGACCTCGGCGAATTTCGACCGGCTCTTCGCGCGGGCCGCCGGCTGATGGCGCTGCTCCGGGTCACCATCCTCGGCTGCGGCTCCTCGGGCGGCGTGCCGCGGCTCGGCGGGCTCTGGGGCGCCTGCGACCCGGAGGAGCCGCGCAACCAGCGCCGGCGCTGCTCGATCCTGGTCGAGCGGATCGCGGGCGCGGCGGTGACGCGCGTGCTGATCGACACCTCGCCCGACATGCGCCAGCAGCTCCTGGACGCGAACGTCGGCTACCTCGACGCGGTGGTCTATACCCACGCGCACGCCGACCACGTCCACGGCATCGACGACCTGCGGATGATCGTCTTCAATCGCGAGCGGCGGCTGCCGGTCTGGGCCGACGCCGCGACCTCGGAGTCGCTGATCTCCCGCTTCGGCTACGCCTTCGTCCAGCCCGAGGGCAGCCTCTACCCGCCGATCCTCGACCTGCACCGGATCGACGGCGACGTCGCGATCGAGGGCGCGGGCGGGCCGATCCGGCTCCGCCCGATCGAAGTGCAGCACGGGCGCATCCGCGCGCTCGGGTTCCGCGTGAACGACTTCGCCTATCTGCCTGATGTCTCGGACATTCCCGAGGAGGCCTGGCCCCTGCTCGCCGCGCTCGACACCTTCGTGCTCGACGCGCTGCGCTATACGCCGCATCCCACCCACGCGCATCTCGAACGGTCGCTCGAATGGATCGCCCGCGCGGCGCCCCGGGCGGCGGTGCTGACCAACATGCACATCGACCTCGATTACGCGACGCTCCGGCAAGAGCTGCCCCCCTGGATCGTGCCCGCCCATGACGGAATGATCCTCGACATGCCGCTGGACCCCACGCCGTGATCGGCGCGATCCTGAACGTCGTCCTGCCGGTCTTCCTCGTGATGGGCGCGGGCTTCGCCGCGGCGCGGACGCGCCTGTTCCCGCCTCCCGCCGTCGACGGGCTCATGCTCTTCACCCAGAGCTTCGGCGTGCCCTGCGTGCTCTTCTCGGCGATCGCCACGCTCGACCTCGGCGCGGTCTTCAACCCGAAGCTGCTGCTCTCCTATTACTCGGGCGCGCTCGCGAGCTTCCTGCTGGCGCTCCTCGTCATCCGGAAGGTCTTCGGGCGCCGCCCGGGGGAATCGGTCGCGATCGCCTTCGGCGCGCTATTCTCGAACTCGGTGCTGCTCGGCCTGCCGATCCTGAGCCGCGCCTATGGCGACGGGCCGCTCGGGCCCAATTTCGCGATCATCTCGATCCACGCGCCGTTCTGCTATTTCGTCGGCATCACCGCGATGGAGCTGGTGCGCGCCGACGCGCAGGGCATCGGCGGCACGGCGGTGGCGATCGGGCGGGCGATGTTCCGCAACGCGCTGATGATCGGCCTGGCGCTCGGCTTCATCGTCAACCTCGGGCATATCCCCTATCCCGAGGTGATCCGGAGCGCGGTCGAGATGATCGCCCAGGCCGCCCTGCCGGTAGCGCTGTTCGGCCTCGGCGGCATCCTGTCGCGCTACCAGCTGCGCGCCTCCTTCGGCGAGGCGGGCACGGTCTCCTTCGCCTCGCTGCTGATCCACCCGCTGGTGGCGCTCGTCCTCGCGCATTTCGTCTTCGGACTGCCGCCCGATTTCGTGCGCGCCTGCGTGGTCACCGCCTCGATGGCGCCGGGGGTGAACGCCTATCTCTTCGCCAATCTCTACCAGCGCGGCCAGGCCGAGGCCGCGAGCTCGGTGCTGCTCTCCACCATTCTCAGCATCTTCACCTCGGCCGGCTGGATCGCGCTCATCGACGTGCTGATCCCGCCCGGCGGATAGGGCGGCGCGGTCCGCCGGCGCCGCCCGCGCGGCTCAGTAGTCGGCGAGCGCGCCGAAATCCATCGCCTCGAGCAGCGCCTGCTTCGCCTCGACCGGCGCGTCGCCCTCGACGGTGACGAGGATGCGGTTGTCGACGATGCCGCGCAGCTCGCCCTCGCTGTCGGAAAACTCGACGCGCTGCACGCGCATCGGCTTGGCGCCGGAGACCTGCGCGAGGCCGCCCAGCATCGCGCCGAAGCTGCTGACCATCGGCGAATCCGCGAGCAGGCTCAGCTTGACCTCGCTGGTCCCGTCGCTGTAGCGCGCGGCGGCGGTGGTGCCGCCCCCGAGGATCGCCATCCCCATGCCCTCGTCCTCGGAGACCTCGTCCTCGCGGGTCCAGCCGGACGGAGCCGCGGGCAGGAACTTCGCCAGCGCGGCCGCCTTCTGGTTGGAGAGGAGCTTCGAGGCATAGGAGAGATCGTCGCCGGCCGCCTTCACGTCGCCGTCGCGATAGGCCTTGAGCGCGCCTTCGAGCGTGTCGGTGAATTCGTCGGCCGCCGCCGGGACGGCTCCGAGGAGCAGGACGGGCAGCGCCAGGATGGCGAGACGGGACATGATTTCTTCCTCCGTTGCGCGGCGGCGCCCGACCAATAGGGCGCGACCGGTCCGGCCGCCTTATAGGCCAGCCCGCTCCCGCCTGTCAGGCGGAAAGACGCGGCGCGGCGCCATCACCCGCCGGTCACGGCGTCGCACCCGCGCGGGCCCGGGCGAAGACGAGGGCGAGCTCGGCGTGCAGCCGCTCGCGCTCCTCCGGGCTGAGGAAGGCGCCGAGCTCGATCTCCCGCCCGGCCCCGGTCAGCGTGAGATAATGCTCGACCGGCCCGTCGTCGCGCAGGGCGAGCCGGACCCAGTGCGGATTGGCGTGCCAGCGGCGCAGCGCGCCGCGCGGCTCGCGCCGGACCACGGTGACGAGGTCGGGCCAGATCCGGATCCGCTCGGTCAGCCGGCCGTCGGCGTAGTTGCGGCGGATCGCGAGATAGAGCGCGGCGAGCACCGCGAGCGAGAACGGGAGCAGGCCGAGCACCAGAGGGCTGCCGAGCAAGGGCAGGAGCGGCAGCGCGAGGCCGAAGGCGACGATCCCGAGCACCCAGGCGAAGCCGCGGCGGCTGAGCGAGCGGTTGGGCCAGAGCGTGAGGTCGAGGAGCGGCGGATCGCTCCGCGCGTAAGGATCGGGGGCGGGCGTCGCGCCGCCCGCCCCCGGATGGTCGGCGATCCCGCGGACCGCCGTGTTCCCCGTCGCCGATCGTCCCTGGCGCCACATCGGCCGCCTCCCGGGTGTCTCGGACCGGCGCCGCCCCTTTTAGTGCGGGCGGCTGTGGTCCCACATGTCCGGCGTCGGCAGCGTCTCGAACGTGTGCTCCGGCGGCGGGTTCGACAGCGTCCATTCGAGCGTCGCGTCGGGCTGCGGCCCCCAGTACTGCGGATCGGTGACCCGGACCCCGTGGCGCAGCGTGTAGTAGATGACGCCGAAGAAGAACAGGAACGACAGCCCCGAGATGAAGGCGCCGATCGAGGAGACGAAGTTCCACTGCGCGAACTGCTCGGGATAGTCCATGTAGCGCCGCGGCATGCCCTGCCGGCCGAGGAAGTGCTGCGGGAAGAAGGTGAGGTTCGCGCCGACGAACATCATCCAGAAGTGCGTCTTGCCCGCCCATTCCGGATACTGCCGGCCGGTCATCTTGGCGATCCAGTAGTAGATGCCGGCGAAGATGCAGAAGATGGCGCCGAGGCTCATCACGTAGTGGAAATGCGCCACGACGTAGTAGGTGTCGTGATAGGCGCGGTCGATCGCCGCCTGGGAGAGCACGACGCCGGTCACGCCGCCCACGGTGAAGAGGAAGAGGAAGCCCATCGCCCAGAGCATGGGCGTCTTGAACTCGATCGAGCCGCCCCACATCGTCGCGATCCAGGAGAAGATCTTGATGCCCGTCGGCACGGCGATCACCATGGTCGCGAGCATGAAATAGCTCTGCTGCGTCGGCGACAGGCCGACGGTGTACATGTGGTGCGCCCAGACGACGAAGCCGAGCGCGCCGATCGCGATCATCGCATAGACCATCGGCAGGTAGCCGAAGATCGGCTTGCGCGAGAAGGTCGAGATCACGTGGCTGACGATCCCGAAGCCCGGCACGATGATGATGTAGACCTCGGGATGGCCGAAGAACCACAGGATGTGCTGGTAGAGGATCGGGTCGCCGCCGCCGTCGGGCGCGAAGAAGGTCGTGCCGAAGTTGCGGTCGGTCAGCAGCATGGTGATCGCGCCGGCGAGGACCGGAAGCGCGAGCAGGATCATGAAGGCGGTCACGACGACCGACCAGACGAAGAGCGGCACCTTGTGCAGCGTCATGCCCGGCGCGCGCATGTTGAGGAAGGTGGTGATGATGTTGATCGCGCCGAGGATCGACGAGGCGCCCGAGAGGTGCACCGCGAAGATCGCGAGATCCATCGACATCCCGCCCTCGTGCGTGGAGAGCGGCGGATAGAGCACCCAGCCCACGCCGGCGCCGGTGAGCCCGTCGCCGCCCGGCGTGAAGAGCGACACCACGGCGAGCGCGGTGCCCGCGACGTAGAGCCAGTAGCTGAGGTTGTTCATCCGCGGGAAGGCCATGTCCGGCGCGCCGATCATCAGCGGCAGGAAATAGTTGCCGAAGCCGCCGAACAGCGCCGGGATCACGACGAAGAACATCATCAGGATGCCGTGGCCGGTGACGAGCACGTTCCAGATGTGCCCGTTCGGGACACCGTCGATGTTCATGTACTGCACGCCCGGCTCCATGAGCTCGAGCCGCATGTACATCGTGAAGGCCACCGAGATCAGGCCGACGATCGCCGCCGTCACCAGATAGAGAATCCCGATGTCCTTATGGTTCGTGGACATGAACCAGCGCGTAAAGAAGCCGGGCTTCGGATGATCGGCGTGGCTATGCGCGGCTGCGTCGGCCATATGTTTCCTCCTGTCGGCCCGACGGTTCCGGTTGCGTCGGTGCTGGGGCTCAACGATCTGTAACCCCGGCGTGATTTCGCCTCAAGCCCCCTGCGGGTCGCACCTAGGTCGTAGCGACGGCCACCCGCGCGCCCTGGCATGGCCCCCGCGCGGTTGACCGCGCCGGGCCGCCCGGGCGATGGTCCGGCGCATGGACGAGACGCCCCTTCCGCCCCCTTCCGTGCCCGGCGCGCCGGCGATGCCGGGGCAGCGGCTCGCGCGCGGCGTCGGCCGGCACCTGCGCGGCCTCGACTTCGCGAGCCTGTGCGAATTCGTGCCCGCGCCCGGGCTCCGGGTCGACGTGATGGGGCTCGGCCCGCGCGGCGAGATCTGGATCATCGAATGCAAGTCGAGCCGGGTCGATTTCACCTCGGACCGCAAGTGGACCGGCTATCTCGAATGGTGCGACCGGTTTTTCTGGGCGGTGGACATGGATTTCCCGGCCGAGATCCTGCCGGGCGAGACCGGGCTCATCCTCGCCGACGCCTTCGACGCCGAGATCCAGCGCTGGCCCGAGACGACGAAGCCGCTGCCCGCCGCCCGCCGCCGCGCGCTGACGCAACGCTTCGCCCGGGTCGCGGCGGGGCGGCTCGCGCTGCTCCTCGACCCGGGCCCGGCCGGGGCGCGGCCCCTGCCCGATTTCACCTGACCGGCGGCGCGGGGCTCAGCGGCCCTTGCCGCCCTTCTTGCCCTTGTCCCTGGCGGCCTGCTCGGCGATCGCCCGGGCGCGCGCGGCGGCGGCCCGCAGCTCCTCGGCGATCTCCTCCGCTTCCTCCGGCTCGAAGTCGAGCGGCAGTTCGACCGTGTCGGTCGCGACATAGAGCCGGACCATGCCGAGATCGGTCGGGCCGATCTGCAGATTCGCCGCCACGTCGCTTTCGCGATTGATGCTCATGCCGTCCTGTCCCCCTTCGCAGCGCGCGCATTCTCGACCCGTCGCGCGGCGACCGCAAGGGCGGCGAAACCGGTTCGAAAAAGGTTTCGCCCATGCCATGATATCGCGGCCCGCGGGTCTTGCATTCCCGGGACCGGGGCTGTAACTGCTCGCCTCACGGTGCCGGCGTAGCTCAGTTGGTTAGAGCGCCTGATTGTGGATCAGGAGGTCCCCCGTTCAAGCCGGGGCGCTGGTACCAAATATCCCGGTCATTCGCGGCCAGAACCGACGCGCCGGTTCGCGCTTTCGGCCGCGCCGGATGCGTCCCGCGCCTTGCCAATCGCCATCCGCGCCGCATACTGACCGCCGCGCCAGCAAGTCCGGCACGGATGTTCGCGCGGCCCCGTCGCCGCCGGAACACCGCCCAGCCCGCGTCGAAATCCGATCTTGATCGCTTCCGCGACGTGGGGACCGATGAGCTATCACCACGACTTCACCGGCGAGACCGAAGGCATCCGGCCGGTGGTGCCGGTCAGGTGGCGCCAGGTCGGCGGGCTGATGGGGGCGTTCTGGGAAGCCCGGGGCGAAGCCGGCGGACGGGGATACTACGTCTCCGCCAATCCCCGGATCAGCGTCTTCTTCGCCGACGTCTCCTCGATCCGCGTGGCGCATTCCGATGGTCGCGGCGCGCGCGCCGAGCGGCCGCTGGCGCGGGCCTTCTACATCCCCGCCGGCGTGCCGATGTGGACCTCCTTCACCAAGACCCTCGTCTTCTCGCATCTCGATCTGCATCTCGACCTCGAGAGCGCGGTCCGGTTCCTCGGCCCCGCCGTCGACCGGTCTGCCGCGCTCGACCTGGTGCGCCGGCCCGCCGAGCGCGCCGAGGCGGTCGAGCTCGAGGGCCTCGCGCGCGCGCTCGCGGCTGAGATCACCCGGCCGGCGCGCGCGCGGTCGCGCGTCGAGCCGCTCGCGGCGGCGCTCTTCGCCGGGCTGGTCGCCCCCGGGGCGGCGGACCCGGGCGACGGGCGGCTGACGCCCGCCCAGATGCGGCGGATCACCGCGCGGTTCGACGCCGGCGGCGGCCGCCGGCTGAGCGTCGCGGAGATGTCGGAGACGGTGAGCCTGTCCGGGAGCTGGTTCTCGACCGTCTTCAAGAACACCACCGGCCTCACGCCCTCGCAGTGGCAGCTCGGGCGGCGGGTCGAGCTCGCGCGCGGGCTGCTCGCCGAGGGCGGGGCCAGCGTGGCCGAGATCGCGCATGACCTCGGCTTCACCGACCAGGCGCATTTCACCCGGGTCTTCCGCCGGCACGCGGGCGAGACGCCGGCGGCGTGGCAGCGCGCGCGGCGCGGCGGCTGAGCCCCCCGCGCCGCGCCTTGGGAAGGTCCCGCCCGCGCGGCGCGCGGGCGGGCGGCGCCGCCTACCAGTTGTAGGTAAGGCCCGCCATGATGGTGCGCGCCGGGTTGTAGTAGTCGGCGGTCCCGCGGCCCACGACGTACTGCTTGTCGAAGAGGTTGGACACGTTCACCGTGAGCTGGGCGTTCTCGGTCACCGAATAGCCGAGCGCGGCGTCGAAGAGCGTGGCCGCCTCGCTTTTCCCGGTGCTGTTCTCGGCGTTGAAGTAGTAGGAGCCGATGTAGCGCGCGCCCAGTCCGAGCGAGATGTCGCCGCGCGCCCCCGCGCCGGGGAAGGTGTAGTAGCCCCAGACCGACGCCATGTCCCTCGGGACCGAGGCGAACTGGTTGCCGGCGATGCTGGTTCCGTCCCGGAGCGTGCCCTCGACCACGTCCGTGTCGAGATAGGTGTAGCCCGCGACGACGTTGAAATTGTCGAAGAGCTCCGCCTTGCCCTCGATCTCGAGGCCGCGGCTGCGCATCTCGCCGACGACCTGCCGGACGATCGTGCCGTCGTCCTGCACGACGGCGATCGTGACGTCGTCGCGCGTGAGATCGAAGACCGCCGCCGTGATCAGCGCGTTGTAGCCCGCGGGCTCGTATTTGACGCCGACCTCGTACTGGTCGCCGCGCTCGGGGGTGACGCCGATCTGCGGCGGCGCCACGGATTCGACGTAGCTCGCATAGGCCGAAACCTCCTCCGTCACCTTGTAGGTGAAGGCCGCGCGGATCGAGCTCTCGGAGAAGTCGTCGCTCGCGGAGACGCCGAAGCTGGTCGCGCTCAGGTCCATCCAGTCCTGCCGCGCGCCGAAGGTGAGGATCGCGCGGTCGTAGAAGGACAGGTTCTGCTGGAAGAACACGGACTTCGTCGTGTAGTCGCCGTTGTCGTCGGCGTAGACCGCGAGATCGGTCGGGCGGCCGTGGATGTTCGGATTGGAAAGGTCGAGCGGGTCGGCCAGCCCGTAGCTCGAGAGCGCCGTGGTCGAGGCGTCGCGATACTCGATACCGACCAGCGTGACGGAATCGACCACGTCGAAGCTCGCGTCGTACTGCGCGATGACGTTGCCGATCGTTTCCTTGGCGGTGGTGTCGGAGGAAATCCCGAAGCGCGGGATGATGTCGCCGACCCGGCCGAGATAGTCCGACAGATAGACGTAGCCGTAGTTGTCCTCGAGATCGCTGTAGCGCAGGTTCGCCGTCAGGCTCAGCCCGCCCTCGAAGGCATGCTGGAACATCAGGCTCGCGGTGGTGCGCTCGACGTCGTGGTAGTTGAACCCGGTCTGACCGAAGAACAGGTTCCGGTCGTATTCGCGGTCCATCGGATAGCCGCCGCTGTTCGGCGTGCCGTTCCGCTTCAGGTAGTCGAGGGCGAAGGTCAGGCTCGTGACATCGGTCGGCGCCCAGGTGAGCCCGCCCATCAGGAAGGCCGCGTCGTCCCGCGAATGGTCGTATTCGAGCGCGCTGTCCTGCGCCTTGCCGGTGATCCGGTAGGCCAGCGTCCCCTCCGGATTCACCACGTCGCCCATGTCGAAGCCGAGCTCGTAGTGGTCGTAGTTCCCGACCTGCGCGTAGCCCGATCCGAAGCGCTCGAAGATCGGCGTCTTGGTCACGAAGTTGATCGACCCGCCCGGATCGGAGGCGCCGAACAGGGTGGAGTTGGCGCCCTTCAGCACCTCGACCCGCTCGTAGGCGTAGGGCTCCTCGCGGACGCCGCGCATCGTGCCGAGCGTCAGCCCGTCGCGATAGGTCGAGGCCTGGAAGCCGCGGACGGAATAATAGTCGTTGCGGTCGTCGGTGCCGTAATAGTCGGTGATGATGCCCGGCGTGTATTGCAGGACCTGCTCGACGGTCTTGGCGTTGCGCTCCTCGATCTCCTTGCCGGTGATGACCGAGACCGAGGCGGGCGTGTCGAGGATGCTGGTCGCGACCTTGCCGCCGACCCAGAGCTCCCGCGCCACGATCGAGAAGCGGTCGTCGTCGGCCGCGGCGGTCGCGTTGACGAGGATCGGCGACAGGCGGAACGGCTCGTCCGCTCCCTCGCCCGCGCTCTCCGTCTCGAGATCCGGCTCGCCCGCGTCCTGCGCGTAGGCGCCGGCCGGCGCCACGAACAGAGCCCCGCCGAGCATGAGGCCGGCCAGGCCGGAATAGGTGTGGCGCCGACGGGCGTCGGCCTCGGTATCCAATCTCGTCGTCATCAGTCCGCCTCGCATCCTCCGCTGCACAGCGCCGGGCCCGGCCCGGCTCGTCACCCATGGCGACCGCGCGGGGGCACGGGCACGGGAAACCCGGCCCCGCCCCGCGCGGAACCCACCGATTCCGCCGCAACCTAGGGAGGCCGCGGGCGGCTGTATTGTACTTTCCGACTTTTTTAGTCAGGGTTGAAAATAAACCCGCGAAGCCCCTGAAACGACCGCTCCGCGGCCGTCGCGACGCTTGACGCGCGCGGCGGAAGATGAAAGGGCGACGAAATCAGTCGCCTTTGTCCGGGGGTTTTCGCAGGATGATCCGCCTCTCCCAGGCCCGCCGGGTCCTCGTCCTCTGCCTCGCTCTCGCGCTGCCGACCGGCGCGCTCGCGCAGGACTTTCCGCTGACGATCGAGCACGCCTTCGGGACCACGACGATCCCCGAACGCCCCGCGCGGGTCGCGACCGTGGCCTGGGCCAATCACGAGGTGCCGCTGGCGCTCGGCGTCGTGCCGGTCGGCTTCGCGCGGGCCAATTTCGGCGACGACGACGGCGACGGGATCCTGCCCTGGGTCGCGGAACGGCTCGACGAGCTCGGCGCCGAGGCGCCGCCGCTCTTCGACGAGGGCGACGGCATCGACTTCGAGGCGGTGGCGGCGAGCGAGCCCGACGTGATCCTCGCCGCCTATTCCGGGCTCAGCCAGTCGGATTACGAGACGCTGAGCAAGATCGCCCCGGTGGTCGCCTATCGCGACGGGCCCTGGGCGACGGACTGGCGCGAGATGATCCGGCTGAACGCGGCCGGCATGGGGAGGGCCGACGACGGCGAGGCGCTGATCGGGGAGCTCGAGGCCGAGATCGCGGCGGTCGCCGCGCGCCATCCCGAGATCGCGGGCAAGACGGCGATGTTCGTCACCCATCTCGACGTCCGCGACCTCAGCGTGGTCCGGTTCTACACGACCCATGACAGCCGGGTGAAATTCCTCGCCGACCTCGGGCTCGTCTCCCCCGCGAGCGTGCGGGAGGCGAGCGCCGGCGGCCGCTTCTCGGGCGAGATCAGCGCCGAGAAGATCGACGCCTTCGCCGACGTCGATCTCGTCGTCTCCTATGGCAACGCGCAGGTGATGGCCGCGATCGACGGCAATCCGCTGACCGGAAAGATGCCGGCGGTCGCGAAGGGCGCGGTCGTGCTGCTCGGCGACGATCCGGTCGGCACCGCCGCCAATCCGACGCCGCTCGCCATTCCCTACGTGCTGGAAGACTACGCCGGCCGCCTGTCCGAGGCGGCGCGGCGGTCGGAATGAGCGGCGCGCCGGCCCTGACGGTTCGGGCGCTCCGGCGGCCGGGCCCCGCGCGGCTGGGCTGGCTCGCGGCGGTGCTGGGCGCGCTCGCCCTCGCGAGCGCGCTCTCGATCACCTTCGGCACGCGCGACGTCGGCTGGGCGGATATCCTCGCGGGGCTGCGCGGCCAGACCGACACGATCGGGGCGGCGGTGGTGGCCACACGGGTGCCGCGCACGATCCTCGCCGCGCTGGCCGGCGCGGCGCTCGGCCTCGCGGGCGCGGTCATGCAGGGAGTCACGCGCAATCCGCTGGCGGACCCGGGCATCCTCGGCGTCAACGCGGGCGCGGCGATGGCCGTCGTGATCGGCATCGCCTGGTTCGGCCTCACCTCCACGCGGGGCTTTCTCTGGACGGCCATCCTCGGCGCGGGCGTCGCGGCCTCGTTCGTCTACGCCGTCGGCTCGCTCGGCCGGGGCGGGGCCACCCCCTTGAAACTCGCGCTGGCGGGCGCCGCGACCTCGATCGCCGCGGCCTCGCTCACCATCGCCATCCTGCTGCCGCGCAACGACATCGCGGGCAGCGTCCGCTCCTGGCAGGTCGGGGGCGTCGGCGGCGCCACCTACGAGGCGATCCTGCCCGCGCTGCCCTTCTTCGCCGCGGGCCTCGCGGTCAGCCTCCTCTCGGCGCGCGGCCTCAACCTGCTCGCGCTCGGCGACGAGGCGGCGGCGAGCCTCGGCGGCCGCGTCGCCTTCGCCCGGGGCACCGCCGCCCTCGGCGCGGTGCTGCTGAGCGGCGCGGCCACGGCGACCTGCGGGCCGATCGGCTTCGTCGGGCTGATGGTGCCGCATTTCTGCCGGCTGCTGGTCGGGATCGACCATCGCTGGCTGCTGCCCTTCTCGGCGCTGTCGGGCGCCGTTCTGCTCATCGGGGCCGACGTGCTCGGCCGGCTGGTGGCGCGCCCGTCCGAGCTCGACGTCGGCATTCTCACCGCCTTCCTCGGCGCGCCGGTCTTCATCTGGATCGTCCGCCGGCGCCGGATCCGCGACCTGTGACCGCCGCGGCCGATCCCCTGCTCACCGACCGGGTGGCCGCGTCCCGACGCGCGGGCGCGCGCCGGCGCGAGCGTCTCGCGGCGCTCCTGCTCGCGCTGATCGCGGCGGGCGTGGCGCTCACCCTCACGCTCGGCCAGTCGATGACCCCGCCGCTCGACGTCCTGCGCGTCCTCGCGGGCCAGGAGGTGCCGGGCGCCACCTTCGCCGTGCGTGAACTGCGCCTGCCGCGCGCGCTGCTCTCCGCGCTGGTCGGGATGAGCTTCGGCCTCGGCGGCGCGGTCTTCCAGACCCTCTTGCGCAATCCGCTGGCGAGCCCCGACATCATCGGCATCAGCTGGGGCGCCAGCGCCGCCGCCGTCTTCGCCATCGTCGTCCTCGGCTGGAGCGGCGCGCCGGTCTCGATTCTCGCGGTCTCGGCCGGGCTCGGCGTCGCCATCGCGATCTATCTCCTGTCCTGGCGGCGCGGGGTCGCGGGCGCGCGGCTGATCCTCGTCGGCATCGGCATCTCGGCCATGCTCGAGAGCTTCGTCGCCTATGTCCTCTCGCGCGCCCCGAGCTGGACGCTGCAGGAGGCGCTGCGCTGGCTGACCGGCAGCGTCAACGGCGCGACGCTGAACCAGGCGCTCCCGGTGCTGGTGGCGCTCTGCCTCTGCGGCGGGCTCCTGCTCGCCAGGGCGCGCGATCTCGACGCGATGCGGCTCGGCGACGATACCGCGGCGGCGCTCGGCGTCCGGCTCGGCTCGACGCGCGCGCTGATCGTGGCCGCCGCCGTGGCGCTCATCGCGGTCGCGACCGCCGCCAGCGGGCCGATCGCCTTCGTGGCCTTCCTCTCCGGGCCGATCGCCGCGCGCATCGTCGGACCCGGCCGCCCGCCGCTCGTCACCGCCGCCCTCGTCGGCGCGCTGCTGGTGCTTTGCGGCGACTATGCCGGGCAGTTCCTGCTGCCGGGCCGCTATCCGGTCGGCGTCGTCACCGGCGCCCTCGGCGCGCCCTATCTCCTCTATCTGATCGTCCGGGTGAACCGGAGCGGAGGTGTCTCATGACCGCCCAACCTCCGGCCCGGACGCTGAGAGCCGAAAATCTCGACGCGGGCTATGGCGACGCGGCCATCCTGCGCGACCTGAGCTTCGCGGTGCCGCCCGGCAAGATCACCGCCATCGTCGGCGCCAACGCCTGCGGGAAATCGACCCTGCTGCGCTGCCTCTCGCGGCTGCTGCGTCCCGGCGCGGGCGAGGTGCTGCTCGACGGAAAGTCAATCCAGCGCCTGCCCCCGCGCGAGGTCGCCCGCAAGCTCGGCCTCCTGCCGCAATCGCCGCTCGCCCCGGACGGGATCACGGTCGCCGATCTCGTCGGCCGCGGCCGCCATCCGCACCAGGGCTTCCTCGCCCGCTGGACCCGCGACGACGACGAAGCCGTCGCCGCCGCGCTGGAGGCGACGGCGACCGCCGAGCTCGCCGAGCGCGAGGTGGACGAGCTCTCGGGCGGGCAGCGCCAGCGCGTCTGGATCGCCATGGCCCTCGCCCAGCGGACCGACATCCTGCTGCTCGACGAGCCGACGACCTTCCTCGACATCAGCCATCAGGTCGAGGTCCTCGACCTGCTCACCGACCTCAACCGCGCCCGGGGGACCACCATCGTCATGGTGCTGCACGATCTCAATCTCGCCGCGCGCTACGCGGACGTGCTCGTCGCGATGGTCGGGGGCCGGGTCCACGCCTCCGGCGCGCCGGAGACGGTGCTGACCGAGGCGATGGTGCGCGAGGTCTTCGGCCTCGAGAGCCGGGTCATCCCCGATCCGACCTCGGGCAAGCCGATGATGCTGCCGCTCGGCCGGCACGGGACGCGGCCCGACGCCGAGGAGAACCGGGCATGACCTTCCCCGAACGCGCCGCCGCCCGGGTCGAGGCCGCGCTGCCCGACGACCTCGTTCCGCATCTCGCGGCGCATGCCCGCGAGGCCGATCTCGTCGTGGAGGCGGAAAGCCGCTCCGAGCTTGTCGTGACGCTCCCGCGCGCGCGGGTCGCGCTCGCGCGCGACGCGGCCGGCCTTTCGGTCTCGGTCGAGGCGGGCGATCCGGCGACGCTGCACCATGTCCGCGAATACCTGCTCTATCTCCTCGACCACGTCAGCCCCGGCGTCTCGGGCGCGATGGTCTGGACCGGCGACATCCGGCGCGACGCCGCGCCGCTCAACCTCCACGCCGCGACGGTCCGCGCGGTGCGGCGCGTGGCACCGAGCTTCCTGCGCGTGGAGCTCGACTGCCCCGGCACCCGGGCGCTCTCCGAGGGCAAGGGCATGCATTTCTCGCTGCTGCTGCCGCCCCCGGGCCGCGCGCCGGTCTGGCCGCGGCTCGACGGCGACGGCCGCACCGTTTGGCCGGCCGGCGCGGACAGCCTGCACCGGGCGGTCTACACCTTCGTCGCGCTCGATCCCGAGGCGGGGCGGTTCACCTTCGACCTCTTCGAGCACGAGGGCGGACGGGCCACCGGCTGGGCGCGGGCGGCACAGGGCGGCGAGGTGGTCGGCGCCATGGGCCCGGGCAGCGGCGACTTCCCCGAGGGCGACGAAATGCTGCTCGCCGGCGACGAGACCGCGCTGCCCGCGATCCGGCGCATCCTCGAGAACTCGCCACCGGACCGCTCCGGCGAGGTCTTCCTCGAGGTGGCGCGCGCGGCGGACGCCTGCGAGATGCGCCGCCCCGACGCGATGACCCTAACCTGGGTGGTGCGCGAGCGCGGCGAGACGCTCTGGGACCACCTGCGCGACCGGCCGGCCCCGCGGTCGGCGTCCCGCTTCGTCTGGATCGCCGCCGAACAGGCGCTTGTCCGCAAGGCCAAGGCCCGGTTCCGCGCCGAGCTCGGCGTGGGGGCGCGGGAGAGCTACATCGCCTACTACTGGACCGCGTGAGCCGGCCGTCGCGGATTTGCTGCGCCGCGGCGAAATCCGGAGCGCCGCGAAGGACTTGACGACCGATAGGAGAAGCCTATCGTCAAGCTCGTACCCATCTATGACTGGACAGGCACGAGGAGGACGGCGATGAACCTGGACCTCTCGCGGCGGGGCTTCCTGAAGCTCGCCGGCGCGGGTGTGGCGGCGACATCGGTCGGCGCGATGGGCTTCGGGGAGTCCGAAGCCGCGGAAATCGCCCATGTGAGGGCCTTCAAGCTCTTCACCACCACCGAGACCCGAAACATCTGCCCCTATTGCTCGGTCGCCTGCGGCGTCATCCTCTATTCGAAGGGCGACGCGCGCCAGGGCGCGGCGGAGCTCGTCCATGTCGAGGGGGACGCGGATCACCCGACCAACCGCGGCACGCTCTGCCCGAAGGGCGCCGCGCTCAAGGATTTCGTCCGCGCCCAGACCCGGCTTAGCCAGCCGATGCGCCGCGCCCCCGGATCCGACCGGTTCGAGCCGATCACCTGGGACGCGGCCTTCGACAAGATCGCCCGCGCCCTCAAGGACGACCGCGACGCCAACCTGATCACCACCAACGAGAAGGGCCTGACGGTCAACCGCTGGACGACGACGGGCTTCCTCGGCGCCTCGGCCACCACCAATGAAACCGCCTGGGCGACGACCAAGGTCGTCAAGGCCCTCGGCATCGCGGGATTCGATAACCAGGCGCGCGTCTGACACGGACCGACGGTGGCCAGTCTGGCCCCAACATTCGGTCGCGGTGCGATGACCAACTCCTGGACGGACATCAAGAACACCGACCTCGTCGTCGTCATTGGCGGCAACGCCGCGGAGGCGCATCCCTGCGGCTTCAAATGGGTGACCGAGGCCAAGGCGCGTCGCGGCGCCCGGCTGATCGTGGTCGATCCGCGCTTCACCCGCACGGCCTCGGTGGCGGATTACTACGCGCCGATCCGGCCCGGCTCGGACATCACCTTCCTCATGGCGCTGATCCGCTGGTGCGTCGAGAACGACAAGGTGCAGTGGGAATACCTGCGCAACTACACCAACGCGAGCCTGCTGGTGAAGGAGGAGTTCGGCTGGTCCGACGGCCTTTTCACCGGCTATGACGAGGAGAAGCGCGACTACGACCGCGACTCCTGGGAATACCAGATCGGCGAGGACGGCTTCGCGCTCACCGATCCGACGCTCCGGGATCCGCGCTGCGTCTGGAACCTGCTGAAGGCGCATGTCGATCCCTACACGCCCGAGATGGTGGAGCGGATCTGCGGCACGCCGAAGGAGAAGTTCCTGCATATCGCCGAGATGATCGGCGAATGCGCCTCGCCGACCAAGACGATGACCTCGATGTACGCGCTCGGCTGGACCCAGCATTCCAAGGGCGCGCAGAACATCCGTGGCATGGCGATGCTGCAGCTCATCCTCGGCAATATCGGGGTGCGCGGCGGCGGGATGAACGCCCTGCGCGGGCATTCCAACATCCAGGGCCTCACGGACATGGGGCTCATGTCGAACCTGCTCCCCGGCTATCTCAACATGCCGACGGAGAAGGACACCGACTTCGAGACCTACATGTCGACGCGGACCTTCAAGCCGCTGCGGCCGAACCAGACCAGCTACTGGCAGAACTATCGCAAGTTCATCGTCTCCTACTTCAAGGCGATGTGGGGCGAGCATGCGACGGCGGAGAACGACTGGTGCTTCGACTACCTGCCGAAGCTCGACGTCGCGAACTACGACATCCTGCGCATGTTCGACATGATGCACGCCGGCGAGGTGAACCTCTATTTCTGCCAGGGGTTCAATCCCATCCTCGCCTTCCCCAACCGCGCGAAGATCACCGCCGCGCTCGGCAGGCTGAAGCTGCTGGTGACCATGGACCCGCTCGAGACGGAGACCGCGCGGTTCTGGGAAAACCACGGCGATTTCAACGACGTGGATCCGGCGGCGATCCAGACCGAGGTGATCCAGCTGCCCTCGACCTGCTTCGCCGAGGACGAGGGGTCGATCACCAATTCCGGCCGCTGGCTGCAATGGTTCTGGCCGGGCGCGACGCCCCCGGGCGAGGCCCATAACGACGTCTGGATCATGTCGGGGATCTTCCTGCGGCTGCGCGAGCTCTACCGGACCGAGGGCGGGACCTTCCCCGACCCGATCGTCAACCTCGCCTGGGACTACGCCGACCCCGAGGAGCCGACGCCGGAGGAACTGGCGCGCGAGATCAACGGCCGGGCGCTCCGGCCGGTCATGGATACGACCGATCCGACCAAGACCCTCGTCGAACCGGGCAAGCAGGTGCTGAACTTCAGCCAGCTGCGCGACGACGGCTCGACCATGGCCGCCTGCTGGATCTTCTCCGGCTGCTTCAACGAGAACGGCAACAACATGGCGCGGCGGGACAATTCCGATCCCGACGCCACCGGCGCCTATCTGGGCTGGACCTTCGCCTGGCCGCTGAACCGGCGCATCCTCTACAACCGCGCCTCGGCCGACCTCGACGGCAAGCCCTGGGATCCGAGCCGCAAGCTCATCGCCTGGACCGGCGAGAAATGGGAGGGCTACGACGTGCCCGACATCTCGCCCACCGCCGATCCGCGCACGGTGATGCCCTTCATCATGAACGCCGAGGGGGTCTCGCGGCTCTTCTCGCGCGGCATGATGCGCGACGGGCCGTTCCCGTCGCATATGGAGCCCTTCGAATCCCCGGTCGCGAACTGGCTCAACCCGGCGCTGAAGGGCAATCCGGTGGCGCGGATCTTCCCCGACGACGCGGCGCAGCTCGGCACGTCCGACGCCTTTCCCTATGTCGCGACCTCCTACCGCCTGACCGAGCACTTCCACTACTGGACGAAGCACAACCGGGTGAACGCCGTCCTGCAACCCGCCTTCTTCGTTGAGATTTCGGAGGAGCTCGCGGCGGAGAAGGGCCTTTCCGGCGGCGACTGGGTCCGGGTCTGGTCCAACCGAGGCTCGGTCAAGGCCAAGGCGATGGTGACGAAGCGCCTGAAGCCGATGATCTGCGACGGGAAAACGCTCTACGTCGTGGGCATTCCGCTGCACTGGGGCTTCACCGGCGCGGCGCGCAAGGGCTTCGGTCCGAACTCGCTCACGCCCTTCGTCGGCGACGCCAACGTCGAGACGCCCGAGTTCAAGGCCTTCCTCGTCAACATCGAGAAGACCACCCCGCCCATCGAGGAGGCCACGTCATGACCATAGCGGCGCCCCCGACCACCGCGCGGTCGAATCCGCCGATCGAGCGGCTCGACGCCTATTTCGGACCCGAGGACGTCGTGCGCCGCTCCGCGACGCTCGACCTGCCCGCGCCGGAACGCAGGCTCACCGAGGTCGCGAAGCTGATCGACGTGACCAAGTGCATCGGCTGCAAGGCCTGCCAGTCGGCCTGCGTCGAGTGGAACGACACCCATCCGGAGATGGAGGATTTCGTCGGGTCCTACATGAACCCGCACGACCTCACGCCCGAGATGTTCACGCTGATGCGGTTCACCGAGTGGGAGAACGAGGAGACCGGCAACCTCGAATGGCTGATCCGCAAGGACGGCTGCATGCATTGCGAGGACCCGGGCTGCCTCAAGGCCTGCCCGGCGCCGGGCGCGATCGTGCAGTACTCCAACGGGATCGTCGATTTCATCCACGAGAACTGCATCGGCTGCGGCTATTGCGTCTCGGGCTGCCCGTTCGACATCCCGCGGATCTCCAAGACCACGCACCGCGCCTATAAATGCACGCTCTGCTCGGACCGCGTCGCGGTCGGCCAGGGCCCGGCCTGCGCCAAGGCCTGCCCGACCGAATGCATCACCTTCGGCACCAAGGAGGACATGATCGCCCATGCCGAGGAGCGGATCACCGACCTCAGGTCGCGCGGCTTCGAGAACGCGGGTCTCTACGATCCCGAAGGCGTCGGCGGCACGCATGTGATGTACGTGCTGCACCACGCCGACAAGCCAGGGATCTACGCGGGTCTCCCGGCCGAGCCCCGGATCTCGCCGGTGGTCGAGACCTGGAAGGGCGTCACCAAATACGTGGGCCTCGCCGCGATGGGCGCGATGGCGATCGGCGCCACGCTGCACGGGCTCTTCGCCCGCGCCAACGAGGTGAGCCCCGCGGACGAAGAACAGGCCGAGGATCTCGTGGAGACCGAGGAGGAGCGGCGATGAGCGACGAGGCGCGCGTCTATTCTCAGTCGGGCGACCGGATCGAGACGGTGGCTCCGGTCTCGGTGCGCCGCTATGGCCCTTGGACCCGGGTGAACCACTGGCTGACCGCCTCCTGCCTGATCCTCCTGCTCGTCTCGGGCCTCGGCTTCTTCTACCCGTCGCTCTTCTTCCTGACCTCGCTCTTCGGCGGCGGGCAGACAGCGCGGATGCTCCACCCCTGGCTCGGGGTGCTCCTCGTCGTGAGCTTCCTCGGGCTCTTCCTGCGCATGGCGCGGCTGAACCTGCCGCGGCGGGAGGACGCCACCTGGCTGGCGCATGCCAACGACATGCTGAACGGGCACGAGGAGCGGCTGCCCGAGCTCGGCAAATACAACGCCGGGCAGAAATTCGTCTTCTGGGCGATGACCGGCCTCATCCTCGTGCTCGTCGTCTCCGGCGTCATGATGTGGGAGCAGTATTTCGACAGGCTGGTGCCGATCCCGGCGCGGCGGGTCGCCACCATCGTCCATTCCATCGCGGCGGTCCTGATCATCTGCGTCTTCATCCTGCACGTCTACGCGGCGATCTGGACCCGGGGCACGATCAGCGCGATGACGCGGGGCACCGTCACCGGCGGCTGGGCCTGGCGCCATCACCGCAAATGGCTGCGCGAGCTCGCCCGGCTCGACCGGGCGGGCCCGGCGAAGTAGGCTCGCGCGCGGAGCCCGTCTCTCCAGCGGTGGCCGGTCGGCCCGGAGGTGTGAATGCCCCCTTCCCCCGAAATCGCCCCGGAGCCGTCGAGGATCGGCGTCATCGCCGAGGCGCCCTTCGTGATCCCGCCGGATCCGGTCGCGCTCTTCGCGCGCCGCGCCAAGCGCTTCGCCTTCCTCGCGGAGACGAGCCGGCTCGGCCCCTATCTGCGCTTCCTCTCCGATCTCGCCGCATCGCAGGCCCGGCTCGCGGCCGACCTGCCCGCTCCGCCGGGCATCCCGGCGGATCAGGTCGCGCGCGCCCGCGCGGCGGCGCTGCCCCCGATCGACGGCGCGACGCTCGCCCGGTCGGAGGCGCTGCACGCGACGATCGCGGCGCTGCTCGACGGCGCCGGGGCGATCCCGCAACCCGAGCCCGCGCGCGCGGCGCTGGAGCGGGCGCGCGCGGCGGCCCCGGCGGAGCGGGAGCGGATGGTCCTCAATCTCGTGGCCGCGACGGTGCCCGTCGAGGAGGCCGCGGCGCATCTCTACGTCGCCGCCGGCCTCCAGCTCCACGCGAGCCGGCTCGCGGCGGGCCTCGACGCCGCGGGTCTGGTGCCGGTCGGGACCGGAGTCTGCCCGTGCTGCGGCGGCCGCCCGGCGAGCTCGGTCATCATGGCGCTGCCCCGGATCGAGGGCGCGCGCTACGCCGCCTGCGCCACCTGCCAGACGTTGTGGAACGAGGTGCGGGTCAAGTGCCTCGCCTGCGGCTCGACCAAGGGCATCGGCTACCGCGGCCTCGGCGAGGGCGAGACGGTGATCAAGGCCGAGGTCTGCGATGCCTGCCATTCCTGGGTGAAGGTGCTCTACCAGACCAAGGACGCGGGGCTCGAGGCGATCGCCGACGATGTCGCGAGCCTTGGCCTCGACGCGCTGATGCGCGAGACCGAATGGCGCCGCGCCGGGTTCGACCCGTTCCTGATCGGGTATTGAGCGATGGACGGCGAACCGAGGCGCGACCTGCGCGACCTGCCCTCCGTCGACCGCCTGCTCCGCGCGGAACCGGCGCTCGTCGAGCGCCACGGCCGCGCGCGCGTCACCACGGCGGCGCGGCGGCTGCTTGGCGAGATCCGGGCCGGCGCGGCGATGCCCCGGGATATCGCGGGCGCGCTCGCGCTCCGGCTCGCCGCCGCCGATCGTTCGGCGCTGCGCCCGCTCTTCAACCTCACCGGCACGGTGCTGCACACCAACCTCGGCCGCGCGCTGCTCGCCGAGGCGGCGATCGAGGCTGCGGTCGGCGCGATGCGCGAGGCGGCGGCGCTCGAGTTCGACCTTTCGACCGGGCGGCGGGGCGAGCGCGATTCCCACCTGCGCGGCCTCCTGACCGAGCTCACCGGCGCCGAGGACGCGACCGTCGTCAACAACAACGCCGCCGCCGTGCTGATCGCGCTCAACACGGTCGGCGCCGGCCGCGAGGCGATCGTCTCGCGCGGCGAGCTGATCGAGATCGGCGGCGCCTTCCGGATGCCCGACATCATGGCCCGCGCCGGGGTGACGCTGCGCGAGGTCGGCACCACCAACCGCACCCATGCGAAGGATTATCGCGGAGCGCTCGCGCCCGAGACCGGGCTGATCCTGAAGGTGCATCCGTCGAACTACCGGATCGAGGGCTTCACCCGGGAAGTGCCGGGCGCGGAGCTCGCGGGCATCGCGCGCGAGGCCGGCGTGCCGCTGATCAACGACCTCGGCTCGGGCACGCTGATGGATCTCGCGCGCTTCGGGATCTCCCGCGAGCCGACGGTTCGCGAAACCGTCGCCGAGGGGGCCGATCTCGTCACCTTCTCGGGCGACAAGCTGCTCGGCGGGCCGCAGGCGGGGCTGATCGTCGGGCGGCGCGACCTGATCGCCGCGATCAACGCCAATCCGATGAAGCGGGCGCTCCGGCTCGACAAGATCCGCCTCGCGGCGCTCGAGGCGACGCTCCGGCTCTACCGCGACCCGGACCGCCTCGCCGAGCGGCTGCCGACCGCGCGCCTGCTCGGCCGCCCCGAGGCGGAGATCCGCGCGCTCGCGGAACGCCTCGCGCCCGAGGTCGCGGCGCTCCTGCCCGGCGTCACGGTCGAGGTCGCGCGGTGCGCGAGCCAGGTCGGATCGGGCGCGCTGCCGGTCGAGACGCTGCCGAGCGCGGGGCTGCGGCTCTCGGGGCTGGCGCCGGAGCGGCTCGCCGCCGCCTTCCGCGCCCTGCCCCGGCCGATCCTCGGCCATGTCGCGGGCGGCGCGCTGATCCTCGACCTGCGCTGCCTCGAGGACGCGGAGGGCTTTCTCGCCAGCCTCGCGGAGGCCCGGCCATGATCATCGGCACGGCGGGGCACATCGACCACGGCAAGACCGCGCTGGTGAAGGCGCTGACCGGGATCGACGCCGACCGGCTCGCCGAGGAGAAGGCGCGCGGGATCACCATCGACCTCGGCTTCGCCTATGCCCGGCTCGGATCGGAGCTCGGGCCGGAGGAGGCCGGGATCACCGGCTTCGTCGACGTGCCGGGGCACGAGAAATTCGTCCATACGATGCTGGCCGGCGCCGGGGGGATCGACTTCGCGCTCCTCGTCGTCGCCGCCGACGACGGGGTGATGCCGCAGACCACCGAACATCTCGCGATCCTCGACCTGCTCGGCGTCGCGCGGGGCGCGGTCGCGCTCACAAAGGCCGATCTCGCCGAGCCCGCGCGGATCGCGGCGGTGACGGAGGAGATCACGGCCCTGCTCGCCCCGACCACGCTCGCGGGCGCGCCGGTCTTCCTGGTCTCGGCGCCGACGGGCGCCGGGATCCCGGCGCTGCGCGCGCATCTCGCGGCGGCGGAGCGCGCGACCGGGGCGCGCGCGGCGACCGGCCGGGCGCGGCTCGCGGTCGACCGCGCCTTCACGCTCACCGGCGCGGGCACGATCGTCACCGGGACGATGATCTCGGGCGCGATGGCGGTCGGCGACCGGGTGGTGGTCAGCCCCTCCGGCCGCCCGGCGCGCATCCGCTCGCTCCACGCGCAGAACACCCCGGCCGAGCGCGGCCTCGCCGGCCAGCGCTGCGCGCTCAACCTCGCGGGCGACGGGATCACCAGGGACGCGGTCGCGCGCGGCGACCTCGTGCTCGATCCCGCGCTCCACGCGCCGACCGACCGGATCGACGCGCGCCTCCGCGTGCTCGCCTCCGAGCCGAAGCCGCTCGGCACCTGGTTCCCGGCCCGGCTCCATTGCGGATCGACCGAGATCGGCGCCCGCGTCGTGCCGCTCGGCGCCCCGATCGGCCCCGGCGAGACCGGGCTCGCGCAGCTGGTGCTCGACCGCCCGGTCGCGGCGGTCGTGGGCGACCGCTTCATCCTGCGCGACGTCTCGGCCCGGCGCACCATCGGCGGCGGCCGGTTCCTCGACCTCCGCGCCCCGGCGCGCAAGCGCCGGACCGAGGCGCGGCTGGCCTTTCTCGCGGCGGCCGCCGCCCCCGAACCGGCGGCGGCGCTGCGCGGCATGCTCGCGACCGGGCCGGTCGATGCGCGCGCCTTCGCCCGCGACCGCGCCCTGACCGAGGCCGAGCGCGCCGAGGCGATCCGCGGCGCCGGCGCCGAGCGGATCGGCGCGATCCTGGTCGCCGCCGGCGGAACCGGGGCGCTTCGCGCCGCGCTCGTGGCGACGCTCGCGGCCTATCATCTGGAGAACCCCGAGCTTCAGGGCATGGCGCGCGAGCGGCTGCGGCTCGCCGCCCCGACGCGGCTCGCGAAGGAGGATTTCCTCGATTTCCTCCACGGCGAGGCGGCGGCCGGGCACCTGCGGCTCGAGGGCGCCTTCGTGCGCCTCCCCGGGCACGAGGCGCGGCTGACGCCGGCCGACGAGGCGCTGTTCGACCGGATCGCGGCGGAGATCGGCGGCGCGGCGCGGTTCCGCCCGCCCCGGGTGCGCGACCTCGCGACCGCCTGGGGCGTCGAGGAGGGCGAAATCCGGCGGGTGCTGAAGCTCTGCGCCCGCGCCGGGCGCGTCGACGAGATCGCGAAGGACCATTTCTTCCCGCGCGCCACCACGGCCGAGATGGCGGGTTTCGCGCGCGACCTGTCGGCCGCGGCGCCCGAGGGCTGGTTCGCCGCGGCGGCGTTTCGCGACCGGATGGACAACGGCCGCAAGGTCGCGATCCAGATCCTCGACTTCTTCGACCGCGCCGGGCTCACCTTGCGGCGCGGCGACCTCAGACGTATCAATCCGCACCGCGCCGATCTCTTCGGCCCGGGGCCGGAGGATCATGGAGGAGAATCGTCCCCGGTGGGGCGTCCGGACTTCAAATCCGGGTGGGGCGGCGAGACCGTCCCGGGTGGGTTCGACTCCCATTCTCCTTCGCCGGCCCGATGATGCCCGGCATCGGGCGGGGATGGTGGGCGGAATCGCCCACCCTACGTGACCTCCACCACCGGGGGACCCGCCACCACCTCGCCGATCCGGCGCGCCATCGGATAGCCCTCGGCCTGGATCGCGGCGAGCAGCATGTCGGCGGCGCCCTCGGCGCAGGCGACGAGGAGGCCGCCCGAGGTCTGCGGGTCGGTGAGGAGCTTGCGGCGCCAGTCGGGATAGCCCTCCGGCAGCCGCACTTCCGCGCCGTAGCTCGCCCAGTTGCGCGTCGAGGCGCCGGTGCCGAACCCGGCCTCGGCGAGCGCCTCGGCCTGGCCGAGGAACGGCAGTTCCGCCGCGGCGATCCGGAGCGTCGCGCCGGAGCCGCGCGCCATCTCGAGCCCGTGGCCGAGGATGCCGAAGCCGGTGACGTCGGTGATCGCATGCACCTCCGGATCCTCGGCGATCAGCGCGCCGACGCGGTTCAGGAGCGTGGTCGAGGCGATCATCTCGGCATAGCCCGCCGCGTCGAGCACGCCCTTCTTGATCGCAGCGGAATAGATCCCGACCCCGAGCCCCTTGGTCAGGATGAGCGCGTCGCCGGGCCGCGCGCCGCTGTTGCGCCGCAGCCGGTCGGGCGCGACGAGGCCGATCACCGCGAGGCCGTAGATCGGCTCCGGCGCGTCGATCGAATGCCCGCCCGCGACCGGGATCCCCGCCGCGCCGCAGACCTCGGCGCCGCCCTTCAGGATCGCGCGGATCACCTCGGGGGCGAGCTTCTCGATCGGCATCCCGAGGATCGCCAGCGCCAGGATCGGCCGCCCGCCCATCGCATAGACGTCCGAGATCGCGTTGGTCGCGGCGATCCGGCCGAAATCGGCGGGGTCGTCGACCATCGGCATGAAGAAATCGGTGGTCGCGATCACGCAGGTCTCGTCGTCGATCCGCCAGACGGCGGCGTCGTCGGCGGTCTCGGTGCCCACGAGCAGGTTCGGGAAGGCCCGGAGCATCGGCTGCCCCGCGAGCAATTCGCTCAGAACCCCGGGCGCGATCTTGCAGCCGCAGCCGCCGCCATGCGCGAGCTCGGTCAGCCGGACCGCCGGCCGTTCGCTGATCTCGGGTCCATCCGCCATGTCCGCCTCCTCCATCGCCTCGAAAATAGCGCGCGCGGCCCGGCCTTGCCACCCGGTCAAGTTGACACCGGGCAAGTTGACACCGGTCAAGTTGACAAGGGGCGGCGCCGACCCAAAACATCCTCCATGGCCATCGCCCGCGTTCCCGAGGTTCGGGACGACATGCCCCCCGGCCTCGCCCGCCCCGCGCGGGCAGGCCTCGCCGCCACGGCCCTTCTCTGCGCGCTCGTCGCCACGCCCGCGCGGCCGGCCGAGCTCCTGCCCTATGCCGGCGACCCGAAGCCGCCGCTCCGCCTCGACCGGCTCGGCGGCGGCGCGGAAGCCGTCCCCCCGGGGGAGACCGGCCCGATCATCGTGCATTTCTTCGCCACCTGGTGCCCGCCCTGCGTGCCGGAGCTCGCGGCGCTCGACCGGATGGCGGCGGCGCGGCCGGAGATCCGCGTCGTCGCGATCGATGTCGGCGAGGTGGCGGCGCGGGTCGCGCGCTTCCTCGAGACGCGGCCGGCGCGCTTTCCCGTGCTGCTCGACCCCGATCTCGCGGCGGCGCGCGCCTGGGGCGTCTCCGGCCTGCCCGCGAGCTTCGTCTTCATGGGCCCCGGCGCGCCCGCGCTCGCGGCCGACGGCGACGTCGCCTGGGACGCGGCCACGACGCTCGACCTCCTCGACGACCTCACCGAACCGGCGCCCGCGCGGGGCGCCCTCAACCCGGAGACGCGAGATGAACCGACGTGAGTTTCTCGGCACCGCCGCGGGCGTGGCGGCGCTCGGCGCCCTGCCGCGCGACGCCTTCGCCGCGGCGGAGTTCGACCCGAAGCCCGGCGCCTGGCGCGGCTACGCCGTCACGACCACGCTCGACATCCGGAAGCAGTCGGGCCCCGTGACGGCCTGGATGCCGCTGCCCTCGATCGCGGAGGCGGACTGGATCGCGCCGGAGGGCGACGAATGGCATGGCGACGCCGCGGTCGCCGAGGTCGTCATCGATCCGCCGAGCGGCGCGCGGATCCTGCGCGCCGAGTTCCCCGCCGAGATCGCGACGCCCCGGCTCACGATCGTGAGCCGGTTCCGCGCCCGGGACCGGGGCGACGTGCTGGACGCGACCGGCGCCGCGCCGCTCAGCCCGGAGGCGCGCGCGCGTTACCTCGCCGCGACGCATCTGATGCCGACCGACGGGATCGTGAAGGAGACGGCGGAACGGATCACCGCCGGCGCCGCGACCGACCTCGCGAAGGCGCGCGCGATCTACGAATGGGTGGTCGACAACACCGAACGCGTGGCCGAGGTGCGCGGCTGCGGTATCGGCGACGTGGCGAGCATGCTCGAGAGCGGCGACCTGGGCGGCAAATGCGCCGATCTCAACGCGCTCTACGTCGCCCTCGCCCGCGCCTCTGGGGTGCCGGCGCGCGATCTATACGGCATCCGAGTGGCACCCTCGGCCTTCGGCTACAAGAGCCTCGGCGCCGGAAGCGAGGTCATCACCAAGGCCCAGCACTGCCGGGCCGAGGTCTTTCTCGACGGGCCGGGCTGGGTGCCGGTCGACCCCGCCGACGTGCGCAAGGTCGTGCTCGAGGAGCCGCCGGGCGACAACGCGCTCGACAGCGCGGTGGTGACCGCCGCGCGGGCGAAGCTCTTCGGCGCCTGGGAGGGCAACTGGATGGCCTACAACGACGCGCACGACGTCGTGCTGCCCGGCTCCGACCACCGCGTCGCCTTTCTCATGTATCCGCAGGCCGAGGTCGCCGGCGCCCTCGTCGACTGCCTCGACGCGCCGACCTTCGCCTATGCGATCAAGGCCGCGCCGATCACCACCTGAGCGGCGGATTTCCGCTCTCAGCGACGGTTCGCCGATGCTGCGCCGCGGTGTGGGAAGCCGTTTCGGGGCGCTATCCGAGGTGATATCTTCATTGCAGCCGCTGCCCGTTCACCTCTGTCGGGCTGGCCGGCGAGGGCCGGTGGGGAGTTAGCAGTCCCTCACCGGCCCGCTGGATCCCGGGCGCCCCACCCGGGGCTCCGGCCGAGCTTCCGGGGATCGCTGGACCTCTCTTGCTCGACACCGCCCAATCGCCCCCGCGCGACGCGCAGCCCCGATCCGGACGCGGGGGACGCGCGAGGCCCATCAGCCGGGACCGCATCGAGACCGGCTGGTTCGGCCGGCCGGTCGAGGCTGGCCTGCGCGCCGGGCTGTTCCGGCTGGGCGCCCGCGCGCTCGCGGCGATCGAGCGCGCCTTCATCAAGCCCACGCACCGCCGCGGCGGCGACGACCGCTAGCCGGCGCCGACGCGCGGCGTGCTCCGCGCGCGCGCCGCTGCGGGCCCGTCCGATCATGGGGCCCGGGCCGCGCCAGCGTCGAGCGCGCCGCGAGGCCCGGCGCTCCGGCTCAGACGCCGCTCCGGCGCGGCCACGGCGGCCACATCCGCGCGAGGATCCCGTCGCGCCGCGCCAGCCCGTGGTAGAGCGCGGCGCCGATGTGGAGCGCGATCAGGATGATCAGGAGCGTCTTGCCGGCGTCGTGGATGCCGGAGGCGATCTTCGAGACCGCCTCGTCCTTTGGCAGGAGCGGCGGGACCCCGAGCGCGTTCAGGAGCTCGATCGGAAAGCCGCCGGTCGTGACGCGCACATAGCCGCTCACCGCCATCACCAGCAGCACGAGGTAGAGCAGCGCGTGCACCGTCGCGGCCGCGCGGCGCTGCGCGCGGGGCATGTCCGCGGGCGGGGGCGGCGGCGGATGCCCGAGCCGCCAGGCGAGGCGCGCGAGGATGAGCACGAGGAAGACCGCGCCAAGCCCCTTGTGCAGAATGAAAAGCTTGTCCCGCGTCGGTTTCGGCACATCCTGCACCATGGTGAGTCCGACCGGAATCATGATGAACACGATCAGGACGGTGGCCCAATGAAACAGCCGGGAGACGGTTCCGTACCCCATGCGCGCGCGCTCCTTGCGGCCGGGAAGCGGAGGCAGGATAGCAGAGCCGCGCCGATCGGCCAAACACTGGTGATCGCGGGTCCCGGCGTCCCCGGCGACGCCTGGACGGCGCGCCGCGGCCTCGTCGCGGTCGCGGCGCCCCTCGCCTTCCTGCTCGCGCTGGCCGCCGCGGGGATCCCCGACCTGCCGCTCTGCGCCACGCTCGCGGGCTTCGGGCTCGTGGTCGCGATCGCGCATGCCGGGCTCGAGGGTTTCCACCCGGCGAACCGGTTCGGCGCCGCGAACGCCGTCACGCTGGCGCGCGCCGCCGGCGCGGCGCTGCTCGGCGGCGTCGCCCTCGCGGGCGGGCCGCCTCCCGGCGCGACGGTGGCCACGCCGGCCGGGATGGTGGGCGCGGCCTACCTGCTCGCCGGCTTCTCGGCCGCGCTGCTCGCGCTCGACGGCATCGACGGCTGGCTCGCGCGGCGCGCGGGGCTCGCCTCCCGCTTCGGCGCGCGGTTCGACATGGAGGTCGACGCGCTGACCGCGCTCGTCCTCTCCGCCCTCGCCTGGCAGATGGGGAAGGCCGGGCCCTGGGTGCTCGGGATCGGCCTCGCGCGCTACGCCTTCGTCCTCGCCGGCGCGGTCTGGCCCCGGCTCGCCGCGCCGCCGCCGCCGTCGAACCGGCGCAAGGCGGTCTGCGTGCTGCAGCTCGGCACGCTGACGCTCGTCCTGCTGCCGGGGGTGACGCCGCCCGTCTCGGCGGCGCTCGCCGCCTTCGCGCTCGCCGCCCTCGCCTGGTCCTTCGCGCGCGACATCCGCCGGCTCGCGCGCGGATGAGGCACGGCCCGCGCGACTGGGCGGGGCTGGCGCGCTCGCTGGTGATCTACCGGTGCCGGCCCTGGAAGGCGCGGGCGCTGGCGCGGCTCTACGCGGAGATCCTCGGGCCGGGCGATCTCGCCTTCGACATCGGCGCCCATGCCGGCAACCGGACCCGCGCGATGCTCGCCCAGGGCGCGCGCGTGATCGCCCTCGAGCCGCAGCCGCTCTTTCACGCCTGGCTCGCCCGCGACCTGCCCCGGGGCGCCACGCTCCTGCGCGCGGCCGCGGGCGCGCGGGCGGGCCGGGCGCGGCTCGCGATCTCCCGGCTGCACCCGACCGTCACCTCGCTCGCCCCGGGCTTCGCCGAGACGATGGCGGGCGCCGCCGGCTTCGGCTATGTGCGCTGGGACGCGGAAGCGGAGGTGGAAGTGACGACGCTCGACGCGCTGATCGCGCGGGAAGGCCGGCCGAGGTTCATCAAGATCGACGTCGAGGGCGCCGAGGACAGCGTGCTCGCGGGGCTGAGCACGCCGGTCGACTGGATCGCCTTCGAGGCGCTGCCGGCGCTGCCCGGGGTGACGGCGGCCGCGCTCGTCCGGCTCGAGGCGCTCGGTTCCTATCGGTTCAACTTCATCCCCGGCGAGGCGGAGCGCTTCGCCCTCCCCGACTGGACCGACGCCGCCAGGATCGCCGCCTTCGTCGCGGCGGCCGGATGCGCGGGCGACGTCTATGCCCGGCTCGGGGGCGCCGATGGCTAGGGGCGGGCCGCGCGACGCGCTCACGGCCGCGCTCGCGGTGGCCCTGCTCTGGACCGCGCTCGCGGTGCCGGACCGCCCGGCCGACGTCGGGATCGCGGCCCTGCTCGTGCCCCCGCTCGAACTGCCGCCGCTCCTGATCGGCCTCGCGCTGCTGCGCGGCTGGGCGCTGCATTCGGCGCGGATCCTGGTCGCCGCCGTCCTCAGCATGATGACCGCGCTCCGCGTCGCCGACATCGCCGCCTACGCGGCCTTCGCGCGGCCGTTCAACCCCGCGCTCGACGGCGACCTCGTGCCCTCGGCGGTGCGCCTCGCCTCCGGCACCTTCGGCCCGATCCTGACCGCGCTCATCTGCGTGGCGCTGGTCGCGGTCTACTTCCTCGTCGCGCTGCTGTTCTGGTGGGCCGCCGGGCGCGTCGCCGCGCTTGGTCCGGCCCGCGCGGGCGCGCGCCGCTGGCTCGGCGCGGCGTTCTGCCTCGCCTTCGTCCCGCTCGCGCTCGACCTAGGCGGCCGGCCGACGCCGCTCGGCGAGGCCCGCACCACGGCGATCGCCGCCGCGCATCTGCGCGACGCGGTCGCGGCGAGCGAGGACATCTCGCGCTTCCGCGCCGCCGCCGCCGGCGACCCCCGCGCCGCGGACGCGCCGGGCGCGATCCTGCCCGCGCTCGCCGGGCACGACGTCTTCGTCGTCTTCGTCGAATCCTACGGCCGCTCGGCGCTCGAGAACCCGCTCTACGCGCCGACCATCCGCGCGACCCTCGCGGCGAGCGCCGAGGCGCTGGCCTCGGAGGGGCTCGCGGCGCGCTCGGGCTGGCTCACCGCGCCGATGGTGGGCGGCCAGAGCTGGTTCGCGCATGGCACGCTGCTCGCCGGGATCCGGATCGATTCCCAGGCCCGCTACGGCGCGCTGATCGAGAGCCAGCGCGAGACCCTGCCCCGTCTCGCGCAGCGCGCGGGATGGCGCAGCGTCGCGGTGATGCCGGCGATCACCCTGCCCTGGCCCGAGGCGCGCTACTTCGGCTACGACACCGTGCTCGCCGCGAAGGACCTCGGCTATGCCGGCCCGCCGTTCAACTGGGTGACGATGCCAGACCAGTTCACCCTCGCCTCCTTCGAGCGCCAGGCGCTCGACCCCGCGCCGCGCCCGCCGGTGATCGCCGAGATCGCGCTCATCTCCTCGCACGCGCCCTGGACCCCGATCCCGCCCCTGCTGCCCTGGGATGCGCTCGGCGACGGCGAGGTCTTCGACGCCTACGCGCGCGCGGGCGAGAGCCCGGAGGCGCTCTGGCGCGACCCCGACAAGGTGCGCGCGCAATACCGGGCCGCGATCGACTACGCGCTCCGGACCGTCCTCGCCTTCGCCGGGCGCCGCGCGGAAACCGCGCCGCTCTTCGTCATCCTCGGCGACCACCAGCCGGCGAATTTCGTCTCGGGCGATCCGGTCTCGCGCGACGTGCCGATCCATCTCGTCGGCCCGCCGGAACTCGTCGACCGGATCGCCGGCTGGGGCTGGGCGCCGGGGCTCCTGCCCGATCCCGCGACGCCCGCCTGGCCGATGGAGGACTTCCGCGACCGCTTCCTCGACGCCTTCGGACCCGGCTGAACCCCGCGCGCTTTGCGGCGCGCGATCGCGGCCTATATGAGCCGGAACCCTGGAACCCGGATGACCCGCGCATGATCCCCTATTCGCTGCTCGACCTCTCGCCGATCCCCGAAGGCTTCACCGCCGCCGACGCGCTCGCGAACACGCTCGATCTCGCCCGCCACGCCGAGGCGCTCGGCTATCACCGCTTCTGGCTCGCCGAGCACCACAACATGCCGGGCATCGCCAGCGCGGCGACGGCGGTGGTGATCGGCCATGTCGCCGGCGGCACCTCGCGCATCCGCGTCGGCGCCGGCGGGATCATGCTGCCGAACCACGCGCCGCTCATGGTGGCCGAGGCCTTCGGCACGCTCGCGACGCTCTATCCCGGCCGGATCGACCTCGGCCTCGGCCGCGCGCCGGGCACCGACATGAACACCGCGCGCGCCCTGCGCCGGGGCCTCGACAATTCCGACAACTTCCCGCGCGACGTGCTGGAGCTCATCGACTATCTCGGCGCCGAGAACCCGGCCCGGATGGTCCAGGCCGTGCCCGGCGCCGGCACGCAGGTGCCGGTCTGGATCCTCGGCTCCAGCCTCTACGGCGCGCAGCTCGCCGCGCATTACGGTCTGCCCTACGCCTTCGCCTCGCATTTCGCGCCCCAGGCGCTCGACCAGGCGGTCCAGGTCTATCGCGAGACGTTCCGGCCGTCGGAATTCCTCGAGAAGCCGCGCTTCATGCTGGCGATCAACGTCTTCGCCGCCGAGACCGACGCCGAGGCCCGCCATCTCAGGAGCTCGATGCAGCTCGCCTTCGTGCGCCTCAGGACCGGCCGCCCCGGCCCCTTGCCGCGCCCGGTCGAGAGCATCGAGGCGGCGGTGCCGGCGGGCGCGCTCGCGATGGCGAACGAGGCGCTGTCGGTGACGGCGGTCGGCTCGCCCGCGACGGTCGAACGCGAGCTCGGCGCCTATATCGCGCGCTACGCGCCCGACGAGGTGATCCTGACCGGCCAGATCCACGACCACGCGGCGCGCAAGCGCTCCTTCGAGATCGCCGCCGCCGCGATGAAGGCGCTGGGCGCGGTCGCCGCCTGAGCCCGCGCCCTTGTCCGGGCCGCCGGGTGGACCGCCGGCGGCGCGCTTCTTCGATGGTTCATACGGCCTAGAAATCTATCGGGCAGTCCGCGCCGGAGCCGTCAGGCTCCGGAGCGAGGGGCCCCGCCAACAGGCGGGGAGAACAAGACTCGCGGCCAAAGGGCCGCTCCGCGCGGTCCCGGAGGGATCCGCTACTTGGTGCCGAACAGCCGGTCGCCCGCGTCGCCGAGGCCGGGCACGATATAGCCCTTCTCGTTGAGCTTGCGGTCGAGCGCGGCGGTGGTCACCGGCACGTCCGGATGCGCCTCCTTCATCCGCGCCACCCCTTCGGGCGCCGCGAGCAGGCAGAGGAAGCGGATGTCCTTCGCCCCGGCCTCCTTCAGCAGGTCGATCGCCGCCGCCGAGGAATTGCCGGTCGCGAGCATCGGGTCGACCGCGATCGTCACCCGCTCCTCGAGATCGCCCGGCACCTTGGAATAGTATTGCACCGGCTTCAGCGTCGCCTCGTCGCGGTAGAGCCCGACGAAGCCGACCCGCGCCGAGGGAATGAGCTCGAGCACGCCGTCGAGCAGCCCGTTGCCGGCGCGCAGGATCGAGATGAGCGCGAGCTTCTTGCCGCTCAGCACCGGCGCCTCCATCTCGGTCAGCGGTGTCTCGATCCAGCGCGTGGTCATCGGCAGGTCGCGCGTCACCTCGTAGGCGAGCAGGAGGCTGATCTCGCGCAGGAGCCGGCGGAACCCGGCGGTCGAGGTCTCCTTGTCGCGCATGAGCGTCAGCTTGTGCTGCACCAGCGGATGCTTGACGACGGTCAGGTGCGGATTCGCGCTCACGTTCTCGCTCACGGGGCTTGGGTCTCCGGGGACTCGGGGGTTTGGACTCGGGGTTCGGCTTCGGGATCAGAAGAAGGCCTGCAGCCCGGTCTGGGCGCGGCCGAGGATCAACGCGTGCACGTCATGCGTGCCCTCGTAGGTGTTCACCGTCTCGAGGTTCACCATGTGTCGCATCACCGGGAAGGCGTCGGAGATGCCGTTGCCGCCCAGCATGTCGCGCGCCATCCGCGCGATCGCGAGCGCCTTGCCGCAATTGTTGCGCTTCACGAGGCTCACCATCTCCGGCGCCATCGCGCCGTCCTCGAACAGCCGGCCCACGCGCAGCGCCGCCTGCAGACCGAGCGCGATCTCGGTCTGCGCCTCGGCGAGCTTCCACTGGAAGAGCTGGGTCTGGGCGAGCGGCCGGCCGAACTGCCTGCGGTCGAGCCCGTACTGGCGCGCCGCGTGCCAGCAGGCCTCGGCGGCGCCCATCGCGCCCCAGGCGATGCCGTAGCGCGCGCGGTTGAGGCAGCCGAAGGGGCCCGACAGGCCCTCGGCGCCGGGGAGCAGCGCCTCCTCGCCGACCTCGACGTCCTCGAGCACGATCTCGCCGGTCACCGAGGCGCGCAGGGAGAGCTTGCCTTCGATCTTCGGCGCCGAGAGGCCCTTGAGCCCCTTCTCGAGCACGAAGCCCCGGATCTTGCCGCCATGCGCGTCGGACTTGGCCCAGACCACGAAGACATCGGCGATCGGCGCGTTCGAGATCCACATCTTGGCGCCGTTCAGAAGGTAGCCGCCGTCGGTCTTTACGGCGCGGGTCTTCATCCCGCCGGGATCGGAGCCCGCGTCGGGCTCGGTCAGCCCGAAACAGCCGATGAGCGCGCCGGTCGCGAGCCCGGGCAGATATTTCCGCCGCTGGTCCTCCGTGCCATAGGCATGGATCGGATACATCACGAGCGAGGATTGCACGCTCATCATCGAGCGATAGCCGGAATCGATCCGCTCGACCTCGCGCGCGATCAGACCGTAGGCGACGTAGCCCGCGCCGATGCCGCCGTATTCCTCGGGAATGGTCACGCCGAGCAGGCCCAGCTCACCCATCTCGCGGAAGATATCGGGATCGGTGTGCTCGGCGCGGAAGGCGTCGCGCACCCGGGGCGCCAGCGCGTCGCGGGCATAGGCCGCCGCGGTGTCGCGGATCATCCGCTCCTCCTCGGAGAGCTGCGCCTCGAGCAGCAGCGGATCCTCCCAGACAAACGCTCCCTTGCCCGCCATCTCACCCTCCCGGCTTTCCTTCCCCGTTGTTTCGCAAAGCCCCGCGCCGGGGGCAACGACGAACTCGGCGCGCGGGCCGGCGCGGGCGCGGTTTCGGCGTTAACCATCTGGAAGCAACCGCCGGTCTAGGGCTGCGGACATGGACCGCGGGCGCGCCGCGCCCCGAGCGACGGAGGTTCCCATGCGAACGGCGGCGGCGGAAGCCGCGAGGCAAGCGCGGCGAACCCCGGCCACGCGACCCGGTCGCGAGCCGGGCCGGCCCGCGCCAAGACGGCCGGCGTGGGCGATCCGCGGCCTCGTCGTCCTGCTGCTGGTCGAGGTCGCGCTGGTCGGCCTCGCCTATCAGGTCGCGCGCCCCGTCGACTGCGCCGCGACCGCGGCGCCGCGCGCCTGCGCGCTGACCGGCGGGCTCGGGCTGAAGCTCGCGGCGATCCTGACGCTTCTGGCGCTCTACCCGCCGACCCGGCGCGCCGCGCTCCGCGGGCTTCGCGCGGGGCCGCCGGCCCGGCCCCGGACGCTGCTCCTCGCGCAGGTCACCGGCGTGGCGCTGCTGCTGGCCCCGGCGGCGGCGCTCGATCCGGCGCGCGCCCTGACCGCGACGCTCGGCCTCTGGCTCGCCGGCGGCGCCCTGGCCGCGGGCGCCACGCTGCTCTGGATCGCCCCGCCGGCCGGCTGGATCGCGCTCGCCCGCGCCGCGCCCGGCCCGCTCGCCGCGCTCGGCGCCGCCGGCTTCCTCCTGCCCGGCCTCGTCGAGGCGCTCGACGTGCTCTGGCGGCTCGACGCGCTGTCGCGCCTCACCTTCGGCGGGGTGGCGCTGCTGATCCGGCTGGTCCGGTCCGACGTCCATGTCGATGAATCACAGCTCGTCATCGGCGCGGACGGTTTTCTCGTGATGGTCGCGGACGGCTGCTCCGGGGTGCAGGGCGCGGCCCTGATCGCCGCGCTGGTCGGCGCCTATCTCCTGTTCGACCGGCGCGACCTGCGCTTTCCGGCGGCGCTCCTGCTGCCGCTGCTCGGCGTCGCGCTCAGCCTCGGGCTCAACATGGTCCGGATCGCGGCGCTGATCGAGATCGGCGCGCGCGGCGCGCCCGAGCTCGCGGTGAACGGCTTCCATTCGAACGCCGGCTGGCTCCTTTTCACCGCGCTCTCCTTCGGCCTCATCGCGCTCGCGCGCGCGGCGCCGGTCTTCCGCGCCGCGCATCCGCGCCCGAGGGCCGCGCCGCCGCCGCTGCTCGCGGATCCCGCGGCCGGGCGGATCCTGCCCTTCGTGGCGCTGATGGTCTCGGGCATGGCGACCGCGACCTTCGCGAGCCTGGCCGAACTCTGGTATCCGCTCCGCGCACTCGCGCTCGGCGCGGTGCTCGCCGCCTTCCTGCCGGCCTATCGGACGATCGACTGGCGCCCGGACGCGACGGGCCTCGCGGCCGGGCTCGCGACCGGCGCGCTCTGGCTCGCGACGCGCCCGCCCGGCGGGCCCGAGGACGCGGCGCTCGCGGCGCGGCTGATGGCGCTTTCGCCCGAGAACCTCTTGCTCTGGATCATCTTCCGGCTGGCCGGGACCGCGCTCCTGGTCCCGATCGCGGAGGAGCTCTTCTTCCGCGACTACCTGCTCCGTCGGGGCTGGTCGAGGGGCTGGCCGGCGCGGACGCTCGCGCTTGTCGCGAGCGCGGCGCTCTTCGCGCTGCTGCACGACCGCTGGCTCGCGGCCTTCCTCGCGGGAATTCTGTTCGGGCTGCTGGTCTGGCGCAGCGGGCGGCTCGGCCCCGCGCTCGCCGCGCATGTCGCGGCGAACGCGGTGATCGCGGGCTTCGCGCTCGCGACCGGCGACTGGTCGGTGATCTGAGCGGCTATTCCGCCGGCGCGGGCACCGGGGCGCGGCCGAAATCGGCGGCGGCGGTGTCCTGGCCCGCGTCGATGATGCCGCGGCGGATCGCGCGGGTCCGGGTGAAATAGGCGTGCAGGTGGTCGCCGTCGCCGAGCCGGATCGCCCGCTGCAGCGCGAAGAGCTCCTCGGTGAAGCGGCCGAGGATCTCTAGCGTCGCCTCCTTGTTGTTGAGGAAGACGTCGCGCCACATCGTGGGGTCGGAGGCCGCGATGCGGGTGAAATCGCGGAAGCCGGCGGCGGAATACTGGATAACCTCGCTCTCGGTCACCCGGCCGAGGTCGTCGGCGACGCCCACCATCGTATAGGCGATCAGGTGCGGCACGTGGCTCGTCACCGCGAGCACGAGGTCGTGGTGGTCGGGGTCCATCACCTCGACATTGGCGCCCAGCGCCTGCCAGAATTCCTCGAGCCGCGCCACCGCGCGCGGATCGGTGCCGGGAAGCGGCGTCAGCAGGCACCAGCGGTTGTCGTAGAGCGACGCGAATCCGGAGGCCGGGCCGCTGTGCTCGGTCCCCGCCAGCGGATGGCCGGGGATGAAGGCCACGCCTTCGGGCAGGAGCGGCGCGACCGCGGCGATCACCGAGCCCTTGACCGAGCCCACGTCCGAGACCGTGGCGCCCGGCTTCAGCGCGGGCGCGATCTCGGCCGCCACCTCGGCCATGGCGCCCACGGGGACGCAGAGGATCACGAGATCGGCGTCGCGCGCCGCCTCCGCCGCCGTGTCGAAGATCTCGCCGAGGCCGAGCCGGCGCGCCTCGTCCCGCGTCGCCGCGGTCCGGGCATAGCCGGTGACCCGCGTGGCCATGCCGGACCGGCGGATCGCATGGCTGATCGAGGAGGCGATCAGGCCGAGCCCGATCAGCGCGACGCGGTCGTAGGCCATCAGACCCGCGCCTCGGCGAAGGCCCGCGCCACCCGCGCGACCCGGGCGCAGCCCTCGGCGTCGCCGACGGTGATGCGCAGGCAGTTCGGCAGCTTGTAGCCCGCGACCCGGCGCACGATGATCCCCGCGTCGCGGAGCGCGCGGTCGCAGGCCTCGGCCTCCGCCGCGTCGCGGAACCGCGCCAGCACGAAATTCGCCTCCGACGGATCGGAGGGAATGCCGGCCGCGGCGAGCTCCGCCGCGAGACGCGCGCGCTCGCGGGCATTCTCCGCGCGGCAGAAATCGGTGTAGCCCGTGTCGCGGATCGCCGCCTCGGCCGCCGCGAGCGCCGGGCCGGAGAGGTTGAACGGCCCGCGCACCCGGTTCAGCGCCTCGATCACATGCGTCGGGCCATAGCCCCAGCCGATGCGGAGCCCGCCGAGCCCGTGGATCTTCGAGAAGGTCCGCGTCATCACCACGTTGTCGCGTTCCTCGACGAGGCCGGCCGCGCCGTCGAAATCCGCGCCGACGAATTCGGCATAGGCGCCGTCGACCACCAGCAGCGCGGCGGGCGGCAGGTTCTCGGCGAGCCGGCGCACCTCGGCCGCGGGCACCAGCGTGCCGGTCGGGTTCGCGGGGTTGGCGAAGTAGACGAGCCGCGTGCGCTCGGTGCAGGCGGCGAGGATCGCGTCGACGTCGACGCGGCGCTCCCGCTCGGGCACCTCGACCGGGGTCGCCCCGGCGGCGAGCGCCACGATCCGGTACATGCCGAAGCCGTGCTCGGTGTGGATGACCTCGTCGCCCTCGCCGGCGTAGGTCTGGGCGAGGAAGGTCAGGATCTCGTCCGAGCCCGCGCCGCAGATGATCCGCGCGGGATCGAGCCCGTGCGTCTCGCCGATCGCGCGGCGCAGCGCGCCGTGCCCGGAATCGGGATAGAGGGCGAGATCCTTCGCCGCCGCCTCGAAGGCCGCGATGGCGCGCGGGCTCGGCCCGAACGGGTTCTCGTTCGACGAGAGCTTCAGCGCCTTGGCATGGCCCGCGAGCTTGCTCTCGCCGCCGACATAAAGGGCGATGTCGAGGATGCCGGGTCGCGGGCGGATCGTCGGATGGGCCATGGCGGGACCTCTCGGGGCGCGGGTTCGGCCCGTCTCCTAGCCCCTGGCGCGGCGGATTTCCAGAACCTTCGGGGGCGGGAATGGCGGACCGAGGTCCGCCCTACGAAAGCGCCGCGTAGGGCGGACCTTGGTCCGCCGCCCCCTCTAAAAGAAGCTCTGCGGGTCGATGTCGACCGCGACGCGGACATTGGCCGGGATCGGGACCCCGGCGATCCAGGCGTGGATCGCCGGCTGGATCGCGATCCCCTTCGGCGCGCGCACGAGCAGCCGCGCGCGCCAGCGGCCCCTGATGCGCGCGATCGGCGCCGGCGCGGGCCCGTAGACCTCGGCGCCGATGTCGCGCAGCGCGCCCGAGGTGCGGCCGAGCTCGCGCGCCACCGCCCAGGCGCGGGTCTCGTCCGGTCCGGTGACGATGATCCCCGCCATCCGTCCATAGGGCGGCGCGCCCGCGGCGCGGCGCTGCTCGGCCTCGGCGCGCCAGAAGCCTTCGTCGTCGTTGCGCAGGATCGCCTCGATCGCCGGATGATCGGGCAGATAGGTCTGGATCAGCGCCTGCCCCGGCCGCTCGGCGCGGCCGGCGCGGCCCGCGACCTGGCGGATGAGCTGGAAGGTCTTCTCCGCCGCCCGCAGGTCGCCGCCCTGCAGCCCGAGATCGGCGTCGATCACGCCCACCAGCGTCAGATGCGGGAAGTTGTGGCCCTTGGAGACGATCTGCGTGCCGATCACGAGATCGGCGCCGCCGCCCGCGATCTCGTCGATCCGCGCCTTGAGCCCGGTCGGTCCTTCGGCGAGGTCCGAGGACAGGATCGCGCGGCGCGCCTCGGGCCAGAGCAGCTCCGCCTCCTCGGCGATGCGCTCGACGCCGGGGCCGAGCGCGGTCATCTTGCCCTCGACGCCGCAGGAGGGGCAGGTGGTCGGGATCGGCCGGGTCGCGCCGCACTGATGGCAGACGAGCCGCCCGCGGAACCGGTGCTCGACCATGCGCGCGTCGCAGGTGTCGCAGCCGACCTGATGGCCGCAGGCGCGGCAGATCGTGAGCGGCGCGTAGCCCCGCCGGTTGAGGAAGAGCAGCGCCTGCTCCCCGGCCGCCAGCCGTTCGGTGACGGCGGCCGCCAGCGGATCGGAGATGAAATGCCCGCTCTCCGGCGCGTGGACGCGCAGGTCGATCGCCGCCATCTCCGGCAGCCGCGCGACGCCGAACCGCTCGGGCAGCTCGATCCGGGCGTATTTCCCGGTATCGGCGTTGGCCCAGGTCTCGAGCGCCGGGGTCGCGGAGGCGAGAACGACCGCCGCCTTCTCGATCGAAGCGCGCAGCACAGCCATGTCGCGGGCGTGGTAGAGCACGCCCTCCTCCTGCTTGTAGGAGCCGTCGTGCTCCTCGTCGACGACGATGAGCCCTAGGTCGGCATAGGGCAGGAACAAGGCCGAGCGTGCGCCGACCACGAGCTGCGCGCGGCCCTCGGCGACGGCGGTCCAGGCCCGGCGGCGGTTCACCTGGGTCACCGCCGAATGCCATTCCACGGGGCGCGCGCCGAACCGCGCCTCGACCCGGTCGAGGAATTCGACCGAGAGCGCGATCTCGGGCAGCATGACGAGCGCCTGCCGCCCGGCGGCGAGCGCCTCGGCCACCGCCTCGAGATAGACCTCGGTCTTGCCCGATCCGGTGACGCCCTTCAGGAGCGTGGTCGAATAGGCGCGCCGCGCCACCGCCGCGCGGAGCCGCGCCGAGGCGGCGGCCTGCGCCGGCGAGAGGTCGCGCGCCGGCGCGGCGGGGTCGAGCCGCGGGAAGGGCGCGTCGCGGGTGACGATCTCGCGCCGGATCACGCCCGCGCGCTCGAGCCCGGTGACGACCCCGGCCGAGACGCCCGCGAGCCGCGCGAGCTCGCCGGGCGCGAAGCCGAGATTGCCGAACTCCTCGAAGGCGGCGAGCACCCGCGCCCGCGCGTCGGTCATCCGCCCCGGCGCCTTCTCCGCCAGTCGCAGGAGCGGCCGGGCCGAGGGCGGCTCGCCGAGCCCCGGCGCGCGGCTCGCGAGGCGCAGCATCAGCGTGAGCGGAGTCAGCGTGTAATCGGCGGCGCGGGTGAGGAAGTCGCGCATCTCGGCGCGCATGGGCGTCACCTCGAGCCGGCGGGCGATGTCGCGCAGCTTCGCGGGCTCGAACCCGCCCTGCCCCGGCCCCCAGACCACGCCCAGCACCCGGCGCGGCCCGAGCGGCACGGCGACGAAATCCCCCGCCGAGACGCCGCCCTCGGGGGCGCGGTAGTCGAGGAAGCGGTCGAGCCCCTCGGCGGTCAGCACCGCGACCGCCGTGCCTTCCGGGAATTCGGCCGGCGCCTGCTCGACTTGGAGAAGATTGAGTTGTTCCATCGCGGCACAGTCTTGGTCTATCATCATAACAAATCACAAGGGCCGAGAGCCCGGCAAACGAGAGAGCAGTTCAATGGGAGTTTCAGGTTGCCCGGCGGCGATCCGCCGTCCCGCACGCATCCGCCCGCGCCTTCGCGGCCTCCGCCTCGGGAGTCTCCGGTGAGCGCCGCCCCCGATCCGGCGGAGGAAGACGCGCTCCGCGAGAAGATCCTCGCCGATCCCTCGCTCGTGCTCGATGACGATCAGGTGATGCGCGCGCTGCTCGCCGCCGACCGGCGCAACGCGGCCGGGCGCAACGTGGTCGACCTGCGCGGCGTGCTGGTGGACCGGCTCGAGGAACGGCTCGACCGGCTCGAGGACACCCATCGCGAGGTGCTGGCGGCGGCCTACGAGAATGTCGCGGGCACCAACCAGGTGCACCGCGCCTGCCTCGCCCTGCTCGATCCGGGCGATTTCGCGGGCTTTCTCCAGGTGCTGACCCGCGACGTGGCGATGACCCTCGGCGTCGAGGTGATCCGGCTCGGGCTCGAGGCGCCGACGGTGGCGCCGGGTTCGCCGCTCGGCCCCGAGGGTCCGCTCCGCGACGTCGTCGTGGCGCTGCCGCGCGGCGGCGCCGACGCCTATGCCCGCCAGGGCCGGGGCCTGGGCGCGCGCAAGGTCACGCTGCGCCACACCCGGCCCGAGGACACGACGCTCTACGGCGCGCGCGCCGGCGACGTGCGCTCGGAGGCGCTGCTCCGGCTCGATCTCGGGACGTCGAACCTCGGCGGGCTGCTGGCGCTGGGCGCGGCGGACGGGCACCGGTTCCACCCCGACCAGGGCACCGACCTCCTGGCCTTCCTCGCCGGGGTCTTCGAGCGCGTTATGCGCCGCTGGCTCGCGTGAGCGCGCGCGCGGCCGAGAATGTCGCGCCGTCGGAGGGCGCCACCGCGCTGCTCGAGGAATGGCTCGCACAGCTGAGCGCGGTCCGGGGCGCCAGCCCCCGGACCATCACCGCCTATCGCCGCGACGTCGCGGGCTATCTCGGCTTTCTCGCGCTGCACGAGGGCGGCCCGATGGGCGCCGAGGCGCTGGCGCGGGTCGCGGTCCCCGACCTGCGCGCCTGGATGGCCTCGGAACGCGCGCGCGGCCTCGCGGCGCGCTCGCTCGCCCGGGCGCTCTCGGCGGTGAAGAGCTTCCACGCCTGGCTCGCCGAGACCCGCGACGCGCCGGCTCCCGCGGTCTCCGCGACGCGCGGTCCGCGCACGAAACCGCGCCTGCCCCGCCCGGTCGCGCCGGACGCGGCGAAGGCGCTGCTCTCCGCCGTCGAGGAGCTGAGCGAGGAGCCGTGGATCGCCGCGCGCGACCTCGCCGTCGTCACGCTGCTCTACGCGTGCGGCCTGCGGATCTCAGAGGCGCTCGGCCTGCGCCGCGGCGACGCGCCGCTGCCCGAGGTGCTCCGCATCACCGGCAAGGGCGGGCGCGAGCGGCTGGTCCCGGTGCTCCCGATCGCGCGCCGCGCGGTCGAGGACTATCTGCGCCTGCTGCCCTACGCGCCGGATCCGGCCGCGCCGCTCTTTCTCGGGGCGCGCGGCGGGGCGCTCAATCCGCGCGCGGTGCAGAAGGCGATGCAGACCGCCCGCACCCAGCTCGGCCTGCCCGCGACCGCGACGCCGCACGCGCTGCGCCATTCCTTCGCCACGCATCTGCTCGAGGCGGGCGGCGACCTGCGGACCATCCAGGAGCTGCTCGGCCACGCCTCGCTCGCCACGACCCAGGTCTATACCGGCGTCGACCAGGCGCGGCTGATGGAGGTCTACGAGCGCGCGCACCCCAAGGCGCGCGGCTGAGCCTCAGCGCGCGAGGCCGGTGAGCAGCACCGGATCGAAGCCGGGCCGCGCCGCTTCCTCCGCGCCGAGCCCCGCGTCCCGGCGCAGCCGCGCGCCGAGCGCGCGAAGCCGCGCCTCCTCGCGGCGCGCGATGTTGCGCGCACGCTGGTCCCGCCACGCCGCCAGCGCCGCGCGAAGCAGGCCCTGACCCGGCCGCGATCGGGTCTCAACGACAACCACGGACATCTCGCATCTCCTTCGAATCGACGCCCTGAACCGGTTCATTTTATAATTTAACCGGTTCAATTATGATGCCCGACGCACAACGGTCAAGTTCGAATTGAACCGGTTCAGGCGCCACGCTCCTCGGCGGGCCTTGAACGGGGGGCGGCGGAATGCGACACCAGCGGCATGATAAGAAGCGCGCGCCTGATCGACGTGGCCGAGGCCGCCGGGGTTTCCAAGGCCACGGCGTCGAACGTGTTCAACCGCCCGGAGATCGTGCGCGAGGAGGCGCGGGCCCGCGTGCTCGCGGCGGCCAAGGCGCTCGGCTACACCGGCCCCGACCCGCGCGGCCGGATGCTGAGCGCCGGCCGCGTCAACGCGATCGGGGTCGCGACCGCCGAGCCGCTGGCGTATTTCTTCGAGGACCCCTACGCGCGGCGCATGATGATGGGCATCACCGAGGTCTGCGACGCCGAGGGGATCGGCGTGTCGCTGATCTCGGCCGCGACAGAGGATGATTTCGTCTGGAACATCCGCAACGCGGTGGTGGACGGGTTGGTGCTGTTCTGCCTCGACGACGCCGAGCGGCTGATCGCCGCCTCGCGCGAGCGCAACCTGCCCTTCGTCGCGCTCTCCTTCGCCGAGGCCAACGAGACCGCGCCGATGGTCGGCATCGACGACGCGGCCGGCGCCCGGCTCGCCGCGGAGCACCTGCTGGCGCTCGGGCACCGCCGGTTCGGCGTGCTCGCGATGGAATTCGCCGATGGCGGCGAGGGCCTCGCGACGCCGGAGCGGATCGAGGCCGCGCGCTACCTCTCGTCGCGCGACCGCGCGCGCGGCTATCTGGAGGTGCTCGCCCGGGCCGGGATCGCGCCCGGGACGGTGCCGGTCTACGAGACCCGGCCGGAGGCGGAGGCGGTCGCGCGCGGGCTCGAGACGCTCTTCGCCGCGCCGGAGCCGCCGACGGCGATCTTCGCCCAGTCGGACCGGATCGCGCTCGAGGCGCTCGACTGGCTCGCGGCGCGGGGGATCGCGGTTCCGGAGGCCGTCTCGGTGATCGGCTTCGACGGCGTGCCCGAGGGCGCGCTCAGCCGGCCGCCGCTCACCACGATCCGGCAGCCGATCCTCGAGATCGGGCGCCGGGCCGCGCGGCTGATCCTCGACCATCCGGGCGAGCCCCGGCGCGAGACGCTGGCGCTCGACCTCATCGCGCGCGGCTCGACCGCCGCCGCGCCGGGGTGACCGCCCGCGCCGGTTGACAGGTCTTCACGAAGGCGTGACGATCCGCCGCGGGGATCGGGGCGCCCGCGCGGCGGCCCCCCGATCCGGCATCCCGAAACGGAGGGTTCATCCATGCTGAGACTGGGACTGTGCGCGCTGGCGCTCGCGGGGGTCGTGGCGGCGACGCCGGCTACACGGGTGGCGGCCGAGCAGCCGGGCCTCTGGAGCGTCTATTTCGACGGGCTCAAGGGCGCGAAATACATCGATCTCACCCATGCCTTCGCGCCGGTCCAGCCGGTCTGGCCGGGCTTCGGCAACGCCACCTTCAAGCCGGCCGTGGCCGGGCGGACGATCGAGGGCTATGTCGAGGTCGGCGAGGAATTCACCTACGAGAAGCACGGTTTCGTCGCCACCGCCTACGACATCCCGACCGACCAGTACGGCACCCAACTCGACCCGCCGGCGCATTGGGAGCCGCTCGGCGCGACGATCAGCGACCTGCCCGCGACCTATGCGATCCGGCCGCTGGTGGTGATCAACATCGCCGACAAGGTCGCGGCCGATCCGGGCTATGCGATGACGGTCGCCGACATCGAGGGCTGGGAGGCGGCGCATGGTCCGATCCCGGAGGGCTCGGTCGTGATGGTGCGCTCCGACTGGTACAAGAAATGGGACGACATCGCGAGTTTCAACGCGACGCCCTTCCCCGGCGTCTCGCTCGACGCGCTGAAGTTCCTGCACGGCGAGCGCAAGATCCTGTTCCACGGCCACGAGCCGCTCGACACCGACGCGACGCCGACGCTCGAGGGCGAATACTGGCTGATGCACAACCACTACGCCCAGGCCGAGGGGGTGATGAACCTCGACCAGGTGCCCGAGGCCGGGGCGCTGATCGTGATCGGCTTCGCCAAGCCGCTCGGCGGCACCGGCGGCTATGCGCGCTACGTCGCGGTGGCGCCGGCCGACTGGCCGCATGGCGTCACCGTCGCCGAGATGCCCGGCGCGCCCTTGCCGCCGCAGCCCTATCCGCTGAAGCGCGACCCGAACGGGGTCATGCGCCCGACGCCCCCGGCGGAATGAGGGAGGGGCCGGGGCGTGACGCGCCCCGGCCCCGCGCCCCGCTCAGGCGTGCGCGGCGAGAAGCTCGCGCATCTGGCTCGGGAAGACCTGGTAGAGCCAGGTCTCGCTCAGCGCCTTGCCCTCGAGATGGATGAACATCCGCAGATCGATCGGCGCGTTGTCGTCGGTCTCCGGCCCCAGGTCGAGGTCGAACATCACGCGCCAGCCGTCCTGGCCCGCGATCGGATAGGCGACGGTGAGGCCGATCTCGCCCCGGCTCGCGGTCACGTCGACCTCGACGCCGCTCGAGCGGTCGAGGCCCTGGAAGCCGCGGCCGTCGAGGTCGCAGACGAACTTGACCGTATTGGCCGGCCGGGGCTGGCCCGGCACGCCGCCGGCGCCGATCCGGGTGGCGACGAACTGCGCCACCTCGGGCCGCGGGCTCGCCTCGACCCAGTTCAGCCGGTAGGAGATGTCGAATTCGGACCCTTTCGTCGCCGCCTCGGCCGGGCGCCAGAAGGCGACGATGTTGTCGTGGATCTCGTCGTTGGTCGAGAGCTCGACCAGCGTGACCGCGCCCGCGCCCCAGTCGCCCTTGGGCTCGACCCAAACCGTGGCGCGCTTTTCGTAGAAGACGCCGTCGTCCTCGTATTCCGCGAAGTTCCGCTCGCGCTGCGCGAGGCCGAAGCCGCGCACCCCGTCGGCGCCGAAGCTGTTCGTCACCGCGTAGGGCGGGTTGTTGAGCGGCCGCCAGATCCGCTCGCCCGCGCCGGTCAGGATCTCGAGCCCGTCGCTGTCATGCACCTCGGGCCGCCAGTCGGGCGAGACGAAATGGTTGTTCTTGCCGAACCAGAACATCGAGGTCAGCGGCGCGATGCCGAGCCGGTCGATGTCGCCGCGCAGGAAGATGTTGGCGTCGACGTCCTGGACGACGCCGTTGTCGCGATTCGACACGATCCGGTAGGCGCCGGTGACGCGCGGGCTTTCCATCAGCGCGTAGGTGATGAGCCCGCCGCTCGGCGCCTTCTCGAGCCAGAAGCGGGTGAAGCGCGGGAATTCCTCCGGCGTCGCCGCGCCCGCGTCGATCGCGAGGCCGCGCACCGACATGCCGAACTGGCCGACATAGCCCGAGGTGCGCCAGTAGGAGGCGCCGAGGAAGGCCATCCAGTCGTCCTTGGCCTCCTCGTCCATCACCCGGAAGCCGGCGAAACCGGTGCCCGCGCCGAGCAGGCGCGCCGGGTGGTCCTCGGGCATGTCGAAGAGCCGGGTCGTGAACGGGATCTCGCGCGCCTGGCCGCCGTCGACCACGTACATCCGCACCGGCTCCTTGAAGTAGCGGCCGGGGTGGAAGAAGCGGACCTTGGAGGCCGCGGGATCGTTGCCCCAGAGCGTCGCCTCGGGGCGATAGACGATCTTCTGGTGCAGGTCGTAGTCGATCGATTCGAGGATCTGCGCGTCCGGCACCTCGGGCGCGACATAGGGCTCGGTCGAGAGCCGGCGCGCCATGTCGCGGACGATGTCGAAGGAGAAGGGTTCGGCGGGCCCGGTGTCGACCGGGATCACGTTCTGGGCGGCCGCGATCCGGGGCAGCAGAAAGAACGCGCCGGAGGCGAGCGCGGCGGCGAGCGTGTCGCGGCGGGTGACAGGCGCGAGTGTCAAGGAACCGATCTCCTGATATGGGCGGCGTCCGGGGGAGGCCGCTTCTCGTTCGAGGCGCGGATGCTATCGATCCCCCGCGAAGGGCTCAAGGCCGGGGACGAGGGGTGCGACGATGCGGAGCTTCACGATTTACGCGGCGGCGGCGCTGGCCGAGATCGGCGGCTGCTTCGCCTTCTGGGCCTGGCTGCGGCTCGGCCGGAGCGTGGCCTGGCTGGTGCCCGGTCTCGCGTCGCTGGCGCTGTTCGCGGTTCTCCTGACCCTGGTCGAGAGCGCGGCCGCCGGCCGGGCCTACGCGGCCTATGGCGGCGTCTACGTCGCGGCCTCGCTCGCCTGGCTCTGGCTCGCCGAAGGCGTCCGGCCGGACCGGTTCGACCTCGGCGGCGGCGCGATCGTGCTCCTCGGCGCGGCGGTCATCCTGCTCGGCCCGCGCGGGTGATCGGGATTTGGGGTCACGGACGGCGGACCGAGGTCCGCCCTACCGGGCGCCGTAGGGCGGACCTCGGTCCGCCGCCCCGGGCGGGGCGCTCAGCCCTCCTCGCGGCCGAGCACGCGCGAGAACCAGCCCCGCGCGGGCGCGGGCGCCGGCGTCCCCTCGACGACCGCCTGGAAGCTCGCGAAGAACCGGTCCGCCATCTTCTTCGCGAAGGTCTCGATCAGCCGCGTGCCGAGCTGGGCGAGCCGGCCCTCGACCCGCGCGGTCACCGTGTAGTCGAGCCGCGTGCCGCCCGTCTCCGTCTCGCTCAGCGTGACTTCCGCCCCGCCCCGCGCGCGGCCGGCGTTGGCGCCCTTGCCGGAGCAGACCAGCGTGTAGCTCTCGCCCGGCACCACGTCCTCGAGCTCGACCCGCCCCTCGAAACTGGCCCCGACCGGGCCGATCCGCTGCTGGACCCGCGCCTCGAAGCCGGCGTCGACCGAGCCGGTCATCGATTCGCAGCCCGGCACGCAGGCGCGCAGCACCCCGGGGTCGATGAGCGCCTCCCAGACCCGGGCACGGGGCGCCGCGATCTCCCGCGAGCCGCGCATTTCCATCGCAGATCCTCCCTTGCAACCCTTCGGCATATAGGCGGTTTCGCCACGCCGCGGGAGAGGCGGCTTGCGCGCCGCCCCCCGCGCGCGGGATAGTCGCGCCAGGACAAGGGCGCGGCGCGCGCCGAACGGCGAGGACGGAGGCGAGGATGCGCATCACGCGGTTGGGGCTGGCGATCACGGCGATGGCGGCCGCCCTCGGTGCCGCCGCCGGCGCGCAGGAGCCGCCCGCGGGCGAGGCGGCGGCGCGCGAGAAGTGCTTCGGCGTCGCCCTCGCCGGGCAGAACGACGGCGTCGGCCTCGGCGGCGACGCGGCGAAATCTACGGTGGACTACCAGGGCGACGCCTGGAGCTGGGTGCCGCGCGGCGCCTGCCAGACGCTCACCCTGCCGGTGCAGCCCGATGGCACGCCCCGGCGCGGCGCGATACGCCCGCTCGACCGCGACCCGGGGTGATCCCCGGCTGATCCCTGGCTGATCACAGAAGCGCGCGAACCGCCCCGGCGCGCTTGACCCGCACCCGCCCCCCGTGCTCGCTCTCGGCGCGACGACCAGAACGGGAGAGACGGATGAGCGGAGCGGCACGGATCGACGGGGCGGCCGGGATGGACCGGGCGCAATGGCTCGCGGCGCTCGCCGGGGCGGGATCGGCGGCGCTGCTGCTCGGCGCCCTCGCCTTCCAGTACATCGGGGGCCTCGCGCCCTGCCATCTCTGCATCCTGCAGCGCTGGCCGCACGTGGTCGCGGTGCTCGCGGCGCTCGTCTTCACCGTGCTGCCGCGCAAGGTCTTCGCGCTCATCGGCCTCGCGGCGGTGGTGATCGGCGCGGGGATCGCGGTCTATCACGTCGGCGTCGAACAGGCCTGGTGGCTCGGCCCGACAAGCTGCACCACCCCCGATCCGGGCGCGATGTCGGCCTCCGACCTGATGAACCAGATCCTCGAGACCCCGGTCGTGCTCTGCGACCAGATCGCCTGGAGCCTCTGGGGCGTGTCGATGGCGGGCTGGAACGCGATCCTGTCGGTCGTGCTCGCGCTCTTCTGGCTCGGGGCGCTGCGCGTTCAGGCGTCGAGCTCGGCGTCCCAGTAGAGATAGTCCATCCAGCTGTCGTGCAGGTGGTTCGGCGGGAACTTGCGCCCGACGTTCCTGAGCTGCTCGGGCGACGGACGCGCCGGCGCGCGGCGCAGAGCCATGCCGGCCTGGCGGAGCGTCTTCGAGCCTTTGTGGAGATTGCACGGGCCGCAGGAGGCGACGACGTTTTCCCAGGTGGTGCGGCCGCCCTTGGATCGCGGGATCACGTGATCGAAGGTCAGGTGATCCTTGGCGCCGCAGTACTGGCAGGTGAATTCGTCGCGGAGGAACAGGTTGAAGCGGGTGAAGGCGGAGGTCCTGGCGGGCTTCACGTAATCCCGCAGAACCACCACCGAAGGTATTCGGATCTGGACCGTCGGCGAATGGACCATCGCGTCGTATTCCGCCAGCACCACCACCCGGTCGAGGATCGCCGCCTTGATCGCCTCCTGCCAGGGCCAGAGCGACAGCGGCAGGTAGGAGAGGGGACGAAAATCGGCGTTCAGGACCAGCGCGGGATGATCGCGCAGACCCGCGGGATTGCGGATGAAACTGGGCGTATGGGTGCTTTGCAGCATAGATACATCCCTTGCGCGGGCCTGTCCCGCCACGCCGGATGCACGGGGCGCCGCCAGACCCTGCCTCGACTATATCTCGCCCGCCGAAGCTGGCAAGCCTCAAGATACCGACCCTTTCCGGGGTCGAGGCGCAAGGTATCGCGGCGGATCGAAGCTTTTATGACGCGGGGCCGGCGCCGGGGCCGAAGCGGTCGCGGATGAAGGAGAGCGCGACGCCGAGCCCGTCCGGCGCGATCCCGTGTGCGGTGCCACGAGAGACATGGGCGTAGGTCTCGACGCCGTTGGTGACCAGCGTGTCGGCCGCCTCCTTGAGGCTCGCGAAGGGCACCACCGGATCGGCGTCGCCATGGATGAGCAGGACCGGCGGCCGGCTGGCGATCTCGGCGGCGAGCGTCTCGGGCCGGAGCAGCCGGCCGGAGAAGCCGACGATCCCCGCGAGCGCCGCGTGGCGGCGCAACCCGACGTGCAGCGCCATCATCGTGCCCTGGCTGAAGCCGAGCAGGATGGTGCGCTCCGGGCCGATCCCGGTCTCGAGCGCCACGGCGTCGAGCCAGCCGTTCAGCGCCTGGAAGGCGGCGTGCGCGCCGGCCTCGGCCGCCGCCTCGGGCGTGCCGTCGAGCCAGGGGATCGGGAACCACTGGAATCCCATCGGATTGTTCCGGCACCGTTCCGGCGCGTCGGGGGCGAGGAACATCGTGCCGGAGAGATGCGGGGCGAGCGGATCGGCGAGCCCGATCAGGTCGGCGGCGTCCGCGCCATAGCCGTGCAGGAAGACGACGAGGCTGTCCGCCCCCCCGGTCGCCGCGCCGCGCCGCTTCGTGGTCAGCCCGGCGATCAGCTCGCTCATCTCACGCCCTCGCGATTGTTCCGAACGCGGTAATAGGCCCAGAGCAGCCGCGCCGCAACCGCGCGCCAGGGCGACCAGTCGAGGCTCATCGCGCGGAGCTCGGGCTCGCTCGGCCGCTCCTCGCGCCCGAACAGCAGCCGGACCGCGTCGCGCAGCGCGAGATCGCCCGGCGCGAAGACATCGGCGCGGCCGAGGCTGAACATCGCGTAGATCTCGGCGGTCCAGACGCCGATCCCCTTGATGCGCACTAGCTCGGCCACGACGTCCTCGTTCGGCATCACGCGCAGCGCGTCGAAGTCGACGCCGCTTTCGACGATCGCGCGGGCGTAGGAGATCTTCTGCCGCGAGAGCCCGCAGCCGCGCAGCTCCTCGTCGCTGGCGCGCGCGAGGGCGGCCGGATCATGCGCGCCCAGCGCCTCGATCCGCGCCCAGATCGCATTGGCCGAGGCGGTCGAGACCTGCTGGCTGACGATGGCGGAGAAGAGCGTCGCGAACCCGTCCGAGCGGCGGCGGAGCGGCAACGCCCCCGTCAGCGCCAGCGCCTCGGCGAAGCGCGGCTCGCGCGCCGCGAGCCAGGCGGCGCCCTCGGCGACATCCGCCTCCGTCTCGATGATCCGGCCGACCATGGCTTCCTCCCCCGCGCGCCGCCTCCCCGCTCCCATAGCGCGGATGGCGCCGCGAGGGAACAAGGGAAGAACATCGGCGCCGCGGCGGCGCCCGCGAGGGCGTGCCATCGGTGCGCGATTAACCCTGCCTTCAGGCCGGCGTGGCATGGCTGGCTCCACCCGCGGTAGAACGGCCCGATCATGGCGAGCATCCTGCCCTTCGGTTCCGCGCAGCCGGGACCCGCCTCCTTCGCGAAAGGAGCCCCGACGCCGAAGCCCGAACGGCTCGGCGACATGCTGCTGCGCGCGGGCTCGGTCGACCCGACCGGTCTCGCGGCGGCGCTCGAGGACCAGCGCGGACAGGACGCGCCGCTCGGCGCGATCCTCGTCGCCACCGGCGCGATCAGCGGCGCCGATCTCAACGCGGCGCTCGCGCGCCAGGCCGGGCTGAGCCGGATCGACCTGCGCGGCAATCCCTGCGACGCCGATCTCGTTGCGCGGTTCGACGCCTATGCCTGCCTCGGGCTCGAGGCGGTGCCATGGCGCGATTTCGGCGCGACGCGCGTGATCGCGATCGCCGATCCCCGGAACCGCGAGGCGGCGATCGCGGCGCTCGGCGCCGGGGCGCGCGAGACGCGCGTGGTGGTGGCCGCGCCCGAGGAGATCCGCGCGACGATCACCGAGGTGTTCAAGTCGCGGCTGCGCGACGACGCGCGCGAGCTCTGCCCGGCGCGGTTCAGCTGCCGCGCCTGGCTCCGCGCGCGCCCGGGCTGGCCGGCCCGGCTCGCGCCGGTCCTGCTCGCGGCGCTCCTCCTCGCCGCGCCGCTCCTCGCGCTCCGCGCGTTGCTCGTCTGGATCCTGATCGCCAACGCCGCGACCATGGCGCTGCGCCTGACCGCGCTCTTCGCGCGGTTCCGCCTCGGCCCGAACCCGATCGCCGACGCGCCCGGGACGATCCGGCTCGCGGACGCGCGCAAGCTGCCGAAGGTTTCGCTGCTGGTGCCGCTCTACCAGGAGGCGCGGGTGGCGCGCGGCCTGCTCGCCGGGCTGCGGGCGCTCGACTACCCGCCGGCGCTGCTCGACATCAAGCTTGTGCTCGAGGAGCACGACGTCGTCACCCGCGCCGCGCTCGAGGAGACGCCGCTGCCGCCGACGATGGAGGTGGTGAGCGTGCCAGCCGACGCGATGCGGACGAAGCCGCGGGCGATGAACTACGCGCTGCCGCTCTGCCGGGGCGAGATCATCGGCGTCTACGACGCCGAGGACCGGCCGGACCCGGGCCAGATCCGCGCCGTCGTGGCGCGCTTCGCCGAGGCGCCGCCCGAGGTCGCCTGCCTGCAGGGCTATCTCGACATCTACAACACCGGCCAGGGCTGGCTCACGCGCTGCTTCACGCTCGAATACGCGATCTGGTTCCGGGTGATCCTGCTCGGGGTGCAGCGGCTCGGCATCCCGATCCCGCTCGGCGGCACCACCGTCTTCTTCCGCCGCGCGCAGCTCGACCGGATCGGCGGCTGGGACGCGCATAACGTGACCGAGGACGCCGATCTCGGCATGCGGCTCGCGCGGTTCGGCTACCGCTGCGAGATGCTGCCCTCGACCACGATGGAGGAGGCGACGGCCACGCCCCGCGCCTGGATCCGGCAGCGCTCGCGCTGGCTCAAGGGCTACGCGGTGACCTGGGCGAGCCACATGCGCGACCCCCTCGGCCTCTGGCGCGACCTCGGCCCGCGCGGCTTTTTCGGCTTCCAGGTGCTGTTTCTCGGCGCGCTGACCTCCTATCTCGCGATCCCGCTGCTCTGGGGACTGTTCCTCGCCGTCTACGCCCTCGACTCGACGGTCTGGAACGGCTTTCCCGTGTGGCTCCGGAGCGCCTTCTTCGCCTCGATGATGCTGGGCCAGGCGATCATGCTCGTGACGGCGCTGGTCGCCGCGCGCGACGCCGGTCGCCGGCGGCTGATCCCCTGGATCCCCACGCTGCTCGTCTATTGGTTGCTGGGCGCGGTGGCGGCCTATCGCGCGCTGGTCGAGATCTTTCACGCGCCCTTCCACTGGCACAAGACCGAGCACGGGCTCGGCGGCCCGCCGGACGCGCCGCCCCCGCGCGGCGCCTGAGCCGGGACGGCGGTGGCATCCGGTCCCGCCGCTGCCAGGATGCCGGCCGACGGAGGTGGGAGAGCGGCATGGCGGACTGGACCAGGAGCGGGCTTGGCGTGGCGCTGAGGCTCGCGGCGATGACGGCGGAGGCGGCGCGGGCCGGGACGCTGCAGCGCGGCCAGACGATCGCGGACCGCTTCCTCGCCGCGGAGACCGCCGCGATCTGGTCGGAGATGACCTCTGAGATGCGGGCCGCGCTCGGATCCGAGGCGACCTTCGCGGCGGTCCGCGCCGACGTCGGGCGAGATTTCGGCGCGGAGGCGGAGCTGCTCGCCGAGGACATTCGCGCCGAGGGGCCGCATGCGACCTACACGCGGACCGCGCGCTGGACCCGGGCGAGCACGCCGCTCCGGATCGTCGTGGCGCTCGACACGGATGGAAAGGTCGGGGGCTTCTGGATCGGCCCGGCGCCGGTCGCGGCTGAAAGCCCCTATCTCGGCCACGCGACCCGCGCCGCGCCGCGCCTGCCCTTCGACGGCGCGTGGCACGTCTACCGGGGCGGCCGCGACATCGCCGACAACGACCACGCCGTCGTTCCCGCCCCGCGCTTCGCCACCGATTTCCTCGTGCTCCGCGACGGGAGGAGCCACGCGGGCGATCCGGCGGCGCTCGCGAGCTATCACCGCTGGGACCGGCCGATCCTCGCGCCCGGCGACGGCCGCGTCGTGGCGGCGGTCGACGGGCTGCCCGACCAGGCGACCCGACCAGGCGATCGGCGCGAACGACCCCGGCGATCCCGCCGGCAACCACGTCATCCTCGACTTCGGCACCAGAGAATACGGCCTGCTCGCGCATCCGCGCGCCGGCAGCGTCACGGTGGCGCCGGGAGACCGGGTCGCGGCCGGCGCAGAGATCGCCGCCGCGGCAACAGCGGCGACACGACCGAGCCGCATCCGCGCTTCCACCTGCGATCGAGCCCGGTCTTCGGCGAGGGCCTCGGCATGCCGGCGCAGTTCCGCGACGACCGCGCCGACGGCATGCTCGTCGACCGGGGCGAGCCCCGGCGCGGCGAGACCGTCGCCCCGGCCGGCTGAACCCTAGCGGTCCGCCTCGAGCTTCAGCCGCGTCTCGAAGGCGCGGCTGATGTGCTGGCGGAGCGCGAGATCGGCGGCGTCGCCGTCGCGCGCCTCGATCGCGTCGACGATCTGCTCGTGCTCCTCCAGCGCCTTCTCTCCCCGGCCCTCGGCGGCGAGCGAGGTGGTCGCGATCAGGATCATCGCGCGATGCACCATGTCGAGCTGCTGGATCAGGTAGCGGTTGTGGCTCGCCATGTGGATCTGGCGGTGGAAGCGCTTGTTCGCGCGGGCGAGCAGCTCGGGCCGCGCGACGAATTCGCGGTCCTTGCGCACCATCTCGCGCAGCACGCGGATCTCCTCGGGCGCCGCGTGCTGCGCCGCGAGCCGGGCCGCGAGCCCCTCGAGCTCGGCGCGCACCACGTAGAGCTCGCCGAGCTGGTCGTGGTTGAGGCTCGCCACCACGAGGCTGCGCCCGTCGCGCGCGAGCACGCCCTGCGTCTCGAGCCGCTGCAGCGCCTCGCGGATCGGGGTGCGCGAGACGCCGAAACGCTCGGCGAGCTCGGCCTCGACCAGCCGGTCGCCGGGGCGGAACTCGCCCTGGTCGATCGCCTCGAGCACGAGGTAGAACGCGTCCTTCTGTCCCTGGGCGAAGCCTGCCATGGCGATCCTTCCCTGCCGCGCCGAGACCCTAGCCCCGGCCGCCGGCGAATGCGAGCGGCGCGATCACGAGGCGTCGCGGGCGATTGTGGCCGCCGCGGCCGCGCGCTAGGATGCGGCCATGCCCCGCGACCTCTTCGCCCATGTCGAGACCTGGGTCTTCGACCTCGACAACACGCTCTACGCGCCCGAGATCCGCCTCTTCGACCAGATCGAGGCGAAGATGACGGCCTATGTGATGCGAACCCTCGGCCTCGAGGAAGCCCCGGCCAGCGCGCTCCGCCGCGACTACTGGCGCCGGCACGGCACCACGCTCGCCGGGCTGATGGCCGAGCACGCGCTCGATCCCGCGCCCTATCTCGCCGACGTGCACGACATCGACCTCACGGCGGTGGCGGAAAGCCCCGCGCTCAAGGCGGCGATCGCCGCCCTGCCCGGCCGGCGGATCGTCTATACCAACGGCTCGCGCGAGCACGCGCGGCGCGTGACGCGGGCGCTCGGGATCGACGGCGCCTTCGACGCGCTCTACGGCTTCGAGGACGCGCTGCACGTGGCGAAGCCCGAGGCGACGGCCTTCGCCACCGTCTTCGCGCTCGACGGGCTCGACACGCGGCGGGCGGCGATGTTCGAGGACGACCCGCGCAACCTCGCGGTGCCGCATTCCTTGGGCATGCGCACCGTGCTGGTCGGCCCGGCCGAGATCGCGCCGCATGTGCATCACCAGACCGACGACCTGACGGAATTCCTGCGGCTTCTGGCCTGACCGGGTGTCGGATGGTGGGCGGAATCGCCCACCCTACGGCGCGGTAGGGTGGGCGATTCCGCCCACCATCCCCCGACACGAAAAGGGCGGACCGAGGTCCGCCCTACGCGAGGGGGCGCGGGCGCGCCCCGCTCCGCCTCGGTCTTAGTTGCGCGCCTTGTCGACCATCTTGCCCTTGGAGATCCAGGGCATCATGCCGCGCAGCTTCTCGCCGACCTTCTCGATCTGGTGCTCGTCGTTCAGGCGGCGGGTCGCCTTGAAGAACGGCTGGCCGACCGCGTTCTCCTGCATGAAGTCGCGCACGAACTTGCCGGTCTGGATGTCCGAGAGCACTTCCTTCATCCGCGCCTTGGTCTCGGCGTAGGGCAGGACGCGCGGGCCCGAGACATACTCGCCGTATTCGGCGGTGTTCGAGATCGAGTAGTTCATGTTGGCGATGCCGCCCTCGTAGATGAGGTCGACGATCAGCTTCACCTCGTGCAGGCACTCGAAATAGGCCATTTCGGGCTCGTAGCCCGCCTCGACCAGCGTCTCGAAGCCCATGCGGATGAGCTCGACCAGGCCGCCGCAGAGCACGGCCTGCTCGCCGAAGAGGTCGGTCTCGCATTCCTGGCGGAAGTTGGTCTCGATGATGCCCGACCGGCCGCCGCCGATGCCCGAGCAATAGCTCTTGGCGATCTCGAGCGCGTTGCCCGAGGCGTCGTTCTCGACCGCGACGAGGCAGGGCACGCCGCCGCCCTTGACGAATTCGCCGCGCACGGTGTGGCCCGGGCCCTTCGGCGCCATCATGATGACGTCGACGCCCTTCTTCGGCTCGATCAGGCCGAAATGCACGTTGAGGCCATGCGCGAAGGCGATCGCCGCGCCCTCGCGCAGGTTGTCGTGGATATACTTCTTGTAGGTGTCGGCCTGCAGCTCGTCGGGCATCGTCATCATGAGGACGTCGGCCCAGGCGGCGCATTCGGCGATGCCCATGACCTTCAGCCCCTCGGCCTCGGCCTTCTTCGCCGAGGGCGAGCCCTCGCGCAGCGCGACGGCGACGTTCTTGGCGCCCGAATCGCGCAGGTTCAGCGCATGGGCGTGGCCCTGCGAGCCATAGCCGACGATGCCGACCTTCTTGTCCTTGATCAGGTTGATGTCGCAGTCGCGATCATAATAGACGCGCATGGGCGCTTCCTCCACTCGATGTGCCGTGGCGCGGAGCATAGGCCCCTCGCGCGCAATCGGTTTTCTCTTTTCGCGGAATTTGCTAGATATCGCGGAGATCCATTCGCCAAAGTGGCCATTCTCGAGAGATCCATGCACGAGCTCGATGATATCGACCGGCGCCTGCTGCGCCTCCTGCAGGAGGACGCCGGCATGCCGGTCGCCGAGCTTGCCGAGCGCGCCGGGCTTTCGGCCGGTCCCTGCTGGCGCCGGATCGAGAAGATGGAGCGCGCCGGCGTGATCCTCGGCCGCGCGATCGAGATCGACCCGCGCGCGCTCGGCTACGAGGTGCGGGTCTTCCTGCGCGTGGTGCTCGACAAGGCGGCGAGCAACGCCTTCGACGCCTTCCTCGCCGCCGCGAAGGCGCTGCCCGAGGTGATCGCGATCGAGACGCTGCTCGGCCGGGTCGACATCCGGATGGACGTGGTGGCGCGCGATCTCGGCCATTACCAGGAGATCTACCGTGACCGCATCCTCGCCCTGCCGCATATCGCCGAGATCGACGCGCTGATGCTGGTATCCGAGCTCAAGAACAGCGCCCGGCTGCCGATATGACCGAGATCGACGACACCGACCGGGCGATCCTGCGCGCGCTGCTCGCCGACGGATCGCTCGGCGCGAAGGAGGTGGGGCTGCGCGTCGGGCTCAGCCAGCCCGCCGCCTGGCGCCGGATCCGGCGGCTCGAGGCGACGGGGGTGATCCGCGGCCGGCGGCTGATCCTCGACCGCGAGAAGCTCGGCTTCGGCGTCGTGGTCTTCCTCGGCGTGAAGCTCGCCGCCAGGGGGCGGATCGACCTCGAGGGTTTCGAGCGCGCGGTGCAGGCGATCCCGGAGGTGCAGCTCGTTCAGCAGGTGATCGGGGTGCACGACTACCGGCTGCGCGTCGTGGCGCGCGACCTGAGCGATTTCGAGCGCATCCTGCGGCGCCGGATCATGACGCTGCCCGGGGTGGGGCAGGTCGAATCGAACGTGATGTTGCGCGAGGAGAAGCTGGCGCCGCCGCCGATCTGAGCGGCGCGGGGACGATGGCGCCGCGGCTTGTGCGTGGCGGACGGGGGAAGGTGGGCGGACTCGCCCACCCTACGGGCGCCGGATGGCGGACCGAGGTCCGCCCTATGCGGCGGCGTCGTAGGGCGGACCTCGGTCCGCCATCCCCGGCGCGTTTCGTAGGGCGGACCTCGGTCCGCCGTTCCCCGCGCGCCCCTATTCCGCGCCGAGCCCGAGCCGCATCGCGGCGCGGCGCAGGGGCCGCAGCCCCTCGACCATCCCGAGGCCGAGGTTGCGCAGGTCGCGCAGCGGGCGGTGGTCGGTCATCGCGGCGCGGTTGAGCGCGTCGACGCCGAGGATCCGCGCCAGGACCTTCGCGTGGCGCGCGCGGTGGTAGCGCGCCAGCACCTCCACGCCGCCGATATCCGCGCCCTCGGCGCGCGCGGCGACGAGAAGGTCGGCGAGCACGCCGATGTCGCGCAGGCTCATGTTGAGCCCCTGCGCGCCGATGGGCGGCACGACATGCGCCGCCTCGGCGATCAGCGCCATGCGGGGGGCGTCGAGCCGGTCGGCGATCTGGGCGATGATCGGCCAGACCACGCGCCGGCCCTCGAGGCCGAGCCGGCCGAGCACGCCCGCCGAGCGCGCGTTCGCCGCGGCCTCGAACTCCGCTTCCGGCATGGCCGCGAGCGCCAGCGCCCGGGGGCCGCGCTCCATCCAGACCACTGCGGAGCGGTGCCGGTCCGACCGGCTCGGGAGCGGCACCAGCGTGAAGGGGCCGCCGCCCATGTGCACCTCGGTCGAGACGCCCTCGTGCGGGCGCTCGTGGCGCACGGTGAAGACCACCGCCTTCTGGCCATAGCCCCAGCGGCGGACCCCGATCCCCGCGGCGGCGCGCAGCCCGCTGTCGCGGCCATCGGCCGCGATGACGAGCCGCGCGGCGAGCCCCGCGCCGTCGCCGAGCCGCACGATCGCGCGATCCGCGCGCGGTACCACCTCCGCGACGCGCGCCGGGGCCATGAGCCCGCCGCCCGGGGTCGCGGCGAGATGCGCGACCATCTCCCGGCGGATCAGCCAGTTCGGCAGGTTGTAGCCGAAGGCCGCGGCCCCCACCTCGGCGGCGTCGAAATCGGCGGTGCGCCGCGCCACGCCGCCCGATCCGCCCGCGTCGACGATGCGCATGATCCGGAGCGGCGCCGCCTCGGGCGCGAGCCGGTCCCAGAGGCCGCAGTGGCGCAAAAGCGCGACCGAGGGGCCGAGGAAGGCCGTCGAGCGCAGATCGGCGCCGGCCGCCTCGCCCGAGGTCACCGGGGGCGCCGGATCGACGCAGCGCACGGAAAAGCCGCGCGCGGCCAGAATCGCGGCTGCGCCGAGGCCGGCCACGCCGCCGCCCGCGATCACGATGTCGGTGTCGATCCCGTCCATGGCTCCCCCTTCCGGCGCGGCGCACCCTACGCCCGGCCGGAAGCGGCGCCAAGGCCGCCCTTGGGCTTGCGCCCCCGCCCCCGCCCGGTCGATGATGCGCGACCGGGAGGAACCGCCATGGTGAGCTTCGAAGACCTCCGCGCGATCATCCTCGCCCTGCCCGGCACGGTCGAGACGATGTCCTGGGACTCGCGCTCGTTCAAGGTGAACGGCAAGGTGATGCTGTACTGGAACGCCGCCCATGACTGCCCGGTCTTCAAGGTGCCGGTCGAGGAGCGCGACCTGCTGATCGAGGCCGATCCCGAGACCTTCTTCACCACCGACCACCACCGCCCGCACGGGCTCGTCCTCGCGCGGCCCGGGACGCTCGACCTCGGCTGGGCCCGCGCCAATCTCGAGCGGGTCTGGCGCGCGCAGGCGAAGCGCGCCGACGTGCGCGCCCATGACGCGCGCGGGGCCGGCTGAACCGGGCACCGCTTCCGGCCCGGCCGAGGCAATTCCCGTTCGACATTCCCCGAACGCTCGGCTAGAAGCGCGCGCTTATGGAGAGGGTCTCGGACCCGGAGCGCGAAGGCCCGCGAGATGCAGAACATCATCCTGACCATCCACCTCATCATCGCGATCGGGTTGATCATCGTCGTGCTGCTGCAGCGCTCGGAAGGCGGCGGCCTCGGCATCGGCGGCGGTGGCGGCGGTGGCGGCGGGCTGATGACCAGCCGGGGCGCGGCGACCGCGCTCTCGAAGGTGACCTGGGCGCTCGGCGCGGCCTTCGTGGTGACGAGCATCACGCTCACGATCATCGCGGCGCGCGAGGGCGGATCGGGCTCGGTGCTCGACCGCCTCGGGATCGAGGCTCCGCTCAACACCGAGCAGCCGGTGGCCCCGGCGCCCGCGCCGAACATGCCGGCGCCGGATCTCGCGCCGCCCCCGGCGCCCGACGCGGCCGCTCCCGCGCCAGCCACCCCGGCCGCCCCTGCGCCGAGCGTGGACCCCGCGGCCCCGCCGCCGGCGCAGTAAGCCCCGGCCCGGCGTCCCCCAAGAGCGACCTGGGGGCGCCTCCGGCCGCGCCCTGACACGACCACAGGATGTAGCGTCCGCTCCCTTGCGCGGGTGGCGCATATACCCTATGGATGGGGTCCCGTGGAGCGCGGCTTCATCCTGATTCTGACTGAAGCGAAGGCACGGGAACCTCACAGCATGGCGCGTTACGTATTCATCACCGGCGGTGTGGTCTCCTCGCTCGGCAAGGGCCTCGCCTCGGCGGCGCTCGGGGCGCTGCTGCAGGCCCGCGGCTATTCGGTGCGGCTCCGGAAGCTCGACCCCTATCTCAACGTCGATCCGGGCACGATGTCGCCGTTCGAGCATGGCGAGGTCTTCGTCACCGACGACGGCGCCGAGACCGACCTCGACCTCGGCCATTACGAGCGGTTCACCGGGGTCGCGGCGCGCAAGACCGATTCCGTCTCGTCGGGCCGGATCTATTCCAACGTGCTCGAGAAGGAGCGCCGCGGCGACTATCTCGGCAAGACCATCCAGGTCATTCCGCACGTCACCGACGAGATCAAGGATTTCCTGCGCATCGGCGACGAGGAGGTCGACTTCATGCTGTGCGAGATCGGCGGCACGGTCGGCGACATCGAGGGCCTGCCCTTCTTCGAGGCGATCCGCCAGTTCGGCCAGGAGCGGCCGCGCGGCCAGTGCATCTACATGCATCTCACGCTGCTGCCGTTCATCGCCGCCTCCGGCGAGCTCAAGACCAAGCCGACGCAGCACTCGGTGAAGGAGCTTCGCGCCATCGGCATCGCGCCGGACGTGCTGGTCTGCCGCTCCGAGGGGCCGATCCCGAAGAAGGAGCGCGAGAAGCTCGCGCTCTTCTGCAACGTGCGGCCCGACAGCGTGATCGCGGCGCAGGACCTGAAGTCGATCTACGAGGCGCCGCTCGCCTATCACCGCGAGGGGCTCGACCAGGCGGTGCTCGACGCTTTCGGGATCTCGCCTGCGCCGCGCCCGAACCTCTCGAAATGGGAGGACGTGGTCGACCGCATCCACAATCCCGAGGGCGAGGTGAAGGTCGCGATCGTCGGCAAATACACCCAGCTCGAGGACGCGTACAAATCCATCGCCGAGGCGCTCACGCACGGCGGGATCGCGAACAAGGTGAAGGTTCGCACGCAATGGCTTGATTCCGAACTCTTCGAGAAGGACGAGGAGATCGCGCCGCTGCTCGAGGACTACCACGCGATCCTGGTGCCCGGCGGCTTCGGCGTGCGCGGCACCGAGGGGATGATCCACGCCGCCCGCTTCGCGCGCGAGCGCAAGGTGCCCTATCTCGGCATCTGCCTCGGCATGCAGATGGCGGTGATCGAGGCCTCGCGCGATCTGCTCGGGGTCCAGAACGCCGGGTCCGAGGAATTCGACCACGAGGCGGGCCAGCGCAAGTTCACGCCCGTCATCTACCACCTCAAGGAATGGGTCGAGGGCAACCGCACGATCCAGCGCGACATCGCCGACGACAAGGGCGGCACGATGCGGCTCGGCGCCTATGACGCGGTGCTCTCGGACGGCAGCCAGGTCTCCGATATCTACGGCGCCACCGCGATTTCCGAGCGCCACCGCCACCGCTACGAGGTCGACATCAAGTACCGCGACAAGCTCGAGGATTGCGGTCTGCGCTTCTCCGGCGTCTCGCCGGACGGGCGGCTGCCGGAGATCGTCGAGATCCCGACCCATCCCTGGTACATCGGCGTGCAGTTCCACCCGGAGCTGAAGTCGAAGCCGCTCGACCCGCACCCGCTCTTCGCCGATTTCATCCGCGCCGCCGTGGAACAGTCGCGGCTGGTCTGAGGCCGGGCGCCCGGCGCGACCTCGCCCGCCCCCCCGGGGGTCCCGAAGCGCTTCGCATGGGGGTCGAGGTCCCGGGTCGGGCCCGGGACAGCGGCGACGCTCCGATACGCGCGACGGCGCACGCTTCGCCGGGGCTAACCCGGGGTCCCGAGGCGCGTCGCATGGGGGTCGAGGTCCCGGGTCGGGCCGGGGATAGCGGATCTGGCGCGCGCTCACGGCGACTTTGCTTGAGTTTTCGTGGCGCTCGGGGTTTTGCTTCACGGCAAGCCGCGCGCCGCGCGGATCCCGCTCCAGAGGCCCCATGTTCGCAGACCTGCTCCGCCGCCTGAACGCCGCCGCCGGCGCCCCACCGCTCGGTCCCGGGGCGGCGCGCGTCGCGCTCGCGGCGCTGATGGTGCGCGTCGCGCGCAGCGACGAGCGCTATTCCGACCCCGAGCGCGCGCGGATCGACGCGCTCCTCGCCGCGCATTACGGTCTCTCCCCCGAGGAGGCCGCCGCGCTGCGCGGCCAGGCCGAGACGGCCGAGGCCCGCGCCCAGGACACGGTGCAGTTCACCCGGGTGATCAAGGAGGACGTGCCCTACGAGGAGCGCGTCGGCATCGTCGAGGCGCTGTGGCGCGTCGCCACCGCCGACGGCATCGACGCCGACGAGCGCGGCGTGCTGCGGCTGGTGGCGAACCTGCTCGGCGTCTCGGACCAGGAAAGCGCCCTCGCGCGGCAGCGGGCCGAGCGGCGCTGAGCCGTCAGAACTCGAGGCTGATGCGGCGCGAGAGGTCGAAGCGGACGAGATACTGGTCGTCGGTGCCGTTCTCGACGATCGGCGAATCCGCCGCCTGGCCCATGAGGCGGGTCCAGCGCGCCGCGCCCTCGATGCCCCAGCGTTCGTTGAAGAGGTAGCGCGCGCCGAATTCCACCCCGGCGCCGTAGAAGCCGCCGTCGGGGTTGTAGACCGACAGGCCGGAGGCCTCGGATTCGGACGCGCTGACGCCGAAATAGGTGTCCATGAAATGCGCGGTACCCCACGACAGGCGGGGGCCGAGCATCAGGGTCAGGCCCTCGTAAGGATAGGCCATCCCGTCCGCGCCGAATTCGCCGACCCAGGAATTATGCCCGATCACCCCATAGCGCATGTCGGCGAAGGCGCGATAGTGGCGCTTCTCGTAGCCGACGCCGAAGCCGAGCTCGATCGAGAACGGGATATTGTCGAGCCCCGCGATCTCCTTGTAATCGTTCGATTCACGCCTCGGCACGATGCGGCCGGAGAGGCGCGGGTTGAACCCGCGCAGGAAGCCCACCGCCTCGTTGGAGCCGAAGGTCAGGCCGCCCGGCAACCGGACGCGGTCGAGCCGGATCGCCGCGTCGGGACCGGCCTTGACCTTGGTCGAGCCGAAATAGGCGGGACCGAAGCGGACGCCGCCGCGCACGGTCGCGACGAAATCCGGCCGCTCCGCGTCGAAGACGCCGTCGCCGTAGATGAAGGCGGGCAGGATCCCGGTGGTGCGGGTCGGCGGCGGGGCCGGATCGGCCAGGGGCGGCGCGGCGGTGAAACCCTCGCTCGACGTGGCGCTCGAGGGCGCCGTCGCGGCTCCCGGGCGGGGCGTGAGATCAGGCGCCTGGGCGCCGGCCGCCGTCGCGCAGGCGAGCCAGGCGGCGGTCCAGAGCGCGAGCGCGCGGGTCGGAAAGGTCGCGGCGGGGGGCATCCGGAACGGCATTCGGTGTCGAGGTCCTCGAGAGTCCGCGGTCGCGTTGTCCAGATCCGCCGCTCGCCGCCGGCGAGTCGGATAAGGACCTGAAATCCCTTATCGCCGCGGTCCGCCCGTCGGGCAAGCGCGAAGCGCGCTATCGCGCCGCGAGCGCGCTCCCGAGCAGCGCGCGGACGTCGGCGAGATCGACGTCGCGCGCGACGAAGGCCGCGCCGATGTCGCGCGCCAGGACGAAGGCGAGGCGGCCGTCGCGCACCTTCTTGTCCTGCGCCATCAGCGCGAGAAGCCCGTCGGCGTCCGGCAGCTCGCCCGGAATGTCGGCGAGCGAGCGCTTCGTCCCCATCGCGGCGAGATGCGCGGCGACCCGGCTCGGCGCCTCCTGGGCGCAGAGCCCGAGGCGGGCCGAGAGGTCGAAGGCGAGCTGGCAGCCGATCGCCACCCCCTCGCCGTGCAGCAGCCGGTCGGAATAGCCGGTCGCGGCCTCGAGCGCGTGGCCGAAGGTATGGCCGAGGTTGAGAAGCGCGCGGTCGCCCTGCTCGGTCTCGTCGCGGGCGACGATCTCAGCCTTCATCTCGCAGGAGCGGCGCACGGCATGGGCGCGCGCGGCGCGGTCGCCCTTCGCGAGCGCGGGACCGTTCGCCTCGAGCCAGGCGAAGAAGCCCGCGTCGCCGAGCAGGCCGTATTTCACCACCTCGCCATAGCCCGCGAGGAAGTCGCGCGGCGGCAGGCTGTCGAGCAGCGCGGTGTCGGCGAGGACCAGCCGCGGCTGGTGGAAGGCGCCGATCAGGTTCTTGCCCTGTTTCGAATTGATCCCGGTCTTGCCACCGACCGAACTGTCGACCTGGGCGAGCAGCGTGGTCGGGATCTGGACGAAGCCGACGCCGCGGCGCAGGATCGCCGCCGCGAAGCCGCCGAGATCGCCGATCACCCCGCCGCCGAAGGCGACGACGAGATCGTCGCGCGCGACCTCCCTGGCGATCAGCCATTCGACCGCGCGCTCGAGCCCGGGCCAGCCCTTGGTCCCCTCGCCCGCCGGCAGCTCCAGCGCGGCGCTCTCGATGCCCGCCGCGGCGAGGCTCGCGGTCAGCGCCGGGAGATGAAGCGCGGCGACCCGCTCCTCGGTCAGGATCGCGACGCGCTTGCGCCGCAGCAGCGGCCCGATCTCGGCGCCGGCGCGGGCGAGCAGGCCGGGGCCGATCAGGATCGGATAGGCCCGGTCGCCGAGCGGGACCGTGACCCGCGCCAGGGTTTCGGTCGTCATGCTCCGCGCTCCTCGAAGGTGGGGGCGTGGCCGGGTCGGGCGGCGTCCCGCTCCCGCACCGCGCGCAGAATGTCGCGGGCCATCCATTCATGCGTGGCGCCGCGGCGGCTGTCGACGGTCACGTCGGCCAGGCCGTAGACCGGATAGCGGCGGGTCAGCAGGTCGGCGAGCACCGCCTTCGGATCGGCGGCCTGAAGGAGCGGCCGCCCCGGCTTGTCGCGCACCCGGTCCCAGAGCAGGTCGAGATCGGCGCGGAGCCAGACCGAGGTGCCGCGCTCGGCCACCGCCGCGCGGGTCCGGGCGTCGCCGAAGGCGCCGCCGCCGGTCGCGAGCACGCCGGGCCGTTCGGTCAGCAGGCGCGCGATCACCCGCCGCTCGCCGTCGCGGAACGCGGGCTCGCCGAGCTTGGCGAAGATCTCGGGGATGGTCATGCCGGCCGCCCGCTCGATCTCGACGTCGGAATCGACGAAGCCGACCCCGAGCAGCGCCGCGAGACGCTTGCCCACGCTGGTCTTGCCGGCGCCCATGAGCCCGACAAGCACCAGCGGCCGCCGGAGGCGCGGCGTCTCGGGGTCCAGTTCCTGCAAGCCCGCGGGTCCTTCCATCATCGGAATTGCTGTAGCCTCTCGCGCGGTCTATTGTCCATGGGACCGTCTCGGGCCGCCACGTCGGGCCAGGGCGGCGCAAGAAGCGGCGATGAACGCCGCGCGGGCGAGCAGGTGGCATGCGAATATTGGCGAAGGCGGTGATCTACCTCGTAGTGATCGGCGTGATCGGCGTGCTGGCTTACGCGATCTTCTCCGACCTTCCGGCGCCGAGCCGGCCGGTCGAGCTGCCGGCGACGGCGAAGTGACCGCGGGCCTCGGACGCGCGCTCCTGCTGGCGGGCGCGGCGCTGATGCCGACCGGCGCCGTCTCGGCCGAGCCGAGGTCGGCGATCCCCTGGCTGTCGGAGAGCATCGTCTCGACCGCGGCCCGCCCGCCCGCCCGCGGCGACGCGCCGGTCAACCCCGAGGATCCCGAGGCGATCACCGTCGTGCCGCTCGGCGCGGTCAGCCGCGACGCGGTCGGCCTGCTCACCCCGGCGCAGACCGGCTTCCCGCGCGATCTCTGGGGCGACCACCCGGTCGGCGAGGCGCGCGACCTCGTGCTCGCCGAGGGCGGCGCCGGCGTGCCCGCGGCGATCGGGCTCTTCCGCGAGCTCCTGCTCGCCGAGGCCGATCCGCCGCCGGGATCGGACGGCGACTCCGCCCTCCTGATCGCGCGGATCGACCGGCTGCTCGGCATGGGCGCGCTCGACGAGGCCGAGGCGCTGATCGAGGCGGCCGGCCCGGATTCCCCCGAGCTCTTCCGGCGCTGGTTCGACATCGGCCTGCTGCTCGACCGCGCGCAGCCGGCCTGCGAGGCGCTCAAGGCCAATCCCGCGCTCTCGCCCACCCTGCCCGCGCGGGTCTTCTGCCTCGCGCGCGGCGGCGACTGGAGCGCGGCGGAGATCACGCTGACGCTCGGCCGCGAGGTCGGCTCGATCCCCGAGGATCAGGAGCGGCTCCTGGCGCGCTTCCTCGATCCGGTGCTCTTCGAGGGCGAGGAGGACCCGGCCCCGCCCGATCCGCTGACCCCGCTCGATTTCCTGCTGCGCGAGGCGGTCGGCCTGCCGCGGCCGCCGGGCCAGCTGCCGCTCGCCTTCCTGCGCGGCGATCTCGACGAGCACGCGCCGATGCGGCCGCGGATCGAGGCCTCCGAACGGCTCTGGCTCGCCGGCGCCCTGCCCTCGCCCGAGCTGATCGAGGCCTACCGCGCCGGCGATCCGGCCGCCTCGGGCGGGATCTGGGACCGCGCCCGGGCGGTGCAGGATCTCGACGCGGCGCTGGCCGCGGGCTACGCCACCAAGGTCGCGACCGCGCTCGTCGCCGCCGACGACGCGCTGAGCGCGCGCGGCCTGCGCGTGGCGCTCGCCGAGAGCTACGCCGACGCGCTCCGGGTCATCAACCCCGCCGTCCTGCCGGGCCCGGCGCGGGAGCGCCTGGCCGAGCTCCTGCTCCTGACCGACACGCCCGGCGCGGCGCGCGGCGTGGCGGAGGGGCTGGACCCGAGGCTCGGCGCGCTGGTCGATCTCGCCGAGGGCCGTGCCCCGGAGCCCGGCGCCGCGCCGGTTTCCCGCGTCTCCGACCGGGCGCGGGCCGTGGTCGCGGGGCTGACCGAGACCCGTCCGGCCGACGATCGCGAGGCCGCGCTGGAAAAGACCGCGCGCGACGGCGCGGTCGGCGTCGCGATCCTCGGCGCGCTCGACCTGCTCGCGGCGGGCGCCGAGACCGATCCGCCCTCGCTGCGCGCCGGGCTCTTCGCGCTGCGCGCCGCGGGCGAGGCGCCGAAGGCGCGACAGATCGCGCTGCAGACGCTGCTCGCGACGCCGGGGGGCTGAGGGCGATGCGCGACGACCTGCCCGAGGACCTCTCCGCGACCTGGCTGCCGCGCTTTCTCGAGGCGATCCAGGCCGAGCGGGACGCGGCGCGCAACACCGTCCTCTCCTACGCGCGCGACATCGAGGATTTCACCGCCTTCCTCGCCGCGCGCGACGAGAGCCTCGCGACCGCGCGGCGCCCCGAGATCGAAGCCTATATCGTCGATCTCGAGCTGCGCGGCATGGCGCGCGCCACCCGGGCGCGGCGGCTCTCCGCGATCCGCCAGCTCTACCGCTTCGCCTATCTCGAAGGCTGGCGGCCCGACGACCCGGCCGCGCCGGTGAAGGGACCGAAGCGGGTGCGGGCGCTGCCGAGGCAACTCGACGAGGCGGCGATCGACCGGCTGATCGAGGCCGCCGCGACGCATGGCAAGGACGCGGCGCAGAGCCGGCGCGACACCTGCCTGCTGCAGCTCATCTACGCCACCGGGCTGCGCGTCAGCGAGCTCGTCTCGCTGCCGGTCTCCGCGGTGCGCGGCGATCCCCGGATGATCCTCGTGCGCGGCAAGGGCGGGCGCGAGCGCATGGTGCCGCTGTCGCCGCCGGCGCGGAGCGCGACGCTGGCCTGGCTCGAGACCCGCGACGCCGCCGAGGCGGCGCGCACCGCGCAGGGCCGGCGGGCGACCTCGCCCTATCTTTTCCCGGCGCGGGGCAAGCTCGGCCATCTCGGGCGCGAGACCTTCTTCGTGCGGCTGAAGCATCTCGCGCGGCTCGCCGGCATGGACCCCGCGGCGGTCTCGCCGCACGCGCTGCGCCATTCCTTCGCCACGCATCTGCTCGCGAACGGCGCCGATCTGCGGGTGATCCAGACGCTGCTCGGGCATGCCAGCATCGCGACGACCGAGATCTATACCCATGTGCTCGAGACGCGCATGGTCGATCTCGTGCTCGGGCATCATCCGCTGGCCGAGCAGGCCGAGCCGCCTCCCGAGGCGGAACCGGAACCGTAGGGCGGACCTCGGTCCGCCATTCCCCTGCGATCCGGGCCGGACGGCGGCCCCCGGTCCGCGCTACTTGCGCCCGGGCACCTTCACGGCGAGGGCGCGGATGATCCCGTGCAGCGTGCGGATGTCGGCGTCGGTCAGGGGCGCGCGGCGGAACAGGTTCTCGAGATGCGCCACCATGCTGTCGCGCTTGTGGTCGGGAAAGAAGAAGCCGACCGCGTCGAGCCGGTCCACGAGATGCTCGAGGAACTTCTCGACCTCGATCCGGGTCGCTCGTTCGGCGCCGGCGAGCGCGTAGGACGCGGGCGGGGTCTCGTCGGCCTGGCGCATCCATTCATAGGCGACGAGCAGCGCGGTCTGGCCGAGGTTGAGCGAGGCGAAGGCGGGGTTGACCGGCACGGTGATGACCGCGTTCGAGCGCACGATATCGGCGTTCTCGAGCCCGGCGCGTTCCGGCCCGAACAGCACGCCGACCTTCTCGCCCGCCGCGATCATCGCCCGCGCCTCGGCCATCGCCTGCGCCGGCGTCATCACATGCCGCGTCAGCGCGCGCTCCCGCGCCGTGGTCGCGAAGACGAAGGAGAGATCGGCGCAGGCGTCGTTGGTGGTCTCGTGCACCGAGACCCGGTCGAGCACGCGCGCCGCGCCGCTCGCCATCGCCTCGGCGCGCGGGTTGGGCCAGCCGTCGCGCGGGCTGACGAGCCGCATCCGGTCGAGGCCGAAGTTCCACATCGCCCGCGCCGCCGCGCCGATGTTCTCGCCCATCTGCGGCGCCACCAGTACGAAGACCGGCCCCGCCGTCCCCCCGGCCGATCCGCCCGCCGATCCGGTCTCCGTTTCCATCCACTCCGCTCCCTGTCGCCGGGCCCGGGTGATACGCTCCGGCGCGGCTTCCGGCAAGGGCGCGGGCGAGGAGTGTGTATGCCACGGTATGCCGTCTTTTCTTGCGCTGCGATATGCGATAGGCAGCGGGAAAGTTGGTTCGCAGGCTTAATCCCGGAAGGAACTCCGCATGAGCAAAATCAAGGTCGCCAATCCGGTCGTCGAGCTCGACGGCGACGAGATGACCCGGATCATCTGGGACTTCATCAAGAAGAAGCTCATCCTGCCCTACCTCGACGTCGACCTGAAGTACTACGACCTCGGCATCGAGGAACGCGACCGGACCAACGACCAGATCACGATCGACGCGGCGAACGCGATCAAGGAATACGGCGTCGGCGTGAAATGCGCGACGATCACCCCCGACGAGGCCCGCGTCGAGGAATTCGGCCTCAAGCAGATGTGGAAGTCGCCGAACGGCACCATCCGCAACATCCTCGGCGGCGTGATCTTCCGCCAGCCGATCATCTGCTCGAACGTGCCGCGCCTGGTCCCCGGCTGGACCAAGCCGATCGTCGTCGGCCGCCACGCCTTCGGCGACCAGTACCGCGCCACCGACTTCCGCTTCCCCGGCAAGGGCAAGCTCACGATCAAGTTCGTCGGCGACGACGGCGAGGTGATCGAGCGCGAGGTCTTCGACGCGCCCTCCGCGGGCGTCACCATGGCGATGTACAACCTCGACGACTCGATCCGCGACTTCGCCCGCGCCTCGATGAACTACGGCCTCTCGCTCGGCTGGCCGGTCTATCTCTCGACCAAGAACACGATCCTCAAGGCCTATGACGGCCGCTTCAAGGACCTGTTCCAGGAAGTGTTCGACGCCGAATTCGCCGACAAGTTCAAGAAGGCCGGGATCACCTACGAGCACCGCCTGATCGACGACATGGTCGCCTCGGCGCTGAAGTGGTCGGGCGGCTATGTCTGGGCCTGCAAGAACTACGACGGCGACGTGCAGTCGGACACCGTCGCGCAGGGCTTCGGCTCGCTCGGCCTCATGACCTCGGTCCTGATGACGCCGGACGGCAAGACCGTCGAGGCGGAAGCGGCGCACGGCACCGTGACCCGCCACTACCGCGAGCACCAGAAGGGCAAGGAGACCTCGACCAACTCCGTGGCCTCGATCTACGCCTGGACCGGCGGCCTGAAGCACCGCGCCAAGCTCGACGACAACGCCGAACTGCTGAAGTTCGCGAACACGCTCGAGAAGGTCGTGGTCGACACGGTCGAATCGGGCTTCATGACCAAGGACCTCGCGCTCCTCGTCGGCCCGGACCAGAAGTGGCTGACCACGACCGGCTGGCTCGAGAAGGTCGACGAGAACCTCGACAAGGCCCTGGCCTGAGGCATGGTGGCGCCGGATCCGATCCGGCGCCATTCGGCGCTGGACGACGCCCAGGGGCTCTTCATCGGCACCGCGCTGGTCGCTCTCGGCCTCGCGATCCTGCAGAGCACCGGCCTCGTCACCGGCCAGATCGCGGGGCTGGCGCTCCTCGTCGCGACCTGGACCGGGCTTCCCTTCGGCCCGGTCTTCTTCGCGCTCAACCTGCCCTTCTACTATCTCGCGATCCGGCGGCTCGGCTGGCGGTTCACGCTCAAGACCTTCGCCTGCGTCGGCGGGCTCACGCTCGTCTCGATGGCGCGGCCGGGTCTGCTCAGCTTCGACTACGTGCAGCCGCTCGCCGGGGCGGTGATCGCCGGGATCTGCATGGGGCTCGGCCTGCTCGCGGTGTTCCGCCATGGCGCGAGCCTCGGCGGCGTCGGCGTGGTCGCCTTCTACCTGCAGGACCGGTTCGGCTTCCGCGCCGGCTGGACGCAGCTTCTCGTCGACGCCGTGGTCTTCACGCTCGCCTTCTTCACCCTGCCCACGATGTCGGTCGTCTGGTCGCTGTGCGGGGCGGTGGTGATGAACCTCGTCATCATGATCAACCACCGCCGCGACTGGTACGTCGCGATGTGACCCCGCCGCTCAGGCGAGGTCGAGCGCCACGCTTCCGATCCCGTCGATCTCCGCCACGAGGCGCTTGGTCGCCAGGATCGGAATCGGCCCGATCCGCGCGCCGGTGATCACGACCTGCCCGGCCCGGAGCCCCGGCCCGCGCGTCGGCGCGTGGTTGGCGAGCCAGACCAGCGCCGCGACCACCTGCTCGGCGGTGGCCCCGCCCCGGGCGCGCGCCGTCTCGGCGCCGTCGCCGATCAGCCGGATCGGCAGCTCCGCGAGCGGCAGGTCGCGCCATCCCTCGACGCCCTTGGCGCCGATCGCGACGCCGCGGCTGCTCTGCGAGTCGGCGAGGCCCGAAAGCGGGCCGACGCGCTTGCGGTCCAGGAAGCGCGATTCCACGATCTCGAAGGCCACATGCGCGGTGCCGAGCGCCGGCAGCACCGAGGCGGCGTCGTATCCGCCCGCGCGGGCCGGCAGGTCGGCGACGAGCCGGATCGCGATCTCGACCTCGATCTCCGGCGCGCGGTCGCCGAGGACCAGAACGCCACCGTTGGCGAGCTCATCGGCGGCGGGAAGCGGCGCGCAGGTGAAGGTCTCCGGCGTCGCGGTGGCGAGGATCTTCCAGCCCGCGACCGCGCCGCCGTCCAGGACCAGGTCCTGGACGCGATAGGCCTCGGCCTCGGACGTCGGAATGAGCTCTGCCGGGAAATCCGCCGGCCGGGGGCCGGTGCGCGCGTCGCGCAGGATCGCGGCGGCGGCTTCGAGCCGGGTGTCGGTGGTGGTCATGCGCGCGGGTTACCTTTCACTCTCGGTACGGGCGCCCCTCGGGGGGCGCGCCGGGCCGCCGACGGCCCGGGCTTGGGTCCGCTCAGACGCCCTCGACGATCACGAGGTCGCGCTCCGAGGCGTTCTTTGCGAAGGACAGCGCCTCCTGATATTCGGGCGAGTTGTAGCAGGCCTCGGCCGCCTCCAGCGTGTCGAACCGGACGAGCACGTTGCGCGGCCGGTCGCGGCCCTCGAGCTGCTTGTGGCGGCCGCCGCGGGCGAGGAAGGTCCCGCCGTGCTGGGCGATCGCCGGTCCCGCGCGCCGCGCGTATTCGCCATAGGAGGCTTCGTCGCTGACGCTGACGTGGGTGATCCAATAGGCGGGCATGGTTCTTCTCCTCAGGCTTCGAGCAGCGCGCGCGCGGCGGCGATCGCCTCGGGCGCCTTGCTCGGATCGGCGCCGCCGGCCTGCGCCATGTCGGGCCGGCCGCCGCCGCCCTTGCCGCCGAGCGCCTCGGCGGCGACGCGCACGAGATCGACCGCTGAGATGCGGCCCGTCAGGTCGTCCGTGACGCCGGCCGCGACCGCCGCCTTGTCGCCGGTCTCCGCGACCAGCAGCACGACGCCGGAACCGAGCCGCGACTTGTGCTCATCGATCAGGCCGCGCAGGTCCTTGCCCGAGACGCCCGAAAGCGTCCGCGCGAGGAAGGGCACGCCGCCCACCTGCTCCGGCCCCTGCGCGGAGGCGCCGTCGCCGCCCGCGAGCGCGAGCTTGCGGCGAAGATCCGCGATCTCGGCCGCCTGCGCCTTGCGCTCGTCGAGCAGCGCCCGCACCCGCTCGGCGACCTCGCCCGGGCTCGTGCGCAGCAGGCCCGCGGTCTCGGCGAGCGCGGCTTCCTGCGCCGCGACATGCGCGAGCGCGCCGGCGCCGGTCACCGCCTCGATCCGGCGGGTGCCGCTGGCGCTGGCGCTTTCGCCGAGGATCTTGAACGCGCCGATGTCGCCGGTGCGCCGGACATGCGTGCCGCCGCAGAGCTCGAGCGAATAGGTGTCGCCCTGGGCGCCGATGCCGGAGCCCTCGGCGGTGCCCATCGAGACCACGCGCACCTCGTCGCCGTATTTCTCGCCGAAGAGCGCGCGGGCGCCGAGGCCCTCCGCGTCGGCGGGCGTCATAATCCGGGTTTCCACCGGGGTGTTCTGGCGGATGTAGCCGTTCACCTCGCGCTCGATCCGCGCCTGCTCCTCGGGCGAGACGCCCTTGGCATGGCTGAAGTCGAAGCGCAGCCGGTCGGGCGCCACGAGGCTGCCGCGCTGCGCGACGTGATCGCCGAGCGCGCGGCGCAGCGCCTCGTGCAGCAGGTGGGTCGCGGAATGGTTGGCGCGGATCGCCGAACGGCGCTCGTGGTCGACCGTCAGCACCGCCGGCACGCCCGGGATCAGGTCGCCGGTCTCGACCCGGCCGTAATGGACGAAGAGGCCCAGCTTCTTGCGCACATCGGTGATCGTCACGGTCGCGCCATCGGTCACCAGCGTGCCGATATCGCCCACCTGGCCGCCGGATTCGCCGTAGAACGGCGTCTGGTTCAGGATGATCTGCGCGCTGTCGCCGGCCTGGACCGAGCCGACCGTGGCGCCCTCGCGCACGATCGCGAGGATCTGGCCCTCGGCCGCCTCGGTGTCATAGCCGAGGAACTCGGTGCTCCCGAGCTTCTCGGCGAGCTCGAACCAGATCGCCTCGTCCGCCGCCTCGCCCGAGCCCGACCAGGCGGCGCGGGCCTTCTGCTTCTGCGCGGTCATCGCGGTCTCGAAGCCGGGCACGTCGACCGCCCGGCCCTTCTCGCGCAGCGCGTCCTGCGTCAGGTCGAGCGGGAAGCCGTAGGTGTCGTAGAGCTTGAACGCGGTCTCGCCGGGCAGCTCGGCGTCCTCGGGCAGCCGGCCGAGCTCGTCGTCGAGCAGCCGGAGGCCGCGGTCGAGCGTCGTCTTGAACCGCTTCTCCTCGTTCAGCAGCGTCTCCTCGATCAGCGCCTGGGCCCGGCCGAGCTCGGGGAAGGCCGCGCCCATCTCGCCGACCAGCGCCGGGACGAGGCGATGCATCACCGGGTCCTGCGCGCCGAGGAGATGCGCGTGGCGCATCGCGCGGCGCATGATCCGGCGCAGCACGTAGCCCCGGCCCTCGTTCGACGGCATCACGCCGTCGGCGATCAGGAAGGAGGTCGAGCGCAGGTGGTCGGCGATCACGCGGTGATGCGTCTTGCCCGGCCCGTCGGGGTCCGACGAGGTCGCATGCGCCGAGGCCTCGATCAGCGCGCGCATCAGGTCGGTGTCGTAATTGTCATGCTTGCCCTGCAGCACCGCGCCGATGCGCTCCAGCCCCATGCCGGTGTCGATCGACGGCTTCGGCAGCGGGGTCCGGCTCTCGTCGGCGTGCTGCTCGAACTGCATGAAGACGAGGTTCCAGATCTCGATGAACCGGTCGCCGTCCTCCTCCGGGCTGCCCGGAGGGCCGCCCCAGATCGACGGGCCGTGGTCGTAGAAGATCTCCGAGCACGGGCCGCAGGGACCGGTCGGGCCCATCATCCAGAAATTGTCCGAGGTGGCGATGCGGATGATCCGGTCGTCGCCGAGCCCCGCGACCTTCTTCCAGAGCGTCGCCGCCTCCTCGTCGTCGTGGTAGATGGTGACGAGGAGCTTGTCCTTGGGCAGGCCGAAATCTCTGGTCAGCAGTTCCCAGGCATGCGGGATCGCCTGCTCCTTGAAATAGTCGCCGAAGGAGAAGTTGCCGAGCATCTCGAAGAAGGTGTGGTGCCGGGCGGTATAGCCGACGTTGTCGAGATCGTTGTGCTTGCCGCCGGCGCGCACGCATTTCTGGCTCGTCACCGCGCGGGAATAGTCGCGATGCTCGACCCCGGTGAAGAGGTTCTTGAACTGCACCATGCCCGCGTTGGTGAACATGAGCGTCGGGTCGTTGCGCGGCACCAGCGGCGAGGAGGCGACGACCCGGTGATCGTTCCGCCGGAAATAGTCGAGGAAGGTGGCGCGGATGTCGTTCAGGCTGGCCATCGGTTTCTCGCAAGACGTGAGGACGCGCGGCGCGCGCGCCGGCGGGACCGGACACGGTTAGCCTTCCCGCGCGGCGGAGTCCATCCGGGAGCGCCGGGCGGGAAGGCCGCGCCCCGGATGCCCGATCGCGCGAGAGACGACGGGGCGCGGCGATGGGTGATGCCGAGCTCCGGCGTCGAGGTCCCGGGTCAGGCCCGGGACAGCGCCGCCCCGCCGTGGGCCCTGAAGCGCGCGACCTCGATCGAGCGTGCGACGCCGGCCAAGGGGGGTGCCACCCGGAGGGCGATCGCATCGGGGAAGAGCCCCGCGTCGGAAGAACCCCGCGCGCGCATCGGCGCGGGGCTTCAACAAAACGCCCGAAAACACGCGGGCAGCGCCGAAAAGCGGCGTCGCCCGTCAACCAGGCCGAGCTTCGGCGTCGAGGTCCCGGGTCGGGCCCGGGACAGCGCTGCCCTGCGCCGTGAGCCTTGAAGCGCGCGACCTCATCGAGCGTGCGACATCGGCCAAGGGAGCACCACCCGGAGGGCAATCCCAATGGGAAGGGCCCCGCGTGCGAAGGGCCGCGCGCACGCATCTGCGCGGGGCCCTTCCCGGAACGAAACGCCCGAAAACGCGCGAGCCGCGTCGGAAAGCGGCGTGGCCCGTCAACCAGGCTGAGCTTCGGCGTCGAGGTCCCGGGTCAAGCCCGGGACAGCGTTGCTTGCGTCGTGAGCCCTTGAAGCGCGCGACCTCATCGAGCGTGCCACGCCGGCCAAGGGAGCACCACCCGGAGGGCGATCCCATTGGGAAGAGCCCCCTTGAGAAAGCCCCGCGTCGGAAGAGCTCCGCGTCGGAAGAGCCCTGCGTGGGAAAGCCCGCGCATGCGTCGGCGCGGAGCTTCCCCGGAACGAAGCGCCCTAAAGCGCGCGGGCCGCGCCGGAGAGCGGCGCGGCCCGTCAGGCAGGCGGAGCTTCGGCTTCGGGGTCCCGGGTCAAGCCCGGGACAGCGTCGCTCCGAAGCCGAAGCTCTGGCTTTCGGACTACGAGGCTTCTCACCCGCGCCGGGCGCGGGCTGCTTCGCCCCTCGAGGATCTCAGTCCTCCATCACCTCGGACTGCTCCTCGGCGGTCATGCCGAAGTCGAGGCCGTGGGCGGCGCGGAGCTTGTCCTCGATCTGATAGGCGACGTCGGGATTGTCCTTCAGGAACTGCTTCGCGTTCTCGCGGCCCTGGCCGATGCGCTGGTCGCCGAAGGAGTACCAGGCGCCGGATTTCTCGACCACGCCGGCCTTGACGCCGAGGTCGATCAGCTCGCCGCGCTTCGAGATCCCCTCGCCGTACATGATGTCGAACTCCACCTGGCGGAACGGCGGCGCGACCTTGTTCTTCACCACCTTGACCCGGGTGGTGTTGCCCACGACCTCGTCGCGGTCCTTGATCTGGCCGATGCGGCGGATGTCGAGCCGCACGCTGGCGTAGAACTTCAGCGCGTTGCCGCCCGACGTGGTCTCGGGGCTGCCGAACATCACGCCGATCTTCATCCGGATCTGGTTGATGAAGATCACCATGCAGTTCGAGCGGCTGATCGCGGAGGTGAGCTTGCGCATCGCCTGGCTCATCAGCCGGGCCTGGGCGCCGACCTGGCTGTCGCCCATGTCGCCCTCGAGCTCGGATTTCGGCGTCAGCGCCGCGACCGAGTCGACCACCACGACCGAGACCGCGCCGGAACGCACCAGCGTCTCGGTGATCTCGAGCGCCTGCTCGCCGGTGTCGGGCTGCGAGATCAGGAGCTCGTCGATGTCGACGCCGACCTTCTTGGCATAGCTCGGATCGAGCGCGTGCTCGGCGTCGACGAAGGCGCAGACGCCGCCCTTGCGCTGCTCCTCGGCGATCACGTGCAGCGCGAGCGTGGTCTTGCCCGAGCTTTCCGGCCCATAGATCTCGATGATCCGCCCCTTCGGCAGGCCGCCGATGCCGAGCGCGATGTCGAGGCCGATCGAACCGGTCGAGATCGCCTCGATGTCGAGCGCGGGCGTGGCCCCGAGCTTCATGATCGAGCCCTTGCCGAAGCTTCGCTCGATCTGGGCGAGCGCCGATTCCAGCGCCTTCTGCTTGTCCATTCCGCGTCTTTCGCTGAAGTCCAGGATCTGACTGGCCATTGCCGCCCCTTATTTCACACTCGCGCTTCACCGGCAATCACCGGCCCGGCGCCACGTTCCCGACTTGTTCTCATCGCTCAACATGGGGGCAAAACAGGAACATTGCAATGACAATCTCATCTATCGCCGCCGCGCCGCCGCGGTCGGGTTAACGCCCGCCTCAGCCGTCGAGCAGTTCTTTCACCCGCTGGGTCAGCTCGCTCATCGAGAAGGGCTTGGCGAGGAAGGCCGCGTTCGGGATGCCGCTTTCGCCGCCGACGAAGGCGTCCTCGGCGTAGCCCGACATGAAGATCACCTTGGCCTCCGGCCGGGTCCGGATCGCCTCGCGCACCCAGGCCGGCCCGTCGAGGCCCGGCATGATCACGTCCGAGAGCATCATGTCGACGCGGAAGTCGGCGTCCCTCAGGATGTCGAGCGCCTCCTCGCCCGAGCTCGCCTCGACCACGGTATAGCCGCGCAGCCTGAGCGCGCGGGCGGCGAAGCTGCGGACCGGGTCCTCGTCCTCGACCAGCAGCACGAGGCCGCGGCCGGTCAGGTCGCGCGGCCGGGGCGCCTCGGGCTCGGGTGGCGGGCCGGGCTCGGCGCGCAGGTCGTGCGCGGGCAGGTAGATCGTGAAGATCGCGCCCTGCCCCGCCGGGCTGTCGGCGAAGATGAAGCCACCGGTCTGCTTGATGATGCCGTAAGCCGTCGAGAGGCCGAGCCCGGTGCCCTCGCCGACCGGCTTCGTCGTGTAGAAGGGCTCGAAGATCTTGTTCAACGTGTCGCGCGGGATGCCGGTGCCGGAATCGGCGACCTCGATCACCACGTAGTCGCCCTTCGGGATCATCGCCCGGTCGCGGTGCTCGTCCTGCTCCAGCCGGGCGTTGCGCGTCGTCACCCGCACCTCGCCGCCGCGCGGCATCGCGTCGCGCGCGTTGACGACGAGGTTCATGATCACCTGCTCGAGCTGGCGCTCGTCGACGCGGACCGGGGCGAGATCGGGCCCGTGCTCGATCCGGAGCAGCACCTTGTCGGTGAGCAGCCGGTTCAGGAGATGGCTGAGCTCGGAGAGCGTGTCCTGCAGGCTGATCACCGTCGGGCGCAGCGTCTGCTTGCGCGAGAAGGCGAGCAATTGTCCGACCAGGGCCGCGGCGCGGTCGGCGTTCTGGCGGATCTGCATCAGGTCGCCGTGCTCGACGTCGACCACGTCGTGGCGCATCAGCAGGAGATCGCAATGGCCCTTGATCACCGTGAGCAGGTTGTTGAAATCATGCGCGATCCCGCCGGCGAGCTGGCCCACCGCCTGCATCTTCTGGCTCTGCACGAACTGCGCCTCGAGCGACTTGAGCTCGGTCGCGTCCGAGAGGATCGCGAGCACCGAGGGCGCGCCGTCGAGCACGGCGCGGGTGAAGATCACCTGCAGGAAGATCTCCTGGCCGTCGACGAAGGCGCGCGCGACCTCGGCCCGGCCAAGCGACCGGCCCCTGAGCGTGTCGAGCACGCGCTCCGGGATCGGCCGCGCCATCCCCTCCATCAGCGCGTCGATCCGCGCGCCCGGGCAGGCCCGCGCGCCGAGAAGCGCCCGCGCCGCCTTGTTGGCGAAGGTGAGCGCGCCCGAGGGTTCGAGCCGCGCCAGCGCGACCGGCAGGTCCTCGAGGAAATCGTCGGGCATGAGGCCCGAGACCGCGCCGGGGTCGAGCGGGGTCATGAGGAACTCGCGCCGCCCGTCGCCCTCGCCGAGCAGCACCGCGCGGAGCGCCGCCCCGGAGCCCCGCGCGCGATGCGCGCCGTCGGAGCGGAGCGGCGGATCGGTGACGAGATCCTCGATCCGCGCGGGCGCCGCGCCGCCGGCGAGCGCGTCGAGCGCCGCGTTGGTCGCGAGCACGGCGCCGGTCTCGTCGAGCCGGATCCAGGGCAGGTCGAGCGCCGCGCCGCCGCCGGACCCCGCCGGAGGCGGCGACGCCGCCTCCTCGCGCCAGAGCAGGCGGCCGCGGCCGTGGCGGGTCACGACGAGCCGGCGGCCCTCCGCCTCCTCCCGCGCGACGCCATTCGCGACCGCCTCGCGCACCAGCCGGTAGCGCGCCGCCTCGGCGGCCGGCAGCCAGCCGCCGGGCCGGGGCTGGCCCTCGGCCGCCGCGTTGCGGCTCCGGACCCGGCCGCGCGCGTCGGTCAGGAAGACCGGCGCGGTCTGGCCGTCGAAGGCGCGCGCCTCGGCCGCGTCGGCCCGGGCGCCGGCCTCCGAGAGGCGGAGCAGCAGCAGGAAGGCGCCGACCACCAGCGCGGCGGCGGCGAGCGCGGCCGGGATCTCGGGCCGGGGGAAGGCGGGGACGAGCGGCAGCGCCGCGAGCAGGAGCAGGATGACGACGATCACCCGCGGATGCCGCGCACGCGGGCGGGGCGCGCGAAGATCGAACGACGGATGGCTCACCGGGACGCCTCCCTTCCGGACCGCTCAACTTTAGCGTGCGAAAGGTAGATCAACCACAGGTAAAGTTAACGATGCGTTAAAATCGCTGCGCGCGATCAAACGGGCGCCCGGAACCGCGCCATGTAGAAGCCGTCGCCGCCGTCGACCGGGCTCAGCCGGCGGTCGTCGAGCGTGGCCCAGTCGGGATGCCGCGCAAGGAAGGCGGCGCCGCGCTCCTCGTTCTCGGCGCGCAGGAGCGAGCAGGTCGCATAGACGAGCAGCCCGCCGGGCCGGACCCGGGTCGCGGCCGCGTCGAGGATCTGGTCCTGCAGCGGCGGATAGGAGGCGAGCTCCCCGGGCGTCAGCCGCCACTTGCCCTCGGGCTTGCGCCGCCAGGCGCCGGTGCCCGAACAGGGCGCGTCGACCATCACGAGGTCGCAGACCGGCCCGAGCCGGTCCAGCTCCGCCGCGCCGAGGATGGTGATCTCGGCCCCGGCGCGCCGCGCCCGGTCGGGCAGGTCGGCCATCCGGCGCGGGTTGGCGTCCCAGGCCATCAGCCGCCCCCGCCCCTTCATCGCGGCGGCGAGCGCCAGCGTCTTGCCGCCGCCGCCCGCGCAATAGTCGAGCACGGTCATCCCCGGCTCGGCCCCGGCGGTCTCGGCGACATACTGGCTCGAGACGTCCTGCAGCTCGACCATGCCCTGGCTGTAGGCGCGGCTCGCCGCCACCGCGCGCGGGTTCTCGAGCACGCGCAGCGCGTGGCCCGCGAGCGGCTGCGAGGCGACGCGGATGCCGTCGCGCGCCAGAACGACGGTCGCGGCGTCGGCGTTGCTCCGAAGCGTGTTGACGCGCAGATCGACCGGCGCGCGGCGCCGCATCGCCGCCAGTACCTCGGCGAAATCAGGCCCCAGCGCGGCGCGGAGATCGGCGTCGAGGAAATCGGGATAGTCGTAGCGGACCGGGTCCGGCGCGCGGTCGAGGTCGCCGACCAGGCTCGCGCGCTCGGATGCCGTCGGCGGCGCCGGATCATAGCCCTCGCCGGTGCAGAGCGCGTCGAGCTCGCCCGCCTCCGCGGCGAGTGCCAAGCCGAGCGCGCGGCCGGTGTCGCCGCCGCCGAGCCAGCCGAGCGAGCGGCGGCGCCTCAGCCCGTCGAAGACGAGATCGCGCACCGCCGCGCGGTCCTTCGACCCGGCGAAACGGCTGCCGCGCGCCCAGCGCGTCAGCACCCGCTCGGCGGGTTCGCCGGCGAGGATCGCGTCGAGAAGGTCCATGGCGGCTGCGAGGCGGGCACCGGGGGTCATGGCCGTCTAGTGCCGAGAAACGCGCGGCGAGGCAAGCGGGGCATCGGTCGCGCCCCGCGCCGGGGCTCAGCTCCTGGGGCTGATCCGGGTGAAATGACCCATCTTGCGCCCGGGCCGCGCGGCGCCCTTGCCGTAGACATGGACGCCGGCGCCGGTCAGCCCGGCGGCGCCGAGCACCTCCTCGCCGATCAGGTTGGTCATCACCGCGTTGGAATGCCGCGCCCCGTCGCCGAGCGGCCAGCCGCAGATCGCGCGGATATGCTGCTCGAACTGATCGATCAGGCAGCCGTCCTGGGTCCAGTGGCCGGAATTGTGCACCCGGGGCGCGATCTCGTTCACGACGAGGCCCGAGGGGGTCACGAAGAGCTCGACGCCGATAACCCCGACATAGTCGAGCGCGTTCAGGATCCGCCCGGCGATCAGCACCGCGTCCTGCGCGAGGCTGGCCGGGATCGCGGCGGGCACGGTCGTGGTGCGCAGGATGCCGTCGTCGTGCACGTTCTCGCCGGGATCGAAGGCCACGACCTCGCCGTCCCGGCCCCGGGCGGCGATCACCGAGATCTCGCGGTCGAAGGCGACGAAGCCCTCGAGCACCGCCGGGGTCCCGCCGAGCGATTCCCAGGCGGCGGGCGCCTCGTCGGCGCTGCCGATCCGCGTCTGGCCCTTGCCGTCGTAGCCGAAGCGGCGGGTCTTCAGGATCGCCCGCGGCCCGATGGCCTCGAGCGCGGCGCGCAGCTCGCCGAGGTCGTTCACCGCCGCGTAGGGCGCGGTCTCGAGCCCGATCCCGGTTAGGAAATCCTTCTCGACCACCCGGTCCTGCGACACTTCGAGCGCCCGGCGGCAGGGATGCACCGCCGTCCCCGTCTCGAGCGCGTCGATCGCGCCGAGCGGCACGTTCTCGAATTCATAGGTCGCGACGTCGACCCGCGCCGCGAAGGCGGTGAGCGCGCCGATATCCTCGTAGCCCGCGCGGGTGACCCGGTTCGCGACCTGGCCGGCGCAGGGCTCGGCGCCGGGTTCGAAGATCTCGACCTCCATGCCGAGGCGCGCGGCAGCGACGGCGAGCATCCGCCCGAGCTGTCCGCCGCCGAGGATGCCGATCCGGCCGCCGAGCGGCAGGGGGGCGGCGCGCGTCTCAGAGGTCATCCGGGCTCTCCGCAACCGACTCCGTCTGCGCCGCGCGCCAGGCGTCGAGCCGGTCCGCGAGGCCCGCGTCGGTCGTCGCCAGCATCGCCGCGGCGAGCAGGCCCGCGTTCGCGGCGCCCGCCGGGCCGATCGCCAGTGTCCCGACCGGGATGCCCTTCGGCATCTGCACGATCGAGAGCAGCGAATCCATGCCCGAGAGCGCCTTCGACTGCACCGGCACGCCGAGCACCGGGACCCGCGTCTTGGCCGCGAGCATCCCCGGCAGGTGCGCGGCGCCGCCCGCGCCCGCGATCACCACGCGCAGGCCCCGGCCCGCCGCCGCCTCGGCATAGGCGAAGAGCCGGTCCGGCGTGCGATGCGCCGAGACGATCCGCACCTCATGGGCGACGCCGAGCGTGGAAAGGACCTCGGCCGCGCCGCGCATGGTCTCCCAGTCGCTCTGGCTGCCCATCACGACGCCGACCAGCGGCGCGGGCTCTGTCGTCTGGGTCATGCGATGATGTCCGGGGTCACGGCGTCGCTCAATCGGGTTATCTCGTCTTTCAGCATCAGCTTGCGCTTCTTCAGCCGCCGCAGGGTCAGGGGATCGGCCCGTCCCGCCCCGTCGAGCGCGGCGATCGCGTCGTCGAGGTCGCGGTGTTCGCGGCGCAGCGTTTCGAGCTTGATGCGCAGCACATCCTCTCGCGGCATCGTGGGCGGTTCGGTCATGCGCGTTTCGTCACCTCGGGCGGTTGCACCGGATTTCCTGGGCGGAGCGGAAGGGTTATAGCCCCGGCTTCGCCCGCCGACCAGAGCGATGCGACCCGGCCTCCCTTGCATTCCGCCGGCGCGGGCCCATCTAATTCCCAAGCGACGCTGCCTTTCGGGGCGTCGCGGCGGTCGCTTAAGCAAGGGCTTTGCCATGACGAAGGTAACATTCGCCTCGCATCCTTACCTGCTCGGATTCGAGCAGCTGGATCGGCTGGTCGAGAGAACGGCCAAGGCGGGCAACGACGGCTATCCGCCGTACAACATCGAGCAGCGCGGTGAGACCTCATACCGCATCACGCTCGCGGTGGCAGGCTTCGGCGAGGGCGATCTCGCGATCACGCTGGAAAACAACCAGCTGGTGATCCGGGGGCGCCAGACCGATGAGGGAGATGACCGGGTGTTTCTGCACCGCGGCATCGCGGCGCGCCAGTTCCAGCGCAGTTTCGTTCTGGCCGACGGAGTCGAAGTCTCCGGGGCCGAACTCGAGAACGGACTGCTGCACGTGGACCTGACTCGCGCGGAACCCGAGACGATCGTTCGCACCATCGCGATCAATGGCAGGACCAGGTAAAAGGAGGCGGATATGACTGATTTTCCCTCTCTCAACGAGGACGAAGCCGAAGAGCGGAACCGCATCGTCTATGTGCGGTCGGTGAAGACTTCCGAGCTGCCCGAGGCCATCCAGGCCCAGGCGCCCGGGCTCGACCACATCTATGCGATCCATTCGACGGATGGCGCCGTGCTCGCGCTCGTGTCCGACCGCGCGCAGGCCTTCGTGGTCGCGCGCCAGAACGAGCTGTCGCCGGTCAGCGTCCACTGACCCCCGAGGGCGGCGGGGACGCGGCCCCGGACGGCCGCGCCTCGCTCGGCGCCCCTCGTGGCGCCGCCGCTCGCTTCCGCTTGCCAGCCTCCGCGCCTCCTGCGACAGTTCGCGCATGAGCGAGGAACGGCGCGGAAGCGGATATCGGAGCGGGGGCGCGCGCGGCGCGCTTCTGGGACTGATCCTCATGCTCGCCCCGGCCGCCGGGGCGGAAACGGTCGAGATCCCCGGTCCCGCGGGTCCGCTCCGGGCGGAGATGATCGCGGTCCCCGGAGCCACGGACGCGGTGGTGATCATCCCCGGCTCCGGCCCGATCGACCGCGACGGGAACGCTCCCGACGTCGGCATCCATTCCGACAGCTACGCGCGGCTGGCCGAGGGCCTCGCCGCGGCGGGCGTCGCCTCGCTGCGGATCGACAAGCGCGGCTTCTTCGGCAGCGCGGGCGCGATCGACGACCCCGAGGACGTCACCATCGCGGCTTACGCGCAAGACGCGCGCGACTGGGTCGTGCGCGCGGCGGAACTCGCGCCCCGCGTCTGGATCGCCGGCCATTCCGAGGGCGGGCTCGTCGCGCTCGTCGCCGCCGAGGATCCGCCGGCGCCGCTCGCGGGACTGCTGCTGCTCTCGACCGCCGGCCGCCCGGTCGGCCGCGTTCTCATCGAGCAGATGGGCTCCATCCCGGCCAACGCCGCGCTGATGCCCGATGTCGAGGCCACGGTCGCCGCGCTCGAATCCGGCCGGATGCGCGACCCGGGCGCGATGGCGCCGCCGCTGCGGCGGATGTTCACCACCTCGCTCCAGCGCTACATGATCGATCTCTTCGCCTATGACCCGGTCAAGATCGCGGCCGGCTGGAGCGGTCCCGTCCTGATCGTCCAGGGCGACGCGGACATGCAGGTGAAGCCGCGCGACGCCGAGCTGCTCGCCCGGGCCCTGCCCGGATCCGAGCGGGTTCCGCTTCCGGGCGGCACTCATATGCTGAAGCGCGACGTCCCCGGCGAGCCCTTCGTGACCTACACCGATCCGACCGCCCCGCTGCACCCCGCGCTGATCCCGGCCATCACCGACTTTTTGCGAAACGCCGCGCCCTGAGGCGCGGCGGCCCGGCTCAGCCCTCGGTGAGCTCGGCCTCGGCCGCCTCGTGCGCGGCGAGGAAGCGCTCGGCCTCGAGCGCGGCCATGCAGCCCATGCCGGCGCTGGTGACCGCCTGGCGGAAGATCGGGTCGCAGATGTCGCCGGCGGCGAAGACGCCCGGGATCTCGGTCGCGGTCGAGCCCGGCTTCACCTTCACGTAGCCGCCGGAATGCAGCGTCAGCTGCCCCGCGACGAGTTCGCTCGCCGGCGCGTGGCCGATCGCGACGAAGATCCCGTCGGCCTTGATCTCGCGCGTCTCGCCGGTCTCAACGTGCCGGAGCCGCGCCGAGGTGACGGAAGGCGGCTTCGCCTCGCCCATCACCTCGTCGAGCGCGTGGTTCCAAACCACCTCGACCTTGGGATGCTTGAACAGCCGGTCCTGCAGGATCTTCTCGGCGCGCAGCGAATCGCGGCGGTGCACCAGCGTCACCTTCGAAGCGAAGTTGGTCAGGAACAGCGCTTCCTCGACGGCGGTGTTGCCGCCGCCGATCACCACGACCTCGCGCTCGCGGAAGAAGAATCCGTCGCAGGTGGCGCAGGCCGAGACGCCGAAGCCCTTGAACTTCTCCTCGGAGGCGAGTCCGAGCCAGCGCGCCTGGGCGCCGGTCGCGAGGATCACCGCGTCGGCGGTATAGGTGTCGCCGCTCTCGCCCTTCGCGACGAAGGGCCGGCGCGAGAGGTCGAGCGAGGCGATGTGGTCGGTGATGATCTCCGCCCCGGTCGCGCGGGCGTGCGCCTCCATCCGGACCATCAGATCCGGGCCCTGCACCTCGACGTCGCCGGGCCAGTTCTCGACCTCGGTCGTGATCGTGAGCTGGCCGCCCGGCTGCATGCCCTGGACCAGCAGCGGCTCGAGCATGGCGCGCGCGCCGTAGACGGCGGCGGTGTAGCCGGCCGGGCCGGAGCCGATGATGAGCAGGCGCGTGTGACGTGTGGCGGACATGGCGCGGAATCTCTCCTGTGACGCCGGGCTATATAGGTCCCGGCCGGGGGCGAGAAAAGCCCTCCGCGCCGGCCCCGCCTTCGCGGCCGCGAAGCGCCCCGCCGCGGCGCGGTGACGTTTCGATTCCTTTCGTTCCTGCGAACGATTATTGCTTTCGACGGGCCAAGCGAATAATTACCGCGATCAAAAGCACAGGAATTCACTCGCCGATGGCCTCCACCAAACTCGACCCGATCGACCGCCGGATCCTCGCTGAGCTTCAGGCCGACGGCCGGATGACCAATGTCGAGCTGTCGCGCCGGGTCGGCATCTCGGCCCCGCCCTGCCTCAGGCGGGTGCGCGCGCTCGAGGAAAGCGGGTTCATCCGCGGCTACCACGCCGATGTCAACGCCCGCGAGCTTGGCTTCGAGGTGCAGGTCTTCGCGATGATCCGACTCTCGAGCCAGGCCGAGCGCGACCTCGCCGCCTTCGAGGCGCAGTGCCGCGAATGGCCGCTGGTGCGCGAGTGCCACATGCTGAACGGCGAGATCGACTTCATCCTCAAATGCGTGGCGCCGGACCTCTCGACCTTCCAGAGCTTCCTCACCGAGGGGCTGACCTCGGCGTCCAACGTCGCGAGCGTGAAGACGAGCCTTGTGATCCGCTGCGCCAAGGACGAACCGGCGGTGCCGTTCGACGTCTACGAGGAACGGGCGCGCGCGCGGGATTGACGCGCCGGATGGCGGACCGAGGTCCGCCTTACCGCTCACAACCGTATGGTCGCGATCATCCGTCCGTAATCCGGCTCGCCGGCATGGGTCGCGCGGCGGTAGGAATAGAACCGCGCCGGATCGGAATAGGTGCAGTGGCCGGTCCACTCGGCCTCGACCCCGAGCTCGCGCAGCCGCGCGAGCGCGAAGCCCGGCAGGTCGAAGCGCAGCCGGTCGCCCGCGCCGGGGACGAAGAACCGCTCGTGGCCGCGTTCCTCCCAGGCGAATTGCTCGAAGAATTCCGGCCCCACCTCGTAGGCGCGCTGGCTGATCGTCGGGCCGATCGCGGCGCGGATGCCGCCGCGGCTGGCGCCGAGCCGCTCCATCGCCGCCACGGTCTCGTCGAGCACGCCCTCGAGCGCGCCGCGCCAGCCGGCATGCGCCGCGCCGATCACGCCCGCGGCGGGATCGTGGAACAGCACCGGCGCGCAATCGGCGGTCAGCACGCTGATCACCAGGCCCGGCGCGCGGGTCACGACCGCGTCGGCGTCCGGCCGGTCATCCCAGCCCCAGGGCGTCTCGGCGACGGCGACGCGGGTGGAATGGACCTGCCGCATCGAGAGCAGCATCTGCGGCGCGACACCCATCGCCTCGGCGACGCGGCCGCGGTTGATCTGCACCGCCTCGCGCTGGTCCGACGAGCCCTGGCCGCAGTTCAGCCCCTCGAAGATGCCCGAGGAGGCGCCGCCCTTGCGGGTGAAGAACCCGTGGGGGGTCGCGGAAAGCAGGGAGGATTTCAGTATTTCCAGCATGTCAGGGCCGATCCGCCGCCGCGGGCAAGTCATCGAAACCGGGCAGCGGCGCGCTGTCCCGCTGGGCGAGGCCCAGAACGCGGAACAGGTTTCCCATTTCGTCGGGGTGGGTCAAGCGACGATGCGCGGCGGCGATCGCGGCGATCCCGGCCTCGGAGCGGCCGCGGGCGAGCGCCCGGGCGCGCGCGGTGATCCCGAGCCGCTCGAGAAACGCACCCTGCGGCGCGAGCGGCGCGGCCGCGGCGCCGGCGGCCGCGGCGGCCTCGGCGAGCCCGCGGAAGCGCACATGCGCGGTCAGATCCGCCTCGCCGGGCTCGGCCAGCGGGTCGGTCGGCGCATGCGCCCGCGCCGCCTGCAGCGTGTCGCCGGTGCCGTCCCAGGCGCCGTAGTCGATGACGAGCGCGGCGCCGCCCTGGGCGGCGATCCGCGCGCCGACGAAGCCCGCGATCGCCTCCGCCGCCGGGCAATGCTCGACGATCGCGCCATCGGGCGCGAGCGGGAAGCGCGCGGCGAGGCCCGGCTCGGCGCGGGGCGGGCCCCAGACGAAGCGGAGCGCGCCGTCGGGGCCGAGGCCGATCGCCCGCTCGCGCCAGACGGCGTCGACGCGCTGGAACTGCCGGACCGGCAGCGCGTCGAAGAACTCGTTCGCGACGAGAAAGAGCGGCGCCTCGGGCAGCTCGTCGATCCGCGCGGCGAACCGCGGGGCCCGCGCGGCCAGCGTCTCGGCCTGGCGGGCGCGTAGCGCGGGGCTGGTCTCGACGAGCCAGAGCTCGGCCGCGGCGGCGAAGCCCGGCAGGCGGCCGGCGACGCGCAGCGCGTCGGCCATCAGCGTGCCGCGCCCGGGGCCGAGCTCGGCGAGGACGAAGCGCGCCGGCGCGCCGCGCGCCCGCCACGTCTCGGCGAGCCAGGCGCCGATCAGCTCGCCGAACATCTGGCTGATCTCGGGCGCGGTGGTGAAATCCCCCGCGGCTCCCAGCGGGTCGCGCGTCGTGTAGTAGCCATGCTCCGGATCGCCGAGGCAGAGCGCCATGTAGGCGTCGAGCGGCAGCGGCCCCTCGGCGGCGATCCGCGCGGCGATCCGGGCCCCGAGCGGCGTTCCCGGCGGCGTCACGCCCGGCGCGCCCGGAGGTAGAGGAAGAGGCCGAGCGCGAGCATCGGCAGGCTGAGGATCTGGCCCATGGTCAGGCCCCATTGCCCGAGCGCCAGCACATGGCCGGCCGGGTTGTCCGGCGTCACGAATTGCGCGTCGGCCTGGCGGAAGAGCTCGACCACCATCCGGCTGAGCGCGTAGCCGATCAGGAAGAGGCCGAAGACCCGGCCCGGCCGCGCCAGCGCGCCGTTCCGGATCGCGAGCAGGAGCACGGTGAAGAGCACGAGCCCCTCGAGCAGCGCCTCGTAGAGCTGCGACGGATGCCGCGCGCAGACCGCCGTCCAGTCCGGCGGGCAGACCGCGCCCTGCCCCGGGAACATCACCGCCCAGGGCAGCGTCGAGGGCTTGCCCCAGAGCTCGCCGTTGATGAAATTCGCGATCCGGCCGAAGAAGATCCCGATCGGCGCGGCGGCGGCGACCGCGTCGCCGACGCTGAGGATCCGGAAGCCGTTCCGAAGGCAGAAGAGGATGATCCCGGTCGCGACGCCGATGAGCCCGCCGTGAAAGGACATCCCCCCCTGCCAGACCGCGAGGATCTGGCCCGGATTGGCGAGGAAGAAGGCCGGCTGGTAGAAGAGCACGTAGCCGATCCGCCCGCCGAGGATCACCGCGAGCACCATCCAGGTCAGCAGGTCATCGGTCCGTTCGGGGGTCATCGGCGCGCCGCGCGGCCCCCAGAGCCCCGGGCGGGCGCAGAGCGCCGCGACATAGCGCCAGCCGAGCACCAGCCCCGCGATATAGGCGAGCGCGTACCAGCGGATCGCGAGCTCGATCCCGAAGAGCGAGACCGAGAAGAGCGTGGGGTCGATGTTCGGGAAGGGCAGGACCAAGGGCATGTCGGCTCCGGTTGCGCGGGCGGCCCCTGAATCGGGGGAGGTCCGCGCGAAGTCAAGGCCGGGGCGGGCGCCGCTGGCGCGGCGCGGGCGGCCTTTGCCGCCCGGAAGGAGCGCGCGGGTGCGCGCGAGTCTTTTTCGAGTGGAGCCGGGCCCGTTGGCCCGCCTCTCGACTGCTCTCCAGGTTAGCAAACCTGTATGAACCGGGGTGGCGCGCTCGCGTGGCCCGCTTCCCCGGGCTTGACCCGGGGCCTCGACGGCCGGGCCCGGCGCGTCGGGGTCGAGGTCCCGGGTCAAGCCCGGGACGGCGCCATCCCCGTCGCCGTCGGCCCGGCGCGGGAAACTCAGGGAGTTCGGCGCCGCTTCCCCGCCGCCGTCATGCCTTGGCAAAGCCGGGCGCGATCGCCATATCAGCGCGAGAACCCCAGGGAGACGCCGATGCAGACCCGTAACAAGATCCTCGACGACCTGACCCAGCTCATGTCGAACGCCGTCGGCGTCGCGCAGGGCGCCAAGACCGAGGCCGAGACCGCGCTCAAGGGCATGCTCGACCGATGGCTCGCCGACCGCGACTTCGTGACGCGCGAGGAATTCGACGCGGTCCGGAGCATGGCGCAGAAGGCGCGCGAGGAGAACGAGGCCCTGAAGGCGCGAATCGCCGCGCTGGAGGAAGCCGGCAAATCGTGACCTCCGGGCCTCCGGCGGGCCCCTCCGGGCCGCGATCCGGACCCGACCTGTTGCTCATCCGCATCGCCGCGGCGCGCGTTTCGCGGCCGCGGCGATCTTCGTTCGCGGAACCGCGCCGGCTTTGGTGCGCCGCCGAAAATTGTCTTTACAGAGCCTTCAGCATCTCCCACCATATTTGGTAGGTCCTCCGTCCAGGCGGGAGACCTGTTGTTAACCTCACAGCCCCCGCGCGGGGTTTTGCCCCGCCGGCGGCCACAATCAGAGGCACCGGGTATGGGCATTGTCGAGCGTGACTTTGACTGCGAAGAAATCCACCCCATCGATATCGTCGAGACCCTCGCCGAGGAGCGCTCGTGGGATTTCGACCGGATCGCCGACGACCAGATCGCGATGGCCATCGAGGGGAGCTGGAGGACCTATTCCGTCACACTTGCCTGGTCGGCGCAGGATGAGCAGTTGCGGCTCATCTGCGCCTTCGACATGGCGCCGCCGACCAAGCGGATGAACGCGCTGCGCCACGCGATCGCGCTTGCGAACGACAAGTGCTGGTCGGGCGCCTTCGTGGTCTGGCCGGAGCAGAAGATGATGGCCTATCGCTACGGGCTCAACCTCACCGGCGGCGCGATGGCGACCTCGGCGCAGATCAACGACATGGTGCGCGCGGCGGTCATGGCGGCGGAGCGGTTCTATCCCGCGTTCCAGCTCGTCGCCTGGGGCAATGAGACGCCGGAGAAGGCGCTTGGCATCGCGATGACGGAGGCCTACGGTCGGGCCTGACCTCGGTCCCCCTTCCGACGGACCGGGAGGGGGATCCATGGCGACTTCGGAAACGATTGACACGGGCGACGCTCCCGCGCGGGGCGCGGCTTCGGATATCGCGGCGCGCGGCCTCGTGCTGCTCGGCTGCGGCAAGATGGGCGGCGCGCTGCTCGAGGGCTGGCTTGCCGACGGCCTGCCGCCCTCGGCCTTCACGATCATCGAGCCCCGTCCCGGCGCGCGGCTGACCGCGCTCGCCGGCGAGGGGCTGCGGCTCAACGCCGCGCTGCCCGATGATCCGGCCGTGGCGCTGCTCGCGGTGAAGCCGCAGATGATGGGCGAGGCCCTGCCCCGGCTGCGGACGCTCGGCGGCGGCGGCACGCTCTTCGTCTCGATCGCCGCCGGCACCACGCTCGCGACGCTCGAGGCCGCGCTCGGCCCCGGCACGCCGATCGTGCGCGCGATGCCGAACACGCCGGCGGCGATCGGCCGCGGCATCACCGCGCTGATCGGCAACGCCGCCGTGACGCCCGACGCGCTCGACCTCGCCGAGCGGCTGATGGCGGCGGTGGGCCAGACCGCGCGGCTCGAGTCAGAGGACCAGATCGACCTCGTCACGGCGGTCTCGGGCTCCGGCCCGGCCTATGTCTTCCTGCTGATCGAGACGCTCGCCGCCGCCGGGGTCGCGGCCGGCCTGCCGGGGGAGATGGCGACGCGCCTCGCCCGCGCGACGGTCGGCGGCGCGGGCCAGCTCGCCGAAAGCGCGCCCGAGGACGCGGCCGAGCTCCGGCGCAATGTGACAAGCCCGGGCGGCACCACCGCGGCGGCGCTCGAGGTGCTGATGCGCGAGCCGGGCGGCATGGCCGAGCTGATGCGCGAGGCGGTCGCCGCCGCCGCGGCGCGGGGCCGCGCGCTCGGGGGCTGAGGCTCCCGGCCCCGGCTCGCCCGGGCGGCGCGGCAGGACGATTGACTCTTATGCTGCGCCGCAGCATAAGCACTTTCGCAACGACCGCCGAAGAAGAGAGGATACGCCGATGTTCGACCCCAAGACCTTCGCCTTCGATCCGGAGAAGATCTCCGAGTTCTTCAAGCAGAACGATTTCACCAAGCAGTTCGCCAGCTTCAAGGTGCCGGGCATCGACGCCGAGGCGCTGATGAGCGCGCAGAAGAAGAACATGGACGCGCTCGTCGAGGCCAACAAGGCGGCCGCCGCCGGCTATCAGGACCTGTTCAAGAAGCAGGTCTCGATCTTCGAGGAGACGATGGCCGAGGCGCAGAAGCACCTCAAGGCCTTCGACACCACCAAGCTCGACGCCGACAGCGCCAAGGCCCAGGCCGAGCTCGCCAAGGCCGCCTTCGAGAAGGCGCTCGCCAATATGCAGGCGCTCGCGGAATCGGCGCAGAAGGCCAATGCCAGCGCCTATGAGATCGTCTCCTCGCGCATCCAGGAAAGCCTGGTCGAGCTGCGCGACATGGCCGCCAAGGTCACCAAGAAGGGCTGAGGCCCGGGGCCCGCGCCCGCGCGCCGTCAGACTTTACGGCCGGAATCCCGGAAAACCGCTTGCCCAACCCCGGGCGGGCGGTTTTCTTTTGCCCGCCGGAACGGTCCGGCCCCGGCCCCCGGCCGGCGGGACGGATCCGAGAGACCAGGCATGAGCGGCGGCGCGACCTTCGACGATTTCCTCAAGCTCGACATCCGCGTGGGCGAGATCCTGCGCGCCGAGCCCTTCCCCGAGGCGCGCAAGCCCGCGTTCAAGCTCTGGATCGACTTCGGCCCCGAGATCGGCGCGCGCCAGTCCTCGGCGCAGATCACCGCGCTCTACACGCCCGAGGGCCTCGTCGGGCGCCGCGTGCTCGGCGTGGTGAACTTTCCGCCGCGCCGGATCGGCCCGTTCCGCTCGGAAGTGCTCGTCCTCGGCCTCGCCGACGCCGAGGGCCGCGTCGTCCTCGTCACCCCCGACGCCGAGACCCCGCTCGGCGCCCGCCTGCACTGAAGGAGCAGCCCTTGTCCCGTCCCCGCGTCATCGTCACCCGCAAGCTGCCCGATCCGGTCGAGGAGCGGCTCGGCGCGCTCTTCGACGTCGCGCTCAACCCGACCGACCGGCCGTTCTCGGCCGGGGACCTGAAGGCCGCGATGCGCGACGCCGACGGCGTGCTTTGCGCCGTGGTCGATCCGATGACAGCCGAGGTGCTCGGCGTCGAAGGCCGCCGCGCCGGGATCGTCGCCAATTTCGGCGTCGGCGTGAACAACATCGACCTCGCCGCCGCCGAGGCCAACGGCGTCGTGGTTGGCAACACGCCCGACGTGCTGACCGACGCGACCGCCGATATCGCGATCGCGCTGATGCTGGCGGCGACGCGGCGGATGTACGAGACCGAGAAGATGCTGCGCGAGGGGCGCTGGACGGGCTTCTCGATCACCGCCCAGCTCGGGATGGGGCTCCGGGACAAGGTGATCGGCATCGTCGGCATGGGCCGGATCGGCCAGGCGACGGCGCGCCGCGCGGCGCTCGGCTTCGGGATGAAGGTGATCTACTTCAACCGCTCGGACCTGAAGGTGGCGCTCGACTTCCCGGCCGAGCGGCGGGCGACGATCAGGGAGGTGATGGCCGAGGCCGACGTCGTCTCGCTGCACATCCCGGGCGGCGGCGAGAACCGGGGCCGGATCTCGGCCGAGCTGATCGCCGCGATGAAGCCGACCGCCTATCTCGTCAACACCGCGCGCGGCGACGTGGTCGAGGAACCGGCGCTGGTCGCCGCGCTCGCCGAGGGCCGGATCGCCGGCGCCGGGCTCGACGTCTTCGCCGCCGAGCCGAACGTACCGGCGGAGCTGATCGGCCTCGAGAACGTCACGCTGCTGCCGCATATCGGCAGCGCGACGCTGGAGACCCGGACCGCGATGGGCATGCTCGCGGTCGACAATCTCGAGGCCTTCTTCGGCGGGGCGCCCCTGCCCGCCCGCGTGGTCTGAGCCGGGAGGTCCCGGCCGCGCCGCCGGGCTCGGGGAACCCGTTTGGCGCGGCCCGGGCATGGCGCCGCCTTGGCGGCCGGCGCGGCGGAGCGGCCTGTTGGCCGCGAGGGAAGGGTTCTCCCCGCCTGTTGGCGGGGCCCCTCGACCCTGACCTTTGGTCAGGGTCGGACTGCCCGATAGATTTCTAGGCCGTATGAACCGGGGGAAAAGCGAGCCGACGGTGGAGCGCCCGGAGCCCGTCTCAGGGGCTCGGGGTGCTCGGCTGGGTCTCGGAACGCCGCCGCCCCGGGCTTGACCCGGGGCCTCGACGCCATTTCCCCGCGATCGCCCATCGGACTCGAGGCCCCGGATCAGGTCCGGGGCAGCGGGCACTGGAGTGCCCGCCACGAGCGCAGGGCCCGAAGCGCGCCGCGGGTGCTCCGCCGCCACGCGCGGGGCGCCCGGCGCGGCGCCACCGCCGCAGGGCGGGGACGGCCGTAAGGCCGGCGCCGGCGGGCGGCCCCGGGGGCGCTACTTGCCGCGGAAGAGGCCGCCGAGGATGCCGCGCACCAGCTGCTGGCCCTGGCGGGTGCCGAGCTGCTTGACCACCGTCTTCGCGATCTCGGCGCCGAGGGAGGGCTCGGCCCGGGTCGTGCGCGCGCGGGCCGCCGGCGTCGCGGCGGCGGGCTTCCTCGCCTGGGCGTCGCGCAGCATCTGCTCGGCCATGTCGGAGGCGCGCCGCTGCTCGGCGGCCTGCTTGCCCGCTTCCTCGGCGCGTTTCGCGAGGATCTCGGCGGCGGATTCGGGGTCGATCGCGGTGTCGTAGCGCCCGGCGACCGGCGAGGCCGCCATGGTTTCGGCGCGCTCCTCCGCGGTGATCGGCCCGATCCGCGACATGGGCGGGCGGATCAGCGCCCGGCTCACCATCGCCGGCACGCCCTTCTCCTCGAGCAGCGAGATCACCGCCTCGCCGGTGCCGACCTCGCGGATCGCCGTCTCGGTGTCGAAGTCGGGATTGGGCCGGAAGGTCTCGGCCGCGAGCCTCAGCACCTTCTGGTCGCGCGGCGTGAAGGCGCGGAGCGCGTGCTGCACGCGGTTGCCGAGCTGCCCCAGCACGTCCTGCGGGATGTCATCGGGGTTCTGGGTGATGAAATAGACCCCCACCCCCTTCGAGCGGATCAGCCGGACCACCTGGGTCACCTTGTCCACGAGGGCCTTCGGCGCGCCGTCGAACAGCAGATGCGCCTCGTCGAAGAAGAAGGCCATGATCGGCTTGTCGGGATCGCCGAGCTCGGGCAGCTGCTCGAAGAGCTCGGACAGGAGCCAGAGCAGGAAGGTCGCGTAGAGCCGGGGCGACTGCATCAGCTTGTCGGCCATCAGCACGTTGACCTGGCCGAGCCCCTCGGCGGTCACCGCCATCAGGTCCCTCAGCTCGAGACGCGGCTCGCCGAAGAAGCCGGTCGCGCCCTGGTTCTCGAGCACGAGCAGCGCGCGCTGGATCGCGCCGACCGAGGCCGGGGCGATGTTGCCATAGGTGCGCCCGACCTCCGCCGCGTTGTCGGAGAGCCAGGTCAGCATCGCCTTCAGGTCCTTGAGGTCCAGCAGCGCCAGCCCCTGCTCGTCCGCGACCTTGAAGGCGATGTTGAGCACCCCCTCCTGCGCGTCCGTGAGCTCGAGGATGCGCGCGAGCAGGAGCGGACCCATCTCGGTGACCGTGGCGCGGATCTGGTGGCCGTCCTTGCCGAACAGGTCCCAGAACACCACCGGGAAGGCGCGATAGGCAAAATCGGCGAAGCCGATCCGCGCCGCGCGCTCCCGGAGCGCCGCGTCCATCTTGCCGTTCGGGTCGCCCGGCCGCGACAGGCCCGAGATGTCGCCCTTGGCATCCTGCACGAAGACCGGGACCCCCGCCCGCGACAGCCCCTCGGCGAGGATCTGCAGCGTCACCGTCTTGCCCGTGCCGGTCGCGCCGGCGATCAGCCCATGCCGGTTCGCATAGCGCAGAAGCAGTTCGCGCGGCTCCCCGTAGTCCTTGCCGGCGCCCCCGACCAGTATCGCGTTCTCGCCCATGCTCTCCATCCGTTCACGGCGCCTGAAAATATGGCCCGCCCCGCCGGGCAGGGCAATCGTCTCGGCGTATCGCCGGAGGCGACGACACGCGTGGTTTATCGCGGCGCCGTTGACTTGCCGCGTGACTAGTGACAAGCCGCTTGGCGACACACTCCGGAGGATGCGAGCAGACCATGCAGTTCGACGCAAACCGCCTGATCCTGGCCACCGCGCTCGGTCTTGGCCTCGCGGCGCCGGCCTTCGCGCAGGACGCCACCCCGCCCGCGCCCGAAGCGCCCGCCGCCGAGGCGCCGGCGGCTCCGGCCCCGGCGGCCCCGGCTCCGGCCCCCGCGGCCCCGGCCCCGGCGGGCGAGGCCGCGCCGCAGGGCCAGCCGACCGACGCCAACCCGGCGGCGCCCGAGGCGCAGGAGGTCATCCGCGAGACCTTCGGCGACTGGCAGGTGCGCTGCGCGAACGAGGGGGCCGAGTGCTTCCTCTACCAGCTCGCGCTCGACGACGCGAAGAACCCGGTCGCCGAGGTCAGCCTCGTGAAGCTGCCCGCCGGCGGCGAGGCGGTCGCGGGCGTCACCGTGGTGAGCCCGCTCGGCACGCTGCTGACGACCGGCGTCGCGCTGCAGATCGACGGCAACCAGGCGCGGCAGTACCCGTTCAACTGGTGCAGCCAGGTCGGCTGCTTCGCGCGGTTCGGCCTGACGCAGGATTCGATCACCGCGATGAAGCGGGGCAAGGGCGGCAAGATCATGCTCGTCTCGGTCGCCGCGCCGGACCGGCCGATCGCGCTCGACCTGTCGCTGACCGGCTTCACCGCCGCCTTCGACTCGCTCGCGACCCCGGCCGGCGCGCCGGTGCCCGCCGCGCCCGCCCCGGCGGCCCAGCCCGCGCGGCCGCCCCAGCCGACGATGCCGTCGCTGGCGCCGAGCAACAACTGATCTGTGACTTGCGGGGCGCCTTCGGGCGCCCCTTTCACATCCGGGAGCCCTGGGATCTCGCCCGGATCCCGCTCAGATCCCGCGCAGCACCAGCACCGCGTTCAGCCCGCCGAAGGCGAAGGCGTTGCTCATCACCGCGCTGACCGCCGCCCGCCGCGCGGTGTTCGGCACCACGTCGAGGTCGCAGTCCGGATCCCGCTCCTCATAGCCGATCGTCGGCGCGATCACCCCCTCGCGCAGCGCCATGACGCAGGCGAGAAGCTCGACCGCGCCGGTGCCGCCCATGATATGGCCGTGCATCGACTTGGTGGAGGAGATGAGCAGCCGCTCGGCGGCGGAGCCGAACACGTTGCGGATCGCCGCGCATTCGGTCCGGTCGTTGACCGAGGTGCCCGTGCCATGCGCGTTCACGTAGCCGACCGCCTCGGGCGCGAGCCCGGCGGCGCGCAGCGCGCCCCGCATCGCCCGCTCGGCGCCGAGCTGGTTCGGCGTCACGATGTCCGAGGCGTCCGAGGTCATCGCGAAGCCCGCCACCTCGGCGAGGATCTCGGCGCCGCGCGCCCGGGCGTGCTCGTACTCCTCGAAGACGAAGACCGCGGCGCCCTCGCCCTGGACCATGCCGTTGCGGTTGGCCGAGAACGGTCGGCAGGCATCCTTCGACATCACCCGCAGCCCTTCCCAGGCCTTGATGCCGCCGAAGCAGAGCATGCTGTCGCTGCCGCCGGTGAGCACGACCTCGGCCTGGCCCGATTGGATGAGCCCGAGCGCCTGGCCCATCGCATGGTTCGAGGAGGCGCAGGCGGTCGCCACGGCGAAGGCCGGCCCCTGGAGGTTGTGCGCCATCGACACGTGGCTCGCCGCGGCGTTCATCATCAGCCGGGGCACCACGAAGGGATGCACGCGGTTCTTCTCGCGCGCGAAGACGTCGCGATAGTTCTCGTCCTGGGTGCGGAGCCCGCCGCCGGCGGTGCCGAGCACGACGCCGGTCCGCTCGCTCAGCTCCTCGGTGATCTCGAGCCCGGACCGCGCCAGCGCCTCGCGCGCGGCGAGAAGCGCGTATTGGGTGAACGGATCGTAGAGCGTGAGCGCCTGGCGCGGGAAATGCGCCTCCGGGTCATAGCCCAGGATCTGGGCGCCGATCCGGATCGAGAGCCGGTCGACGTCCTCGAAATCGAGCGGGCCGATGCCGCAGCGGCCCTCGCGCATGGCGGCGGAAACCTCGGGCGCGCTGGCGCCAAGCGCGCAGAAGGCCCCCTGGCCGGTGATGACGACGCGACGCATCTCAGTCGTTCGCGTCGATCAGCTTCTCCACGGCGCGAACCATCGTCTCGACGCTGCTGATATCGAATTCCGAAGCCTTGGGGTCGTTCGCGTTGAAGGGAACCTGGACGTCGAAGGCCTCCTCGATCGCGAAGACCGCCTCGACGAGACCGAGCGAGTCGATCCCGAGGTCGGCGAGCGTGGCATCCATGCGAACCTCGGCGGGCTCGAGCACGGCCTGCTCGGCGAGGATCGAGATGACCTTCTCCCTGACTGTGTCCTTCACGTCCCCGGACATGCTGCCTCCGTCGGTCCTTCGAAGCCGAAGCTCTAATCGGTCTCGGGGGTCTTGGAAACCTGTTTCTGCCCCGCGGCGAGGCGCGACAAAACGCGCGGCAGGCGCCGGAGCGCCTTGTACATCTCGACGTTGGCCTCCATCGGCACCGCCGGATAGCCCATCATGATGCGGTTCGGCGGCACGTTGGAGGCGACGCCGGAATTGCCGGTGATGACCGAATTCGCGCCGATCGAGAGGTGGTCCGCCACCGCCGCCTTGCCGCCGAGCACCACCCGGTCGCCGATCACCGTCGAGCCGCCGACCGCGACATGGCCGCAGACGAGGCAGGAGCGGCCGACCTTCACATTGTGGCCGATCTGCACGAGATTGTCGATCTTGGTGCCGTCGCCGACCACCGTGTCGGCGATCGTGCCCCGGTCGACGCAGGAATTCGCCCCGACCTCGACGTCGTCGCCGATCACCACCGAGCCGAGCGAATTGATGCGGACGTAGCTTTCCTGCGCCTTGGCGCTGATCGCGCCGATCGCCCGCGCCTCCTCGACGTTGCCCGGAGTCGGGGTGACGAAGGAGAAGCCGTCGGCGCCGAGCACCGCGCCCGGCTGGGCGATGAAACGGTGGCCGATCCGGACCCGGGCGCCGATCTTCACCCCGGTCTGGAGCAGCGCGTCGTCGCCGATCACCGCCTCCTCCGCGATCGTCGCATGGGCGAAGATCCGGGCGCGCGCGCCGATCCGGACACCCGCGCCGATCACCACGAAGGGGGCGATCGCCGCGCCCTCGCCGATCTCGGCCGAGGGGTCGATCACCGCCGAGGAATGGATCCCCGGCGCGATCCGGGGCGGGACGTCGAAGGCATGGGTGACGCCGGCCATCAGGTAGCGGGCGCGGGGCGCCACGATCGCGGCCTCGAGCCCGAGCGCCCGCCAGTCGGCGCCGGGCCAGACCACCGCGGCGCGCGCGCGCCCCGCGCGCAGCCCCTCGGCGAAGGCCGGGCTCATCGCGAGCGCGATCTGCCGCGGCCCCGCCAGCGCGGGCTCGGCCGCGCCGTCGAGCGGCACCGCGGCGTCGCCCAGAACCTCCGCGCCGAGCGCGCGCGCGAGCTCACCGACCGTCATCATCACGGGTTCCCCTTTTCCCGAACGCGCCGGACCCGCCCCTGCCTCAGCCCTCCGCGAGCGGCAGGCTGACGCCGGCGGCCTCGAGCGCGCTGAACACCTCGGCGTCGCGGCCGTAGACGTCGTCCCGGTAGCGGATCACGCCCGCGTCGTCCAGAAAGACGGTGCGGTAGACGATGTTGACCGGGATGGGATTCCTGAGCGTCACCGTCTTCTCGGCCTTCGCCGCGACCCAGCCGTCGAAGGCCGCCGCAGGATCGTCGACCTGGCCGGCCAGCAGCAGCCGGGCGAGCCCGTCGGGATCCTGCACCCGGATGCAGCCGTTCGAGAAGGCGCGCGCGTCGCGGGCGAAGAGCTCGCGGTGCGGGGTGTCGTGCAGGTAGATCGCGTGGTCGTTCGGGAACATGAATTTGACCTTGCCGAGCGCGTTGCCGTCGCTCGGGCTCTGGCGGATCCGGAACGGAAAGCTGTCGCCGAGCGCGTTCCAGTCCACGAGCCGCGGGTCGATCACCGTGCCGGCCGGGGTCAGGAGCTGCATGTTGGTATGCGACAGCGCCGAGGGATTGTGGCGCAGCTTGGGCAGGTAGTCGCGCTTGGCGATGCTGCTCGGCACGTTCCAGCTCGGGTTGACGACGATGTAGCTCATGACTTCCGAAAACTCGGTCGTCCGGGTCTTCTTCGCCTCGCCGACCACGACCTTGGAGGTCCAGACCGGACCGCCGCCCTGGTAGACCGTCGCGCGGTAGTCGGGGATGTTGACGAGGATATAGCGCGGGCCGAAGTCGCGGTTCAGCCAGCGGGCGCGCTCGAGGTTGACCACCACCTGCTCGAGCCGGTCGCGCGGCGAGGCGTTGATCTCGGCCAGCGTGTGCTGGCCGACCGCGCCGTCGGCGTTGAGCCCGTGGTCGCGCTGGAACGCCTTCACCTCCTCGACGAGGCCGGCGTCGAAGAAATCGCCCGGCGTCTCGGTCATCGCGGTCTCATAGCCCATCCGCGCGAGCCGGGCGCGCAGCTCGGCGATCCGCGGGCCGGTCTCGCCCTCATGCAGCGTCGGGCCGGTCGGGACCGTCGGCCCCCAGGTGCCGGCCGCGCTCGCCGCCTCGAGCCGGGCCTTCTCGGCGATCAGCGCGGCGTAGTCGGGCGCGCGCGGCGCCAGCCCCGCGAGCACCTCGGCGACCGAGGCGCCGTCGAGCTTGCCGAGCAGCAGCGCGGGCGCGAGCCGCGTCGGCGCGATCGCGATCTCGGGATCGATCCTGGAGGGGCGCAGCGCGCCGGAATTCACGTCGCCCGCGTAGCGCAGGTAGGCTCGCGTCGCCGCGAGCTCGCGCGCCGCCGGCGCGGCGGTGGCGCCGGGCTGGAACAGCGCCCGGACCCCGGTCGCCTCGTAGCGCTGGTAGGGCAGCGCCTGGCCCTCGGCGGTCTCGAGCGCGGCGAGGAGCCCGTCGAGATTGGCGGTTTCCGCCCAGAAGGGCGCGTAGGCGCGCTCGGCGTAGAAGCCCTCGATCGCGGTGCGCTCCGCCGCGTCGAATCCCGCGGTCTCGGCGAGCAGCGCGTCGCGGAACGCCGCCTGCTCGGGCGTCAGAGCCGGCACCGGGGCCACGACCGCCGCCGGGGCGGGCGCCGGCGCGTCCTGCGCCCCCGCCGCGCCGCATCCGAGCCCCGCGATCAGCAAGGCGCCCAACAATCGCGCCGTCGATCCAGATTCCATCACCGCTCCTGCCTCGCTCTGCTCTGTTTTTATGGGGCGAGAGTAACCGCCTTTGCCCCCGGCAGGCAAGATTCACAGGGGTCTGGTTGCAGAACGGCCTGTAAGTCACAGTGCCTTAACGAAAAGTTTTCGGCGATTTTTCGCCTATCGGGTCTCCCCGGCCGGAGACGCTTGGCAGGAGGGCGCCGCTGTGGCAGCCTTTGACGCAAGGGACGATCAAAAAATGTCCCGCGGGCACTTATCGAGGCAGTGAAACATGACGATCGAAGGCATCAATCCGTCGCGCCGGACAATCCTAGGCGTGTTCGCCGGGCTGTGCACCGTCGCGGCCGCGCCGGTCTACGCCCGGGCTCCCGGTCTGATCCGTCGCGCGGGCAATACCCGAAGCATCGCGATGTACAGCCAGCGGACCGGCGAATCGATCAACACGATCTATTACGTCGACGGCAAGTACGTCAAAGAAGCGCTGAGCGAGATCAGCTACTTCATGCGCGACTGGCGGCAGAACGAGGCGCGCTCCTACGATCCGAACAACATCGACAATCTGGCGGCGACCCTGGCGCTCATGGAGACCAGGGAGCCCTATCTGATGATTTCGGGCTATCGCACCCAGAAGACCAACCGGATGCTGCGCGGCGCGGCCAGCAATTCCTACCACATGCGGGCGATGGCGGCGGACATCCGGCTGAAGAGCCGCGACGTGCGCACGATCCAGCGCGCGGCGCTGAAATGCGGCGGCGGCGGCGTCGGCTACTACGGCCGCTCGAATTTCGTCCACATCGACTGCGGCCCGGTCCGCAAGTGGAACGGCTGACACGCGCGGTGGGCGGAATCGCCCACCCTACGCCCTCCGGGATCGACCGGCCCTCGCGCCCTCGTAGGGTGGGCGATTCCGCCCACCTTCCCGCGACCGCCTAGGCCCGGACCGCCCCGTCCGCCTCGACGAGATACTTGAAGCTCGTGAGCTGCTCGGCGCCGACCGGCCCGCGCGCGTGGAGCTTGCCGGTCGCGATGCCGATCTCCGCGCCCATGCCGAATTCGCCGCCGTCGGCGAACTGGGTCGAGGCGTTGCGCATCAGGATCGCGCTGTCGAGCCGCTGGAAGAATCGCTCCGCCACCGCGTCGTCCTCGGTGATCACGCAATCGGTGTGATGCGAGCCATAGCGGCGGATATGCGCGATGGCATCGTCCACGCCCTCGACGATCCGCGCCGCGATGATCGAATCGAGATATTCCCGGCCCCAGTCGCTCTCGTCCGCCGGCACCACGCCCGGCAGCGCCTGGAGCGTGTCGTCGCCGCGCACCTCGACGCCGGCCGCGATCAGGTCGGCGATGAAGGGCGCGCCCTCGGCCTCGTAGAAGGCGCGGTCGATCAGCAGGCATTCGGCGGCGCCGCAGACGCCGGTGCGCCGGGTCTTGGCGTTCAGGATCACCTTGCGCGCCTTGGCCATGTCGGCGGCGCGGTCGACGTAGATATGCACGATCCCCTCGAGATGGGCGAAGACCGGCACGCGCGCCTCGGCCTGGACGAGGCCGACGAGCCCCTTGCCGCCGCGCGGCACGATGACGTCGATGTAATCGACCATCCGCAGCATCTCGCTCACGGCGGCGCGGTCGCGGGTCGGGACGAGCTGGATCGCCGCGCGCGGCAGATTGGCGGCGTCGAGCCCGGCCTCGAGGCATTCGTGGATCGCCCGCGCGCTGCGGAAGCTCTCCGAGCCGCCGCGCAGGATCGCGGCGTTGCCGGCCTTGAGGCAGAGCGCGCCCGCGTCGGCGGTGACGTTGGGCCGGCTCTCGAAGATCACGCCGACGACGCCGATCGGCGTGCGCACCCGGCGGATGTGCAGCCCGCTCGGCCGGTCCCATTCGGCGAGGGTCGCGCCGACCGGATCGGGCTGGGCGGCGATCGCCCGCAGGCCGTCGACCATCGCGCGCACCCGGTCCTCGCTGAGCTCCAGCCGGTCCAGCATCGCGCCGGAGACGCCCTTCCCGCGCGCCGCCGCCATGTCCTCGGCATTGGCCGCGAGCACCTCCGCGCGGCGGTCCCAGAGCGCCTGGGCGGCCGCGGTCAGCGCCATGTCCTTGCGCTCGGACGACGCGTAGGCGAGGTCGCTGGCCGCCGCCCGCGCGGTTGCGCCGATGCGGCGCATCTCGGTCTCGATGTCGAAAGCCCCGTCCACCGGATTCCCTCCCCGTTCGAACGTCGTCTGTCCTACATAGCCATGTCGTCGCGATGGACCAGTGCCGCGCGGCCCGGATGGCCCAGCAGCTCCGCGATCCGGTCCGACCGGTGGCCCATGATGAGCCGCGCCTCGCGCGCGTCGTAGCCCGCGAGCGCCTTCGCGACCACCGCGCCGTCCGGGCCCGCGATCTCGACCGGATCGCCGCGCGAGAAGCCGCCCTCGACGCCGCGCACGCCGGCCGGCAGCAGCGACTTGCCCCGGCCGAGCGCGGCGATCGCGCCGGCGTCGACCGTCAGCCGGCCGCGCGGCTTCATCCCGAGGATCCAGCGCTTGCGCGCGGCGCGCGGGTCGCCGTCGGCCTCGAACCAGGTGCAGTTCGCCCCGGCCTCGAGGGCCGCGATCGGCCGGTCGACGCCGCCGAGGCTGATCGACATCGCGCAGCCGGCGCGGCTCGCGACCCTGGCGGCGAGGAGCTTGGTCTTCATGCCGCCCTTCGACATCGCCGAGCCGGTGCCGCCGGCCATCGCCTCGATCGTGGGCGTGATCTTCGCCACCACGTCGAAGCGGCGCGCCGAGGCGTCGTCGCGCGGGTTGGCGGTATAGAGCCCGTCGACGTCCGAGAGCAGGAGCAGGTGGTCGGCGCCCGCCATGCTCGCGACCTGGGCCGCGAGCCGGTCGTTGTCGCCGTAGCGGATCTCGTCGGTCGCGACCGTGTCGTTCTCGTTCACGATCGGCACCACGCCGAGCTCGAGCAGCGTGCCCAGCGTGCGGCGGGTGTTGAGGTAGCGGCGGCGGTTCTCGCTGTCCTCGAGCGTCACCAGCACCTGGGCGGTGGTGATCCCGTGCGGCGCCAGCACCGTCTCATAGGCCTGGGCGAGCCGGATCTGCCCGACCGCGGCGGCCGCCTGGCTCTGCTCGAGCGCGAGCGCGGCGTTCGGCAGGCCGAGCACGCGCCGGCCAAGGGCGATCGAGCCCGAGGAGACGAGGATCACGTCCTTGCCCCGCGACCGAAGGTCGGCGACGTCGCGCGCTAGCCCCTCGAGCCAGCCCATGCGGATCCCGCCGGTCTCGTCCGAGACAAGGAGCGCCGAGCCGATCTTGACGACGATTCGCCGCGCGGCGGCGAGGCGGTCGGCGGAGGTGAGCGCGGGAGTGGCGGTCAGGGAGTCCACGGGGCGCGCTCCTCTTCCGCGGCCCCCGTTTCGGCGCGCGCGGCGAGGATCACGGCGCGGAGCGCGCGCAGGACCTCGGTCACGCCCTGCCCCGTCGCGCCCGAGAGCGTCAGGATCTGCTCGCCGCCGGCCGCCTCGCGCAGCGCCGCGACCGCCTCGGCGAGCTCGTCCGCGTCGAGCGCGTCGATCTTGTTGAGCGCGGTGACCCGGGGCTTGTCGGCGAGGCCCTCGCCATAGGCCTCGAGCTCCTCGATGATCACGTGGTAATCCTCGACCAGCGTCTCGGAGGTGCCGTCGATGAGGTGCAGGAGCACCGCGCAGCGCTCGACATGGCCGAGGAAGAGATCGCCGAGCCCCCGCCCCTCATGCGCGCCCTCGATCAGCCCGGGAATATCCGCGAGCACGAATTCCGCGCCGTCGACGCCGACGACGCCGAGGTTGGGATGCAGCGTGGTGAAGGGATAGTCGGCGATCTTCGGCTTCGCGTTCGAGCTCGCGGCGAGGAAGGTCGACTTGCCGGCGTTGGGCAGGCCGACGAGGCCCGCGTCGGCGATCAGCTTCAGCCGCAGCCAGACGGTGCGCTCGACGCCCTCGAGGCCGGGATTGGCGGTGCGGGGCGCCTGGTTCGTCGCGGTCTTGAAGCGCAGGTTGCCCCAGCCGCCGTTGCCGCCCTTGGCGAGCAGGAGCCGCTGCCCGGGCCGTGTGAGGTCGGCGATCAGCGTCTCGCCGTCCTCCTCGATGATCTCGGTGCCCACGGGAACCTTCAGCACGATGTCGTCGGCCGATTTGCCGGTGCGCTGCTGGCCCATGCCGTGCTGGCCGTTCTTGGCGAAGAAATGCTGCTGGTAGCGGTAGTCGATCAGCGTATTCAGCCCCTCGACCGCCTCGGCCCAGACGTCGCCGCCGTTGCCGCCGTCGCCGCCGTCGGGCCCGCCGAACTCGACGAACTTCTCGCGGCGGAAGCTGACGCAGCCATGCCCGCCCTGGCCGGAGCGCAGGTGGACCCGCGCGAGGTCGAGGAATTTCATCGGATCGCCTCGCGCCGGTAGCGGAAGGTGGGCACCATCGCGCCGCGCCCGACCGAATGCGCCTCGCCGGCGCCGAGATAGGCGAAGCCCGCGCGGGTCAGCGCGCGCGCCGCGCGTTCGTTGTCCTGCAGGACCTGCGCGACCAGCGCCGGGATCCCGTGCGCGTCGGCGTGGCGCACCACCGCCTCGACCGCCTCGGAGGCGTAGCCCGCGTTCCAGAACGCCGGGGCGATCCAGTAGCTGAGCTCGGCCGCGCCGTCGGCGAGGCGCCGGAGCGAGATGCGGCCGATCAGCCCGTTGCCCGCGTCGTCCTCGCCGAGGTCGATGCCCCAGGCAAGCTCGCGCGCGCCGGGACGCGTCACGCGCTCGACATAGGCCTCGGCGTAGCCGGGCGGATAGGGATGCGGGATGTCCGTCGTCATCTTCGCGACCCGGGGATCGCTCGCGTAGAGCGTCAGCACCGCGGCGTCGGACGGGCGCAGCCGGCGCAGCCGCAGCCGCTCGGTCTCGAGGCAGTCGTCAGGAAGCGTCAGTTCGGACATCGCGGACAATCCCGTCCCGAAAATGAAGAAGGCCGGCTTTGGAGCCGGCCTTCTGGCAGTATCCTGCCCTTGAGCGCGGCTTACTCGGCGGCTTCGGCCACCGGCAGCACGGATACGAAGGTGCGACCCTTGTAGCCCTTGTGGAAGGTCACGGTGCCCTCGCTCACGGCGAAGATCGTGTGGTCGCGGCCGAGGCCGACGCCCGAGCCCGGCCACCACTTGGTGCCGCGCTGGCGGATCACGATGCTGCCCGGCGCGACGAGCTCGCCGCCGAACTTCTTGACGCCGAGGCGCCGACCCTTGCTGTCGCGGCCGTTCCGGGACGAGCCGCCCGCCTTTTTATGTGCCATATCGCTCTACTCCTCAGTTCGCGGCCGCGAGGATCTCGGTGATCCGCACGCGGGTCAGCTGCTGCCGGTGACCCCGGGTGCGCTGCGACGAGTGCTTGCGCCGGCGCTTCACGAAGGAGATCACCTTCGGACCCTTGGTCTGCTCGAGCACCTCGGCCTTCACGACCGCGCCCGCGACGAGCGGGGCGCCGACCGTCACGGTCTCGCCGCCGATCATCAGCACTTCATTGAATTCCACGGTCTGACCGGCCTCGGCGACCAGCTTCTCGACCAGAAAGACATCGTTCTTGGCGACCTTGTATTGCTTGCCGCCCGTCTTCACCACCGCGAACATTCGCGTCTCCTTCGTATCCCGCGTCTTGCGGCCCCGGCCTCGCCGGCGTTTCGCGGGACCCGATCGCCCCGCGCCTTCGGACTGCGCGCTTGTCAAAGCATGAACTCCCGCCGGACCGGATGGCCCTCGGGAGACGCGTCTATCGCGAAACCGCGGTTGAAAGTCAAGCGCTCCCGCGCGCGGCGCGGGGTGCCTCCGCCGCCGCGCCGTCGGGCGGCGCCGCGTGTTCCTCGGGCTTCGGCGCCTCCGCGGGGGGCGGCGGGGTCTCGCGGCCCCAGAACCGCATCCGGATCCCCTCGTCGCGCAGCCGCGCCACGACGGCGAAGTTGATGTCGGACTTCACCGACAGCGAGAAGTTCACGTCGCGCAGCCAGGCACGAATCTCGAAATCCATCGAATCCGGCCCGAGGTTCATCAGCAGAACCCGGGCCGAGGGCTCGCGCAGGACCAGCGGATGATCCTCGACGATCCGGAGCAGGATCGCGGCGACCGCCTCGGCCGAGGCGTCGTAGGTGACGCTGACCGGGATCTGCACCCGGCCGGTCATGCCGGTATGGGTCCGGTTCAGCACCGTGCCCGAGATCAGGTCGGAATTGGGCAGGATCACGCTGGCGCGGTCGAAGGTCTCGATCTCGGTGGCGCGGACCGAGATCCGCCGGACATAGCCCGAGAAGCCGCCGACCTCGATCCAGTCGCCCTCCTTCACCGGCCGCTCCACGAGCAGGATGATGCCGGAGACGAAATTCGACACGATGGTCTGCAGGCCGAAGCCGATGCCCACGGAAAGCGCGCCGGCGACGATGGCGATGCTCGAGAGATCGATCCCCGTCGCCGAGATCGCGGCCAGCCCCGCCAGCGCGTAGCCGAGATAGCCGACGCCCGAGATCACGGCGGCCTTGCCGCCGATGTCGAGCTTGGTGCGCGGCAGGACCGAGCTGATCAGCACCGATTGCGCGGTGCGCGTCAGCGCGAAGCCGATCCCGAAGACCGCGAGGAAGCTCGCGATCAGGCCGAGCGAGATATGGATGCCGCCGAGGCTGCCGCCCTCGCGCAGAATCAGCCAGACGGCGGTGATGTCGGTGGTCCTCGCGCCCCAGATCAGCGCGAGCAGCGGCGTCGAGACGAGCACGAGCACTGTGACGAGGATCACCGGCCCGAGCCCGCTCTCGGCCGTCACGCCGTCGGGACGCCACATCAGCCCGCGCGCGGTCTGGCTGATCAGGTCGAAGAGCACGAGATTGGCCCCGAAGAGCCCGAGCGTCAGGATCATCGGATAGAGCATCGCCTGCGAGGCGGCGAAGAAGCCGATCGCGGCGAGGATCGGCGCGGCGACGCCGATGAGCCAGATCGCGCGCTCGAGGAAGGACAGCAGGTTGAGCCCGAGCGCGCTCACCCGCTCGTCCTGCGGCAGCGCCGCGTCGCGGATGGCGATGTTGCGCAGCGCCGCCGCGACCAGGCGGGAGACGCGCCACATCCAGAAGCCGCCGATCAGCGTCAGCGGGAAGTGCAGCACGCTGTTGGCCGCCGGCGTCAGCTGCCAGCCGCCGAGCTGGTCCACGATGAAGAAATGCGCCGCGAGGACCGCGCCGAGCACGTGGCTGAACCGCGCGCCGCGCCGCGCCTCGGCGTCGTCGAGCGGCGCCAGCCGGTACTGCGGCAGCCGGGGCGAGAAGACGCTGCTGGCGAGCCAGCCGGCCCCGATCAGCGCCAGCACGAAGCGCGGCAGCGTGAAAAGATGGACCGAGTTGCCGCCCATCAGCAGCACCGGATCGAGCGCCGCGAACAGAAGCACCGCGCCCACCGCCGGCACGAGAAGCCGGGCGATGTTGCGCAGCGCGACGAGCCAGGCGATCCGGCGCGGCGAGCGCGCGGTCACGAGCGCGTCCTCGACGAAGCGCGTGAGCCGGTAGCGCAGGATCACCGTGATCGCGATGCCGAAGACCAGCATGGCGAGGCTGCGCGGCAGCGTGCGGGTCACCACGTCGTGCGACTGCGCCTCGCGCGCCACGGCGGTGGCGGAATCGCTCAGCCGCGCGCGCTGCTCGCTCATGGCGATCACGGTCTCGCGCCAGTTCGACGGCGCGAGCGGGCTCGGCCCCATCGCCCTGAGCTCGACCGACAGCCGGCGCCAGGCCTCGTGGTCGAGCTCGCGCGTCAGCCGGTCGAGCTCGTCCGCGCCCTCCTGCGCGTGCACGAGCGCGAGCTGGGCCGCCGCGACCTCGTCGCTCAGCTGCTTGCGATGATCCGCGAGCTCCGGCGCCTCGGTCGCGTCGCCCGAGGGCGCGGGGCCGAGCGCCTGGAGGCGCTTGTTCAGGTCGTCGAAGGCCGCCTGGCTGCTCCGGACCGCGTCGAGCGCGCGGGCGCGAAGCGCGATCAGGCTGGCGCGGGCGTTGTCGATCCCCTGGTTGTCGGCCGCGTCGGACTCGAGCACGGCATGCGCCGTATCGACCGCGCGCTTGAACGCGGCGTCGAAGCTCGGCTCCTCGGCGCCCGGGCCGCCGTCGGCGACCGGGGCGTCGTCGACGCCCTGGACGAAGGCCGGCCCCGCGACGGCGACGAGCGCGACGAGCGCCAGCGCGCCGAGGAGGAGCCAGGCCGCGCGGCCGCTAAGCCACCCGGGCATCCGGGATGTCATCGCGCCGCGTCTCGAGCCATTCGGGGACCGGCAGGTTCTTGCTCCGGAGGAAGTCGGGGTTGAACAGCTTCGACTGGTAGCGCGTGCCGTAGTCGCAGAGCACCGTCACGATCGTATGCCCCGGCCCCATGTCGCGGGCCATGTGGATCGCGCCCGCGACGTTGACGCCGGTCGAGGAGCCCATGCAGAGCCCCTCCTCCCGGAGCAGGTCGAAGACGATCGTCAGCGCCTCGGCGTCGTGGATGTTGTAGGGCATGTCGACCGCGAGCCCCTCGAGGTTCGCGGTGATCCGGCCCTGGCCAATCCCCTCGGTGATCGAGGAGCCCTCGGCCTTCAGCTCGCCATGCTTGTAGTAGTTGTAGAGCGCCGCGCCGTCGGGGTCGGCGAGGCCGATCCTGACGCCGGGATTGCGCGCCCGGAGCCCCTCGGCCACGCCCGCGAGCGTGCCACCCGAGCCGACCGCGCAGATGAAGCCGTCGACCTTGCCGCCGGTCTGCTCCCAGATCTCCGGCGCCGTGGTCTCGACATGCGCCCGCCGGTTCGCGACGTTGTCGAACTGGTTCGCCCAGACCGCGCCGTTCGGATCGGTCCGCGCCAGCTCCTCGGCGAGCCGGCCGGAATAGCGCACGTAATTGTTCGGGTCGCGGTAGGGCGCCGCCGGCACCTCGACCAGCGTGGCGCCGGCGAGCCGGAGCATGTCCTTCTTTTCCTGGGTCTGGGTCTCGGGGATCACGATGACGCTCTTGTAGCCCATCGAGGCGCCGATGAGCGCGATCCCGATCCCGGTATTGCCGGCGGTGCCCTCGACGATGGTCCCGCCGGGGCGCAGCGCGCCGCGCGCCACCGCGTCCTGGATGATGAAGAGCGCGGCGCGGTCCTTGACCGACTGGCCGGGGTTCATGAACTCGGCCTTGCCGAGGATCTCGCATCCGGTGATCTCGGATGCCTTGCGCAACCGGATCAGCGGCGTGTTCCCGACGGCCTGAGCCAAATCCAACGCGGTCTTCATGCCAAACCCCGGCGCACTGGTGATGTTGGTCTCAGGGCTTAGCCCCTCCGCTCGCGGGCATCAAGCATCGGCCCAGGCGGCCCTCAGCCGATCGGCGTGCTTCTCGAGCCAGAGCAGCGAGATGAGCAGCGGCGCGTTGTTCACTTCTCCGCTGGCGACGGCCTCGAGCGCGGTCGCGCGCGGCACGACGAAGGCGCGGATGTTCTCGTCCTCTACGGCGAGCCCGTGCTCGCCGCCCGCCCCGGCGAGATCCGCCTCGCCGACGAAGGCGGTGATATACTCGCTCATCGTGCCGGGCGAGGGATAATAGCCGCCGATGCGCTCGATCCGGCCGAGCGTCAGCCCCGCCTCCTCGAGCGCCTCGCGGCGCACGGTCGCCGCGTCGTCCTCCATCGGATCGCAGCGCCCGGCCACCGCCTCGAGGCACCAGGGCCGCGGATCGCGCCGCGCCTGGGGGCCGGCGCGGAACTGCTCGATCAGGAGCACCGCGTCGCGCTTCGGATCGTAGGGGAGGATCGTCGCGGCGTCGCCGCTCGTGAAGGCCGCGCGCAGGATCGGGCCCGAGAGGTCGCCGTCGAAGCGGCGGAAGCGCAGCAGGTGCTCCTCGACGCAGAAATAGTTAGCATAGGCGATCTCGAGCCGCTCCTCGACCACGTCGCCGCCGCCCAGCCCCGAGCGCAGCGCGACCGGCGTCGCGTCGCGGCGGCCCCGGGCGCGGGCGAGCGCGCGGTAGCCGATGCCGAGCATGAGCTCGGGGATCCGCTTCGCATCGGTCGAGCCGAAATGGCGCGCGACCTCCTCGGCCGCCTCGCAGACGAGATCGCGCCACTCGCCCTCCCAGGCGGCGCGGCTCCAGTCGCGCCCCGCCACGGCGGGGGTCAGCACGAAGGTATCGACCACGCGGCGCGCGCCCGCGACGGTGACGCCCGCGACGAGCCCGGCCGCGCCGGTCGCGGCCATGAAGTAGTCGAGACGTTCCCGCGCCTTGGGATCGAGTGCGACGACCACCCCGCGCGCCGCCGCGCCCGGCCGCCGGCCGGGCCCGAGGGCGATCCCGTCCGCGGACGCGACGATCGCGTGGTCGCGCAGCTCCGCCGCCTCGGGGGCCGCCGCCGCCGCGTCCAGGCCGGTCAGGGCGGCGAAGGGCCTCGGATCGCCCAGCGGCTCGACAAGAAAAACCTCACGCATACCTTGTAACCCGCCTGTTGCCTTCCGCCGCGCTTCGCGTCATTCGCGATGACAGTGATCCGAACCGGTGCGACGCTCGTAGCAGGGTGGAGAAAGGATGGACAAGCTTTGCCGATGAACAGGGGTCATGTGCCGGCCGATATCCTGGCCGCCTACGCCGACGGCTCGCTCGGCGACGGCATGTGCCTGATCGTCGCCGGCCATCTCACCTTCTGCCCGCGGTGCCGCGACCATCTGAGCCGGCTCGAGGCGCTGGGCGGCGCGCTGCTCACCGAACCCGCGCCGGGCTGCTGCCAGAAGCCGGATCTCGCGCGGATCCTGTCGCGCATCGACGCGGCGGAGGACGTGGCCGAGCTCGACCGCGCGGAGCCGGAGCCGCGCGGCTTCGCGCTGCCCTATCCCGCCGCGGAGGCGCAGCGCTGCGCGGCGATCGACCATCTGCCCCGCTGCCTGCGCGAGCGGCTCGGCTCGGCGCTGACCGCGCTCGGCTGGAATCCGGTCGGCCCCGGCGTCGCGGTGGTCCCGGTTCCGCTCAGCGGCCCCGGCACGCTCCGGCTCCTGCGCTGCGACGCGGGCGTCGCCTTGCCCGAACACGAGCACCGCGGCCCCTCCTCGGCGCTGATCCTGCGCGGGCTGATGCACGAGGCGGACCGGACCTTCGGCCGCGGCGACCTCATCCTGTCGCGCCCCGGCGACCGCCACGCGCCGGTGATCGACGCCGCCGGTCCCTGCGTGGTGCTGATCCTCGACGAGGGCGCCCCGCTCGACGTGCTGCCCGACGCTGGCCCGGCGGGCTGAGCCCGCCTCGCCCGGCCGGCGCGCGGGATCAGCCGGCGCGGGCCATCGTGACCTGCGTCACATCGGTCGTGCCACCGCGGAAGGCGGCGGCGCAGGAGGTGAGGTAGAGCACCCACATCCGGCGGAAGCGCTCGTCGAAGCCGAGCGGCTTGATCTCGTCCCAGGCGCTCTCGAAGGTGCCGTGCCAGCGGCGCAGCGTCTCCGAATAGCTCTGGCCGAACTCGATCGAGCCGACGAAGCGCAGCCCCGCCCGCTCGATCTCCGAGCGCAGCGCGGTCGGGCTCGGCAGCATGCCGCCCGGGAAGATGTACTTCTGGATGAAATCGACCGTCTTGCGGTAGGTCGGGAACAGCGAATCCGCGACCGTGATCACCTGCAGCGTCGCCTGCGCCCCCGGCCTGAGCCGCTCGCGCACCGCGTCGAAATAGACCGGCCAGTATTTCTCGCCCACCGCCTCGAACATCTCGATCGAGGCGATGCCGTCGAAACTGTCCTTCTCGTCGCGGTAGTCGCGCATGACGATCTCGACGCGCTCGTTGAGCCCCTGGCGGAACATCCGCTCCCTGGCGAAATCGTGCTGCTCGCGGCTGATGGTGAGGCCGCGCACCTTGGCGCCCCGCTCCTTCGCGGCGAATTCGGCGAACCCGCCCCAGCCGCAGCCGATCTCGAGCAGCTGGGCGTCCGGCGTCACGCCGATCCGGTCGCAGACGCTCGCGTATTTGCGCCGCTGCGCCGCCGCGAGCTCCTCGGCGGGATTCTCGAAGATCGCCGAGGAATAGGTCATCGTCTCGTCGAGCCAGCGGCCGTAGAACTGGTTCCCGAGATCGTAGTGATACGAGATGTTCTTCCGCGCCTGGTCCTTGGTGTTACGGTTCATCCAGTGGCGCGCGCCCTGGTAGAGCCGGACCACCATGGCGAGCGGATGGTTGCGCCTGACCCAGTTCTTGCTCGAGAGCAGCACGTCGAGCAGGACCTGCAGGTCGGGCGTGTCCCACCAGCCGTCCATATAGGCTTCGCAGAAGCCGAGCTCGCCCTCGCGCGCCACCCGGGCGAAGAGCTCGGGGTCACGCACGTCGAGCCGCGCCGTCGGCCCCTCGCCGCCCTCGACCCGGAAGATCCGGCCGTCGGGCAGCGCGATGTCCACCCGCCCCGTCTCTATGCCCTTCAGCACCTCGAACGAGGCGGCGAACCAGGGCGGAAGCCCCTTCTGACCCTTGAGCGTGGTGATTACCTGCATGGCCGTCGTCCCTGTTTCCCGCGGCACTATGCCCCGCCCTGTAACGGTTTTGCAACGTTTCGTGATCGTGCGTCGCGCGCCGGGTCAGCCGGCCCGGTGCCGCTCGTACGCGCCGAGCGCGCGTTTGCGGCTGTCGCCGAGATCGACCAGCGGCGCGGGCGCGGGCGCCGCCGGATCGAGCTTCCAGGCGCGCGGCGCGGCGGCGAAGAAATCGAGCGCCTCCGGCTCCGGTCGCCGCCCGCCGAAATCCGCGAGGAAGCGGCGGCGATAGGCGCGGTCGGGATCGAATTTCTCGGCCTGGGTCGCCGGGTTGAAGACGCGGAAGAACGGCGCCGCGTCCGGGCCCGATCCCGCCACCCACTGCCAGTTCATCGCATTGGCCGCCGGGTCCCAGTCCGTGAGGCAGTCGGCGAACCAGTCGAGCCCGACCCGCCAGTGGGTGAGCAGGTTCTTGGTGAGATAGCTCGCGACGATCATCCGCACCCGGTTGTGCATCCGCCCGGTGACGAACAGCTCGCGCATGCCCGCGTCGACCATCGGCTCGCCGGTCATGCCGCGGCGCCAGGCCTCGGCGTCGGCGTTGTCCTTCCGCCAGCCGAACGCGTCCCAGTCCCGCCGCCAGTTGCGCGTGGGAAGCTCGGGGTCGTGCCAGATCAGGTGCCAGGCGAACTCGCGCCAGAGCAGCTCGCGCCGGAAGGTGTCGACGCCGCCGCCGCCCGCGCGCTCGGCCGCGTGCCAGATCCGCCGGGGCGAGATCTCGCCATAGGTCAGGTTCTCCGAGAGGCCCGAGGTCCCGTCGCGGTCCGGCCGGTCGCGGTCGCGGGCATAGTCGCGCACCAGCCCGTCGAGGAAGGCGTCGAGCCGCGCGCGCGCGGCGTTCTCGCCCACGCGGGCGTATTTCGCCACGATCCCCGCGCCCCGGTTCATCGCCGCGCCGAGATGCCAGTCTTCGAGCGCGTCCGAGCCGGGCCAGTTGTCCGGCGAAGACAGGCTTGGCGCGTCGATGCAGGCGGCGATCGGATCGGCGGCGGCGGCCTTGGCGAAGGGCGTGTAGACCTTGAACGGCGTGCCCGCGCCGGTCCGGATCGTCCAGGGCTCGCGCAGCAGGAAGCCCGGATGCTCAACCACCGCCACGCCCTGCTTCTCGAGCGCGGCGCGCGCGCGGGAGTCCGCCTCGGCGGTGGCGGGCAGATAGACGCGCCCCCAATGCGCCGCGCCCGCGTTCGTCTCGCGCGCGAGATCGGGAAGCACCACCGCGGGATCGCCCCGCCGCAGCACGAGGCGGCTCCGCCGCGCGCGCAGCGTCGCGTCGAGATCGGCGAGCGACTGGCCGAGCCGCCATTTCGCGGCGGCGCCGAGCGCCTCGGTCTCGGCGTCGAGGACGAAGACTGGAATCACCGGACCGCCCTCCGCGGCGGCGGCGAGCCCGGGATTGTCGTCGAGCCGCAGGTCGCGACGGAAGCGGAACAGGCGGGGGCGCAGATCGGTCATCGGCCGGAGAACCGCCGAGCCGGCTCAGAGTTCCGTCTTCAGGGCCTCGATCAGCCGTCCGACCTCGTCGGGATGCGTGTAATGGACGAAGCTGAGCCGCAGCACGCCGACCTCCGGGTCGATCCCGAGCGCGCGGAGCACCCGGACCGCGTAGAAATGCCCGCCCCCCGCCATGATCCCGTGCGCCGCCAGCGCGGCCGCCACCGCCTCGCCCGGCCGGTCGAGCGCGAGCGCGACGGTCGGAACCCGGCGCGTGGCGGTCGCGGGGCCGATCAGCCGGACGTCGTTCCGTCCGGCGACGAAATCGAGCAGCGGCTGGAGCAGCCGCGCCTCGTGCGCCGCCTGCAGCGCCAGCACCCGCGCCGCCCGCGCCCGCGGCGCGACCGGATCGGCGCCGAAGTGATGCGCGTCGACCGCGTCGACGTAGTCGGCGATCCCGGCGCAGGCGGCGATCTGCGCGTGATCCGGCCCCGCCGGCGTCAGCCGCTTGGCCGCGACGCCGTCGTTGAAGAAATGCCCCTGGTTCGGCAAGGCGTCGCGAAGGGCCCGGCGCACCACCATGATCCCCTGGTGCGGCCCATAGGTCTTGTAGGCCGAGAAGAGATAGATGTCGGTTCCGAGCGCGCCGACGTCCGGCAGCCCGTGCGGCGCGTAGGAAACGCCGTCGACGCAGGTCACCGCGCCCGCCGCGTGCGCCAGCGCCACGATCTCGGCCACCGGATTCACCTCGCCGACGATGTTCGAGCAATGCGGGAAGGCGAGCAGCTTCGCGCCGTCGAGCAGCGCCGGCAGCGCGGCGGGATCGAGATGGCCGCTGACCGGATCGACCCGCCATTCGCGGACCTCGATCCCTTCCGAGCCGAGCCGCCGCCAGACGCCGGAATTGGCCTCGTGGTCCTGGTCGGTGACGACGATCGCGTCGCCGGGCGCGAGCCAGCCCGCGAAGGCCCGGGCGAGCACATAGGTGTTCTGGCTGGTCGAGGGGCCGAACATGAGCTCGTCGGTCTCGACGCCCATCAGCCCGGCGAGCCGGGCACGCGCCTCGTCCATCCCGGCGCCCGCGCGCGCGCTCGCCGGATAGGGCGCGTAGGGCTGCACCTTGGTCTCGCGATAGTAGCGCGTCAGCCGGTCGATCACCGGGGCGCAGGCATAGGAGCCGCCGGCGTTCTCGAAGAACGCCTGGCCCGCGAGGCTCGGCTCGGCGAAGGCCGGGAACTGGGCGCGGACGAAATCGAGGTCGAGGCGGGCGGTCATGGCGGGCGTCTCCGGACTGGGGCGCCGCACCCTGCCCCGCCGCGCCCCGGCGCACAAGGCGCCCGGGCGTGGCGCCGCGGCGGGTCGGCGGGTCGGTCGTTCGAGCCACGTCGGCCGCTCCAGCTCACTGGCGCCGCGCCGGACCTTCCGCTGCCCCGGACTTGATCCGGGGCCTCGACCCCACCTCTTCCGGGCGCTCGCTCGCGAGCCTCGAGGCCCCGGGTCGAGCCCGGGGCAGCGGAGAGCGGGTTGTAGAGAGAGTCCCGGACCAAGGTCACAGGATGAACGGCAGGTCCGTCGCGCCGGTGTCCTCGCCCGCCCGGGTCAGCAGCGCGTGGACCTGGCCGCGGTGATGCGTCTGGTGGTTGAAGATCTGGACCACGCACATCGCGCGCGGCTTTCGCATCTCGCGGCCGGTGGCGCCGCTCATCCAGACGAGATCGCCCTCGAGCTCGGCCGGGGTGACCCGCGCCGCCCAGTCGCGGATCGCCGCGTCGAGCGCCACGCGCCGCGCCGCCAGCGCGTCGAAATCCGCGTGGTAGCGGTCGCTCGCGGCGATGCCGACCGGCGGCGGCGTCCCGACCCCGAACCGGGACAGCCACATCTCGTCGGCCCAGACGAGATGCGACAGCGTGCCCTCTATCGACTTCCAGAAAACGCCGCCGTCGGCGCGCCGCGCGGCGGCCGGCAGCCGCGCGGCGGCGCCATAGACCCGCCGGTTCATCTCGGCGTTGTAGTCGGCCATCATGGCCACGAAAGCCGGGCTGATCATCATCCCTCCATTTCCCGCTTCGGGACGTTCAAAGTGCCAATGTCGCTCGTCAAAGCGTCATTGGCGGTCGGAAAGTGGCGGTTTCGCTGCGGTGCGACGAGAAAACGCGTCCCGCGAGTGCCGCGGCTTTGACCCCCCCGCGCGCCGCTGCTAACACCCCGGGGAGTGTCGAATCAGTACCAAGGGTTTCCTGATGACCGCGTCCAACCTCGCCCCCATTCCCGAACTCTTCGTATCATACGACAGCGCCGCGAAGCTGAAACA
>QFPW01000013.1 GCA_003241785.1 Rhodovulum sulfidophilum | reverse complement strand
GAGCCACGGCTACATCGGCGAGCGCTACGACGCCGGGCCCGAGCTCCAGTTCCTCAACGCCCGCTACTACGATCCGAAGCTCAGCCTCTTCACCTCGCCGGACTGGCTCGACGTCACCCTCCCGGGCGTCGGCACCAACCGCTTCGCCTATGCCGGGAACAGTCCCGTGAATCAGAGCGATCCGAGTGGGAATCTGCTCCAACAATGGTCTGACGGATCGCAGGAGTACTTTTCCCCGAACACCGCGTTCCATCAGAAAGTGGTGGATGGCGGGCCTGAGGCCGTAGCATATCAGCAATCATACCTGTCCGGCTACACAGCTGGATCGGGTTCCATGGCCAACTATTCATTTGGTGGAGCCCCTTATTCCGGCGGAAAGCCTGCGGCGCCGAACCAGGGAAAAGCTGCCTCAAGCGATGCCGAGAGATTTGGCGCGCAATCGTCTATGGCTTTTCTGCCAGCGCTACCCTTAATCTATGAGGGCAGTGTCTTGGTCGTAGGTGGTCTGTATATCACCGCGACTTGGATCCAACAAAATCCTGACCAGGTCGCAGATGTTTTGAACGCGGACGCGGACGCACTAGAACGAGTGCACGGAAATGATTCCCGTAGCCTTCGGAAAACCGAACTCTACCACCTTCTTGACGTTACAACCGGGGAAATCAGAAAAATCGGGATCATCTCCGCGGACAGGGTTCCCAGTGGGCGATATACCGCAAGCTACTTGGCCGCAAACAACGTAGAGTATTTAAATCAGCATGTATTTAACTCAAGATACCCAGCCGTTGTCGCGCAGAATATCGAACTAAACGCGTACAAGATCACTCACAGAAGATATCCTGATCTTAATTGTAGTCCTAGATAGTAATGAAAATATTATCCTCTTCTGAAACTGAGGCATCCGTTGTTAATTTTGTTAGAGAGGTTCGAAATTCCTCGATTCCATCGTTGAATGATAAGCTCTGCAGAACATCACTTCGGGACCTTTCATTGACGGTGCACTATGTTCCAATTATAATGAATAAAGAAATTTCCAAATTTCACCCGCCAAGATCCCGTATAAATAGAAAGAAACACACATATACGTGTGCTCCTCAACTGAAATATGAGGTGTTCCGTGATGGAAAATGGAATGAAATGGTTTCATGTTTTTTGGAAGGTCTTCAGGAGTGCGCTATGAGATTGCAGGATTTCGGAGCCCCGACGGGATCTGATGTCAAGTTCTTGGAGGCGCTCGAGTCAGTTATTTTCGAGCTGAAAAGATGATGTAACTCGGCCAGCCGGGTAACTTCGGCCGCGGTGCGGGAGCGGCCAACCCCTTGGGCGACCAGCCTCATAGCGTCTTTTTGCCGAGCGAAGACATATCCCTCAGCCCCTGTGCGATGAGATGCACCACGGATCCCTCGCGCTGGACGCGCCCGCGCACGGCGAGCACGCTCGCGCCGAGCAGGACGCGGCGCCGGCGCTCGGAGAGCTTCGGCCAGACGATGACATTGGCGACGCCGGTCTCGTCCTCGAGCGTGACGAAGAAGACGCCCTTGGCGGAGCCGGGCCGCTGGCGCGGGAGCACGAGCCCGGCCACGGTCAGGACGCGGCCATCGCCTCGGCGCAGGTGACGACACGGCGTCCCGCCAGCTCGGCGCGGAGGAAGGCGACCGGGTGCCCGCGCAACGACAGCCCCGCGTGCCGATAGTCGGACGCGACCTCGGCCCGCGGTGTCATCGCGCGCGACGTGGCCTCCGGCTCTCGCGCCTCAGCCGTTGTTTCCCCGGCGCGGGCATCGGCGGCGGCGAAGAGCGGCAAGGGTGCGTCGCGCAGCGCCTTGATCGCCCAGAGCGCTTCGCGCCGCGCGAGGCCGAGGCTCGGACGAAAAGCGTCGGCCTCGGCGAGCCGAACCAAGGCCGAGGGGGCAATCCCGGCGCGGCGCCAGACATCGTCCACGGAAGGGAAGGGCGCTCCACCGCGCGCCGCGATCAGCGCCGCCGCGTGGGCGTTCCGGAGCCGCTTGGCCATCCGCAGCCCGAGCCGAACCGCGAAACGATCCGGATCCCCGGTCGGCTCCGGCGTGCAATCCCAGCGGCTGGCGCTGACGCAAATCGGGCGAATCTCGACGCCATGGTCGCGGGCGTCGCGCACGATCTGGGCCGGGCGTAGAAGCCCATGTAGTGACCCAGTGAAAATCTGCTCATGCTGCAAGGACGAGGTAGCGATGAGTGTGACGATGGACGACCCGATCAAGCGATGGACGGCGGTTCGAGACGGTGCCGGCGCGGATCGCGCAGGACGCGGCGACCGCGCGGGTGATGAGCGGGCGGCTGCGCCGAGATTGGGACGGAGCCAATACTCCCATGCCGAGCCACAGCCGAGACGCGCTTGAACAGATCGGCGGATGGCGTGGCGGCTAAGGTGGATGCGCCCCTCAACCCCCGAGCTGCCCGGTAGAGCCTGTACTCAACTCTTGTCGAGATGGGGCGATATGATCTGAGCGAAGCGGACTGGTTGGTCGTCGCTGTCCATCTTCCGCCGGAGGGCCGCGGCAAAGCTCGGGTTGATGATCGGCGGATGGTGAACGGATCTTCTATGTCCGGCGCACCGGCCCGCCGTGACGTGACCTGCCTGAGCGCTACGGTCCTCATACGACGATCTACAACCGCTTCAATCGCTGGGCGAAGCGGGGTGTCTGGCAGCGGATGTCCGAAGCGCTCGCGGCAAACCTTGCAACTCATCGACAGCTCGATCGTCCGCGCCCACCAGCACGCGGCTGGCGGAGAAAAAGGGGGCGCGGATCACGCCCCCGGTCGCTCTCGCGGCGGATTGAGCACGGAGATCCACGCCGTGGTCGACCGAAACGGGCCGCCGGCGCGGCTCATCCTTTCGGGGGGGGGCAGGCCCCGGAGAAGACCGTGGCGCCGGAACGGATCGAGGCGCTGCCGGCCGCGCCGCTGATCGCCGACCGGGGCTACGACAGCCGAGCCTTGGTCGATCCGATAAACGGCCACGGCGGCACCGCGCATATCCCGACCCGGAGTCGCATCCACCTTCGGCGCAGCGTCGCACCCGAACTCTACCGACGGCGGAACCGGATCGAGCGCTCTTTTCCGCGAGCTCAAGCAATTCCGCCGCGTCGCGACCCGGTTCGACGAGCGCGCAACCAATTTCCAGGCTCGCGTCCGTCGTGGAAGCACAGGAGGTATTCGGCGATCCTGGCAACGCGGATCCGGGGCACGAAGGGCGCGCGGGCAGCATCTGGGCGATCGCGAGGCTGCTGGCGAAATCGTCCTCGTCGATCCAGCCGCGCCGGCGCGCGAATTCCTGATGCAGCCAGCCCGACAGGCCGCCGCTGAAGCTGAACAGGCCGATCTCGAGGCAGAGCAGAAACAGCGCCGTGAGCGAGGGGGCGCGGCGGCGCGCGGCGTCCCCGCCCTCCGGGCTCGCGGCCATGCTCAGGCCGCCTCGCCGCCGAGCGCGCCGCCGCTCGCCGCGAGCAGGCGCCGGGTATAGTCGTGCTTCGGATCTCCGTAGACCTCCTCGACCGGCCCCTGCTCGACGATCCGCCCCCGGTACATCACGATGACCGAGGTGGCGAAATCGCGCACCAGCGCCAGATCGTGCGCGATGAAGACATAGGCGAGGCCGAGGTCGCGGCGCAAATCCTTCAGCAGGTCGATCACCTGCGCCTGGATCGAGACGTCGAGCGCGGAGACCGCCTCGTCGCAGACGATGAGGTCGGGGTTCAACGCCAGCGACCGCGCGATCGCGACGCGCTGGCGCTGGCCGCCGGAGAACTGATGCGGGTGCCGGTCGGCGTGTTCGGGCTTGAGCCCGACCTTCCCGAGCAGTTCGGCGACGCGGGCCCGCCAAAGCTCGCGCGGGAGGACGCCGTGATGGATCGCCCAGGGTTCGGAAATGATCTGCCGGATCGTCATCCGCGGATTGAGCGAGGCGGTCGGGTCCTGGAACACGAACTGCATGCGGCGGCGGATGTCGAATGTCTCGGCCGGCGAGAGACCGGTCAGGTTCCTGCCCTCGAACGCGATCCGCCCCTCGGTCGGGGCATCGAGCCCGAGTAGCATCCGCGCGAGCGTCGACTTGCCCGAGCCGGATTCGCCGACGATGCCGAGCGTCTCGCCGCGCGACAGGGTGAAGCTCGCGTCGTCCACCGCCCGAAGCTGTTCGACCGGCCTTTTGCTCAGGAGCCGAGGCCGGCCGAAATAGACCTTGGAGACATGGGCGACGTCGAGGAGCGGCGCGGAGGCCGCGGTCGTCACCGGCTCCGGCGTGGCGAAACCATGCCGGCCCGGCAGCGAGTCGAGCAGCTTGCGGGTATAGGGGTGGCTCGGCGCCGCCATCACCTCGGCCACGGCGCCGCTTTCGACGATACGCCCGGCCTGCATCACCACGACGCGGTCGGCGACCCGCTCCACGACCCCGAGGTTGTGGGTGATGATCACCATGCCCATCCCGCTCTCGGCCTGGATCTCCTTCAGCAGGTCGAGCACCTGCGCCTCGACCGTGACGTCGAGCGCGCTGGTCGGCTCGTCGGCGATCAGCAGGTCGGGCTTCAGCGCGATGGCCGAGGCGATCATGATGCGCTGGCGCTGGCCGCCGGAGAACTGGTGCGGATAGTCCCGCGCCCGGCGCTCGGGATCGTCGATGCCGACGCGTTCGAGCAGTTCGACCACCCGCCGATGCGCCGTCTCCGGATCGACGCCATGCACCCGCATGGTCTCCGCGATCTGCCAGCCGATCGGATAGACCGGATTGAGCGCGGCCAGCGGGTCCTGGAAGATCATGGAGATGGTCCTGCCATTGACCTTCTGGCGCTCCCGCGTCGGCATGCGCAGCAGGTCGACGCCGCGCAGCAGGATCTCGCCCGAGGAAATGACGGCGGGGGGCGTGTCGATCAGGTCCATCACCGCCGAGGAACTGACGCTCTTGCCCGAGCCGCTTTCGCCAAGGATGGCCAGGGTCTCGCCCTGGCGGATGGTCCAGCCGACGCCATCGACGGCCTTCACGCTGCCGCGGCGGGTCGGGAATTCGATGTTCAGGTTCCGCACTTCGAGAAGGGGAGCGTTTGCCATGATCATTCCGCCGAGCTCTGGAGCCGCCAGCGCTCGACCGGGTCGGTCGCGATGCGCAGCCAGTTGGAGAAGAGATTGAGCGACATCGTCACCAGCATGATCGCGAGGCCGGGCCAGAAGGCCACCCACCAGGCCGAACCGATGTAGTTGCGGCCGTCGGCCACCATGAGGCCCCAGGACGCCTCGGGCGGCTGGATGCCGATGCCGAGGAAGCTGAGCCCGGATTCGACCAGCATGATGTAGGCCATCTCGAGGGCGGCCAGATTGATCACCGTCGGCATCACCATGGGCGCGATATGCAGGAACAGGATGCGCCAGGTCGAGGCGCCCATGGCCAACGCCGAGGTCACGAAGAGCCGCTGGCGCAGTTCCAGCACCTCGGCGCGCACCGTGCGCAGGAAGATCGGGATGCGCGAGATCGCGAGCACCAGGATCACGTTGGTCACGCCGGGCTCGAAGACGAAGAGCACGATCACGGCCAGCAGCATGGTCGGGAAGCTCATGATGGCGTCGGCGACGCGCAGCAGGAACGAGGCGATCGCGCCGCCCTTGAAGCCGGCGTAGAGGCCGAGGCAGCCGCCGATCAGGGTCGAGCCGAGCACGGCGAGACCGGCGATGAGCATCGTGTTCTGGCTGGCGACGACGATCCGCGCGAGCAGGCTGCGGCCAAGCGCGTCGGCGCCCAGGATGTAGAGCCAGGGCCGGTCGAGCTGGAACGGCGCCGCGTTGCGCTGCGTCAGGTTCATCGCCCGCGCCTGCTCGCCGAGCAGCGTCGGCCCGAAGATGGCGCAGAGCAGCACCAGCGTCAGGAAGGCGGCGGAGACGGCGGCGAACCTGTCCTGGCCGAGCGTCGAGAGAATCTCGCGGAAGGCCGAGGGCGCCGGCGCGTCGCGGGGGTCGGTGGCCGTGGTTGCCATCTCAGCTGTGCCGGATGCGAGGATCGACGAGCGCATAGGTGATGTCCACGATGATGTTGATGATGAAGACCGCGAGCGCGGTGACGAGGACGGCGGCCTGGATGACGGCGAAATCCTTCAGCAGGACCGAGTCGATCATCAGCTTGCCGATGCCCGGAAAGCCGAACACGGTCTCGACGATCACGGCGCCGTTCACGATGCCGGCGAGCTGGTCGCTCGCCACGGTGATGACCGGCAGCAGAGCGTTGCGCAGGGCGTGCACGAAGACGATCGCCCGCCTGCTCACGCCCTTGGACCGCGCGGTCTTCACGTAGACCGAGCCGAGCGCCGTCACCATCGAGCTGCGCACCACCTGCACCAGCACGCCGGTCGGCCGCAGCGCGAGGACGGTGACCGGCAGCACCCAGTGCAGCGGCGTCCCCGTTCCCGAGGTGGGGAGCCATTTGAGCGTCACCGCGAAGACGATCACCCCCACGATCGCCACCCAGAAGTTCGGCGTGCTGGCCCCGATCAGCGAGAGGATGCTCGCGACCCGGTCGAAAAGCCCGCCCGGCCGCATCGCCGCGAGCGAGCCGGTCACGATCGAGACCGTCAGGATGATCGGCAGCGTGACAGCAGCCAGCATCAGGGTCGTGGGAAAGGCCTGCAGGACCACGTCGATCGCGGGACGGGAGAACTGGATCGACTGGCCGAGGTCGAAACGGGCGAGCCCGATCAGGAATTGCGCGAACTGCAGATGGATCGGCTTGTCGAGACCGTGCTGGGCGTCGAATTGCTGGCGCATCGCGTCGGTCGCGTCCTGCGGCAGGTAGAGATCCGCCGGCGAACCGGTCAGCCGCGACAGGAAGAACACCAGAATGACCAGCGCCACGAGGGAAAACAGGCTCTGGATTGATCGCCTGAAGATGAAATAACCCATTGTCCCGCCTCCTCCGCCGGACATCCGTTTCTTGACCGCGCCGAAAGGGGGCCGAGGCGATGCCGGCCTCGGCCCCGGTGGCTTACGAGGGCGACTTGACGTTGAGCTTCGTCAACTGCAGCTCGACCGCGTTCGCGATCGTCGGCGTGAAGTCGAGGCGCTCGCCCACCCGCATGTAGTTGACCATGTGGAACAGCGGCGCGTCGGCGACGATGTCCTCGTAGACGCGACGGAACGCCTCCTGGTAGAGCGCCGCGCGCTCCTCGCCGGAGGCCGCGCCCGCGCGCTCGATCAGGCTGTCGATCTCAGGGTCGTGGATCTCGCTCTGCCGCCCGTCGCTGTCGTATTTGAAGAACGCGGTGAAGGCCGCGTCGCCGCCGTTGTTGTCGTGCATGGTGAGAAACACGTTCGGCTGACGATCCGGGGCGAAGGGCTTGTTGGCCATCGCGAGCCATTGCGTCATCTCGAGATTGTCGAGCTTGATGTTGAGCCCGACCGCGCGCAGCATCTCGGCGGCGGCCTCGACGAACTCGCTGCTGTTGGCGAACATCGCCGGACGGCCGATCATGCGGATCTCGGTATCGACCGGGACGCCGTCGGCGGCGGCCTCCGCGAGCAGCGCCTTCGCCTGTTCCGGGTCGTAGGGCCAGGGCTTCAGGTTCGGGTTGTGGCCGAGCACGCTCGGCCCGACCTGCTGCTCGGCGAGCTCGGCCTCCGGGCTGACGACGGTGCCGAGGAAGGCCTGCCGGTCGATCGCGAGGTTGATCGCCTTGCGCACGCGAATGTCGTTCAGCGGCGGAATGTCGACCGAAAGCCGGAACATGGCCGTCTCGGAATTCGGATAGACCTTGTCCGTCGCGGGGTCGGTCGCGTCCTGCGGCGCGATCGAGAACGCCAGATCCGCCTCGCCGGTCGCGACCATCGCCGCCGCGACCGAGGATTCGGTGCGCCAGACATAGGTCGCGCCGGCGATCTTCGGCGCGGCGCCCCAGTAACCGTCGAAGCGCGAGAGCTTGACGTTCTCGCCCTGGGTCCAGCTGTCGAACTCGAAGGGGCCGGTTCCGATCGGATCGGCCGTGTACTCGCCCTTGGGCGTGTTGACCGAGGAAATCGCCACCTGCGCCAGCAGGGTCGGCAGGATCGGCATCGGCGTCGCCGTGGTGAAGACGACGGTATGCGGATCGGCGGCCTTGGCGGTCAGCTCGACACCGCCGAAATACTTGGTGCGGGTGATGCAGGTGAGCGTCGGGTCGAGGGTGCGCTCCAGCGAGTAGACCACCGCGTCGGCGTCGAAGGGCGTGCCGTCGTGGAAGGTCACGCCCTCGCGCAGCTTGAACCGCCATTCGGTCGGCGAGACCTGGGTCCAGCTCTCGGCGAGGCGCGGCAGCACCGCGTGGTTCGCGTAGTCGAGCTCGACGAGCGTCTCGACCACGTTCTGCTTGATGATCCGGCCGATCACCGAGCGCGGCGTCTCGCAGGGATCGAGCCGGTCCGGGCTTCCGGGCAGCACGATCGTCACGCTCTCATCCGCTCCCTGGGCGAAGCCCGAGGTCGTCGACCAGAGCAGGGCGGTCGCGGACAGTGCGAGCAGCGTTCCCTTCAACATGTGCATTCAATCCTCCAGCGCGTCTTGTTTTGATTTTGGATGAGATCAGGGCCGTCGTCACACCGCGCGCAGCCGCTCGCGGCTCCGGTAGCCCTCGAGCTTCTGGCGCTCGTGCTCTTCCTGCGCGCGGATGCCCGGCAGCAGGCTGGCAGCCAGCGCGGGGGGCACCGCCACGACGCCGTCGTCGTCGCCGACGATGAGGTCGCCGGGATTTACCACGAGCCCGCCGATCGAGACGCAGCCGTTGATCTCGCCCGGGCCGTTCTTGTAGGGCCCGCGATGGATGACGCCGCGCGCGTAGCAGGGGATCGGTGACACGCGGAAGGCCGCGACATCGCGGATCACGCCGTCGATCACGAAGCCCGCCACGCCGCGCGATTCGGCGTGCGCGAGGATCACCTCGCCGATCAGTGCCCGGCTGAGATCGCCGTCGCCGTCGACGACGATCACCTCGCCCGGCCGCGCCGCGCGCAGGGCGGTATGGATCGCGAGGTTGTCGCCGGGCCGGGTCCGCACGGTCAGCGCGGTGCCGACCAGATGAAGACCTTCGCGCATCGGCATGAGTCCGACGGCGCCCGGCATCCGGTCCAGGTTGTCGCTGATGATCGAGGTGGGCACGCCGGCGTATTCGCGCAGCAGGTCGGGAGGCAGCAGATCGGCCGGCTTGAGTTCGGTGATGCTCATCGAGAGGGGTCCTTGCGTTCTTCGGGGGTCTCCTATGCTTCAAGCGCATAGCAATGGCCAAAGCGGAAAAAAAGCGATATTGCCGCATGAAACGCCATCGCCTTTATGCATGTTTTGGGGAGAGTCTTGTTTACGATCAAGCAGATGGAGGCCCTCTACTGGGTCAGCACGCTCGGCAGTTTCGAGGCGGCGGCGGAATTCCTGAATGTCGTGCAATCCACGATCTCGAAGCGCATCGGCGAACTGGAGCGGAATTTCTCCACGCCGCTGCTCCGGCGCAACGGGCGCGGTTCGGCGCTGACCTCGCATGGCGAGGAGGTGCGGCAGATCGCCGAGCAGATGCTGCGCCTGAACGACCGGCTCGTGGCGCTGGCGAAGGATTCGAAAGTGCCGACCTTTCGGTTTCGCCTCGGCGTGACCGATCTGATCGCGCTGTCCTGGATGCCGGAACTGCTGAGCGGGATCATGGAGCGCTACCCCACCATGAGCTTCGAGCCGGAGATCAATCTCACGACCGTGCTGCTCGAGCGATTGTCCGAGCAGAAGCTCGATTTCATTATTTGCCCGCGGGCCATCCAGGACGCGCAATTCATCAGCGTGCCGCTCGGGCGGATCGAACTTGCCTGGATGTGCAGCCCGACGCTGGTCGAGGGGATCGACACGCCCACGCTCCGCGATCTCGCGCGGTATCCGCTGCTGATCCAGACGAAGGGATCGGTGCTCCGCCCGATCCTGCACGAGATCATCGATGACGACACCCTGCCGTTCACCCGGTCGATTTCCTGCAACAACATGGGCGCGCTCGCGCATCTCGCCGAGCGGGGCATGGGTGTGACGATCCTGCCGCATGCCTTCTTCCGGCAGATGGTCGCCGATGGCAGGCTGCGGGTCGTCGAGACCGAAATGGCGCTGCCGTCGCTCGAGTACTTCGCGACGTTTCGGAACAATTATTATGTCGCCTTCTGCGAGGAGATAACCGCGCTCTGCGTGGAGCTCTGCGATTTCCATGGTGCCGGAGACGTGCCCCTGGCCAAGGGGTGAGCTGGCCAACCCTCCTACACGGTCGCGCCGATGCGCGCGGCGGCGGGCGCGTCGCGCGGGCGGGAGCGCCAAGCTTCGGACGGCGATCCGGCTGGGCGGCCCGAGACTTCACGGCCTGCGTCGCTCGTGGGCGCGTCTGCCTAAATGATATGCATCTCGCGACCAAAGCGAAGATTATCGCCAACCCGGCTTGCCTGGGTCGCGACGACAGCGTATCTCATTGAAGGAATTTTGATGAGACTGAAAAAATGAAGCCAGCAGTCTTCAAGTACCTTAAAGTCGCCGATCTCGCGGAAGCGCGCGCCGCGCTGGCCGAGCACGGGCTGGACGGCAAGATCCTCGCGGGGGGGCAGAGCCTCGTCCCGTCGATGAATTTCCGGTTGGCCCGTCCGGAGGTGTTGATCGACATCAATGGCGTCGCGGAGATCCAGGGCCTCGCCGCCGAGCCCGGCGCGCTCGTGATCGGCGCGGTGACGCGACACGCGGCGTTTCACGCGCCGGTCAGCGACGATCCGCTCGGCCACATGCTCGCCGATGTCGTGCGCCACATCGCGCATTATCCGATCCGGCAGCGCGGCACCTTCGGCGGATCGCTGAGCCACGCGGATCCCGCGTCGGAATGGTGTCTCGTGGCGACCACGCTCGGCGCCGAGATGGAGATCCACGGGCCCTCGGGCGCCCGCCGCGTCCCGGCGGCGGAGTTCTTCCGCGGCACCTTCGTCACGGCGGTCCAGCCCGACGAGCTGCTCGTCCGCGTCCGCCTGCCGCGCCTCGCCGCGGGCTGGCGAACCGGCTTCTACGAATTCTCACGCCGCAAGGGCGATTTCGCGCTCGCCATGGCGCTCGCCGCGCTGCGCGTCGAGGGCGGCGTGATCCGCGAGGCGCGGCTGGGCCTCGGCGGTCTCGCGGGCACCGCGCTCCGGATGCGCGAGGTCGAGGCGGCGCTGGTCGGCCAGCCGGCGAGCGCGACGGTCTTCACCGAGGCGGCGGCCCGGGTCCGCGACACGGTCGATCCCCTGTCCGACATCCACGGCTCGGCGGCCTACCGCCGCGAGCTCTCGGCGACGGTGACGCGCCGCGCGCTCGCGGCCGCCGCGGCCGAACCGCGCGCGGCGGCCGTGGCATGAGCTGGATCGGCCGCACGCTTCCGAGGCTCGAGGATCCGACGCTGCTCCGGGGCGAGGGACGCTATGTCTCGGATCTCAGCGCGGGCGCCCTGTCGGTCAAGTTCGTGCGCAGCCCCGAGGCGGCCGGCGCGATCACCGCGATCGAGCTGCCCGAGAAGGGAATCGTCTTCACCGCGAAGGATCTCGACGCGGCCGGGGTCGGGCCTATCCAGTCGGTGCTGCACCGGCCCGACTACCGCCGGGTGCCGCATCCGGTGCTCGCGCGGGACCGCGTGGTCTTCGCGGGCCAGGCGGTCGCGATGGTGGTCGCGTCGAGCGAGGCCGAGGCCGAGGATCTCGCCGAGCAGGTCTTCGTCGATATCGAGGCCGAGGATGCGATCACCTCGCTCGACACCGCGCTGGCCGAGGACGCGCGCGACGTGCATCCCGAGGCGCCGGGCAATGTCATGGTCGAAGGCGCGCTGCGCACACCGGGTCTCGACGCCGCCTTCGCCGGCGCCGCCGCGGTGGTCGCGCTCGAGCTCAGGTCCGGGCGCCAGTCCGCCATGCCGCTCGAAGGCCGGGGCGGGGTGGCCGACTACGACCGGGTCACCGGCCGGGTAACGCTCCATGCCTCGGTGCAGATGCCGCATATGCTGCGCACCGGCCTCGCCGACGTGCTCGGGATCGACGAGGCCGACCTGCGCGTGGTCGCGCCCGACGTGGGCGGCGGCTTCGGGCAGAAGATGTCGCTCTTCCCGGAATATGTCGCGCTCGTCTGGGCGGCTTTCCGGCTCCGGCGCCGGCTCGCCTGGATCGAGGACCGGCGCGAGAACTTCCTCGCCTCGTCGCATTCGCGCGACCAGAAGTTCAGCGTGCGCGGCGCCTTCGACGCCGAAGGCCGGCTGCTCGGCGTCGAGGCGGATCTGCGCTCCAACGTCGGCGCCTTCTCCTGCTATCCGGTGACCTGCGGGGTCGAACCCCTGATGGCCTTCGCCGAGCTGCCCGGCCCGTATGATTTCGCCGAATACGGCGTGCGCTCGCGCGGCGTCACGACCAACACCTCGATGATGGCGCCCTATCGCGGCGTGGCGCGGCCGATGCTGACGCTGACCATGGAGCAGCTGATGGACCGCGCCGCGGCCCGGCTCGGCCTCGATCCGGTCGAGATCCGCCGGCGCAACCTCATCAGGTCCTTCCCGCATCGCTCGCCCACCGGGCTCGTGTACGACGAGGGATCCTACCTCGAGGCGATGGAGGCGGCGGCGGAGCGCGCCGATATTCCCGGCTTTCGCGCGCGCCAGGCGGCGGCGCGGGCCGAGGGGCGTTATCTCGGCCTCGGCCTCGCGGTCTTCTCCGAACGCACCGGCTACGGGACGCCCGCCTATGCCGCGCGCAAGATGGGCATCGTCCCGGGCTACGAGACCGTCGATTGCGACATGGGCCCCTCGGGCCAGGTGACGCTGCGGATCGGCGCCTCGCCGCACGGCCAGGGGCTGAAGACCGCGCTCGCGCAGCTCGTCGCCGACCGGCTCGGCGTCTCGCCGGACCGGATCCGCGTCATCAGCGGCGACACCGACGCGACGCCCTATGGCTGGGGCACCTTCGCGAGCCGCTCGATGGTGATCTCGGGCGGCGCGAGCCAGCTCGCCGCCGACAAGCTCGCGGACAAGCTCCGGCGGGTCGCGGGCCGGATGCTCGAGGTCGACGCGGCGACGATCCGGCTCGCCGATGATCTCGCGATCGCCGAGGGTACCAACCGCTCGGTCCGGATCGCCGAGGCGGCGCGCGCCATCCATCACCGCAGCCACGAATTCGAGGGGCTGACGGCCGGGCTGAGGGAGCAGGCCTTCTACGACCCCGAGGGCACCTTCTCGAACGCGACGCATGTCTGCGAGGTCGAGGTCGACGTCGAGACCGGCGGGGTCGAGATCACACGCTTCCTCGTGGTCGAGGACGCGGGCCTGCTCATCAATCCGATGATCGTCGACGGCCAGATCGCCGGCGGCGTCGCGCAGGGCGTGGCGAACGCGCTCTACGAGGAGCTGATCTACGACGATTTCGGCACGCTGCTCACCACCTCGCTCGCCGACTACCTGCCGCCGACGGCCATGGAGATCCCGGATATCGAGATCGTCCATATGGAGACCATCTCGCCCGAGACCGTGACCAAGGCCAAGGGCGTCGGCGAGGGCGGAACGATCGGCGCGCCGGCGGCGATCATCGGGGCGATCAACGACGCGCTGGCGCCGCTCGGCGCCGTGCTCAACACCATGCCGGCCACGCCGGACCGGATCCGGGCGGCGATCCGCGCCGCCGGGGCCAACTAGGGGATCTGCCATGGCGGAAAAGACGAAGCTCACCCTGCGGGTAAATGGCGCGGCCCACCCGGTCGAGGTCGAGCCGCGGCGCAACCTCGCCGACGCGCTGCGCGAGGACTGCGGGCTCACCGGCACGCATGTCGGCTGCGAGCACGGCGTCTGCGGCGCCTGCACGGTGCTTCTCGACGGCAAGCCGGTCCGCGCCTGCCTGACCTTCGCGGTCCAGGCCGAGGGGATGGAGATCGAGACGGTGGAGGGCCTCGCCGACGGCGAGACCCTCCACCCGCTCCAGCGGGCGTTCTGGGAGAACCACGGCCTGCAATGCGGCTTCTGCACGCCCGGATTCCTCATGCTGGCGGCGGGCGCGCTGCGCGAGAGCCCCGACATGAGCGACGCGGAGATCCGCGAGGTCCTGTCCTCCAACCTCTGTCGCTGCACCGGCTATCAGAACATCCTCAAGGCGGTGCGCCAGGCCGCGGCGGCGATGCGGGGCGTGCCGGCGTGACGGAAACCAATGCCATCGGCCGGTCGATCCTCCGGATCGAGGACCGGCCGCTGCTCCTCGGCGCCGGCCGCTTCGCCGCCGACGAGATGCGCGAGGGCCAGATCCACATGCGGATCGCGCGCTCGCCGGTCGCCTTCGCGCGCATTCTCGAGATCGACGCCGAGGAGGCGCGGGCGCTGCCGGGAGTGATCGCGGTCTGGACGTCGGAGGACATCTCCGACCTGCCGCAGATCGACTTCCGGATGACCCGGATCCAAGGGCTCGGACCCTACCGGCAATGGTGCCTCGCGCGGGACTACGTGCGCTATGTCGGCGAGCCGATGGCGGTGGTCTTCGCGACCGATCCCTATGTCGCCGAGGACGCGGCCGAGCTCATCTTTCCCGATCTCGATGAGCTCGACGCGGTGCTCGACAGCGCCGAGGAACCTTCGCCCTTCATGCCCGAGACGCTGCCGGGGCTCCTGAGTGAGCCTTGCGTGCTGCGCAAGGCCTACGGCGATCTCGACGCCGCCTTCGCCGCGGCGGCGGAGGTCGTCTCGCTCGAGGTCGCGGTCGGGCGCCACACCGGTGTGCCGCTCGAGACACGCGGCGCGCTCGCGACCTATGACGCCGCCTCGGATACGATCACCATGTTCGGCGCGGCCAAGGTGCCGCACTACAACCGGATGGCGATCGCGGCCATGCTGCGGACGCCGACGGAGCGGGTGCAGCTCTCCGAGGGCCATGTCGGCGGAGGCTTCGGCATCCGGGGCGAGCTCTATCCCGAGGACGTGCTCGTCTGCCTCGCGAGCAAGCGCTTCGGCCGGCCGGTGAAATGGATCGAGGACCGCCGCGAGCACCTGCTCGCCGCGAACCATTCCCGCGACCAGCGCTACCGGCTGCGCGCCGCGATCGACGCCGAAGGGGTGATCCTCGGGCTCGACGCGGAATTCTTCACTGATCAGGGCGCCTATGTGCGCACGCATGGCGGCACGGTCTCGGACCTCGCCGCCGCGCTGCTGCCCGGGCCCTACCGCGTGCCCGCCTACCGCGTGGCGGGCCATATCCGGCTGACGAACAAGACGCCCTCGGGCACCTATCGCGCGCCCGGCCGCTACGAGAGCACCTTCGCGCGCGAGCGGCTCATCGACACGATCGCGGCGCGCGTCGGAGTCGACCGCTTCGAGATCCGGCGCCGCAACCTGCTGCCCGAGGCGGCGATGCCGCACGATCGGGGGATCGACGCCCTCGGCACGCGGGTCGTCTATGACAGCGGCAAGTATCATGATCTGCTGCGCCGCCTCGCCGCGCATGTCGAGCTGCCCGCGCTCGAGACCGAACTCGCGCGCCGGCGCGCGGCGGGGGAGTCGGTCGGCTACGGCATCGGCTATTTCGTCGAGAAGAGCGGGCTCGGCCCCGAGGATCTCGTGCGCGTCCACGTCCGCGCCGACGGCACGATCCGGATCATCACCGGCGTCGCCTCGATCGGGCAGGGCGTCGAGACCGCGATGGCGCAGATCTGCGCCGCGACCCTCGGCATCGACGTCGCGGGAATAGAGGTGATCCACGGCCAGACCGCGCTGATCGAGAAAGGTCTCGGCGCCTTCGCGACGCGGGTGACGGTGATGACGGGATCCGCCGTCAAGATCGCCGCCGAGGCGCTGATCGAGCGCGCGCTCGACCGGGCCGCCGAGCTGCTGCAGGCCGACCGCCCCGGTCTGCGCTACGAGGCCGGGCGGATCAGCGCCGCCGAAGGGGCGCAGGCGATGCGCCTCGCCGATATCGCGGCGGCGCAGGGGGAGGATCTGGTCGCCGAGGGCACTTTCGCCTCCGATCACATGACCTATCCCTATGGCATCCATTTCGTCCAGGCGCGGATCGACCCGGAAACGGCGGGGGTGGAGATCGAGCGCTACGTCGTGGCCTTCGACGTCGGCCGCGCGATCAATCCGATGCTGGTCGAGGGCCAGATCGTCGGCGCGGTCGCGCAGGGGATCGGGGGCGCGCTCTACGAGGAATTCGTCTACGACGACGCCGGCCAGCCGCTCGCGGCGAGCTTCGCCGACTATCTGATGCCGACCGCGCTCGAGGTGCCGGCGGTCGAGGTCCTGCTTCGCGAGGACGCGCCGAGCCCGATCAACCCGCTCGGCGTCAAGGGCGCCGGGGAGGGCGGCATCACTGCGGCCGGCGCGGCGATCGCCTCGGCGGTCGACGACGCGCTCGGCCGCGCCGGCACCGTCGATCGCCTGCCGATCAGCCCTGACCGGCTCTTCGGCTGGATCGCGGCCCGCTGAGGGCCGCCATCCCCCGCCCTCTCACGGCCGCGCGGTGTTGAACCAGACGGTGCGCGCGACGCCCGCGCCGATATTGCGGATCCGGTGCGGGCGCTGCGAGGCGTAGGAGATCAGGTCGCCTTCCGACAGCAGGTGGCTCACGCCGTCGACCACCACCTCGATGCTGCCCTCGAGCACGAGCCCGTATTCGAAACCCTCGTGCGACAGCGGCGTCTCGTTCGAGGCGGTGTTCGGCGCGTATTCGTTGAGCGCGATCGAGACGCCGGTCTTGCGGTCCTCCTTCAGCACCCGGCGCACGACGTTATGCGGGGTGACGACCACCTGCACGTCGGAGGCGCGCACGACGAGATCGTCGGTATGGTCGCTGGTCTCGAGCAGCTTCGACATGCTGGTGCCGAGCGCCTCGCTCACGACGATAAGCGAGCCGATCGAGGGCGAGGCCAGGCCGCGCTCCGCGAGGCTGAGCATCGAGGCGCTGATCCCGCTCTTGTCCGCCAGCTGCTGCAGCGTCATTCCGCGCGCCTTTCGCAATTCGCGGACGCGCTGGCCGATCGCGATGAGAGCGCGCGAGGCGCTCTCGTTGAGTTGCGCGTCTGGCTCGCGTTCGGGGTTCTGCTGAGGGTTTGCCAAGTCTTTTTACCTGTCTTCGCGTTCTATCCCGGGAATGCGGGACCGTTCGGACGTTCCCACTCCCGTGATGGAGGGGCACATGTCCTGACTAACATAAATCGAACTTGATGAAATTAAAAATCCCTCCCCGCCGCGCCGGGCCGTGGACCGCGATTCCCAAGCGCTGCGGGGTGGCTTCTGCCTAAGTTACGGACGCAGCATCGAAAATCAGCGGAAAAAGCAGGCACTCCCGGCGAGCTGGCTGCTCGCCGCGCCAAAGCGCGTTGACTGTCATCAAAATTTTATCCAGGCTCAAAGAAAATAGACCACACCAAATAGGACGATCAGATGCCGAGCCCCGACCAAGGAAGGGTACAGGTCCTTGACACCGCGGTCACGCGGAAACCCCTGCCCATCGTAACCGGCGAGGGGTCCGCCTACGCGGTCCTGGGCCCTGAGAACGGCGCCACCTATCGCACCGTCAACATTCTCGAGCTCGGCTCGGGGGCGCGGACCGTCGACCTGCGCCACCGCTACGAATGCGTCTACTACATCGCGGCGGGAGCCGGGCTGATCCGCGATCTCGCCGACGGCGCCGCGACGGACCTCGCCGAGGGGTCGATGATCCACATCGGCGCCGAGGACGCCTACCGGCTCGAGGCGGGGCAGGCGGGCATGACGGCGATCGGCGGCACGGTCCCGGCCGATCCCGCGCTCTACGAGATCAGCGCGACGGAGGCCGCCGAATGAGTATCCGGGTCTTTCACCGCGATCATCCGACGCTGCGCCTGCCGCTGATCTCGAAGGACGCGCGGTTCGTCGTCTGGCCGGGCACCGACGCCTGGAACGCCAACGTGAATTACGTGGTGCTCGAGCCGGGCGAGGCGAACGTGCCCCATGTCCACCCGATTTCGGAAGATACGATCTTCATCATCGAAGGGCGCGGCACCGCGGTCGATCACACGCATGGCGAGAGCTTGCCGTTCCACGCCGGGTGCGTCGTGCACGTGCCGATCGGCGTGAAGCACGCGATCCGCGCCGACCAGGGCGAGCGCGTCGTGTCGGTGGGCGGCCCCGCGCCGGCGGACGTGCCGCTGCTCCGCCGCGTCGGCGCCCTGGCCGAGGATTGCGACGTGCCCGCGACCTATTGCGGCGAGCTGCCGCGATGAGCGCCCCGTTCCAGGTCTCCGCCGTCCAGTTCGGCGCGCGCCTCTACGCGGCGGTGGAGAACCGGGAACGGATCGCGGAACTCATCCGGGCCGAGGCCCGGGCGGGCTCGGCCCTGATCGTGCTGCCGGAACTCGCGGTCTCGGGCTACGGGCTCGATCCCGAGGGTCTCGCCGGCGCGGCGGAGCCCGCCGACGGGCCGACCCGGACCCTGCTGACCGCGCTCGCCGAGGAGCTCGGCGTCGTCGTCGCCTGCGGCTTTTGCGAGAGGGGGCCGTCGGGCGCGCTCTTCAACGCCGCGCTGCTCGCGGCCCCGGGGCGCGCGCCGGCGCTCTATCGCAAGCTCCATCTCTTCGACGGCGAGAAGGCGGTCTTCGCTCCGGGGGACCTCGGCCTCGTCCTCGCCGAGACCCATCTCGGCCGGATCGGCCTCTGCGTCTGCTATGACCTGCGGTTCGTCGAGGTCGCGCGCGGTCTCTCGCTGGCGGGCGCCGACATCCTCGCCGTCCCGACCGCCTGGGTCGGCGGCTTCGACAAGACGCCCCGGGATGCCATGGGCCGGATCGGCCAGGTGCGCGGCGCGCTCGCGCAGGCCAATCTCGACCAGCTGCCGATGGTCTGCGCGAGCCAGTCGGGGCGCGACCAGGGGATCCGCTTCCTCGGCTCCTCGATGATCGCCGACGCCTTCGGCGACTGCCTCGCCGGGCCGCTCGGCGAGGACGAGACGACCGCGATCCGGGCCCGGCTCTCGCTCGACGAGATCCGCGCGGCTCGGGTCCGCTCGCCCCTCGTGCGCCCGCGCGAGGATCGCCGCACCGATGTCTATCGGATCACCGTCTCCGGGCAGAGCTTCTAGGCCGGGCCTCGGGATCGTCAGAACAGGACCGCAGAGATGAAGATCATCCAGGAATTCACCCTCGACCGCCCGAGCGACCAGGTCTGGGCCTTCTTCCACGACGTTCCCGCCGTCGCGAGCTGCCTGCCCGGGGCGGAATATCTCGGCACCAAGCCGGACGGCAGCCTCTCGGGCAAGATGTCGATGAAGGTCGGTCCGTTCCAGGCCGCCTTCGAGGGCGCCGCCACCGTCGAATACGACGAGGAGGCGCGCCGGGCGAAGATGGAGGGCAAGGGCGTCGACAAGAAGGGCGCCTCCCGAGGCAAGATGACAATGGACTGCGCCATCGCCGAGGTGGACGGCGGGACCAAGGTCAGCGTCGACGCCGACGTGCAGCTCTCGGGCACGATCGCCCAGTTCGGCCGCACCGGCATCATCCAGGAGATCGCCTCGGTGCTGATCGGCGATTTCGTCGCCAATGTCGAACAGGCGCTTCCGGCGGCCTCGCCCGTCGCGGCGGCCGAGGCGCCCCTCGCCGCGGAGCGGAAGGGGATCTACGACGTCTGCGAGACCGGGGTCTCGCCGCGGGCCAGCACCGGGGCGGTCGCGCCCAAGGCGAAGCCGATAAGCGGCGCGCGCCTTGTCTGGCTGTCGCTGAGAGGCTGGTTCCGCTCGCTGCTGCGCCGCAGCGCCTGAGCCCGGGAGGGTCCGGCGCGCGAAGGCGCGCCGCCCCGTTCATGACTGAGCCGCCGCGCGCTCGCGACCCCCGGGTCGCGGGACGGCCGGTCTCGCCGATGCGAAAGGGAGGGACTTTGGACATCGTCATCTTCGGCCTGATCACCGGCAGCGTGATCCTGCTTTCCTCGGTCGGCTTCGCGCTGATCGTGAAGGTGGAGGGCTTCCTCAACATCGCGCACGGGCAGATGCTGCTCCTCGGCGCCTATCTCGGCCTCTGGCTCTCGAACGCGGGCCTGCCGATCGTCCTCGCGGCGCTCGGCGCCGCGCTGCTGACCGGGGCGGTCGGGGCGCTGCTCTACGGCGTGCTCTTTCGCCCGGTGAAGGCGCGCGGCACGCTCGTCCTGCTCTTCACCTCGGTCGGCGCCGCCTATGTGATCTACGGCCTCGTGGGCGCGGCGGCCGGCAAGCGGATGCTCGCCTACGACCTGCCGCCGGTCCGGGCGATCCAGCTCTTCGGCGAGCCCTTCATGACGCCCTACGAGCTCGCGATCGTCGCGGTCGCGCTGCTCTCCGCGCTGGCGATCCATCTCTTCATGACGCTGACCACGATGGGCAAGTCGATCCGCGCGGTTTCCGACAACGAGGAGCTGGCGCGCGCGCGGGGCATCGACCCGCTGCGCAGCTCCTATCTCGTCTGGTTCGCCGCCTCCGCGCTCGGCGGGCTCGCGGGCGTGTTCCTCGGGATCATGGGCTCGCTGCATCTCGCGATGGGCTGGCAGCAGATCATCATCATTCTCGCGACGACCGTTCTCGGCGGGCTCGGCAGCCTTTACGGCGTGATGCTCGCGGCCTTCGTGCTCGCCTTCGGCATCGAGCTCGGCCTGCTCGTCGTCGAGCCCTCCTACCGGTCGGCTCTCGCCTTTCTCATCATCATCGTCGTGCTGCTCATCCGTCCGCGGGGGCTCCAGTCCCTCTGGGGCGGCGGCGCCGCGCGCGCGCACTGAGGGCGGATTTCCATGGAAGGCTTCATCCTCTTCGCGATCAGCCTCGCCAGCCTCGGGGCGATCTACGGCATGGTCTGCCTCGCGCTCAACCTCGAGGCCGGCGTCGGGCCGCTCTGGGACCTCGGCATCGTGGCCCCCTTCGGCATCGGCGCCTACGCCTATGTGCTGCTGACGGCGCGGCCCGCGGAATCCTATCAGGTCTATGTCCTCGGCCTCGGCCTGCCGATCTGGGTGGGCGCGATCGGCGCCGCCGCGGCCGCCGGCCTCGCCTCCTGGCTCATCAGCCTGCCGACGCTGCGGCTCCGCCGGGAATACTTCCTGATCGTGACCCTCGCCTTCGCCGAGGTGATCCGGCAGTTCTACACCAACGCGGCCTGGCTGACGAACGGCGTCGCGGGCATCTACGGGCTCGACCAGCCGTTCAAGACGGCGGTCCCGGCGACGAGCTACGGCTACGTGCTGCTGGGGCTCGCGCTGACCGGGCTCGCGCTCACCTGGGCGCTGACCCGCCATCTCGCGCTCTCGCCCTTCGGCCGCGCCTGCAAGGCGCTGCGCGAGAACGAGGCGCTCGCCATCACCGCGGGCATCGACCCGCGCCGGACGAGCCAGCGCCTCTACGTGATCTCGGGCGCGATCACCGGCGTCGCCGGCATGGTCTACGTCTGGTACAACACGCTCATCATCCCGGGCCAGTTCACCTCGGATTTCACCTTCTTCATCTGGGCCGCCCTGATCATCGGCGGGATCGGCAACCAGCGCGGCGCGCTGCTCGGGGCCTTCGTCTTCATCCTGCTGCACGACTCGCTGCGCTTCCTGCAGGTCTCGGGCGAGCTCGCCGTGGCGCTGACCTCGATCCGCACCGCGCTCGTCGGGCTCGTGCTCATCCTGATCCTGCGCTTCCGCCCGGACGGGATCTTCCCCGAGCGCCCAGAGGTCATCGATCTCGCCGCCAAGCCCCGAGGAGGCATCGCCCATGCTCAGCGCGCGTGACATCCGGCTGAGCTACGGCGGCATCCACGCCGTCGACGGCGTGTCGCTCGACGTGCCGGAAGGCGCGATCGTCGGCCTCATCGGCACCAACGGCGCCGGCAAGACCTCGCTCTTCAACGTCATCACCGGCTTCACTCCCGCCGATTCCGGCGCGGTCACCTTCCGCGGCGACCGCGTGGACGGCTGGCCCGCGGCGCGGATCGCGGCGGCCGGAATGGTGCGCACCTTCCAGACGCCGACCGGCTTTCCGCGCATGACAGTGCTCGAGAACATGCTGGTCTTCTCGCGCGACGAGCGGATGACGCGGACGCGGCTGCTCGGCGGCGCGCGGCCCGACGCGCGCCTGATCGCGCGCTGCCTCGAGGTCCTGGCCGAATTCGGCCTCGCCGAGCGAGCCAATATCTGGGTGCAGGACCTCTCCGCGCCCGAGCTCAAGATGCTCGAATTCGCGCGCGCCTCGATGGCCGAGCCCAAAATCCTGCTGCTCGACGAGCCGGCGGCCGGGGTCAATCCGGCGGCGCTCGAGAACCTGGTCGGGCATATCCGCGCGCTCCGCGATCGGGGCGTCACCTTCCTGCTCGTGGACCACAACCTGCGCTTCATCGCCGACGTCTGCGACAGCTGCGTCGCCATGGCCGACGGGCGCGTCATCGCCCGCGGCCCGACCGACGCGGTGCTCAACAACCCCGAGGTCGTCCGCCTCTACATCGGCGCCCCCGCGACCCAAGAACCCGCCTGAGCCGCCGCGTCAGGCATCCATCAAAGGAGACTGAGACAATGACCTTCGCCTCCCCGCTGACCGCCCGTCTGGCGCGCGCCCTGATGACGGCGTCCGCCCTCGCCCTCGCGCTGCCGGCGATGGCCGAGGACGGCCCGGTGAAGCTTGGCCTGCTCGTCGGCTTCACCGGCGACATGGGCCCCTGGGCGCCGGCGCTCAACAACGCCGCGCTGCTCGCGATCGAGGAGATCAACGCCGACGGCGGCGTGCTGGGCCGCCCGGTCGAGCTCGTCGCCGAGGACAATGCCTCGACCGTCGACGGCGCGATCCGCGGCGCGACCAAGCTCGTCTCGGTCGAGGGAGTCAGCGCGATCATCGGCCCGGAATCCGACCCGATCCTCGCGCTGCGCGCCTTCGCCAAGGACCATGAGATCCCGGTCATCTCGACCTCGGCCGGGACCGAGGCGCTCGACGAGGTGGGCGGCACCGGGACCTACATCTACCGCACCAACGCCTCGGACAGCTTCCTCGGCGTGGTCCATGCCAAGATGCTGCTCGACGAGCTCGACCAGAAGGAGATCGTCCTCGTCGTCGAGAACCTCGAAGGCACCCAGTCCGGCGCCAAGACCTTCAAGGACGCCTACGAGCGGTTCGGCGGCAAGGTGGTGAAGGAGGTCGTGCTGGCGCCCGGCCAGACCAACTACCAGTCCGAGGTGCGCGCCGTCGCCGACGCCGATCCCTCGATGGTCTTCCTCGCCGTCGGACAGACCGCCGGCGTCGCCTTCGTCAAGCAGGCCTATCAGCGTGGCTACGACTGGAAATACTGGGTGACGGCCGAGCTGCAGTCGCCGGATTTCGTCAGCGCCGCCGGCGTCGACATCGTCAAGGGCGCGCTCAATCCCGTCTCCTCCCAGGTCGAGGGCGCCGAAAGCTGGACGCGCTTCTCGGACGCCTACGAAAAGCGCTTCGGCGAGAAGCCGGAGCCGGGCTTCTACCAGGCCGAGACCTATGACGCGGTCATGGTGACCGCGCTGGCGATGGAGGCGGCCAAGGACGCTGGCGGCGCGGGGATCGACGCGCATCTGACCGAGGTCGCGGGCCCGGGCGGCGAGAAGGTCGTCTCCTTCGCGGCCGGCAAGGCCGCGCTCGCCGAGGGCAAGGAGATCGACTACGAGGGCGCCTCGGGTTCGGTCGACTTCGACGCGCATGGCAATGTGACGATCCCGGCGACGCGCCTGCTGGAGATCTCCGACGAGGGCGACTGGGTGACCGTGAAGACGGTCGATTCGAGCGCCTATCCGACGAACTGATCCCCCTCCCTCGGGGTCCGGAAGGCCCGTCGGCCTCCCGGACCCGCCCCCCCCGAAAGCGTCCCATGACACCGATCCTGTCGATCCAGAACCTCGTCGCCGGCTACGGCAAGCTGCCGGTGCTGCACGACGTCTCGCTTGATCTCGCCCAGGGAACGATGCTGTCGGTCATCGGACCGAACGGCGCGGGCAAGACCTCGCTCACCCGCGCGATCATGAACCAGTGCACGGTCATGGGCGGGCGCGTGCTCTTCGACGGGCGGGACATCACCGGCAGGCCGACGCAGGAGATCGCCGCGGCGGGGCTCGGCTACGTGCCCCAGACGCGCAACGTCTTCCGTTCGCTGACGGTGCACGAAAATCTCGAGATGAGCAGCCTGCTCCTCTCGGCCGCCGCGCGGCGGCGGGCGATCGACGCGGCCTATGCGCGCTTCCCCCGGCTCGTCGAGCGACGCTCCCAGCACGGCAGCTCGCTCTCCGGCGGCGAGCGGCAAATGCTCGCCATCGCCTCGGCGCTGATCAACGAGCCGAAGCTCATCATCCTCGACGAGCCCGTCTCGGGCCTCTCCCCCTCGATGACCGACGAGGTCGCGCGCGGCATCGCCGAGATCAATCGGGGCGGCGTCGGCGTCGTCTGGGTGGTCGAGGAGAACCCGCAGCAGGTGATCGGTCTGTCAGACGAGGTGATCGTGATGTCGACCGGAACCGTCCGGCTGCGCGAGACGGCCCGCGACCTGCTCGCCGCGGACAATTTCCGCGAGCTTTTCCTCGGGGTGTGAGGCCCGAGCCAACCAACCGGAGTTAGCCATGCTCGAACCGCTGCGCCGCTTCTGGAACCCCATCGCCCGAAGCGAGGAGGCGACCACCACGCCGCTTCGCCGCTTCATGCTGGGCGAGCAGCTTGTCCTCTGGCGCGGCGAGAGCGGCGTCGTGGCGGTGATGAAGGACCTGTGCATCCATCGCGGCGCCGCGCTTTCCAGGGGCGGGGTCGAGGGCGACGGCATCGTCTGCCCGTATCACGGCTGGCGATACGGCGCGGACGGGACCTGCACCCGGATCCCGTCCTTGCCGGAAGGCGCCTCGCTGCCGAGGAAGGCGCGCGCGATCGCCTATCCGGTGCGCGAGGCCTATGGCTTCGTCTGGGTCGCGCTCGATCCGGATCCCGCGCCCTTCCCCGACTATCTCGCGGGGGTGGCGGCGGACCCCGGCTTCCGCATGACCTACGTCGCGAGCTGGGACTGGAAGACCTCGGCCGGGCGGGTGCTCGAGAACGCGATGGATTTCTCGCATTTCAACTTCGTGCACCAGGGTTACACCGAGCTGTCCGACGGGCCGGTGATCAAGCCCTACGAGGTGGCCCGCTCGGGCGATGGATTCACCTACGCCTACGACGACGGTCACCTGCTGCGCGACTACACGGTCGAGTTCCCCTTCATCGTCCATGATCGCAAGAGCGTCGTGAACCCGGAGGGCGGGCGCACCTGGTCGGACGCCGCCGGCCGCAGCGCCTCGGGCGACGTGACGCTGCTGAGCTTCCTCGCCGCCCCGCTCGACGAGACGACCACCCGCATCCACGTCATGGTGTCGCGCAACCATTCCCTCGACCGGCCCGACAGCGACTTCACCGGCGGCTTCGACACGATCATGGAGCAGGACCGCGAGATCGTGGAGAGCCAGCGTCCGGAGCAGATCCCGACCGATCTGCGTGACGAACTGCACATCCGGCTGCCCGACGCCCCGGCGATCCTCTACCGCCGGATGCTGCGCGAACTCGACCTTCCCGCGAGCTACATGCCCTGACCTCGCGGGTCCGAGACTGCCCGCGCGCGCTTGCGAAGCCGCGCGGCCGAAACGAACCGAACGGAGAAGACGATGAAAATCACCGACATGACCCATCTGATGAACATCCACACGCCGGGATGGGTCGGTTACGCGGGCAACAAGATGTACTACGCCCAGAACCTCCAGACCAAGCGCATCGTCGCGCAGCGGGTCGACGTGGCGCTGCACACGGGCACCCATATCGACGGCGCGATGCACGGCACCGACGGCATGGGCGACATGGCCTCCTATGCGATGGATTTCCTGGTCGGTCCCGGCGCGGTCGTCGACGTCTCCGAGCATATGGAGGACTGGGCGATCATCACGCCGGAGATGATCGAGAGCGCGCCGGTCGAGGTGAAGGACGGCGACATCCTGATCCTGCACACCGGCTGGCACCGCCACTGGGAAGGTCAGCCCGAGCAGGATCTGGTGAAGTACTTCTGCATGCACCCGGGCGGCAAGGTCGAGCTGCTCGAATGGATGCTCGACAGGAAGATCAAGTGGTTCGGCGTCGACTGTGGCTCGGGCGACCATGCGATGAACACCTCGATCCGCGAGATGCGCCCGGACCTCGCGAAGAAGTTCGAGGAGAAGGTCGGCATGAGCTGCGCCGAATTCTTCGGCGACTTCAACTACACCCATTCCCTCTCGGGCCGGGAGATCACCGACAATATCTTCCCCTTCCACGCCTACGGGTTCGACCGCGGCCTGATCCACGCGGAGAACATCGGCGGCGACATCGAGCTCTGCCTCAACAAGCGCGGGGTGATCGGCGCCTATCCGTGGCGCTATGACGGACTGGAGGCGAGCCCCTGCCGCATCCTGCTGATGGAAGACGTCGAAGAGAAGGTCGAGGCGGTCGGCAACGTCGCCAAGGCGATCTTCGACCGGCGCTGAGAAACGCCGCCGAGACACCCGGGGAGGGCCGCCGCCGCGCGGCCTTCCCGCCCAGAACCTGAAAGCGAGGACCATGCTCATCGGCGCCCGGGACAAGGACGCGTTCACGCCCGTCCAACGTCGCACCTACGACCTGATCGCATCCGGCCCGCGCCGGGACGTGCCCTATCCCTTCCTCGCGATGCTCGACGCGCCGGGGCTCGCCGATGCGATCCAGGCGGTCGGCGCCGCGATCCGCTTCGACGGCGCGCTCGACGCCCCGGCGCGCGAGGTCGCGATCATGGCCGCGGCCGGCGCCTTCGGCTCGGGCTATGAATGGGACTATCACGCCGCCATCGCGCGCGATCTCGGCATGTCCGAGGCGGTGATCGCGGCGACCCTCTCGGGGGCGGTCGAGACGATCCCCGAGGATCGCGCCGCCTGCCTCGTCATCACGCTCTGCCGGGCCGCGGTGCGCGAGCACCGGGTGCCCCCGGACACGCTCGCCGAGCTCGCGGCGCTGCTCGGCCGGACCGCGGCGAGCGAGGTCGTGGCGATCTCCGGCTACTATCCGCTCCTGGCGCTGTTCCTGTCGGCCGGTGGCCTCGACCACCCGCCGCCGGAGATGAAATAACCCGCGTCATCCCCTCCCAGAAGGATCCGAGATCCATGCGAAGACCCCGTCTCCTTTCGGCCGCGCTCTGGGCCGCCCTCCTCTCGCTGACCGCGCAGCCGGGCCTCGCGGCCGACAAGATCAAGGTCGGCGTCTTCGCGGTCGGCGCCGCGCTGCCCTATTACGTCGCGCTCGATCGCGGCTATTTCGCCGAGGAAGGGCTGGAGCCCGAGACCGTGCTGCTCGGCACCCCGGCGCTCATCGTCCAGTCGCTGGTGACGGGCGAGATCGACGCCACCTCGAACCTCGTGACGCTCGAGGGCGCGAACATCGATTCCCGCCGGCCGGACACCGTCAAATACATCTCGCTCGTCGGCCAGAACCGGGAACACGTCTTCGAGCAGTTCGTCGTGCGCGCCGACAGCGACGCGCGGACCCTGGCCGATCTCAAGGGCATGACGCTCTTCACCTCGCCGGGACCCGCGAACATCGCCTCGGCCAAGGCGATCCTCGGCAAGGTCGGCCTCGCCGACGGCGCCGACTACCAGATGCAGGAACAGCCGCTCGGGGTGCAGGTGGGCGCGCTCAAATCCGGCAATTTCGACGGCGGCTACACGCTCGAGCCGGTGGCGAGCATCATGATCCAGGCGGGCATCGCGCGGCGGATCGAGGCCGGCGTCATGTCGACCTATCTGCTCGAAGATCCCGAGGCCGACACCTACGCCGCCGGCGCGGCGGTCTCGGGCAGGCTGCTCGCCGAGAAGCCCGAGGTCGCGGCGCGCTTTGCCCGGGCCTGGGAAAAGGCCCTCGCCGACGTGCGCGACGATCCGAGCGTGCGCGCCTTCCTCACCTCCGATCTCAACGTGCCGGACTCCGTGGCGGCCGACGTGCCGCTCGCGCATTTCGTCATGGCCCGGGACCTGACGGAGAAGCAGATCGCCGATTTCCAGAAGTTCATCGACACCGGCGTCTCCTTCGGCGTCGTGAACGCGGACGTCGACGCGCGGAGCCTGCTGGCCCCGCTCTGAGCCGCGCCGCGGTCGATATCCCGGTGGACGGGCGGCTCCGGCGCCTCCGTCCCGCCGGCCATTCCGGACAGGAGGCCAGGATGATTTCAAGCCTGCGACGCGCGCGGCCGGAAGGCTCCGCCGGAGTGGCGCCGCGAGCCGCGACCCACATCGCGATCCGGGGATTGTGCAAGCGCTTCGACGGCGCCCCGCTCTACGAGAATTTCGATCTCGATATCGAGCGGGGCAAGATCGTGTCGATCTTCGGCCCGAACGGCTGCGGCAAGAGCACGCTCATCAACATGATCTCCGGCATCCTGCCGATGGACGCGGGCAGCGTGCTCTTCGACGGCAAGCCGGTGCGGGAAACCCGGATCGGCTATGTCTTCCAGAACTATCGCGAGGCGGTCTTTCCCTGGCTCCGCGCGATCGACAACATCCGCTATCCGCTGAAGTTCCTCGGCCTCGCCAGGCGCGAGCGCGAGGCGCGGCTCGAGCGGGTCCTCGCGGCCTTCGACGTGCGCGTCGACCTCCACCGCTATCCCTACGAGATGTCGGGCGGTCAGCAGCAGCTCGTCTCGATCATGCGGGCCATGGTCATCGAGCCCGAGGTCCTGTTCCTCGACGAGCCCTTCTCGGCGCTCGACTACGAAATGACGCTCTTCCTGCGCGAGAAGCTGCAGCACGCGCTGGTCGGGCGGGGGGTGACGACGCTGCTCGTCTCCCACGATCTCGACGAGGCGGTGCATCTCGCGGACGAGATCCTGCTCCTGACCAAGAAGCCGACGCGGGTCGCGGGCCGCGTCGCCTTCGACGCGCCGCGGCCCCGCACGGCCGAGACCAGCCTCTCGCCCGAATTCATCGCGGTAAAGACCGCGACGCTCGAGATCTTCCAGCGCGAGGTGCGCAGATGAAGGCGACGCTCGCATGCCTGCGGCCGCTTTACGGCGCCATCGGCCTCCTGCTGATCTGGGCGGTGGTCGCCCGGCTCGGCGTGGTCGATCCCGTGCTTCTGCCCTCGCCCGGGGAGGCGCTCGCCGCCTTCGTCCAGGATCTTTTCCGCGGCACGCTCTGGACCGATTTCTCGCGCACGATCCTGCGCGCCACCTGGTCCTTCCTGATCGCGACCGCGGTGGCGGTGCCGCTTGGCATCCTGCTCGGCGCCTCCGAGCGGGTCTATCGCTCGATCGAGCTTCTGATCGACTTCTTCCGTTCGACGCCCGCCTCGGCGCTCTTCCCGCTCTTTCTCGTGCTCTTCGGCACCGGCGAGGCGACCAAGATCGCCGTGGCGGCCTTCGGCGCCGCGCTCGCGATCCTGTTCAACGTCGCCTATGGCGTCATGAACGCGCGCAAGCTGCGCCAGCTCGCGGCGCGGGTAATGGGGGCGGGCCGCCTTCGGGTGCTGATCGACGTCACGCTCTGGGAATCACTGCCGCAGACCTTCGTCGGCATGCGCAACGGCATCTCGATCGCGCTCGTCATCGTGATCGTGGCCGAGATGTTCATCGGCTCGACCGACGGGCTCGGACAGCGGATCATGAACGCGCAGATGATCTTCGACATGCCGCGGATGTACGCCGCGATCCTCGCCGCCGGCCTGCTCGGCTACGCCCTCAATCTGCTGTTCCTCTATCTGGAACGCCGCGCTGTGCATTGGAGTGGAAAATGACAGCTTCCGAAATGAAAGCCGCCGTCCTCACCGGACCCGGCGCCCCCGCCTATGGCACGGTCGCCCGGCCCGAGGCCCGGGACGGGACCCTGCTCATCGACGTGACGCTCGCGGGGATGAATCCGATCGACATCTTCCTCGCGACCCAGCCGGGGGCGGGCTTCCCGCGGGTTCCCGGCAACGAGGGCGTCGGCCTGGCCGGCGGCCGCCGGGTCTATTTCGGGGCGCAGGCGCCGGCGGGCGCGATGGCCGAGCAGGCGCTGGCCGCGCCGGAGCGGGTCTATGACATCCCCGACGGTCTCGCCGACGAGATGGCGGTCGCGCTCGGGATCGGCGGGCTGACCGCCTGGACGTCGCTGACCGACCGCGCCGCGCTCGCCCCCGGCGAGACGGTTCTCGTGCTCGGCGCGACCGGGATCGTCGGGCAGTTCGCGGTTCAGGCGGCCAAGCTCCTCGGCGCGGGCCGGGTCGTCGCGGCGGGGCGCGACCGCGCGACCCTCGCCAGGCTCGAGACGCTCGGGGCCGACGCGCTCGTGGTGCTCGAGGACGGGGAGACGCCCGAGGCGCTCGCCGAACGGATGCGCGCGGCCTGCGCCGGCCGGCTCGACGTCGTCATCGACCCTGTCTGGGGCGTGCCCGCCGTCGCCGCGCTGATGGCCGCGACCCGGAACGGCCGGCTGGTCCAGCTCGGCCATTCCGCTTCGCGCTCGGTCGATCTCGCCCCGGCCTTCATGCGCGGCAAGCCGGCGGCCATCCTCGGCTATTCCTCGTCGGTCGCGGCGCCCGAGACGCGGCGCGGGGCCTATGCCGATCTCTGCGCCCATGCGCTCGCCGGGCGGCTTTCGGTGCCGACCCGGCGGGTCGCGCTGAGCGACATCGCCGAGGTCTGGAAGAGCCAGGCGGCCTCGCCGAACGTGAAGCTCTGCGTCGACGTCGCCGCCTGAGCGCCGATCCGGCCCGGCCGCTTCAGGGCGCCGGGCTGTTGATCGCGTCGATCACGCCCTGGATCTCCGCGCGGCCGAAGGACTGCTTGAAGAAGTAGTTGAGCGTCGTGTGGATGCCGAAGAAGGAGGTGACGCAGAAGGCGAGCATCCGGTCCGCCTCCGACTCGGTCACCGACATCCGCTCCGTCAGGAAAGCGACGAAGGCCGCGCGCGCCTTCGGATAGGCGAGGATGAACTTCGGCTGGGTCTCGAGCGTGACGAAGCCATGCCGCGCCTCGCCCGTGGCGACCATGAGGTCGCAGCGCAGGCGGATATCGGTGAGCGAGGCGCCGATCTCGATCGCGCAGGGACCATCCTCGACCACCCAGGCGCCGAACCCGGGATCCCAGGCGGCGAAATCCCGGGGCGCGAGCGTGAGCGTGACCTGGCGCGTCTCGCCCGGCGCGAGGGCGAGCTTGACGAAGGCCTTGAGCTCGCGTTCCGGCCGGGCGAGATCGCGGGAGACGGGGCGCAGGTAGAGCTGGGCGATCTCCCGCCCCGCGACCGCGCCGGTGTTTGTGACCTCGAACCGCGCCCGGATGCTCTCGCCCTTGCCGATCATGTAGCGGTCGCAAGAGAGCGCCTGATACTCGAAGGAAGTGTAGCTCAGCCCGTGGCCGAAGGGATAGAGCGGCGCGACCCCGCGCTTCTCGTAGCCGCGGTAGCCGACGTAGATCCCCTCGACATAGGGATGCCGGCCGTTTTCGCCCGGATAGCTCAGATAGCCCGGCACGTCGCGGAGGCTCCGGGGAAAGGTCACGGAGAGCTTCCCCGAGGGATTGGCCCGGCCGAAGACGAGATCCGCGAGCGCGGCGCCGAATCCCTGCCCAGCGAAGAAACAGGCGAGGATCGCGCCGACATCCTCCGCCCAGGGCATCTCGACCGCGTCGGGCGAGGCGACGACCACGACGATCCGCGTCCCGGTCTCGGCCAGACGCGCGATGAGCGCGTCCTGCCCTTGCGCGAGCCCGAGGGAGCGGCGGTCGGCGCCCTCGCCATCCTCGCCATTCTCGGCATGGACGAAGACCAGCGCGACCTCGGCGGCCCGCGCCACGGCGAGCGCTTCCTCGATCAACGGCGGCGTCGCCTCGCCGCCGGCCTCGTAGGCGGGGGCATAGGCGCAGCCGGGCGCGAGGGCGCGGATCGCGTCGAGCGGGCGTTCGACGCGATAGGGATTGGTCGTCGCCGAGCCCGAGCCCTGGATGATCGGATGCTCCGCCGCCCGGCCGATCACCGCGATCCGGGCTCCGGGAGCCACCGGCAGCGCGCTCCCCGCGTTGCGCAGCAGCACGATCGACTCCCGCGCCGCGCGGATCGCGAGATCATGGTGGGCTGCGATGTCAAAGCCCGTGCCCGGCGCCTCGCCGGCCTTGACCCTCGCGATAAGCTCCAGCACCCGCGCGCAGGCCCGGTCGAGCGCCTCGATGTCGAGCGCTCCCGCCTGCGCCGCCGCGCGCAGCTCGGCGATCCGCGCCGGCGCCTCGGGCATGTCGAGGTCCGATCCCGCCGCGATCGCCGCGACGGGATCCTTGATCCCGTGCCAGTCGCTGATCAGAAGCCCGTCATAGCCCCAGTCCTCGCGCAGCACCTTGGTGAGCAGCCAGGGATCCTCCGACGCCTGCGCGCCGTTCAACCGGTTGTAGCTCGACATCACGGCCCAGGGCCGGGACTTCTCGATCGTCCGCTCGAAGCCGTAGAGATAGATCTCGCGCAGCGCGCGGTCGTCGACGACGCTGTCCATCGTGGTGCGCTGCACCTCGGAATTGTTGCAGGCGAAATGCTTCAGCGTCGCGCCGACGCCGTTCTCCTGCAGGCCGTTGATCACCCCCGCCGCCAGGTCGGCGTTGATGATCGGATCCTCGGAGTAATATTCGTAGGCCCGTCCGGCGAGCGGCGTCCGGCGGGTGTTGATCCCCGGCCCGAGCAGCAGGTGCACGCCGAAATCCCGGCATTCGGCCGCGAGCGCGCTTCCGATCTCATGGGCGAGCTCCACGTCCCAGGAGCAGCCGAGCGAGGAGCCGTTCGGAAAGCAGGTCGCGGGCCTGGTGCGCCCGAAGGCCTCGGACATGCCGCGCGCCTTCTGGTTGACCACGCCGAGGAAGGCGGCGAGGTCGACCTTGCCCGCCTCGCGATCGATCTGGTCGATCGAATAGCGCACGCCATAGGTGCCGTCGGTCATCAGGATCGACGGAATCCCGAGCCGGTCGATGTTCCGGCTGCGCCACATGCCGCGCCCGGAGACGAGATCGACCTTCTCGTCGAGGGTCATCGCGGCCACCGTTTCGGCGATGCTCCGGCCGTGGAACAGCGCCTCGGGGGCATGGGCGGGCAGGGTTCTGGTCTCTTCGGTCACGGGCAAGTCTTTCGGTTCATCAGAGGCGCCGTTCGGTCTCGGGATCGAAGAGCGATACGCGGGCGAGGTCGAGGACGAGCCGGGCGGCGCCGGCGCCGAGCCGCCTCGCCTCGGCGGGGTCCATCCGCGCGGAGACCCGGCCCTCGCCGTGGTCGAACCAGGCGAGCGTGTCCGCGCCGAGCGTCTCCCTCAGCGCGAAGGTGACGGGCAGGCCCTCCGCCGCGTCCGCGGACGCGACGGCGACGTGCTCGGGGCGCACGCCGAGCACGACCTCCATCGGCCGGGGCGGCGCGCGGAACGCGTAGGCGTCGAGCGCGAAGACGGTGTCTCCCAGGCGTAGCAGCGGGACACCATCCTCGCCGGGCTCCAGCCGGGCGGGGAGGAAGTTCATGCTGGGCGATCCGACGAAGCCCGCGACGAACAGCGTCTCGGGCCGGTCGTAGAGCGTCTCGGGCTCGGCGTATTGCTCGACCACGCCCCGGTTCATCACCGCGATGCGCGTCGCCATGGTCATCGCCTCGACCTGGTCGTGGGTGACGTAGACGATGGTCTGGCCGAGCTCGCCGTGCAGCCGCTTGATCTCGACCCGCATCTCGGAGCGCAGCTTGGCATCGAGGTTCGAGAGCGGCTCGTCGAAGAGGCAGACGTCGGAGCGCCGGACCAGCGCGCGGCCGATCGCGACGCGCTGGCGCTGGCCCCCGGAGAGTTGTGACGGCTTGCGGTCGAGCAGGGGGGTGAGCCGGAGCAGGTCGGCCGCCCAGGCCACGCGCGCCGCGACCTCCCGCGCGCGCATGCCCTGGACGCGGAGGCCGAAGCTCAGGTTCCCCCGGACCGTCATGGTCGGATAGAGCGCATAGCTCTGGAACACCATGGCGATGCCGCGCTGGTCGGGCTCGGCCCGGGTCACGTCGCGCGCCCCGATCAGGATCCGCCCGCTGTCGACCGCGTCGAGCCCCGCGATGGCGGAGAGCAGCGTCGATTTCCCGCAGCCGGAGGGGCCGAGCAACACGGTGAAGCCGCCGGGTTCGATTTCGAGATCGATGTCGCGCAGGACGTGCACGTCGCCGTAGGAGCGATTGAGGCGGTCGATGGTCAGACCGGTCGTCATCGGATTATCCCTTCACCGCGCCCGACGCCACGCCGTTCACGAAGTAACGGCCCGAGATCAGGTAGACGAGCAGGGGCGGGATCGCGGTCAGCAGCGTCGCCGCCATGTTGACGTTGTATTCGACGGAGCCCTTGGTCACGCCGACCAGGTTGTTGAGCTGAACCGTCATCGGCTGGTAGTTTGGCCCGGCGAAGACGAGACCGAGCAGATAGTCGTTCCAGATCCCCGTGAATTGCAGGATCACGGCGACGATCAGCACGTTGGTGCTCATCGGCAGCATGATCTGGAAGAAGATCCGGAAGAAGCCGGCGCCGTCGACGCGGGCCGCCCGCTGGATCTCGGTTGGCAGCGAAGCATAGAAGTTGCGGAAGATCATCGTCATGAGCGGCAGGCCGAAGACGACGTGGATCAGCACGATCCCCGCCAGGCTGCCGTAGATCCCGACGGTCGCGGCGAGGCGCACCAGCGGATAGAGCACGACCTGATACGGGATGAAGGCGCCGATCATGATCGCCGCCATCAGCGCGTCCGCGCCCTTGAAGCGCCATTGCGCCAGTGCGTAGCCGTTCATCGCGCCGAACAGGATCGAGAGGATCATCGAGGGGACGAGGATCATCACCGAGTTGCGGAACCCCGCCGAGATCCCCTCGCAGGCGAGCCCGGTGCAGGCGCCCGACCAGGCCTTGCCCCAGGCGGCGAGGCTTGGGGCCTGGGGCAGGGCGAAGATCGAGCCGGCGCGGATCTCCTCCATCGATTTCAGCGAGGTCGAGATCACGATGAAGAGCGGGATCGCGTAGAAGAGGACCGCGGAGATCAGGAAGGCATAGAGGCCGTACCGCGCCACGCGTCCGGCGGGCGCGAGCGTCATCGTCCGCTCCTCCGCGTCTCGAAGTAGAAATAGGGGCCGAGCAACGCCGCCACCATGAGCAGCATCGCCACCGCCGCCGCCGAGGCGAGGCCGAGGTTCGCGCGCTCGAACGCGTAATCGACCACGAAGAGGCCGGGCACGTCTGTGGCGTTTCCGGGGCCTCCCTTGGTCATCGCCACGACGAGATCATAGGATTTCACCACGGCGATCGCCATCATGACGATGTTGGTGACGATCATCGGGCGCAGCATCGGCAGGATGATCGAGACATAGGCGCGCCATTTCGGAATGCCCTCGACGCGGATTGCCCGCCAGACGTCGCCGTCGATCGACCGGAGCCCCGCGAGCATCATCGCCATGACGAGGCCCGAGGAATGCCAGATCAGCGCGAAGGCGATGGTGTAGATCGCCTTGTCCCGGTCGGTGATCCAGTCGAACTGGAAGCTCTCGAAGCCGAGGCCGCGGACGAACCGCTCGAACCCCATCTGGGGATTCAGGAACCACTGCCAGGCGAGACCGGTCACGATGAAGGAAAGTGCCTGCGGATAGAGGAAGGCGGTGCGGAAGACGCCCTCGGCGCGCACCTTCTGATCGAGCAGGATCGCGAGGAAGGTCCCGAACAGCATCGAGATGGTGATGCCGAGGCCGCCGAGGATGAACATGTTCGCCACCGCGACCCACCAGCGCGGCGTGCGCGCCAGCCGCTCGTACTGGACCAGGCCCGCGAATTCGTAGCTGGGCAGCAGCCCGGATTTCGTGAAGGAGACGTAGAGCGTCCAGAGCAGGGTCCCGTAGAAACAGAGCCCGACCATGACGATCATCGGCGTCACGGTCATGGCGAGCGCGGCCCGGTTGGGCAGCCGGATCGGCCGGCCGGCCGCGCCTCCGGCGGCCGGCGTCTGCGCGGGGGCGGCGAGCGCGACGCCCCCGGCGCCGGAGAGATTGGCTTTCATCTGGGTTCCGTCCTCCGCGCGGCCGGCTCCGGGGTCGGGCCGGCCGTCTTCTCGTCGCGGTCGCGCGTCACTCGACGCTCTCGAGCACCGCCGCGTAGGCCTCGGCGGCGTCGGCGGAGGTCATGGCGGGGTCGTTCCAGAACCCGGACACGATATCCTCGAGCTGGCCCGAGACGTCGTTGGTCGGGCGGCTGGCAATCGCCGGAACATAGGTCTCGGGATCGGCCATGGTCGTCGCGCCGAGGACGGCGCAGGCGTCGAGCGCGGCGGTGTCGGCGTCGCTCCGGGGCGGCAGCGAGCCCTTGACGCGGTTGAAGGCCACCTGTGTCGCCGGATCCATCATCGTCGCGATGAGCATGTCCTGCGCCGAGGCGTCGCCCTTCACGGTCGGGAAGACGAAGGCGTCGACGATGGCGTCGTAGAAATGCGCGGTCCCGGGCGCGAGCGCGCAGCCGAAATCCGCGCCCGCCGTCTTGCCCGCCGAGACGAACTCGCCCTTGGCCCAGTCGCCCATGATGATCATGCCGGCCTGGTCGGTGATGACGAGATTGGTGGTGTCGTTCCAGGCGCGGCCGGGGCTGCCGGGATCGACGTAGCCGCCCAGGCGCCGGAAGGTGTCGAAGACCTCGACCATCTTGTCCGATCGGGCGGCGTCGGCGTCGGCGTCCTCGTAGATCGCCTTGAAGAAGTCGTTGCCGCCGACGCCCGCGAGGACGGCCGAGAACAGGATCGCCTCCTGCCAGCTCTCGCCGCCGAGCGCGAGCGGGATATGCCCCTTGGCCTTGATCGCCTCGGCGGCGGGGAAGAACTCCTCCCAGGTCGTCGGCGCCGCGACGCCCGCCTCGGCGAGGACCTTCGGCGAGGTGTACATCCAGTTCCGCCCGCCGATATCGACCGGCACCGCGAAGAAGGCGCCGTCCACCTTCACCGCGTCCGCGACCGGGCGCGGCAAAACGGCGTCCCAGTTTTCCGCCGTCGCGATCTCGGTCAGGTCGCGCAGCACGCCGGCCTCCGCGAGCTTGTTCGTCTCCTGCCCGAGTTCGGTCAGCATCGCCGCGGGCGGCGTGCCGCCGGCGAAGCGCGTCATGGCCACGGTCCGCTCGGCCTCGAAACCGGCCACCGGCAGGTCCTTCCAGACGCCGCCCTTGGCCTCGAAGGCCTCTGCGATCCGGGCCAGCGCGGCCGCCTCGCTTCCCGATGTCCAGTAGTGCAAAACCTCGGTTTCCTCGGCATGGACGGGGGTGAGCGCCGCGCCGGCTACCAGGAGGGAGGCGAGAAGGATTGATCGGTCCATACAAAGCCCGCTGAATACGATGAAAACTTCGCCACGTCCGGGACGGGCAAAATTCATACTCATCAAAAAATCAATTCGTAATACTAAAAAATAGACGCTCGGCCGGGCCAAGGCATCGAACGATGAAAGCGCGGCCACCTCGAGCGCGCGCTGCACAGATTTCGGGCTTCGCGTTATCAGCCGCCGGGCGACGCACTGGAGGAGATTCCGACGAAGGCCCGCCCCCGGCGCGATCCTCCTCCATCTGGTGGCGCAGCTCACGGCGGGCCTCGCGCCCGCTGGCGGATCGGGATGGGTCAATCGTGCCGGGCGGCGGGCTTGCGCGCCGGTTTTCCAGGCGCGCGCATTCCGGCCGCGCGAAAAGCGCCGTTCCGGCCCGCGGAAGGCCGGAACGGCACCCCCGGAACTCGAGTCCAGACGGGGGCTGGTTCCTCGGCGCGGCGAACGGGGGCCCCGGTTCGCCGGTCAACCGATCCGCTTCTCCAATCGATCCGTGATCGTTCTCGCGCAGTCCAGGATGCCTCGCCCCATCTTGGCTTCGTCCTGGCCGGTCACCGCCGGACCGAGCACGGCCGAGACACTGCCCACGATTCCGTGCTTCGAATCGAAGATCGGCGCGCTGACGCCCGTCATTCCGGTCTGGAACTCGTTCTGCGAGACCACGAACCCCCGCTGCTTTATCGCGCGCAGACGCTTCCGGGCGCTGTCCCAGTCGGGGCCGAGAGCCCGCGCCGAGGCGCCGTCCTCCTCCAGCGCCCGGATATAGAGTTCGCGCACCCGCCCGATGGGCAGGTGCGCCGCGATGATGAGGGAGGCGGGTCCGTGGAACATCGGAAAGGGGATGCCCCGCGCGCGTTTCAGCTGGATTTCGGAACCGGGTCGAACCTCCTGATGCGTGCAGAGGACGAAGTCGCGCACAAAGCTGCAGAGCAACATGCCGTCCCAGCCCTGCGTTCGCAGACATTCCACCATGGGCGCGCGGCTGGCGGCGATCAGTGGATCGGAGAGCTGGATCTGCCGGTCGAGCTGGACGATCCGCGGACCAAGGCAAAAGTCGCTGTTCCCGAGGCGGAGCAGAAGTCCCGCCTCGCAGAGTGTCTTCAGGTGCCTATAGGTCGTCGCCCGCGGCAAGCTGAGTTCCGCGCCGATGTCCATCGCGCTGATGACGGGCCGTTCCACCGAGAAAAGGTCCAGAGCCGCCAGCATCCTGGTGCTGCTTGCTCGACCACGCGCGTCGCTTCCATCCATCCTCATGCCTCCCAGCCCGTCTTTTTTCACATTCCGCATCTGGAGCATATCTGGAATCCACACATTGTGATTTTTTCGATAAAATCTCACAATGCGCGATTTATAATTGACTGACGCGCCGCGGAAGCGCAGGGTGACCCAAAAAGGCACTTGGGAGAATCTCTTGAAAATCCTGCACGGGAAGCTTTCGCCATATGTGCGGAAGGTGATGATCTGCGTCCACGAGAAGGGATTGCCGGTCGAGATCGAGCCGGCCGCGGTCGGTCAGGGAAAGATCAACGCGGAGCTCCTGCGTCTCAATCCGAGCGGCAAGATCCCGACACTGGTCCTGGACGACGGCGCCGCCGTCTTCGACTCACTCGTGATCTGCGACTACCTCGACGAGCTGGAGGCTTCGCCGCGCGTCATTCCCGCCACGCACCCGGAGCGTCGCGCGGCGCTGACGCTCAACGCGACGGCCGACGCGCTGGTCACCGCCGGCGTTCTCGCGACGATCGAGCGCGGCAAGGCGGCCGAGAAGCGATGGCCGGACTACGAGGCCGCGCAATGGGCCAAGGTCGACCATTGTCTCGCCGCGCTCGAGGCCGCGCTTCCGCGACGCGGCGAGGTCTTCGACATCGGCGCCATCGCGGCGGTCTGCGCGCTCGGCTGGATGGACGCCCGCGCGGGCCAGCGGGACTGGCGCGGCACGCATCCCCAACTCGCGAAATGGGCGGACGCGCGGAATGCCCGCGCCTCCGTCGCCGCGACCCGCCCGCTCCAGTCGTGAAAGGCAAGGACTAGTGATGATCTTCGACAAATCCCACGCGGCTCTGGAAGCCCTCATCGCGCCGGACGCGCGCATGGACGCCGTCTCCGAAGGCTACAAGCTGACCGAGGGCATCATCTGGCATCATCGGGAAGACTACCTGATCTTCTCCGATATGGCGCACGGCAAGGTCTACAAGTGGAGCGAGGCGGACGGCACCTCGGTCATCAGGACGCCAAGCAACATCACCAACGGCAATTTCGTCGACGCCGAGGGCCGGATCGTCAGTTGCGAGCATGCGACGAGCAGCGTGACCCGCTGGGAGCCGGACGGCCGCTACGTGACGGTGCTGGCGACGCATCACGCGGGCAAGGAGCTCAACAGCCCCAATGACCTCGTCGTCGACGGCAAGGGCGCGATCTGGTTCACCGACCCGACCTACGGCCGCACCAGTCCCGCCGCCGGCGTGGCGCGCCCCATCCCTCAGGACCATCGCGGGGTCTATCGCCTCGATCCGGACGGAACGATTTCGCTGATGGCGAGCGATTTCGAACAGCCGAACGGCCTGTGCTTCGAACCCGGCGAGACATCGCTCCTGGTCAACGACACGCCTCGCGACCATATTCGCCGCTTCCACCTCGCGGCCGATGGCACGCTGACCGGGGGCGAGGTAATCGCAAGGCTCGAAGGGACGGAGCCGGGCAAGGCCGACGGCCTGAAGGTGGACGAGCAAGGCAGGATCTACTGCACCGGTCCGGCCGGCGTGCACGTGTTCCACCCGTCCGGCGACCTGATCGGCGTCATCCGGACACCGGACCAATGCCGCAACTTCTGCTTCGGCGGCGCGGACCGGTCGGAGCTGTTCTTCGCCACGTCCTCGGCGATCTTCAGGCTCAGGACACGGACGCGCGGAATCCGCGTTTTCTAGCATCGGTCACAGGGGAGGAAATCATGAAAAAAACCGTCGGAACCGCCGCTTTCATTCTCGCCGCCTTCGCCGCGTTCGCGGCCCGCGCGGAGAGCTATCCGGATCGGCCGATCACCCTGATCGCGCCCTTCGCGGCGGGCGGCGCGAGCGACGCGCTCGCCCGCGCCGTGGCGGACGGCCTCGGCAAGGCACTGGGCACCTCGGTCATCGTCGAGAACCACGCGGGCGCCGGCGGCTCGATCGGCGTCGGGCTCGCGGCGGCGGCGGAGCCCGACGGATACACCGTCGTGCTCGGCGGCAACGGCTCGCTGGTCTTCGCGGCCGGTGTCTACGATCTGCCCTACGACGTGCTGGAAGACATGCGGCCCATCGGCCAGGTCGCGGAGGCGCAATCGGCCGCCGTCGTGCGCGCCTCGCTCGGCGTCACCGACTTCGCGGGTCTCGTCGCGCGCTCCAGGGAGGAGCCGAAGCTCACATACGGCAGCCCCGGCGTCGGCACCGCGCTGCATCTCGCGGGAGCCCTCTTCGCCAAGGAAACCGGCGGCACCCTCGTCCATGTGCCCTACAAGGGTCTGGCGCCCGCGCTGACCGACCTGCAGGCAGGCAATATCGACGTGGTGTTCGCCAATGTCGCGACGTTGCCCCCCTTCCTGGAGAGCGGGATGATCACGCCGCTCGCGATCATCGACCATCGCCATTCCGCGCAGCTGCCCGGGGTGCCCACGACGGCGGAGGCGGGGTATCCGGGCATCGACATGATCACCTGGTATGGGCTGATGACCGGGGCGGGGGTTTCCGACGAAAAGGTGGCGGTCCTCGAAGGCGCGCTCGCGAAGGTCCTGAAGAGCCCCGAATTCCTCGGCGTGATCGAAGCGCAGGGGTTTCTGCCGGCCGAGGATCCCTCGGCCGCGAGCTTCCGGAAGGTGCTCGACGCGGATTTCGCGACCTGGATTCCGCTCATCGACGGACTCGGCCTTTCCCAGTAGCCGCCGCGCCAATCGCGTCCGCCGTCAAGCAGGTACGACCATGAAGCCGATCACCCGATCGCTGGCGGAGTTCATCGTGGGGTCACCCGCGAGCGCTCAGCCGCCCGAACTCCGCGCCGAGGCGAACCGGATCATCATCGACACCTTCGCCGCCATCATCTCCGGCGCGGGCGGCGAAGCGGCCCCCGCGCTGCTCGACTACGCCAGAATGTCGGGCGCGGCGGGGAAGGTCCCGGTGCTCGGCACCTCCCTGATGACCTCCCCCGAGATCGCGGCCATGATCAACGGCGCGTTCGGTCACGCGCTCGAATTCGACGATGTCTTCTCGATGATGCCGGGTCACCCGGCGGCGGTGATCCTGGCCGCGCTGATCGGCGAGATCGCACGCCGGCCGGTCTCCGGCGCCGAACTTACCGACGCCTTCATCGTCGGCTACGAGGTGGCGGCCCGGATGGGGATCGCGATCTCGCTCGAGCACCACCGCGTCCGCGGCTTTCACGCGACCGGGACCCTCGGGGGCATGGGCGCCGCCGCGGCGCTCGCGCGACTGCGCCGGTCGGGCGTCGAAGGGGCGGCGCAAACGCTCGCGATCTACAGCTCCTTCGCCTCGGGCCTGCTCGGCCAGACGGGGTCGGAGATGAAAGCCTTCCATTCCGGCTGGGCGGCGCGCAATGCGACCGCGGCGGCCGACCTGGTCGCCTCCGGCCTCAGGGGAGCGGAGGATATCCTCGAAGCGCCTCGCGGCTTCTTCAACGCCTATGGCACAGCCAATTCCAGGATCGAACGGCTCACAGAGAACATCGCCGATCCCTGGGCGATGTCGAGCCCGGGCGTCTCGCTGAAGAAATACCCGTGCTGCTTCGCCGCGCATCGCGGCATCGAGGCCACGCTGATCCTGCGCGAGCGTCACGGACTGCGCCTCGCGGATGTCGCGGGGATCGAATGCCGGCTGCCCCCGAAGGGATTGGTGAACATGGTCTATTCGCGGCCCCGCACCGGGCTGCAGGCGAAGTTCAGCATGGAATACTGCTTCCTCGCCGCGATGCTGGACGGCGAGATCACGCTCGCGAGCTTCGCCGACGCGGCGGTCCTGCGCGAGGTCGCGCAGTCGAACCTGCGCCTGGTGACCTGCCACGAGGATCCCGCCTGCGAGGAGGGGATCGGCGAGGCGAGCGGGGAGATCTCGGGCGCGCGGGGCTATACTCAGATCGCGATCACGACGCGGGATGGCGCGCGCCTTGAGGAGCGCGTGGCCAAGGCGCCGGGAACCCCGGCGCGCCCGCTTTCCCGCGCGGAGCTCGGCGCGAAATTCGAGATCTGCGCGCGCTACGCGGGCCTGACGGAGGCGGCGACGCGCGCGGCGGGGATCGAACTGTTCGCATGCAACGAAAGCAAAGACCTGTCGGGCCTGCTGCGGTCCCTGCGGCGGGCGTGACATTTCGGGGGAGGAAAAGATGAACATGGAAACCGCGCGACGCGTGGCGCGAAACAAGGACGTCGTCTCGGCGGTCCTGATCGCGATCGCGGCCGGCGCATTCTTCGTGACATCGCTGCGGCTGTCCTTCGGCAGCCCGATGGACATGGGGCCGGGCTTCTTTCCCCGGATCGTCAGCGCGCTGCTGTTCTGCCTCGCCGTCGGCATCGGGGTCAGGGGCGCGACCGAGGCGCTGTCGGATGGCCGGGACGAACCGCTCCGCCTGCCGCTCCGCCCGATCGTGAGCGTTTTCGCCGCGATGTTCCTCTTCGTGCTCACGCTCCGGGGCTTCGGCCTCATCGTCGCCTCCGCCCTGCTCGTCCTGGTCGCGGGGGTGGCGCCGAGGGATCGGCGATGGCGCGAGGTCGCGATCAGCGCGGCGGTGCTTTCGGTCACCGCGGGCTTCCTGTTCGTCTACGGGCTGGGCCTCCAGGCTCCGCTGCTGCCCTGGAGGTAAGCTCATGGAAATGTTCCACAACCTTCTCGTCGGCTTCGAGGTCGCCTTCAGCGTCCAGAATCTCGGCTTCGCCTTTCTCGGGGCGTTGCTCGGCACGCTCGTCGGCGTTCTGCCCGGGATCGGGCCGGTCGCGACCATCTCGATGCTGTTGCCCGTCACCTACGTCCTGTCGCCGGTCACCGGGCTCATCATGCTCGCGGGCATCTACTACGGCGCGCAGTACGGCGGTTCGACCACGGCGATCCTCGTCAACCTGCCGGGGGAAAGCTCCTCCGTCGTGACGGCGATCGACGGGCACGCGATGGCCAAGAAGGGCGAGGCCGGCGCCGCGCTGGTGGTCGCCGCGCTCGGCTCGCTCTTCGCCGGCATCGTGGGCACCGTGCTGATCGCGGCCTTCGGGCCGGTGCTCGCGGGCGTCGCCTTCTACTTCGGCGCGCCGGAATACTTCTCGCTCGTGGTCCTCGGGCTGCTCGGCGCCGTCGTGCTCGCCCATGGCTCGCCCGCCAAGGCGATCGCGATGGTCCTTCTCGGCCTCTTGCTCGGCACGGTGGGCACCGACGTCAACTCCGGCGCGGCGCGGTTCACCTTCGGCAGCCTCAACCTCATCGACGGGTTCGAGATCGCCGTCGTCGCCATGGGCGTCTTCGGCCTCGCCGAACTCATGCGCAATCTCGAATCCCCGCCGGATACCGGCGTGGTCACGAGCAAGGTCGGCGGCCTTTGGCTGACGGGCGCGCAGTTCCGCGCTGCGGTCTTGCCCGTCCTGCGCGGAACCGGAATCGGCGCGCTGCTCGGCCTCCTGCCGGGCGGGGGCGCGGTCCTGGCCTCCTTCGCGAGCTATTCGATCGAGAAGAAGGTGGCGCGCGACCCGTCGCGCTTCGGCAAGGGTGCGATCGAGGCGGTCGCCGGGCCGGAATCCGCGAACAACGCCGCGGCGCAGACCTCGTTCATCCCGATGCTGACGCTCGGCATCCCGGCGACCTCGACCATGGCGCTCATGATCGGCGCGATGACGGTCCACAACATCCAGCCGGGCCCGATGATCATGTCGCGCCAGCCCGAGCTCTTCTGGGGCCTCATCGCCTCGATGGTGATCGGGAACATCATCCTCGTCATTCTGAACCTGCCGCTCGTCGGGCTCTGGGTGAAGCTTCTGAAGGTGCCCTACAGGCTGCTCCTGCCGGCGATCCTGCTCTTCACCTCGATCGGCCTCTACAGCCTGAGCAACGCGACCTTCGACGTGATGGCCGCCTTCGGCTTCGGCGCGCTCGGCTACGTTCTCGTCAAGTGCGACTGCGAGCCGGCGCCCTTCATCCTCGGCTTCATCCTCGGCCCGCTGATGGAGGAGAACCTGCGCCGCGCGCTGACGATCTCGCAGGGCGACGTCAGCGTCTTCCTGACACGGCCGATCAGCCTGACCCTGCTCGTCGCCGCCGCCGCGCTGCTCGTCCTGCTCGTCGCGCCCAGCTTTCGCAAGCAGCGCGAGGTGATCTTCCAGGACGCTGAATGAGCGATACCGAAAGGGAGGAAGGAATGCTTGAGAAACTGACGCGAACCGCGGCGCTGTGCCTCGGATTCATGCCCGCGCTGGCGGCGGCGGACTACCCCGACCATCCGATTACCCTCGTGGTGCCCTATCCCGCCGGTGGGACGATCGACCGTCTCGGCCGGGATCTCGCGGAGCATCTGTCGACCCGTCTGGGGGAGGCGGTGATCGTGGAAAACCAGGCCGGTGGCAATGGCGCGGTAGGGGCGCAGGACGTCCGCGACGCGGAGCCGGACGGCTACACCCTCCTGATCGGCGGGGGCTCGACGCATTCCGTCGGTCCCGCGACGGATCCCAACCTGACCTATGATCCGATCGGAGACTTCACGCCCGTCGCCTATCTGGGCGATACGCCGATGGTGCTGACGTCGGGGCCGAACTTCGAGGCGGAAACTTTCGCCGAGATGGTCGCGCTCGCGAAGGACAGCCCCGACGGGCTGCTCTACGGATCGGTCGGCAATTCGACCGTGCTCGCGGGGGAGCTTCTGTCCGACGCCGCGGGCGTCGAGATGCGACATGCCAACTACAAGCAGTTCGGCCCGGCCCTGATCGACCTCGTGCGCGGCGACATACCCGTCGCCATCAGTTCGCTCTCCATCGTGATCGGCAATATCCAGCAGGGCATGGTCCGACCGCTCGCCGTCACCTCGCGGGAGCGTCCGGCGACGCTGCCGGACGTGCCCGCCGTCGCGGAAACCTATCCGGGGTTCGAGGTGCTGATCTGGTTCGGTCTGTTCGGGCCAAAGGACCTGCCCGACGAGATCGCCGACAAACTCAACGCCGAGGTCGCCGCCTTCGGCGCGACGGAGGGCCAAGGCCAGAAATGGCAGGAGGAAGCCTTCACGCTCCGCCAGCGGTCCCGACAGGATTTCGCCGCGTATCTCGCGGCCGATCTGGCGAAGTGGAACGCGATCGCCGCGGAAGCGGGGCTGGGCAAGCAATGACCCCGACAGCCCGGACCCCGACCGCGGCGGTCGCGGCCTTCATCCGCGAGATGACGGATACGCCGGTGCCACGGGCCGCGCGCGAGCGCGCCCGGCTGGTGATCGCCGACAGCGTCTCCTGCATCATCGCGGGCGCCGGCAGCGAACTCGCCCCGGCCATGGCCGCCTATCTCGAGACCCAGCCGGGGAGCGTTTCCCCCGTCCTCGGCACCGCTTGGACCGCGACGCCCCAGACCGCGGCGATGGTCAACGGCGCGTTCGGGGCCGCGCTCGACTTCGACGACCTGCTCTCGCCGACGCATCCGAGCGCGGTGGTGGTCGCGGCCCTCTGCTCCGCGCTGCCCGATCGGGAGGTGCCGGGGGTCGAATTCATCGACGCCTATGTCGTCGGCATCGAAGTCGGCGCGAAGATCGCCGCGGCGCTCGGACGGGGACGCGGCGCGCGGGGGTATCACGCGACCGCGACGCTTTCGGGCTTTTCCGCCTTCGCGGCGCTCGCCCACCTTCACCGCCTTTCACCGGAGCGCATCGAGACGGGGATCGGTCTCGTCGCCTCCGCCGCCGGCGGACTGCTCTGCCAGCTCGGCACGATGACGAAGCCGCTGCACTCCGGGCAGGCCGCGCAGCAGGCGGTCACGGCGATGCTTCTCGCCGAGGCCGGAGTGACCGCGGCCCGCGACGCGCTCGAGGCGAAGTTCGGGTTTTTCCGCGCCTATGGAGACGCCGCTTCCGATCCTTCGGCGATCGCACCCGCCCTCGGCGCGCCCTGGGCGGTCCTCGAGCCCGGCAGCACGCTGAAGCGCTTCCCGTCCTGCATCGCGCAGCATCGGGCGATCGCGGCCGTCCTGGCCCTGAAGGCGAAGGGCGTCCGCGCCGACAATCTGGCGGCGCTGGACGTCTCGGTCGCGCCCGGGGCGCTGCAGCCGCTCATGTATCCGCGACCCCGAACCGGACTCGAGGCCAAGTTCAGCATGCCCTACGCGGTCGCCGCGGCGCTGCTCGATGAAAGGCTCGGCATCGCGACCTTCGAGACCCCGGCGGTTGGGCGTCCGGAGATCGCCGCGATCATCGAGAAGGTCTCCGCTTGGGAAGACCCCGCGCAGATCGAGGAGGACCCGGTCGCGGCGAACCTGAGTTGGGGTTTCCGGGGCCACGCGCGCGTGACGGCGCGGCTCCTGGACGGGACCGAGCAGAGCGCCCGCGTCGACGTGCCGCCGGGCCATCCGTCGCAGCCGCTCGGCTGGCCGGAGATGCGCGAGAAGTTTCTCGATTGCGCCGCGAGCGCGAGGCTCGATCCCGCCCGCGCGGCGAGGGCCTTCGAGGCGGTGGCGGCGCTTCCGGCCTTGCCGGACGTGCGCGAAGCGCTGGCGCTGGCGCGGAACCTCCCCGAGCCGCCCATGCCCGCGCCGGAACCCATGCCCGCGGCGGCGGCCGCTGAGACTGCGCTAGGGAGCGAATCGTAGATGCCCGAGACCACGCCGATCAGAACCACGCATCTCGCCGACGCCGCGGACGCGCTCGGCTGCGACATGAGCGCGGGCGGGTTCGGCCTCCGATGGGCGGGAGGGCCGGAGGCGAGCGTGAGCGGCCGCGCCTTCACGCTCGCGCAGAGACCGATCCGGTCGCGGGCGGATTGCGACAAGCCGCTGCGCCACCCCGAGGTGGCGCTCAGCCTCGCCCAGCCGGGCGACATCATCGTGATGTCGGTGGAGGGTGACACGCAGGGCGCCACGTGGGGCGAAGCTCACTCGCTTCGAGCCTTCAATCGCGGCGTGGCGGGCGTGCTCCTCGATGGGCTGACCCGCGACGCGGGCACGCTCCACCACCACCGCATGCCGGTGCTCTACCGCGGGACCTCTCCGCTCCGAAGCGCGGGGCGGCTCTACACCGCCTCCGTCAACGCCGATGCGCGGATCGGGGGGACGCTGGTGCGCAACGGCGACTTCGTCATGCTCGACGGCGACGGTTTCGTCGCGATCGCCGCGGCCGAGGCCGAGGCGGTGCTGGCCCGCGCCCGGGAGATCGCCGACAAGGAGGCGGCGCGCAACAGCCAGCTCCTGGCTGGCTGAGCGGGGGCCTTGTCACATCGACCGTGCCGGCACGCGGCGCGCGGCATCCGCGACCGGCTCATCTCGCCATCGACGGAAACCGCGTCGTGACATGTCGATGCCGCCGCGCCCGACCAGGCAAAAGCGCGCAAGGATCGCAGTCATAATGGCGGCATGAAGCTCGGCGGCGAGCGAGCGACCACCGGCGTCGGTCAGGTGTCCCGCCGCCGTCTTCCGGCATGCCGGTCCCTGAATTCCCTTCATCGATGGCCCGCGGCCCTCCCGCCGAAGCCTGTGTGGGATCGCATCACTCGGCGGCGCGCGAGGCTCAGCCCGCGTCCGTCAGCGTCGCCGCGCGCAGCACGTGTTTCTGGATCTTGCCGGTGCCGGTGCGGGGCAGCGCGTCGGTGATCTCGAACCGTCGCGGGATCTTGTAGCGCGCGAGCCGGGCCTCGCAGTGACGCGCCAGCTCCTCCTCGGTCAGGCGCGCGCCCGGCTTCGGCACGACGAAGGCGCGGCCGACCTCGCCCCAGCGCGCGTCGGGGACGCCGATCACCGCGACCTCCATCACCGCCGGATGCTCGACCAGAACCGATTCGATCTCCACCGGATAGACGTTCTCGCCGCCGGAGATGAACATGTCCTTCCGGCGGTCGACGATGGCGATGTAGCCATCCGCGTCGCGCCGGCCGATGTCGCCGGTGCGCAGCCAGCCGTCGGCGGTGAAGGCCTTCGCGCGCTCCTCCGGCCGGTTCCAGTAGCCGGGCGTGACGTTCGGCCCCTTCACGAGGATCTCGCCGGCCTCTCCGTCGGGCACGTCCCGCTCGCCGAGGTCGACGATGCGCACCGCCGTGCCGGGCGCGGCCTGACCCACCGCGCCGGCATGGGTCGCGATCAGGTCGGGATCGAGCGGCATGCCGAGCACGGTGCCGCATTCGGTCATGCCGAACCCGTCCACCATCGCCACGCCCTGATCGACCCACCAGCGGATGTTGGTCGGCGGATTGGGCGCGCCGCCGGTGAAGAGCGCGGTGAGCGACCAGCGCCCGGGGTCGAACCCCTCGGCGTAGCGCAGCGCCTCGGCCATCTGCGGCACGCAGAAGTAATGCGTGATCCCGAGCGCCTTGTCCGCGAGCCGGCCGTTGGTGACCGCGGGGTCGAAACCGGCGGAGACGAGCACGGCGCCGCCCTGGACGAAGGGCGGCCAGATCGAGGTGACGAGGCCGATCACGTGGAAGATCGGCGATTCGCAGAGGAAGACCGAGGCTCCGGTCACGCCGCCGAGCACGCCGAAGTTGACGCCGGTGAAGAACAGCGTCTGCGGCGTCAGGATCACTCCCTTCGACACTCCGGAGGTGCCGGAGGTGTAGAGGATGACGCAGGCGCCGCCCGCCGGGCGCGCCGGCTGGCGCGGCCCCGGCGTCGCCGCGGCGATCGCCGCGCCGAGCTCCGCGAGGCTGATCGCGCGGCATCCGGGCGGGGCGTCCACCGTCACCGTGCCGTCGAGCACCAGGAGCTTCGGCGCGCAATCGGCGAGGATGGGTCCGAGCTCGGCGGCGGCGAGCCGCCAGTTCAGCGGCGCGAAGATCGCGCCCATCCGCATCGCCGCCTGCTGGGCGATCAGAAGATCGGCCGCGTTCTTGGCGAGCACCGCGATCCGGTCGCCGGCCCCGAGGCCAAGCGCCGCGAGCGCGGCGACTCCGCGCTCGATCGCCTGGTCGAGCGCGGCGTAGGTCCAGCGGCGGCCGCTCGCGAGCTCCATGAGGGCGAGCTTCTCCGGCCGGCCCTGCGCGTGCAGGGCCACCGGATCGGGTGCGATCCAGTCTTCCATCGTGTCTGCCTTCCCTCCCGGGGCGTCGCGCTCAGGCGCGGACCTTGCTCTTGTCGTAGGCGCCGAGACCCGGCTTGTAGCTCTTTTCGTCGATGAACTGGCGGATGCCTTCCTTGCGACCGTCGTTGTCGTAGGAATTCGCCGCCTCCTGCGCGCGCACGAGATAGTCCTCGGCCTCGTCATAGGTCATGACGCCGACCCGGCGCACCGCGTCCTTGGTCGCCTTGAGCGTCACCGGGTTCTTCTCGAGCAGCGCCCGCGCCACCGCCGTCACCCGGGCCTCGAGCTCGGCGAGCGGCACGCTCTCGTTCACGAGGCCCCATTCCGCCGCCTTCCTGCCGTCGATCGGCTCGCCGAGCAGCGCGTGGTACATCGCCTGGCGGAAGGGCATCAGCTCGACCGCCACCTTGGTCGCGCCGCCGCCGGGCAGGATGCCCCAGTTGATCTCGGAGAGGCCGAACTTCGCCTCGTCGGCCGCGAAGGCGAGATCGCAGGCGAAGAGCGGGCCGTAGCCGCCGCCGAAGCACCAGCCGTTGACCATCGCGATCGTCACCTTCTGGTACCAGCGCAGCCGGCGCCACCAGCCGTAGCTCTCGCGCTGGCTCTGGCGCACGCCGGCGAGGCCCTTCGACTCGGTCTCGCGGAAGTATTCCTTGAGGTCCATCCCGGCGGTGAAGGCCGTGCCCTCGCCGGTCAGGACCAGCACGCCCACGTCGTCGCGGAACTCGAGCGCGTCGAGGACTTCCATCATGCGCCGGTTGAGCGTCGGGCTCATCGCGTTGCGCTTTTCCGGGCGGTTGAACCGCACCCAGGCGACGCCGTTCTCGACGGTATAGGTGACGACTTCTGTGGTCATGGCAAATCTCCTTCGGCGCGGCCCCCGCCAAAAGGGGGCGCGAAAAATCGGGAAAAAGGGTGCGGCGGGTCCCGGGCGCGGGATCCGCCGCGAGGGGGGTGTCAGATCGGGAAGTGGCCGGGCTCGGTCTCGACGGTGATCCAGCGCAGCTCGGTGAATTCGGCGATCCCGGCCTTGCCGCCGAAGCGGCCGTAGCCCGAGGCGCCGACGCCGCCGAAGGGCATCTGGGCCTCGTCATGCACGGTCGGGCCGTTGACGTGGCAGATGCCGGAGCGGATCCGGCGCGCGACCCGAAGTCCGCGCGCCGCGTCGCCGGTGAAGACCGAGGCGGAGAGGCCGTATTCGGAGTCGTTCGCGATCCGGATCGCGTCGGCCTCGTCCCGCGCGCGGATGACCGCGACGACGGGGCCGAAGCTCTCCTCCGAATAGAGCCGCATCTCCGGCGTGACGCCCGCGACGATCCTCGCGGGAACGAGCACGCCCGAGGGCTCGCCCGCTGAGATCACCGCGGCGCCCTTTCCGACCGCGTCGGCGACGAGACCGGCGAGCTTCTCGGTGGTCTTCCGATCCACCACCGCCCCGAGCGGGCAGGTGCCCTCGCGCGGGTCGCCGGCGACCAGCGTCCGCGCCTTGGCGGCGAATTTCTCGAGGAAGGCGTCGTAGACCGCGTCCATCACGATGATCCGCTCGGTCGACATGCAGATCTGGCCCTGGTTGAAGAAGGCGCCGAAGGCGGCGGCCTTCACCGCCTCGTCGAGATCGGCGTCGTCGAGCACGAGGAAGGGCGCCTTGCCGCCGAGCTCGAGCACGCAGGGCTTGAGGTTCTGGGCCGCGCGCACCGCGATGATCCGGCCGACGGCGGTCGAGCCCGTGAAGTTCACCCGCCGGACCGCCTCATGGTCAATGAGCGCGCCGACCACCTCGGCCGCGTCCTCCGGCGCGTTGGTCACGACCGAGACGAGGCCTTCGGGCAGGCCGGCGGCGTTCAGCGCCTCGACGATCAGCCCGTGCGTCTTCGGGCAGAGCTCGGAGGCCTTGAACACCACCGCGTTGCCACAGGCGAGCGGGGTCGCGATCGCGCGCACGCCGAGGATCACCGGCGCGTTCCAGGGCGCGATGCCGAGCACCACGCCCGCGGGCTCGCGCACCGCCATCGCGAGGCAGCCGGGCTTGTCCGAGGGGATGACCTCGCCCGCGACCTGGGTGGTGAGCGCCGCGGCTTCGCGCAGCATCGAGGCGGCGAGCATCACGTTGAACCGTGCCCAGGATTCGGTCGCGCCGATCTCGGCCATCATCGCGGCGACGAAGGCGTCGCCGCGGGCGGCGACCGCGTCCGCGGCCTTCAGGAGCGCGGCGCGGCGCGCGTTCGGGCCGAGCGCGGCCCAGGCGGGAAAGGCGGCGGCGGCGCGGTCCACGGCGGCGCGCGCCTGATCCGGCGTCGCCGCGGGCGCCACGCTCGCGACCTCGCCGCTGATAGGGTTCATCCGCTGGAACTCGCGGTCGATCACGGTCATCGGGGCCTTCTCCCTTCGCGGGCCCCTCCATCCGGGGGCCGGTCGCTCGCTATGCAAGATAGCGATTGACTGCTATATCTCATAACAGTATGCAATTGGCAAGGGGCGGATTTGCGTTCCGCGCATATCTTGGGGAGGCGGAGGATGACGGATCAGCGGCTCGACGAGCTCACGCGCGCCAGGCTCGGGGATCTGATCGGCTATCACCTGCGGCGCGCCTCGATCCACGACCTCGCATGCTTCGCCTCGGCGCTCGGCGACGCGATCAAGCCGGTGCCGTTCACCGTGCTCTGCCTGATCGACGAAACCCCCGGGATCACCGCGGCCGAGATCGGGCGCGAGGCGCGGCTGCAGCGAGCCAATCTCGCGCCGATGCTCGCCGATTTCGACGCGCGCGGGCTGATAGAGCGCAGGCCCGACCGGGAGGACCACAGGATCCAGCGGCTGCATCTGTCGCCGGAAGGCGCCGCGGCGGTCGCGGGCTGGCGCGCGCGCGTCGTGGCGCAGGAGGAGCGCACCTTCGGCGCGCTCGATCCGGAAGAACGGGCGCTGCTGGTGCGGCTGCTCGCCAGGGTCTGGCGAGAGGACTGACGCCCGAAGACGGCCGGCGTCGCCGGCCGGTCCAAATCATAACCGCCGCCAAAGGCGGCATTTTGGGAGGCTTCTCATGAACACGACCTCGCACGGCGGTGCGGGGACGCGGGCGCTCGCGCTCGCGACCCTCGCAGCCGTCATCGAAGGCTTCGACCTGCAGGCGGCCGGTGTCGCCGCGCCGAAGCTCGCCCCCGCCTTCGGACTCGAACCGGCGCAGATGGGCGTCTTCTTCTCCGCCGCCACCTTCGGCCTCATCTTCGGCGCGCTGGCGGGCGGGGTGATCGCCGACCGCTGGGGCCGCCGCGCCGGCCTCGCGCTCGCGCTCGTCGCCTTCGGTATCTTCTCGCTCGGAACCGCCCTCGCCGGAACCTTCGAGCATCTCGTCGTCATGCGTTTCCTGACCGGCGTCGGCCTCGGCGGCGCCCTGCCGAATCTCGTCTCGATCGCGGCCGAATCGACCACGCCGGAGCGCCGGGGGCGCGCGGTCGCGATCATGTACGCGGGCGTCCCGATCGGCGGCGCGATCGCGAGCCTCGTCGCGATGATGGGCCTGCACGAGGACTGGCAGTCGATCTTCGTCGTCGGCGGCATCCTGCCGCTGCTCCTCGTCGTCCCGCTCTACCGGATGCTCCCCCCGCTGCGCGTGACGCATGACGCCGCCGTGCCGACCAGCCGCTGGCAGGCCTTGTTCGCGCCCGGATCGACCATGACGACGCTCCTGCTCTGGGGCGGCTTCTTCTTCGGCCTGCTCGTGGTCTACCTGCTGCTGAACTGGCTGCCGCAGCTGATCGTCTCGCTGGGCTTCGAGCGGAGCCAGGCATCGCTGGTGCAGATCGCCTTCAACCTCGGCGGCGCCGTCGGCAGCGTGATCGGCGGGCGCCTGCTCGACGGCGAGCGTCCGGCGACCTCGACGGCCGGCTGCTTCGCCGCGCTGATCGCCGCGCTCCTGATCCTGAGCGTGATCCCGGGCGGCAGCATGGGCGCGGCGCTCGCCGCGGGCGCGCTCGTCGGCGGCACGATCCTGTGCGCCCAGGCGCTGCTCTACGGCGTCGCGCCGCAGTGCTACCCGGCCGAGGTGCGGGGCACGGGCGTCGGGCTCGCCGTCGCGATCGGCCGGTTCGGCTCGATCGCGGGACCGCTCTTCGCCGGCGCGCTGCTCGCCCAGGGGCTCGGGCCGACGCAGGTGCTCTACGCGATCATGCCGATCGCGGCCCTCGCCGGCGTCGCCACGGTCGCGCTCATCCTGCGCCGGACCCGCCAGCTGGCCCTCGCGGCGGAGTGACCACACGACCCGGCCCCGCCCATCCCGGGCGGGGCCGGACCAGGCGGCGTCCCTCGCGGGATGTCCGAGGGAGGACAGGGATGATCGATCTCGCGAAGATCCGCGCCATAGACTTCCACACCCATGCCGAGGAGCCTTGCGGGTGCCACCCCGATGACGGCTACGCCGACCTGCAATCGGCGATGGCGACATACTTCAACGCGCCCTGGGCGCATCCGCCGACCCTGCCGGAAACGGCGGCGCACTACCGCGAGCAGGGCATCGCCGCCGTCATCTTTCCCGTGGACGCCGAGCGCGAGACGGGATTTCGCCGCTACGACAATTTCGAACTGGCGGACCTCGCGGCCGCGCACGCGGATATCCTGATCCCCTTCGGCTCGATCGACCCGGCGCGGGGCCGGGCCGGCGCGCGCGAGGCGCGGCGCCTCGTCGCCGACCACGGCGTCCGGGGCTTCAAGTTCCACCCGACCATGCAGGGGTTCTACCCGAACGACCGGCTGGCCTATCCGCTCTACGAGGCGATCGCGGAAAGCGGTGTGCCCGCGCTTTTCCACACCGGTCAGACCGGCGTCGGAGCGGGGATGCGCGGCGGCAACGGGATGCGGCTCAAATACTCCAATCCGATGCATCTCGACGACGTCGCGGTCGATTTTCCCGACATGCCGATCATCGCGGCGCATCCCTCCTTCCCCTGGCAGGAGGAATCGCTCGCGGTCGCGGTGCACAAGCCCAACGTCTGGATCGACCTCTCGGGCTGGCGGCCGAAGTACTTCCCGCCGATCCTGATCCAGTACGCCAACACCCTGCTGCGCGACCGGGTGCTGTTCGGCTCCGACTGGCCGATGATCCGGCCCGAGGGCTGGCTCGCCGAATTCGAGGCGCTGCCGATCCGGGACCACGCGCGCCCGGCCATTCTCAAGGACAACGCCGCGCGACTGCTGCGGCTTTCATGAACGGAGCACACCGATGATCGCGTTTCAGGCGCCCGTCGATGACATCCTCTTCGCGCTCGATCTCGCCGGGGCCGGCCGGCTGCCGGATTGGGACGAGGAGCTCGCGCGCGAGGTGCTGACCCAGTTCGCGCGGTTCGCCGAGGGCGAGATCGCCCCGCTCGACGAGCCGGGCGACCGCGAGGGCTGCCGGCTCGAGGCGGGGCGCGTGACGATGCCCGAAGGCTTCGCGGCCGCATGGGCCGCGCTGGTCGAGCAGGGCTGGCACGCGATCGGCCTGCCGGAGGATCGGGGCGGCCAGGGCCTGCCCGGTCCGCTGCTCGGCGCGGCGAGCGAGATCTTCGCCGGGGCGAACCACGCGCTCCAGATGGTGACGGCGCTCGTTCCCGGCGCCGCGCGCACCATCCTCGCCTTCGGCACGGAGACGCAGAAGGCATGCTGGCTGCCGCGCCTCGCCTCCGGCGAATGGCTCGCGACGATGGCGATCACCGAGCCCGGCGCCGGGTCGGATCTCTCCGGGCTCCGGACCCGGGCGATCCGGGACGGCGACGCCTGGCGGATCGCGGGGGAGAAGATCTTCATCTCCGGCGGCGACCAGGATCTGACGCCGCGCATCCTGCATCTCGTGCTTGCGCGGACCGGGGCGGCGGACTCGGGCACCCGCGGCCTCGGGCTCTTTCTCGTGCCCTCGCACGACGCCTCGGGCGCGCGGACGCCGGTCGCGGTGACACGGATCGAGGAGAAGATGGGGCTCCACGCTTCCCCGACCTGCCAGCTCGCCTTCGAGGGCGCGCCGGCCGAGATCATCGGCGCCGAGGGGGGCGGGCTCCGCGCGATGTTCACCATGATGAACCACGCCCGGCTCGACGTGGCGGCGCAGGGCGTGGCGCACGCGGCGCGGGCGGTGGACGTCGCCCGGCGCTACGCCGCCGAGCGGCGCCAGGGCGGCGCCCCGATCGGGGCGCACGCCGACGTGGCGCGGATGCTCGACACCGCCGAGATCGCGGCGCTCGGCGGGCGTCTCCTCGCGCAGATCGCCCAGGTCGAGCTCGCCGCCCGGGGCGACACGCCGCTCGTCGATTTCCTGACCCCGGTCTGCAAGGTCCTCTGCACCGAGGCGGGGATCTCCGCCGCCGATCTCGCGATCCAGATCCTCGGCGGCTATGGCTATCTGCGCGAGTACCGGGTCGAGCAGACCTGGCGCGACGCGCGGGTGACGGCGATCTACGAAGGCGCGAACGGCATCCATGCCCGGGCGCTCGCCACCCGCGGCCTGACCCACGCCGGGGGCGCCGGGGCCGAGGCCTTCGCGGCGCTGATGGCGGAGGCGCCGGAGATCGCCGGGCCGCTCGGGCTCTGGCAGGAGGCGCGCCGCGCGCAGCTCGCGGCCGAACGGCCGGAGGCGGCGGCGCATGCCTTCATGAAGCTGACCGCGACCGTCGCGCTCGGCTTCGCCTGGGCGCGCCTCGGCGCCGCCGCCGACCGCGCCCCCGATCCGGCCCGCTACGCCCGGCTCGCCGCGCGGGCGCGCGCCGAGACCATGCCCGCCGCGCGCTATTGGTCCGCGCTCCGCGCCCTCGCGGCGGAGACGCCGGCCCGCGCGGACGGATCTTCCGTGACGGCGGCCGAGCCCGTCATCGGGATCCCTCAGTGATCCCCGGGATCCATGTATCTAGGTGACCGCCGAGCCATCGTCCCGCGCTGGAATGATGGCGAAGCCGATCACGCCCGGGGTCGCGGCGATCAGCGCCGCGAGCTCGTCCGCCTGATGCTCGTCGCTGAACCAGGTCCGCGCGCTGAGTTCGAGATGGCCCGCCGCGCCCGTCGAGTCCCACGCCATGGCGCCGACGCGCAGGTTCCGCGCGCTCAGGATTTCGCGCAGCGCGCCGGCCGAGAGCCCGCCGCCCGCCCGCGTCACCACGACCAGGCGCGCGTCGATGCGCCGCGGCATCAGGGACTGGATCAACCGGAGGAGCGACAGGACGAGAAGCGTCAGGATGGTGCCGCTCACGGCGAGCCAGTACAATCCGACGCCGTAGAGAAGGCCGATCGACGCGGTCGCCCAGAGCGACGCGGCCGTCGTCAGTCCACGCACCGAGGCGCCTTCGCGAAAGATGACGCCGGCGCAGAGGAATCCGATCCCGGTCAGGACGCCATGCGCCATGCGACCGGGGTCGGCGACGATGGTCCCGCCGGGAATGAACGCCACGTGCCATTCCGCCTGGCGCGCCGAGGCGAGCATGACCAGCGTCGAGGCGAAGCAGACGAGCGCGTGCGTCCGGAGCCCCGCCGCCTTTCCCCGGGCTTCGCGCTCGAGGCCGATCAGCACGCCCGTCAGCAGGCTCGCGATCATCGGAAGCCCGATATCCGCGCTCAGGAAGGACCGCCAGATCTGTTCCAAGCTCGCCTCCGGGACGGCATGAGTCTCCGGTGACGCAATCGGGGCGGGTGCGTTTTGGTTCCCGAGCGCGTCCGTAGGCGACGAAGCTTGTGAGCGACCGACCCCGCCGGATGACCGGGAGATCGGTATCGGCGCCGCCGCGCCGGGAGCGGCCCGGCGCGGCGGCGTGTCAGAACCGCGCGGTAAGCGTGAGGACCACGTTGCGCGGCGCGCCATAGACGCCATAGTCGCTGATGCCGGTGTAGTAGGTCTCGTCGAAGAGGTTGTTGACCCGCAGGCTGGCGCGCAGGTTCTCGTTGACATCGTAGCGCGCGAGCAAGCTCGCGAGCGTATAGGCCGGCTGCACCGGATAGCCGCCCTCGAGATCGTCGCTCGTCTCGCTCTGCCAGGTCAGCCCGCCGCCGAGCGTCAGCCCGGTCAGGGCGCCCGGCATCGCATAGGTCGTGAAGAGCTTCACGCTGTGCTCCGGGATCCAGGTCACGGCGCGCGCCCCGTCGGCGTTCTCGCTGATCGTGTAGGCATAGCCCGCGTTGGCCTGCCAGCGGTCGGTGATCTGCCCGGTCAGCTCGAGCTCGCCGCCGGTCGTGGTGACGCCCGCGAGCGCCTCATAGGCCTGGGTCGTCTCGTTGTAGACGGCGAGATTGTCCTGGTCGGTGCGATAGACCGCCGCCGTGACCATCAGCCCGTCGGTGACATCCATCTTGGCGCCGAGCTCGTAGCTCTGGCCGCGCATCGGATCGAGCTGGTCGCCGTTGACGTCCTGGGCCCAGTACTGCTGGGGCGCGAAGACGCGCGTGAAGCTGCCGTAGACGGAAAGCCGGTCGGTCACGTCATAGGTGAGGCCGAGGAAGGGAACCGGCAGCAGGTCCTCCTTCTGCGTGCTCCGCGTCGTGACGCCGCTCGCGTCGTCGGTCGACCAGGCCTCGCGTTCCCAGTCGATGACGCGGACGCCCGCGATCAGGTGCAGCGGATCGGCGAGCGACAGCCGGGTGCTCGCGAAGGCGCTGTAGCTGTGCTCCTCGCCGCCGGAGCTTCCGACCTTGGTGAATTCGGGCTCCGCCATGCCGTGGCCGCGCCAGGCGAAGATGTCGTCGATCGCGCCGGGAAAGCCGGTCCAGGGCCCGAGCCAGCCGCCGTAGTCGGGCGATTTGTTCTCCTGGGTCGCGGCCGAGACGCCGAAGGCGAGCTCGTGGGTCCGGCCGAACAGCGTGAAGTCACCGCTCGCGCGCGCGTCGAAGGAGGTCTGCCTCTCGTCGCCGATCCAGCGCGTCGGCCAGATCGTGGCGCCGGTTCCGTCGGGCTGGAGTTCGGCGCCGTCGAGATAGTAGCTGATCGCGTCGTATTGGAAGCGGGCGTGGCTGAGCTCGGCCTTCGCGGTCCAGCCGTTGTCGAATTCGTGGAGCACGTCGACGAAGAGGTTGGTCGCCTCCTTCTGGTAGTAGGTCCAGTCCGGCGCGCCGTTGAGCGTGCGCCCGAAGTCGGTCGGCGAGCCATCCGCGAAGCGCAGCGGATAGCCGGTCCGCTGCGGCGCGTCCTCGAAGATCTTCTGGTAGCTCGCGCCGGCCGTCAGCACGGTGCTGTCGGTGAGGTCGAATTCCGCCACGCCGTAGATCACCTGATCCTCGCGCGTGTAGAGATCGACGTAGCTCTCCTGCCGCAGGTCGCTCGCCACGATCCGGCCGCGCAGCGTGCCCGCCGGGTTGAGCGGCCCCGAGACATCCGCCGTCAGCCCCGCGCGGGACCAGCTGCCGGCCTCGGCGTCGACGATGACCTGGGGGAAGGCGGTCGGCCGCTTGCGGACCATGTTCACCGTCGCCGCCGGCGAGCCGATGCCGCTCATCATCCCCGCCGAGCCCCGGACGATCTCGACCCGGTCGTAGATCAGGGGCGAGGCCTCGGTCGCGCCGCTGGTGCTCAGCCCGTTCGGGATGCCGTCGACGAGGTAGTTCTCGATCTGGAAGCCGCGCGAATAGATCGCGGTGCCGCTGTCGCCGCCGATCCCCTGGCGGTTGGTGGTGATGCCGACCGCGTCGGTGATCGTGTCGCGGATCGTGTCGGGCTGGAGGTCCTCGATGCGCTGCTGCGTCATCACCGTCACCGATTGCGGTGTCTCGCGCAGCGTGAGCGGCAGGCCGGTCACGGCGCTGAGCCCGACCGAGAGATAGCTGCCGGTCCCCTCGCTCGCCGAGGCGCCCGAGACGTCGATCGTGCCGAGCATGAAGGCGCCGTCCTCGGGCTCGGCCCCGGCGCCGGGCGCGCGCACCACGGCGCTGCCGTCCGGGGCGAGGTCATAGAGCAGGCCGGTCCCTTCGAGCAGGAGGCCGAGCGCCTCCCCGGGCGGGTAGCTGCCGGTCACGCCCGGCGTCGTCAGCCCGGTGACCGTCTCGGGCAGGTAGGAGACCTGGGCGGGCGCCTGGAGGCCGAAGGTGGTCAGCGCGGCGCCGAGCGGGCCGGGCGGGATCGCGAAGGTCCGCTGCCCGCTCGCCTGCGCGCGCGCGGGGGAGGGGACCGCGGGAAGCGCGATCGCGCCGCCCAGGGCCGCGCCCATCAGGAGGGCGCCGAGTACCCCCGATTTCGTTCGATATGGCATGTCATCTGTCCCGTGCGTCTTCTTGGTGGAAGGGCGGACATGCCTGGTCGCCGTGGGTAGCCGGTCCCTCTGCCTCCCCCTACGAATCCGACCCCGGGATTTTCAGCCCGGCGCCGAACTTTTCTCCGGCGCCGCTTCCTATCCCGCCGAGAGCAGGGCAACGGGGCCGAGCCGCCGCACGCGGCCGCCGAACGGCCGGACCACGGCGTCGAGCGCGGCCTCGGGCCGGGTGAGGTCGAAGACGCCACTCACCCGGCGGCCGGCGATGCCGGGCCGGACCAGCACCGGCCCGGCGCGCCAGGGCGCGATGCGCGCGGCGAGCGCCGCGACCGGCTCCTCATCCGCGACGGCGATCCCGGAGCGCCAGTCCGCGACTTCGGTCCCGAGGCGGGCGAGCCCGCCCCCCGGACCGCCCCGCGCCGCCTCGCCGGGGCCGAGCGTGACCGTCCCGGCCGCGCCCGAAAGCGCGACCTCGCCCCGCGCCACCGCGACGAAGGCGGGGTCTTGGTCGGCGCGGATCTCGAAGGCGGCGTCCCCGGCCCGCGTCCGCGTGGTCCCGGCCACGACGGAGAAAGGCCGCCCGGCCGGGTCCGGCGCCACCTCGAAGAAGCCCATCCCGGCGAGCAGCCTTACGCCGCGCGCGGCGGGGGAGAAGGCGAGGGCGAGCGCGGTTTCGGGGCCGAGCACCGCCACGGTTCCATCGGGCAGGACGAGCCGGCGCACCTCGGCCGTCGCGGTCGTCACATCCGCGCGCAGCCGCGCCAGCGCCTCGGGCCCCAGCCGCCAGGCCCCGGCGGCGGCGAGGCCGGCGAGCCCGGTGGCGAGCACCGCGCGCCGGGTCGTCACGGCGCGCCGCGCGCGCCGGCGCCCGGCGAGGACGCTGCCCGCCATGCCGTGGATCTCCATCACCTCGGCCCAGACCGCGGCGTGGTCCGGCCCGCGCGCGATCCAGGCGCGCGCCGCGGCAAGCCGTTCCGGCGTCGGCGCCTCCTGGAGCAGGATCGCGAGATCGAAGGCTTCGGTGAAGAGCGCGTCGGCCTCCGGTCCCCGCGGCATCGCTCAGGCCTCGTCGAGCCGGCGCCGCAGATGGGCGTAGGCGTCGCGGATCAGCGCCCAGGTCCGGCCGACCGAAAGGTCGAGCTCGGCCGCGACCTCGGCGATCGTCCGCTCGCCCAGCCGGTGCGCCTCGAAGGCGTGGCGGGTGCGGGGGGGCAGCTCGGCGAGCGCGGCCTCGACCAGCGCGAGCCGCTGGCGGTCGTAGACGACGGTTTCCGCCCCCGGCGCCGGATCGGCGATGTTGGCGAAGGCGGCCTCGGAAAGCGCGACCCTGGGATCGCGCCGCGTGCGCCGCGCGTGATCGGCGCGCAGGTTGCGGGCGACGGCGTAGAGATAGCCGACCGGATTGAAGGTGGCGCCGGGCCCCGGCGCGGCCGGGGCGCGCAGCAGCACGCGCAGGAAGGCGTCCTGGGTCAGGTCCTCGGCCGTCTCGGGGCTGAGCCCGGCGCGCCGCAGCGATCGCGCGACGCCCGCCGCGTGACCCCGGAACAGTTCCCGCGGATCCCAGTCGGCCATGACCTCCCCATTCGCGCGCCGCCATGCCCTTTCCCGGAAAAGCCCACGCTTCGTCAAGCCCCGCCGCCGGTGGCGTCGACGGGTTTGGCGACGCCGCGATCCCGGGCCGGCGCGAACGGGCGCGGCAGCGGGGGACCGCCCCGGCCGTTTCCGGCGACGGCGGGCGAAAGCGCGCGGCCGGCGGCGGCGCTACATGATGTCGCCGATCGCATCCATGCAGGCCTGCTCGTCGCCCGCGTCGAGCGCCGCCCGCGCGCGGGCGAGCGCTTCGGCCTTGTCCGGCGGCGCGACGCCCGCGCCGGTGGCCTGCGCCGCCGCGGTGTCGCCGCCCTCGGATTGCGAAGCGGCGTCCTGGCCCGAGGTCGCGATATCGGGGCTCGCCCCGAGCGGCGCCTCGGTCCCGTCCTGCTGAAGGCCTTCCGGCGAGGTCGCCCGCGCCGGAGGCGCGGCTTCGGCCGGCGACGGCGCCGTCTCGGCCAGCGGCGCGTTCGACCCGTCCTTGGCGATCCCCTCGCTCAGTCGCGCGACCTCCGCCGCGCAATCGGCGAAGGCCATGCCCGCGCTCAGGCTCATCCCGGCGCCGAGCAGCGTCCCATAAAGGCGTTTCATCCCTGATCCCCCCTTTTCGCGGTGGTTGAGACCAGAGAACCCGCGGTTTGTCCGAAACGTTCCACGCGCGGCGGCCCGGAATGGTCGCGGATCGCCATCGAGACCGCTCTTGGGGGGCCCGTCATCGCGCCCTGTGATCCCCGCCCGCGCCTTCGTCGGCGGGCGGGGCAGGGGCTCGCGTCGCCCGCTCTCCTGGGGAGGCCGCCCAGCCGGCGGCGCGGCGCCCCGGGTCAGACGACCCGCTGGCGTTGCCGGCCCAGTCCGTCGATCCCGAGCTCCACGATATCGCCCGGGGCCAGATAGCGCGGCGGCTTCTGGCCCATGCCGACGCCGGGCGGCGTGCCGGTCGTGATGACGTCGCCCGGCTCCAGGATCATGAATTGCGATATGTAGGCGACGAGGAACGGCGCCCCGAAGATCATCGTCGCGGTCGAGCCCGCCTGCATCCGGGTCCCGTTCACGTCGAGCCACATCGACAGCCGGTCCACCTCCGGGACCTCGTCGGGGGTGACCAGCCAAGGCCCGAGCGGCCCGAAGGTCGGGCAACCTTTCCCCTTCGTCCAGGTTCCGCCGCGCTCGAGCTGGTAGTCGCGCTCCGAGACGTCGTTGCAAACGCAGAACCCGGCTACATGGGCCAGGGCGTCCGCCTCCGAGACATAGGAGGCGCGCCGGCCGATGACGATGGCGAGCTCGACCTCCCAATCGGTCCGCCGGGAGCCGGGCGGGATCCGGATGTCGTCGTCCGGGCCGACGACGCAGGAGGGCGCCTTGTTGAACAGGATCGGCTCGGCGGGAATGGCGGCTCCCGTTTCGGCCGCGTGGTCGGCGTAGTTGAGGCCGACGGCGATGAAATTCCCCGGGCGCTCGACGCAGGGCCCGAGCCGGACGCCCTCCGGCGCGCGGGGCAGGGTGGCGGGATCGAGCGCGGCGAGCCGTGCGAGGGTCTCCGGGGCGAGGGTCGCGCCCCCGAGGCCGCCGACATGCCCGGACAGGTCGCGGATCCGTCCGTCCGCGTCCACGAGGCCCGGCCTTTCCTCACCGGCCAGACCATATCTCACGAGTTTCATTTGGCTTTCCTTCTTCGTGGCCAGGGATCAGACGGCGGGCACGGGGCAGCGCGGCGGCTGGCCGGTCAGGGCGCGATCGATCTCCTCCGCGACCAGCGTCTGCAGCCTGGCGATGGCCGTCCGCGAATACCAGGAGGCGTGCGGCGACAAAAGGAGGCGCGGGGCGGATCGAAGCGGCGATTCGGCCGGAAGCGGCTCGGTCTCGAACACGTCGAGGGCGGCGCCGCCCAGATGGCCCTCCTCCAGCGCCCGGGCGAGCGCCGTCTCGTCGACGAGGCCGCCGCGCGCCGTGTTGACCAGAAGCGCGCCGGGCTTCATCGCCGCCAGCGCCTCCGCGTCGAGCACGTGGCGCGTGGCGTCGCAAAGCGGCAGATGCAGGATCACCACGTCCGAGCGGCCGAGCAGCTCGGCCCGGCTCACGCGGCCGAGGCCGAGATCCGCCGCCGTCGATTCGTCGATCCGCGGATCGTCGACGACGAACCTGAACCCGAAGCCCCGAAGCCGCGCCAGCGTCGCCTGGCCGATCCGTCCGAGCCCGAGGAACCCCACGGTGACGTCGCCTCCCGCCGCGATGGCGGGGGTGGCCTTCACGACGCCCCATCCGCCGTCGCGCACCTGCCTGTCCAGGATCGGCAGGCCGCGCAGAAGCGCGAGGGCCATCGCGGCCGTGTGGTCGGCGACTTCGCCGGCGCAATAATCGGGCACATACGCCACGTCATGGCCGCGCGCCCGCGCCGCCGCGACGTCGATATTGTCGAAGCCGACCCCGTAGCGGATCAGTCGCGCGCCCGGCGAAAGCCCGTCCAGCGCCCGGCCGTCGACCGGCGCGAACTGCACCACCGCGACGGCGGCCCCGGCGACCGCCTCCCGCACCTCCTCCGCCGTCCGGCATTGCCGCGCCTCGAAGGCGGCTCCCCTTCGCTCCGCCGCCAGCCGTTCCCGGTCCAGGTCTTCAAAGCCACTGTCGGTGACCACCACCCGTTGCCCGTGCATTCCGTCCTCCCGAAAAATCCTCTTGCCAGGGCTGATCTACCATGGTTTGATCAAATATCAATTATCAAAAAATGCGGAACGGATCCCGGGAAACCGTGATTTTCGCCCCTCAGGGAGGAGAGAGATGACGACAAGAACGACGCGGCGCCGCGCGCTGGCCCTCGGGGCCGCGTTCGCGGGAACGGCCGGGCTCGCCCCCGGCCTGGCCCGGGCCGCGACCACGCGGCTCCGGGTCGGCCATGTGCTGGCGGCCACGCATCAGTTCCATCGCGGGCTCGAGCTCGCGGGGCGGGAGGTCGAGGCCGCCACCGATGGCCGGGTGAAGCTCGAGATTTTCCCCTCCTCCCAGCTGGGCACGGAGCGGGACATGAACATCGCGCTGCGCACCGGCGGCGTGGACATGCTGCTCGCCTCCCCGGGCGGGGCGAACGTGCATCTGAAGGAGCTGGCCGTCCTCGACGCGCCCTATCTCTTCCGCGACAATCCGCACTGGGAGCAGGTGGTCTACGGCGAGATCGGCGCGGAATGGAACCGCCGCCTGCTCGAGCAATCCCAGCTTCATGTCTGCGGCTGGTTCCACCGCGGCACGCGCCACATCATCTCGCGCGACCAACCCTACGAGACACTGGCCGCGATCGGCGGCGAGAAGATCCGGGTGGCCGACCTGCCGCCCTATCCGCAGGTCTTCCGCAGCTTCGGCGCCGTCCCGACCCCGATCGCCTTCGCGGAGATGTACCAGGCGCTCGAATCGGGCATCGTCGACGGGGCCGACGTGCCGCTCGACACGGTGCTGAGCCAGAAGCTCTTCGAGGTGACGGGCTATGTGAACCTCGTCGCCTGGTCCTTCGCGGCGCCGGGACCGATCCTGATCTCGGACATGGCCTGGTCGCAGCTCGCGCCCGAGGATCAGGCCGCCCTCACCGCCGCGCTGCGCACGGGCTCGGAACTGGTCACCGAGGCCTTCACGAGCGGCGAGGAGGAGGTCAAGCAGAAGCTCACGGCCGCCGGCATGACCCTCCGGGCGCCCGACGACCTCGCCGCCTGGGAAGCGGCCGCGCTCAGGTCCATACCGGACATCGCTCCGAGCTGGGGGGGCGACGTCGGCCTCTACGACCGCATCCGCGACGTGGGGATTGGCTGAGCGATGACCGCGCATGTGCTTCTGACCCGCGCCGAGACGCTCATCGGCCGTGCCGAGGATGCGATCGGCATGGCCGCCGTCGCCATCCTGGCGGCGGTGGTCAACCTCCAGATCTTCTCGCGCTATCTCTTTCACTCGCCCTTCATGTGGGTCGAGGAGATCGCGCGCCTGCTTCTCGTCTGGATGACGTTCATCGGCGCCGCGGCCCTCACGCGCCAGGGCGGCGACCTCGCCGTCGACACATTCGTCGAGATGCTGCCGCCCGGGCCGCGCCGCGCCTCCCGCATGATCCGGGACGCCGTCATGGTCGTGCTCTTCATCTTCGTCGCGACCCAGGGCCACGCCCTCGCCCAGGCGGTGCGGGGCATGCCCATGGTGGCGACGGAGCTTCCGACCTCGCTTCTCGCCTGGCCCCTGGTCGCGGGCGGGATGCTCACCGCGTTCCACTGCGCGCTGCGCCTGCTGCGCGCCTTCGTTGATCCCGTCGGTGCCGAGGGGCATGACCTACCGAAGGCTCTGACATGAGCGCTCTCTACATCCTTTCGCTGTTCGCCCTCCTGGCCGCGGGCATCCCCGTGGCGGCGAGCCTGCTCCTCGTCGGCATCGGCGGCGTGGTCGTGGCGGGAGTGCCGCTCTCCATCGTCGGCCAGCGCCTGGCCTTCGGGATCGACAGCTTCACCCTGATCGCCATCCCCATGTTCCTGCTCATGGGCAATCTGATGAACGCGAGCGGCGTGACCCAGCGGATCTTCGACTTCTCCGTCGCCATGGTCGGCCATTGGCGCGCGGGCCTGGCGCAGGTCAACATCATCGGATCGCTGGTGTTCTCCGGCATGTCGGGCTCGGCGCTCGCCGACGCGGCCGGCCTCGGCACGGTCGAGATCCGGGCGATGATGCTCAAGGGCTACACGGCGCGCTTCTCGGCGGCGATCACGGCGGCCTCGGCGACGATCGGACCGGTGCTGCCGCCCTCGACCGTCGCGGTCCTCTACGCCTTCATCGCCGATGTCTCCATCGGCCGGATGTTCCTCGCCGGCGTGGTTCCGGGACTGCTGATGGTGGCCGTCCTCATGGGCATCGTCCACTACCGCGGCAAGACGATGGACCTGCCCGTCCACCCCCGCATGGACTGGCCCGACCGCGGCCGCGCCACCTGGAAGGCGCTGCCCGCGCTGGTGGTGCCGATCGGCCTCATCGGCGGGATGCGCACCGGCATCTTCACCGCGACGGAGGTCGCGGCGGTGGGGGTGCTCTACGCCCTCCTGCTGGCGGCGGTCTACCACCGGCAGACGCGGGCCAGCGAGATCGCGCTCGCCTTCCGCGACACGGTGCTCTCCACCGGGGGGATCATGGTGATCGTGGCCAGCGCCAATGTCTTCGCCTGGATCCTCGCGCGCGAGCAGATCCCGCAGGGCATCACCCAGTGGGTGCTGGACATGCAGCTCTCGCCCATCCTGCTGCTGCTCTTCCTCAACGTCTTCCTGCTGCTGCTGGGAATGCTGCTCGACGTCTCCGCCACGCTCATCCTCGTCACGCCGGTGGTGGTCCCGGCCATCGTCGCGGTCGGGATCGACCCGGTCCACTTCGGCATGGTGATGATCGTCAACATGATGATCGGGATGATCCATCCGCCGGTCGGCATGGCGCTCTTCATCGTCGCCAACATCGCGCGCGCTCCGATCATGGCCGTGGCCAGGGAGGCGCTGCCCTTCATCGGCGGCTTCCTCGTCGTGCTCGCGCTCATCACTTTCGTGCCGCAACTCGTGCTGTGGCTTCCCGACCTCGTATACGGACCTGCTCTCCCATGACACAGCCCGCCTCCCCCGAAATCCTGCATGGCGGGGCCGAACGGCTCGCCATCCGCTGGGTCAACAGGGCCGACCCGCCCGCCAAGCTCTCGCGCTACTCCGTCTCGGCCGGGCAATCGGTGTCGCTGCACGTGCATACCGGCAAGACCGAATACTGGGTCATCCTGACCGGCACCGGCGTGGCCCGCGTGGGCGAGGCGGCCATTCCGGTGGGCGAGGGGGATGTCATCGCGACTCCCCCTCACGTCCCGCACGCGCTGACCAATACCGGCGCGGGGCCGCTCCAGTTTCTCAACATCGTCCAGCTCACGGGCGACCTTCCCGTCACCACCGTGGAACTGCCCGGCTGATGGCGACCTTTCTCGTGACCGGCGGCAGCGGAATGGTCGCCCAGCATATCACCGAGACCGCGCAGGCGCGGGGGCACCGGGTGCGGCTGGCCGATTTCGCCTGGCCGACCGGCCGGCTCTGGGCGCGGCCAGATGAGACGGCGACGTTCGACATCCGCGACCGCGCCGCCGGGCGGGAGGCGATGCGCGACGTCGAGGCCGTGATCCACTGCGCGGCGGTCGTGGGGCCGGCCCGGTCGCGGGTGGACCCGCTCATGACGCTCGACGTCAACGTGACGGCCACGGCCGCGCTCCTGGAGGAGGCCCTCGCCGTCGGCGCGCGCTTTCTCAACGTCTCGACGGCGACGCTCTACGGCGATCGCCCCGATCTCGCGCCGCTCTCCGAGGACGACCGCGCCGACCCGCTCACCGTCTACGACGGCAGCAAGCTGATGTCCGAGGTCTATTGCGCCACCCACCGGCGCACCTACGGCGGCAGCGTGGCGTCCTTCCGCACAGGCTTCGTCTACGGCCGCGGCAACCAGATCGGCGAGTACTTCCTGCCGCGCGTCCTGGAAGGCGAGGCGGTGGAGGAGGCGGCGGGGGGCGACCATCCCTGCGACTTCACCTATGTCGTCGATCTGGCCGAGGCGCTGGTGACCGCCGCGACGGCCCCGGCGCTGCCGCGCGACGTCTACAACGTCACCGGGGGCGTGCTTCGCTATCGGCGGGAGCTGGCGGGCGTGGTGAAGCATCTTGTCCCGCGCGCGCGGATCGCCCAAGCTCCGGGGATAGACCCCGCCCGCCATTTGCGGGGCGCCTGCAGGCTCGACCGCGCGCGCGCGGATTTTGGCTGGCAACCCCGCTTCACGCTGGAGAGCGGCATGACCGACTGGCTACATCGGATCGCGGGCTAGGCCGATGTGGGAGATCGAGATCCTGCCGCTCTACGACTGCGCCGTGCCCGGGCCGGAGGTGTTCTTCCAGCGGGGCTTCGGCACCATGGAAGACATCGCGATCCACGCCTTCCTGCTTCACGGCCCGGCGACGGTGCTGGTCGACACGGGGCTGCCGGCCGACCACGCCGCCCTCAACGCGGCGATCCGGGCGCGGAAGGGGCCGGCTTCGGGCTTCCGCCCCCGCGGACCCCGACTGGAGACGACGCTCGCGGCGCGTGGGATCCGACCCGACGCCATCCTGCTCACGAGCTTCGGCCCCTACGCGGCGGGCGGGCTCCCGGCTCTCGCGGGCATCCCGGTCCATGCCTCCGCGCGGGGCCTCGCCGACCTCGCCCTGCCGGAGGAGCCGGCGCTCGTCCACCCTCTGCCGCCCGAGGTGCGCGCGGCCGTCCGGGCCGCCCGTCCCGTGGCCGGGGAGGCGGAGATCCTGCCGGGCCTCGCGCTGATGGAGGTCGGCGTGCATCATCCGGCCTCCGCCGCCGTCATCGTCCAGACGCCGGAGGGGCGCGTCGCCATCGCCGACCCGGTCTTCACGACACGCAACCTCACCGAGGGCGTCGCCCTCGGCGCCGCCGAGGAGGCGGGCCTCTGGCATCGACTGGTCGACGACCTCGCGGAACGGAGCGAAGCTCTGCTTCCCATCCACGACCCCGATCCGCGGCCCGTCCCCCGCGACACGTGGCGCCCGCGCAAGGACAGACGATGATCGAACACCTCAAGACCGGCCCGATCCTCCACCGCCGCAAGGCGGATCTGGTCTACGAATTCCTGCGCGAGCAGATCATCAACGGCACCTACGCGCCCGGCCAGCGCATGACGCTGGCGGAATTGTCGCAGGAGCTCGGCCTTTCGAACATGCCGGTTCGCGAGGCGCTCCTGAAACTCGAGCGCGAAGGCCTCGTCGAAAGCGAGCCGCACAAGGGGATGCGGGTGGTCGGCCTCTCGGCGCAGACGGCGCGGGACCTGTTCGAGATCCGCTGCGAGCTGGAGGGGCTGGCGGCCTGGCGCGCCGCCCGGTCCGCCGACACGGCGCTCGCAGACGACCTGACCGAGATCAACGCCGAATTCGCCGAGGCGTACGAGCGCCAGGACTTCACCGCCATGGGGGTGGCGAACTGGGCGCTCCACCGCCGCATCCTCCAGGCGACGGGCAGCGACCAGCTCAGCCGCATGCTGGAGGATGTCTGGACCGGCTCGGCCCGCTACCGCCTGGGCTACCAGCTCATTCCCGGCCGGGCCAGCCTGACCATCGCCGAGCACGCCGAGCTGATCGAGGCCCTGCGCCGGCGGGACCCGGAGGCCGCGCGGGAAGCGGCGCGCGCGCATATTCGCCGCGCGGGCGAGGATCTGGCCACGATCCTGGCGGAGAACGGATTGTGACCGCCGCCGTCACGCTGGACCTGCCCGGCCGCGTCCTGGTCGTCGGCGCCGGAGGCGGCATCGGCGGCGCGGTGGCCGACAGGCTCAACGCCGCGGGCAGCGAGGTCCTGGGCGCCGACCGTTCGCCGCGGCCCGAGGGCTGGCCCGGCCCATGGATCACGGCCGACATCTCCGCGGCCGCGGACCGCGCGAAGATCGCGCGGCTGGCGGAAGGCCCGCTCAACGGCGTCGTCTACGCCGCCGGCATCCTCGACCCGGCGGGATGGGAGGAGATCGGCGAGGACGAGGCGGCGCGGGTCCTGAGCGTCAACCTCCTCGCGCCCTTCTTTCTTCTCCGCGAGCTCGGGCCCTGTCTCGCCGAGGGCGCGGGCGTGGTCCTGATCGGCTCGATCTCGGGCCTGCGGGCTTCGCCGGCGACGCCGATCTACGCCGCCAGCAAGGCGGGACTGCGCAATCTGGCCGCCTCGCTCGCGATCCTGCTGCGGCCGCGGGGCGCGCGGGTAAATCATCTCGCGCCCGGATTGATCGACACGCCGCTCACCTCGGCGCTGAACCGCGACATCGCCGCGCGAAGCGGCGTGGACGTGGCCCGGGTGGAGCAGCAGAGGGCCGAGGCGATCCCGATGGGCCGCGCGGGCACGGTGGAGGAGGTGGCGGCGGCGACGCTCTTTCTTCTGTCGAGCCAGTCGAGCTACCTCACCGGCGCCTCGCTTTTCCCGACGGGCGGCGTGCTCGCCGGAATGATCTAGGAACAGAAGGCGCATTTCATGAACCATCGAGGAGCTGTTCTCATCACCGGGGCCGGCCGCGGTCTGGGGCGGAGCATCGCCTTCGCGCTCGCCGAGGCCGGCTACCCCGTCGCGCTGGGATGCCGGCGGCGCGAGGATGCCGCGGCGGTGGCCGCCGAGATCGCCGCGGCCGGGGGCCGGGCCCTGGCCGTCGCGCTCGACGTGGCCGACAGGGAGACGGTGGAGGCCGGGGTCGCTTTCGCCGCCGACTGGACGGGCGGCCGCCTGTCCGGGCTTGTCAACAACGCCGGGCTGATCGAGCCGATCGCGCTCCTCGGCGATACCGATCCGTCGGCGTGGGCGCGGCTGATCACGGTCAATCTGGTGGGCGCCTGCGACGTCGTCCGCGCCGGCCTTCCCCGTTTGACGGACGGCGTGATCGTGAACATCAGCAGCGGCGCGGCGGCGACCCCGATGGAGGGGTGGAGCGCCTATTGCGCCTCCAAGGCCGGGCTGGCCATGCTGACCCGCTGCCTCGCGCTCGAATACGGCGCGCGCGGGATCCGCTGCTACGGCTTCCGTCCCGGCGTGGTGGACACCGACATGCAGGCCGGCATCCGCGCCTCCGGCCTGAACCCCATCAGCCGCCTCAGGCGGGAGGAACTCCTTCCCCCCGAGGTCCCGGCGCGGGCGGTCGCCTGGCTCCTCTCCCACAGGCCCGAGGATCTGTCCGGGCAGGAGATCGATATCCGCGACCCCGCCTTCGAGGCGCGCCTCGTCTCGCCGTGACGAAACGGGCCCCGCGCGCCCGGCCTTCCCGGGATCGTCCCCCGACGCCGCGGAGCGAGATCGCTGATCAGAAGGTGTATTCGACCATCAGAAGCAGCTGATGCGCCTCCTGCGAGGCCTCGGGGAGGCCGTTTCCCGTATCAGTGTAGTCGCGCGCCGCGTAGCGGTTATAGGCGTATTGCGCGACGAACGAGAGCGGCGCCTCCGGCGTCCAGGTCAGATTGGCGCCAAGGTTGAAGTTGTCCCCGCCCGAGGCGCCCTGGCTCGTCCGCGCCGCGGCGTCGTCGATGTCGAACCGCGCGAAGCCGCCGAAGAACGCCGACTGCCACGCGGGCGCCCAGTCGTGGAGAAACTGCGCCGTTACGTTCCAGCCGCTGACTTTGGAGAGCCCGCCTTCCGCGGTGATATAGGCGTCGGGCGGGCTGAAATCGCCGCTCGCGTCGACGAGGCCGAGATAGCTGACCGCGCCATCGACGAAGGCCGTCTGCAGATAGAGCGAATCCCCCGCCGCGAGCCTCGGCAGCTTGACCATCGCCCCGGCCTGCAGCGCGTAGCCCCAGGTTTCGGGATCGGACGCCCCGGCATAGCCCCGCGACGGCGTCGCCGCCCGGATCCGGTGCAGCGCTCCCGAGACCTGGAAATCGCCCCGGTCCCGCGTCCGGGCCACGGTCGCGACGATATCGGGGATGTCGCTGTCCTGCCCGAAGCGCGCCGTCGCGCCCGCGTCCGCCGCAATCACCCCGCCACCGCGCGCGCTCGCATCCTCGGCTGACAGCGTGGCGCGCCAGCCCCCGGCGAAGTCGCGCGTGTAGGCGAGGAGCGAGATCTGCTCGCCATCGCCGATCGTGTAGGGATCGGTGCCAGCGACATTGGCGTTGGAGTAGAAATCGAACATCGACTGGCGATAGCCGCCGGTGAAGCCGCCAAATTCGAGATAGACGTTCCAGGGCGCGATCTCGGCCTTCGCGGGCCCGTCCGACCAGGCGTCCGCCCCGCGGTACCGCAGCCGGACATCGACGAAGCCGAGCAGCGGCCCCGCGCTCGTCGGCGTCGCGGTGTCCAGCGTCAGCCCCAGCGTCGCGATGCCATAGGTCCTGTCATCGCCGGAAGGGTAGTCGGTGTAGCTGTTGTAGTAGCCTTCCGCCCAGAGATAGCCCCCGGGATCGACGCAGGTGCCCGTGCCGGCGAGCGTGACGAAGCCCTCGCCCCGCGTCGCGCAGCCCGGTCCGGCTGGCCCGGAACCGGCGGTCTGGGCGAAACCTCCGGTCGGGAGGCCCAGAAGTCCGAGGAGCGTGAAGGCCACTCGAAATGCGGACATATTACTCCTCGCTTCGACATCCGCCCAAGGCGGGTCGAAGTCTAAGGGAGCGCGGAGGCGCGGTGCAATTGAAACAGGCGGATCCCGGGCAATACCGCGGGCGAGATTTAGTTGCTTCGCAATGGGTGATCCCGCCTTCGGGTCGCCCGCTCTCGCGGCTCGCCGAAGGCGAGCTTGGTCGTGAGGATGACCGAGGCGCGCTTCCGGAGCCAACCGACCAGACCGATGTGGAGCCGGCTCCCAGGATCGGGGAGGACCTCCGTGGCAGAGAGGGGGCGAGCCCAGGAGATCAACGGGCGTCCATTTTTTGGACACTCCCTCGGGGCGAAGTACTATTTTGAGGCGGTAGACGCCCCGCCGTCTTGTCGACGTCAAAAATATTGACGGTGCCGGCCATTCCTGTTCTGACTCGCCAGGTCGCGCGGCGAGCCGACGGCGCGGCCCTGGGCCGGCTCGGGACACATCGCCGCCGCCATCGAGATAACTGCCATAAGGACGAGTCCGATGAAGATAAGCTCGCGATTTCTCATCGCGTCCGCTTCCAGCTTGGTCATAGCCGCCGCGACCCCGGCGATGGCGGAGCGCGTCTTGCGCCTGAACGAGTCCCCGGTCGGCGAAATAGATCCCGCGAAGGGGCTCGATTACGCCGACACCGTTCTGGCGATCAATCTCTATGACACGCTGGTCTATCCGGCGCAGGGCAAGCCCGGCATCCAGCCGCTGCTCGCCACCGAATGGACGATCGACGGCCCGGTCTATACCTTCAAGCTGCGCGACGATGTGAAGTTCAGCTCCGGCAATCCGCTCACGGCGGAGGACGTGGTCTTCTCCTACGAGCGGTTCGTCGCGCTGGGGCAGGGCTATTCGAACCTCTTCGCCGGCCGCGTCGCCTCGGCCGAGGCCGTCGATCCGACGACCGTGCGCTTCACGCTCACCGAACCCTACGCCCCGTTCCTCACCGCGCTGACCCGCCTCCCGGTGGTCGATTCGAAGACGGTGCGCGCCAATCTCGCGCCCGGCGAATTCGGCGATCTCGGCGATTACGGCGCCGCCTACCTCGCCGCGCACAGCGCCGGCTCGGGCGCCTACGTGGTCGAGAGCCAGGATCCGCAGACCGAGACGGTCATGGTCCGCAACGACGGCTACTTCCTGCCCTTCGCGGAGAACGCGCCCGACCGCGTGCGCTATCGCTACGGCATCGAGGCCTCGACCCTGCGCGCGCTGATGTCGCGCGGCGAGCATGACGTCTCCGACCTCTGGCTGCCGCCCGAGGTGATCGCGGCGCTCGCCGACGAGGGCGTCGCCCATCTCGTGACCGAGAAGGGCGGCATGGGCGAATATATCAAGCTCAACACCAGCCGCGCCCCGCTCGACGACGTGCATTGCCGGCGCGCGCTCGGCTACGCCTATGACTACGCCAACACGGCGATGCTGCAGCGGGTGAACGCCGAGTTCTCGCAGGCCATTCCGATGACCGGCGTCTTGCCCTCGGGCCTCGCCGGCTACGCCGCCGATGGCACGCCCTTCGCGCAGGACATGGACAAGGCCCGCGCGGAGCTCGCGCTCTGCAAGTACGATCCGGCCGAATATCCCCTCGACGTGGCCTGGATCGCCGAGGTCCCGGCGCGCGAGCGCATCGCGCTCCTGATGCAGGCGACCTTCAGTCAGCTCGGCTTCAAGGTCAATCTGGTCCGCACGCCCTGGGCGCTCGTCGTCGAGCAGGTGGCGAACCCCGAGACCGGGCCGCACGCCGTCGAGATCGAGGTGCATCCGCCGACCCCGGATTCCGACTCGCTGCTCTACAACATGTACTCGCCCGACGTTCCGCCGACCTATCTCTCGACCTCGGGCAAGCTCGATGATCCGAAGGTCGTGGAGCTCCTGAACGCCGGGCGCGCGGAGACCGACGAGGCCAAGCGCGAAGCCATCTACGCGGAGCTGAACGCCCATCTGACCGAGCTTCAGCCCGATATCATGGCCTATGAGTTCATCGGGGTCTTCGCGGTGCGCAACGGGGTCGAGATGCCGAACTTCTCGGATGACGCCCACCGCTACTCGCTGACCAATTTCAACATGCTGTTCCGCGACATCAGCATCAACGACTGACCCGATACCGGCGGCCGGCCGGCCGGCCGCCGGTATCACGCGCGAAGGAGTCGCGGACGACCGCGACGGAGAAGTCCATGACAGATGACTGGAAGCGGCTGCTCGAGGCGGTCGCGGGCGAGACACCCACGCAGGCGAGCTTCGACGTCTGCTTCGACATCGCGCGGCGCGAGGTGGAGTGCCGGGTGATGACCGTCACGCTGCACGACGCGGCGGTCACGACGGTCGAGCGGCTCTATTCCTCGCGGCCCGAATCCTGGGCCGTGGGCGGGCGCAAGCCGATGTCCTTCGGGATCTGGGCCGACACGGTGATCGGCGCGCGCAAGCCCTTCGTCGCCAATTCCTACGCCGAGATGGCCGCGGTCTTCAACGATCATCCGGTGAGCGAGGCGCTGGGGCTGGGCGCGATCGTCAACGTGCCGATCTTCTTCGGGGGCATCGTGCGCGGCACGGTGAACGTGCTGAACGCGCCCGGATTCTACGACGCCGACCGCGTCGAACGAACGGTCGGGCTGGCGCCGTTCTTCACCATGGCGATGCTGACCGCGCTTTGAGGCGCGTCCGCGCCGGAGCCGAGAAGGAGCACGCGATGACGGCGGCGCGCAGGGTGATGTTCTTCAATCCGGTCAACGCCACGCCGGAGGTCGACCGGATCTTCCTCGAGATGGCGCGGAACCACCGGCTTCCGGGCACGGAGGTACATGTCGCCTCGCTGCCCGCCTCGGTCGGGCGGTTCACGCATATCGAGTTCCGGACCTACGAGGCGATCGCGACCACCGGCATTCTGCGCGCCGCGCGCGCGGCGGCCCGCGAAGGGTTCGACGCCTTCGTGATCGGCTGCTTCTACGATACCGCGCTCCACGACGCGCGGGAGATCTCCGGCGACATGATGGTCACCGCCCCCTGCGTCGCGGCCTGCGAGATCGCGGCGAGCCTCGCGAACCGCTTCGGGGTGATCGTCGGGCGGCGCAAATGGGCCGGGCAGATGGAGGCCAATATCCGCGAGATCGGGCATGGCGACCGCCTGACGGGCCTCTACGAGGTCGGGCTTGGCGTCGACGATTTCCAGCGAGATCACGCCGAGACCGCGCGCCGGCTGATCGCCGCCGGCCGCCGCGCGGTCGAGGAGGATCACGCCGAGGCGCTGGTGCTGGGCTGCACGATGGAGATCGGCTTCTACAAGGCCATCGAGGCGGAGCTCGGCGTTCCGGTGATCGATCCCGCCATCGCCGCTTTCAAGCGCGCGGAGTACGGCGCGGAGTTGCGCCGCCGATGCGGCTGGACGCCCAGCCGGAAATGGACCTGCGAGCCGCCCTCGGAGGCGGAGATGGCCCGGTTCGGCCTGTTCGACGACGGCGCCGGGGCTTTCGGGAACCGCTTCGTGGTCGAAGCCTGAGCCCGGGCCTCGCGGGCGAGAGCGGGAAACGCGGGAACGGCGCGGATCCCATGCGTCCGCGCCGTCTTCTCGCCGGACGTCTGGCCGCCCGCGCGTCGCGGCCCGCGCGTCGTGGCCCGGGCGCTACGCCGGCTCCGCGCCGAGACGGCGCACCGCGTCGCGCAGCGCCGCTTCCTCCGGCGTGGCGACGGGCACCGCGCCGATGAGCTGACGGGTGAATTCCGCCCTGGGCCGCGCGAAGATCTCGCCGGTCTCGCCGGTCTCGACGAGCCTGCCCCCCGCGAACACGCTGACGCGGTCGGCGATCGCGCGGACCACCCCGAGATCGTGGGTGATGAAGATATAGGTGAGCCCCCGTTCCCGCCGCAGCCGGTCGAGCAGCGCCAGCACCCGCGCCTGCACGAGGACGTCGAGCGCGGAGGTCGGCTCGTCGAGCACGATGAGGTCGGGGTCGCCGGCGAGCGCGCGGGCGATCGCGACGCGCTGGCGCTGGCCGCCCGAGAGCGAGGAAGGCGTGCGCCGGGCCATCTCGGGCTCGAGCCCCACCGCCGTCAGCAGCTCCGCGACCCGCGCGTCCCGCCCGCCCCGGGGGCCGATCCCGTGCACGTCGAGCGGGAGACGCACCGAAGCGCCGATCCGGCGCCGGATGTTGAGCGCGGAAAGCGGGTTCTGCTGCACGAGCTGAACGCGGCGCCGCAGCTCCTTTGGACGCCGGACGGGTATCGCGGCGCCGTCGAAGATGATCTCGCCCGAGGTGGGGCGGTGGATCCCGAGGATGAGGTTGGCGAGGGTCGATTTGCCCGACCCGCTCTCACCGACCACCGCGTGGCATTCGCCGCGGCGCACCGCGAAATTCACCTCCGACAGCGCGTTGACGGAGCGCTTGCCGACCTCGAAGGTCTTGCTCAGCCAGGCGGTGCGGAGCAGCGCTTCGCCGATCTCGGGCTTCTCGGTCATGCGGAGGCTCCTCCGGGTTCGCCACAGCCGTCATGCACCACCATCGGGTCCTGGAAGGCCGGACTGGCCTCGGGCGGATCGGCGAGCTCGCCTCCGACGAGCTTCGGCGCCGCGGCGAGCAGCGCCCGGGTATAGGGATGGCGCGGATCCGCGAACAGCTGATCGGGCCTGGCGTGCTCCACGAGGCGTCCGCGGTAGATGACATAGATGCGGTCCGCGAATTCGCGCACCACGGCGAGATTGTGCGAGATGAAGAGAACCGCCGTGCCCCTGGCGCGGATCGCCTCGTCCATCAGCCGCAGCGTCTGGGCCTGCACGGTGACGTCGAGGGCGGTTCCGGGCTCGTCGGCGAGCAGCAGGCGCGGACCATTGGCGAGGGCCATCGCGATCATCACCCGCTGGTTCATCCCGCCCGAAAGCTGGAACGGATAGCTCGCGAGCGCGCGGGCGGGGTCGGGGATGCGGACCTCGGCCAGCGCGGCCTCGGCGCGCGCGCGGCTCTCGGCGCGGGTCGGCCGGGCGCCGCCGGCGCGCAGGACCTCGTCGAAGATCTGCCCGATCGTGAAGACCGGATTGAGCGCGGAGGTGGGATCCTGGAAGATCATCGTGACCTGGTGGCCGCGCGCCCGGGCGAGGCGCTCCGGCTCGCGGGCGGCGTCGATGCCCGCCACCTCGACATGGCCTTCGAGCCGGGTGCCCCGCAGCCGCTGCAGCCGCCCGAGCGCGAGCTGGGCGGTGACCGACTTGCCCGACCCGCTCTCGCCGACGAGGGCGACCTTCTCGCCGCGCCGCACGTGAAGCGAGATGTCGCGCAGCACCTGGGAGGTCGCGCCGCCGCGGCGGAAGCCGAGGTTCACGCCGCGGAGCAGCAGGGCGATATCGGTTTCGGACCCCATCTCAGACCTCGGCGTCGAAGGCTTCGCGCAGCCCGTCGCCCAGCAGGTTGAAGCCGAGGACGAGGACCATGATCGCGAGCGCGGGGAAGATCGTCAGCCACCAGGCGTCGGGCATGTATTTCGCGCCGTCCGCGACCATCGAGCCGAGATCGGGGGTCGGCGGCTGCACGCCGAGGCCGAGGAAGGACAGCGACGAGACGATGAGCACCACGAAGCCGACGTCGATCGTGAGCTTGGTCAGGATCGACGGCCCGCAGTTCGGCAGGATCTCGCGGAAGATGACGTGGAAGGGCGAGGCGCCGATGATCTCGGCCGCGAGCACGTAGCCCTCGCGCGCCTCGGACCGGACCACGTTGTAGACGAGGCGGGTGTACCAGGGCCACCACATCACCGTGACGGCGAGCATGGCGTTGGTCAGCGTCGCGGGCAGGAAGCCCATGATCGCCATCGCGAGGACCAGCGGCGGGATCGAGAGGAAGATGTCGGTGATCCGCATGATCGCGAAGTCGAGCCAGCCGCCGGCGTAGCCCGCGATGAGCCCGAGCAGGACGCCGACCGGCATCGCGATCGCGAGGACGAGCACCGCCATGACCAGCGACAGGCGGAAACCGAAGATGATGCGCGTCAGCAGGTCGCGCCCGATCGTGTCGGTCCCGAACCAATGCGCGGCCGACGGGCCCTTGTTGAGCGCGGTGAAGTCGCCGATCGGCCCGACATGGGCCGGGTAGGGCGTGATGACATTCGCGAAGACCGCGAGGCCGACGCAGAAGATCACGAGCGCGAGGCCGAGCAGCGACAGCGGGTTGGAGCGGAACTCGGTCCAGGCGGCGGAGGAGGAACGGGTGCTCATGCGCGGTCGCTCCGGCTGGCGAGGCGGATGCGGGGATTGATCAGCGACACGAGCACGTCGACGACGATGTTGGTGACGAGGAACATCGCCGCGATGACGAGGACGGTTCCGACGATGGCGTCGAGATCCTTGCGCAGGATCACCTCGACGCCGTAGCGGCTGAGCCCCGGCCAGACGAAGACCCGCTCGACCAGGAAGGCGTTCGCGAGCATGGCCGCGAAATCGAGGCCGAGGATCGTCAGGGTCGGGATCAGCGCCGGGCGGAACGCGTAGCGGCCGGCGATCCGGCGCTCGGGAAAGCCATAGGCGCGGGCCATGTCGACGTAGGGCCGGCGGTAGATCTCGATCATCGAGGACCGCGTGAGCCGCGCCGTCTGGCCGATCCCGGCGAGCGCCAGCGCGGTGGCGGGCAGCGCGAGATGATAGAGCGCGTCGAGGAACGTGCCGGGCTGACCCGCGAGCAGGGCGTCGAGCGTGTAGAAGCCGGTGACCCCCGGTGGCGGCGGGACGCTGGCCGAAAGCCGCCCCTCGAGCGGGAAGATCGGCCAGAAATAGGCGAAGACGAGCTGGAGGATCACCCCCCAGACGAAGGCCGGGGTGCAGACGGCGATCACCGAGACGAGGCGCACGGAGTGATCCTGCCAGCGCCCCTGGCGGCGCGCGGCGACCCGCCCGAGCGGCAGTCCGATCAGGACCATCAGCGTGCCGGCCACGAAGACGAGCTCGAGCGTCGCGGGCAGGTAGGCCGCGATATCCGTGGTCACCGGCCGGCGCGTGAAGAGCGAGGTGCCGAGATCGCCTTCCGAGAGGTCGCGCAGGAAATACCCGTACTGCGTGGGGAGGGAGTCGTTCAGGTGGCGCGCCTCGCGGACGGCCTCGACCTGCTCGACGGTGGCGTTGGGCCCGAGCGCGATCCGCGCGGGGTCTCCCGGGACGACGCGGGCGATCATGAAGATCAGGATCGACACGCCGAACATCACGAGCGCGGAAACCGCGACGCGCGCGCCGATGACCCTGTAGATGCCCGTCATCGCACGACCTCCAGCAGCGGGTTGAGGGGGGGCGGAACGAAGCAGCCGGTCTCCGCCATTTCGGCCGCGCTCGGCGCGACGCCGGCCCGGACGCGGCCCGCGCCCCAGCCGAAGTCGCGCGCGAGGCGCGCCAGCGCCTCGGCCTGCGCGAAGGGCGCGCGGACCGCGTCGATCAGCGGGACGCCGAGCCGCCGCCCGATCGCCGCCGCCGCCTCGTATTCCAGGGTGCAGCCGAGCAGGATCGCCTCGGCGCCGTCGCGCTCGATGGCGGCGCGCGCCTCCTCCTCGACGCGCCGCGCCGTCAGGCCCGGATCGCGGGTCAGCTCCGAGGTGAGAATGTCGAGCGTCCGGATCGAGGCGATCCGGTCGCCGGCGCCGTATCCGCGCACCCGGCGGGCGATATGCCCCGCGGCCTTCGCCCGCGTGGCGAGGATCGACGCCTTGGCGGCCAGGGCGCCCGCGACCTCGAGCCCGGCCTGGCAGGGTCCGACCACGATCATGTCGCCCGAGACCTCGCGGGCCGCCTCGAGCGCGGTGTCGTAGAAGCAGCCGACGACCATCGCGTCCCAGCCCTCTTGCGAGAAATGCCGGGCGGCGCGCACGATCTCGGGCACGGCGAAGGCTTCGAAGCCGTCGTATTCAAGATGCGCCGGCACGCGCCCGGGGGTGAAGGACGTGACCCCGGCCGTGGTGTCGGGTCGCTTCGCCGCCGCGAGCGCGGCCGCCATCGCCGCGTCGTGCTCGGCGGTGCCGATCGGGTTGAGCCAGAGAATGCGCATGCTGCCTCCGCGAAGCTTGGGCGGGGGGGCCGGCGGCGCGGTCGCGCCGCCCCGCCGCCCGGTCAGTCGCCCGTGACCAGGACCGCCGCGCGGGGCAGGTCCGAGAACCGCTCCGCGCCCGCCCCGGTCAGGTAGACGATTTCCTCGAGCCGGATGCCGAAGCGCCCGGGGAGATAGATGCCGGGCTCGATCGAGAAGACCATGCCTTCCTCGAGCACCGTCTCGCTCGATCCGGTCACATAGGGCGGCTCGTGCACCTCGACGCCGAGACCGTGGCCCGTGCGGTGCAGGAAGAAGTCGCCATAGCCGTGCGCGGCGATATGGCCCCGCGCCGCCTCGTCGACCTCGCGCGCCAGCGCGCCGGGCCTGGCCGCGGCCAGCCCCGCGAGCACCGCGCCCTCGACGATCGCGTGGATTTCGTCATATCCCGCCGGCTTCTCCCCGATGATCGCCATCCGGGTGATGTCGGAGGGCGCGCCGTCGAGCCGCGCGCCGATGTCGAGGACGACGGCGTCGCCCGCGCGCAGGGGCGTGTCCCCGGTCTGGTGATGCGGGAAGGCGCCGTTCGGCCCGGCGCCGATGATGGTGAAGAGCGTGGTGGCCCCGGCGCGCGCGAAGGTGTCCTCGACCACGCGCGCGATCTCCGCCTCGGTCACGCCGGGCCGCATCGCGGCCATCGCGGCCCGCACGGCCTTGTCGGCGAGATCGGAGCTCCGCTTGAGCGCGGCGCGTTCCGCCGCGTCCTTCAGCATGCGCAGCCGGCCGATCGTGCTCTCGGCGAAGACGCGCTCGACGCCGGGAAGGCGATCGAGCAGCGTCAGCGCGAAATCCGCGCGCATCGTCTCGTCGACCGCCACCTTCCGGGCGCCCGTCGCGCGGAGCGCGCCGAGGACGGCGTCGAGCGCCCCGCCCGGGCCTTCGGCGTCGGTCCAGAGCCGCATCGGCAGCGTGGTGAACCGCCCCGCCGAATCCGCCTCCAGCGCCGGCATGACGAACCCCGCGCCATCCGCGGTGACGAGCAGCAGGAGCAGCCGCTCGTCGCCATGCGGCTCGAAGCCGAGCAGCCAGCGCATGTGCGCGCCGGGTCCGAGCGCGAGGAGATCCACGCCCTCGGAGCGCATCGCGTCGCGCAGCGCCCGCAGCCGGTCCCGGCCCATCACGCCTCCTCCTCGTAACCGTAGATCTCCGCCGCGCGTTCCGGCGTCAGCAGGCCGTTCTTGATGTCGAGCGCGACCTTGTCGCGCGGCCGCTCGCGCGGATCGCCGAAGCCGCCGCCGTTGCCGGTGATGACGCGGATGACGTCCCCCGGCTGGGTGGTGAGTTCCGAGACGGCGGCGAAATCGCGCGGCTCCCCCTCCCGCGGCATGAAGACGATGTGGTTCGGGCTGCCGTCCCGGCCGCCGGCGAGGCCGAAGGCGGGGAATTTCGAGCGCGTGTAGTTGGCGGTGAGGTAGCCGTTCGTCGCGCGCGTGCGGTAGTCGATGACCACGCCGCGCCCGCCGGTCTCGCGTCCCTCTCCGCCGGGGGCCGTGTTGAGCTCCATGCGTTCGATGACCACGCCGTTGCGCGCCTCGTTGATCTCGGCGGGGCAGTTGTAGGTTTCGCCGTGCATCGCCGAGAAGATCGCCGAATTGCCGTCGCTCGCGCTCGTCGCGCCCCAGCCGCCGACCTGGGGCTCGATGATCGTGTACTGCCGGCCGGTGTCGGGATGGATTCCGCCGATGAACGTGCCGCAGACGCTTCCGAAATGGCCCGCGCCGAGGCGCTCCGGCAGGTGGGGCGCGAGGCACCGCCAGATGAGATCATAGGCGCGCAGCTCGATCTCGTAGTAGAAGCCCATCGCCGCCGGTTCGCGCGCGTCGAAGACCGTGCCGGGCGTGGTCAGCACCTCGATCGGCCGGAACGAGCCGCCGTTGGTCGGTCCGTAGGGATCGGTGAGCGACTTGAAGATCATCTGCGACGCGAGCAGGACGCCGTCGCGGCAGGCGTTCTCAGGGCCCGCCGATTGCGGCGGGTTGTCGCGCAGGTCGACGACGAAGCGCGCCCCGTCGATCGTGACCCTGACGTTGAAGACCAGGCCGTTGTCCTGCTCCTCGGAGAGCTCGTAGGTTCCCCGCGGCAGCGCTTCGAGACCGCGGCGCGACACGGCCTCGCCGAAATCCATGAAATCGGCGAGCGCGGTCTCGAAAGCCTCGACGCCGTATTTCAGCGCCGTCTGCTCGAGGCGGCGGGCGCCGATCCGGACCGAGGAGATCGCGGACCAGACGTCGCCCTCGAGCACGTCGGGCATCCGGCTGTTGACCTTCAGGATCTCGAAGACCGGGGTGATCGCCTCGCCCGCCGCGATGATCCGGATCGCGGGAAGCCGCAGACCCTCCTGGAAGATCTCGGTCGCGAGGCCGGTCAGCGAGCCGGGCGCCATGCCGCCCACGTCGGAATTATGCGCGATATTGGCGGTCCAGGCGATGAGACGCCCCTCGGCGAAGACCGGCATCGCGACGATGATGTCGTTGAGATGCGTGACGCCGCCATAGAACGGATCGTTGGTCGCGAAGACGTCGCCCGGCCGCAGCGTCTCGGCGGGAAACTTGGCGGCGAGGACCTTCACCGCCTTGTCGAGCACGCCGATGAAGCCGGGGATGCCCGCGCCCGAGGAGGCGATCTCGCCGGCCGGGTCGCAGATGCCCGTCCCCATGTCGAGGACCTCGTAGATGATCGAGCTCATCGCCGTCTTCTTCATCGCGATGAACATCTCGTCCGCCGTCGACTGAAGCGCGTTCTGGATGATCTCGGTGGTGATCGGATCGCCCGCCATCACGCCGTCTCCATCGTTTCTTTCGCGTCGAGCGCCGCCGGCGCGTCGACCCGGATGTGCATGTTGCCCCAGCGGTCGATCTCGACCGCGTCGCCCGGGTGGATGACGATCGTCGTGCCCGGGTCCTCGACCACCGCCGGCCCCGCGAAGGTCATGCCGGCGGCCAGCTTCTCGCCGTCGTAGATATCGGCCTCGTGCGCGCCCTCGGTCGCGTAATCGACGACGCGGCGCCCCTTGAGCGCCACCGTCGCGGCGGCGTCGCCCACCGGATGCTCCACCGGCTTCAGCTTGCCGACCTCGGCCGAGGCGATGATGTGCAGGCCGACCATCTCGATCGGGGCGTCGAGCCGGTAGGTGTAGTGCTTCTCGTAGGCGGCGTGGAAATCCGCGGCGATGCGGGAGAGCGAGCCCGCGTCGACCGCGCCCTCCAGCGGCACCTCGGTCGTATGCTCCTGGTTCTGGTAGCGGAACTTGCCGAACCGCTTCAGCGTCACCTTCCCGGCGGCGATCCCCTCGGCGGCGAACTGCTCGCTCGCCTGCCGCTCGATCGCGGCGAAACGGGCCTCGATGCCCGGCGCGGCCTCGGCGGTGAGGTCGGCGAGCGCGGTGAGGAAATAGTCGCGGCGCAGGTCGGACATCATCATCCCCCAGGCCGAGAACACCGAGGCGCCGGTCGGGATCACCACCTTGCCGACGCCGAGCTCGCGGGCGAGGGCGACCGCGTGCATCGCGCCGCCGCCGCCGAAGGCGACCAGCGTGAAGTCGCGGGGGTCGTGGCCGCGGTTGAGCGAGATGAGCTTCAGCGCGTTGACCATGTTGTCGTTCGCGATGCGGATGATGCCGCGCGCCGCCTCCTCGCGCGTGATGCCGAGGCGCTCCGCCACGCGCCCGAGCGCGGCGCCGGCGGCCTCCATGTCGGCTTCGATCGCGCCGCCGCAGAAGTAGTCGCGGTTGATCCGGTTGAGCCAGAGATTGGCGTCGGTGGTGGTCGCCTCCACGCCGCCGCGGCCATAGGCCGCCGGTCCGGGGTTCGCGCCGGCCGACTTCGGCCCGACGTGGAGCTTGCCGAAATCGTCGACCCAGGCGATCGAGCCGCCGCCGTTGCCGATCTCGACCAGATCCACCACCGGCACCATGATCGGATAGCCCGCCGAGGCGCGGTCGCGTTCGATCCAGTAGTCGGTCTTGATCGTGACCTCGCCATTCTCGATCAGCGAGCATTTCGCCGTCGTTCCGCCGATGTCGAGCGCGAGGATGTTGCGCTCGCCGGTCAGCTTGCCGAGCTCGGCGGCGCCCCAGAAGCCGGAAGCCGGTCCGGATTCGACCATGGTGATCGGGATGCGCGCCGTCGCCTCGATGCTGTCCACGCCGCAGTTCGACTGCATCACGTAGAGCTGCCCGTCGAAACCGCCGTCGCGAAGCCCGGATTCGAGCCGGCGCAGGTAACGCTCGGCCACCGGCTGGACATAGGCCGAGAGGACGGCGGAATTGCCGCGCTCGTACTCGCGCCATTCGCGGCTGATCCGGGAGGATTCGACGGCGGCGACGCCGGGCCAGAGCGCGCGCAGCCGGGCGATCACGGCCTCCTCATGCGCCGGATTGGCATAGGAGTGCAGCAGCGATACCGCGACCGCCTGAACGCCCTCCGCCTGGAAGTCGGCCACGATCGCGGGCAGGCCCGAGAGATCGAGCGGCTTCGTCTCCTCGCCGCGATAATCGAAGCGGCCCGGGACCTCGCGTCGCAGATGGCGCGGCACGAAGGGCTCGGGCTTCCGGTAATGCAGGTTGAAGAAGTCCGGGCGGTTGCCGCGGGCGATCTCCAGCGTGTCGCGGAAGCCCTCGGTGGTGATGAGGCCGACCTTGACGCCCTTGCGCTCGGTCAGGGCGTTGATCACCACCGTCGTGCCATGGGCCATGAAATCGACCGACGCCACGTCGACCTCGGCCTTCGCGAGAACGTTCAGGACGCCCTGCTCGAAATTCGGCGGCGTCGTGTCGGACTTCGCCGTGATGACGCGGCTCGCGCCGGTCGCGGTGTCGGTCTCGAAGCAGACCATGTCGGTGAAGGTGCCGCCCACATCCGTGGCGACGCGAATCGTCTTGCTCATGCGCGTGTCTCCATCCGGATCGACGCCGCGTCGGGCGCGCGTCCGGGTCCCGATCTAGAATTCATTCGAACCGCTCCGCTTCCAGCGGTGGAGAGGGATATCCGGCGTGGATCGCGGGCAGGGTGGCGCCGTCGGCGAGCTGGTCCCCGAAGACGTCCATCGTGCAGAAATGCAGGATGACCGTGGGCCGCTCGGTGTGATTCCAGCTCGCGTGCAGGCGTTGGGACGAGAAATGCAGCGAGTCGCCGGCCTCGAGGATCAGCGGGACGCCGTCGATCTCGACGGTCACCGCGCCCTCGAGGACATAGAACACTTCCTCGCCGCCGTGCCGCTCCGCCTCCAGGCGATGGCCGGGCCGCTCGTGCATGATCACGCCCGAGAGCCGCGAGCCCGGGAAGGTCGTCGTCAGCCGCTCGTAGCCGATCCCGGCGCCGGGATAGACGCGGCAGATCGGACGGTCCCGGTGGCGGCTCAGTTCGCTCGCGGCGCGGACCTCCGGCAGGACCGCCTGCGGGGACACGCCGAGCACCGCGGCGATCCTCCGCAGCGAGCTGAGCGAGGGCGAGGCGATGTCGCGCTCCGCCTGGCTGATGAAGCCGATCGACAGGCCCGCGCCCTCGGCCACCTGGCGTAGGGTCATCTTGCGCGCGAGCCGCGCCGAGCGCAGGCGATCGCCGATCGAGCGCGGAACCATGCCGGGCGGGTCCTCGACGCCGACGGCGTCCGGTCCGGGCGACTCACGCCGGAGTGAGCTTCTCTTGGTCATGGGGTGGTTCCTGTGGTCCGGGACCGTTGTCGCCCATGTGGCCCCGGGATTTAAGCTGAGTTAAAAATCCGCCGCGCCCCGATGGTCATATTCTCGGTATATGCCGCAAAATGAGGCGTCCGTGCCCCGACAATATACACAGTGAACATTGTTTGTCGGCAGTGTGTCGACTCGGAATGACGCGCCGCCGCCCCCGGGGGAGGCGGCGCGTCGGAATCGGAGGATCACGCGAGATCGGCGCGGCGGATCGACCGGACCTCCGACATCGCCGTGCCCGGCTCGTCGAACCAGCCCGATCGCCGCAGGGCGCGGCGCGTCCGTTCGTTGATCCCGCCCGGGGTCTCGTGCTCCGCGGCGAGATCGGAAAGCCGCCCCGCCTCGCGCAGCGTGATCTCCGACAGGCCCGAGAACAGCGCCCCGACGTACCGCGCCCCGGTCGTGCCCGCGACGCCGTTCGCGCCGAGCCAGCGCGCCACGGCGGTCTCGAGCTCGAAGAAGCTCGACATGAGCCCGCTCGCCGCGCCGAGGGCGTCGAACTCGGCCTCCGTCTCCGGCACGATGATCTCGCCCAGCCCGGACAGGAGGTCGAGGACCGGGGTCAGCGGCGGCGAGCAGAGCAGCGGCCCCTTGCGAAGCGCGACCGTGGGAAGCGGCAGGACCCGGCAGACCGGCGTGCCCGGCGACAGCCGTTCAAGCTCCGCCAGCCCCAGGCCGATGACGAAACTGCACAGGATCTGGCCCGGCCGGAGCGTGATCTCGGCCAGGGCCGTCTCGACCTGCGACGGGCGCACGGCGAGGAACAGGATATCGGACCCGTCCACGACCTCCGCGTTGGAAGCCGCGACGCGCGCCGTCGCGACCCGCGCGGCGATATCGCGCGCGACCCGTTCCGAGCGCGGCGACAGAAGGATCGGGTTCGGCGCGCCGCGCGCCGCCAAACCGTCGACGAAGGCCGCCGTGATCGCACCCGCGCCGATGAACCCGAGCCGCGCGGCCGCCGCTTCGATCGCCATCGGAGTCACGCCGCGGCGGGCAGGGCGCCGCGCGCCACCCGGCCGTCCCTCAGCACCGCGATCAGGCTCTCCGCGTAGCGGCCGAGCACGGTCACATCCGTCATCGGATCGCCGTCGACGACGATGAGATTGGCGCGCGCCCCCGGGGCGACGACGCCCACCTCGCCCTCCATCCGGCAGAGCCCCGCGCCGATCACCGTGAGCGAGCGCAGGATCTCGGCCGGACGCAGCACCCTGGCGAGGAGCTCGAATTCCAGCACGCTGTACTTGCGCAGCGGCCCGATCAGATCGGTGCCATAGGCCATCGGCAGGCCGGCGTCGCGCATGACCGCGAGCGAGCGCAGCCCGCCGTCGCGCACCACGTCGATCTTGGCCTGCTCCGCCACGCCGAGGCCGAGCGCGGCGCCGTCGCGCTTCAGCCCCTCATAGGCGGCGAGCGTCGGCACCGCGACGCAGCCGAGCTCGGCGGCGATCGCCGCCGTCTCCTCGCCGATCAGGTTGCAGTGCTCCAGCGACTTCACGCCGAGCCGGGCGCAGCGGCGGATCGACGCGTCGGAATAGGTATGGGCGGAAACATAGGTGCCGGCGTTGCCCGCCTCCTCGACGATCGCGCGGATCTCGTCGTCGGAATACTGGAGCGAGTCGATCGGGTCGTTCGGCGAGGCGACGCCGCCGTTCGCCATGATCTTGATGAAGCGCGCGCCCTCCTTCAGCATCTTCCGGCTCGCGCGCCGGGCCTCGTCCACGCCGTCGACGAGGATCCCCATGCTGCCGACGCGCCACTCCAGCGTGTTCGGCCGGGCGTCGGTGCGCGCGCGGATGTCGCAATGCCCGCCGGTCATCGACAGGCCCTTGCCGCAGATGACGAGGTCCGGCCCGTCGATCAGCCCCTCGTCGACCGCGCGAACCAGGCCGATGTCGGCGCCGCCGAGGTCGCGGACGGTCGTGAAACCCTCGGTCACCAGCTGCTCCATCGCCCGGGCGGCGCGCAGCGCCGACAGCGAATCCGGCGCGAGCGCGTTGGCCCAGAGGTCGAGCGAATGCGCGACCACGTGGAAGTGGCTTTCGATCATCCCCGGCATCAGCGTCTTGCCGGCGAGGTCATGCGCGGGCATGTCCTCCGGCGCGGGCGCGCCGACCGCCGCGATCCGGGCGCCCCGCACGAGGACCGTGGTCGGCGGCGTCAGGCATTCGCCGTCGAGATCGAGGAGCCTCGCGTTGAGAAGCGCGAATTCGGTCATTGGTCCTGGCCTTTCCGGTCTGTTGAGAGGCGTCTCGGGGGGCTTCCGCGGTGCGCTCAGACGACCGAGAAGCCGTGAGCGTAGGGGTCGCGGTCATCAATGAAGATGGTGCTGAACCCGGTTTGCCGGGCCCAGCCGCTGATGGAGGGGATGATCGCGTCCCGCCCGGCGATCGTCGCCGCGGATTCGACGCGGCCGTCGAAGAGGCTGCCGATGATCGACTCGTGCACGAAGGCGTCGCCGACGCCGAGACGGCCCTTGGCCACGAGCTGCGCCATGCGCGCGGAGGTTCCGGTGCCGCAGGGCGAGCGGTCGATCGCCTTCTCGCCGTAGAAGACCGCGTTCCGGGCGTGCGCGCCCTCGGCCCGGGGCTGGCCGGTCCACTGGATATGGCTCAGCCCCCGGATATCGGGATGCTCCGGGTGGACGAATTCGTATTTCGCGTTCAGCGCCGCGCGCAGCTTCGGGCTCCATTCGACGAGCTGGCCCGCCGAATGGTCGGCGATGTCGCGGAAATTCTTCTGCGGTTCGACGATCGCGTAGAAATTGCCGCCATAGGCGACGTCGACCACGATCTCGCCCAGCCCCTCGACCTCGGCGGTCAGCCCTTCGGCGAACAGGAACGAGGCCACGTTGGTGAGCCGCACCTCCTCCACGAACCGTCCCTCGAGGCGGTAGGAGATGTCGACCTTCCCGGCGGGCGCGTCGATCGAGAGCCGGCCTTCCTCCCGGGGCGTGATCAGCCCGTTCTCGAGGCCCATGGTCACGGTCCCGATCGTGCCGTGGCCGCACATCGGAAGGCAGCCCGAGGTTTCGATGAAAAGCACGGCGACGTCGCAGTCGGGCCGGGTCGGCGGATAGAGGATCGAGCCCGACATCATGTCATGTCCGCGCGGCTCGAACATCAGCCCGGTCCGGATCCAGTCGAACTCGCGCAGGAAATGCGTGCGCTTCTCGATCATGTCGGCGCCCCGGAGCAGCGGCCCTCCGCTGGCGACGAGCCGCACGGGATTGCCGCAGGTATGGCCGTCTATGCACTGGAAGGTGTGGTTCGTCATGGGTCAGCCTCGGGAAAAGCGGGTCGCGCGGTAGGGGGAGAGGTCGATCGCCGGTTCGCGCCCCTCGACGAGATCGGCCACGATCTCGGCGGTTCCGGCCGATTGCGTCAGGCCGAGATGGCCGTGGCCGAAGGCGAGGACGACCGATGGCCGCCCCGGCGCGCGGTCGATCACGGGCAGGCTGTCGGGCATCGACGGCCGGAAGCCCATCCATTGCGTGCCGCCCTCGACGCGCAGCCCGGGCAGAAAGGTCCGCGCCTTCGCCAGAAGCGCCGACGCGCGCCGCATCCGGGGCGGCAGGTCAAGCCCGCCGAGCTCGACGCCGCCGCCGACGCGCACGCCGTCGCCGATCCGGGTGACGACGAAGCCATGGCCGCCGAAGGTCAGATGCGTGCGCAGGTCGAAGGCGCCGGCGGGCAGGGTGGTATTGTAGCCCCGTTCCGTCTCGAGCGGGAGCGAGACGCCGAGGCCGCGGGCGAGCGGCCGGGAGAAGGCGCCCGCGGCGAGCACCACCCGGTCGAAGTCGCGCGTGCCGCCCGGGCCCTCGAGCCGGGCGCCGCGCTCGGAGGCGGAGATGGCCGCGATGGTCGCGGTCTCGACGCGCCCGCCGCGGGCGACCAGCCGTTCGGCCAGCGTCCGCGTCCAGAGCGCGGGATCGACGGTGTTCTTCCAGTCGGGCGTGAAACCCGCGTGGGTGAAGCGCGGCGCGATCCCGGGCTGGATCTCGGCGATCGTCCCCGGATCGGTGAGGAGCTCGAACCGCACGCCCGCCGCGCGGCGCTCCTCCCATCCGGGCAGGCTCGCCCGGTAGTCCGCGGCGCCTTCGTAGAGCTGCAGCTGGCCCTCGCGGCGCAGGAGGTCCTCGAGGCCCTGCGCCGCCACGAGGCGTTCCAGCGCCGCCGAGGAGAGGGCCATCAGCGCGGCCTGCGCGGTCACGGCCGCGCGGTAGCGGTCCGGCCGGCTCGCCCGCCAGAACCGCAGGAGCCAGGGGGCGATGCGATGCGCGTAGGCGGGGGGAACCGAGAGCGGGCCGTCCGGGTCGATGAGCCAGCCCGGCGCGCGGCGCATGATGCCCGGCGTCGCGAGCGGGATCACGTCGGCGAAGGCGAAGGCGCCGGCGTTGCCACGCGAGGCGCCGGCCGCGACGGCTTCGCGATCGATCAGCGTGACATCGTGCCCCCGCGTCGCGAGCGCGAGCGCCGCCGACACGCCGATGACTCCGGCGCCGAGAATTCCGATCCTCATTCGCCCGAGCCCCTTCCCCGTCCCCGCCGCATAGATAACGCCCCGCGCCGCGTTGTCGACTGGCTAAATGCGCCGGATCGACACTGTTCACCTCCCGGTTTTGCCGGATAGACTGGCGCGTCAGCCATTGATGAGGGACGATCGCCATGTCGAAGGAAAAGGGCGAGCAGGGAAGCGGCCTGCGCCGCGGGGCCGGCGTGGCGCATGTCTACGAGGTGCTGCGCAACGAGATCATCGAGCTGCGGCTCGAGCCCGGCAGCGCGATCGACGAATCCCAGCTTTCCCAGAGGTTTTCGCTGTCGCGCACCCCGATCCGCGAAGCGCTTGTCCGCCTCGCGGCCGAGGGCCTGATCTCGACGCTTCCCAATCGCGCCACGGTCGTCTCCAACATCGACTACGTGAACCTCGCGCAGTTCTTCGAGGCGCTCACCCTCATGTACCGGGTCTCGACGCGTCTCGCGGCGCTGCGGCACGTGCCCGAGGACATCGAGGAGATCCGCGCGCTCCAGGCCGAGTTCGCCGCCGCGGTGGAGGCGCGCGACGCGCTCGCGATGATCTCGACCAACTACGATTTTCATCTGCGGATCGCCCGCGCCGGCCGCAACCGGTATTACACGGATGTCTTCACCCGGCTGCTGACCGAGGGACGGCGGCTGCTGCGGCTCTACTATCTGTCGTTCAACGACGAACTGCCGCGGCAATACGTCGGCGAGCACGAGGACATGATCGCGGCGATCGTCGCGCGGGACGTCGAGCGCGCCGACGTGCTCGGCGCGCGTCACGCCGATCAGATCGTGCGGCAGATCCAGAACTACATCACCGCCGATACGCGCCCGGCCGAGGGGATGGTGCTCTGAGGCGCGCCGCCCGGTCCCCGACGGATCAGGCGCGCCAGGCGTCATACCAGGTCTTGAAGAGCCGCAGCTGGCTCTCGACATAGCCGCGCTGCGAGGGGGTGAGCGCGTCGCCCGGGTTGAAGTGGCGGCTGTATTCCGGTTCGCCGTTCAGCACGAGCATGTACTTGAAATAGAGGACGAGATCGGAGCCCTCGTCGAAGGTCGCGAGCTCCATCATCGCCGCGTCGAGCTCCTGGGCCCGGACGCGGGCGACCGGATCCCCGGCCGCCGCCTGCTCGCAGAGCGAGGCGAGATGAAGCACCTCGCGCGGCAGCGCGTTGCCGATGCCGGTTATGGCGCCGGTGGCGCCGCAGTTGACGTAGCCGTGGAAGACGTTCGTATCGACGCCGATCATGAGCGTGAGCGCGGGGTCGCCGGAGGTGATGTGCCGCGCCGCGAGGCTCATGGCCGCGGCGTCGCCGAATTCCTTGAAGCCGACCAGGTTCGGATGTTCCTCCCGCAGCGCGAAGAAGAGGTCCGGGCCGGTCGCGAAGCCATAATAGGGGCTGTTGTAGATCACCGCCGGAAGATCGGGCGCGGCGCCGAGCAGCGCCTTGAAATGCGCGCGCTGCGCCGCGACGACCGGGCCGCGGGAGAGAACGCGGGGAATGAGCATCAGGCCCGCGGCCCCCACCTCGGCGGCGTGGGCGGCATGGGCGACCGCGGTCGCCGTGTTAACCGCGCCGGTCCCCACCACGACCGGCACGCCCGCGGCGACGAGGCGCGCGACGCCTTCCATGCGCTGCGCGTCGGTCAGGAGCGGCCAGTCCCCCATGGATCCGCAGTAGACGACCCCCCGCATCCCGAGGCCGACGAGTTCCTCGGCCTTCCGCACGAGGGCGGCGTAATCCGGCCGGCGGTCTTCGCCGCAAGGGGTCATGAGAGCGGGCAGGACCCCCGAGAAGATGCTTGTGGTCAACGGTCTGATTCCTCGTATGCGCCGGCGCGCCGATAGCGGTTGAAGCTATGCGATACGTATGACGATCGCGGGATCATGTCGACATATAATATTTTTTGAGTCGGACCGCCCGGCGCGGGCTCCGACCGGAAGGCGCGGGCATCCGGAGCGAAGCGGGCGCCGCCGGGCCGCGCTCGACCGAGGCCGCGGCGATCGCCGGACCGGTTCTCAAAAGGGATAGGCGCGCCATCGCCTCGGCGGGCGCCGGAGGCCGCGCGCGGGATCTGGCGCGCGGCGGGCGGCCCGCCTTACCGCGGCGCCAGGACGCCGCGCTCGAGCAGGATCATCCAGGCCGGCAGCGTCGCGCAGGCCAGCAGCGTCGATTGCGCGATCAGCGTCGCGACGCGCTCGCGGTCGGCGCCGAAGACCGAGGCCAGCACATGGGCCGCCGAGGCGGTCGGCAACGCCGCGAAGAGGACCAGCGCGGCGAGGCGGGCGTCGTCCATGCCCGCGAGCCGGCCGAGGCCGAGGCAGAGCGCCGGCAGGAGGACGAGCTTGATCGCGTTCAGCAGCATCGAGAAGGGCGTCATCGCCGCGAGCGCGCGCCAGTTCATCGCCGCGCCGATCGACAGGAGCGCGACCGGCACCGCGGCGGCGGCGAGCTTGCCCAGCATCTCCCCGACCGCGCCGGGGATCGTGATCCCCGACACCGAGACCGCGAGCCCGCCGAGGCTGGCCAGAAAGAACGGGTTCGTCAGGATCTGGCGCAGCATCCGGCCCGGGCCGAGCGCGTTGCCGCGCGAGAGGGCGGCGACGGCGAGAATGTTGGCGACGGGCACCGCGGCGCCGATCGCCATGGCCATGTAGCCCCGCATCGGGTCGGGAAAGACCTGCGCCGCGACCAGGGCGATCGCGGTGTTGAAGCGCCAGGCGGTCTGCCAGAGACCGGCGAAGTCGAGGAACCGCTCGGGTCCGAGCGGCCGGATCAGCCACGCGAGCCCCAGCCCGGCCGCCATGATGAGCCAGGTCCCGGCCCCGATGACGGCGAGATCGGCCCCGGTGACCGGCGCGCGCGCCGCCGCCCAGAAGATCAGCGCCGGAAAGAGGATGTGGAAGCTCAGCGCGTCGACCGCCTTCCAGCCCTCGGGCGACAGCCGGCGCCGCGCCGCGCAGCCGAGCAGGATGAGCAGGATATCGGGCAGGAGCGCGACGAGGATCGGCATCAGGCGGCCTCCCCGACGGCGGCGAGCAGGCGGCGGGCAGCCTCGGCGATCCCCTCGGGCCCGAGGCCCGCGAAGCAGAGCCGCGCGCGCTCCGCGAAGCGGCCGCTCCCGGGCGCCAGCGCGAAGGCGGGCCCGGGCGCGAACATCACCCCGCGCGCCACGGCGCGGTCGAAGACCTCGGCCGCGCGGACCCCCTCCGGCAGTTCGGGGAACAGGAACATCCCGCCCGCCGTCTCGGGCACGCGGAAGCCGCCCGCCGCGAGCAGCCCGGTCAGCAGCAGGCGGCGTTCAGTGTAGAGCGCGCGGACCCGGGCGAGATGCGCTTCGACGCGGCCGAGCGCGAGATAGCGCGCGGCGACTCGCTGGGCGAGGGCGTTCGGCTGCAGGTCGCCGGCCTGGCGGGCCTCCTGCATCGCCAGCGACAGCGCCTCGGGCGCGATCGCCCAGCCCAGGCGCAGGCCGGGGGCGACGAACTTGGACAGGCTGCCGAGGTAGACGACGCGGGCGCCGCCCGCTTCGCCGGCCAGCCGGAACAGCGAGGGCGGCGGGGCCGCGCCGGACCAGATCAGCCGGTAAGGATCATCCTCGACGATCGGCACCCCGGCCCGGGCGCAGAGCTCGAGCACGCGCCGGCGCTGCGCGAGGCTCCAGGTCTCGCCGGTGGGGTTGGAGAAGGTCGGCAGCGCGTAGAGCGCCCGGAAGCCGCCGCCGGCGAGCGTGGCGGCGAGCTCCGCCAGCGTCTCGTCGCCGGCGGCGACCCGGTAGCCGACCGGGGTAAGCCCGGCCACCGCGCAGAGCGACAGGATCGCGGGATAGACCGGCTCGGGGACCAGGACGCGGCTGCCCGGGGCGGCGAGGCCGCGCAGGGCGAGATCGACGCCCTGCTGCGCCCCGGAGGTCACGAGCAGGCGGAAGCCGTCGGGCACCGGATCGGCGAGCGCGGCCATGGCGGCGACGAGCTCCGGATCGCCCGCGCTCGGCCCGTAGGTCCAGGCGCCGAAGTCCGCGGCGGCGCGCGCCGTCGCCTCGGCGAGGCCCTCGAGGTCATAGGCGTCGCGCGAGGGATGGCCGCTGGCGAGATTGAGCATCCCCGGCCGCGCCGCGTAGGGAAAGAGCGCGCGCAGCGGGTTGACCGGGATGCCGGCGAAGAGCGGGGAGATCGTCGGGGACAAGGGCGTCCTCATGGTCGCGGGTTTCATCTGGCCGTCACGGTGCTAGAATGGCCAGGCATGTTCCAATAACCGGCGGTTATGCATGGACGAGTTTCTCGACCGGATCCCCACCAGCCTCTGGCGGCTGCTTCCCCGGATCGCGCGGGCTGGCAGCCTGTCGCTGGCGGCGCGGGCCTCGGGCATCAGCCAGCCGGCGGCGACCAAGCTCATCCTGCGCGCCGAGGAGATCTGCGGGGTCGCGCTGCTGCGCCGGGACCGCCGGCCGCTGGAGCTGACGGCGGAAGGGCTGCTGCTGCTCGATTTCGCCGAGCGGCGCAACGCGCTGGCCGCGCAGGCGCAGGACCGCCTGCGCGAGGGGCGCGGGGCGGGGCGGGGGCTGGCGCGGATCGCCTCCTTCGGCGCCTCGGCCTCGACGCATCTGCTGCCCGGGCTCGTCGATCACGTCGCGCGCCGCTGGCCGGGGCTGCGGGTCGAGATCACCGAGGACACCGACAGGCCGGCGTTGCGCGCGCTGTCCGACGGGCTGGTCGATTTCGCGACCACGCTCGACCACGAAGACTGGACGCTGGAACTGATCCCGATGGCGCACGACCGCCTGATCGCGCTGGTGCGGGCGGATGACGCGCTGGCGGGGCGCGACCGGCTGGACGCGGCCAGCCTCGCCGACCGGCCCTTCATCCTGACCCGGGGCGGCAGCGAACCCCTGCTGCGGGAATGGTTCGCGCGGCAGGGGCTGGAGCCGCGGGTCAGTCACCGGATCCAGCAGATCACTTCGATCCTGGCGATGGTCCGGGCCGGGATGGGGGTTTCCGTCATCGCCGAGATGGCGGTGCCGGAAACCCATGACGGCGTGGTGGCGGTGCCGCTGTCGCCCGGGTTCCCGCGCACCATCTGCCTCGCGCGGCGCGCGGGCTCCTTCGGCTCGCTGGCGGCGGAACGGGTCTGGCGGCTCGCCGAGCGCCATTTCGCCCCGGACTGATCCGCGCCGGAGCGCGGCCGGCCCAGGTCCGCGTCAGGGCGTCAGCCGGCGGTCGAGCCGGTCCGGCCCCGCGCCGACCGGCGGCTCGAAGGCGACCTTGTCGGCGAAATAGACCACCCGCCCACGCTGCGCGCGCACGAAGTCGCGCGAGAGCCGCAACGACCCCGCCTCGGTCCGGATCGCGTCGGGCCGCCGGTCGACCCAGGCGTCGGCGGGCAGCAGCGTCGATCCCCGCGTCGTCACGTTCCAGATCCCGTAGTGATGCGGCACGACCACGCGCGCCCCGGTCCGGGCGATGACGGCGTCGGCCTGGTCGAAGCTCAGCACATGTTCCGACCCGTCGACCGGCAGCAGCAGCACGTCGACCTCGCCGATCCGGTCCCAGACCTCGGCGGGCGGGTTCGGGCGGTTGTCGCCCCAGTGCAGCACCCGCATCCCGCCGACCTCGACCAGCAGGACGCAGTTGTCGAAGGAGCGCCAGTTGTCCTCGGGCGCGGTGCGGATCGGCGTGAGGCGGCGGGTCAGCTCGGCCCAGTCATAGGCGTTGTGCGTGCTGTCGCTCACATGCTTGTCGGGAATGCCGGTGACACGGACCCCGGCGAATTCCCAGACGCCGATCAGCCGGTCGAGGATGGTCGAGGCGCTGACGAAATGCAGGCCGTCGTGATCGAAATGCGCGTGGGTGGACAGCGCCACGTCGACGGTCTCGCGCGGGAAGTCGAAATGGTACCAGTCCCAGTTGCCGCGTGGCGGATTGCGCCAGGGATCGATCATCAGCGTCAGCCCCGAGGGCGCGGTGACGCGGAAGGCCGAGCCGCCGAAGAAGGCGAGATCGAGGTGATCGCCCGGCGGGATCTCGCCCCGTCGCGCCAGGTCGATCATAGCGTTGTGATTTTCGCTCTGACGCCAGGCCCACATGCCTTCGTCGATGCGTTCGCTCATGTCCTTGGCTCCGTCTGAAGTCTGGTCTTGCGTGATGGGAAGGCGCGGGGGATCCGGGCCCGGGCCGCCGTCCGGCGGCGCCCGGGCCCGGCCCGCGCGGGGGCCGACGCCGCCCCGGGAGGCGGGGCGGGCACGGACCCGGCGTGACGCGGCGGGAGCGCGCCGCGCGGCGCGGTCGCCTTAGTCGGCGGTGGCGTCGCTGGTGGTGGTCAGGATGATCTCATCCTTGCCGTCCTTGATCTCGTAGAGCGCGAAGTCGCGGCTCCGGAGCATGCCGTTGGGCTGGAAGTCGACCGAGGAGGAAGCGCCGTCGTAGTTCATCGGCTTGCCGGCCGCGATCAGCGCCGCGCCCTCGGCGAAGGTGCTGACCGACTCGCCGGGGCCGTTGGCGATCGCGCGGATCGCGGCCGCGACGGCGGCGGCGTCGGTCGTCTTCGCCGCCTCCATCCCGAGCAGGCAGAGGTTGATCTCGTCATAGGCCATGCAGCCGTAGGAGGCCTGCACCTGGCCGTCGGGCTCGATCCCGACGAGGCGGAGGTAATCCTGGTAGCTCGACTTGCCGAGCGGAGGGATCGGCGAGCCGTGCAGGATGCCGTCCGCCATGTCGCCCACGGCCTCCTTGAAGTCGGGACCGACGGCGAAGGACAGCGTGAAGATCTGGCCCGGATAGCCGCCGCGCACGAGCTCGCGGAACATCGGCGTGAAATCGGTGACATAGCCCGCCATGAAGAGCGCGGGGGCGTCCTGCTCGATCAGCCGCTCGGCCTCGGCGCGGTAGGAGGCCTGGTTGGGGTTGTAGTAGAAGGGCTCGCCGGCGATCTGGCCGCCGAGGCGGCCGAGGGACGCGCCGAAGCTCTCGCCCATCGAGGCCGCGAAGTCGTTCTTGGGACCGGCGAAGCCGACCTCCTTGAAGCCGCGCCGCACCGCGAGGTCGGCGAGCGCGACCGCCCAGGCCTTGTTGAGCGGCTGCAGGTTGAAGCAGAGGCCCTTCTTGTCGCCGTCGGGCAGGTAGTCCGAGGAGCCGCTGAAGAGCTGCAGCACATCCGCGTCCTGGCAGAGCGGCATGATCCCGAGCGTCACCGAGGAGGCCCAGGTGCCGAGGATGGCGGAGACCTTGTCGGCGTCGATGAGCTTGCGCGCGGCGCGGACGGCGGCCTCCGGGTTGGTCTCGCTGTCCTCGCCGATCAGCACCACCTCGCGGCCCATGACGCCGCCGGCGGCGTTCACGAGATCGACGACCGCGCGGTGCGCCGCGGCCTTTTCCGGGCCGTAGGGGCCGCCGCCGCCGGTCAGCGGCGTGAGGCTGCCGATGCGGATCGGCGCCGACTGGGCGAGGCCGTATCGGAGCGGCAGCGGCGTGGCGAGCGCGGCGGCGGAACCTGCGAGGAATATCCGGCGAGAGACCTTCATGGCGGAGTGCCCTTCGGTTTGGGATGAGGAGGAGGGAGGGGGTCAGGACCGCCCTGGCCGGCGCGCGGCGCGACCGGCCTCGGGCAGCATGCCGTCGGGCCGGAAGCGGATCACGACGATGAGCAGGACGCCGATCACGATGAAGCGCAGCGCCGAGATCTGGGTCGGCGACAGGAAGCCGAGCCAGGGCGCGAGAAAGCGCGTGCCCTCGTAGATCAGGGTGACGACGAGGGCGCCGAGCGCGGCGCCCCAGACATTGCCGGCGCCGCCGATGATCACCGACATCCAGACCAGGATCGCGACGGGGGTGGTGAAGTTCTCGGGCGTGATCGTCTGCGTGTAATGCGCGTAGAGCGAGCCCGCGAGCGCCATCACCATGCCGCCGAGCACGAAGGCGCGCATCCGGTAGAGGAGCACGTTCTTGCCCAGCGTCGCGGGCACGAGGTCGTCCTCGCGGATCGCGCGGAGGACGCGGCCGAAGGGCGCGCGCGACAGCCGCAGCATCAGCCACAGCACGAGCAGGGCCACCGCCGCGAAGAGCCCGAGGATCATCCAGGAGGTCGCGTCGCGGCCGTAGCCGTCGAGAACCGGCCGCGTCGAGATGAGAAAGCCGCGCGGGCCCCGCGTCAGCCAGTCCTCGTTGTTGAGGACGAGCCGGACCGTCTCGCTGAAACCGAGCGTCACGATGGCGAGGAAATCGCCGCCGAGCCGCAGCGACAGGAGCGAGAGTAGCGCGCCCGCGAGGCCCGCGATCGCCATCGCGGCCATCGCGCCGCCGAGCATCGGCAGGCCGAGGGTCTCGGTTCCGATGCCGCTGGCATAGGCGCCGATGCCGAAGAAGCCGACCACCCCGAAGTTCATGAGGCCGGTCATGCCGAACTGCAGGTTCAGGGCGAGCGCGAGGATGACGTAGATCGAGGCGATGGTGAGGATGGCGACGAGATAGGCGTCCATGGCTTACTTCCTCTCGACGGCGGTGCCCAGGAGCCCCTGGGGCCGCAGGACGAGGACGAGCGCGATCACCACGAACCCGACCGCGCCCTTGTAGGGGGCGGAGACGAAGGCGACCGTGAGCTCCTCGGCGAGGCCGACGATCACCGCCCCGAGCGCCGCGCCGAGCGGCGAGCCGAGCCCGCCGACGACGGCGGCGGCGATGATCGGAATGGTGAGCGCCCAGTTCAGGTTGGGCTCGATCGCGAGATCGAGGCCGACGAGCGTGCCCGAGAGCCCGAACAGGAGCCCGGCGAGCACGAGGCCGAGGGTCTCGACCCGCCGCACGGGCAGGCCGCGGATCCCGGCGAGCCCGGCGTTGTCCGCGACCGCCCGCAGCGCCCGGCCGAGCGGGGTGAAGCGCAGCAGCGCCCCGATGGCGAGCGTCGCCAGCGCGGACAGCGCGACCACCCAGAGCGTCTCCTGGGTCACCCGCATGCCCCAGAAGCGCAGCGGCCCGGTCAGGGGCAGGTCGAAGGACCGGATCTGGGTGCCGAAGCAGAACCGGATGAGGTTCTCGAGGATGAAGGAGAGCGCGATCGAGACGATGAGCAGCGTGCCCCCGCTGCGCCCGCGCAGCGGCGCGAAGACGAGCGCGTCCGCGAGGACGATCAGCGCCGCGCAGACGCCCATGCCGAGAAGGCCGGCCATCCAGATCGGCAGGCCGAAGGCGACGTTCGCCGTCCAGGCGGCGAAGGCCCCCCACATGACGAGCGCGCCGACCGCGAAATTGGCGTAGCGGAAGATCGTGAAGATCAGCGTGAAGCCGATGGCGCCCGGGGCGAGGACGGCGGCGCTCGCGAGGCAATTGATCAGCATCTGCATCAGTGGGCTTCTCCGAAGAAGAGCGCGCCGAAATCCGGCTCGGCGGCGATCTCCGCCGCCGGTCCGGCGCGCTTGACCCGGCCGTCGACGAGCACGAGCGCGCGGTCGGCGCGGGCGAGCGCCGCGCGGGCGTTTTGTTCGACGATGAGCACGCCGAGGCCGGTACCCCGGGCGAGCTCGGTCAGCACGTCCAGCATCTCGGCGACGAGCGCGGGCGAGAGGCCGGCGGTCGGCTCGTCCACCAGCAGGAAGGCGGGCCGCGACATCAGCGTCATGCCGAGCGCCGCCATCTGCCGCTGCCCGCCCGAGAGCCCGCCCGCCACCTTGTGCAGATAGGCGCGCATCGTCGGCAGCAGCGCGATGACCTCCTCCTTGCGCCGGGCGATGTCGCGATGGCCCCAGCCGCTGGTCTCGAGGTTCTCCGAGACGGTGAGCGTGCGGAAGACATTGCGGTCCTGCGGCATGAAGGCGGCGCCGGCCCCGGCGCGCTGGAACGGCGAGAGCGGCGCGAGATCGGTCCCGCCCAGCGTCAGCTGGCCCCCGCTGATCCGCGCCACGCCGGCGATCGCCTTGAGCAGCGTCGACTTGCCGGCGCCGTTCGGCCCGACGAGCGCCACGACCTCGCCCGGCGCGACCGAGAGCGTGACGTCGCGCACGATGTCGCCGCCGCCATAGCCGGCGCGCAGCCCGCGCAGTTCGAGAGTGGTCATGCCGACTGTCCCAGGTAGGAATCCACGACCTCGGGCAGGCTCGCGACATGGGCGAAGCCGCCCTCGGCCAGCACCCGCCCCGAGGCCATGACGACGACGCGCGTCGAGAGGTCGCGGATGAAGCCGATGTTGTGTTCGATGATCAGGAAGGTCTTGGCGAAGTCGCGGTTGAGCCGCAGGATCATCCGGATGATCTCCTCGACCAGATGCGGCGCCACCCCGGCGGCGATCTCGTCGAGCAGGATGGTGTCGGCGCCCGACATCAGGCTGCGCGCCAGTTCCAGCAGCTTCTTCTGGCCTCCGGACAGGTCGCCGGCGGGCTTGGCCTCGTGGGCCGAGAGCGAGACCATGGCCAGCATCTCGCGCGCGGTCTCGGTCAGGGCGCGCTCGGCCGCGCGGCTGGCGCCGGGACGGAACAGCGCGGGGATCAGCCGCTCGCCGGGATTGTCGCGCGCCGCGAGCAGCACGTTGTCGAGCACGCTCAGCCGGTCGAGCTCGCGCGAGAGCTGGAAGGTGCGCACCAGCCCCATCCGGGCGAGGCGGTGCGGGGGCAGGCCGGTCGCCTCGGCCCCGTTGATGGTGACCCGCCCGCCGTCGGGCCTGAGCACGCCCGAGATCAGGTTGAACATCGTCGTCTTGCCGGCGCCGTTCGGACCGATCAGCCCGACGATCTGCCCGGCGTCGACGCGGAAGGAGGCATTATCGACAACGTTTACGCCGCCAAAGCGCTTGGTCAGCCCGTCGACCTCGATCCTCGATGGAAGCATTCTCTCTCCTTTCCGCGCGATCCGGAGTCAGGGTTCCCCGGCCGCGGCCGCGATGCTGTGCTCGATGCTCGCGGTGAGCATGCGCAGCACCGCCTGGACCCGGGCCTCGTTGGCCTCGATGTTGTCCTGGATCCGCAGTCCCCGGAGCGTGGAAACGATGAAGGTGATCTGGACCCGCACCACCTCGGGGGGCACGCCCCGATGGGACAAAGCCCGGATCCCGCAGTCCTCGTAGGCGTGGAACAGGTCGGTCAGGATCTCGTTGACCGCGAGGCCGATCCGGGTGTCGCTCCGCCCGCTGACGACGAGGTCGAGCATGGTCACGAGCGCGTTCGCCCGGAAGACCACGTCGTAGAGCGTTTCGATGAAGGCGCCGACGCCGACGCGCCCCTCGCCGAGATCGTCGGCCAGCGCGGCAACGACCTCCTTGGCGCGTTGCCAGAAGTGCCGCGCGGTATCGATGATCAGGTCATCGCGCGTCGGGTAGTGGTGCAGCATCGCGCCGCGCGACACCCCGGCGCGTTGCGCGATCGTCACCGTCGAGGCGGCCTCGACGCCGACCTCGGCGATGATCTCCTCGGTCGCGGCGCGCAGCCGCGCCCGCATCGCCGCGCCCTTCACCTCGCGTCCGTCGAGCGGCTTCGCCTCCGCCTCGCGCATCTCTTCGTCGATCATTCTCTGTCTCCCGGCGTGACCATGCGGGGCGCCGCGCTCCGTCACAAATAAAAACAGTCACGACTGCTTTCTTTTTGGCGGAGCTCGCCCGATCTGCCGCCCCGGCGGCAGATCCGCGCGCGAGTGCCATATTCTTGGGCTGCGCGAAATCGGCGCGATCCCCGCAAGCTCCCGCGCGGGCGCCGCGGGCGATCCGCGTCGGCGGCGTCGATCGATCGATGCGCGCCCGGAGACCGCCGCGCGCCGGGGTGGGGCCGCAGCGCGCCGACGGGCTTAACCGCGAGATCCGCGCGCGGTAGACAGGCGGATCTCGGAGGGAGGGACTTCGCGGATGTGGGACCGTCATCCCGTCAGCCTGTCGCTTGTGCATATGTTGCCGGCGGTCGCGGAGGCGCATGGCCTCGACTGGTCGCCACTGCTGGCGCGGGCGGGGATCGGCGGAGCGTTCGGGACGCATCGCGTCGTGGCGCGGGCCCAGGTCGCGACGCTTCTCGAGGTGACCGCGCGGCGCGCCGGAGCCGCGACGATCGGGCTGAGGCTCGCATCCGCCGCCGACCCCGCGCGGCTCGGTCCTTCCGGCGCGGCGCTGTTCTCGGGGCGGACGCTGCGCGAATGCCTCGGCGCGCAGGCGCGGCACATGCCGAGCCTGCAGGGCGGGGTGAGGCTCGCGCTCGACGAGAGGAACGGGCAGGCGGTCTGGCATCATGTCCTCGTCGACAGCGACGCCGAGCACGCCGGCGTGCTGAACGAGGGCATCGCGGCCTTCATGGCACGGGCGCTGCGCGCGATCAGCGGGCAGGCGGACATGGCGCTCCGGCTTGGCCTGCCGCACCGGGCCCGGGCCTCGACGAGCGTCTACGAGGACGCGCTGGCCGCCGGCGTCTCCTTCGGCGCCACCGGCCTGTCGATCCGGTTCGACGCGGCCTGGCTCGACCAGCCGAACGCGATGCTCGGCATGTCGGTCCCGCCCGCGGCGGGGCCGGAGGGGCTGGCCGAGCTCCCGGACTGGCGCGACGACGCGGCGTTGATGGCGGCCCTGCGCCGGATCCTTCCGGGCGCCGCCCTCTCCGGAACGCTGTCTCTCATCGACGCGTCGCGCAGCCTCGGCCTCGCGCCGCGCAGCCTTCAGCGCCGGCTCTCCGCGCTCGGCACGTCCTTCGAGGGGGAGGTCGACCGCTGGCGGCGCGCCGAGGCCCGGAGCCGCCTCGCCGATCCGGGGCAGCCGATCGGCGCGGTCGCGCGCATGCTCGGCTACCGCGATCCGGCCCATTTCGTCCGGGCCTTCCGCCGTTGGGAAGACGAGGCGCCGCTGTCCTGGCGCCGCGCGCTTCTGGCGCGAAAGGGCAATTGAACGCCGAGCCCGCGCCTCGCTATGCCGGGCACGGCCCGACGCGGACCTCACGACAAAACGAGGACCCGCGCGCGGGCCGGCGCATCGCTGGCGCCGTGCATGCTCATGAGGACCCGATGACCGATCTTCGCGATACCGCGCCCCGAGGCGCGCGGCCGAGCCGGCGCGACGTGCTCGCGGGCGGCGGCTTCCTCGCCGCCGCCGCCGGACTATCCCTCCTGGCCTCCGGCGGGCGGGCCCAGGCCGCGCCGCGGCCGCATATTCTCTACATCCTCGCCGATGACCTCGGCTTCGCCGATCTGGGCTTTCAGGGCTCCGACATCGCGACGCCGACCCTGGATCGTCTCGCGGCCGAGGGCGCGAGGCTCCGCGATTTCTACGTCCAGCCGATGTGCACGCCCACCCGCGCCGCGCTGATGACCGGGCGCTATCCGCTGCGCTATGGGCTGCAGACCGGCGTGATCCCCTCGGGCGCGCGCTACGGGCTCGCCACGGACGAATTCCCGCTGCCGCTGGCCCTGGGCGAGGCCGGCTACCGCACCGCCCTCGTCGGCAAATGGCACCTGGGCCACGCCGACCGCGCCTACTGGCCACGGCGGCGCGGCTTCGACAGCTTCTATGGGCCGCTCGTCGGCGAGATCGACCATTTCCAGCACACGGCGCATGGCGTCACCGACTGGTACCGCGACGACGCGCCGCTGGAGGAGCCGGGATACGACACCGAGCTCTTCGGCGCGGAGGCGGCGCGGGTGATCGGAGCGCATGATCCCGACACGCCGCTGTTCCTCTACCTCGCCTTCACCGCGCCGCACACGCCCTATCAGGCGCCGCGGAGCTATCTCGACCGCTACGCCCATGTCGCCGATCCGGCGCGGCGCGCCTACGCGGCGATGATCACCGCGATGGACACGGCGATCGGCGGGGTGATCGCGGCGCTCGAGGCGCGCGGCATGCGCGAGAATACCCTCGTCCTGTTCCATTCCGACAACGGCGGCACGCGGGACGCGATGTTCGCCGGCGAGGGCGCCGTCTCCGGCGCCTTGCCGCCGAGCAACGCGCCGCTGCGGGCCGGCAAGGGAACCCTGTACGAGGGAGGCACCCGCGTGGTCGCGCTCGCGAACTGGCCGGGCCGAATTCCCCCGGGCGACGTGGAGGGCGTCATGCATGTCGTCGACATGCTGCCCACGCTCGCGGGGTTCGCGGGCGCGTCGCTCGAACGGTCGAAGCCGCTCGACGGCCAGGACATGCGGCCGATGCTGACGGCCGGTGGCGCCGGGCGCTCCGGGATAGTCTACAACGTCGAGCCGACCCAGGGCGCGGTCCGCGCCGGCGACTGGAAGCTCGTGTGGCACGCCACGCTGCCGCCGAGGGTGGAGCTCTTCGATCTCGCGACGGATCCCGACGAGACCACCGATCTCGCCGGGAAATACCCCGACAAGGTGGCCGAGCTTCAGCGCGAGATCGTCGATCTCGCCCGGGCGATGGAGCCGCCGCTCTTCTACGAAGCGGCTCTGAGCCTGACGCTGTCCGCGCCGCTGTCCACCCCGGGCCCGGCGGATCCCGGATTGGGCGGGAACGACTAGGGTCAGGCCGGACTCCATGTCGTGGATCGGCGCCAGACCGCGCCGAGCCGGGCAGGGGCCGGATCCGGATCGGGGACGCGCCCGAACGGCGACGGGTCGATCGTCCGCGCCGCGGCGCGGGCGGCTTCGTCCTCGGATGCAGGCGGACCGGCCACGAGGCGGCCGGGCGGGGTCATCCCCGGGCCAGTCGCGCCCCGAGCTCCTCGCTGGACGCCACGTCGCCGAAGAACAGGTAGAAGTTGATCAGCGCCGCGGCGTGCTCGTCGTCCCGGATGCTCGCATTGGCGTCCGAGACCATCGTCGTGCGGTAGTTGAGCATCATCGCGTCCCGCGCCGTCGATTCGCAGCAGGCGTTGGTCATCGTTCCCGCGACCCAGATCGCGCGGATGTCGAGCGCGCGCAGGATCTGGTCGAGCGCCGAGGCCCCCTGGACGAAGGCGCTGTAGCGGGTCTTCTCGACGACCAGATCCTCGGGGCGCGCGTCGAGCTCGGGCCAGATCCGCGATCCCTCCGCGTCGCGGGCCAGCGCCTCGCAGCGGCGGGCGTATTTCTCCGGGGCCATCAGCGCGTGGTGGAAATGCGGAATCGTCAGTTCCGCCTCCTCGGTGTAGAGCGTGCGGATCCAGACGATCCGGCCGCCCCGCGCGCGCAGCGCCGCGGCCAGCGCGTTGATCGTGCCCACGATCTCGCGCGATTTCGGCACGCTCGCGCCCGACGCGGGATCCATGAAGTAGTTCTGCATGTCCACGACGATCAGCGCCGTCCGCTCGGGCGGGACGTCGGCGTGCGCGAGCGCGCACCCCTGGCGCGCCAGAACCCGCTGCGTCGCCCAGTCGGGCATCGTGAAGCTGTGAACGTTGCTCATTATTCGATCATTCCTTGGTCGCGGTGTCCGTTTCGCGCGCAACGTTCCCGTTGGGGCGCGTCGATTCGCTCCGCATTCTTGTATACAGTGAACGGTTCGTCTAGTCGGGACGCGTTCTCCGCCCTCAGCAGGTCAGGTCCATGATATCCGTCAACACAGTCCGCGCATCCCTTGCCATGGCGACGTTTCTTCTCTCCTCCCCGACATACGCGGAAGAGACGACGAAGATCCGCTTCATGGAGGTCATACATTCCCTGTTCTATTCGCCACTCTACATCGCGAAGGGGCAGGGTTACTTCGCGGAGGAGGGCATCGATTTCGACCTGATCGCGGCGCAGGGCAGCGACAAGGCGACGGCGGCGATTCTGGGCGGCTCGGCGGATATCGCGCTCGTCGGCCCCGAGACCACCGTCTACGTGCGGACCGGCAAGTCCCCGCTCAAGATTCGCATGTTCGCCGGCCTCACTGCGACCGATGGCTCGTTCCTGATGGCGCATGAGCCGATCGAGGACTTCGACTGGAGCCAGGTCAAGGGCAAGACCATCCTCAGCTGGCGCGAAGGCTCCGCCCCCGCGCTCTTTCTGCGCGCGGCGCTCCGCGAGAACGGCATCGACCCGGAGACCGACGTCGAGATCGTCTCGAACGTCGCGCCCGCCGCCCGCGCCGGCGCGTTCATGGCCGGGACCGCCGACTTCGGCACCTTCTTCGAGCCCGACGTCAGCGTGATGCGCGCGACCGAGGGGGCGGAGCCGCTCGCGAACATCGGCTCGGCGGTCGGCGCGATCGACTACACCGTCTTCGTGGCGAGCGAGGACTACATCGCCGAGAATCCGGCGATCGTGCAGGGGTTCACCGACGCCATCGCCAAGGCTCAGGACTGGATCGCCACCGCGCCGGCCGGGGAGGCCGCGCGGGTCCTCGCCCCGTTCTTCCCCGGGGTCGACGCCGGGGTCCTCGAGGCGAGCTTCGAGCGCCAGCGCGCCGCGGGCGTGTGGAAGGCCACGCCGGCGATCGCCCCCGAGGCGATCTCGGCGCTGCAGGACATGCTGGTCGCGGGCGGGCTGATGACCGAGGACCAGCGCCAGCCCTTCGAGGCGCTCGTCGCCCCCGAATTCGCCGCCGGGGCCAGCGGGCTATGAGGTCGCGCCCCCTTCCGGCGACCGCGGGGGCCGAGCCCCCGGCGGTCGAGTTCCGCGACGTCCATCTGCGCTACTTCGGCGACAAGGGCGAGACCTACGCGCTGTCGGGGATCAGCTTCACCGCGCGGCGGGGCGAGTTCATCTCGCTCGTCGGCCAGTCGGGCTGCGGCAAGAGCACGATGCTGTCGCTGCTCGCCGGGCTCATCAAGCCGACCTCGGGCGAGATCCTGATCAACGGCCGTCCCGTCGACGGGGCGGCGCCGGAGGTCGGCTTCATGCTGCAGCACGACAGTCTTTTCGAATGGCGCAGCATCCTCGACAACGTGCTGCTCGGCCCCGAGATCCGCGGCATGGACATGATCGCCGCCCGCCACCGGGCCGAGCGGCTGCTGCGCGACTACGGCCTCGGGCAGTTCCTGAACCACCGTCCGAACGAGCTTTCCGGCGGCATGCGCCAGCGCGCCGCCCTCGCGCGGACCATGTGCATGCAGCCCGACCTGCTGCTGCTCGACGAGCCGTTCTCGGCGCTGGACTTCCAGACCCGCCTCTCCATCGCCGACGAGATCGGCGGGATCATCCGGTCCGAAGGCAAGACCGCGATCCTCGTCACCCACGACATCCCCGAGGCCATCGCCATGGCCGACCGGGTCATCGTGCTCGCGCCGCGCCCCGGGCGGATCAGCTCGATCCACGAGATCACCTTCCCGAGCGGTGGCGCCCGCCGCCCCGGCGCGTTCGCCGCCCGCGAGGCCACGGAGTTCCCGGGCTATTTCAACCGTATCTGGGGAGAGATGGAAAACCGTGTCTGACATCGCCCAAGCCGCCCCCGCCATGCCGTCCGCGCCCCCCGCGCCGAGCGACGCCTATCTCGCCTGGCAGCGCGCGCGCCGGAGACGCCGGGCCGGCATCTTCCTGGCGCGCTTCGCGATCCTCGCGGTGTTCTTCGCCGGCTGGGAGATCGCGCCGCGCATGGAATGGGTCAATCCGATGCTGACGAGCTATCCCTCGGCGGTCTGGCAGGCACTTCGCGACATGGCGCGCGACGGCCAGCTCTGGACCAACGTCGGCGTGACCCTGCGCGAGGTGGTGATCAGCTTCGCCGTGGCGATGATCGCCGGGACCGCCATCGCGATCGCGCTCTTCGTGTCGCCCACGCTCGAGCGGATCCTCGATCCCTTCCTCGTGGTGCTGAACGCCCTGCCCAAGATCGCCCTGGTGCCGATCTTCTACATCTGGCTCGGGCCCACGGGCTCGATCTACGCCGTCGCGATCGCCGTCTCGATCTTCATCACGATCCTGATGCTCTACACCGGCTTCCGCCAGACCGACCCCGACAAGGTGAAGCTCGCCCGCACGATGGGCGCCTCGCGGAGCCAGATCCTCGGCAAGGTCGTGCTGCCCGGCAACCTCGACACTTTCGTGGCGACGCTGAAGGCCAATGTCGGCCTGTCGCTGGTCGGCGTCATCGTGGGCGAGTTCCAGGCCTCGACGGCGGGTCTCGGCTATCTGATCGTCTACGGCAGCCAGATCTTCCGCATGGACATGGTCATGGCCTCGATCGTCCTGCTCGGGGTGATGTCGATCGTCATCTACCTGCTGATCCAGTGGGCCGAGCGGCGCCTCGCGCGCTGAGCCTCGCGCGGAGGCGGCCGCCCCGGCCGCCCCGCTTTCCCCCTCCGCCAGCCTTCTCTCCGAAAGACTTCAAGATGTCCGACATCCTGTCCGCGGCCGATGCGAACCATTGGCTGATCGCCGGCGTGGTCGTGTTCCTCGGATCGTGCCTCCAGGGGCTGAGCGGCGTCGGTCTCGGCATGGTCGCCGCGCCGCTGCTGCTGCTATTGCTGCCCCAGCTCGTTCCGGGCCCGCTCCTGTTCATTTCCTGCCTCCTGTCGGTCCTCGCGGTCCGGCGCGAGCGCGCCGACGTCGACACCCGGGGGCTCGGCTACGCGCTGACCGGGCGGTTCCTGACCTCGGTGCTCGCCGCCTGGACCATCGGCTTCCTGCCGGTGCGCGAGATGAGCATCGTCTTCGCGCTGGTGATCCTCGGCGCCGTCGCGCTGAGCCTCACCCCGGTGCGGCTCTCACCCACGCGCCCCGCGCTCTTCGTCGCCGGCCTGGTGTCGGGCTTCATGGGCACGCTCACCTCGGTCGGGATGCCGCCGATGGCCCTCGTCTACCAGAACGAGAGCCCCGCGAGGATCCGGGCCTCGCTCTCGGGCTTCCTCGCGGTCGGCGCGCTGATCTCGATCATCGCGCTCGCCGCCGTCTCGCGCTTCGGCGCGCGCGACATCCTGTTCGGCCTCTTCCTGATGCTTCCGATGTGGCTCGGCTACCGGGCCTCGACCCCGCTCGCGCACCGCGTGCCGCGCGAGACGCTGCGCGTCCTCGTCGTCGGGCTCTCGGGGCTCGCCGGCGCCCTGCTGCTCCTGCGGCAGTTCTGAGGCGCTCAGCGCGCCGGCGCCTCCGTCACGTCGACGCGCTCGGCGTCGCGGAAGCGTTCGGCCCGCGCGCCCGCGTTCAGGACATGCGCCGTCGCCGCGCCGGCCGCCGCCTCCTCGTTCCCGGCGAGGATCGCCTGCAGGATATGCGCGTGTTCCATCCAGCTCTCGCTCTGGACCTCGGGCTCGGCCTTGGCGAAGAGCAGCGCCGAACGCAGCCGGAGCAGCCCGAGCAGGTCCTGGAGCACCTCGTTCTCGCCGGCGAGCGCCAGCGTGCGGTGGAACTCCTCGTTCAGCCCGCGCAGCGCCGCGACCTCGCCCCGCGCGATCGCCGCCTCGCCCTGCCCGAGGATCCCGGCCGCCCTGTCCAGCAGGTCGGGATCGCCCCGGCGGGCGACCAGGCGCGCGTTGTGGCCTTCGAGAATGGCGCGGATCTCGACCACCTCGCGCGACTGGCGCGGGTCCATGAACCGGATGTAGACCCCGCGCCGGTTGATCACCTCGACGAGACCCTCGGCGGTGAGAAGCCGGAACGCCTCGCGGATCGGATTGCGCGAGACGCCGAATTCCTCGGCCAGCCGCTCCTCCAGAAGCCGGTCCCCGGCCTTGAACCGGCCCGACAGGATCCCGCGCTTGATCGCCTCGTAGACCTGGGTGAACAGCGCGTTATGCGCCTGTCCCAGCTTCGGGACCGCGTCGACGCCAGCTTCCGTCATGATCGGCACCCTCTGGATCTTGCATACAGTATGTGCCGCTAGAGGCTAACGCGCCCGTCGTCAACAGAAGCGTCGCGGTCAGACCGCCGCGAGGGCGGCGGCGACGGCGGTGTAATGCGCGCGGCGCGCGGCGGGGTCGGGCAGGACGTCCTGCAGCATGACCTCCGCCGCGCCCGTCGCCTCGGCCATGCGCGCGATCCGCGTGGGCAGCTCGTCCCAGGCCCAGGCGGGGTACATCGGCCAGTCGCCAGCCTCGGCCGGCCAGACGCCCCCGGCGCGGTCGACCGCCTCCGCGACCGAGGGCAGGCGGTCGGGCATCGCCCCGAGCCGCCGGCGCTGGTCGAAGGCCCATCGCATCGGCATGGCCGCGCGCTCCGCCTCCGCCCGGGTCGCGCCCGAGCTGAGCCGGATCGCGAGCACCGTCTCCGGCGCCTCGGGCAGGCCCGCGCGCCGCGAGGGGCGGAAGGCGGCGCGATAGGCGCGGGCCGCCTCCGGCGCCTCTTCCGGCCGGTGGAAGGCCGAGAGCGCGAGCGGCAGGCCGAGCGCCCCGGCGCGCGCCGCCGAGGCCGGGCCGACCGCCATGATCCAAGGCAGGGGAGGCGCCACGTCGGGCATCACCCGAAGCGCGGCGAAGGCGTGATCGGGCGCGAGATCGGCGTGCAGATGGCCGAGAAGCTCGTGGATCTTCGCGCCCTGGTCGTGCGCCGGCGCGTGAGCGCGGTCGGTCCGGAGCGCGAGATCGGGCAGCGCGCCCGAGGTCGACTGCCCGAGCCCGAGGTCGATCCGGCCGGGCGCGAGCGCGGCCAGCGTCTTGGCGCTTTCCGCGACCTTGTACGGGCCGTAGTTGTTGAGCAGCACGCCCCCGACGCCGATCCGGATCCGCGTCGTGGCCTGGGCGAGCGCCAGCGCGAGGATCATCGGATCGGCGCAGGCCTCGTAGGGCACCGCGTGATGCTCGACGATCCAGTGGCGGGCGAAGCCGAGGCCCTCGACATGCCGCGAGAGGGCGACCGTCGCGGCGATCGCCGCGCGGGTGTCCTGCCCCGGGCCGATCTGGACCTGGTCGAGCAGCGAAAGCTTCATGCCGGCCTCCGGGCTGGTCCGGGGGCGGCGCCGCGCGCCCGCCCCCGCGCGGGATCAGTCGATGTCGAAGGCCGAGGGCAGGATCAGCGCCTCGCGAATGTCGATCACCCGATCGGCCTCGAGCATCCCGGCCGCGACCATGAAATCCTGGTCGGCGGCGAGATTGGCCACGTCGGCCTCGGTCATCCGGGGATCGAAGTCGTAGAGGGCGAACTGCCGGCGCGCCTCCTCGATCCCGATGCCCTGGTCCTCCGCCGCGATCGCGAGCGCCTCCTCGGGATGCTCGGCCATGAAGGCGAGCGCCTTGCGATGCGCCGCGAAATAGGCCTCGACCAGCTCGGGATGCGCGTCGGCGAAGGCGCGGCTGGTGCCGATCACCGTCGTCGGCGCGATCAGCCCGGCTCCATCGACGATCACATGGCCCTTGGCGGCCTCGACCTGGGTCGCGTTCGCGCCCGCGAGCGTCGCCGCGTCGACCTGCCCCGACAGCAGGGCCGCGCGCGCGGTCGGCAGGTCCATGTTGAGGTATTCGACGTCCTCGAGGCTCATCCCCTCGGTCGCGAGCGCCGCCGCGAGCAGCTGGTTCAGCACCGTGCCCTTCGGCCCCGCGACCTTCTTGCCCCGGAGCGCGGCCACGTCGGCCGGGCCGCCCTCGGCCGCCATGACGAAATAGGCCCGGGGCGCGCGGGCATAGGCGCCCATCACCACGACGTCGGCGCCGTTCGCATTGGCGAGGATCGCCGAGGTGCCGCCGAGGACCGAGGCGATCTGCAGCTCGCCCGCCGCGATCGCCTGGGTCTGCGCCGCGCCCGAAGTGATCTCGGGATGGGTGAGCGCGACGCCCTTTTCGGCGAAGGCCTCGTCGAGAAAGCCTTTCTGGCGCATCACGATCGAGGGCACGTTGAAGGGCGCGGTGACATAGGAGACGGCCACCGTTTCGGCCCGAGCCGCGACGGCCGCGGGCAGCGCCGCGCCGAGGCCGAGCAGCGCGACGAGCGCGAGGGAGGTCAGTGTCTTCATGGATGCTCCTTGGGTTGATCCGCCCACCCCGGCGGGGCCGCGCGGGCGAAGAGTTGATCGAGCAGCCGCTGGCGAGCGGCGTTGACGGCTGGCTCCGCGCCGCCGCGCGGCAGGCTGGCATCGAGGGCGAGGTCGAGCGCGACGCGTCCCGCCTCGATCACGAAGATGAACTGGCCGAGGCGCAGGGCCTCGTCGATGTCATGGGTGATGAAGACGACGGTCTGGCCGAGCCGCGCCCAGATCTCGACGAGCTCGTCCTGCATCTGCTTGCGGGTGAAGGCGTCGAGCGCGCCGAAGGGCTCGTCCATCAGCAGCACCTCGGGCTCGGTCACCAGCGCGCGGGCGATGGCGACGCGCTGCGCCATGCCGCCCGAGAGCTGGCCGGGCCATTGCCGCGCCGCCTCGGTCAGCCCCACCGTCGCGAGGGCCCGCGCGACGCGGTCCGCGGTCTCGCCGGCGTCGCCCCTGCCCTTGACGAGGAACCCCGCGTTGCCCGCGACCGTCAGCCAGGGCATCAGCCGGGGCTCCTGGAAGACGATGCCGATGCGGGCGCCCCCGGTCGTGATCTCGCCCGCGTCGGGTCGCTCGAGCCCCGCGATCAGCCGCAGCAGCGTCGATTTCCCGCAGCCGGACCGGCCGAGGATGACATGGAAGCCGCCCGGCCGGAACGACAGGCCGAGATCGCGCAGCACCTCGCGGCGGCCGCCGCCCGGCAGATCGTAGCCGTGCCGGATCCCGACGAGATCAACCCTGGCCAAGGTCGAGCTCCCGCCGGATCCAGGGCAGCCGGCGCCGCACGAGGAACTTGAGCCCGCCGTCGGTCAGAAGACCGATGACCCCGATCACCAGGACGCCGACGAGCACGATATCCGTCCGCGCCAGGTCCTGCGCGTCGAGGATCATGTAGCCGAGCCCCGAAGAGGAGGCGATGAGCTCCGCCCCGACCAGCGCCCGCCAGCCGTAGCCGAGGCCGATCCGGAGCCCGACGATGATCGCGGGCAGCGCGGCGGGGATCACGATCCGGCGCAGGATCTCGGACCGCCCGAAGCCCGCCGCGCGCCCGACCTCGATCAGCTTCGGATCGGCCTGCGCGAAGCCGCCGCGAAAGCCGAGGAAGATCGGGAAGAAGCAGGCGAGCACGATGATCCCGACCTTCTGCGCCTCGCCGATGCCGAGCCAGAGCATGATGAGCGGGATCATCGCGAGCGGCGGGATCTGGCGCAGGAATTCGAGCGGCGGGTCGAGGATGCCATCGAGCACCGCCGCGCGGCTCATCAGCAGGCTGAGCGCGAGCGCCAGCGCGACCGCGATCCCGTAGCCGGCCGCGACCCGAAGCAGCGAGACCTCGACATGCGCGGCGAGCTTGCCGTTGCCGAGCAGCTGCAGGAACGTGGTCCAGACCCGCGCGGGCGGCGGCAGCAGGAAGGGATCGACCCAGCCGAGCGCGCTCGCCGCGGCCCACAGGGCGAGGATCGCCGCGAAGACGCCGACGGCGAGGGAGAAGCGCTGCATGGCGGGGCCTCCGCGCCCCGATTCCCGGAGCGCGATTACATGATTCATTTAGTTGGTTTTGGGATGTAGCCGCGCGGCCCGATAGCGTCGACACGAAAAATCCCCGGCGCGACCGATTATCGCTCCCCTCACGCCCGGCGCCCCGGCGGATCGCTCGGGGGCAGGGCCGGGGTATCCCTCAGTACCGGATGCGCGCGTAATGGGAGGCCTCCGCGGCCACCCGCGCCGCGCCCAGGGTCACGATGCCCCGCGCGCGCAGGATGGGAAGGAGCCCGAGGAATATCCGCGCCGTCGTCAGCGCGTCGCCCGCCGCCGAATGCCGCGCGGAGACGGTCACGCCGAGCCGAGCCGCGATCGCCTCCAGCGAATGCGAGGGCTCTCCGGGCTGCGCCACGCTCGCGAGCAGCAGGGTGTCGAGCACCGGCTGGTCGAAGCGCACCCCCGCGACCGCCTCCTTCAGCTCGAGAAAGCGCATGTCGAAGGCGACGTTGTGGCCGACGAGCACCGTATCGGCCGCGAAGGCGTGGAAGGCGGGCAGCACCTCGGCGATCCGGGGCTGGCCGCGCACCATTTCGGGACGGATGCCGTGAAACGGGATCGAGGCTTCGGGGATGCTCCGCCCCGGATCCACCAGCTGGTCGAACCTCTCGCAGCGCAGCAGCTTGCCGTTCACGATCCGGACCGCGCCCATCTGGAGGATCTCGTCGCCACCGGCGGGGTCGAGCCCGGTCGTCTCGGTGTCGAAGACGGTATAGCTCAGCGCGTCGAGCGGGTGGTCGTCGAGCGCGCGGGCGGCGTCGCTCGGGGCGAAGAGGTCGAAGTCGTAGTATTCCGGTCGCTCCGCCAGCTCCGGCGCCGCCTCCGCGCCGGCGGCGAGCGGCAGGAGGAAGCGGAAGAAGCTGAGCGCGCGCGGCCGGTCCTGCGCGAGCCAGATCTCGCCGCCATGCCGCTCGGCCACGTCGCGGGGGGAGAGGGGCAGCCCGGTCTCGCCGATCCGTATCGGCTCGGTCCGCCAGCCTTTCGGGCCGCGCGCCGTCGCCGCTTCCGTCGGCCAGACCAGATCGAGATGCGCCCATGCCCCCGCCGGGGCGAGCCGCAGCGTGAGCGGCGGATGGCCGAGTTCCTCCGTCAACCTCAGCGCGAGAAAGGCGAGCGCCTGCGTGAGCGCGAAACTGTCCACGTTAAGCCAGAGGCCCGCGTCCACTTCCGTCCCCGCCACGCCCGTTCCCGTCGCCGCCGCGATGGCGCGGTCCGCGGCGGTGACGAGATCGGCGCCGAGCATTTCCTGAAGCGGCCAATGGGTGAGCGCGCCCTCCGGTTCCGCCGCCGTCGCCGCGTCGAGCCGCGCGGTCATCCGCGTGACCTCGTCCCGCACGACCCGCCCGAAGCTCTCGCGGTCGGCCGGTTCGAGGCCGGGATAGTCGAGCATGTCGAGCGCCGCCTGGATCGCCGCGAGCGAGGCGCGGCTCGCCTCGAGGAGCCCGGTCAGCGTGCTGTCCCGGCGCGCCCGCGCCGCCATTTCATCGGTGATGTCGTCGATGAGCAGCACATAGCCGCTCGGCGCCGCGTCCTCCCGCCGCGCCGGCGCGAGGCTCACGCGGAGCAGATGGCCCGCCGGCGTGGTGGTGACGAACTGGCTCGCGCCCGGCGCCTCGCCCCGCGCGCCCCGCCGCGCGATCCCTTCGAGCGCGTGGTCGATCAGCACCCGGTCGATGACGGAATGGATCGAACGCCCGAGCCCGATCAGCTCCGCGCCGCCCGCGCTCGCGGGCGCCCGCGACAGCCGGCGGAACAGCGCCCGGGCGCGGGTATTGTAGAGCAGGATGCGCCCGTCGAGATTGCAGACCAGCACGCTCTGGCTGAGCTCGGCCATCAGCGCGCCGAGCTGGTCGCGCTCGCGCGCCACGTCGCGGCTCGCCTCCTCGACCAGCCTCGCCATGTCGGCCCGGAGGCGGCGGCGTTCCTCGGCGAGCGCGTTGATCGCCTCGGTCAGGAGCCGCTCGCGCCCGGAGCCGCTCGGCACGATCGAGGGCGCCGCGGGATCGCCGGCGAGAAGCCGCGTCGCATCGGCGAGGCGGCGGGCGGAGGTGACATGGCGGTCGTGGAACCGCGCCGCGAGGAAGCCCGCGCCGGTGGCGGCGAGCGCCCACCAGCCGAAAAGGAGCGCGCCCCGCGCGGCGAGGAAATCCCCGAGCGCCGCGCGGTGCTCCGGCAGCGCGGCGTGAAGCATGAGATAGCCCGCGCCGATCCAGGCCGCCAGCGCCGCCCCGGGCGCGAGGGCGGCGAGCACCCGCCCGCGGTCGGGCTTCATCCGATCAGATCCCGCGCCTTCTCGGCGAGGTCGCGCGTCGAGAAGGGCTTGGTCACATAGGCGTCCGCGCCGGCGCCGATGCCGCGGGCCTGGTCGGATTCGCGGCCTTTCGCGGTCAGCATCAGGATGCGGGTGTCGCGCAGGGTCTCGTCGGCCCGCACCGCCTCGCAGACGTCGAAGCCGGTCAGGCCCGGCATCATCGCATCGAGGAGCACCAGCCGCGGATGCTCGGCGCGGATCAGCGCGAGCGCCTCCAGCCCGTCGCGCGCGACGAGCACCTCGTAGCCCTCGCGCTTCATCATGAAGCTGAGCGAGACGACGATATTGGGCTCGTCATCGGCTATCAGCACCTTCGCGCTCATCGGCGTTTCCCCCCGGGCCAGGTTTGATCGGCAGACGGAAGGCGAAGCACGCCCCGGCCCCCGGCTCCGATTCCAGCCACATCGTTCCGCCGAGATGATCCACGATCTGGCGGCTGATCGGAAGCCCGAGCCCGGTGCCCGCGGGCCGCGTCAGGGCGTCGCCGCCCTGGCGGAACTTCTCGAAGACGCTCGCCTGCTCGTCCGGCGGCACACCCGGACCGTTGTCGCGCACCGAGACGGTGAGCGCGCCCGGCTCCTCGCGCAGCGCCACGGTGACGAGGCCACCCTCGGCGGGGATGAACTTCGCGGCGTTCGAGAGCAGGTTCAGCATCACCTGCGTCAGCCGGTCGGGATCGGCTGCGACGCTCGGCACCGACGGGGGCAGGTCGAGCGCGAGAACCGCGCCCTTCTCGCGGACGAGCTCGGCCATCGACCGGGCCGCGTCGGAGATGATCGCGCGGAGATCCACCGGCTCGCTCCGCCACTCCGCCTGGCCGGATTCGATCCTGGCGAGGTCGAGCACCTGATTGACGAGCCGCGTCAGCCGCTCGCTCTCGGAGACGATGATGCGCAGGAATTCCTCGCGCTCGGCCGGCTCCATCTCCGGCGCGTCGAGCATCAGCTCGGAAAGCGCGCGGATCGAGGTCAGGGGCGTGCGAAGCTCGTGCGTGACCGAGGACATGAAATCGTCCTTCAGGTGATCGAGGCCCAACAGCTTCTCGTTCGCGGCCCGCAGATCGGCGCCGGCCTCCTCGAGCGCGCGGGCGTAGCGCCGGAGCTGCGAGGTCTGGTCGAGGATCTCGAGCACGCCCTCGACCGTCAGCGGTTCCTCCCGTGTGACCGAGGCGATCATGATCCGCGCCGAGGCGGTGCCGATCGTGCCCGCGATCCGCCGCTCCACCCGGTCGACGAGGCGGGCGTCGGGGGTGAGATCGGCGAGCGCCACCCCCTGATCGGCGGCGTATTCCGCGAAGAGCGCCTCCGCGCGCTCCGCCCCGATGAACCGGATCGCGAGCCCGCGCAGGTCGTCGAGCCGCGCCCGCCCGCGCCAGAACACCGGCTCGGCCTCGCCGCGGCGGAAGACATCGACGAAGAGGAGGCCCTGGCTCGCCTCCCGCGCCGAGGGCGCCCGCGCGAGCGAGAGGCCGACATAGAGCGAGACGTTCAGGAGCAGGCTCCAGAACAGCGACTGGGTGAGGTCGTCGAGGCCGGCGAGGCCGAAGAGCCGTTCCGGCGCGAGAAAGGCGATGCCCCCGGGCCCATCTTCGAGGAAGCCGGCCGGGATCCAGCCCGATCTGGCGACCGAGGGCAGCATGAGCGTATAGGCCCAGATGGCGAAGCCGCCGATCAGCCCGCCGCAGGCGCCGAGTTTCGTGCCGCCGCGCCAGAAGATCCCGCCGAGGAGCGCCGGGGCGAATTGCGCCACCGCGGCGAAGCTGATGAGGCCGATCGAGACGAGCGCGTAGGTCTCGCCCGCCACCCGGAAATAGAGATAGCCGAGCATCAGCACCGCGACGATCGCCGCGCGGCGGATGTTGAGCAGGAGCCGCGTCAGGTCGCCGCCGCGCGCGCCCAGCCGGCCGCCGCCGAGGCGGAGCAGGGCGGGCATGACGAGATCGTTGCAGACCATGGTCGAGATCGCCACGGTCTCGACGATCAGCATGCCCGTCGCCGCCGAGAGCCCGCCGACATAGGCGAAGAGCGCGAGCCAGGGCGCGCCATGGCCGAGCGGGAGCGTCAGGACGAAGGTCTCCGCGTCTCCGGCCCCGAGGAGCAGCCCGCCCATGGCGATCGGCAGCACGAAGAGATTGATGAGCAGGAGATAGAGCGGAAACATCCAGGCGGCGCGCCGGATGTGCCGCTCGTTCACGCATTCGACCACCATCACCTGGAACTGGCGCGGCAGCAGGAGAACGGAGAACATCGAGAGCAGCGTGAGCGCGAACCATTGCGCGGAATCGAATCCCGCGCCCTGATCGAGCCTGAGCAGTCCGCCGATCTCCGGCGCCGCCGCGGCCCGGCGCCAGATCTCGTCCGGGCCGGCGAAGAGCCCCCAGGAGACGAAGACACCGACGGCGAGGAAGGCCACGAGCTTGACGGCGGATTCGAAGGCGACCGCCGCCACCATCCCCTCGTGCCGTTCCGCGAGGTCGAGGTGGCGGGCGCCGAAGATGATGGCGAAGGCGGCGAGCGCCAGCGCGACGAGCAGGGTGCCGTCGAAGGCGAGCGCGTCGCCCCGGCCGGTCAGCACCCCGTATCCCGCCGAGACGCCCTTTAGCTGCAGCGCGATGTAGGGAACGAGCCCGACCACGGTGATGAGCGTGACCAGCGCCGCGAGGCCGGGGCTCTTGCCATAGCGGCTGGCGATGAAATCGGCGATGGAGGTGACGCGGTAGGTGCGCGCGATCCGCGCCATCTTGCGCAGCACGATCCAGGCCACGCACATGGCGAGCGTCGGCCCGAGGTAGATCGGCAGGAACCAGATCCCCGAGGAGGCCGCGCGCCCGACGCTGCCGAAATAGGTCCAGGCGCTGCAATAGACGCCCCAGGACAGCGCGTAGATCCAGGACCGGCCGATCACGGACCGCCCCGCGGCCGCGCGCCGGTCGGCGAAGGCGGCGATGGCGAAGAGCAGGAGCAGGTAGCCGAGCGAGGCCCCGAGCACGAGCGCGGGCGAGATCATCGCTCGTCGTCCCCCCGCTCGCTCGCGAGGGCGAGGAGCGCGATGAGCCCGGCCCAGATCGCGAAGAGCGCGGTCGGCAGCGGCGGCAGGCCGAACACGGTGGCGCTCTGGTCCCAGACCCGCAGCAGCGGGAAGTTGAAGAGAACGAGCCCGAGCACCGCGAGCGCGATCAGCACGGAGGCTCGCGGGCCGTCGGTCACAGCGCGTCCAGCCGGTAGAGCAGGGCGAGCCACCGCTTGAATTCCCGCACGATCGCGAGGCTGTCGCGCAGCGACTGGCGTTCCAGCGTGCCAAGCTCGGCCGGGCGCAGCATGTTGTCCGGCGCGCGGCCGGCCTCGATCTGGCGCAGGTTGCCGGAAAGCTTCAGCCGCATCAGGCAGCGCAGCGCGTCGACCAGGTCCCGCGCGCGCGCGGGCTCGATCCGGCCTGCCTCGCGCAGCGCTCCGAGCCGCTCCTCGGTCCCGAGCGCCTCGATCCCGTATCGCAGCGCGAGCGCCCGGACGCCATGGACCAGCGGGAAGATGCCGAGCTTCTTGAGGTCCACCTCCGCCGCCTCCTTGCCGCTGAGGCCGGGCAGGCGCCGCCACCATCCGCCCTCGGCCTCGCCGAACTGCTGGATCGCGGCGGCGAAGCGGGCATGGAAGGCGTCGCTCGTCGCGAGCACCCGGCGGAGGTAGGCGTTGAGCTCGCCAAGCAGGCGCGCGTCGCCCGCGACCACGGCGGCGTCGAGGAAGATCGCGAGATACATCGGTCCCTCCGCCGCGCCCCCTTGCGTCCAGTCGAGCAGCGCCGCGCGGAAGCCCGCGACCGGCTGGCGCCAGAGCGGGCGGCTCAGCATGATCCCGCCCTCGCAGGGCGGATAGCCGAAATCGATCAGCGCCCGGGTGAAGGCCTCCGTCGCCGCCTCGAGGCCGGGATGGGTGAAACCGTCCCGCAGAATCAGCGCGTTGTCCTGGTCGGTGCGGATGATCTGCTCGCCCCGGCCCTCGGAGCCCATCACGACCAGGCAGGAATTGGCGCGGATCTCCTCGGGGGCGATCAGCGTCCAGAGCCGGTCGAAGACGCGGCGGTTGAGCCCGCCCACCAGCCCCGCGATCACCTCCACCCGCGCGCCGTCCTCGGCCAGCACGCGGATCATCCCCTCGATCTGCCGCGCCGCCGCGCCGAGCTCCTCCACCGTCGCGGCCCGCCCGGCCTCGAGCGCGATGAGCTGCGAATGGTTCGCGACGAAGGCCATCAGGTCGAGCTGGGTCAGGATGCCGATGATCGGCCCGGCGCGATCGGGGCCCTCGCGCACGATCACCCGGTGGAAGCCATGGCGCAGCATCAGGATCAGCGCGTCGAAGAGCTCGTCGTCGGCGGAGACCGAGAGCGGCGCGAACCCCGCGACCTCGCGCGCCTCGATCGTCTCGGGCGCCCGCCCGAGCAGCAGCGCGTCGCGCAGGTCGGTGGTGGTGAAGATGCCGAGCCGATCGCCGTCGCGCACCAGCGCTCCGGTGCGGCCCGCCCGCGCGAGCTGGCGGCAGAGGCTGACGAGATCGGTTCCGCCCGCGACGTAGAAGGGTTCGCGGAGCGGCGCGTCGCGCACGCGGGAGGTCATGAGCGAGATGAACTCGCGCCGTTCCCGGCGCGCGGGATCGGCCCGCCCCCGGGGGGGCGGGCCGTCGTCGGCGGGCGGATCCGTCTCGGACATGATCCGCGCCCCCGGCCTCAGTGCGACGAGGCTTCCGCGGCGCCGATGCCGGTTTCCGAGCGCACCTGCTGGGCGAGGAAGCCGGCCCGGTCGATCCGCGCCCGCGCGCCGTTGTCCATCTTCGAGACGAGCCAGATGCCGACGAAGGCGAGGGTCATCGAGAAGAGCGCGGGCGAGGTATAGGGGAAGGGCGCCGATCCGACCGGATGGCCGAGCGTCGCTTCCCAGACCGAGGGCGACAGCACCGTCAGCGCCACCGAGGAGACGAGGCCGAGGAAGCCGCCGACCACGGCGCCCCTGGTCGTGCAGTCCTTCCAGAGCACCGACATGAACAGGACCGGGAAGTTCGCCGAGGCCGCGACCGCGAAGGCGAGCGAGACCATGAAGGCGATGTTCTGGTTCTGGAAGGCGATGCCGAGGATCACCGCGACGATGCCGAGGCAGATCGTGGTGATGCGCGAGACCTTGAGCTCGGTGGCGCTGTCGGCCTTGCCCTTCTTGATCACCGTCGCATAGAGGTCATGGCTGACCGCCGAGGCGCCGGAGAGGGTGAGGCCCGCCACCACCGCGAGGATGGTCGCGAAGGCCACCGCCGAGATGAAGCCGAGGAAGATGTTGCCCCCGACCGCGTGGGCGAGATGCACGGCCGCCATGTTGTTGCCGCCGACGAGCTTGCCGTCCGCCGTCAGGAACTCCGGATTGGTCAGCACGAAGGTGATGGCGCCGAAGCCGATGATGAAGGTCAGGAGGTAGAAGTAGCCGATCCAGCCCGTCGCCCACATCACCGATTTCCGGGCTTCCTTGGCCGAGGGGACGGTGAAGAAGCGCATCAGGATATGCGGCAGGCCGGCGGTGCCGAACATCAGCGCCATGCCGAAGCTGATCGCCGAGATCGGATCCTTGATGAAGGTGCCCGGGCCCATGATCGACTGGCCGGCGGCGGCGGCGGCCTCCGGGGTGGTGCCCGGGGTCGCGGCGGCGATGTCGGTCTTCACCCGCACCGCGTCGGCGAACATCGCCTCGGGGCTGAAGCCGTATTTCCACAGCACCATGAAGGACATGAAGGACGCGCCGCCGAGCAGCAGGCAGGCCTTGATGATCTGCACCCAGGTCGTCGCCGTCATGCCGCCGAAGAGCACGTAGATCATCATGAGCGCGCCCACGATCACCACGGCGATCCAGTAGTCGAGGCCGAAGAGAAGCTCGATCAGCGAGCCCGCGCCCACCATCTGCGCGATCAGGTAGAAGGCGACGACGACGAGCGTGCCCGAGGCCGCGAAGATGCGGACGGGCGTCTGGGCGAAGCGGAAGGCGGCCACGTCGGCGAAGGTGAACTTGCCGAGGTTGCGCAGGCGCTCCGCCATCAGGAAGGTCAGGATCGGCCAGCCGACCAGGAAGCCGATCGAATAGATCAGGCCGTCGTAGCCGGTGGTCATCACCGCGGCCGAGATGCCGAGGAACGAGGCGGCGGACATGTAGTCGCCCGCGATCGCGAGGCCGTTCTGGAAGCCGGTGATGCCACCGCCCGCGGTATAGAAGTCGGCGGCCGACTTGGTCTTGGCGGCGGCCCATTTGGTGATGAAGAGCGTCATCACCACGAAGGCCGCGAACATGACGATGGCGGTCCAGTTCGTCGCCTGCTTCTCGGCGCCCTGGATCACGTCGGCGGCGGCGGCGGGCAGCGCGAGGAGGGCGGCGAGCGCGGCCCCGGTCAGGAGGGGGGTCTTCACTTCAGCGCCTCCCGCTTCACCTTCTCGGTGAGCTCGTCGAATTCGCCGTTGGCCCGGCGCACGTAGATGCCGGTGACGAGGATGGTGAACAGGATCACGCCGAAGCCGATCGGAATGCCCCAGGTCATGACGCCGTCGCCGATCCGGATCGCGAGCACGTCCTTCCGGAAGGCGATGAGCAGGATGAAGCCGTAGTAGACGATCAGCATGGCGATGGTGAGCATCCATCCGAAGCTCGATCGCCTGGCCTTCAGGGTCTGGTAATTCGGATCGCGCGCGATCCGCTCCGCCAGGGGGGATTCCATTCTCGTTCCTCCGTTTATGCTTGATGTCAGGGTCGCGCGGGGCGGCGCGAGCGCCGCCCCCGGTCTCCGCCGGCTATTCGCGGTTCATGCGGTTGTCGATGAGGTCCTCAACGACGGTGGGGTCGGCGAGGGTGGAGGTGTCGCCGAGGGCGCCGTAGTCGTTCTCGGCGATCTTGCGCAGGATGCGGCGCATGATCTTGCCGGACCGG
>QFPW01000030.1 GCA_003241785.1 Rhodovulum sulfidophilum | reverse complement strand
ACGGAAGCCTTCCGCGATCAGATCATGGAAGCCGGGCGCGCCGGCGTGTAGCGTATGACTGTCGCCGCGACTGTCGCAGGTCAGATCGAACCTACAAAGCGTCGCCGCATTGACGCGCTCCGCCTTTCGCGGTGCTATGCGGGCCAGGAACCGCTCGGCTTGGCTGGAGGCCCGATGGGCAACGACGTCCCGCGGCGCGGCGCGGACCATCCCGCGCTCGCCACGCTGCTCCGGTCGTTTCGCGCCGGTCAGCTGTCCCGGCGCGAGTTTCTCGCCACCGCCACGGCGCTCGGCCTCGGCGCGTCGCTCGCGCGCGACGTCGCGGGTGGTCTCGTCCTGGCGCAGGATGTCGCCCCGGTGACCGGCGGCCGGCTCAGGATCGCGATGGCGGTGATGCCGGCGGCCGATCCCCGGCTCTTCGCCTGGCCGCCCCAGGGCAACCTGCTGCGCGGCATGCTCGAGACGCTGGTGCGCCAGGAGGCCGATGGCGCGCTGGTGCCCTGGCTGCTCGAGGATTGGGAGACCAGTCCCGACGCCTCCGAGATTGTGCTGCGCGTCCGGCCCGGGATCTTCTGGAGCAATGGCGACGCTTTCGGCGCCGATGACGTGATCGCGAACCTCGCCCGCTGGGCCGAGGCGCATGTGCCCGGCAATTCGATGGCGGCGCGGATCGCGAGCCTCTGCGAGAAGAAGCGCGAGGAGCTGCGCCGCGTGGTCTTCCAGCGCGACGGCGCCGAGGTCGAGGACGAGGTCGCCGTGGCGATCACCGGCCTCGCCCCCGGCGCCGTCGAGCGGGTCGACGAACTGACCGTGCGGCTCCGCCCGTCGCGCCCCGACATCACCCTCATCCCCGGCTTCTCGGATTATCCCGCGCTGATCGTGCATCGCGATTTCGACGCCGCCGGCGCCGACGCGACCCGCGCGCCGCTCGGCACCGGACCCTGGCTGGTCGAGAGCTTCGCGGTCGGCGCCGGGGCCGCGCTCGGGCGACGGCGCGACGCGCACGGCTGGTGGGGCGACCGGCTGTTCGGCCCGGTCTTCCTCGACGGGGTGGATTTCATCGACGCCGGCACCGACCCCGGCCGCGACCTCTCCGCCTTCGAGGACGGCCGGATCGACGCCAATTACGAGACCGCGCCGACCTTCGTGCACGAGTTCGACGCCGCGGGCCTCGTCCGGGCCGAGGCGCGGACCGCGAACACCGTCTGCGCCCGGATGAACGTGACGCGGCCGCCCTTCGGCGCGCGCGAGGTGCGCGTGGCGCTCCAGCGCGCGGTCGACAACGCGGTGGTGCTCGAGCTCGGCCAGCAGGGCTACGGCATCCTCGGCGCGAACCACCATGTCGCGCCCTTCCAGCCGGAATACGCGACGATCCCGGCGGCGCCGCCCGATCCGGCCGGCGCCACCGCGCGCCTCGCCGCGGCGGGCGCGGGCCAGGTCGCGTTCGAGCTCGTCTCCTCGGACGTCGAGGTGCCGCGCAACACCTGCGACGCGATCGCGGCGCAGCTGCGCGACGCGGGCGTGGAGGTGCGCCGGGTGATCCTGCCGAGCGCGCGGTTCTGGCAGGAATGGCGGGCCTATCCGTTCTCGGCGACCGAGTGGAGCGGCCGGCCGCTCGCGGTGCAGACCTACGCCCTCGCCTATCGCTCGGACGCGCCCTGGAACGAGACCGGCTTCGCCGATCCGAGGTTCGACGCGCTGCTCGACCAGGCGCTCGGCCTCGCCGATCCGGCGGCGCGCCGGCCGCTGATGGCCGAGATGGAGACGATCCTGCGCGACTCCGGCGTGCTGATCCAGGCGTTCTGGCGCGATACGTTTCGCCACATGACCGCGCGGGTGCGCGGGCTTGAAATGCATCCGACTTTCGAGCTTCATCTGGAAAGGGTCTGGCTCGCCACGGAATGACGGTCGAATCGACTGATTCGCCGCGTGGCGCTTGACTCGATTCGCCGGGAGGCTCACCATTTTGCTCGCGGGCTTTTTCGCCCGTGGTCCGGCATAAGGCGGGCCGGAGACCCAGCCGAGCCGGGGGCCAGCGCGCGATTTCGCGACGCGCCGGCGCAGGGTTCCATGGTGAAATGAATGTGACGCCCCGTCGGCGAATTTACGCCCGTGCCAGGTTTCTCGTGGGTTTCCTTGGCCGTGGTCACCTTTGTTGATGCGAATGAAACAAATAGGCGCTTTGCACGGGGAAGCGCTCGGGAGTATTTGCGGGCCGCGTGCGGGCACACACCCCCGCCTCAGGAGGGACTTGAATGCGTGGAGAGTTGAACAGACCCGGGGCGGCCTTCAAGGGCATGTCCTGGCTTTTCGTGAGTATCGCGGTCTTCAGTTTCTTCGTGAACCTGCTGCAGCTGATCGGGCCGCTCTACATGCTGCAGATCTATGACCGGGTGATCCCCAGCCGGTCGGAGGAGACGCTGGTCGCGCTGACGGTGCTGATCGCCGCGCTCTACGCCTTCATGGGCCTGCTCGACTACGCCCGCGCCCGGATCGCCTCGCGCGTCGGCGCGATGGCGCAGTCGCGGCTCGACAGCCGGGTCTTCACCGCGGTGATGCGCCGCTCGCTGCTGGCCAGCGAGCGCTCGAAGCCCGCCACCGGCATCAAGGATCTCGAATCGGTGCAGAAGCTGCTCGGCTCGCCGGTGCTCTTCGCGATCTTCGACATGCCCTGGGCGCCGATCTACATCTTCGCGATCTTCACCTTCCATCCCTATCTCGGCTATCTTTCGCTGGTCGGCGGCGCGATCCTGATCGCCGTCACCTTCCTCAACCAGATGCTGACCCGCAAGCCCGAGCTCGAGGCGCTGCGCGCCGGGATGCAGGGCGACGCCTTCGCCGAGACGATCCGCCAGCAGGGCGAGATGATCCAGGCGCTCGGCATGCGCGGCACGGTGATGCGGCGCTGGGAGAAGATGCGCGAGGTCGCGCTTCGCTCCGCGCTCAGCTCCGGCGACAAGGTCTCGAGCTTCTCGACCTTCTCCAAGACCTTCCGCTATTTCCTGCAGTCCGCCGTGCTCGGCCTCGGCGCCTATCTCGTGATCCATGGCATGATGAGCGCCGGCGCGATGATCGCGGGCTCGATCCTGCTCGGGCGCTCGCTCGCGCCGATCGAACAGGCGATCGGGGGCTGGCCGCTCGTCACCCGCGCCCGCCAGGGCTGGGCCTCGCTCAGGCAGCTGCTCGAGAGCACGCCCGAGATCCCGGACCGGACCGCCCTGCCCCGGCCGCGCGCGATCTTCGACTGCTCCCAGATCACCGTCTTCCCGCCCGAGCAGCAGCGCGCGAGCCTCAGGATGCTCGACTTCCACGTCCGGCCCGGCCAGGCGCTCGGCGTGATCGGGGCCTCGGCCTCGGGCAAGTCGACGCTGGCGCGCGTCCTGACCGGCATCTGGCGCCCGGCCTCGGGCGCGGTGCGCCTCGACGGCGCGGCGCTCGACCACTACGACCCCGATGTGCTCGGCTCCTATATCGGCTACCTGCCGCAGGACGTCGTGCTCTTCGACGGCACCGTCGCCGAGAACATCGGCCGGATGCAGGAGCACCCGGACGCCGAGGCGGTGGTGAAGGCGGCGAAGAAGGCCGGCGCGCATGAGATGATCCTCGGCCTGCCCCAGGGCTACGACACCCCGGTCTCGGCCGGCGGCGCCCGGCTCTCCGGCGGCCAGAAGCAGCGGATCGGGCTCGCCCGCGCCTTCTACGGCGACCCGGTCATCATGGTGCTCGACGAGCCGAACTCGAACCTCGACGCGGCGGGCCAGGACGCGCTCAACGCGGCGATCGCGACGGCGAAATCGGAAGGCAAGGCGGTCGTGATCATGGCGCATCGTCCGGCGGGCATCGCCGAATGCGACCTGATCCTAATCATCGACGGGGGCGTCGCCAAGGCCTTCGGGCCGCGCGACGAGGTGCTGAAGGCGCATGTGCGCAATTACGCGCAGGTGGCCGGACGGATCGCCGAGGGAGGACAGCAGGCATGAGCGGCAGGGAAAAGGGCGACTGGAACATCCGCCGGTTCGTGATCGGAGGCTACGTCGTGCTCGGCGTGATGGTCTTCGGTCTCGGGGCCTGGGCGGCGGTCACCAAGATCTCCGGGGCGGTGGTCGTCTCGGGCAATCTCGAGGTCGAGGGCAACCGCCAGGTGGTGCAGCACCCGACCGGCGGGGTGATCGAGACCCTGAACGTGAAGAACGGCGACGTGGTGAAGCGCGGCGACGTGCTCGTCACGCTCGAGGGTGACAGCCTCGTCACCGAGCTCGGCATCGTCGAGGGCCAGTGGTACGAGATCCTCGCCCGCAAGGGCCGGCTCGCCTCCGAGCGCGACGGGCTGGACGCGATCACCTTCGATCCGGAGCTTCTGGAGGAAGCGAAGACCAACCCGAAGATGAACGACCTGATGAAGGCGCAGCAGCAGCAGTTCGCGGCGGGCCGCAAGCTCGAGAGCGACCAGAGCGGGCAGATCACCGAGCGCCAGGCGCAGATCCAGCAGCAGACCGACGGCCTCGTGGCGATGCAGAAGGCGACGGCGGAGCAGACCCGCCTGATCCGGCAGGAGGTCACCCAGCAGCAGACGCTGCTCGACAAGGGCCTGACCGAGATCGGCAAGCTCCTCGCGCTCCAGCGCACGCTGGCCGAGCTCGAGGGCACCACCGGGCAGATCGACGCCAACATGGCCGAGAACCGCGGCAAGATCGCCGAGCTCGAGATCAACCGGGTGCAGATCGACAGCCAGACCCGCGAGGATGCGATCACCGAGCTGCGCGACCTCGAATTCCGCGAGATCGAGCTGCGCGAGCGGCGGACCGAGCTCACCGACCAGATCTCGAAGCTGCAGCTGCGCGCCCCGGTCGACGGCGTCATCTACGGCAACACCGCCGACACGCTGCGCGGCGTGATCCGCGCCGCCGAGCCGGTGATGTACATCGTGCCGAAGGACGCGCCGCTGATCGTGCGCGGGCATATCCTGCCGACCGCGATCGACCAGGTGCACGTCGGCCAGATCGCGACGCTGCGCTTCTCGGCCTTCGACTCGCGCACCACGCCCGAGGTCGACGGCCACGTGGTGTCGATCTCCGCCGACGCGGTCGAGGACCAGCAGCGCGGCATGCGCTACTACACCGCCGACATCCAGATCGACGAGAACGAGCGCGGGCGGCTGTCGCACCAGACGCTGCTGCCCGGCATGCCGGTCGAGGCCTTCATCGGCACCCAGCCGCGCAGCCCGCTCAGCCACTTCGTGAAGCCCTTCACCGATTACTTCGCCCGCGCGTTCCAGGAGACCTGATCCCGCGGCCCGCGAAGTTGGGGAGAGAGCCGTCGCGAATTACCTCGCGGCGGCTCTTTCCGTTTCCGGCCGGCGCCTTTCGCGAGCGGCCCCGTTCCGGCCGGCGCGGAAAAGGACTGTTGCCGGGCGGCGGCTGGCGGCCCGCGCGGCCGGCGCCTATCTCTGGTCATCACGAGGGGACAGGAGGCGGCGATGGAACTCGGGCTCTACACTTTCGGCGATATCGGCCAGGACCCGGCCAGCGGGCTCCGGGTCGGTCCGGCCGAGCGGCTGCGCAACCTGATCGAGGAGATCACCCTCGCCGACCAGCTCGGCCTCGATGTCTTCGGCCTCGGCGAGCACCATCGCTCCGACTACGCGGTCTCCGCGCCCGCCGTGGCGCTCGCCGCCGCCGCGCCGGCGACGCGGCGGATCCGGCTGTCGAGCGCGGTAACCGTGCTGTCGTCGGATGATCCGATCCGCGTCTTCCAGCAGTTCGCCACGCTCGACAACCTCAGCGGCGGCCGGGCGGAGATCATGGCGGGCCGGGGGTCGTTCATCGAATCCTTCCCGCTGTTCGGCTACGACCTGAAGGACTACGACGCGCTCTTCGCCGAGAAGCTCGCGCTCCTGATGGCGCTCAACGAAAACGAGTTCATCGACTGGCCCGGCACCGACCACACGCCGGAGATCGACCATCGCGGCGTCTATCCGCGCCCGGTGAACGGCAAGCTGCCGATCTGGCTCGCGGTCGGCGGCACGCCGCAGTCGGTGGCGCGGGCGGGCATGCTCGGCCTGCCGGTGGCGCTCGCGATCATCGGCGGCGAGCCGGCGCGCTTCGCGCCGCTGTTCGACCTCTACCGCCGCGCCGCCGCGCAGAACGAGGTCGATCCCGCCGGGTTGCGCACCTCGATCAACGTGCATGGCTTCGTCGGCGAGACCAGCCAGGCGGCGGGCGACGTCTTCTACGGGCCGCAGGCGGCGGTGATGAACCGGATCGGCCGCGAGCGCGGCTGGGGACCGACGAATCGCGCGCATTTCGACGCGGCGCGGGGTCCGGACGGGGCGCTCTTCGTCGGCTCGCCGGCCGAGGTCACCGACAAGATCCTCGCCGCGCACGAGATCTTCGGCATGGACCGGTTCCTGCTGCAGCAGGCGATCGGCCTCGTGCCGCACGCCGAGCTCATGAAGGCGATCGAGCTCTACGGCGACAAGGTCGCCCCGGCGGTCCGCCAGGCGCTCGGCGTCAAGGCTCCGGAACGCGTGGCGGGATAGGCCGGCGAAGCCGGTCCCTCCCCCGCTGTCCCGGGCTCGACCCGGGACCTCGACCCCAACTCCCGAGCTTCGAGGTCCCGGGTCAAGCCCGGGACAGCGGATCGCGCGCCGCCGTAGGGTGGGCGATTCCGCCCACCGTCCCTCGCGCCTACCCCGCGACCAGCGCCGCCTCGAGCGCGCGTGGCAGCGCCTGCGCCAGCAGGTCGAGATCCGCTTCCGTCCCGGCGCTGATCCGCACGCAGCGGTCCTGCGGCGCCACGAAGGGCATGCGGACGAAGATGCCGCGCTCGATCAGCCCGTCGAGCACGCCGCGGGCGAAATCGCCGTCGCGGCCGCAATCGACCGCGACGAAATTGGTCGCCGAGGGCAGCGCGCGGAGCCCGTTCGCCGCCGCGATCTGCCCGATCCGCGCGCGCGCCGCGGCGACCCGGCCCACGACCGAGGCGAGCCAGTCGCGGTCCCGGAGCGCCGCCAGCGCGCCGGCCTGGGCGATGATCCCGAGGCCGAAATGGTCGCGCACCCGGTCGAAGGCTGCGATCAGCGCCGGGTTCCCGAGCGCGTAGCCGACGCGGAGCCCCGCGAGCCCGTGCGCCTTGGAGAAGGTGCGCATCCGGATCACCCGCGGCTCGTCCGCGTCGAGCACCGGCACCGCTTCCTCCGGCGCGAAATCGGCGTAGGCCTCGTCGAGCACCAGCACGCAATCCTCGGGCAGTCCCGCGACGAGTTCGGTGATCCGCGCCGCGTCGAGCCAGCTTCCCATCGGATTGTCGGGGTTCGCGAGATAGACGAGCGGCGCGCCGGTCTCCCGGACCAGCGCCAGCAGCGCCTCGGGATCCTCGGCGTCGTCGCGATAGGGCGCCATGTGGAGCACGCCGCCGAAGCCCGTGACGTGGTAGTTGAAGGTCGGATAGGCCCCGCGCGAGGTCACGACCGGGGTTCCGGGCGCGACCAGCAGGCGGACGAGACTGCCGAGGAGGCCGTCGATCCCCTGCCCCGGCATCACATGCGCCGGCGTCACGCCATGATGCGCGGCGATCGCGGCGCGCAGGTCGTGTGCCTCCGGATCGCCGTAGCGCCAGGCCAGCGCCGCCGCCTCCGCCATCGCGGCGACGGCGCGGGGCGACGGGCCGAACACGCTCTCGTTGGCGCCGAGCCGGGCACGGAAGACCGCGCCGCGCGCGCGTTCCCGCGCCTCGGGCCCGACGAAGGGCACGCTCGCGGGCAGGCTGGCGGCGAGCGGCGTCAGGCGCATCGCGGCGCTTCCGGATCACGCTTCGGCATCGCTCCCTCCCTCGGTCGAACCCTTCGGCCGCCTTCTATGCCAGCCGCCCGGCCGCGGCGCAACGGAGGCTTGCGGCGCGGGAGGCCGCTCCGCTAGCTTGGAGCCGTTCCCCCCGTGACGGAGTTCCCCGAGTGTCCGACCTGACGCGCGATCGCCGCGAGATGCTGGCCAATATGACGCCGGTGCCGGATCCGGAGACCTATCATTTCTGCGTCACGCGCGACCCCGCCCTCGCCGCGCGCGTGGCACCGGCCGCGCTCGCGACCTTCCGCGAGGCCGAGGGGATCACGCTGGTGCTGCCCCGGGCCGAGGCGGTCCGGTTCGGCTTCGACACCGGCCTGCCGATGACGCGGATCGTGCTCACGGTCCATTCCGCGCTCGACGGCGTCGGGCTCACGGCCGGCGTCGCGACCGCGCTCGCCGAGGCGGGCATCCCCTGCAACATGATCGCGGCCTATCACCACGACCATGTCTTCGTGCCGCGCGAGATGGCCGCCAACGCGCTCATCCTGCTGCGCGCCGCGCAGGAAGCCGCGCGCTGACGAAGGCGTGTCGCCGGCCCACCGCCGCCCCGGGCTCGACCCGCGGCCTCGACGCCATTTCCGTGGCGCCACGCGCGGGGATCGAGGTTCCGGGGCGAGCCCGGGACGGCGGAGCTTGGGGCCGAGGGGGCGAAGGGCACGCCGCCCCGGGCTCGACCCGGGGCCTCGACGCCATTTCCGTGGCGCCGCGCGCGCGGTTCGAGGTCCCGGGTCAAGCCCGGGACAGCGGAGCTTGGATCGAGAGGGGGGCGAAGGGCACGCCGCGGCCCCGGACTTGATCCGGGGCCTCGACGCCCTTTCCGTGGCCCCGCGCGCGGGGATCGAGGTCCCGGGGCGAGCCCGGGACGGCGCCGCTCTCGCGGCTCAGAGCGCCGCGAGGCGCTCCCGCGCGGCGCGGAGGATGGCGAGTTCCTCCTCCTTGGCCTCGAGATTGGCGCGGGCCTCGTCCACCACCTCTTCCTTGGCGTTGGCGATGAACTTCTCGTTTGAGAGCTTGGCCCTGAGCTGCCCGGCCTCCTTGTCGAGCTTCGCCATCGCCTTCGCGAGCCGGTCACGCTCGGCGGCGATGTCGATCACCTCGGCGAGCGGCAGGCAGAAGGTGGCGCCGTCGCGCGTCACCGTCACCGCGCCCTTCGGCGCCTCGGCCGCCTGCTCGAACCGCTCGACCCGGGCGAGCCGCGCTACGAGCGCGCGGTTGCGCTCCAGCGCCTCGGCCTGCGCGGGCGAGACCTCGAGCGCGATCAGCGGCACCTTGGCGCCGGCGGGCACGCGCATCTGCGCGCGGACCGAGCGGATCTCGTCGATGAGCCCGGTGATCCAGCCCATCTCGGCGTCGGCCGCCGCGTCGATCAGGTCGGCGCCGTATTCCGGCCAGTCGCCGTGGACCAGCAGCTTCGCGCGATCGCCGGTCTGGCCCCAGAGGCTCTCGGTGATGAAGGGCATCATAGGATGCAGCAGCAGGAGGCACTGGTCGAGCACCCAGGCCATGGTCGCGCGCGTCTCGTCCACCGCCGCCGCGTCCTGGAACAGCGGCTTCGCGAGCTCGACGTACCAGTCGCAGACCTTGCCCCAGACAAAGGCGTAGAGCGCGTTCGCCGCGTCGTTGAAGCGATAGGCGGTCAGCGCGGCGTCCAGCTCCTCGCGCACCCGGCCGGTCTCGCCGACGATCCATTTGTTCGCGGTCAGCGTGACGGATCTCGGGTCAAAGCCCTCGACGCGCGCGCATTCGTTCATCTCGGCGAAGCGCGCGGCGTTCCAGAGCTTGGTGCCGAAGTTGCGATAGCCCGCGATCCGGTCCTTCGAGAGCTTCAGGTCGCGCCCCATCGCCGCCATCGCCGTGAGGGTGAACCGCACCGCGTCCGCGCCGAATTCGTCGATGAGATCAATGGGATCGAGCACGTTCCCGAGGCTCTTCGACATCTTCTTGCCCTTCTCGTCGCGGACGAGTGCATGGACGTAGACGTCGTGGAACGGCACCTCGTCGACGAGCTCGAGCTGCATCATCATCATCCGGGCGACCCAGAAGAAGATGATGTCGAAGCCGGTCACGAGCACCGAGGTCGGGTAGTATTTCGCGAGTTCCTCGGTCTGTTCCGGCCAGCCGAGCGTGCCGATCGGCCAGATCCCGGAGGAGAACCAGGTGTCGAGGACGTCGGGGTCGCGCCAGAAGTGGATCAGTCGGCCCTCGTGATCCGCGTCGATCCCTGCCTCATCGGATAATCTCGACGCTTGCACCGCATCATCGGCCGGTGAGGCGGAGAGGGTGCAGTACGCGCCCTGCTCGTGGTAGTAATCCGCCGCTTGTTCGACGGCCGCTCGGAAAGTCGGCGCGCAGAAGGCAACGGGCTCGTCGTAGTTCCAGATGTCGCCCTCGCCGCCGCTCTCAAACTGAAGGTGGGTAACGCTCGGCCCGTACCAGACCGGGATCTGGTGTCCCCACCAGAGCTGGCGCGAGATGCACCAGGGCTCGATGTTCTCCATCCAGTGGAAGAAGGTCTTCTCGTCGCGCTCCGGCAGGATCCGCGTCTTTCCTGAGCGGACCGCCTCCATCGCCTTCTCGGCGAGCCCTTCGGTCTTCACGAACCACTGGTCGGTCAGCAGGGGCTCGATCGCGACCTTGGAGCGGTCGCCGTGCGGGACCATGTGCAGCTCGGAGTCGATCCCGTCGAGCCAGCCCTCGTCGCCCGCGAGCGTCACGATCATGTCGCGCGCCTCGTAGCGGTCGCGCCCGTCGAGATCGCCGAGCGCGTCCGAGCCGTCGACGCCCTCCCAGAAGTCCGCGTTGTCCTTCAGCACGATCTGGCCGCGCGTGCCCATGACGTTGATGACGCGCAGGCCCGCGCGCTTGCCGACGTCCCAGTCGTTGAAGTCATGCGCCGGGGTGATCTTCACCGCGCCGGTGCCCTTGGCCGGATCGGCGTAGGCGTCGGCGACGATCGGGATCGAGCGGCCGACCAGCGGCAGGCGCACGGTCTTGCCGATCAGATGCGTGTAGCGCGGGTCCTCGGGATTCACCGCGACGCCGGTGTCGCCCAGCATCGTCTCGGGCCGCGTGGTCGCGACGACGAGATAGTCGCGGGTCTCCCAGGCGGTGGGCTTGCCCTCTTCGTCGAACTCGACCGGGTGCTCGTAGGTCGCGCCGTGCTCGAGCGGATAGCGCAGGCGCCAGAGGCTGCCCTTCTCCTCGACCTGCTCGACCTCGAGGTCGGAGATCGCGGTCTCGAAATGCGGGTCCCAGTTCACGAGCCGCTTGCCGCGGTAGATGAGCCCCTTCTCGTAAAGGGCGACGAAGGCTTTCAGAACCGCGTCGTGGAAATTGCCTTCCTCGCCGGCCGGCGCGCCCGGGGCGCCCGACATGGTGAAGGCGTTCCGGCTGAGGTCGAAGCTGTCGCCGAGCCGGCGCGACTGTTCGAGGATGGTGCCGCCGGACTGGCCCTTCCATTCCCAGACCTTCGCGGTGAAGGCCTCGCGGCCCATCTCGCGGCGGCCGACGTTCCCCGCGGCGGCGAGGCGGCGCTCGACGACCATCTGGGTCGCGATGCCGGCGTGGTCGAGGCCGGGCTGCCAGAGCACGTCGTCGCCCTTCATCCGGTGCCAGCGCGCGAGGATATCCATCAGCGTGTGGTTGAAGGCATGGCCCATGTGCAGGCTGCCGGTGACGTTCGGCGGCGGCAGCAGGATCGCGAAGGGCTTCCCCCCCGGCTTGGCATTCGCCCCGGCCACGAAGGCGCCCGCCGCGTCCCAGAGGTCGGCGATCTCGGCTTCCGCGCTCCGCGCGTCGAATGTCTTTTCCATGGCTCGTCCCGGGGTCCTTGAGAGGCCCGTTTCATAGCGCCCCGGCGATGGGAGGGAAAGCCCCGGGGGCGCGGCGCGTCGGCGCGCGCGACGTTGTCCCGGGCTCGACCCGGGACCTCGATCCATCGAGCGCGGCGTGTCGCCACGCGGCGCAGTCCCGGGCCTGACCCGGGACCTCCGCCATCGGGCGCGGCGTGCCGGCACGTGGCGCCGTCCCGGGCTTGACCCGGGACCTCGATCCGTTTGCGGTGGTGCCTGAGCCTCGAGGTCTCGGGTCGAGCCCGGGACAGCGTGGCGATAGGAGCCCGCCGGCGGTCCCTAGGCGTCGCGCTCGCGTTCGGCGCGGAGCGCGTCCTCGACCTCGCGGCGGACGATCTTGCGCAGGTCGCGGCTGATCCGCTCGCCGAGCTCGCCGCGCAGCTCCTCGCGCACGATGGCGTTGATCATCCCGCGCAGCCCCTCCTCGTCGAGGATCGGCGCGGCGGCGCCGGCCTGAGGCCGCGGGGCCGCGTCGCCGAGGCCGAGCGCCGGGAAGGCCGCGGCGCCGGGGCGGGAATCGAGGCGCATGTCGGAGGTCAGCATCAGGACGTCCTCGTCCTGCTCCTCCTGCTCGGACATGCGCGCGCTGGTCTCGGCCGAGACGAGGGCGCGGATCGAGGCGAGCACCTCGGAGAGGCTTTCGGGACGCTTGCCGAACTCGTCCTCCTCCGCCATGGCCGTCAGTTCTGCGTCCAGCGGGAGCGGATGCGGTCGATCGCGGAGGTGTCGTAACCGCCGCGCGGCCCATTGCGGACCTCGTCGAAATAGATGTCCGGGTCGTAGACCTCGACGCCGAGCTTCAGATGCGTCGCGGTCAAGAGGCCCATGGTCTGCAGCACGGCGTAGGCGGCGACGTATTCGTCGCGCTTCGAGCGCACCAGCTCGGCCTCGGCGTCGAGCCGGTCCTGGTTGGCGTTCAGGACGTCGAGCGTCGAGCGCGCGCCGAGCCGCGCCTCCTCGACCACGCCCTCGTAGGCGATGCGGGACGCCTCGACCTGGCGCTGGTTCGCGAGGATGGTCGCGCGCGCGACCTGGAGCTGGATCCAGGCGCTGTTCACGTTCTGCGTCACGTCGCGCCCGGCGGCCTGCAGGTCCGACTTCCGGCGGTCGACGATCTGCTGCGCCTGGCGCACGACGCTGTCGAGATTGCCGCCGGTGGTCAGCGGCAGGCTGCCGGTGACGCCGAGCTGGCCGACCATCCGGTCGGGCCCCTGGTAGCGCTGGTAGCCGTAATAGCCGTAGGAGCCGTTCAGCGAGACCGTCGGGCCCTTCGCGGCGAGCGCCCGGTCGAAGTCGGCGATGGCGCCGCGTTCGGCGAATTGCGCGGCGATGATCGTGGGATTGCCGCGCAGGCCGATCGCGACCGCCTCGGACACCTCGCGCGTCAGGGCCGGCAGCGGCGGCGGCGCGGCGAGATCGACCGGCAGCGTGCCGACGGCGGCGAGATAGGCCTGCCGCGCGGTCTGCAGGTTGCCCTGCGCGTCGGCGAGCTGCGCGCGCGAGGCCTGCAGCTGCGCCTCGGTCAGGCTGACGTCGGTGCGCGTCACCTCGCCCACGTCGAAGCGGTTGTTGACCGCCCGCAGCTGCTCCTCGAGCAGCTCGACGTCGTTGCGCGCGATCGACAGGAATTCCTGGCCCTGGCGCACGTCCATATAGGCCGAGACCGCGGCGTAGAGCACCTGCTGCTCGACGTTCAGGAGATCGGCCCGGGCGGCGGCGATCGACATCCGCGCCGACTCGATGGCGGCGGAGGTCTGGCCGTGGTCGTAGAGGAGCAGGCTCGCCTCGAGCCCCGCCGTGTAATAGTCCGGAATCTGGGTATAATCGTCGGTGTTCGACGTCGTGAGATTGGCGCTCGCGGAGAGCTGTGACTGGATCTTCTTCGCGGAAGAAGCCTGCGGCAGCTGCTCGTCGGTCGCGCGCAGCGCGGCCCGGCTCGACTGCAGCAGCGGGCTGGTCTGATAGGCTTTCACAAGCGCATCCGCCAATGTCTCGGCGAAGCCCGTCGCCGGCGCGGCCAGCGCGAAGACCGTGGCCGTCGACATCAGAAACGGTCGCAGACGCTTTCTCATGTGTCCCTCGAATAACTGCTCTCGCGGCCCGCTGGCCGGGCTCGTCGGGGGGACTATCGTTCGGGCGGCGTCAGAACACAAATGATTTCGCGACTTCGAAACCATTTAGTTTCGGTGCCGAGGCGTCGAAAATCCGCCGCCAGGTGATCCCGTGCGCCATCTTGACGCCGAGCCGGGCCTGGCCGCCGCGGCCCTCGACGAAGATCGCGACGATCCGCCCGCCCGGCTTCAGCTGGTCGGTGATCGCCTCCGGCAGGTCCTCGACGCCGCCCTCGACGATGATCGCGTCATAGGGGCCCTGGGCCGGCACGCCGGCGTTGAGCGGCCCGGTCTCGAGCACGGCGTTGTCGACCGAATGCTGGGCCAGCAGCGTCTCGGCCCTGGCCGCCAGCGCCGCGTCGGATTCGAGCGCCACGACCGCCTCGGCCATCCGCGCCAGCACGGCGGTCGAATAGCCGTAGCCGCAGCCGATATCGAGCACGAGGTCGGACTGGGTCACATTGAGCGCGTCGAGCATCTTGGCGAAGACCCGGGGGTCGAGCAGCACGCGGCCCGGAGTGAGGGGCATGTGCTCGCCGAGATAGGCGACCGGGCGCAGCGCCTCGGGCAGGAACTCCTCGCGCGGGACCGAGAGCATCGCCTCGATGATGGGATACCGGGTTACGTCGGACGGACGAACCTGGCAATCGACCATGGCTTCGCGCGCGGCTGCGAAATCGATCATGCTGGGAAACCCCGGGTATCAGTGGCTGCTTCGCCCCGGTGATCGCATACTTTCCGCGGCGCGGCAACTCGCTCCGGCCGGGCGTCGCGCGGCGCGCCGGGGTAGACATTTCGCGGCCCCCCCGACAATCTCGCGCGCAGGTATCGGCGGGGTTCGTCCGCCGCGCGTCAATGGAGCCCGACACATGTTGAAACGCCCCGCCCCCGGCACCGCCACCCGCCGCGGCCTCCTGCGCGGCATGGCCGCGGGCGGCGGGCTGATCGCGGCCTCGGGCGCCTTCCCGCGCTTCGTCCAGGCCCAGAGCGCCGAGCCCTACCGCCTCGGCTTCCAGGTGCACCGCACCGGGATCGGCGCCGCCTACGGCCGCTGGTACGAGCGCACGGTGAAGGCGGCGCTCGAGGTCCTGAATGCCGAGGGCGGCATCAACGGCCGGCCGGTCGAGATCCTGTTCGAGGACGACGCGACCGATCCGAAACGCGGCGCCGAGGTGTTCGAGAAATTCGTCACCCAGCTCGACTGCGACCTCGTCTTCGGCGCGCTCTTCTCCCATGTCGTGGTCGGCACCGCGCCGCGCGCGCAGGAGCTGAAGGTGCCCTATCTCGTCTGCTCCGAGGGCCATCACGTCGCCTCGGGCGCGCTCAACCGCTGGACGCTGCAGCCCGGCATCACCGACGTGAAGAGCCAGGTGCAGGCGATGGCGCCCTGGGTCGCGGCGAACCTCGGGAAGAAGGTCACGATGATCTATCCCGACTACGCCTTCGGCTACGATCACCGCGACAACTTCACCGCCGCGATGGCGGCGCGGGGCGGCGAGGTGATCGCGCAGATCGGCATCCCGCCGACCGAGACCTCCTTCACCCGCTACCTGCCCCGGATCCCGATGGAGACCGAGGTCATCTATCACGTGATGGTCGGCCCGGCGGTCCTGACCTTCGTCAAGGAGCTCGGCGAGTTCTATTCGGGCGGCGAGCATCCGGAGATCTTCGGCTTCATCGATTCGCTCGAGGGCGTCGACGTGACGAGCCCGGGGCTCGAATTCCTCGAGGGCACGCATTTCTGGGAGGGCCATTGCCGCGACCTCCAGGCCGACGCCACGCCGGTCGAGACCTTCTACCGCCAGGCGGTCGGGGTCGACGCGCGCGGCGCGGCGGTCGAGGATGCGAAGAACATCTCGACCTATTCGCACATGTTCTCGACCTGGGAGACGCTCTTCGCGCTCAAGACCGCGATGGAGGCCGCGAGCTACCAGGGCCGGCCCGACGGCCAGGCGCTGGTCGAGGCCTTCGAGGCGATGACCGAGATGCCCTATTCCAACGCGCATCCGCAGGGCGAGAAGATCTTCAACGGCCGCACGCATCAGGCGTTCGGGATCCAGCACATCTCCAAGGTCGAGAACGGCGAGCTCGTCCGCGTCCACACCACGACGATCGACGACGGGCTCTATCCGGACGAGGTGGACTACACCACGCGGCCCTTCTGAGCCCGAGGTGGCGCTCGGCCCCTATCTCCTGCTGGCGCTGCTCGAGGGGCTGGTCTCCGCGGCGGTGCTGGCGCTGACCGCCTCGGGGCTCAGCCTCGTCTTCGGGGTGATGCGGGTCGTGAACGTGGCACACGGCGAGTTCTTCATGCTCGGCGCCGTCGCCGCCTGGTTCGTGACCGCGCATGTCGGCGGCCCGGCCTGGTTCGGCTTCGCGCTGGCGCTCGCGATCAGTCCGCTTCTCGTCGGCTCCGTCGCGGCGCTCGCCGACCGGCTGGTGCTGAAGCGGCTCGACTACGATCCCGAGGCGACCATCGTCGCGACGATCGGGCTGCTCTACCTGCTGCAGCAGGCGGCGCTCAGCTTCTACGGCCCCGACGCGCGCCCCGTCCCGGCCCCGTTCGACTGGCGCATCCGCTTCCCCTGGTTCGGCTATTCCGGCTACAAGCTCTGCGTGATCGCGGCGGCCGCGGCGATCCTCGGCGGGCTCTGGCTCCTGATGGCGCGCACGAAGCTCGGCCTCGTGATGCGCGCCACGCAATACGACCGCGAGACCGCGCGGGCCTTCGGCATCGACACCGACCGGGTCTACGCGCTGGTCTTCGCGCTCGGCGCCGGGCTGGCCGCGATCGCGGCGGTGCTGATCGCGCCGATCAGCCAGGCGCATTACCTGATGGGCGGCGACCCGCTGCTCCTCTCCTTCATCGTCGTCATCATCGGCGGGCTCGGGAGCCTGCGCGGCACGATCGTCGCGGCGCTCCTGATCGGCGTCGGCGAGGGGATGATCTCGGTCTTCTTCTCGCCCACGCTGGCAAAGATCCTCGCCACGCTCGCCGTGGCGCTGGTGCTCGTGTTCCGCCCCCAGGGCCTGTTCGGGGCGAGGGCGCGATGACGACGGCCCGGCTTCTCGCGCTCCACCTCGCGTTTCTCGCCGCGCTCTTCGCGGTGAGCCTCGTCCTGCCGCCGTACCACCACGCGAACCTCGCGCGGGTGATGGTGCTCGCGGTCTTCGCGATGGGCTATAACATCGCCTTCGGCTACGCCGGGCTGCTCAGCCTCGGCCACGCGCTGTTCTTCGCCGCCGGCATGTACGCGGCGGGCCTCGGCGCGCAGTTCGGCGGCTGGACCGGCGGGCCCGCTCTCCTCGCCGGGCTCGCGGCGGGAACGCTCGTCGCGGCGCTGACCGGGCTGCTGGCGCTCCGCACCACCGGCACCGCCTTCATGATCGTCACGCTCATGTTCGCGCAGGCGGGCGCGCTGACCATCCTCTATTTCGGCGACTACACCCGGGGCGACGAGGGCTTCGTCGTGCCCGACGCGGCGCGCACCCTCGCGGGAATGCCGCTCGCCGACGAGACCATCCGCTTCGCCGTCGCCTTCGCGGCCTTCGCCCTGGCGCTGATCGGGTCGCTCCTGCTCGTGCGCTCGCCGACCGGCCGCGTCCTCGTCGCGATGCGCGAGAACGCGGAGCGGAGCCGGATGCTCGGCTATGACCCGTTCCGCTATCGGCTGATCGCGCTCGTCCTCTCCGGCCTCTACGCGGGCGGCGCGGGCGCGCTCTACGCGCTCCTCTTCGGCTATGTCGGCGCGGGCTTCGCCGGGATCCAGTATTCGATCCTGCCGCTTCTCTACGTGCTGATGGGGGGCGCCGGAACCGTGCTCGGGCCCTTCCTCGGCACGCTCGTGATGTTCTACCTCTTCGATCTCGCGGGCGGGATCACCCAGGCGACGCTGATGGTGGTGGGCGCGGCCCTGCTCGCCCTCGTGCTCTTCGCGCCGAAGGGCATCCTCGGCACGCTCCGCGAGAGGATCGTGCCATGGCTGCCGTGATCCTCGAGGCGCGGGGCCTCGCGCGGCGTTTCGGCGGCCTGCGCGCGGTCGACGGCGTCGACCTCGACCTCCGGCGCGGCGAGATCCACGCGCTGATCGGCCCGAATGGCGCGGGCAAGACCACGCTCGTCAGCCTGCTCTGCGGCCGGATCGCGCCCTCCGCGGGCTCCATCGCCTTCGAGGGCCGCGACATCACCCGCCTGCCCGCCCATGCCCGGGTGCGGCTCGGCATCGCCTATACGTTCCAGATCACCTCGATCTATCCGCGCCTCACCGTCTTCGAGAACGTCGAGCTCGCGGCGCAGCGGCGCGGGACCGAGGGCCTCGCCGCGCGCACCGCTGAGGCGCTCGACCGCGTCGGCCTCGGCGCCGTCGCGGCGTCGCGCGCGGGCGATCTCGCCTATGGCCACCAGCGGCTGGTGGAGATCGCCATGGGCCTCGCGCTCGCGCCGAAGCTCCTCATCCTCGACGAGCCGACGCAGGGCCTCGCCAATTCCGAGGTCGAGGCCTTCGCGAGGCTGGTCCGGGGCCTCGCGGGCGAAACGACCATCCTCCTGATCGAGCACAACATGGAGCTCGTGATGACGCTCGCCGAACGGATCACCGTCCTCAATTTCGGCCGCGTGCTCGCGACCGGCACGCCCGAGGCGATCCGCGCCGATCAAGGCGTGCAGGCCGCCTATCTGGGGGTCTGAGATGCTGGAGGTGTCGGGCATCGACGCGGGCTACGGCGCGACCCCGGTGCTGCGCGGCGTGAGCCTCGCGGTCGCCCCGGGCGAGGTGCTCTGCGTGATGGGTCGCAACGGCGCCGGGAAATCGACGCTCCTGAAGGCGATCATGGGCCTCGTCCCGGTGAGCGCGGGAACGATCCGGCTCGACGGGACCGAGACGAGCGCCCTGCCCGCGCATGAGGTGCCGCGCCAGGGCATCGGCTACGTCCCGCAGGGCCGCCGGCTCTTCGCCGAGCTGACCGTCGCGGAGAACCTCGAGATCGGGCTCATGACGCGGGACAAGGGCGCCGCCACGCGCGAGCGGGCGCTGACGCTGTTCCCGCGGCTGCGCGAGCGGCTGACTCAAGTCTCCGGGACGCTCTCGGGCGGCGAGCAGCAGATGCTCGCCATCGCCCGCGCGCTCTGCCTCGAGCCCTCGGTGCTCCTGCTCGACGAGCCGACCGAGGGCCTGCAACCCTCGATGATCGCGCTGATCCGCGAGACGGTGCTGCGCCTGCGGTCCGAGGGCGTCGCCGTGGTGCTGGTCGAGCAGCGCGTCGAGGCGGTGCTCGAGGTCGCCGACCGGGTGCTGTTCCTCGTGACGGGGGAGGTCGCGGAGACGGTGGCGGCCCGGGGACTGGACCCGCGGGCGGAGGTGTTCCGGCGGTACGTGGGGGTGTGAGCGCCGCCGCGGACTTTGATGAAAAAGCTTGATCCCGCGCAAGGAAATCAAGCGCAAAACGTTTTACGGGTGTCGTTGGATGGATCGGAAGTCGCCACGCGACCTTTCCATCACCATCGAAGCACAAAGGGTCGCGCGACGCGACGAAACATCATGGAAGAAATGACCTCGAGCCCGCGCGAGCGGCTCATAATTCCGATTCTCGCCCCCTTCTACCACGCGGTGGCGCAGCCGTTCGGCTGGGTCGCGCTCCGGCTTCTGGTCGGAGGCTTCCTCGTGATCGAGGGCTGGCCCAAGATCCTGGCGCCGATGTCCCAGGTCGGCTTCGTCGAGGCCATGGGCTTCCACCCCGGCTGGCTGTTCTCGCCCATGCTCGCCCTCATGCAGTTCTTCGGCGGGCTGATGATCATGGCGGGCCTGCTGACCCGGCCCATGGCGCTCGCGAACGCGGTGATGCTGGTGATCACGCTCTACTACCACGTGACCCGCCCCTTCGGCGACGCCCTGCTGACGCCCGAGGGGATCGCGTTCCTTCAGGACAATCTCCAGTATCTCACGCAGGCCGGCCAGCGGCGGCTCCTGCCGGACGGCGGCGCGGCCTTCCTCGAGCTCGTGCAGGGAAAGGCGGAATACGCGTCCATCTTCTGGGCGGCCAGCGCCGCGATCATCGCCGCCTTCGGCGGCGGCAAGTACTCGGTCGACCGGATGATCGGTCGGGAGTTCTGACCACGCGCGGCCGCGGGGACCCGGGCGGGTTCCCGCGGCCTCCGTCGCCGGCGCCAGGGCGGCGCCCCCTCAGATCTCCACCAGGCCCTGGTGCGCCAGCAGCCACAGGATCGCCGAAAGCGTGACCGCCGAGCCGACGGTCGCCATGAACATCGCCACCGCGCCGAGCTTTCCCTCGCCGAAGCGGCCGGCGATGATCGGATAGAGGGTTAGGATCGGCGCGCCGGCGAAGATGACGCCGCTCGCGAAGGTGGCGGGGTCGATGCCCGGCATCCTCCAGAGCACCAGCGCCACCAGCGCCGGATGCGCGACGAGCTTGGCGCCGACGATCCAGCCGATGCCCGTCGGCAGGCTGTCGGCCCTGATCCCCGCCAGCGTGCCCCCGACCGCGAAGAGCGCGACCGGCGCCCCGACCGCGCCGACGAGCGACAGCGACTTCGCCGCCGGCGCCGGGACCGGCAGGCCGGTGAGCGCATAGGCGCCGCCCAGCACCATCGCGACCATCAGCGGGTTGCGCGCGAGGCTCGCGAGGATGGTGCGCGCGAGCGCCCGGCGCGAGCGGCTGGCGCCCATCCCGGCCTCGGCGATCGTCATCGCGACGGGCAGGATCACGATGCTCTCGATCACCATGTTCTGCGCGAAGGCCGCCGCCGCCGGCGCGCCCACCACCATCGCGGCGATCGGATAGCCCATGAAGCCGGTGTTCGAGCCGCACATGCCGAGCGCGCGCACCGCCGCCGGCGCGACGGCGTGGCCGCCGATCCGCCGCAGCGCGGCGTAGCCCGCGAGGAAGATCCCGAAGGTGGCCCCGCCATAGCCGAGCAGATAGGCGTGGTTCATCGTCTCGCCGAGCGGCGCGCCGGTGATCGCCGAGAGGATCAGCGCGGGCATCGCGATCCGGAAGACGAAGCCGCCGAGGCCCTTGAGCGCCGCCGGCTCGAAATAGCCGGAGCGCACCGAGACGTAGCCGGTGGCGATGATGAGAAAGACCGGCGCGATGACGCCGAGGACAGAGAGGAACATGAACCGGGTACTCCGACCGGCGCCCGGCCGGCCGCGCGGCGCGCGCGGACCGGGGCCGGCCCCGTTAAACTCCGCTCGCCGCGAAGATTCAACCGCCCTATGCTGCGCCGCGACAGGGCGGAATCGCGGCCGCCCGGACCGTCCGCGCGGGCGCCGCGCGAAATCCTTGCTGCGCGGGCGGCGCATTTGTGAAACGCTGAAGATAAGTTCGAAGCCAGACTTGGGGAACGCATGTCGATCAAGGCCGCCATCTACCATCTGACGCACTACAAATACGACCGCCCGGTCACCCTCGGCCCGCAGATCATCCGGCTTCGTCCCGCGCCCCATTCCCGCACCCGCGTCATCTCGCATTCGCTGCGCGTCAGCCCCGGGGGGCATTTCGTCAACCACCAGCAGGACCCCTACGGCAACTGGCTCGCCCGCTTCGTCTTTCCCGAGCCGGTGCGCGAATTGAAGATCGAGGTCGATCTCGTCGCCGACATGACGGTCTACAACCCGTTCGACTTCTTCGTGGAGGAGAGCGCGGAGGAATGGCCGTTCGACTATCCGGCCGACATCCGCGAAGATCTCACGATCTACAGGACGCCGGAGCCGGTCGGCCCGCATCTCGCGGCCTTCCTCGCCACGATCCCGCGTGATCCGGCGCGCACCGTCGATTTCGTCGTCGGCCTCAACGCCCGCGTCAGCCAGGAAGTCGGCTACGTCATCCGGATGGAGCCCGGCGTGCAGACGCCCGAGGAGACCTTCGAGCGCGGCACCGGCTCCTGCCGCGACTCGTCCTGGCTGCTGGTGCAGACGCTCAGGAACCTCGGCTTCGCCGCGCGCTTCGTCTCGGGCTACCTGATCCAGCTGAAGCCCGACCTCGTCGCGCTCGACGGGCCCGCGGGCACCGATCACGACTTCACCGACCTGCACGCCTGGTGCGAGGTCTACCTGCCCGGCGCGGGCTGGATCGGCCTCGACCCCACCTCGGGCCTCCTGACCGGCGAGAGCCACGTCCCGCTCGCCGCGACCCCGCATTTCCGCAACGCGGCGCCGATCTCGGGCATGGCGAGCTACGCCGAGGTCAATTTCGACTTCGACATGAAGATCAGCCGCGTGTCCGAGCATCCCCGGATCACCAAGCCCTATTCCGAGGAGGCCTGGGCCGATCTCAACACCGTCGGCAAGAAGGTCGACGCGGCGCTCGCGGCGGGCGACGTGCGCCTGACCATGGGCGGCGAGCCGACCTTCGTCTCGATCGACGATTTCGAGAGCGGCGAGTGGAACACCGACGCGGTCGGCCCGACCAAGCGCGCCCGCGCCGACGAGCTGATCCGCAAGCTGCGCGACAAGTTCGCGCCCGGCGGCTTCCTGCACTACGGCCAGGGCAAGTGGTATCCGGGCGAGACGCTGCCGCGCTGGACCTTCTCGCTCTACTGGCGCCGCGACGAGAAGCCGATCTGGTCCAACGCCGAGCTGATCGCGGTCGAGGGCAAGGACACCGGCGTCGGCCCGAACGAGGCCGAGCAGCTGCTGATGGGCATCGCCGACGCGCTCGGCGTCGAGCCGGAGATGGTGACGCCCGCCTTCGAGGATCCGGCGACCTGGATCCTGAAGGAAGCCAACCTGCCCGAGAACGTGACGCCGGAGAATTCCAAGATCGAGGACGCCGAGGAGCGGCACCGGATCAGCCGGGTCTTCGCCCGCGGCCTGACCGAGCCCACCGGCTTCGTGCTGCCGATCCAGCGCTGGCAGGCGCGGGCGAGCGACGCCCGGCGCTGGCGCTCGGAACGCTGGAAGCTGCGGCGCAAGTATCTCTTCCTGGTGCCGGGCGACAGCCCGGTCGGCTACCGCATCCCGCTCTCCTCGCTGCCCTACGTGCCGCCCTCGTCCTATCCCTACACCAACGTCGCCGATCCCACGGCGCCGCGCGATCCGCTGCCCGACTACGACATCGCGGCGCCGGTGATCCGGCAGAACCGCGCGGCGAGCTTCACCGCCGCCGAGGCGACGCAGGAGCGGATCGAGCAGCAGATCGGCGAGCTCGACGGCGCGGTCCGCACCGCGCTCTCGGTCGAGCCGCGCGACGGGCGGCTCTGCGTCTTCATGCCGCCGACCGAGCGGCTCGAGGATTATCTCGAGCTCATCGCCGCCGCCGAGGCCGCGGCCCGGGCGATGAACCTGCCGATCCACATCGAGGGCTACGCGCCGCCGCACGACCCCAGGCTCAACGTGGTGCGCGTGGCCCCCGATCCGGGCGTGATCGAGGTCAACATCCAGCCGGCGCATTCCTGGGACGACTGCGTCTTCATCACCGAGACGGTCTACGAGGAAGCGCGGCAGAGCCGGCTCGGCGCCGACAAGTTCATGATCGACGGCCGCCACACCGGCACCGGCGGCGGCAACCATGTCGTGGTCGGCGGCTCGACCACGCTCGACAGCCCGTTCCTGCGCCGGCCCGACCTCCTGCGCAGCCTCGTGCTGCACTGGCAGCGGCATCCAGCGATGTCCTACATGTTCTCCGGCCTCTTCATCGGCCCGACCAGCCAGGCGCCGCGGGTGGACGAGGGCCGCGGCGACAATCTCTACGAGCTCGAGATCGCGCTGGCACAGATGCCCGCGCCCGGGATGGGCATCCAGCCCCTGCCCTGGCTCGTGGACCGGCTGCTGCGCAACCTGCTCGTCGACGTGACCGGCAACACCCATCGCGCCGAGATCTGCATCGACAAGCTCTACTCGCCCGACGGCCCCACCGGCCGGCTCGGCCTCGTGGAATTCCGCGGCTTCGAGATGCCGCCCGATCCGCGCATGTCGCTCGCCCAGCAGCTGCTGATCCGGGCCCTGGTCGCGCGCTACTGGGCCAATCCGATCGGCGGCGACTTCACCCGCTGGGGCATGACGCTGCACGACCGCTTCATGCTGCCGCATTTCGTCTGGGAGGATTTCCTCGACGTCCTGAAGGACTTGACCGCGAACGGCTTCGAGATGCGCCCGGACTGGTTCGAGGCGCAGCAGGAGTTCCGCTTCCCGTTCTGCGGCGAGGTCGAGATCGACGGCGCGCATCTCGAGCTGCGCGCCGCGCTCGAGCCCTGGCACGTGCTGGGCGAGACCGGCGCGATCGGCGGCACGGTGCGTTACACCGACTCATCGACCGAGCGGCTGCAGGTGAAGCTCACCACGCTCAATCCCGAGCGCTACGCGGTGGTCTGCAACGGGCGGCGGATGCCGCTGACGCCGACCGGGACCAGCGGTGTCTCGGTCGCGGGCGTGCGCTACAAGGCCTGGCAGCCGGCGCAGGCGATGCATCCGGTGATCCCGGTGCACGCGCCGCTGACCTTCGACATCTACGACACCTGGAGCAACCGGGCGCTCGGCGGCTGCGTCTATCACGTGGCGCATCCGGGCGGGCGCAACTACGACACCTTCCCGGTCAACGGCAACGAGGCCGAGGCGCGCCGGCTGGCGCGGTTCGAGCCGAGGGGCCATACCCCGGGCCTCTACCTGCCGCCGTTCGAGATGCCGAACCCATCCTTCCCGCTGACGCTCGACCTGCGCAGATCTCCCGGAGTGTGACGCGATGCAGCCGAGGAACGCCGTGGCGACCGACGAGCTGGTGAACCGCCTGCTGGCGACCTACCATCCGCTGCCCGGCGTGGCGGACGAGCTGCTCGACCAGTCGGGCCGGATCCGTCCGGTCTGGGGCCAGTTCCTCGGCCATCTCGCGGCGATGGGGCCCGAGGATCTCGCGGGCCGCTTCGCCCGCGGCGACCAGTATCTGCGCGACGCGGGCGTGTTCTTCCGCCAGTACGGCGAGGACAATTCGACCGAGCGCGCCTGGCCGCTCAGCCACGTGCCGGTGCTGATCGAGGAGAGCGAGTGGAACACCATCGCCGACGGGCTGATCCAGCGCGCGGATCTGCTCGAGGCGGTGGTGGCGGACCTCTACGGAGCGAACCGGCTGGTCTCGACCGGCCAGCTGCCCGCGAGCCTGATCGCACGCAGCCCGGAATGGCTGCGCCCGCTCGTCGGCGTGCCGCCCCGCTCCGGGCATTACCTGCATTTCCTGGCCTTCGAGCTCGGGCGCGGGCCCGACGGCACCTGGTGGGTGCTCGGCGACCGCACCCAGGCGCCCTCGGGCGCGGGCTTCGCGCTCGAGAACCGGATGGCGACGGCGCGGGTCTTCTCCGAGCTCTACGCCGAGGCCAACGCCTACCGGCTCGCCGGCTTCTTCCGCGAGTTCCGCGACGCGCTGCACGGGCTCTGCGCCGACCGTGATCCGCGCGTCGCGATCCTGACCCCGGGCCAGCTCAATGACACCTATTTCGAGCACGCCTATATCGCGCGCTACCTCGGCTTCATGCTGCTCGAGGGCGAGGACCTCACCGTCGAGCAGGGCCGCGTCATGGTCCGCACCGTCGCGGGGCTGGTGCCGGTCAACGTGCTCTGGCGCCGGCTCGACGCCGCCTTCGCCGATCCGCTGGAGCTAAATTCCTCGTCGCGGATCGGCACGCCCGGCCTCGTCAGCGCGGTCCGGCGCGGCAATGTCAGCCTCGTCAACGCGCTCGGCTCCGGCATTCTCGAGACCCGCGCGCTGCTCGCCTTCCTGCCCCGGATCTCGATGGCGCTGCGCGGCGAGGCGCTCCGGATCCCCAATATCGCCACCTGGTGGTGCGGCCAGCCGGTCGAGCGCGCGCATGTCCGCGCCAACGCGGCGCGGATGATGATCGGCGCCGCGCTCTCGACCCGCCTGCCCTTCGACATCGAGAGCTCGACCATGCTCGGCGGCCAGGGCCGCGGCCCGGAGGAGATCGACGCCTGGATCGAGGCCGAGGCGGCGGGGCTGGTCGGCCAGGAGGCGGTGACGCTCTCGACCACCCCCGCCCATGTCGACGGCGCGCTCGTGCCCCGGCCGATGAGCCTGCGCGCCTTCCTCGTCCGCACCGAGCGGGGCTGGCGGGTGATGCCGGGCGGCTTCGCGCGGATCGGCCGCACGCCGGATCCGACCGCGATCGCGATGCAGCGCGGCGGCTCGGCGGCGGATGTCTGGATCGTGAGCCCGGCGCCGGTGCAGAGCATTTCGATGCTGTCCGAGAACGTCGGCGCGCAGTCGCGGGCGAAACAGGGCGCGCTGCCGAGCCGGGCGGCGGACAACCTCTTCTGGCTCGGCCGCTACGTCGAGCGCGCCGAGGGCATGACGCGGCTTCTGCGCGCGCATCACATCCGCCTCGCCGAGACCGGCGACCCGGAGGCGCCGCTGATCCGCTACCTCGACCAGCATCTGCGCGACGTCGGCTGCGATCCCGCCGAGGAGATCCCCGAGGGGTTGCGCGCCACGCTCGGCATGGCGACGACGAGCGCCAGCCACGTGCGCGACCGGTTCTCGAACGACGGCTGGATGGCGCTCTCGGATCTCTCGCGCACCGCGCGCAAGATGGTCGGCACCGCGCGGCCGGGCGACGACTGCGCCCGCGCCATGGGTGTGCTGCTGCGCAAGATCACCGGCTTCTCCGGCCTCGTGCACGAAAACTTGTACCGCTTCACCGGCTGGCGCTTCCTCGCGATCGGCCGCGCGCTGGAGCGCTCGATCGAGATGGCGGGGCTGCTCGCCTGGCTCGCCGATCCCGAGGCGCCCGAGGGCGCGCTCGACATGGCGGTCGAGATCGGCGACAGCGTGATGACGCACCGCCGCCGCTACGCGGTCGCGACCACGCGCGCCACGGTGATCGACCTGCTCGCGCTCGACGGGATGAACCCGCGCGCGGTGCTCTACCAGATGGGCGAGATCCGCGATCAGGTGGCGCTGCTGCCCGGCGCCGAGACCGGCGGCCAGCTGTCGCCGCTCTCCCGCGAGGTGCTGCGCGCCCATGTCGAGATCGCGACCCAGCTGCCCGAGACGCTCGACACCGAGGCGCTGCTCGGTTTCCGCGCCCGGCTCGGGACCCTTTCTGATCTCATCTCCGATACCTATCTGAAGTGACACGATGCTCTACGATATCGGCCTGAGGATCACCTACAGCTACGACCGCTCGGCCGCCGGCGGGCGGCACCTGCTGCGGCTGATGCCGAGCGACCTGCCCGGCCAGCAGCGCCTCCTGCGCTCCGCGCTCGAGGTGAGGCCCGCGCCGGCGGAGCGCAGCGAGATGGTCGATTTCTTCGGCAACCGCGGCACCGAGGTCATCTTCCGCGAGGTGCATGACGAGATCGAGTTCCGCGTCGACGCGCGGGTCGAGCGTTTCGCCGAGCCCGCCGGCTTCGACATCTCGCCGCCGCTCGACCGGCTCGCCGAGGAGATCGCCGACTATCGCGGCCTCGAGCCCGACTCGCCGCTGCATTTCCTGTGGTCGAGCCCGCGCGCCGCGCCGACCTCCGACATGGTCGCCTATGCCCGCGCAAGGCTCGCCCCCGGTGCCACCGCCTTCGCCGCCGTGGTCGCGATCGGCCGGGCGCTCTTCACCGACATGGAATTCGATCCCGAGGCGACCACGGTCGAGACCCCGGCGCGCGAGGCCTTCGACCGCCGCCGCGGCGTCTGCCAGGATTTCGCCCAGATCATGATCGGCATGCTGCGCGGCGTCGGCGTGCCGGCGGGCTACGTCAGCGGCTTCCTGCGCACCAACCCGCCGCCGGGCCAGCCCCGGCTCGAAGGGGCGGATGCGATGCACGCCTGGGTGCGCGCCTGGTGCGGCCGCGAGATGGGCTGGCTCGAATTCGACCCGACCAATGACCTGCTCGTCTCGCTCGACCATATCGTGATCGCGCGCGGCCGCGACTACGGCGACGTCTCGCCCGTGCGGGGGATCCTGCGCATCTCGGGCGAGCAGACCAGCGAGCAGGCGGTCGACGTCATCCCGGTCGAGCCGGTCTTCTGAATCCGGGGGCGGTCCCGGCCGCGCCGCCGGGCTCTTGCGAGCCCGTTTGGCGCGGCCCGGGCTTGGCGCCGGCCTGTCGGCCGGCGCGGCGGAGCGGCCTGTTG
>QFPW01000050.1 GCA_003241785.1 Rhodovulum sulfidophilum | reverse complement strand
GACATGTTCTACCGCGTCCGCAAGACCGACCAGGTGCGCGCCGGGACCGGCCTCGGCCTCGCGATCGCGCGCGGCTTCGTCGAAGCCCTGGGGGGCACGATCGCGGCCGCGAACCGGCCCGACCGCGTCGGGGCGGATTTCACGATCCGCCTGCCCATCGCACAGGAGGGTCTGTCATGAGCTCTCACGCCCGCGTGCTGATCGTCGACGACGAACAGCCGATCCGCAAGCTGCTGCGCCTTGGCCTCACCGCGGAGGGCCACGCCGTCCTCGAGGCGCGCAACGCGCGCGAGGCGAAGGAAATCATGGCGGCGCCGCCCGCGGAGCGGCCCGACCTCGTCCTACTCGATCTCGGGCTGCCGGACACGCCGGGGCACGATCTGCTGGCGCTCTGGCGGGCCGACCTCGTCGAGGTTCCGATCGTGATTCTCTCGAGCCGCGCCGACGAGGCCGGGATCGTGCGCGCGCTCGAGCTCGGAGCGGACGACTACGTCACCAAGCCCTTCGGCATGAAGGAACTGGCGGCGCGCATCCGGGTGGCCCTCCGCCACCGCCTGCGCCGCGAGGGCGAGCAACCCGTCTTCCGCGCCGGCGATCTCTCCGTCGACCTGGTGCGCCGGATTGTCCGGATCGGCAACCGCGACGTGAAGCTCTCGCCCAAGGAATACGACATCCTGCGCCTGCTGGTGCGCCACGCCGGCAAGGTGCTCACGCATCGCCATCTGCTCGAACAGGTCTGGGAGGAAGCCGTCGACGTCCAGTACCTGCGCGTCTACATCCGCCAGCTGCGCCAGAAGCTCGGGGACGACCCCAACGACCCGCGCTACATCACGACGGAAACCGGCGTCGGCTACCGGCTTCGCGCGCCGGACTGATCCGCCGCGCGGCCATTGGCTCAGATCGCGACCTGCTCCCCGAGCTCCACGACGCGGTTCGGCGGAAGCTTGAAATACGCCGAAGGGTCGATGCCGATCCCCGCCAGTGCGATGTAGAGATTCTCCTGCCACCGCGGGAGCCCGGCGTTCGGGGTGGCGATCAGGTTGCGACGCCCGAGATAGAACGAGGTCCGCATGATCTCGAACTTGAATCCCGCCTTTCTGCAAAGCGTCAGCGCCCTGGTGACGTTCGGCTCCTCCATGAAGCCGAATGTGATGTCGAGCCTTACGAAATGCTTCGATATCCGCGTCAGCTCGACCCTGTCCTCCTCCGGAACGTAGGGCTTGTCCTGCGTCCACACCGAGAGAATGACGTTTTGCTCATGCAGGACGTGGTTGTGCTTGATGTTGTGCAGGAGCACCCCGGGCGCCTTGTCGGGCACGCTGGTGAGGAAGATCGCCGTTCCCGGGACCTTGACCGGCGCATTCGCGGATCCGCGCGCGACGGAATTCTCGAGGGATTCGACGAGGGTCGTGAGGGGAACGTCCCCTTTGGCGACCTTGTCTCGGAGGTACTTCGTGCCCTTGGTCCAGGTCCACATGATCAGCATGATGGTGATCGCCAAGGCGACCGGGACCCAGCCTCCGTCGTGAATCTTCAGAAGATTGGCGCCAAGAAACACCGCTTCGATCAGGAAGAGGACCGAAAGCAGCAGGGCGGCGACGAAGGTCGAGTACCCCCATACGACCCTGAGGAACTGAAAGGCCATCAGCGTCGTGACGAGCATGGCCCCGGTGACCGATATTCCATAGGCGGTCGCGAGCGACTCCGAGTCCCCGAACGCGAAAATCAGCACGATGACCCCGATGAACAGGATCAGGTTTACCGCGGGAACGTAGATTTGCCCGGTATTGGTCTCCGAGGTGAACTTGATCATCAGGCGCGGCAGGAACCCGAGGTGCACGGCTTGCCGAGCCAGAGAGAAGGCGCCGGTGATGACCGCCTGGCTGGCGATGATCGTGGCGAGCGTCGCCAGCATGACCATCGGTGGCAGCGCCCACTCGGGGTAGAGAAGGTAGAACGGGTTCTCGATCGTCGTGGGATCGCTCAGGACGAGCGCTCCCTGACCCAGGTAGTTGAGCACCAGAGCGGGAAAGACCAGGGCGAACCATGCGACGCTGATCGGCTTGCGCCCGAAATGGCCGAGGTCGGCATAAAGCGCTTCCGCGCCGGTCACAGTCAGGAACACCGCGCCGAGGACGATGAGGCCCACGGTCCCCGCATGCGTGATGAACCAGAGCGCGTTTATCGGATTGAGCGCGGCCAGGATGGTCCAGTCGTCCCCGATGTGGATCAACCCGCCCCACGCCATGGCGAGAAACCAGACGACGGTAATGGGGCCGAAGAAGTTCGAGACAGCGGCCGTGCCTTTCGACTGGACCAGGAACAGTCCTACCATCAGCGCGGCGGACAGGGGCAGCACGTAGTTCGAGAAGGCCGGGGTGATGAGCTTCATACCCTCGAGCGCCGACATCACCGACAGGGCCGGGGTGATCATGGCATCCCCGATGAAGAGCGCGGCGCCGATCAGCCCCGCGAAGAATAGAACCGGCATGTAGCCGCCGGTTTTCTTCATCAACAGGGCGAGGAGTGACAAGGTACCCCCCTCGCCGTCGTTGTCGGCGCGGAGCAGGAAGAGGACGTACTTGAAGGTCACGATGATCGTGAGCGTCCAGATCATGAGCGAGATCAGCCCGACCACCTCGGTCTCGTGAACACCATCGGCGGCGAACGGTCGAAGTGCCTCCCGGAATGCGTAGAGCGGGCTCGTCCCGATATCTCCGTAGACCACTCCGACGCTGCCCAGCAGCAGGATCAGGAAGGTTCGACGTTGCGATCTTGGAGTGGGATCGACGGCATGTGACGTTGTCATGGGGTCTCCGAACGAGTCGCCTGTCCGCAGCCATATATGCCGCGGCGCAATAAAGCGATCCGGACAAATCGCTCCGCCGCCCGCGTAGTCCGGCCCACCGTCCGGTCTCGGCGTTCGCTCGGGGCCGCGCCGCCTGGAAGATGAGCATCCGCCACGACCGCCCGCCGGGCGCATACCCGGCGCCTGGCCCCGGTTGACGGACACGGCGCGGGTTTCGGCGGAGTCATCCGGCGGGCGCGTCTCGCGGAGATTCTCCTATGTCGCGACTATGAATTCGTCTCGCGGTCCATCTCGAACGCCTATGCCGATGTCCATAGGTTCGGCTCCACCATCCACAACGTGAAGGTCCAATCATGTGGAGGCCGAATACCGAACGTCTCGCGCCTCGCGCCGACGTCGCCGCGCGGGTGGTCGCCCGCGATTTCGCCTGCCCCGAAAGCCCCGACTTCTCCGGGATCTGGGCTCCGCTGGTCACCCCGTTCCGCGACGGTCGGGTCGACATCGCCGCGCTCACCATTCTCGCGCGGAGGCTCACCGGCCGCGGTCTCGCCGGCATCATCGCGGGCGGGCCGGTGGGTGAGATCGACGCTCTTTCGCTCCGCGAAAGGTTGCGCATCGCAGCCGCGCTTTGCGAAACGACCGAAGACGCGTTGCCCGTCCTGGTCTGCGTGCGTGACATCGACGCCGCGAGCGCGGCCCGCGAAATCGGTCAGTTCCATCCGCCCGTTTCGGGTTTCGTCGCGCCGATCTCGTCTGGCCTGGACGAGGCGGCGACATACGACCACCTGATGTCGCTCGCCGACGCGGCCGGCGTCCCGGTCGTGCCCTGGGATCGTGGCCGCGGAAGGAGTCCCGCTTTGACACCGCGCCTCGTGGAGCGGCTCCACGCGGCGGGCCGCTTCCCCGCCCTGATGCTCGACGGCAAGGCACTGGAGCGCCTGCCGACCGTCGCGCATGGTCGCGGCCCGGCCCTCCTGTGCTGCGACGAGAACTGGCTCTTCGTCACCCTCCAGCTCGGCGGCCATGGCGGCGTCCTCGGTCTCGCCAACCTGGTTCCAGGCCATCTGGCTCAGGTCATGAACCTCTTTCGGGACGGTCGGGAGGACGAAGCCTGGGACCACTTCCTCCGCCTGCGTGGCCTGTGCGAAGCTACCGCCGGGCCCGGCCGGGTCGCTGCGCTGAAGGCCGCGCTGGCGACACGGTTGCCGATGACCGAGGACGTCCGCGCGCCACTTTCCCCGGTCGACGCAGCTACCCGGCCGCGCATCGGACCGAGCTCCGCGCGCTGCGCGCGCTCGGTCAGGCCGCCTGAACTCCACCAAGCAGAGAAGCCCATACTCATGACGGACAAGCCGTTGCAATTCGTGATCCCGACCTATCGCCTGCGCGACGTCGGCGAGACGGTCGAAGCCTATGACGAGAACTTCCGGCGATCGGGTCAGACGGCCCCGATCCTCGTCTTCGACGACTCCTCGAAAGCCAGCCACGACAAGTATTTCGCCGCGCTCGAAGACGCTAAGACCCACAACGATCTCTTCTACGTAGGGCCGGCGGAGAAGGAGGAGTTCATCTCCTACATCTGCAAGCGCCTGCGCGACCGCAAACTCGACCTCCTGGTGCGGAATCTCTTCCGCCCGAGCTATGGCGGCAATCGCAACTTCACGCTCATGTACACGCTCGGCGAGCACATGGTCAGCGCCGACGACGATATGCGCCCCTACGCGCTGATCGAGGACAGCCCGGAGAGCCTCGGCGAGAGCGAGATCAGCCGCGGCAAGCTCATCCCTCGCGGCGCCAACGGACATACGCGCAACTCCTACGACGTGCTGCAATCCTTCCGCGACGTGCTGGGCAAGGCGGTCGCCGACGCGCCCCCCAATTACGAGCGGGGTGAACTGCTCAACGACACGGCGATGGATCTCGAGAGCAATACCTCGCTCGGCCTCGCGCGCGAGAACGCGCTGTTCCTCCAGGAGGGCAAGGTCTCGAAGAACGCCGTCGTGAAGATGGCCCAGACCTTCCGAACGGGCACCAACGACATCGACGCGGCCGATTACATCGAGCTCTTCCTCGAGGACCACGGCCGGGAGGACGCCGAGCTCCTCAACGACCATTACGTGCTGGTGAACTTCCGCCCCTGCCTTACCAACCTGAACTGGCGGACTGCGGCGTGGCGGGTTACGACAACACCACCGGCCTGCCGCCATTCTTCCCGACCCGGCTGCGGTTCGAGGACTACATCTTCCGGCTCTGGATCCAACAGCCCGGCTACACGGCCGCCCACGTCGATTCGGCGCAGACCCATATCAAGAACAACTACATGCGCGCGCCGCTGGCGGCGGAGCTGCTCAATGAATCGATCTGCTCGCTGCTCAAGCACAAGATCCGCACCAGCCTGCGCAAGATCGAGGACGTGACGCTGTGCTTCGACTACGACGGCGCGGTCAGTCTCGAGGACAGCGCCGTGATGCTCGAGGGCGCCCGCCATCTGCACGCGAAGATCCAGGTGGCGGCTGGCAAGGCGGAGACCGACGAGCGGCGCCGCGCGCTGGCGCATTTCGCCACGACGCTCGAGCGGACTTTCTACGATTTCGAACCGGATTTCTTCCAGCAGAACGTGAGCCGCCTGGTGGAGGACGAGATCCGCCTGATCCGGTCGTCGCTCGAGATCTGGCCGACGCTTCTCGAGATCGTCTACTTCCGCAAGAGCTGCCACGCCCTGCCGGTCCGCCGGATCAAGCCCTGCGGCGCTGTCCCGCGCCGGCAGGATGGCGCCGGGCGAGTCAGGCCAGCGGCCGGTCCCGCGCGAGCGGCGGCCGCCTAGCGAACTGAGAGACTGGCGGGACGCCTATATCTTCACGCCGGTTTCCATATCGAATTCCTATGCCGGTCCGGCCTATGCCGGGCTGGCATCACCAGGACGGATCCGAGACCTACGCATGAACCGCGCCGATAGCCTCCAGCCCACCCAGATCCTGCTCGACGTTCCATGTCGCTCCAAGGAGGAGCTGTTCGAACTGATCGCGGATCGCCTCGCCGCCAAGCCCGGGCTCTGCCCCGGCTCGGTCCTCGAGGCTCTGCTCAGGCGCGAAGCCCTCGGCGAGACCGCGATCCGTGGCGGCATCGCACTTCCGCACGCCGCCGTGGCGGAGACCGATGGCTGCCACGCCGTCTTCCTGCGGCTGGCGGCGCCGATCATGTTCGGGGCCGCCGATCACGCGCCAGTGGACATCGCGGTCGGCCTTCTGTTCCCTCCGGAGGAAAACCGCGCGGCGCTGAGGCAACTCTCCTGCTACGCGCGTCGCTTCGCCGCTCCGGGACAGGCGCGGGCGCTCAGGCGGGAGACCTGCGCGGATCGGATTCACGCGACGCTGACCGGAACAGGCGCGTGAACCCGGCGGCGCCACGCGCCTCAGGCGGTTACGCGCCGCGCCTCGCGCCGGGCGAAGCGGAGCAGCAGCCATCCGCACGTGCCCGCGACCACCGAGCCGAGCAGGATGCCGAGCTTCACCCGGTCCTGCGTGGTCTGGTCCTCGAAGGCGAGCCCGCCGATGAAGAGGCTCATGGTGAAGCCGATGCCGCAGAGCAGGGCCACCCCGAGCACCTGCGCCCAGCTCGCCGCCGCCGGCAGATCCGCGAGCCCGGTCCGCACCAGCAGGAACACCGCGCCGAAGACGCCGACGAGCTTGCCGAGGAGCAGTCCGGCGGCGACGCCGAGGGTCACCGGCTCGACGAGTGTCGCGGGGGTCACGCCCGCGAAGGAGACGCCGGCGTTGGCGAAGCCGAAGACCGGGACGACGAGGAAGGCGACCGGCCGCTGCAGCCTGTGCTCGAGCCTGTGGAGGGGCGACTCGGCGGGCGAGGCCTCCGGGCGGCCCGGGGTGACGGTGATCGGGATCGTCATCGCGAGCAGCACGCCCGCGAGCGTCGCATGGACCCCGGAGCGCAGCAGCAGCACCCAGAGCAGCGCCCCGAGCAGCAGATAGGGCGTGAGCGTCATGACCCCGCGCCGGTTGAGAACGGCGAGCACGCCGAGCACGCCGGCGGCCGCCGCGAGATCCGGCAGGGACAGGTCGGCGGTATAGAAGAGCGCGATGACGAGGACGGCGCCGAGATCGTCGATGATCGCGACGGCGGCGAGGAAGACCTTGAGCGACGCCGGCACCCGCGGTCCCGCGAGCGTCAGCACCGCGAGGGCGAAGGCGATGTCGGTGGCCGAGGGGATCGCCCAGCCGCGCAGGGCGGCGGCGTCGCCGAGATTGAACCAGACGTAGATCAGCGCCGGCACCATCATGCCGCCGAGCGCCGCCACGCCTGGCAGGACGCGGCGCGGCCAGGTGGAAAGCTGGCCGTCGAGCATCTCGCGCTTGATCTCGAGCCCGACGAGCAGGAAGAAGGTCGCCATCAGCCCGTCGTTGATCCAGTGCTGGAGGCTGAGCGGCCCGAGATAGGCGTGCAGCGCGGCGAAATAGCCGGGCGCGGCGGGCGAGTTCGCGACGAGGATCGCGAGCGCCGCGACCGCCATCAGGAGCAGGCCGCCGGTGGCCTCGCTGTCGACGAGACGGCGGAACGTGGCGTTCCCGACACGGCGGGCGGGTTGGGTATGGGACAAGCGCGCGGCTCCCTCTCGAAGATGGTTGTCACCAGTCTCCGTAGTCAGGGCCGGACCCTGGGCGCACGCAGCACACGCCTGTGGCCTTGAAGCTAGCCATGCTGGGCCCGGACTCAACCCCGCGCGACCGCGGCGAATGGCCGCGACCCTGGCCCCGAGTTGAGGCCCACTCTTGCCGCGAAGGTTTCCTCGGACCGCGCTTGACGCCGCTCGCGGCCCAGCCGATCCATGGCGCATGCTAGACCTTCGGCCGGTAGGATACGTAGTCGGTTGGCTCGTCGCCCTGTTCGGCGGGCTCATGGCCGTGCCCGCGATCATCGACCTGATCGACGGCGATCCTAACGCGCGGACCTTCATGGGCGTGCTGATCGTCACGGTCTGCCTCGGCGTGACCATCGGGCTGGCCTGCGCCGGCGGCTGGCGGTCCGATCTCAGTCTCCGCCAGGGGTTCCTGCTCAC
>QFPW01000012.1 GCA_003241785.1 Rhodovulum sulfidophilum | reverse complement strand
AACGAGGGAAAGCACTCCGAATGTCGACCTACACCCTGACGATGGCCTGCGTGTCGCGGCGCGGGATCGTCGCCGCGATCGCCGGGTATCTCGCCGAGAGCGGCTGCAACATCACCGACAGCTCGCAGTTCGACGACGCCGAGACCGGGCGCTTCTTCATGCGCGTGAGCTTCGTCTCCGAGCAGGACGCCGGGCTCGCCGAACTGCGCGCGGGCTTCGTCGCGGTGGCCGAGCCCTTCGGCATGAGCTGGGCGATCCACGACGAGAGCGCCCGGATGAAGGTCGTGATCATGGTCAGCCGCTTCGGCCATTGCCTCAACGACCTGCTCTACCGCTGGCGCATCGGCGCCTTGCCGATCGACATCGTCGCGGTGATCTCGAACCACCTCGACTACCAGAAGGTCGTCGTGAACCACGACCTCCCGTTCCACTACGTGAAGGTCACGAAGGAGACCAAGCCCGAGGCCGAGGCGCGGCAGATGGCGATCCTGCGCGAGAGCGGCGCCGAGCTCGTCGTGCTCGCGCGCTACATGCAGGTGCTCTCGGATCAGATGTGCCAGGAGATGTCGGGCCGGATCATCAACATCCACCATTCCTTCCTGCCGAGCTTCAAGGGCGCCAACCCCTACAAGCAGGCCTACGAGCGCGGCGTGAAGCTGATCGGCGCCACATCGCATTACGTGACCGCCGACCTCGACGAGGCCTCGGCCGCGACGTCGAAAGCCAGGTGCTCGCCCGCGCCATCCACGCCCATATCCACCGCCGCGTCTTCCTCAACGGCAACAAGACCGTCGTCTTCCCCGCCTCCCCGGGATCCTACGCCTCCGAACGCATGGGGTGAGCCGGGCGGCGGAACGAAGAGGGCGCGCCGGGATCCGACGCGCCCTCCGAGGTTCCGGCGACGCCCCGCCGGAAGTCAGCGCGCGGCCGGCGCCGCCAGGCGGTCGGTCACGAAGGCGAAGGTCTCGCGCAGCCGCGCTTCGGGGTCCGCGAAAGCATGGACCTCGGGCGAGAAGCACTCGTAGGAGAACACGCCGTCGTAGCCGGCGTCGCGCAGCGCGGTGATCTGCTCGATGTTGCCGAGCCGGTCGGCGGCGTCGACCAGCACGCGGTGCGCGTCCTCCATCTCGTCGACCGCCAGCGCCGGATCGACCACGCCCGAGAGATGCACGATCCCGGTCTGGCGCGGAAAGAGATCGCCGCCGCCCGCGAGCGTGTGGTGGAACGTATCGTGGACGAGCTTGTAGACGCCGTTGGCGTCGAGCTCGTCGATCGCCGCGACGAGCTCGACCTTGCTCCGGAGCGACGAGCGGCCGAAGCCGAGCGGCTCCACCAGCGCGACCATCCCGGTCCGCTCGAGCATCGGCTTGATCGCCCGGAGCGCGCGGAGCATGTTCTCGCGCCGCTCGGCCTCGCCCCGCCCCGCGCCGTCGTTGCGCGGGATGAGGCTGATCGTCTCGCCGCCCGCCGCCTTCGCGGTGGTGATCAGGTTCTCGACGGCGGCCTCGATCTCGTCCGACCAGACGTTGAACGGATAGACCTGGCTTACCCCGACGATCCGGAGCCCGCGCGCGCGCGCCATGCGGCCCGCCTCCTCCGGGGCGATGCCGTCGAAGATCTCGCGGCCGAGGTCGTTCCGCGCCTCCACGCCGACGCATCCGAGCGCTTTCGCGAGGTCGAGGAAGGCCGCGTAGCCGAGGTTCGGCGTCGTCATCTGGTTGAGGGCGAATTGCATCGGGTATTCCTCCATGACCGCGCGCGTCGGCGCGGCGAGCTCGGGCGCAAGCTGGTCGAGAACACCGATCCGGTCAATTTCCGCCGCCGCCGAATACGCCAAAAATGACGCGTTCCCGCGCCGCCCGATGACGATTTCACGTCAATCAGAGCATCTCGGGCAGGACGATGCGCGGCTCGAGGAAATGCTGCGCGGCGGGACCCTGGCCGGGCGCGCCGGCGGCCGCGATCATCATCCCGACGAGGTCGCGGCAGAGGTCGGGCAGCGGCGTCGCGATCACCATCATCACGTAGCCGTCGAGCAGCGCGGCGCGGCTCACCTCGGTCAGCTCGTTGACGATCAGCGCGACCTTGCCCGGCGGGCGCATCTCGCGCAGCGCCGCGATCGCGCCCTCCATGCCGCCGCCGGCGACGCAGATGCCGCGCAGGTCGGGATGGCGGCGCAGGAGGTCGAGCGTGGTCTCGTAGGTCACCTCGCGCGCCTCGAGATTGACCGCCGGCTCCAGCACGGCGAAGGCGGGCGCGGTCTCGCGCACGAAGGAGCGGAAGCCGGTCTCGCGCAGGTCGTGCCCGTGCCAGCGGTTGCCGCCGACGATGATCCCGAGCTTGCCCGGGTCCGGCAGCGCCCGGGTGAACATCCAGGCGGCGAGGCGGCCCATCTTGAGATTGTTGAGCCCGACATAGCCCTGCCGGACGCCCTGGGCGAAATCGTTGAGCAGCGAGAAGACCGGCACGCCGGCCTCGCGCAGCTCCCAGGCGACCTGAGTCATCTTCTGGTGGTTGACCGCGACCGCCGCCACCGCGTCGACCCGGCCGCGAAACCCGCGCAGGAGCTCGGAGAATTCCTCGGGCGACTGCGACTGGGCGAAGACGACGGTGGCGCGGCCGCGCACGTCGCGGCGGCGGGCCACGGCCGCCCCGATCTCCCGCGCGAAGCCCTGATAGAATTCGTGCTTGGGCTTCACGAGCACGAAGCCGAGCCGGACCTCGGGCACGCGATCGGTGATCCGCCGCGCGATCAGCCCGCGCGCGTGATAGCCGACCCGCTCGGCCGCCTCGGCGATCGCCTTCAGCGTCGCCTCGCTGACGACGGACCGGCCGTTGAGCGCCCGGTCGACGGTCGTGACGCTCAGCCCCGCCTCGCGCGCCACGTCCTTCATGGTCGGCCTTCGTGCCATATCCCCCGCCCGTCGCCTTCGATCCGAGATATGGGCCGACGCGCCCGGGGACGGCAAGCGGGCAGCCGTGGATCGGGCGCCGGGATCGCGGGGTCAGCGGCCGGTGATCGCGCCCTGGGCGGCGCGCACGAAGCCGCGCGCCGGGCCCGACAGCGGCGCGCCGCGGCGCCAGGCGAGACCGACCTGCACCGTCGGCAGGTCGCCCGAGATGTCGCGCGTCTCGATCCGGTCGCCCTCGAGCGACCATCGCCGGTAGACGAGGCTCGGCAGGATCGCGAGCCCCGCGCCGGTGGCGACGAGCGAGCGCACCGCCTCGACGCTGCGGGTGCGGAAGGCGATCTGCGGCTTGACCGGCAGCGCCGCGGTCATGCCGCGGGTGGATTCCTCGATCTCGTCGACCATGAGCTGGATCAGCGGCTGCGACGCGAGCTCCTCGAGCGCGATCGACTCCTGGTCGACCAGCGGATGGCCGAGCGGAAGCCAGAGCCGGTAGGGCGAGACCAGCAGCGTCTCGACGTTGAGCGCCATCCGGTCGCGGATCGCCGAGGTCACCATCACCGCGACGTCGAGCTCGCCGCCGATCAGCAGGTGCTGCAGATACTCGCCGTCGTCCTCGATCACGTTGAGCTCGATCCTGGGATGGGCGCGGCGGTAGCGCGACAGGATGTCCGACAGGACATAGCCCGAGACCAGCGCGCTGACCCCGAGCGACAGCCGGCCGGTCTCGCTTTCCTGGGTGGTGCGGAAGGCGGTCCGGGCGGTCGAGACATCCATCAGGATCTGGCGCGCGTGGCGCAGGAAGGCCTGGCCGTTGTAGGTGATCTCGAGCCCGCGCGCCTGCCGCTCGAACAGCGTCACGCCGAGATCCTCCTCGAGCGCGCGGATCGCCTCGGTCACCGAGGACTGGCTGATCGACAGGACGCGGGCCGCGCCGGTGACCGAGCCCGTCTCGGCGGCGGCGAGGAAGAACCTGAGCTGGCGCAGGGTGAAGGCCACCGCTCAGCCGCCGGCCCGGGCGGCCCCGCTCCGGGCGCCGGCGCGTTTCCGGGCGGCCCCGCTCACCCGTGCTTCACCATCACATGGCGCACGATCGTGTAGTCCTCGAGGGCGTAGGTGGACATGTCCTTGCCATAGCCCGACTGCTTGAGCCCGCCATGCGGCATCTCGTTCACCAGCATGAAATGCGTATTGATCCAGGTACATCCATAGCGCAGCCGCGGCGCCACCGCCATCGCGCGACCGACGTCCCGGGTCCAGACCGAGGAGGCGAGACCGTAGTCGGAATCGTTCGCCCAGGCGGTCGCGTCCTCCACGTCGGTGAAGGGCGTGACCGAGACGACCGGCCCGAAGACCTCGCGCCGGACGATCTCGTCGGCCTGGGTGGCGCCGGCGACGACGGTGGGCTTGTAGTAGAAGCCCTGGTCCATCGCCTCGCCGCCGGTGGTGATCTCGATATGGCCGAGCTCGCGCGCGCGGTTGACGAAGCTCGCGACCCGGTCGCGCTGCCGCATCGAGATGAGCGGCCCGATCTCGTTGGTGGTGTCGTCCTCCGCGCCGAGCGTGATCGAGGCGGCGGCGGAGGAGAGGTCGGCCACCAGCCGGTCGTAGATCCGCGCGCCGGCGTAGACCCGGCAGGCGGCGGTGCAGTCCTGCCCGGCGTTGTAGAAGGAGAAGGCGCGGAGCCCCTCGACCACCGCGTCGAGGTCGGCGTCGTCGAAGATGATGACCGGCGCCTTGCCGCCGAGCTCGAGATGGGTGCGCTTCACCGTCTTCGCGGCGGCGTCCATCATCTTCTTGCCGGTGGCGACGTCGCCGGTCAGGCTGATCATGTCGACGTCGCGGTGGTTGATGAGATGGTTGCCCGCGGTCTGGCCGCGGCCGGTGACGATGTTGACCACGCCCTCCGGCAGCTCCTCGGCGAGGATGCGCGCCATTTTGAGCGCGGTGAGCGGGGTCTGCTCGCTCGGCTTGAAGATCACGGTATTGCCGCCCGCGATGGCCGGGCCGAGCTTCCAGGCCATCATCATCAGCGGATAGTTCCAGGGCGCGATCGAGGCGACGACCCCGACCGGGTCGCGGCGGATCATGCTGGTATGGCCCGCGAGGTATTCGCCCGAGACCTGCCCCTGCATCGTGCGCACCGCGCCGGCGAAGAAGCGGTAGCAATCGACGATCGCCGGGATCTCGTCGTTCAGCGCGGCGCCGATCGGCTTGCCGCAATTGAGCGCCTCGAGCCGCGCGAAGGCTTCGGCCTCGCGCTCGATCCTGTCGGCGATGCGCAGGAGCGCGTTGGAGCGTTCGACCGGCGTGGTCCGCGACCAGCGGTCGAAGGCCTTCCGCGCGGCGGCGACGGCGCGGTCGACCTGCTCCGGCGACGCCTCGGCCACTTCGAGGATCAGCGCCCCGGTGCGCGGATTGAGGATCGGCTCGCGGGTCTCCTCCCCCGGCTCGAAGGCCGACCCGATCAGCAGGCCGGTATCGATGGCGTCGACGGTATCCATGGGGAGCTCCCTTATTTTCCCATTCCGGCGGTCTCGGAGCCGCCTCGGGTGAGGTAGTAGGCGATGAGGATCGGCAGGAAGGTCGCGGCGAAGACGATGATCGCGACGACGTTCGTGACCGGGCGCTGCCGCGGGCGCACCAGCTCGCCCAGCATCCAGATCGGCAGGGTCGACTGCTGGCCGGCGGTGAAGGTGGTGACGATCACCTCGTCGAAGGACAGCGCGAAGGCGAGCATGCCGCCCGCGAGCAGCGCCGAGCCGAGGTTCGGCAGCAGCACGTGGCGAAAGGTCTGGAAGCCGTTGGCGCCGAGATCGGCCGAGGCCTCGAGGATCCCGCCCGACAGCCGCCGCAGCCGGGCGACCGCGTTGTTGTAGACGATGACGATGCAGAAGGTGGCGTGGCCGAGGATGATGGTCCAGGTCGAGAACGGGATGTCCATCACCCCGAAGGCGGAGCGCAGCGACATGCCGGTGATCACCCCCGGCAGCGCGATCGGCAGCAGGATCAGGAGGGTGATCTGGTCGCGGCCGAAGAAGTCCGAGCGGCTCATCGCGGCGGCGCAGAGCGTGCCGAGCACGATGGCGAGCGCGGTCGAGATCGCCGCGACCCGGAGCGACAGCCAGAGCGGCGGCCAGATGTCGGGCCGCTCGAACAGCGCGACCGAGAACCACTTGGTGGTGAGGCCGGGCGGCGGGAACTGGTAGCTCTTCTCCTCGGTGGTGAAGGCGTAGAGGAAGATCAGGAGGATAGGCAGGTGCAGGAACAGGAGCCCGCCGATCGCGGCCAGCCGCAGGCCGAGCGGGGCGCGGTCAGATCGCATCGAAGGCCCCCGCGCGCTTGGCGAGCCACAGATAGATCAGCATGATCACGATCGGCACGACCGCGAAGGCGGCGGCGAGCGGGATGTTCCCGGCGGTGCCCTGCAGCTGGTAGACCGCCATGCCGATGAAATTGGCCGAGTTTCCAATGATCTGCGGGATGATGTAATCCCCCAGCGTCAGCGAGAAGGTGAAGATCGACCCGGCGATCACCCCGGGCAGCGCCAGCGGCAGGACCACCGTCCGGAAGGTCTGGCCCCGCGTCGCGCCGAGATCGGCCGAGGCTTCGAGCATCGAATCCGGCACCCGCTCGAGCGCGGCCTGCATCGGCAGGATCATGTAGGGCAGCCAGACATAGACGAAGACGAGAAAGGTCCCGACCGGCGAGGTCGAGAGCGACGAAGAGGCGAGCCCCGGGATGGCGAGGATCGCGTCGATCACGAAGGAGGTCCCGGTCGCCGCCGCCGCCCAGCCGAGGATGCCCTCCTTGGCGAGGATCAGCTTCCAGGCGTAGACCTTGACGAGATAGCTCGACCAGAGCGGCAGCATGACGCCGAGGTAGAACAGCGCCTTCCAGTGCCCCCGCGCGTGGCGCGCGGCGTAATAGGCGATCGGGAAGGCCAGCACCGCCGAGGCCAGCGTCACCGCCGCCGCCATCACCACGGTGCGGCGGATGATGTCGAGGTTCTGCGCCCGGAAGAGCTCGGAATAGGTCTTGAGCGTGAACTGCTCCTTCACCATCCCGGAGAATTCGTCGATCGAATAGAAGGACTGCAGCAGCAGCGCGGCGAGCGAGCCGAGGTAGATCACCCCGAGCCACAGCAGGGGCGGCGCCAGCAGGAGCGTGAGGAGCAAGGTCGGCCGCCGCCAGAAGAGCCCGGTCCAGCGGTCCGCGAAGCCGCGGGCGGGCAGGATCGCGGGCGCGGCGGCCGCGGTCATTCCTCGCCCTCCATCGTGTTGAGCGCGCCGGGATCGAAGGCGATCGCCACGGTCGTGCCCTCGACGGGGACCGCCTGCCCCGCCGGGACGAGCGCCGCGATCTCGCAGCCCTCGGCCCGGATCACCACCCTCGTGCCGGCGCCGAGATAGCGCAGCGCGGTGACCTGGCCGGCGAGCGGGCCGGTCTCGGCGAGGCGCGTCGCCTCGGGTCGGAGGGAGGACCAGCGCGCCGGCCCGCCGAGCCGCGCGCTCAGTTCGGGCGGCAGCACGTTGGAAGAGCCGACGAAATCCGCGACGAAGCGCGTGCGCGGCCGGTCATAGATCTCCCGCGGCGTGCCGATCTGGGCGATCCGGCCCTGGTTGAAGACCGCGAGGCTGTCGGCCATCGACAGCGCCTCGTGCTGGTCGTGGGTGACGAAGACGAAGGTGAGGCCGAGCTTGTGCTGCAAGGCCTTCAACTCGTCCTGCATCGCCTCGCGCAGCTTCAGGTCGAGCGCGCCGAGCGGCTCGTCGAGCAGGAGCACCCGCGGCTCGTTGACCAGCGCCCGGGCCAGCGCGACGCGCTGGCGTTGTCCGCCGGAAAGCTGGCCCGGCTTGCGGTCGCCGTAGTCGGCGAGCCGCACCAGCGCCAGCATCTCCTCGGCCTGCGCGTGGCGCCGCGCCCGGCCGACGCCCTTCACCATCAGCCCATAGGCGACGTTGTCGCGCACCGACATATGCGGGAACAGCGCGTAGTCCTGGAACACGGTATTGACGTTGCGCAGATGCGGCGGCGTGTTCGAGACGTCCTCGCCGAAGATGCGGATCCCCCCGGCCGTCGGCTTCTCGAAGCCCGAGATCAGCCGCAGGCAGGTGGTCTTGCCCGACCCCGAGGGGCCGAGCATCGCGAAGAACGAGCCTTCCTCGATCACCAGGTCCACGCCATCGACCGCCCGGACGGGGCCGAAGGCGCGCGAGACGTTCTGAAACTCGACGGCGGCGGTCATGAACTACCCTTGGGACGGGAGCGCCGGGGCTCGGGGGGCGGGCGAGGTCCAAGCGCGCCCGGGAGGGCGCGCGGGCCCGGCGGCGCCCGGTGTCAGCGGCCGCCGATGACGCCGATGTAGTCGGAGACCCAGCGGTAATAGGGCACGCAGGCGCCGTCGCCCTGGGCGCAGTTGGAGACCGGGGTGGTCCAGAAGCGGATCTTCTCGAAATCGTCCATGCCGTTGGCCGAGCAGATCTCGGGCGTCAGCAGGCCCCGGCCATCCGTGCAGGCGGCGGGCACCGACGGGTTGGCGCCGAACCAGACCGCGAGGTCGGACTGCAGGTTCGAGGACAGCTGGTGGTCGAACCACATGTAGGCGCAGTTCGGATGTTTCGAGTCGACGTGCAGCATCGAGGTGTCGGCCCAGCCGGTCGCCCCCTCCTCCGGAATGGTCGAGGCGATCGGCTGGTTGTCGGCCTTCAGGAGGTTGACCTGGAACGGCCAGGATCCCGAGGCGACCACGCCCTCGTTCTTGAAGTCGTCGATCTGGATGAAGGCGTCGTGCCAGTAGCGGCTCACGAGCGCGCGCTGCTCGCGCAGGAGCGCGAGCGCGGCGGCATACTGGTCCTCGTTGAGCTCGTAGGGCGAGGTGATGCCGAGGTCCGGCTTGTGCGCCATCAGGTATTGCGCGGCGTCGGCGATGTGGATCGGGCCGTCATAGGCCTGCACCCGGCCCTTGTTCGACTTGCCGTCGGGCAGGGTCTGCTCCTCGAACACCACGCTCCAGGAGGTGGGCGCCTCCGGGAAGACCTCGGTGTTGTACATCAGCACGTTGGGCCCCCACATGTAGGGCACCCCGTAATGCGTGCCGTCGACCGTGTGCCAGGGCGCGTCCTTCAGCCGGTCGTCGACGTCCTTCCACGAGGGGATGAGATCGGTGTTGATCGGCTGGACCCGCCCGCCCGCGACGAGGCGCAGCGAGGCGTCGCCCGAGGCCGTCACCAGATCGAAGCCGCCCTCGTTCATGAGCGCGACCATCTCGTCCGAGGTATTGGCGGTCTTGACCGACACCTTGCAGCCGGTCCGCTCCTCGAATTTCGTCACCCAGTCATAGGCCGGGTCGGTCTCGCCGCGCTCGATATAGCCCGCCCAGGCGACGATCGAGAGCTCGCCCTCGCCCGGCCCGATGGCGGTGACCTGCGCGAGGACGGGGGAAACGCCGACGACGGCCGCGAGGGCCCCGGCCGCGGCCGAATTGGCCACGAACTTCATGGTCTTCATCGAAAATCTCCCTGTGGATGGCACGACGGCGCGATAACCTTTCCCGCGAGTATTCCCGAAGCCTAGGCGGTAACGATTCTTTCACAATAACAAAATGCGGATGCGAGATATCGGAAAAACAGAACGATCGCCCGGAGGGCCGGGCCTGATCGGAGGCGCCGCCACCGCGCCCCGGCGCCCGCTCCGGTTGGAACGGGCCGGATTAAATGTTGTCCGGTGTCGTCCGCCGTGCCATGAAGTTCCCGGTTGTTGCGCGGGGGAAGCGAGACAGTGGCATCGCGACTTTATCGAGTTCGGGCCATTTCGGCCGCTCTGCTTGTCCTCGTCGCGACCGGCGCCCTCGCCCAGACGACGCCGCCGCCGGCGGTCGTGGTCACCCCGGCCGAGATGACCGAGGTGCGCGAGAGCGGCGGCTTCACCGGCCGCGCGGCCGCGCAGCAGCGCGTCGACATCCGCGCCCGGGTGGTCGGCTTTCTCGAGGCGATGAATTTCCAGGAAGGCGGCAAGGTCAAGCAGGGCGACGTCCTCTACCGGATCGAGGACGCGGATTATCGCGCCGCCGTCGCCGCGATCGAGGGCTCGATCCAGTCCGCGCAGGCCCAGCTCGACCTCGCCAAGCTCGAGCAGAGCCGCAAGACCGAGCTCGTGCAGCGCCAGGCGGTGGCGCAGAACGAGCTCGACGTCGCGACGGCCCAGGTCGGCCAGGCCTCGGGCCAGCTCGCCCAGCTCCAGGCCTCGCTCGACCAGGCGAAGCTGCAGCTGTCCTATACCGAGATCACCGCGCCCTTCGACGGGATCATCGGGCTGAGCTCGGTCGACGTCGGCGCGCTGGTCGGGCCGGACAGCGGCGCGCTCACCACGCTGACCAAGCTCGACCCGATCTACGTGACCTTCCCGGTCGCCACCGCGACCGTGCTCGACTACCAGCGCCGCATGGCCGACGGGACCGCGACCGGCCTCGGCGCGGTGCATCTGACGCTGCCCGACGGCGTCGCCTACGACCAGACCGGCACGCTCGACTTCATCGCCCCCGACGTCGCCACGGGCACGGACACGATCCTGATCCGCGCGGAATTTCCCAATCCCAAAGGCACGTTGCGCGACCAGGCTCTCGTGAACGTCACGCTCGAGGACAAGACGCCGGTCAGCCAGCTCACCGTGCCGCAGCAGGCGGTGCAGCGCGACCAGATGGGGGCCTTCGTGCTGGTGGTCGACGCGCAGTCGAAGGTCGAGCTGCGACGGGTCGAGACCGGGCTCACCGATCTCGGCCGGGTCGTCATCTCCTCCGGGCTCAAGGAGGGCGAGAACGTGATCGTGGACGGCATCAACAAGGTCCGGCCCGGGATCACCGTGGACGCCGCCACCGGCCAGGCGGGCTGAACCCGGCATGCTTTCCGATACCTTCATCCGCCGTCCGAGGCTGGCCGCCGTCATCTCGATCGTCCTGACGCTCGCCGGGCTCATCGCGCTGCGCGCCCTGCCGGTCGCCCAGTATCCCGACATCGTGCCGCCGCAGGTCGTGGTCTCCGCCACCTACCCCGGCGCCGGCGCCGACGTGGTCGAGACCACCGTCGCGCAGCCGATCGAGAGCCAGGTCGTCGGCGTCGACGACATGCTCTACATGAAGTCGACCAGCGGCGCGGACGGCTCCTACAACCTGACCGTGACCTTCAAGGTCGGCACCAACCCCGACATCGCCACGGTCAACGTGCAGAACCGCGTGGCGCTCGCCACCGCGGGCCTCCCGAGCGAGGTGAAGGCGACCGGCGTCAGCGTCAAGAAACAGTCCTCCGCCCTGCTCCAGGTCTTCGCGATCTCTTCGGACGATCCGAAGCAGGACGCGCTCTTCCTGTCGAACTACGCGACGATCAACCTCCTCGACACGCTGAAGCGCGTGCCGGGGGTCGGCGACGCCATGCTGTTCGGCGCGCTCGACTATTCGATGCGGATCATCCTCGACGTCGACCGGATGACGAGCCTCGACCTCACGCCCTCCGACATCGTGACGGCGCTGCAGGCGCAGAACGTCCAGGCGGCGATCGGGCGGATCGGCGCGCAGCCGATGACCGACGATCCCCTGTTCCAGCTCAACCTGACCACCCAGGGCCGGCTGGCCGACCCGACCGAATTCGAGGACGTGGTGCTGCGCGCGCAGCCCGACGGCTCGTTCCTGCGGATCGGCGACGTCGCGAAGGTCGAGCTCGGCGCGCAGATCGCCGATGTCACCGCCGCCTTCAACGGCCAGCCGACCGCGATGATCGGCATCTACCAGCTGCCCGGCGCCAACGCGCTCTCCACCGGCCAGGGGGTCGAGGCGGCGATGGACCGGCTGGCCGCGGCCTTCCCCGAGGGGATGAAGGTCAATACCGTCTATGACACCACCGCCTTCGTGAAGGCGAGCGTGCACGAGGTGGTCAAGACACTGATCGAGGCCTTCGTCCTCGTGATCATCGTGGTCTTCCTCTTCCTCGGCAACGTGCGCGCGACGATCATCCCGCTCATCGCGGTCCCCGTGGCGCTGATCGGCACCTTCGCGGTGATGCTGGCATTGGGCTTCTCGCTCAACACCGTCTCGCTGCTCGCCCTCGTGCTCGCGATCGGCATCGTCGTCGACGACGCGATCGTCGTGGTCGAGAACGTCGAGCGGGTGATGGAGGAGAACCCCGGCATGTCCGCCGCCGACGCGGCGCACGAGGCGATGGGGGAGATCACCGGCGCGATCATCGCGATCACCCTCGTCCTGCTGTCGGTCTTCGTCCCGGTCGCCTTCATCCCCGGCCTCTCGGGCCAGCTGTTCCAGCAGTTCGCCGTCGCCGTCTCGGTCTCGATGGTGATCTCGGCGATCAACGCGCTGACGCTGAGCCCGGCGCTCTGCGGCGTGCTCCTGAAGCCGCACCAGGGGCCGAAGCGCGGGCCGCTCGGCTGGATCTCGCGGCGGATCGACGGCGCGCGCGACGGCTATGTCCGGGTCGCGGGGCTGATCGCGCGCCGCGCGGTGCTGGCGCTCGCCCTGCTCGCGCTCGCCTTCGTCGGCGCCGGCGCGCTCTTCCGCGCGGTGCCGACCGGCTTCCTGCCGGCCGAGGACCAGGGCGCCTTCTTCGTCGAGATCCGCACGCCGCAGGGCTCCTCGACGAACCGGACCGCCGCCGCGGTCAAGGAGGTCGAGAAGATGCTCGCGGGCATCGACGGCGTCGAGAACGTGGTGACGGTCACGGGCTACAGCTTCCTCGACGGGCTGGCGAGCTCGAACGCCGCCTTCGCCATCGTCGGCATGAAGCCCTTCGACGAGCGGACCGCGCCGGGAACCGACGTGGTCACCGCGATCAACACCGCGCTGCGCCAGGGCTACGCGATCCGCGAGGCGCAGGTCTTCGCCTTCAACCTGCCGCCGATCATCGGCCTCGGCACCGGCTCGGGCTTCGAATACCAGCTCCTCGACCTGCAGGGCCGCCCGCCCGCCGATCTCGCGAGCGTCGCGGGCGCGCTCTCGGTCGCGGCGAGCCAGGATCCCCGGCTCGGGCCGACCTTCACCACCTTCTCGGCCTCGACGCCGCAGCTCTATCTCGACCTCGACCGCGAGCGGCTGCAGACGCTCGGCGTCTCGGTCAGCAGCCTCTTCGCGGCGCTGCAGGGCACGCTCGGCCAGATCTACGTCAACGACTTCAACCTCTACGGCCGCACCTGGCAGGTGAACGTCCAGGCGCAGGAGAGCGACCGGTCCAGCGTGGCCGACATCTCGCGCATCAACGTGCGCTCGGCCTCGGGCGAGATGGTGCCGGTCGCCGCGGTGGCCAAGGTCGAGTATACCGTCGGGCCGCAGTCGATCGTGCGCTACAACAACTACCGCTCGGTGACGCTGAACGGCGGACCGGCGCCCGGCGTGGCCTCGGGCGTCGCCTTGCAGGCGATGGAGGAAATCAGCGCCAAGGTGCTGCCGGCCGGCTACAGCTACGACTGGACCGGGACCGCGGCGCAGGAGCTCGCGGCGGCGGGCCAGACCACGCAGATCCTCGCGCTCGCCATCGTCTTCGCCTATCTCTTCCTCGTCGGCCTCTACGAGAGCTGGACGATCCCGGTGCCGGTGCTGCTCTCGGTCGTGGTCGGCATCTGCGGCGCGCTCGCCGCGCTGAAGCTCGCCGGGCTCTCCTTCGACATCTACGCCCAGATCGGCTTCGTGGTGCTGATCGCGCTCGCGGCGAAGAACGCGATCCTGATCGTGGAATTCGCCAAGGCGCGGCGCGAGGCGGGCGAGCCGATCGTCGACGCCGCGCTCGACGGGGCGCGGATGCGCTTCCGCGCCATCCTGATGACGAGCTTCGCCTTCATCGCGGGCCTGATCCCGCTCGTCACCGCGACCGGCGCGGCGATGCTGAGCCGCCGCGCGGTCGGCACCGGCGTCGCCGGCGGCATGCTGGCCTCGGCGCTGATCGGGATCTTCCTGATCCCCGCGCTCTACGTCGTCTTCCAGCGGCTGCGCGAATGGGTGAAGGGCCGCCGCGCCCCGGGCGACGCGCACGGCGCCTGAGGCGCCGGCGCCGCGTCGCTCCGCCGCCCCGGACCGCGTCCGGGAGGCGACGGTCCGGATAGGGCGTCGGGGCCCCGGGTCGGGCCCGGGGCGGCGGAACCCGACTCCCGCTCAGCGCTGCTCGAAATGCGCGGCGGCCTTGATCACCAGGTCTGGCAGGGAGCTCGCGCCGAGCTTGCCGCGCAGCGAGTGACCGATGTTGAGCACGGTCTTGTAGCTCAGGAACGAGATCTCGGCGATCTCGCGGTAGGACTTGCCGGTCGCGATCTGCGCCAGGATCTCGGTCTCGCGCGGGGTCAGCCGCGGCGCCGCCGCCCCGCCGGCCTCGGGCACGTCGAGGAAGGCGAGCCGGGTGGCGATGTCCGCCGCCAGATAGCGCTTGCCGCGAAACACCGCGTGGAACGCCGCCTGGATCTCCTCCGTCGGGGCGTCCTTGTTCACATAGCCGTTCGCCCCGGCCTTCAGCGCCTCGCGGATGATGACCGGGCTCCGGTGCATCGAGAAGACGAGGATCGGCAGCCGCTCCTCGTACTTGCGCAACCGGGCGATCAGCTTGGCGCCGGCGAGCCGGTCCTCGCCGAAGGAGAGGTCGACGACCAGCATGTCGGGCGGCGTGCGCCGGCTGAGCCTGAGCGCCGCGGCCGGCGAGGCCGCGAAAAGCACCTCGCAGCCCGGCACGCCGCGCGTGATGCGCGACCATCCCTCGGCGACCACGGGATGGTCGTCCACGATCAGTATCTTGGTCATGCGGCGGCGGCCTTTCGTCCTGTCTCGCGAAGCGGCAGCGCGAGGCTCGTCCGCGTCATTCCCTCCCGCCGCGCGGGCGGGTCGTAGAGGCCCCCGAGCGCGCGGGCGCGGTCGAGGATGCCGGTCTGGCCATAGCGCGGCGCCGCGTTCGGCGCGGGGCCGGCGCCGTCGTCGGCGATCTCGACCGTGACCCAGGTCACGCCGTCGGCGCGCGTCTCGCTGCCCGCGCGCACGCGGATCTCGCGCGCCCGGCCATGCCGGACCGCGTTGAGCGCGCTCTCCTGCGCGAAGCGCATGATCGCGAGCCCGGCGCTCTCGCCGCAGGCGACGCCCGAGCCCGGATCGAAGGCCAGCCGCACCCGCGCCTCGGGCGCCACCTCGCCGAAGCCGGCGGCGAAATCGGCGAGCAGGTCGGGCAGGGTCGCGTCGGCCTCGATCATCGGCCGCAGCCGGAAGATCACGCCCCGGACCATGCCCTGCAGCGCCTGGGCGTGGCTCGCGATCGCGTCGAGTTCCTCGACCAGCGGCAGCGTGTCCCGGGGCGCGATCCCCGCCCCGCCCGGCACGGCGACCGGTCCCGCGCCGCGCACGATCTCGCGCGCCTCCGAGACGGCGGTGCGCAGCGCGAAGAGCAGCGGCCCGAGCCCGTCGTGCAGGTCGCTCGCGACCTGCCGCCGCTCGGAATCCGACAGGGTCATCAGCCGCTCCTGCAAGCGCCGGTTCTCCTCCTCCCGGGCGGCGAGCGCGGTCGCGAGCGCGCGGATGCCATGGGCGAGCGCGTCGAGCTCGGCGAGCCGCTGCGGCGGAGGCGCGGCGGTGAAATCCCCGGCGGCGATCGCGTCGATCGCGCCGACGCAGTCGAGCAGGCGCCGGCGCACGAGGTGCAGGATCAGGAAGGTCGCGACCGAGGCGACGGTGCTCATCGTCACGATCACCGCCATGATGGCGCGGAAGTCGGACCAGACCTCGGCCGCCTCGTCGCGATAGTCGGTCGAGAGCCGCACCGTGCCGATCGTGTTCGGATAGCGCGTCACATGCGCGCTGACCTCGTGGCGCGGACCGGAGATCAGGTTGATGAACCAGGCCGGCGCGACCTCGGCGTCGGACTGAGGTCCGCGCGGGCTGATCAGATGACCGTCGGGCGCGCGCAGCTCGGCGTGAACGTGGCGCAGCATGTCGATCTGCCGCACGAGCGACAGCGCGTCCTCCATCGGCCGGGGCCCCGAGGCGAGGCGCGTCCGGAACTCGTCGAGATAGGCGCCGGCGAGCGCGTAGGCCGTCGTGACCTCCTCGCGCGTGGCGCTGCGCGCGTTCCAGACCAGGATGCCCGCGACGATCAGGCTGAGCCCGAGGCTGGCGCCGAGCGCGAAGGCGAGGCCCAGCCGGCGCAGCGGGATCGTGCCGGTCCGTCTCATCCGCGATCCTCCCCCGCCGCCTCGGCGCGCAGCGTCGCGAGCGCCGCCTCGTGCGTGACCCCCTGCCGGCGCAGCACGAGGTAATGTTGCGCCACCGCGCCGAAGGACCGCGCGCGGCCGGTCTCGAAGGCGAAGCCGGCGAGCAGCTCGGGCTCGGTCCGGTCGGAGATCTGGTCCGCGACCTGCGCGACGCGGTTCGCGATCATCCGCGGCGTTTCCTCGTAATGCCGCGCCGTCTCGGCCAGCAGGGCGCCCATTTGAGTCGCGGCGGCGGGCGTCCCGGAGCGCCCCGCGAGCCATTCCGCGGGGTCGCGCGGATCGCCGAGATCGAGCCAGTCGGCCTTGTCCGGGGTCATGCCGAGACTTGTGGAGACTAAAGTATAAGGCGGCTCGCCGCCCGGTCGGAAAAGCGGCCAGAGAAGCGCGCCGGCGGCGCCGAGCACGACGGCGACGAAGATGATCGCGATTGCCAAGCGATTGTTCTTCATTGATTTTCTTTTCCTCCCCGCCTGTTCCGACGGCGCCTCATTCTGCGCAGCCCGGGCGGGGTTTGGCAATCCCGCCGGGACTTCGCGCCATGAGATCGGGAAATACTTCCCGGAAGCTTCGGGAAGTAGCGCCGCTGACAGGCGGGGGCCGGCCGCGCTTAATCGGCCGCATCGGGGAGCACCACTCAACGCATCCCCGGCGACCGACACCCCGACGGAACGAAGGCCGGCCCGCGCGAGCGGCGCCCTGGTCGACGCCCCCGGCGTGCCGCGACATGGGAGGATATCGATGATCGCGAACAACGGGCTCCGCGGAGCCCCTTCGAGACTTGCCTTCTCGGCGGCGCTCGCCGCCTTCGGGCTGACCGCGTCCCCGGTCCTGTCGAATGACAAGCTCGTCGAGCTCGCCAAGGATCCGGCGAACTGGGTGATGACCGGGCGCGACTACAACGCGCAGAACTTCTCCGAGATGACCGACATCAACAAGGAGACGGTCAAGCAGCTGCGGCCCGCCTGGTCCTTCTCGACCGGCGTGCTGAACGGTCACGAGGGGACGCCGCTCGTCGTCGGCGACGTCATGTATGTCCACTCGCCCTTCCCCAACACGGTCTTCGCGCTCGACCTCAACGAGCCGGGCCGCATCATCTGGCAGAACAAGCCGAAGCAGAACCCGACCGCCCGCGCGGTCGCCTGTTGCGACGTGGTCAACCGCGGCCTCGCCTACTGGCCGGGCGACGGCGACGTCGAGCCGCTGATCTTCCGCACCCTGCTCGACGGCCATATCGAGGCGCTCGACGCCAAGACCGGCGAGACGCGCTGGAAGATGGAGAATTCCGACATCAAGGTCGGCTCCACGCTGACGATCGCGCCCTATGTGATCAAGGATCTCGTGCTCGTCGGCTCCTCGGGCGCCGAGCTCGGCGTGCGCGGCTATGTCACCGCCTACGACGTGAAGACCGGCGAGCAGAAGTGGCGCGCCTTCGCCACCGGCCCCGACGAGGACATCCGCCTCGCCGAGGATTTCAACCTCGCCAATCCGCAGTACGGCCAGAAGAACCTCGGGATCGAGACCTGGGAGGGCGACGCCTGGAAGATCGGCGGCGGCACCAACTGGGGCTGGTACGCCTACGACCCGGACGTCGACCTCTTCTACTACGGCTCGGGCAACCCCGCGCCCTGGAACGAGACGATGCGGCCGGGCGACAACAAGTGGACCATGGCGATCTGGGGCCGCGACCCCGACGACGGCATGGCGAAGTTCGCCTATCAGAAGACCCCGCACGACGAATGGGACTACGCCGGCGTCAACGTGATGATGCTGTCCGAGCAGGAGGACAAGGACGGCACGCCGCGCAAGCTCCTGACCCATCCGGACCGCAACGGCATCGTCTACACGCTCGACCGCACCAACGGCGACCTCGTCTCGGCCGACAAGCTCGACGACACGGTGAACTGGACCACCGGCGTGCAGCTCGACACCGGCCTGCCGGTGCGCGACCCCGAGTTCGGCACGCGCATGGACCACAAGGCGACCGACATCTGTCCCTCGGCCATGGGCTATCACAACCAGGGCCACGACAGCTACGACCCCGACCGCAAGCTCTTCTTCATGGGCATCAACCACATCTGCATGGACTGGGAACCGTTCATGCTGCCCTACCGCGCGGGCCAGTTCTTCGTCGGCGCGACGCTCACCATGTATCCCGGGCCGAAGGGCGACCGGGAGAACGCGCTCGGCCTCGGCCAGTACAAGGCCTATGACGCGATCACCGGCGAGTTCAAATGGGAGGTCATGGAGCGCTTCTCGGTCTGGGGCGGTACCATGGCGACGGCCGGCGGCCTGACCTTCTACGGGACGCTCGACGGGTTCATCAAGGCGCGCGACAGCGACACGGGCGAGCTCCTCTGGAAGTTCAAGCTGCCCTCGGGCGTGATCGGCCATCCGATGACCTACAAGCATGACGGTCGGCAGTACGTCGCGATCAACTACGGCGTCGGCGGCTGGCCGGGCGTCGGCCTCGTCTTCGACCTCGCGGACCCGACCGCCGGCCTCGGCTCGGTGGGCGCGTTCCGCCGGCTGCAGGAGTTCACCCAGCAGGGCGGCGGCGTGATGGTCTTCTCGATCGACGGCGAGAGCCCCTACTCCGATCCGATGGTCGGTGAATACGATCCCGCGATGCCTGGCGAGCCCACCTGAGGCTCGATCCCGGCGGCCGCCCCGAGCTCCCACCCGGGGCGGCCCTTTTCCCACATCGATGCGGAGTGAACCGATGACAGCCAAGACCGTGATCGCGGGGCTGACGCTGGCCGTGATGGCCGCCGGCGCCGCGCAGGCCGACGAGGGGGCCGCCGATCCGATCCGGGTCTGCGCCTCGACCAAGGACGCGCCCTACTCCGAGGAGGGCGGCACCGGGTTCGAGAACCGGATCGCCGCCGTGATCGCCGAGGGGGGCCGGGCGCCCGCTTGAGATGGTCTGGATCAACAAGGACGCGATCTATCTCGTGCGCGACGGCGCCGACGCCGGGCTTTGCGACGTGCTGATGGGCGTCGACGCCGACGATCCCCGGCTCCTGACCACCCAGCCCTATTACCGCACCGGCTATGTCTTCGTGACGCGCGAGGACGAGGGCCCTGCGAGCGACCGATGGGAGGCGCTCGCCGACGCGAAGCTCGAGACCATCGCCTACCGGCTGCACGGCCCGGCCGAGGTCCTCGTCAAATACGCGGGCAAGTACGAGAACAACCTCATCTACGTGACGAGCCTCGTGAACTTCGAGGACCGGCGCAACAAGTACACCAACGTCGAGGCGCAGAAGATCGCGACCGAGGTCGCGCAGGGCAACGCCGACATCGGCGTGGTCTTCGCCCCGGAGGTCGCGCGCTACGTCAAGAACTCGCGCACGCCGCTCAAGATGACGATGATCTCGAATCATCTGACGCGCGCCAACGGCCAGGAAGTGCCGCTGCAGTTCAGCCAGGCGATCGGCGTGGTGAAGTCGAAGCCGGAGCTGCGCGACGCGATCGACGCGGCGCTGACCGCGAAGAAGGCCGAGATCGACGCGATCCTCGCCGAGGAAGGCGTGCCGCTGCTGCCGCCGTCGAGCTGATCCGCCACCCAGAAAGGAAGCCAGAGCAGATGCCAATGATCTCCCGCCATGCCTTGCTGCTCGCGACCGGGCTCGCGGCCTTCGGGTCCGGCGCCGCCGCGCTCGGCAGCATGACCTTCTACAGCACGACGGAGGGAACGCCGCTCAGCCTCGAGGACGCCGCCGAGGAAGGCCGCGACACCGAGGCCGTGAAGACCTTCGTCGACACCGGGGAAAACATCTACAACGAGGACCCCGCCGTGCTGGCGCAGGGCGAGGAGCTGTACAACGGCATGTGCTCCGGCTGCCACGGCCACTACGCCGAGGGCAAGATCGGGCCGGGGCTGAACGACGACTACTGGACCTACGAGACCAACAACACCGACGTGGGCCTGTTCTCGACGATCTTCGGCGGCGCGCGCGGCCAGATGGGCCCGATGTACGGCGCGCTGACGCTCGACGAGATGCTCCTGACCATGGCCTGGGTGCGGCACCTCTACACCGGCCCCGCCGACACCGCGACCTGGCTGACGCCGGAGCAGCAAGCGAGCTTCAAGCCGTTCGAGCCGCCGGCGAAGAAGGCCGAGAAGCCCTGACGACGGGCGGGGCCGGCCCGGCCCCGCCTTCCAGCCGGGCGAAGAATCGTCCGTGCGAGAACAAGGGAGGACCAACCGATGAAGATCATCCTGACCGCCGCGCTCGCCGCGGGCCTCGGGTTCGCCGCCGGAGGCGCCGCCTTCGCCTACGACGGCACCAATTGCCGGGCGCCCGGAAACTGCTGGGAACCGAAGCCCGGCTACCCCGAGAAGGTCGAGGGCAGCGAGTACGACCCGCTGCACGACCCGACCGAGGTCTCCAAGCAGGGCGAGTCGCTGCAGGCGATGGACGCGCGCAACGCGCAGCGCGTCGCGCATTTCAAGCAGACCGGCGAATTCGTCTACGACGTCTCGAAGATCCCCGCCCAGTAAGCGGGGCCCCCCGGGGCGGAGCTTTCAACCCTCTCCGCCTCACCTCGCGTCCCTCCCGGCCCTCCCACGCCGGGCGGGACGCCTTTCCCCAGGGGCGCTGATCCCGGGACCGAGGATCGCAGACGATGACTTCCGCGACGGATGACTGGCGCGCCCGCGCGCTCGAGACCGAAGCCGCGCTCAACCGCGTCGTGATCGGCCAGGAACAGGCGATCCGCCTCGCGCTCATCGCCGTCCTGGCGCGCGGCCACGTGCTGCTCGAGGGCGACGTCGGCACCGGCAAGACCACGCTGCTGCGCGCGCTCGCCCGCGTGCTCGGCGGCCCCTTCGCCCGGATGGAGGGCGCGGTCGACCTGATGCCCTCGGACCTGCTCTATTCGGCGCATATCGCCGAGGACGGCCGGCCGCGCGTCGATCCGGGCCCGGTGCTGGCCGAGGGACCGGAGCTCGCGGTGTTCTTCTTCAACGAGATCAACCGCGCGCGGCCCCAGGTTCATTCCCTGCTCCTGCGGCTGATGGCCGAACGCAGCGTCACGGCCTTCCGCCGCGAGCATGTCTTCCCGCATCTCACCGTCTTCGCCGACCGCAACCGGATCGAGCGCGACGAGACCTTCGAGCTGCCGGCCGCCGCGCGCGACCGCTTCCTGATGGAAATCCCGATCGCGGCGCCCGAGGCGCGCGAGGCGCGCATGGCGCTCGCCTTCGACACGCGCTTCCACGACGCCGACACGCTGATCGCCGAACTGCCCGAGGGCATCCTGCCGTTCCGCGAGATCGCGCCGCTCGCGGCGCGGATCCAGAACGAGATCACGGTGTCCGAGGCGCTGCGCGGCTTCGTCTTCGCGCTCTGGGAAGGGTTCCGCGACCCGGCCGCCGCCGGGGTATCGCTGCCCGGGATCGACGCCGCCCGGCTGGTCCGGGGCGGTGCCAGCCCGCGGGGGATCTCCGGCCTCGTGCGCGCCGCGCGGGTGGAGGCCTGGCTCCGGGGCCGGAGCATGGCGCTGCCCGAGGACGTGCGCGCGGTGCTCGCCCCGGTGATGGGCCACCGCGTCTTCCTCGCGCCGGTCTACGAGGCGCGGCGCGAGGAGGTGATGCCCGCGCTGATCGAAGCCGTGCTCGGCCGCGCCCCGGTGCCGGTCGCGGCCTGAGCGCCATGCCCGCCCCCGCCATTCCGCCCGAGGAGGAGGCCGATCTCCTCGCCCTCGCCGAGGGGCTGCGCTGGAGCTTCGCGCGGCGGCTCTCGGGCGCGCGCCCGGGCGCGCATCGCGGCCGCTGGGCCGGGTCCGAGGGCGTCTTCGCCGATCTCGCCCCGCTGACGCGCCAGCCCGACCCGCGCCGGCTCGACCTGCGCCGCTCGCTCGCCGATCCGTTCGACGGCGTCCACGTCCGCCGCTTCGCCACCCCGGCGCCGGCGGTCGCGCATGTCGTCGTCGACCTCTCCGCCTCGCTCGGCGCCCTCGGCGCCACCGACCGCCGCCATCTCGCGGCGCTGCTCGCGGGCGCGCTCGCCGGCGCCGCGCGGCTCGCCGGGGACGCCGCGGCCCTCTCGGTCGCCGCGGGCGCCGCCGCCGAGACGCTGTTCCAGCCGGGACGGGACCGGGGCCGGGTCGAAGCCTTCCGCCGGGCGATCATGGACGCCCCGACCGGCGGGCGGGGAGTCGCGGGCCTCGTGGCACTCGCCGCGACGATCCCCGCGCCCCGGGCGGTCGTCTTCCTGCTCTCCGATTTCGAGCTCGCGCCGGACGCGCTCGCGGAGCTGCTCGCCGCCTACGAGGCCCATGCGCTGATCCCGCTCTGGCTCCGCGACAGCGGCCTCGAGACGGCGCCGGGCGGCGAGGGCCGCCTGCCCCGGCTCGCGCGCTTCACCGATCCCGAGACCGGCGCGGCGCGGAGCGCGCTCCTAACGCGCGCGCGGCGGCGGGACTGGGCCCGGCGCCGCGCCGCCGCGCGCGAAGCCCTCGCCGCGGTCTTCCACGCGCATGGGCGCGACCCGGTCGAGATCACCGACCGGATCGAGATCGAGCGGCTGACCGAGGATCTCGCCCGGAGACCCGCCTGATGACCGGCGCGAGAGCCCTCGCCCTCCTGCTCGCGCTCTCCGCGCCCGCGGCGGCCGAGGTCGAGCTGCGCGCCGATCCGCCGCGCGGCCACGGCTGGTGGCTCGGGGACCGGCTGACGCATGTCGCGACGCTGCTGCCGCCGCCGGGCTTCGCGCTCGATCCCGCGAGCCTGCCCCGGCCGCGCGCGGTCGCCTACTGGCTCGATCTCACCGGCGTCCGGACCGAGCCGGTCCGGATCGACGGGCGCGACGGCCTCCGGATCGTCACCGACTGGCAGAATTTCTACGCCGCGCTCGAACCCGTGGCGCGCGACGTCCCGCCCTACCCGCTGCGCTTCCTCGGCCCCGAGGGCGCGGTCGAGACCGCGGAGGTGCCGGGCTGGAGCTTCGTCACCTCGCCGATCCGCCCGATCCTCGCGCCGAGCACGCCCGACGCGCTGCAGCCCGACGCGGGGATCACGCCGCCCCGGACCGCGGCGCTGACGCGCGCCCTGCCGGGCTTCGGCCTGCTCGCGCTGCTGGCGCTCGCGGGACTCGCCTTCAATCAGGGCTGGTGGCCGTTCCACGCCCGCCCCGGGCGGCCGTTCACCCGCGCGGCGCGCGCGCTGCGCCGCGCGGGCGATCCGCGCGGGCGGATGCTCGCGCTCCACCGCGGGCTCGACGCCGCCAACGGCGCGCCGCTGCTCGGCCCCGACCTGCCGGGCTTTCTCGCCCGCCGCCCGGAATTCGCGCCGCTCCGGGCCGAGCTCGACGCCTTCTTCGCGAGCTCCGGCCGGCTCTTCTTCGGGGACGGGGTCGCGGGAACCGACCCCGCGCCGCTCGCGCGGCGGCTCGCGGCGATCGAGCGGGGGCGGGCATGATCGGCTTCGCGCATCCCGCCTGGCTCGTCGCGCTGCCGCTCGCGCTCGCGCCGCTCCTGATCCCGCTGCTGACCCCGGCGCGGCAGCCCGCGCTCGGCGCCGGCCTCGCCCCGCGGGAGGGACGCCTCCTCGAGGCCGCGCTGCGCGGTCTCGGCGTGCTCGGGATCGCGGCGCTGGCGCTCGGTCTCGCCGGACCCTATCTCGGCGGCGGAACCCGGCCCCGGATCGGCGAGGGCGCGCATCTCGTGCTGCTGATCGACCGCTCGCTCAGCATGAACGACAGTTTCGCCGGCCGCGCCCCGGATGGCGCCAACGAGGCGAAGGCCCACGCCGCCAAGCGCATCCTGACCGATTTCGTGGCCTCCCGGCCGCATGACCGGATCGCCGTCGCCGCCTTCTCGACGGCGCCGATCCCGGTCCTGCCGATGACCGACCGGCCAGAGGCGGTCGCCGCAGCGATCGCCGCGATCGACGAGCCCGGGCTCGCCAAGACCGACGTGGGCCGCGGCCTGGCGCTCGCCTTCTCGCTCTTCGACGACACCGCCGAGGATGCGTCGCGCGCGGTGATCCTGGTCTCGGACGGGGCCGGGATCATTCCGCGCCTCACGCAGGAGGCGCTGATCGCCGAGGCGGCGCGGCAGCGGCCGAACCTCTACTGGCTCTATCTGCGCACCCAGAACGCGAAGGGGATCTTCGACCAGCCCCGCGCGGGCGAGCCCGACACCGCCCAGGCGCGCCCGGAGCGGCATCTCAACCTCTTCCTCGAACGGCTCGGCATCCCCTATCGCGCCTTCGAGGCCGAGAACGCCGACGCGGTGGCGCGGGCGATCTCCGAGATCGACCGGCTGGAGGCGAAGCCGCTCCTCTACCGCGAGCCGCTGCCCCGCCGCCCGCTCGGCCGCGCCTGTTTCGCGCTCGGCACGCTTGCGATCCTCGCGCTCGTGCTCGCGCGGCTGATCGAGCAGCCGGCGGCGCCCCGGCCGCGCGGACCCTTCCTGACCGCGCGGGGCGGGTCATGAGCGGCGCGCGCCGGCGCGGCGCCTTTCTCGTCTTCCTCGCGCTCCTCCTGCTCGCGCTCGGCGCGCTCGGCTGGGGGCTCGCCGCGCGGATCGAGGCGGCGCGGATCGACCGCGGCCTCGCCGCGCTCGCGGCCGGGCGCGATTTCGCGGTCGGTCCCGAGGATCCGCCGCTCCTGATCGAGGCCCGCGCCTCCTGGCTGCTCGCGCGCGACCGAATCGAGGAGGCTGAGGCGCTCGGGACGCTGATCGCCGCCCAGGGCGATCCGCGCGCCGAGGCGGTCTACCAGTACAACCGCGGCAACGCCCGGCTGCGCCGCGCCTTCGAGCTCATCGAGACCCGCGCCCTCGACGCCGCCGTGCCCGAGGTGACGCTCGCCAAGACCGCCTATCGCGCGGCGCTGGCGCGGGCGCCGGACTTCTTCGACGCCAAGGTGAACCTCGACCTCGCGATGCGCCTCGTGCGCGACCTGCCGCGCGAGGAGCAGGAGGGCGAGGAGCCCGAGGCGCCGCCGAAGGTGCTCTGGACCGACCTGCCCGGCGTGCCCGGCGGCGCGCCATGAGGCCCGCGCTGGCGCGCCGCGCGAGCCTCGGCCTCCTGGCGCTGGCGCTGCTCCTCGCCGGTCTCGCGGTGCTCGATCCCCGGCTCCCCCGCGAGGCGCGGCTGCGCGACCTGCTGCTCGTCGTCGACATCACGCGCAGCATGAACGTGCGCGACATGGCGGTCGGCGGCGCGACGGTCAGCCGGCTCGACGCGACCAAGGCGATCCTGACCGAGGCGCTGGCCGGCCTGCCCTGCGGCTCGCGCGTCGGGCTCGGCGTCTTCACCGAGCGGCGCAGCCTGACGCTGGTCGAGCCGGCCGAGATCTGCGCCAATTTCGCGCCGCTGACCGGCGCGCTCGCCGGGCTCGACTGGCGCATGGCCTGGGAGGGCGACAGCCTGATCGCGCGGGGCCTGCATCACGCCTACGACCGCGCCGCGGGGCTCGACGCCGATCTCGTCTTCGTCACCGACGGTCAGGAGGCCCCGCCCCTGCCCTTCGCCGGACCGCCGCGCTATCGCGGCGAGATCGGCCGGGTCCGGGGGCTGGTGCTCGGCGCCGGCGGGCCCGTGCCCGCGCCGATCCCGCGCTTCGACCGTGACGGCCGCGAGATCGGCTTCTACCGGCCCGAGGACGTGCAGCAGGGCGCCGCCCGGATCGGCGCGCCCCCCACCGACGCCGCGTCCCGCCCAGGCTTTCACCCGCGCAACAATCCCTACGGGGAATCCGACCTCACGGGCGAGGAGCATCTCTCGGCGCTCCGCGCCGATTACCTGCGCGAGCGGGCGGGCGAGATCGGTCTCGGCTATGCGACGCTGTCGGACGGCGCCGCCGCGACGCTCGCGGCGATCGAGGCCTCGACGCGGTTCGAGCCCGCGCGCGCGCCGCTCCCGCTCGCGCGGGTCCCCGCCGCCGGGGCGCTCGCGGCGCTCGTCTGCGCCTACGCGGTGGCCGCGGCCGGACGGGTGCGATCATGAGGGGCGCGGCGGCGAGGCCCGCCCGCGAAAAAGGCCGGTCCCGCGCGGGAACCGGCCTCGCGGCGCGCCGGGCGCCGCGCGCGTCAGTCGACCGCGCCGAAGCGCTCGACGAGGGCGTCGATCCCCTCCTGTTGCGCGGCGGTCACGGCGGCGATCGCCGCGTCGTCGTTCAGCTCCGGCGGCGGATCGTTGTTGGGAAAGCCGCGGTAGAAGCCCGCGTCCCAGACCAGCTTGGCCTTGCCGCCGACGTCCTCGACCGAGAGGATCGCGGTATAGTTCGTGACCGGCAGCGCCTCGATATTGTCCTCGAGCGTGCGGAAGCCGTAGAGCCGCTCCTCGGGCTTCCATTTCGTGAGCTGCTCGGTGGTCTCGGCGCCGCTCGCCCAGGTGACGACGCGCTTGGTCCCGGGCTTGATCTCGGCGCCCTCGACGGCGACGGCGCTGATCATCGGATCCCAGGACAGGTCGTCGAACCGGCCGATCACCGCCCAGACCTCGTCCGGCGTGGCGTCGAGCGTGACCTCCTGCGTCACCTTCTTGCGCGAGGGACCATGCGCCCCGGCCGGTCCCAGCGTGAGCACCAGCGCGGCCCCGGCCGCCAGCGCGATCAAAGCGTGTCTCATTCTTCCTCCAGTCCCGCCCCGGCCTCACTCGACCAGGATCTTTGGGCAAGACAACCACGGGATGGCGGATGATGTAAACAGGGGAGCGGCAAGTCTCGATCATATTTTAGTAGATATTACAGCGGATTACCCGGGATCGCGCGTCGGAGCCCGTGCGCCGTCGCGTGCGCGGCGCCCGGCCGCGCCAGGGCGGCCGGCGCGCCTCCGGGCGCGTCATCGACGGGCGCGCGCGGGGACGCCCGCCCCGGGAGGCGCGGCGCGGGATCGCCCGCGCGCGAGGGTGTTGACCCCCGCCGCGCGGCGGCGCAGCATCGTCGCGCACGACCTCCACGGCCCGGGACATGCCCCTCCGCTTCACGCTGCGCCAGCTCGAGTATTTCGTCGCCGTGGGGGAATCGGGATCGATCGCCCAGGCCGCCGAACGGCTCAACATCTCCTCGCCGTCGATCTCGACCGCGATCGCGCATCTCGAGGCCGAGTTCGGGCTGCAGCTCTTCATCCGGCGCCACGCGCACGGGCTCGCGCTGACCCAGGGGGGCGCGCGGTTTCTCGACCACGCGCGCGCGCTGATCGAGCGCGCGGCCGGGCTCACCGATGTCGCGAACGACATCACCGGCAGCGTGCGCGGGCCGCTGAACGTCGGCTGCCTCGTCACCTTCGCGCAGATCGTGCTGCCCCGGCTGCGGCGCGGCTTCGTCGACCGCCATCCGGCGGTCGAGTTCCGCCAGTTCGAGCGCGACCAGGCCGAGCTCTTCGAGGCGCTGAGAAGCGCGCGGCTCGACGTCGCGCTGACCTATGACCTCGAGATCCCCGGCGATCTCGAATTCCTGCCGCTCGTCGACCTGCCGCCCTTCGCGCTCCTGCCCGAGGGCCATCCGCTGGCGGCGCGGCCGAGCCTGACGCCGGAGGATCTGGCGGAGGAGCCGATGGTGCTGCTCGACCTGCCGATGAGCGCGGAGTATTTCCTGTCCTTCTTCCGCGCCAGCGGCGTCGCCCCCCGGATCGTCGAGCGCACGCGCGACGTCGCGGTGATGCGCTCGCTGGTGGCGAACGGCTTCGGCTATTCGGTCGCGAACACCCGGCCGCTCACCGAATTCTCGCCGGACGGGCTCCGGCTCGCCTTCGTGCCGCTGCTGGGCCGCGCGCGCACGCTCCGGATGGGGCTCCTGCTCGCCGAGGGGGCGCGCAACACCCGCACGATCCGCGCCTTCGTGGAGCATACCCAGAACGAATTCGCGCCCGAACGCGCCTCGGGCCTGCGCGTCGTCCCCGGCGCGAAGGACGGCGCGCGCGACGGCCCGGCGCCCGGGTGAACCGGGCCGCCGGCGCGGGGCTCAGCCCCGCTGCGTCTGGGCCTTCCGCTCGCGGCGGCGGGCGTGCAGGATCGGCTCGGTATAGCCCGCCGGCTGGACGCGGCCCTCGAAGACGAGGTCGCAGGCCGCCTTGAACGCCAGCCCGTCGAAGCCCGGCGCCATCGGCGCGTAGAGCGGATCGGCCGCGTTCTGCCGGTCCACGACCTCGGCCATCCGCTTCATCACCGCCATCACGTCGTCCGGCGCCACGATCCCGTGGTGCAGCCAGTTCGCGATATGCTGCGCCGAGATGCGGCAGGTGGCGCGGTCCTCCATCATGCCGACGTCGTTGATGTCGGGCACCTTGGAGCAGCCGACGCCCTGGTCGATCCAGCGCACCACGTAGCCGAGGATGCCCTGGGCGTTGTTCTCGACCTCGCGCTCGATCTGCGGCCCGGTCCACATGCGATAGCTCGCGGTCGGGATCTCGAGCAGCGATTCGACATAGGCCCGCCGCCCGCCCTTGGCGAGCGCGGCCTGCACCGCGAAGACGTCGACCTTGTGGTAGTGCAGCGCGTGCAGCGTCGCCGCCGTCGGGCTCGGCACCCAGGCGCAGTTGGCGCCGGATTTCGGATGCTCGATCTTGGCCTCCAGCATCGCGGCCATCCGGTCCGGCACCGCCCACATGCCCTTGCCGATCTGGGCCTTGCCCGACAGCCCGCATTCGAGCCCGATATCGACGTTCTGGTTCTCGTAGGCGGTGATCCAGCCCTTGCGCTTGATGAAGTCCTTGCGGCTGAACGGCCCCGCCTCCATCGAGGTGTGGATCTCGTCGCCGGTCCGGTCGAGGAAGCCGGTGTTGATGAAGACGAGCCGGTTGCGCGCGGCGCGGATGCATTCCTTGAGGTTGACGCTGGTGCGCCGCTCCTCGTCCATCACGCCGATCTTGACGGTGTTCGGCGCAAGGCCGAGCGCCGCCTCGACATGGGTGAAGACCGCGTCGGCGAAGGCGACTTCCTCGGGCCCGTGCATCTTCGGCTTCACGACGTAGAACGAGCCCGCCGGCGAGTTGCGCAGGCCCTCGGTCTTTTGGAGGTCGTGGATCGCGATCAGCGCCGTGACCATCGCATCCATCAGCCCCTCGAAGATCTCGTCGCCGTTCCGGTCGCGGATCGCGGGGTTGGTCATCAGATGGCCGACGTTGCGCACCAGCATCAGCGCGCGGCCCTTCACCGTGACCTCGCCGCCGTCCGGGGCGGTGAAGGTCAGGTCGGGCTGCAGCCGCCGGGTCACCTGGCGGCCGCCCTTCTCGAACGTGTCGGCGAGGTCGCCCTTCATCAGGCCGAGCCAGTTGCGATAGGCCGTGACCTTGTCCTCGGCGTCGACGCAGGCGACGGAATCCTCGCAATCCATGATCGCCGAGACCGCGCTCTCGAGGCGCACGTCGGCGAGCCCGGCCTGGTCGCGCGCGCCGATCGAGTGGGTGCGGTCGAACACCAGCTCGACGTGGAGGCCGTTGTTGCGCAGCAGAACCGACTCGGGCGCGCGCGGATGGCCGCGGTAGCCGACGAATTTCGCCGGATCGGTCAGCGGCATGTCATCGACCAGCAGCGCGCCGTTGTGGACGTGGTAGCGGCGGGCGTCGGCGTGGCTCGTGCCCTCGAGCGGGAAGGCCTCGTCGAGGAAGACGCGGGCGCGGGCGACGACGCGCGCGCCCCGGCCCCGGTCATAGCCGCCCTTCGGCGGCGCGCTGCCCATCGCGTCGGTGCCGTAGAGGCTGTCGTAGAGGCTGCCCCAGCGCGCGTTCGCCGCGTTGAGCGCGAAGCGGGCGTTGGTGATCGGCACCACGAGCTGCGGCCCGGCGACGGTCGCGATCTCGGGATCGACGTTCGCGGTGTCGATCTGGAAATCCGGCCCCTCGGGCAGCAGGTAGCCGATCTCGGTCAGGAAGGCCTTGTAGGCCTCGCGGTCGACCGGCTGGCCGCGCCGGGCGAGGTGCCAGGCGTCGATCTGGGCCTGGAGCGCGTCGCGCTTGGCGAGGAGCGCGCGGTTGCGCGGCCCGAAGTCGTGCGCGAGTTCGGAAAGCCCCGCCCAGAACGCCTCGGCCGCGACGCCGGTCTCCGGCAGCGCCTCGGTCTCGATGAAGGCGGCCAGTTCAGGCGCGACCAGCAGCCCCTTCCGCTCGACGAAATCACCCTCGGCGCGATGTGTTGACTGGTCGTTCATATGGCCTGCTTCCTTCCCCTTGTTCGCCCCGGCCGCGTCTCGCGAAGCTGGCCCCGGGCGCCGCGTATGCCACCTAGGTAGCATCCGCCGCCGGGGAGAACGAGGGGCAATGCGCCCGGAAGCCGCCGTTTCGGCGCGGTCCGGCCGCCTCAGCGGCCCCCTGCGCCGGCCCGCGCGGCCGATCGCGGCGCGGGCAGCGAGGCGAGCAGCGCGTCCCAGGCGGCGGCGTGGCCGAGCTCGCCCCGGGTCGCGGGCAGGAAGGCCGCGATCGCCGCGCCGTCGTGGTCGTAGAGCTCGAGCGCGGTCGCCCGCTCGCCCCCCGCCGGGCCGAGGGCGGTCACCCAGACATCCGCGACCCGCTCGAGATCGAGCGCCATCGTCGCCCGGGCCGAGGTCATGACGAGCAGGTCGCCCTCGGGCCAGAGCGAGTCGAGCACGCCCTCGTGGCTCTGCAGGCAGCCCGGCCGGATCACGGCGCGCCGGAAGGTGAAGCGCCGGCGCGCCAGCAGGTCGAGCACATGGTCGAGCACGCGCGGCTCGATCCGGCGCGCGGCGCCGGGTCCGACATGCGGCAGGCAGGCCCGCCGGCTCCGGCCGCCGTCGAGCACGAGGTCGTCGATGTGCCGCGCGAGCTCGGCGCGCGGCCAGTGCGCGCGCGCGTGGCGGATCGTCGGCAGGTGCGGTATCACGGCCGGCGCGGTGTCGGGTACTACCGGGATCTCCCCGGCCCCGGTCGGGATCTGCGCGACCAGCGCGGCGAGCAGGAGCAGGTCCTCGGGCGCCGCGATCTCGGCGCGATGCGTGGTCCGGCCCGCGGGATCGAAGAGATGCAGCGCCGCGGGCGCTCCCCGCGCCGGGTCGGCGGCGGTATAGGCGAGCCGCTCGCCCCGCCCCGCCGACAGCCTGAGCGCGACGCGGCCCGCCGGCGAGGCGAGCCGGGCCCCCGCCATGCGCGGCTGCGCGTAGCCGCCGCCCTCGGACAGGAGCGCCGCGCCCCCGACGGTGCTCGCCGTCGCCCGGGCGAATTGCGGCAGCAGCAGCGCGAGCTCCTCGGCCCCGGCGTCGAGCAGCCGCGCGTCCGGCCGGGTCGCGACCAGCGTCGCGAGATCCGGCGCCGGCGCGTCCCCGGCGGGACAGCCCTGGAGGGCGCGGCGGCATGGCATGCCCTGCCCCGGGAATTGCGTCATCCTCAGCCTCCATCGGAGGCCTGCCTGCTCAATAGACGTCGCGCAGGTAGCGCTTCTCGCGCTTCAGGCCGTTGACATGTTCGGTGGCGGCCTCGGGCGACATGGCCCCGTGGGTGGCGATGATCTCGTGCAGCGCCTGGTCGACGTCGCGCGCCATGCGCGTCGCGTCGCCACAGACGTAGAAATGGCCGCCCTCCTCCAGCCAGGCGTAGAGCGCCTTGCCGTTCTCGCGCATCCGGGTCTGCACGTAGACCTTCTCGTCCTGATCGCGCGAGAAGGCAAGGTCGAGCCGGGTCAAGAGGCCCGAGGCGCTCATCTCGCCGAGCTCGTCGTCGTAGATGAAGTCGCTGGCCCGGTGCTGGTCGCCGAAGAAGAGCCAGTTGCGCCCGGTGGCGCCGCGCGCCCGGCGCTCCTCGAGGAAGCCCCGGAACGGCGCGATCCCGGTGCCGGGGCCGACCATGATCATCGGCGCGGCGTCGTCGCCCGGCACGCGGAAGTTGCGGTTGGGCGAGACGAAGATCCCCGCCGCGCCGTTCGCGCGGTCGGCAAGGAAGGTCGAGCAGACCCCGCCCCGCGCCCGGCCCCGGCTCGCGTAGCGCACCGAGGCGATGGTGAGATGCACCTCGCCCGGATGCGCCTTCGGGCTCGAGGAGATCGAATAGGCCCGGTGCTGCAAGGGCTTGAGCAGGGCGACGAAATCCGCGGCGTCGAGCGCCCCCCCAGGCAGCATCCGCGCGAGATCGAGCGTGTCGCGGCCCCAGAGCCAGCCGTCGAGCGCCTCGCGCTCGCCCGCCTTCAGGAGCCGGGTCAGCTCGTCGTCGCCGGCGCGGGCCTCGACCGCGGCGATGAGCTCCTTCGACGGGGTCGAGATCTCGTAGGCCTCGGTCAGCAGCGTGCCGAGCGGCCGGTCGTCGCCCGCGATCGCGGTTTCCGGCCCGGCGCCGAGCGTTTCGAGCAGCGCCTCGACCAGCGCGGGATCGTTGAGCGGCACCACGCCGAGCGCGTCGCCCGCCTCGTAGCTCAGCCCGCTGTCGCCGAGGTCGAACTCGAAATGCCGGATCTCCTTGGCCGAGCTCTCGCCGGAGAGAACCCGGTTGGTCGCGACCCGCGACGGATAGGGGTTCTTGCGGCTCCAGCCGCTCTTGCCCGTCCCGGCGGCGATCACCGGCGCGGGCGCCGCGGCGATGCCCTTCTCGGAGGCGAGCGGCAGGGTCGCGGCGATCCAGCCGGCGGCGGGGTCTTCATAATCGACGTCGCAATCGACCCGGGGCGCCAGCCGCTGGGCGCCGAGCTGCTCCAGCCTCAGGTCGATGAGCTTGCCGGCCTGGCAATAGCCGTCATAGCCGGAATCGCCGAGCGCCAGCACGCCGAAGCGCATCTGCTCCAGCCGGGGCGCGGCCGTGGACGACAGCGCCTCCCAGAACAGCTGCGCGTTGTCGGGCATCTCGCCCTCGCCATAGGTGGAGCAGACGACGATGACCCGTCGCATCGCGGCGAGCGCCTCCATCTCGACGTCGTCGAGCGCCTGCACCCGGGCGTCGAACCCCATGCCGCGCGCGGTCTTCGCGGCCATCTCGGCCACGGCCTCGGCGTTGCCGGTCTGGGTGCCGTAGAGGACGTTGAGCACCGTGACCGGCCCGGGCTCGGCCGGAACGGCGACGAGCGTGGCGCGGGCGCGCAGCCCGGTGACGAAGCCGGCGAGCCAGGCGCGCTGGTCGCCCGAGAACGGCGCTTCCTCGGGAATGTAGGGCGGACGCATGCCGGTCACCCCCGCGCCATCTCGGCCAGCGCCTCGTGGGCGAAGAGCTCCTCGAACGAGGGGATCCGCCCGATCGCCGCGCGATTGCGCCGGTCGTGGTGCAGGATCCAGCCGTAGGTGCCGGGGCTGTCCATCGAGAGAATGTTGCGCAGCGCCAGGGCCTCCTTGTAGTCGCCGATCCGCTTCGCGGAGATCATCACCGCCAGTTCCTCGTCCGAGTAGCCCGCGATCGCCTCGCGCGCATGGCGCAGCAGCCGCGCCATCAGCGCGAAATCCTCGGTCAGGATCAGGTTGCGCGCCGCCTTGCGCACGCCCGGATCCTCCGCGCCGCCCGCCTTCAGCCGCGCCCGCGCCAGCTCCTGTGCGGTGTCGAGCACGGTCCAGTTGTTGAGAAGCTCGAAGGTCTCCTCCTCGGTCATCGCGTCGCGGCCCGGCGCGCGGCCGTCGAGCACCGGCGCGCCGGCGCGCCAGGCGCGCTTCAGCTTGCGCACCTGATGCTGCGCGAGCCCGGTCGCCAGTTCCTCGAGCAGGTCCTTGCGCGGCTTCGCCGCCCGGATCGCCTCGGCGTCCTGGTAGAGCAGCAGCGCGCGGGGCAGCGCATAGGCGAAATGCCCCGATTCCGCCTCCCAGTTCGCGAGCAGCCATTCCGCCTTGCGCGATCCGGTCGCGGCAAGGTGCCACAGCAGCAGCTGGCGCACCGCCGCCGCGTGGATCTCCGCCTCGGCGTCGCCGTCGGCGAGGTGGCGGATCAGCACGGAATCGTGGCTCGCGCGGTCGGTGAGCTCGCCATAGGGGTCGTACTGATAGGCGAAGCCGCCCGACATGCCGTTGGCGAAGCCCTTGCCGAAGGCGCCGAGGTTCAGGACCGCGCCGTTGGTCATGTATTCGACGCAGAAATCCCCCACGCCCTCGACCACCGCCGTGGCGCCGGAATTGCGCACCGCGAACCGGTCGCCGGCCTGGCCCTCGACGAAGGCGCGGCCGCCGGTGGCGCCGAACAGGGCGAAGTTGCCGATGAGCACGTTGCCGCCCGGCGCGTCCGAGCCGCCGCCGGGCGAGCGGATCACGATCTCGCCGCCGCAGGCCGACTTGCCGACGCCGTCGTTGCAGGTGCCGGTATGGGTCATCACCATGCCGTCGTTGCAGAAGGCGCCGTAGGACTGCCCGGCCGAGCCCTGGGTCGCGATCCGGACCGAGCCCGGGCGCAGGAAGCGGCGGCCGCGGTCGTCGGTGACCGCCATCGGCAGCGCGACATCGGCGAGCTCGTGGTTCAGCATCCGCTCGATATCGACCGCGAGCTGGCCGCCCACCGACTTGTCGCGGTTGCCGAGGTGGAGATCGCCGCCGAGATCGACATGCTCGGCCCGCCCCTCGACCAGCGCGGGGCGCAGCAGCTCGAGGAAGGCGTCGTCCACCGCGAAATCGCGTTCCATGTAGACCGGATCCGCGACGACGACCTCCTCGACCCGGCGCAGCATGGCGCGGAGGTCGAGCTGGCCCACCGCCGCGGGATGCCGGATCAGGTGCAGGAGGTCCGACCGCCCCCGCGCCTCGCGCAGCGACCTGAGCCCGAGCCCGGCCAGGATCTCGCGCACCTCATGGGCGATGTTGAGCAGGTACTGCGCCAGCGCCCGCGGATCGCCGTCGAACACCTCCGGATTGGTGGTGAGCCCGGCGGGGCATTTGATGTTGCAGTTCTTCGCCATCACGCATTTCAGCATCATGAGCGCGGTGGTGCCGAATTCGAAGCTGTCGCCGCCGAGCAGCGCGGATTTCACCACGTCGCCGCCGGTCTGGTGCGCGCCGGAGCAGCGCAGCACGACCTTGCTCCGCAGCCCGTTGGCGCAAAGCGCCTGATGCACCTCCGCGATGCCGATCTCGGCCACCCGGCCGGTGTACTTGAGCGAGGTGACCGAGGCCGCGCCGGTGCCGCCGGTATTGCCCGCGACGTTGATCACGTCGGCGCCCGCCTTGGCGACGCCGACCGCGATCGTGCCGATCCCCTCGGAAGAGACGAGCTTGACCACCACGCGGCAGCGCGCCGCCTTGGCGTCGTGTATCAGCTGCGCGAGGTCCTCGATCGAATAGGTGTCGTGGTGCGGCGGTGGCGAGACCAGCTCCACCCCCGGCGTGCCGCCGCGGGCGGCGGCGATCTCGACCGTCACCTTGGCCGCGGGCAGCTGGCCGCCCTCGCCCGGCTTCGCGCCCTGGCCGATCTTGATCTCGATCTCCTCGAGCATCGGATCCGCGAGATAGCCCGCCCAGACGCCGAACCGGCCCGAGGCGAACTGCTTGATCTTCGAGCCCCGGATCGTGCCGGAGCGCGTCAGGTGCTCGCCGCCCTCGCCGCAGTTCGACATGCCGCCGGCCATGTTGGTGCCATGCGCCACCGCCTCGTGCGCGGTCGCGACCAGGGCGCCGTGCGACATCGCCCCAGAGGCGAGCGTCGGCGTGATCTCGTGCGCGGGCTGCACGGCGTCGAGCGCGATCGCCTCGGGCGCCGCGCGCAGCCGCGACAGCCAGTCGCGCGCCGCCCCGGTCGCCTGGACGATCAGCGCGCCCGCCTGCAGCCAGTGCCCGGTGATCGCGCCGTCGAAGAGATCGACCAGCGCCTGGCCGAGCGCGTCGAGCCGGGCGATGTCGCGCGCGCCCTCGCCGGTCAGCCGCAGCCGGAAGTGATCCGCCTCGAACGGCGCGCAGACGAGGCCGCGCACCATGAAGCCGTCGTTGCCGCGCGGATCGAACCGGCCGAGCTCGCGCCGGAACTCGTCCGCCGCGGCGAGGAAGCTCACATCGGCCGGGAAGGCCAGCACGTCGCGCAGGGCCGCCGGGCGTTGCGCGCGCTCCTCGACCATCATCCGGGCGAAGGCGCGATAGCCGGGCGTGATCGCGAAACCGTCGATCGCCTCGGGCGTCAGCCGGTCGAAGCTGGTCTGCGAATAGCCCGCGTCGGTGATCCCGAACGCGTCCCCGAGCCGGCCGAGCGTCAGGAGGCGCAAGGGGTCGATCTCCTCGTCCGCCGTCGGGAAGACGATCCCCTCCTCGGTCATGTCGACGAAGCCGCGCACCGCGGTGGTGCCGTAGCTGTGGCCCGCGCCCTCGGCCCGCTCCTTGAAGAGGCCGAGCATCGGCACCTCCTCCTCGCGCGTCACGCTCAGCGCGCGGCGGTGCCAGTCGGCCGAGGCCTGGGCGATCACCGCGAAATTGGCGCCGCCGACCGCCGAGCGGACGTCGGGGAAATAGCGCCGCAGCACCGGGTCGTTGGTGTCGAGGAAGTTCGGCTCGAAGAATTCGCCGCCCGAATAGCTCTCGACGGTGCAGAGCCCGACCTTGCCCATCGTCTTCATCAGCGACTTTTCCGAGGCCTTGGCGAAGCGCTTGAACGCCTTGTCCGCCTCGGCGCCGAACTTCTCCTCGGCGCGGAACTGCACGCCGAGCGGATAGACCGCCGCCGCGCCGAAGCCGAGCGCGCAGGCGATGTGATGCGAGGACGAGATCTGGCCGCTCTCGATGATGAGCGAGACCCGCAGCCGCATCCCGGCCGCGATCAGCGCCTGGTTCACGGCCGAGACCACGAGCGTCGTCGGCAGCGCCGCGCGGGCGCGCGAGACGTGCCGGTCGGTGATGACCGCGATCCCGCCCTGGCGCGCGGCGAAATCGGTGACCTGCGCCGCGAGCGCGTCGATCGCGCCGATCAGCGCCGCCTCGTTCGCCTCCGGGTCGTCGAAGACCGGCTCGTAGAGCATCTCGAACCGGCGCACCGGCGTCTCGGTCTGCTCGCGGATCTTCAGCATCTCGAGATGGGTCAGGATCGGCGAATTCACCACGATCTGCCGCGCCGCCTGCGCGCCGATGTTGGGCCGCGCGCCGAGCGCCACGCGCAGGGTCATCCCGTCCGCCTCGCGGATCGAATCGAGCGGCGGGTTCGTCACCTGGGCGAAGCGCTGGGAGAAATACTTGGCGACGCCGCCCTCGTTGTCGGAGAGCGCGTTGATCGCATTGCCATAGCCCATGGCCGAGATCCGCTCGGCCCCGGTCGCGAGCATCGGATCCATCATGAACCGGAAGCTCTCCTGGTTGTGCGAATAGGCGACGTAGCGGGCGTGGCGCTCGAGATCGCCCGAATAGCGCAGCGGCGAGCCCTGCTTCTCGGCCGGGATGTCGGGCAGGTCGTCGAGCCGCACCCGCGCGCCCTCGAGCAGCGCGGGATAGTCCCGCCGCTCGGCGAGCATCTCCAGCGCCTCGACCGTGCCATAGGCGCGATCGGTCGCGTGGTCGTAGAAGAGCATGCCGCCCGCCTCGATCCGGCCCCGACGCAGCACGCTCTCGGGCGGGAAGTCGATCTGCCCCGCCTCCGACATCACCGCGAGATATTCCTCGGTCTCGACGGTGCGGAGCGGGCGCAGCCCGAGCCGGTCGAGCCGGGCGCCGATGATCGTGCCGTCGCCGAAGATCAGCGCGGCGGGGCCGTCGTTCTTCTCCTCGTAGAGCGAGAAATATTCGAGCATCGCCCGCACCCGGGGGGCCAGCGTGTCGTCGTTCTCCCAGGCCGGCGGCATCATCGAGACCACGGCGGTGACGAGATCGACGCCGTCCTCGACCACCCGCGCCTCGAGCGTCTGGTCGAGCCGGCAGCTGTCCGACTGGCCGCGCGGCCTTATGATGGCGCGGTTCTTCGCCTTGGCGATCGCGGCCTCCGAGAGCCGGTTCTTCTTGTCGGTGTTGAGCTCGCCGTTATGCGCCATCAGCCGGAACGGCTGCGCCATGGTCGGATGCGGGTCGGTATTGGTCGAGAACCGCGTGTGGAAATACATCGTATGCACCGCGTGGCGCGCATCGGTCAGGTCGCGGAAATAGGGCACGATCTCGTTCGAATTGAGCCGGCCCTTGAAGACCTGGGTCCGCGCCGAGAGCGACAGCGGATAGAGCCCGGCGAGCGCGTCGCGGGTATAGGCCTCGGCCTCGATCGCAAGCAGCGCCTGGTGCACCCGGAGATCGAGCGCGGCCCCGCGCACGCCCTCGGGCGCGCGGAAGATCCATTGCCGGATCGGCAGCTGGTAGCGGACGGCGGCGGGGCGCAGCACGCTCTCGTCGACCGGCACGTCGCGCCGCGCGATGACGGCGAGCCCCTGCTCGTCGAGCGCGGCCTCGATGATGCGGATCGCCTCGGGATCGGCGGCGGGGTCGCTCGGCATGAAAAAATTGCCGACGCCGAAGCCGCCCGGCTCCAGCGTCTCGCCGGTCAGCTCGGAGAAGAAGCCGAGCGAGAGGTCGACCGAGACGCCGGCGCCGTCGCCGACGCCCTCCGAGGACATGCCGCCGCGATGCGGCACGGCGCAGAGCGCCTCGTGCCCCTTCAGGAGGACGTCATGCGTCTGCAGCCCGTCCTTGCGCGTCAGGAAGCCGACGCCGCAGCTGCTTTTCTCCAGCGCGGCGTCGTAGAGCCCGAATTTCGTGTCCGTCCGCGTCATGCCATACTCCCCGAGACTGGAGGCCGGTGCGCGCGATCCCGCCCGGCGCCCGGGGGCGGCATGCCGGCGGGATGGGGATCCGTGCCGCGCGACCGCTCGGGTGCTGGGAGTTCCGACGCTGTTTCCTGGGATGGCTCAGCGGGCCCCTGGGGCCGGCGTGGCTGCCTGATCGCTGTCCCGGCGCGCGGGAGGGCTCGATCCCGGGCCTTAGACCAATCCGCGGGCGGCGGCAAACACTTCGCGCGGCCGGCGGGCCCCGAACCGCGCGGCGCCCAGATTTCAGACAGATCGGCCCCCGCCGCGGTCAGTTCGCGCGCAGTCGAGCCGCCGCGCGCCTCGGCCGCGCCGCGTCCCGGGCGGGGGCGGTTGCAAAAGCGGCGCCCGAGCCTGAAACTCGCGTTTCATCGCGGAGGTGCCCCTTGGCTTCGAACGACCCGTCCTTCCTGACCCGGATCCGCCGCGCGCTGCCCGAGCTGCACCCGGCCGAGCGCAAGCTCGGGGATTTCCTCTCCGACTTCCCGGGCGAGCTGGCCAGCTACTCGGCTTCCGAGCTCGCGGATCTCGCCGGCGTCTCCAAGGCGACGGTCTCGCGCTTCGTGCGGCGGCTCGGCTACGCGACCTACGAGGACGCCCGGCGCCACGCCCGCGAGGGCCAGGCCAGCGGATCGCGGCTGTTCCTCGCCCCGGCCGCGGCGGCCGGGGACCCGATCGCCGCCCATGCCGAGATCGGATCGGCGAACCTGCGCGACACGCTGGCGCGCGTCGACGTCCCGACGCTCGACGCGATCGCCGAGGCGATCCTGAGCGCGCGGCGGGTCTGGGCGATCGGCTTCCGCGCGAGCCAGCCCTTCGCCTCCTACCTGCGATGGCAACTGACGCAGGTGCTTAGCCAGGTGGCGGCGATCCCGGGCCCCGGCCACACCATGGGCGAACATCTCGCGAGCCTCGCCCCCGACGACCTCGCCATCGTCTTCGCGCTGCGCCGGCGGGTGGCGGGGACCGAGACGCTGCTTTCCGAGATCACCGCCTCGGGGACGCCGATGCTTCTGATCAGCGACGAGGGCATGCCCCCCTGGCCCGAGGCAACCTGGCACCTGCGCTGCCAGACCCGCTCGAACGGTCCGCTCTTCAACCATGTCGCGGTGATGGGCCTCTGCCACCTGATCGCAAATCGAGCGATCGAGCGCGCCGGAGCCGCCGGCCGCGAGCGGCTGCGTCGCATCGAGCAGATGAACGACGCGCTCGGGGAGCTCTGACCCACGGCGCTTCCGACGCGCGCTCCGAGTGCCGAAACTGCCCTCGGCGAGGCAGACCGCGCGAATCTGACAAGAAACGATGATTTCATGATATATCGGCGTTGACCCATGGTCCGAAATGCGTGTTTCCTGTGGCAGCCCCTTCAGAAACCCTCGTTTCATCTTCGCTTCCGAACCGGCGACGCGCCCAGCAAAGGACCCGGACCCTGCCCCTCCCTCCCCTCCCCCGCCATGGCTACGCCGGTCCCGACGCCGGTGGTCGCGGCGGCCGGGATTCGGACGTCACGCGCGGCTCCCGGCCCTCTCGCGCGGCCATGACGATCTTCGCCGTCCCGATGATCTGGCCCGTCATTTCGCCGCCCGACATGCCGGCGCGCCGGTGAGGCGCGTCGCGCCCCAACCTGGCGAGGCGCCCGGACGGCGCCTGCTGCTCGTCAATCCGAACGCCGACCCCGCCGTCGACGAGCTGGTCCGCGCCGCCGCCCGCCGCGTCCTCGGCCCCGGCGACTGCGCCCGGGTGATCCATCCCGAGGGCGCCCCGTGCGCGATCGAAAGCGCGGCCGACCGCGCGATCGCCGAGCCGCTGGCGCTGGCGCTCCTCGCCGCCGAGCCCGGCTACGACGCCTATGTGCTGGCCTGTTTCGACGACATCGCGCTCGCCCCGGCGCGGCGGCTCGGCCTCGGACCGGTGGTCGGCGCGGTCGAGGCGAGCCTCGCCCTCGCCCGCACGCTGAGCGACAGGATCCTGGTGCTGACCACGGTGGCGGCCGCCGTCCCCGGCATCGAGGCGCTGGTCGGGCGCTACGGCGGCGGCGCAGGCTGCGCGGTCGAGGCGGCGCGGATCGGCGTCGCCGAGGCGGCGCGGCGAGGGCCGGAGACCGCCGCCCGGCTCCGGGACGCGCTCGAGGGCGCGCTCGGGCGCTCCGGCGCCGGGGTGGTGATCCTCGGCTCCGCCGGCCTCGGCGGCTGGGCCGAGCAGGCGGCGGCCTTCGCCGGCGTGCCGGTCATCGACCCGATCGAGGCGGCGGTCCGCCTCGGCCTCGCGGCGGCGGCCACCCGCGCCCCGGCGCCGGCGGGCTGAGCCCGGATCCGCGCCCGTCCCGCGGACCGAGTGTCAGGCGGCGGCGCGGGCGAGGATCATGACCGCCGCCTTCTCGGCGATCATCGTCACCGGCGCGTGGGTGTTGCCGCTCGGGATCGTCGGCATCACCGAGGCATCGGCGACGCTGAGCCCGGCGAGCCCGTGGACGCGCAGCTCCGCGTCCACGACCGCCATCGGGTCGGCGCCCATCCGCGCGGTCGCGACCGGATGGAAGATCGTCGTCGAGATCGCGCCCGCCGCCTCGGCCAGCGCCGCGTCGGAGACGAGCTCCGCCCCCGGCAGGACCTCGCTCGGCGCGTAGCGGCGCAGCGCCTCGGCGCGCATCAGCCGCCGCGCATGGCGCACGCAATCGACCGCGACCTCGCGGTCGGCCGGATCGGAGAGATAGTTCGGCCGGATCTCCGGGGGCGCGAACGGGTCGGCGCTGCGCAGATGCGAGCTGCCCCGGCTGAGCGGGCGCAGGTTGCAGACCGAGACGGTCAGCGCCGGCTCGCGGTGCAGCGGCTGGCCGAAGGCGTCGAGCGACAGCGGCTGCACGTGATACTCGATGTTGGGCGTCTCGTAGGCGTCCGAGGAGCGGGTGAAGATCCCGAGCTGGCTCGGCGCCATCGCCATCGGCCCCGAGCGGCGCCACGCGTATTCCGCCGCGATGCCGATCCGCCCGGCGAGCGTCGCGGCGCGGTCGTTCAGCGTGCGGGCCCCGCTGACGCGGAAGACGGTGCGGATCTGCAGGTGGTCCCGCAGGTTCTCCCCCACCCCGGGCAGCGCGTGCCGGACCGCGATCCCGTGCCGCCCGAGCACCTCCGGCGCGCCGATGCCCGAAAGCTCCAGCAGCTTCGGCGTGCCGATCGCGCCCGCCGCCAGCACCACCTCGGCCCCGGCCCGGACGTGGCGGGGCGCGCCCCGATGGCACCTCGGCATGGGTCAGCACGGTGAGATTCGGCCGCCGCCGCGCCGGATCGAGGAAGGCCTTGCGCGCGTTCCAGCGCAGCCCGCCGCGCTGGGTCACCGGGAAATAGCCGACGCCCTCGTTGTCGCCCCGGTTGAAGTCGTCGTTGGCGGGGATGCCGAGCTCGATCGCCGCCGCGCGCACCGCGTCGAGGATCGGCCAGTTGAGCCGTTGCCGCGCGACATGGAGTTCGCCGTCACCGCCGTGCATCGCGTCGGCGCCGCCGAAATAGCGCTCGGAGCGGCGGAAGAACGGCAGCACGTCCTCCCAGCCCCAGCCCGCGTTGCCCATCTGGCGCCAGAGGTCATAGTCGCGCGCCTGGCCGCGCATGTAGATCATGCCGTTGATCGAGGAGCAGCCGCCGAGCACCTTGCCGCGCGGATAGTTGAGCGCCCGGCCGTTCAGCCCGGGCTCCGCCTCGGTCCTGAAGCACCAGTCGAGCCGCGGGTTGCCGATCGCATGGATGTAGCCCACGGGGATATGGACCCAGAGATGGTTGTCGCCGCCGCCGGCCTCGAGCAGCAGCACGCGGTGGCGCGGATCGGCGCTCAGCCGGTTCGCGAGCACGCAGCCGGCCGAGCCCGCGCCGATCACGACGAAATCGAACAGGCCGAGATCGCGGGACGCCTCCATCGCTCAGCGCCCCGCGCCCGGGCCGCGTCGCCCGCCCCGGCGAGCCCGTTCGTTCCTCAGCGGCGTCATGCGTCTCGACTCCCGGTCCGGCCCGCGCCCCGCCGGCGCGACGGGCGCCATCCTGCCGCCGCCGCGCGCCGGCGTCGAGCCCCGCTCAGTCGAGCCCCCGCTTAGTCGAGGCTGACGTTCGCGTCGCGCACCACCGGCTCCCATTTCGTCATCTCGGCCGCGACATGCTCGGCCAGCGCCTCGGGCGAGGAGGCGACGATCGTGGCGGAGAATTCCGTCATCCGCTCGGCGACGGCGGGATCGGCCATCGCGGCGAGCGCGGCCTCGTTGAGCTTCGCGATCGCCTCGGGCGGCGTGCCGGCCGGGGCGAAGAGCGCGTTCCAGGTGTAGGTCTCGTAGCCGGGCAGCGTCTCGGCGATGGTCGGCACGTCCGGGAAGGAGGGCGCGCGCTCCGCCGTCATGACGCCGAGCGCGCGGAGCTTGCCCGAGGTGATGTGGCCCGAGGCCGAGGGCAGGTTGTCGAAGATGATCGGCACCTGGTTCCCGAGCACATCCGTGAGGGCCGGGCCCGAGCCCTTGTAGGGGATGTGGATGAGGTCGATCCCGGCCATCGACTTGAAGAGCTCGCCCGAGAGATGCAGGGGCGTGCCGTTGCCCGAGGAGGCATAGGCGAGCGGCTCGGTCTTGGCGAGTTCGATCAGCTCCTCCACCGTCTCGACCGGCAGCTCGGGATTGACCGCGAGCACGTTCGGCACGACGACGAGCAGCGAGATCGGCGCGAAATCCGCGACCGGGTCATAGGGCTTCTGCTTCAGGATCAGCGGATTGAGCGCGTGGGTCGCGACCGTGCCCATCAGGATCGTGTAGCCGTCCGGATCGGCCTGCGCGACCTGGCCCGCGCCGAGGCTGCCGCCCGCGCCGCCGACGTTCTGCACCACGATCTGCTGGCCGAGCGCGGCACCCATGCGCTCGGCGACGATGCGCCCGACGACGTCGGTCGAGCCGCCGGCCGCGAAGGGGATCACCAGCGTCACCGGCCGGTCGGGGAAATCGGCGGCGGACGGGCCCGCGAGGCCAAGCGCCAGCGCGGCGCCGAGAAGGCCGCGGCGTGTCAGGGAAAGGGTCATTCTCATCCTCCCAGTTTCTCGGTGTCGGACGAGGGCGGTCGTCCCGCCCTCCCGGGATCTCAGGCGTCGCTCTCGGTGAAGACCTCGTCGCGCCGCTTGCGGATCTGCGGCAGGAAGACGAGCACGAGCACCGCGAGCGCGAGCAGGAGCAGCGTCGCGCTGATCGGGCGGGTCACGAAGGTCGCGGGATCGCCGCGCGACAGGATCATCGCCCGCCGCAGGTTCTCCTCGAGCAGCGGGCCGAGCACGAAGCCGAGCAGGAGCGGCGCGGGCTCGCAGCGCAGCTTCGACATCAGGTAGCCGAGCAGCCCGAAGAAGGCGACGGCGTAGAGGTCGAAGGTGTTCGAGGCGACCGAATAGACGCCGATCGAGCACATCGCCATGATGATCGGGAACAGCACGTAATAGGGCACGGTCAGGAGCTTCACCCAGAGCCCGATCAGCGGCAGGTTCAGCACCACCAGCATCAGGTTGCCGATCCACATCGAGGCGATGATGCCCCAGAACAGGAGCGGCTGCTCGCTGACCACGTTCGGGCCGGGGACGATGCCCTGGATGATCATCGCGCCGACCATCAGCGCCATCACCGGATTGGCCGGGATGCCGAGCGTGAGCAGCGGGATGAAGCTCGTCTGCGCGCCGGCGTTGTTGGCGCTCTCCGGCCCGGCCACGCCCGCGAGCGCGCCCTTGCCGAATTCCTCCGGATGTTTCGAGATCTTCTTCTCGACCGTGTAGGAGGCGAAGGAGGCGAGGATCGCGCCGCCGCCCGGCAGGATGCCGAGCAGCGAGCCGATGCCGGTGCCGCGCAGCACCGGTCCCGCCATCTCGCGGAACTCGGCCCGCGTCGGCAACAGGTTGTGCACCTCCTTGGTCATCACCTCGCGGTCGTGCTCGTCCTCGAGATTGCGCAGGATCTCGGCGATGCCGAAGACGCCGACCGCGAGGGCGACGAAGTTGAGCCCGTCCGAATACTGGGTGATGCCGAGGGTGAAGCGCGGCGCGCCGGTGTAGATGTCGGTCCCGACCATGCCGAGCAGGAGGCCCAGCACCACCATGGCGAGCGCCTTCAGCACCGAGCCATGGGCGAGCGCCACCGACATGACGAGGCCGAGCACCATGAGCGAGAAATATTCCGCCGCGCCGAATCGCAACGCCACGGCGGTCAGGGGCGGCGCGAAGATCGCGACGAGGAAGGTCGCGACCGTGCCGGCGAAGAACGAGCCGATCGCCGCGGTGGCGAGCGCGGTGCCGGCCTTGCCCTTGCGCGCCATCTGGTAGCCGTCGATCGCCGTCACCGCCGAGGAGCTCTCGCCCGGCATGTTGATCAGGATCGCCGTGGTCGAGCCGCCGTATTGCGCGCCGTAGTAGATGCCGGCGAGCATGATGAGCGAGGAGACCGGCTCGAGCTGGAAGGTGATCGGGAGCAGCATGGCGATCGTCGCGGTGGCGCCGATCCCCGGCAGCACGCCGATCAGCGTGCCGAGCAGGACGCCGATCAGGCAGAAGGCGAGGTTGGCGAGGGAGGTGGCGACCGAGAAGCCGAGGGCGAGATTGCTGAGAAGATCCATGCCCGCCCCCTCAGAACTGGACCCAGGGGCCGAACCGCCGGAACGGCAGGCCGAGCCCGTAGCTGAAGATCAGCGTCGAGAGGATCGTCACCGCGACCGCGAGGATGAGCGCCGCGCCCGGCCGCATCCGGACCGAGGCCTGCGCCGCGATCAGCGTGGTCAGAAAGAGCGAGGGTACGAAGCCGAGCCCGCGCACCGTCAGGCCGAAGAAGACCGGCGCCGCGAGGATGAAGACGAGGCCGCGCCAGGCGACCTTGCCGAAGGGCTCGCCCGTCCGGCCGAAGGCCTTGAGCAGGATGAAGAAGCCGAGGACGAAGAGCAGGCTCGACAGCACCATGGGGAAGTAGCCCGGCCCCATCCTGAGCGAGGTGCCGATCTCGAGCCCCGTCGTCTGCCAGCCGAAGAACGCCGCCGCCGCCATCAGCGCGAGGCCCGTGGCGATGTCGGTCGGGTCGCTGGGTTTCGTGGACATGCGTTTCTCCCGGAACGTTGGACGCCCCGCCACGCGGGCGGCGGGGCGGGCGGGATCAGTCGGCGTAGACGCCGGCCGCCTCGATCACCGGCTTCCAGCGGGCGATCTCGGCCTCGAGCTTGGCCTGGAGCGCGGCGGGGGTGGCGTCCTCGGCCGAGGAGCGCGCGGTGCCGAGATCGGCCATCGCCTGGGCGACGCCTTCGTCGGCGAGCGCGAGGCGCAGCGATTCCGCCAGCCGCTCGTTCACTTCCGCCGGCGTGCCCTTCGGCGTGTAGATCCCGTGCCAGATCCCGACCGAGAGATCCTCAAGCCCCGATTCCCCCGCCGTCGGCAGGTCGGGGAACAGCGCGAGCCGCTCCGGCGTAGTGACCGCGTAGGCCTTCACCGTGCCGCCCTTGATCTGCTGCGTGGTGTTGGTGGTCTGGTCGCACATGATGTCGGTCTGGCCGCCAAGCAGGTCGGTCATCGCCGGTCCGGTGCCCTTGTAGGGAACCGTCACCAGCGGCGCCTCGAGCGCCTGCATGAGCAGCATGCCGCAGAGATGCGAGGCCGAGCCGATGCCGGCGTTGGCGAGGGTGAGCTGGTCCGCGTTCGCCTTCACGTAGTCGATGAAGCCCGCGAAATCGGCCGGCTCGAAATCCTTCCGCGCCACCACGACCATCGGCACCTCGGTGACGAGGCCGACATAGTCGAAGGCGTCGAGCGTGTCATAGGGGAGCGCGCGGTACAGCGTCGCCGCGGTCGCCATGCCGATATGGTGCAGGAGCACGGTATAGCCGTCCGGATCGGCCTTCGCGACCTGCGCCGCGCCGAGCGTGCCGCCGGCGCCGCCGACGTTCTCGACCACGATCTGCTGGCCGAGGTCGGACGACATGCGCTCGGCCACCAGCCGCGCCACCGTGTCCGTCGGGCCCCCGGCCGCGAAGGGCACCACCATGGTGATCTGACGCTCGGGATAGTCCTGGCCGAAAGCCGGGGCGGTGATCATTATCGCGGCGCAAAGCGCGCCGAGAAGCTTCCTGTGAGCCATGTTCTCCTCCCAGAGATAGTTTCGGGACCGCGCTTCTGGGGCGCGTGACCTGCCCCGCAGCCTGCCGCCATGGCCCGGCCCGGGACAAAGAAAAAGGCGCCGCCCGGCGGCGAAATCGCCGCGCGCGCGCCAGAAATGGGTGGAAAGCGTAACATCCGCGCCGGACCATGGGTGGAAATCCACCCGTAGGGTGGGCGATTCCGCCCACCATCCCCCACCGACGCCGCGCGGCGCTCCCGAAAGGGCGCATGCCAGGAACGGCGAGCCTGAGCGCGGGCGGAGGAAGGTGGGCGGAATCGCCCACCCTACTCGTCGAGGATCATCCGGCGGTCGAGACCGTGCTTCCGCATCTTCTCGTAGAGCGTCTTCCGCGAGATCCCGAGCGTCTCGTAGACCGGGCGCAGCCGGCCGCCATGCGCCGCGATCGCCCCCGCGATCAGGCCGCGCTCGAACTCGGCCACGCGCTCGGCGAGCCGCGCGCCCTCGACCGGCCGCTCCTCGGCCGCCTCGAGGCCGAGCGCGAACCGCTCGGCGAGGTTGCGGAGCTCGCGCACGTTGCCGGGCCAGTCGCGCGCCGCGAGGCCGGAGAGGAAGGCCGGCGGCACCGCGCGCTCGGGCAGATTGTGGCGCGCGGCGGATTCGCGCACGAGCTGCGGGAAGAGGAGCGGCACGTCCTCGCGCCGCGCCGCGAGCGGCGGGACATGCAGCACGGCGACGCTCAATTGCCAGTAGAGATCCTCGCGGAAGTCGCCGCGCGCCACCGCCTCGGCGAGGTCCTCCTTGTTGACCGCGACGAAGCGCGCGTCGAGCGGCGCCGGATCGTTCGAGCCGAGCCGGGTGATCACCCGCTCCTGCAGCACGCGCAGGAGCTTCGCCTGAAGGTCGAGTGGCATCGCCCCGATCTCGTCGAGCAGCACCGTGCCGCCCCGCGCGTGCTCGAACTTGCCGTAGCGCGGGCGGAGCGCGCCCGGGAAGGCGCCCGCCTCATGGCCGAAAAGCTCGCTCTCGATCAAGGCCTTGGGCAACGCGGCGCAGTTGATCACCACGAAGGGCCGCGCCGCCCGGGCGGAGATGTCGTGGAGCGCGCGGGCGACCACCTCCTTGCCGGCGCCGGTCGGGCCGATGATCAGCGTGTCGGCGTCCGAGGCGCCGATCGCCCGGAGCCGGTAGCGCAGGTCGACCATGACTTGGGTCCGGCCCGGAAGCCGCGCCTCGATGTCGTCGCGCTTGCCCGCCACCGCGCGGAGGCGGCGGTTCTCCAGCACGAGGCCGCGATGGTCGAGCGCGCGGCGGATCACCGTCGCGAGCTCCTGCGCGACGAAGGGCTTCTCGATGAAGTCATAGGCGCCGCCCCGGATCGCCTCGACCGCGAGCGGCACCTCGGCATGGCCGGTGACGAGGATCACCGGCAGCTCCGGGTCAGCCTCGCGCACCCGGCCGAGCAGCGTCATCCCGTCCATCCCGGGCATGCGGATGTCGCTCACCACCACGCCCGTGAAGCCCTGGCCCGCGAAGCGCAGCGCCTCCTCGCCCGAGGCGAGCGGCTCGACCGCGAAGCCCGCGAGTTCCAGCGCCTGCGCGGTGGAGCCGCGCATCGCCTCGTCGTCGTCGACGAGCAGCACCCGCCCGCCGCTCACGCCGCGCCCGGACGCGCGTCGGCGCAGGAGATCTCGCCGCCGAAGTCGCGCACGATATTGGCGGTGATCGAGAGGCCGAGGCCGAGGCCCGCGCCCTTGGTGGTGAAGAAGGGATCGAAGATCCGCGCCGCGATCGCCGGCGGCACGCCGGGGCCGCGGTCGCGCACCCGGATCGCGACGCGCCCCTGCTCCACCCGGGCGGAGAGGGTGATCCGGCGGTCCGCTCCCTCCGCCACCGCGTCGGCGGCGTTGGTGACGAGGTTCACCAGCACCTGCTGCAGCCGCGTCGGCCCGGCGCGGAGCGGCGGCAGGTCGTCCGCGACGTCGATCTCGAGCACCGCCCCGGCGCTCGCCAGCCGGGGCCCGACGATGGTGCGGGTCTCGGCGAGCAGCGGGGCGAGCGCCACCGCGCCGAGCGGCGCCTCGGGCCGGCGCGCCGCCTGGCGCAGGTGCTTGCCGATCGCCGCCATCCGGTCGACGAGGCCGAGGATCTGCGCGATGTTCTCGCGCGCCCGGCCGAGCTCGCCGCGATCGATCAGGATCGCCGCGCTGTCGGCGTAGTTGCGCGCGGCGGCGAGCGGCTGGTTGATCTCGTGGCTGAGCGCGGCGGACATCTGCCCAAGCGCGGCGAGCTTGCCGACCTGCACCAGGCTTTCCTGCGCCGCGCGGAGTTCCGCCTCGGTCGCGCGCCGCTCGGCGATCTCCTGCTCCAGCTGGCCGTTCACCCGCGCGAGGTCGGAGGTGCGCGCCACCACCCGCCGCTCGAGCTCGGCGGTCGCGAGGCGGCGCAGCTCGCGGCGCTCGGCGGCCTGGACGCGGCGCTGCCGCCACATCAGCCCGCCGAACCCGGCCGCCGAGAGGAGCGGCGCGAGGCTGAGCGCGGCGAAGCGCGCCTCGCCCCGCGGCCCGGCGCTGTCGAGCAGCGCGTGCACCGTCCAGCCTTCATCCGGCATGGTCTCGGAGGCGACGATATAGTCGCGCGTCCCCTCCCCCGGGCCCGGCAGGCGCAGCGTCTCGGCGCCATGGCTGAGGCGCCGCTCGGCCGGAAACTCGGTCAGCGGCTGGTTCGCGTAGCGGCGCGAGGCGCTGGTCCGCGCCCGCCGCTCGGGGGTGAGCGGGAGGAGCCCGTGGTAGAGCCAGCCCGGCTCGGACGAGAGGAAGACCACCCCCTCGGGGTCGGTCACGATCACCCGGTACTCGCCGCCGCGCCAGGCGGCCTCGATCCGGTCGACGTCGACCTTGACCGCGATGACCGCGCCGATCCGGCCGAGGGCGTCGCGCACCGGCGCCGAGAAATAATAGCCGCGCACCCCCGAGGTGGTGCCGACGCCGAAGAACCGCGCGCGCTCGCCCTTCATCGCATCGATGAAATAGGGCCGGTAGGCGAAATTCTCGCCGATGAAGCTGCCCGGCCCCTGATAGGTCGAATGCGCGATCGTCTCGCCGGTCGGCAGGATCAGGTAGATGTCCGAGGCGTCCATCGCGGCGCCGTGCTCGGCCAGCCATGCGCTGGCGCGCCGGCGCAGCTCCCGGTCGCCGGGATCGGCGACCAGCGCGTCGAGCAGGTCGAGGTCGCCGATCAGCTGCGGCACCACCTCGTAGCGCGCGAGATCGGCCTCGAGCGCGTTCACCGTCAGGCGCAGCACCGTCTCGGCCCGCGCCGCGGCGGCGGCGTACTGCTGGCGATAGGCGACGCGCCCGCCGAGCCAGACCGCGAGGCCGATGAGCGCGAGCCCGGCGAGGATCAGCCGCCAGTCGAGGATCCGGCGGCCAGGGCGCGCGCCGGCCCGCGGCGGCGGCCAGCCGCGCGATCCGCCCGGATCGGTCCTTTCCGCGCTCAAGCTCTTCTCCCCGCCGACCGCCGGGGTATGCCCCGGCCCTTTCCGGGGTCCGTCATGTCCGCGCCCCGTTTCCGGGCGAGGTTAGCACATCCCCGGCGCGGGCCGGAATGGGGCGCGCGCGACCGCGACGGCGGCGCTCAGGCGCTTTCGCCGAGATAGATCCGGTCGAGGTCGTCGCGGGCGCGCAGCTCCGCGGCGGCGCCCTCCAGCGCCACGCGCCCGGCGTCGAGCACATAGGCGCGGTGCGCGTGGGCGAGCGACTGGGCGACGTTCTGCTCGGCGACGAGGAAGGACAGCCCCTCGGCGCGGTTGAGCTCGACGATGATCTCGAAGATCTCCGCGACGATCTTCGGCGCCAGCCCCATCGAGGGCTCGTCGAGCAGCACGAGCCGGGGCTCGGTCAGGAGCGCGCGGCCGATCGCGATCATCTGCTGCTCGCCGCCCGAGGTGAGCCCGGCGAGCGTCCGCCGCTTCGCGCGAAGCCGCGGGAACCAGCGGTAGACGCGCTCCAGCCGTTCCTCGAGCGCGCGCGACGACGGGCGGCGGAGGAAGGCGCCGGCGCGCAGGTTCTCCTCGACCGTGAGCTGCGGGAAGACGTGCCGCCCCTCGAGCACGTGCACGATCCCGCGCTCGGTCAGCCGGTTCGGGGGCACGCCGGCGGTCTCGGCGCCGTCCCAGGTGACGCGCCCGCGCGAGACCCGGCCGCGATCCGAGGCGATCAGCCCCGAGATCGCCTTCAGCGTCGTGCTCTTGCCGGCGCCGTTGGCGCCGAGCAGGGCCACGACCTCGCCCGGTCCGACCGAGAGCGAGACGTCGGCGACGGCGAGGATCGCGCCGCCGTAGACGACCTCGATCCCCGCGACCTCCAGCGCCCGCGCCGCGGCGGGCTCCGCCGCGGATCCGGGCTTCACGCCGGGCTCAGTTCGAGACATCGATCCCGTGCTCCTTGGCGTAGGCTTCGGCCTTGGCCTCTATGAGCGGCCGGAGCAGCGCGCGGTCGGCCTGCACCCAGTCGCTGATCGGGGTCCATTTCGCGCCGTCCCACTGCTGCACCCGCACCGCGCCGCCGCCCTCGTGGTCCTCGGGCGAGAGCTGGAGGTTCTGCACGAGGCCGAGGAAGCCCGCCTGTTCAAGAGCCGCGTCGTCGAGCCGGAGGTTTTCGAGCGCCCACTGGCCCTCCTCGCTGGTGATCGGCCGGTTGCCGAACTTCGCCTGCGCCTGGCGCACGATCTCGACCGAGATCAGCGCGTCGACGAGGCCGGAGTTGTAGTAGACGCTGCCGAAGGCCTTCGGGTCGCGCAGGTCGGATTTGCCGGTGTCGAGGATCGCGGCCTTGAGCCGCTTGTGGATCTCGAAATCCGCGCCGCCCGGATAGGGGGTGAGCGCGAGATAGCCCTTGGCCGCGTCGGCGGCCGGGATCACGTCCTCCTCGGAGCTCGCCCAGACGTCACCGACGATATGGTCCGCCGGGATGCCGTAGCGCGCGGCGGTCTTGATCGCGACCGGGGTCGAGACGCCCCAGGTCCGCAGGAATACCCAGTCGGGCCGCGCCTCGCGCACCTGGCGCCACTGCGCCGACTGCTCGTTGCCGGGATCGGCCACCGGGATCTGCACGTTCTCGAAGCCGTATTTCTCGGCGAGCAGCGCCATCGGCTCCAGCGTCTCGCGGCCATAGGCGCTGTCGTGGTAGACCGTGGCGATGGTCTTGCCCCTGAGGTTCTCGAACCCGCCCTCGCGCTCGGCGATGTAGTTCACGAGCGCCGAGGCCTCGGAATAGAAGGTGACCATGATCGGGAAATTGTAGGGGAAGACCCGCCCGTCGGTCGCCTCGGTCCGGCCATAGGCGAGGGTGACCAGCGGGATCTTGTCCGCCGCCGCCCGGTCGGTGAGGGCATAGGCCGCCGGCGCGCCATTCGGGAAATAGGCCGCGATCGGCGCGCCGTTCAGCCCGTGCTTCAGCCGCTCATAGCATTCGATGCCCTTCTCGGCGGTCCATTCCGTCTCGCATTCCTGCCAGACGATCGGCACGCCGTTGATGCCGCCCTCGACCTCGTTGACGTAGCGGTAATAGTCGATGCGTCCGGCCCAGATCGAGGCTGAGGCGCCGGCGTAGGGGCCGACGCGGTAGCTCGCGATCGGGAAGAACTGCTTGTCGCCGTCCGGGCCGGGCGTCGTGTCGACCGCGAAGGCGGGAGCGGCGAGGAGCGAGAGGGCGGCGGCGACCGCGAGGCGAAGCGGGGCTCTGGTCATGAGGATCTCCGGGGGAGTTCGCGGGCGGCCCCGGAACGGGGCTGGCCCGGTCGGGTCAGAATTCGGCGTCGGGATTGCGCGGGGTGATCCCGTGCTCCTTGGCATAGGCGGCGGATTTCTCGGCGATCAGCGGCTGGACCACCTCGGGATCGGCCTTGATCCAGTCGGTGACGAGCACCCATTTCTCGCCGTCCCATTGCTGGATGCGCGCGGCGCCGCCGCCCTCATGGTCGCGGGGGGTGATCGCGATCGGCTGCAGCAGGCCCGCGAAGCCGATCTCCTCGAGCCGGGGCTCGTCGATCGTCAGGTGCTCGAAGGCCCAGCGGCCCTCCTCGCCGTTGAGCGCGCGGTTCCCGAAATGCGCCTGGCCGGCGCGCAGCGCCTCGACCGCGAGCGCCGCGTTGATGAGGCCGATGTTGTAGTAGACCGCGCCGAAGTACTTCTGGTCGCGCAGGTCCGACTTGCCCTTGTCGAGGATCTCGGCCCGGAGCCGCTCGTGGATCCCGAAATCCGCGCCGCCCGGATAGGGGGCCAGCGCCTGGTAGCCGATCGCGGCCTCGCCGGCCGGGATCACGTCGGATTCCGACCCGGCCCAGACGTCGCCGATGATGTGGTCGGCTGGGAAGCCGAACCGCGCGGCGGTCTTGATCGCGACCGGGGTCGAGACGCCCCAGGTGCGGAGGAAGATCCAGTCGGGCTTCGCCTCGCGGATCTGGCGCCACTGCGCCGACTGCTCGTTGCCGGGATCCGCGACCGGGATCTGGATGTTCTCGAAGCCGTATTTCTCGGCCAGCGCCGCGATCGCGGCCTGCGTCTCGCGGCCATAGGGGCTGTCGTGATAGACCGTCGCGATCTTTTTGCCCTTGAGGTTCTCGAACCCGCCCTCCTTCTCGGCGATGTAGTTGATGCCGGTCGAGGCCTGGCTGTAGTAGCTGAAGAGCAGCGGGAAGGCGTAGGGGAAGACCGTGCCGTCGATCGACTCGGTCCGGCCGCCGGCGGGGTCGACCAGCGGGATCTTGTCCTTGGCCGCGCGCTCGATCAGCGCGTAGCTCGCCGGGGTCGAATGGGTGAAGAAGAAGGCGACCGGCTCGCCGGGCTTGCCGCCCTTGGTCCGCTCATAGACCTCGACGATGCGGTCGGTGTTCCACTCGGTCTCGAATTCCTCGTAGTCGAGCTTCACGCCGTTCACGCCGCCCTCGACGTCGTTGATGTAGCGGAAATAGTCCTTGGTCCCGGCCCACCAGAGCTCGCCCGACGAGGCATAGGGCCCGACGCGGTAGGTCGGGAGCGGGATGTACTGGTCGCCCGGCTCGGCGAAGGCGGGGACCGAGCCGAGGGCGGTGGCGGCGAGCAGCGCCGCGATCAGGGTGCGTTTCATGTCTGTCCTCATTGGGATCGGGCCGGCGTTCACGCGGCCGGCTGGTCGGGTTTCCGAAACCCCGCGCGGCGGCCGAGGCCGGCGGCGAGGTCGGTCAGGAGACGGGCGAGCCCCTCGGGTTCCCGGATCAGGAACCAGATGATGAGCGCGCCGAAGATGACCTTCTGGAGGTTCTGCAGCAGGCCCGCGTCGACCTGGCCCGCGAAGAGATGCTGGAAGGCGACGTCGAGCGCGATCGGAAGCAGGCTCACGAAGGCCGCGCCGAGGAAGGCGCCCGAGAGCGAGCCCATGCCGCCGAGGATGATGATGAACAGGATCTGGTAGGAGCGCGTCAGCCCGAAGCTCTGCACGCTCGCGGTGCCGAGATAGGCGAAGGCCCAGAGCGCGCCGGCGATGCCGAGATAGAAGGAGCTGACCGCGAAGGCGGTGATCTTGGCGCGGGCGACCGGGATGCCGATCACCGCCGCGGCCGTGTCCATGTCGCGGATCGCCATCCAGCTCCGCCCCGGTCCGTGCCGCACGAGATTGCGCGCGATCAGCGTGAGCGGGAGGATCGCCGTCAGCGCCAGCCAGTAGCGGCCATGGTCGCCCGAGAGGTCGATCCCGAAGGCCGAGAGATTGGCGAGCGCGATCGTGCCGGAGGAATTGCCGTTGTAGAAGAACGGGAATTTCAGGAACAGCCATTCGACGAAGAACTGCAGCGCCAGCGTGCCGACGATGAGATAGAACCCCTTGATCCTGAGGCTCGGCAGGCCCGCCACCGCGCCCGCCAGCCCCGCGATCAGCCCCGCCACGACCAGCGCTACGGGCAGCGGCAGCCAGGAGGCGTGGGTGGCGAGGAGGAAGGTCGCATAGGCGCCGATCGCCATGAAGGCGCCCGAACCGAGCGAGAGCTGTCCCGCGTAGCCGGTCAGCAGGTTCAGCCCCAGCCCCGCCAGCGACAGGATCAGGAAGGGCAGGATGATCGCGTTCAGCCAGTAGCCGCTCGCGACCATCGGCAGCGCGTAGAGCAGCGCCACCGCGCCCGCCGCGATCCAGACCGGCTGTGGCCGGAGCGACGGGACCGCGGAGAGCGAGAGATCGGGTTGCGACATGGGCTCAGACCCTTTCGATGGCGCGATCGCCGAAGAGCCCGGCGGGACGGATGAAGAGGAAGGCGAGCGCGAGCACATAGGCGAACCAGGGCGTGATCCCGCCGCCGATCAGCGGCCCGAGATAGGTCTCGGCCAGCGTCTCGCCCGCGCCCACGATGAGCCCGCCCGCGATGGCGCCGCCGATCGAGGTGAAGCCGCCGATGATCAGCACCGGCAGCGCCTTCAGCACGACGAGCGACAGCGAGAACTGCACCCCCTGCCGCGCCCCCCAGAGCGCGCCCGCGACGAGGCCGACCACGCCCGCGACCGCCCAGACGATCAGCCAGATCCGGTTGATGTCGATCCCGATCGAGAGCGCCGCGCGGGTGTCGTCGGCGACCGCGCGCAGCGATACGCCGATCCGGGTGCGGTTGAACATGAGCCAGAGCACGCCGACGAGCGCGATCGCCACGCCCGCGGCGGTGAGGTCGAACTGGGAGATCAGCACGTCGCCGACGAAGATCGGCATGTCCGGGATGCCGAGGTCGAGCTGGTGCACCTGCGAGCCCATCAGCCCCTGCGCCCCGCCCTCGACCACGTAGGCGAGGCCGAGCGTCGCCATGAAGAGCGTCATCGGGCTGCGGTTCGCGAGCGGCCGCAGCACCAGCCGCTCAATCAGCGCGGCCATCACGACGAGGCTCGCGATCGTGAGCAGGACCGAGACCGCGGCCGGCATCCCCGTCTCGTGCAGCGTGACGAAGGTCAGCGCCGCGAAGAGCAGGATCGAGCCCTGCGCGTAGTTGAACACGCCCGAGGCCTTGTAGATCAGCACGAAGCCGATCGCGACGAGCGAGTACATCGTCCCCGCGAGCAGTCCGCCGATCAGCGTTTCGATGAAAAGCGACATGGGGCCCCCTCAGTGAACCGTGCCGAGATAGGCGGCGATGACCTCGGGATTGGCGCGGATCTCGGCCGGCGTGCCGTCCCCGACCTTGCGCCCGTAGTCGAGCGCCACGACATGGCTCGCGAGGCCGAGCACGATGCCGATGTCATGCTCGATCAGCACGATCGTGGTGCCGAGCGTCGCGTTCACCCGGCCGATGATCTCGGCCATCTCGCGCTTCTCGGCGCCGTTCATGCCCGCGAGCGGCTCGTCGAGCAGCAGGATGCGCGGGCGCGAGATCAGCGCCCGGCCGAGCTCGACGCGCTTCTGCACCCCGTAGGGCAGGCTGCCCACCACCGCGTCGCGGTGGCGGGTGAGCCGCAGGAGGTCGAGCACGCGGGTCGCCTCGGCGCGGAACGCCGCCTCCTGGGCGCGGGCGCGCGGCAGGCGGAAGGCTTCCTCGATCAGCGTGGCGCGGCCATGGCGCGCCGCGCCAGCGATCACGTTGTCGATCACGCTCATCCGCTTGAAGAGCGCGTTGTTCTGGAAGCTCCGCGCGATCCCGCGCCGCGCCGCCTCGATCGGGCGGATGCGGTCGAACGGCGCGCCGTCGAAACGGATCTCGCCGCTGTCGGGCACGTAGACGCCGTTGAGGATGTTGAGAAGCGAGCTCTTCCCCGCGCCGTTCGGGCCTATGAGCGCGCAGATCTCGCCCGCCCGCACCGAGAAGGAGAGGTCCGAGATCGCCTTCACCCCCCGGAACGAGAGCGAGACGCCGCGCAGGTCCAAGGAGGCCGGTGGCACGGCCTGTTGCGTCGTCATGATGTCCTCGGTCTCGCTCGGGTTCAGAAGGCGGCGACGACGCGGGGCGAAGTCCGCTCCTCGGCCTCGCGCCGCTTCACCGCCTCGATGTCGCGGAACTGGGCGGCCGGATGCGTCGCGGGCAGGTACGGCCCCGCGCCGAACAGCTTCTCGCGCAAAGTGCCGGGCCGATAGTCGGTCGGATAGACGCCGCGCCGCTGCAGCTCGGGCACCAGATACCCGACCACGTCGGCGAAGGTCTCGTGCGCCAGCGCGTAGGCGAGGTTGAACCCGTCGACGTCGGTCTCCTCGACCCATTGCTGGAGCAGGTCGGCGACCGTCGAAGCCGAGCCGACGAAGAGCGGGCCCATGCCGCCGATACCGCCCCATCTGGCGAGTTCCTCGATAGTCCAGACCTTGTCGCCGCCCGCGAGATGCTCGACCGCCGAGATGATCGCGTTGGTCTCGACCTTCTTCACCGTGTCGGTCGGCGCGTAGCGGCCAAAATCGATTCCGGTCCAGCCCGACATCAGCACCAGCGCGCCGTCGTAGGAGGCGTGGCTGACGTAGTCCTCGTATTTCGCCTTCGCCTTGGCGTCGGTCTCGTCGACGATCACCGTGGCCATCGCATAGATCAGGACCTTGCTCGGGTCCCTGCCCTGCTCGGCCGCGCGCCGCCGGATCTCGCTCACATAGGCCGTCGTCGCCGATTTGAGCGGGGTCGAGATGAAGACGCATTCGGCGTGGCCCGCCGCGAACTGCTTGCCCGACCCCGAGGCGCCGGCCTGGAACAGCACCGGGGTGCGCTGCGGCGAGGGCTCGCAGAGGTGATAGCCCGGGACGTCGAAATGCCGGCCCTTGTGCCCGATCTCGTGGATCTTGGTCGGGTCCGCGAAGATGCCCCGCTCGCGGTCGCGGACCACCGCGCCCTCCTCCCAGCTGCCCTCGAAGAGCTTGTAGAGCACCTCGACGTATTCCTCGGCGACCTCGTAGCGGTTGTCGTGCTTCTTCAGCCCGGCCTGGCCCACGTTCTTCGCCCCGCTCTCAAGGTAGGACGTGACGATGTTCCAGCCGACGCGGCCCTTGGTGTGATGGTCGGCGGTCGAGAGCCGGCGCGCGAAGGTGTAGGGATGCTCGAACGAGGTCGAGGCGGTGATGCCGATCCCGAGATGCTCGGTCGCGAGCGCGATCGGATTGGCGAGCTGCAAGGGATCGTTCACCGGCACCTGCACGCCCTGCAGCAGCGCGTTGTCGAGGTTGCCCTGGTAGACATCGTAATAGCCGATCACGTCGGCGATGAAGATCGAATCGAAGATCCCGCCTTCGAGGATCTTCGCGAGATCGGTCCAGTACTCGAGATCCTCGTACTGCCAGGACCGGTCGCGCGGGTGGCGCCACAGGCCGGGCGACTGGTGCCCGACGCAGTTCATCTCGAAAGCGTTGAAACGGATGGTCTTCGACATGGACCTGATACTCCGGAAAAGATTGCAGTCGCTCGGGCGCGTCAGCCCTGGCCGATCTGCCAGACGTAGACGGGCTCGGTCCCGTTGACCGCGTGGTCGCCGATCACCCGCTCCTTGTAGACGAGCGGGTTGTGGCTCGCGGCGGTGCGCGCGTTGCGCCAGTGGCGATCGAGCGCGAGATCGCGGTCGACCGCCGAGGCGCCGAGGGCGTTGAAGATCTCGGTCGTCGCGCGGAAGGCGAGATCGGCGGCGATCACCTGCGCCTGGGCGGATTCGAGCTCGGCCGCCACGTTCGCCGCCGCCTCGGCCGCCGCGTCCCCGGCCCGGCGCGCGAACAGAGCCTGCTCGGTCGTCGCCGCCGCCGCGATCGTCACGGCCTCGGCGGCGTAGGCCGCGGCCTTCGCCCGGCCGATCACCTGCAGGAGCTGCGGGTCGGCCGGCGCCACGCGGCCGTTGCCGTGGCTGTAGGCCCGCGTGCGCGCCTTCAGGAGCCGCGCCGCCTCGCTCACCGCCGCCCGCGCCGACCCCGCGAGCACCGCGTTCAGCACCAGCTGATAATAGGCGGTCTGGTAGCGGAAGCGGGTCTCGAACGGATAGACGTTGGCGGCCTCGACCCGGGCGCCCTCGAAGACCGTGGCGCCGCTGCCGGTGGTGCGCTGGCCGAACCCGTTCCAGTCGTCGCGCGGGGTGACGCCCGGCTGGTCGGTGGCGGTCAGCGCGATCACCGGCGCGCCGGTGTCGTCGCGCTCGGTATAGACGTCGATCCAGTCGGCGAAGATCGTGCCGGTCGAATAGTACTTCTCGCCGTCGAGCCGGAAGCCGTCCCCGTCGGGCCGCAGCCGGGTCGCGACCGCGCCGAGCTTCACCGCGCCGACCTCGGTCCAGGCGCTGCCGACCGTGTCGCCGGCGATGAAGCGGGCGAACCACGGCAGCGCCTCGGCCTCGGGCGCGTTCAGCCGGTCCTCGATGAAGGCGAAATGCGCGCGCAGCGCCTGGGGCAGGTTCGAATCCGCCTCCGCCAGATCGATCAGCAGCCGGAAGAGATCCGGCAGGCTCGCGCCGCCGCCGCCGTGCTCGAGCGGGACGCGCACGGCGGTGAAGCCGGAATCCCGCAGCCAGTCCAGTTCCTCGACCGGCAGCCGCCGCTCCTTCTCGCGCGCGACGGCGCCCTCGGCGATCCGCGCGAACAGCGGCCGGAACCGGGCCGCCAGCGTGTCGTAGCGGGAGGTCGCCTCCGTGCGCCAGTCGAATTCCGTGCGTCCCATACGCTGCCCGATCCTTGTGCTCCGGATGGCCGTTTTCCCGCCCATCCTTTAATCTACACTAGATCAATCGAGATTTTCATGTTTTGCAAGGGAAGGGTCTGATCGTTCTTCGCCGCGCCGCGGCAAGGATTTTCTCCGGGAGGTACGAAGGTGCAAAAAACGTTCTCCAATCGTGCGTGGCGGCCGGACGCCGGCACGCGCGAATCGCGTCCGCCGCGAACGCCCGCGCGCCGAGGGAATCGGCCGTGGTGATCAAGCTCGACCAGATCGACCAGAAGATCCTGGGCGAGCTGATGCGCGACGCCGACCAGTCGCTGGCGCGGATCGCCGAGCGGGTCGGCCTCAGCCAGACGCCCTGCTGGAAGCGGATCCAGCGGCTCCGCAACGCCGGGGCGATCACCGGCCGGGTCGCCATCGTCGATCCGGCGATGATCGGGCTCGGCCTCGTGGTCTTCGTCGAGATCGAGGCGCCGGACCATGGCGCCGACTGGCGCGGCGGCTTTCTCTCGGCGGTCGACGCGATGCCCGAGGTGATGGAGGTGTTCCGCATGGCCGGCGACATCGACTACCTGCTGCGGGTGGTGGTCGGCGACATGGCGGGCTATGACGCCTTTTACACCCGGCTGACCGGCGCCGTGCGGATGAAGAACGTCACCTCGCGCTTCGCGATGGAGAAGGTCCGCTCCCGCACCGTCTATCCCCTCGCCTCGACCGCCTGACCCCGCCGCGAGGCGCTTTCCGGGCGAAGGGAGCGCCCTATCCGCCGTTCGGCGCCCGGGCATATGACGTCCGGTAATCCCGCCACCGCTCCGGGCTAGGCGTCGTCCGCCTCCGGAGCGCCGCGGATCCCGACGATCCGCCCCTCCGCCGCGCGCGCGGCGCGGATCAGCCGTTCGGCGAAATGGGTCCGGATGTAGCTTGCGTGAAAGTCGCTCGGGGCGATCAGCGTCAGCCCCTCCCCTGCCCCGCCCTCGCAGCGCAGCGCCTCGAACCAGTTGGCGAAGATCGCCGGATCCTCGGCGCGCAGCCTGTGCCGGATCCGCGTCCAGACCTCCGTCTCCTCCGGCGCCGCGGGCTCCTCCGTAATCCGGACGGCGTCGCGGGCCGGGAACGGGATCACCGTGTCGTCGCGCTGCTCGGGGGCCAGGGCGCCCATCCGCGCCTCGAAATCGCCGCCGACGCGCGACCAGGCGCCGCGGGTGCTGGCGCGGATCGCGTCGAGGTCGAGCGCGTAGGTCGCGACCCGGCCGCGCCGCGCGGCGGCCTCGACGGTGAGCCAGCCGAGCGCCCTGAGCTTCGCCATCTCGCGCTTCACGGTCCGCTCGTCGACCGACCAGAGCCGGGCGATCTCGCGCTGGCCGACGCTGAGCGATCCCTCGCGCCAGTTGTACCGCGCGGTGATCAGGGTGACGAAGCGCAGCACCAGCCGCTGCGTGCCCGACGGGGCCGCGAGGCCGTAGCCGCCGAGGGCGGTCAGGATGTCATATTTCTGGCTGGGGGCCTCGGGACCGACCAGTCTCTTCGCACGCATGCGACCGCCTCTTCGTCGGCCGGGTTCGCCCCGGTCCTGCTTCACCGCTCGTCCTCGCCGGGCCCATCTCAACGCAGATCCTCGACTGAGGAGAATTAGCGTCCAGATCCGCGATTCTGTCAAGCAGGACCACCGGCCACGCCGTGCGGGGGACCCTTTGGAGGGGAATGAATCAGGTTTCCTGGTATAGGGGGACAGCGTATGCGACCCCCTATCGGGCCGGTTTGTCCCCCTATTCGCGGGGACGGCGCCGGATATGTCCCCTTATCGGCGGCCACCGCGGGGCGAACCGGGCGCGAATCGGCTCGGCTCGAACAACCGGACACGGCTGTATTTTGCTTTGCGCTCTTTCCGGGATCAACGTATTTCTGGATTCAGCGGAGATCAACGTCCGCGAAAGCGAGAGGCAGCGGAATGTACACGCATGGCGACCTGGCCGCGCTTCAGGCGCAATCTCTGAAGATGCAGAGCTGGATCCGGCGCCAGACCTTCAGCCCGGAGCTCGAGAAGACGCTGCGCCGGTTCTCGAGCTGGGAGGTGTCGGAGCTGGTGTTCAAGGTGAACCAGTCCACCTTCCGCGGCCGCCTCGCCGCCGACCCGGCCCTGCCCGCCGGCGAGGTCGAGGAGGACGGGCGCCAGCGCTGGTTCTCGCTCGACGAGATCAACGACCTGCGCCGGCGGATGAAGATCAACCGCCAGAGCCTGATGCCCCCCCGGCCCAAGGGCAAGCGCGCGCTCCGCGCGGCGATCGCCAACTTCAAGGGCGGCGCGGGCAAGTCGACCGTGGCGCTGCATTTCGCCCATGCCGCCGCGCTCGACGGCTACCGGGTGCTGGTGGTCGACTTCGATCCGCAGGCGACGCTGAGCCATTCGATGGGGCTGACGGATGTGAGCGAGGAGCACACCGTCTGGGGGATCCTGGCGCGCGACCTGATCAACGAGACCGACCGGATGAACGCGGCGCCCAAGGGGGCGGCGAGCGGCGCCGCCCTGCCCCAGCGCCGGCTGCCGGCGTCGATCCGCGACCTCGGCCTGGCCGAGCTCCGGATCAACGACTTCCTGAAGCAGACCGCCTGGTCGACCATCGACATCATCCCCTCCTGCGCCAACGCGGCCTTCGTCGAATTCGCCTCGGCGCAGTACCGGCACCTGAACCCGGAATGGTCGTTCTTCGCCGCCGTCTCGCGCTATCTCGACGGGCTGCCGGACGACGCCTACGACCTCATCATCTTCGACTGCCCGCCGGCGATCGGCTATCAGTCGATGAACGCGGTCTTCGCCGCCGACGTGCTCTATATCCCGTCCGGTCCCGGCTACTGGGAATACGACTCCACCACCAGCTTCATCGGCCAGCTCGCCGAGGCGCTCGAGGATCTCTCGGCGGGCTTCGGGGAAACCTTCCCCGCGGGGAAGGTCGCGCTGCCGAAGGCCTTCGCCGACGTGAAGTTCCTGCTCACCCGCTACGAGCCCGCGAACGATCTGCACCGCGCGATGCTCGAGGCGTTCCGGCGGGTGTTCGGCGAGCGGGTGGCGGAGAGCCCGATCGAGATGACGCGGGCGGTGGAACAGTCGGGCCGGTTCCTGTGCTCGGTCTACGAGATCGACTATCGCGACATGACGCGCGAGACCTGGCGAAGGGCCCGGGGCAGCTTTGACACCGCCTACGCGGAGTTCAAGCAGGTCTGCGTCGCGGCCTGGGACAAGGTGGAGGCCCGGGCATGAAGAAGCGGCGCATCTTCGACCTCGACATGCCGGAGGAGCCGGCGGGGGCGGTGCCCGCCCCGCCGGAGCCGCCGCGACAGACCTTCCCCGCGGGGAAGGTCGCGGCGACGCCGGGATCGGGACTGGAGACCAAGTCGGCGGCGCCGCGCGATCGCCGCGGCCCGATGGCGATGGCGGTGAAGGAGAACGCCGAGGCGCTGCGCGCGCGCGCCGAGGCCGAGGCGGCGATCCGGACCGAGAACGACGCGCTGGCCGGCGAGTTCGTCCGGCTGCGCGATCTCGGGCTGATCGTCGACCAGCTGCCGCTCGACGCGATCGACACGAGCAAGCTGGTGCGCGACCGGCTGCCGGGCGACGACATGGAGCTCGAGGAGCTGAAGGCCTCGATCCGCGAGATCGGTCTCTCGAACCCGATCCGGGTCGAGCCGGCGGGGCAGGGGCGCTACGAGCTGGTGCAGGGTCTGCGGCGGCTGACCGCCTTCCGCGCGCTCTTCGCCGAGACCAGGGATCCGCGCTACGCGGTGATCCCGGCGGGGCTGATGACCGACGCCGGCGGGCTGGAGGCGCTCTATCGCCGGATGGTCGACGAAAATCTGGTGCGCAAGGATGTCTCCTTCGCCGAGATGGCGGCGCTGGCGCGCGACTATGCCAAGGACCCGGAGACCGATTGCGAGGACCCGGACAAGGCGGTGGCGATCCTGTTCAAGAGCGCGGGCTACCAGAAGCGCAGCTACATCCGCGCCTTCGTCTCGGTAATCGATCGTCTGGGCGAGACCCTGCTCTACCCGCGCGAGATCCCCCGCAACCTCGGCCTCGCGCTGCGCAAGCGGCTCGACGAGGAGCCGGGCGTGATCGCGGGGATCAGGGATGATCTGGCCGACTGGGACAGCCGCACCATCCAGGACGAGCTCGAGGTGCTGCGCCGCTGGGCCGGGGCCGGGGAGGGCGAGGAGACCTTCCCCGCGGGGAAGGAAACGGCGCCGCGCGCGCGGGCCGCGACCCGCAAGGCGAAGGTGACGTTCGACGTGGCCCGCGCCCAGGGGCCGGCGAAATGCACCGCCGCCAACGGCCGGCTCGAGATCCGGCTGCCGATCGATTTCACCACGATCGACCGGCGCCGGATCGAGGAGGCGGTGCGGCGCATGCTCGATCAGCTCGGCTGAGGCGTCACAGCGTAACCGACTGAGACCAGATAATTTTCATGACCGGCCCGCGAGAGAGCATCTCTCGCGGGCCGGTTCGCCTTTGGCCGGGCGCGGCCCGCCGCGACGCGCCCGAGTGCTCCGGCCGAGGCCCCGGCGTATTTCGCCGTCCCGGGGCGAAAAGCGTCCTGTCCGGGCGCGGGGGCGCCGGACCGCCGATGTCGGCGGTCCGTCCGTCATGGTCGGCGGCGGATCGTCGGCGCGCGCGACACCGCGCGGCCGCGAATCAGCGCTCAGGGGGCGGGACGCGAGATTCGGCCGATTCGACAAGGGCTTGGCCGACAGGGTTGCGGGGTCCTTTATAATCAGTAATGTCTACCATGTTAGTCGTGATTCGGAGGTGGGATGGTCGTGCGTGGGATCGGCCGGGCCAAGGGCGCTGCGAAGCTGCGGGGATCCGCTGGCGCCGCGCGCCGGGGCGCCGGGTCCCGGGCCGGGGCCCTCCCACCGCCCGTCGTCGCCATGTGGAGTACCTGAGCCATGAAGACCGAGCCCCCAGCAGCCCACCGCCCGGTGGTCGCCATTCTCGGAGGCGGCGTCTCGGGCGCGGCGACCGCCTTTCATCTCGCGCGCGCGCTTCCGGCCGGAGAGGCGCGGATCGTGGTGGTCGAGCCCCGCGCGACTCTGGGCAAGGGCCTCGCCTATGCGACCGAGGAGCCGTCGCACCGGATCAACGTGCCCGCGACGAAGATGTCGCTGATCGGCGACGACATCGGCCATTTCGCCGACTGGCTCCGGACCGAACGGATCGAGATGTCGCCCGGCACGCTGACGCTGCGCGGCGACTATTTCCCCGAGCGGCGGATCTTCGGCCAGTACGTCTCGGCGCAGCTGGCACCCCTGGTCGCCTCCGGCGCGGTGCGGCACCTGCGCGCCGCCGCGGTCTCGGTGACCCGGGCCGGGGAGGGGTACCGCGTCGAGCTCAATGACGGGAGCGCGCTCGACGCTGATCTCGTCGTGCTCGCGATGACGCATCCGGCGCCGGCGGTCCCCTGGGCGCTGCGCGGCCTCTCGGGCTCGCGCCGGCTGATCGCCGATCCCTACGACAACGCCCGGATCGGGGCGATCGGCCTCGGCGAGCGGGTGCTGATCGTCGGCACCGGCCTCACCTCGGCCGACGTGATGGCGAGCCTTCACCGGCGCGGCTTCCGCGGCCGGGCGACGGCGCTCTCGCGCCACGGGCTGCGCTCGCGCGGCCACGGCGTGGTCACGCGCGGCACGACGGCGGATTTCGCGAAGGCGCCGGAGCGCACGGCGGTCGCCGTGCTGCGCCGGGTCCGCGCGGCGGTCGCGGCGGACGCGGCGCGCGGCCAGGACTGGCACGCCGCGCTCGACAAGGTGCGCGAGCAGGGCGACGCGATCTGGGCCGCGCTCGAGCCGCGCGAGCGGCGCCGGCTGGTCCGGCACCTGCGCCGGTTCTGGGACGTGCACCGCTTCCGGATCGCGCCCCAGGTCGAGGCGGTGGTGGAGGCGGCGATCGCGGCCGGCCGGCTCGAGGTGCTCGCGGCGCGGCTGGTCGACGCCAGCGAGGACGCCGAGGGGATCACGGTGCGCTATCGCCCGCGCGGCGAGGCCGGGATCCGTTCGGAGCGGTTCGACACCGTCGTCGTCACGACCGGCCCCGACCATTCGGAGATCCTGCGCAGCAATCCCGCCTTTCGCGCGCTCGCCGAGGAGGGGCTCCTGCGGGAGGACCCGCTCGGGCTCGGGCTCATGGTCACAGGGGGCTGTAGGACCGTCGCCCGGGACGGTACGGCCTCGGAGACGCTCTTCGTGGCCGGCCCGCTCGCCCGCGGCGACGTCGGTGAACTGATGGGCGTGCCGGAGGTGGTCCGGCACGCGGAACGACTGGCGGCCCTCATCGCGGGGCGGCTCACGGCCCGGATGACGCCACCGGCCGAGGCGGTCAGCGAGGTGGCCAAGCCGCGGCGCGGCGGCGCCTGGCTCGGCCCGCGGACGCGCTGAGGGCGGCGGGGGCGTTGGGACAACAAGGGGTAGACAGGATGAACATCACGCGCAGGGCCTTCGGGGGCGCGCTCGCCGGGGTCGGAACCGTGCTCGCGCTCGGGGGCCGGGCCTTCGCCGAGGAGGCGGTGACCGAGGTCAAGATCGGCTATCAGAAGACCAACCTGCCGGTGGTCGCCCGCCGTGAGGGCACGATCGAGGCGGCGCTGGGGCCGGACGTCTCGGTGAAATGGGTCGAGTTCACCGCCGGGCCGCCGCTGGTCGAGGCGCTGAACGTCGGCGCGGTCGACCTCGGCTGGACCGGCGACGCGCCGCCGATCTTCGGCCAGGCCTCGGGCGCGGCGATCTCCTATGTCGCGGCGCTGCCCGGCAACGGCGCGGGCGAGGCGATCATCGTCAAGGCCGACGGCGGGATCGAGACGCTGGCCGACCTCAGGGGCAAGACGGTCGCCGTCGGCAAGGGGACGAGCGCGCACAACCTGCTCGTCGCGGCGCTCGAGAAGGCGGGCGTCGGCTATGACGAGATCACGCCGACCTATCTCGCGCCGGCCGACGGCGCCGCGGCCTTCGCGGCGGACAAGGTCGACGCCTGGGCGGTCTGGGATCCGTTCCTCGCGATCGCCGAGACCCGCTACGCGCCGCGCGTGCTCGCGCGGTCGAGCGACGTGCTGAACGTGAACACCTATTTCCTCGGCAACAAGACCTTCGTGGCCGAGCATCCCTCGGCGGTGCTGAAGGTGCTCGCGGGGCTCGGCGAGGCGGCGGTCTGGGCCGACGCGCACCGCCCCGAGGTCGCCGCGGCCGTGGCGGAGGTGACCGGCGTGCCGATCGACGCGCAGACGCTCGCCGCCGACCGCGCCACGTTCGGCATCTTCGAGATCACCCCCGAGATCGTCGCGCACCAGCAGGAGACGGCGGACCGGTTCTTCAAGCTCGGCCTCATTCCGACCGCGATCACCGTCTCGGACGCGGTCTGGCCGCGGCCGCGCGCCTGATCCGCGAGCACAAGGATTTCCCGATGACCAACCCGATCGATTTCTTCTGGTTCATCCCGACCTCCGGCGACGGGACCTATCTCGGCGCCTCCGACCTCTCGCGCGCGCCCGACTACCCTTACCTGCGCGAGATCGCGGTGGCGGTCGACCGGCTCGGCTATTCCGGCGTGCTGCTCCCGACCGGGGTCGGCTGCGAGGAGAGCTTCGTGATGGCGGGCGCGCTCGCGCCGGTGACCGAGCGGCTCAAGTTCCTCGTCGCGGTCCGGCCGGGCGTGGCCTCGCCCGCCTATTACGCGCGGCTCGCCTCGACGCTCGACCGGGTGTCGAACGGGCGGCTGCTTCTCAACGTGGTGGTGGGCGGCGATCCGGCCGAGCTCGCCGGCGACGGGGTCTTCCTGCCGCATGACGAGCGCTACGACCACGCCGAGGAATTCTTCACGGTGTTCGAGGAGCTGCTGGCCAAGGGCGAATCCACGCTCGAAGGCAAGTACATCAAGGCGATCGGCGCGCGGCTGGGCTTCCCCCCCGTCCAGGCTCCGCGTCCGCCGCTGTTCTTCGGCGGCTCCTCCGGGGCCGGCATCGACTTCGCCGCCAACCGCGTCGACAAGTACCTGACCTGGGGCGAGCCCCCGGCGCAGGTCGCGGAGAAGATCGCGCAGGTCCGCGCCGCCGCCGCCGCGCAGGGCCGCGAGGTCACCTTCGGCATCCGCCTGCACTTCATCGTGCGCGAGACCGACGAGGAGGCCTGGGCGGCGGCCGACAAGCTCATCTCGAAACTGTCCGACGACGTGATCGCCGCCGCCGCCGAGCGGTTCAACCGCGCCTCCGACAGCGTCGGCCAGAAGCGGATGTTCGCGCTGCACCAGGGCCGGCGGGACAAGCTCGAGGTGAGCCCGAACCTCTGGGCGGGCATCGGCCTCGTGCGCGCCGGCGCCGGCACCGCGCTCGTCGGCTCGCCCGAGACCGTCGCCGCGCGGCTGCGCGAATACCAGGCGGCCGGCATCGATACGGTGATCGGCTCGGGCTATCCGCATCTCGAGGAGAGCTACCGCGTGGCCGAGCTCCTGTTCCCGGCGCTCGGCATCGGCGGCGCCAAGACCGACGGCTTCGAGGCCTTCGGCGAGAAGCGCATCTTCGCGGGCGGCAGCCACGGCGGCAACCTCCGGGCCGCGTCGTGACCCGGCCGGTCCCCTCCATTTCACCGCGGCGCCGCGTCCCTCGGGACGCGCGCGCCCGTCGCGCGGGAGCGCCACGATGATCACACGCAGAAACACCCTCGCCAGCTTCGCGGTGGCCGCGGCCCTGGCGCTCTCGGGCGGCGCCGCCTTCGCCGAGGCGCCGGAGAGCTTCAAGGTCGGCTACCAGAAGAGCGCCTCGATCCTCGTCATCGCGCGCAAGCAGGAGCTGCTCGAGAAGCGGCTCGCCGAGCTCGGCGTCGACAAGGTCGAGTGGGTCGAGTTCCAGTTCGGCCCGCCGCTCCTCGAAGCACTCGGCAGCGGCGCGGTCGACATCGGCTTCGTCGGCGACGCGCCGCCGATCTTCGCCCAGGCGGCGGGCGCCAACCTCGTCTATGTCGCGAGCACGCCTTCGGTCTTCTCGGGGATCCTGGTGCCCGAGGATTCGGAGACCAAGGAGATCGCCGATCTCGAGGGCAAGCGCGTGGCGCTCGCCAAGGGATCGAGCTCGCACAATTTCACCGTGCAGGCGCTGAAGGTCGGCGGGCTCGGCTTCGACGCGATCCAGCCGAGCTATCTCGCGCCGGCCGACGCGGCGGCCGCCTTCGCCAGCGGCGCTGTCGACGCCTGGACGGTCTGGGACCCCTATCTCGCGCTCGCCGAGCAGCGCCACGGCGCGCGGCTGCTCGCGACCTCGGAGACCGACCCGGCGCTGCAGAGCAATTCCTTCTACCTCGCCAACCGCTCCTTCGCCGAGGCGCATCCCGACGTGGTCGACGCGGCGCTGCAGGAGATCGCGGCGGCGACCCGGTGGGGCGCCGCGCATCGCGACGACCTCGCGGAGATCTCCGCGCAGGCGACCGGCGTCGATCTCGCGGCGCAGAAAGTGGCGGTGAACCGCTACGAGATCGCGGTCTATCCGATCACCGAGGAGACGCTCGCCAAGCAGCAGGCGATCGCCGACGCCTTCTTCGAGCTCGGTCTCATTCCGAAGGCGATCGACGTCACCGCCTATGCCTGGGGCGAGAAGCCCAACATCTGAGGGAGCCCCGCCGATGGCCGGTCCGACCAATCCGATCAATTTCTTCTGGTTCATCCCGACGCATGGCGACGGCAGCTATCTCGGCTCCGAAAGCCGCCAGCGCCCGCCCGACCACGGCTATTTCCGCGCCGTGGCCGAGGCGGCGGACCGGCTCGGCTTCCCGGGCGTGCTCTTGCCCACGGGCCGCAGCTGCGACGACAGCTGGATCGCCGCCGCCGGCCTCGCGCCGGTGACCGAGCGGCTGAAATTCCTCGTGGCGCTCCGGCCCGGCGTCGTCTCGCCGGGCTACGCCGCGCGGCAGACCGCGGCGCTCGACCGGCTGACCGGCGGGCGGCTCCTGCTCAACGTCGTGGTCGGCGGCGACCCGACCGAGCTCGCGGGGGACGGCGTCTTCCTGCCGCACGACCAGCGCTACGACCAGGCGCGCGAGTTCCTGGCGATCTGGCAGGACCTGCTCGCGGGCAAGACGGTCGATTTCCACGGCGACCATTACCGCGTCGAAGGCGGGCGGCTCGACATCCCGCCGCTGCAGCGGCCGGCGCCGCCGCTCTGGTTCGGCGGTTCCTCCGAGGCGGGGCAGGAGCTCGCGGCCGAGCTGGTCGACACCTACCTGACCTGGGGCGAGCCGCCGGCGCTGGTCGCCGAGAAGGTCGCCGCCGCCCAGGCGCGGGCGACCGCGCGCGGGCGCAAGCTGAAATTCGGCATCCGGCTGCATTTCATCGTGCGCGAGACCGAGGAGAAGGCCTGGGCGGCGGCCGAGGAGCTGATCTCCCACGTCACCGACGCGCAGATCGAGCGCGCGCAGGCGCAGTTCCTGAAGACGATGGACTCGGTCGGCCAGCGCCGCATGGCCGAGCTGCACGGCGGCCGGCGCGACCGGCTGGTGGTGAGCCCGAACCTCTGGGCCGGCGTCGGCCTCGTCCGGCGCGGCGCGGGCACCGCGCTGGTCGGCACGCCGGAACAGGTCGCGGCGCGGCTTAGGGAATACCAGGCGATCGGCGTCGATACGGTGATCGGCTCGGGCTATCCGCATCTCGAGGAGGCCTACCGCGTCGCCGAGATGCTGTTCCCCGCGCTCGGCCTCGGGCGCGACGCGCTCGGCGCGGGCGAGAAGATCCACAACGAATTCGCGATCGGCGGCGAGAGCCCCCGCGCGGCGGAACTGCGGGAGGCGTCATGAAGGGGATCGCGCGCGGCTCGCTCGGCTGGATCCTTCCGGTCGTGATCCTGCTCGGCTGGGAGGCGCTCGCGCGGGCGGGCCTCATCTCGGCCAATGTGCTGCCGGCGCCCTCGGCGGTGATCGCGGCCTTCTGGAAGCTGCTCGTCTCGGGCGAGCTCATCCGCAACATCGGCGTCTCGGCCTGGCGCGCGCTGGCCGGGTTCGCGATCGGCGGCACGATCGGCTTCGCGCTCGGCCTCGCCAACGGCCTGTCGCGGCTCTCGCGCGACATGACCGACACGACGCTGCAGATGATCCGCAACATCCCGCATCTGGCGCTGATCCCGCTCGTCATCCTGTGGTTCGGCATCGACGAGGAGGCGAAACTGTTCCTCGTGGCGCTCGGCGTGTTCTTCCCGATCTACGTCAACACGCTCCTCGGCATCCAGGGCGTCGATCCGCAGCTCGTCGAGATGGGGCGGATCTACGGGATGAAGCCGTTCGAGCTGTTCCGCAAGGTGATCCTGCCCGGCGCGCTGCCCTCGATCTTCACCGGGCTGCGCTACGCGCTCGGCATCATGTGGCTGACGCTGATCGTCGCCGAGACCATCTCGGCCTCCTCCGGCCTCGGCTACATGGCGATGCAGGCCCGGGAATTCCTGATGATCGACGTGGTCGTCCTCTCGATCCTGATCTACGCGCTGCTCGGCAAGCTCGCCGACAGTCTCGCCCGCCTCGCCGAGCGCCGCACGCTCGCCTGGCATCCCGCGTTCCAGAACGTCTGAGGTAACGACCCATGCTCGACCGGCAAATCTCCTTCGACGCGGCCACCGTCTTTCCGGAGGCCGAGGCGCCGCCGGCCTTCGAGATCCGGGGGCTGGTGAAGCGCTTCGGCGACAAGCCGGTGCTCGACGGCATCGATCTCGTGGTGCCGAAGGGCCAGTTCCTCGCGATCATCGGCAAGAGCGGCTGCGGCAAGTCCACGCTGCTGCGGCTGCTGGCCGGGCTCGACCGGCCGACTGCGGGCGAGATCCGGCACGCGGCGCCGGCGCGCGGGGCGACGGACACGCGGATCATGTTCCAGGAGCCGCGGCTCCTGCCCTGGGCGCGGATCGTCGACAACGTGGCCGTCGGGCTGACCGGGATCGCCAAGGGCGCCGCGGCGCGCGACCGGGCGGCGGCGCGGCTGGGCGAGGTCGGCCTCGCCGAACGCGCGGGCGACTGGCCCTCGGTGCTCTCGGGCGGGCAGCGGCAGCGCGTGGCGCTGGCGCGCGCGCTGGTCGGCGAGCCGAGCATCCTCGCGCTCGACGAGCCGCTCGGCGCGCTCGACGCGCTGACCCGGATCGAGATGCAGGCGCTCCTGGAGCGGATCTGGCGCGACCAGGGCTTCACCGCCGTCCTGGTGACGCATGATGTGGCCGAGGCGGTCGTGCTCGCGGACCGGGTGATCGTGCTCGACGAGGGCCGGATCGCGCTCGATCTGCCGGTGCCGATCCCGCGGCCCCGCCGGCATGGCGCGCCGGAGATCGCGCGGCTCGAGGCCCGGATCCTCGCGCAGCTCTTCGGCGACGAGCACCGGGGCTAAGGGCCAGGCCGGCGCCGGTCAGCGCCCGGCGAGCGCGTGGACGAGGCCCGCGCCGAACCGGATCCAGGCCTCGCGCGCCGCGCGGAACCGCGCCGACCCGGCCGGGCTGACCGGCAGCGGCATCGCCTCGGCGGGCCGTTCCCCCATCGCGTGCTCGGCCAGCGCCCGGCCGAAGGCGACGCCCGGCGCGATGCCCCGGCCGTTGTAGCCCGCGACCGCGACGACGCGGGCGTCGAGCTGGTGGAAGGCGGGCAGGTGGGTCGCGGTCATGCCGATCTGGCCGAACCAGGCGCTCTCGAAGGCGACCTCGCCGAGCGCGGGGAAGAGCCGCGCCAGCGTGCGCCGCGCCCAGGCTTCGTGGATCGGGCGGTCGACCGCGCCGAGCCGCCCGACGCTTCCGAGGATGAGCCGGCCGGCGGCGTCGGTCCGGATCGAGGTCAGCACCTGGCGCGTGTCCCAGCAGCCCTCGCCGCCCGGCAGGATCCCGGCCGACTCCGGCGCCGGTTCGGTCGCCAGGTTGAAATAGGGCAGGTGGACCTGGCCCCGGCGCAGCGCGGGCCAGACCTCCCTCGTATAGGCGTCGGTCGCCACGATCACCCATTTCGCCCGGAGCACGCCGCCCGGGGTCGCGAGGCGCCAGTCGCCGCCGTCGCTGTTTCGGCCATCCCGGACCGCCGCCGTCACCGGGGAGCCGGTATGGACCGCCGCCCCCGCGCGCATCGCCGCGGCGGCGAGGCCGCGGGCGAAGGCGAGGGGCTGGATCGTGCCGGCGCGGTGGTCGAGCAGGGCGCCCGCGTAGGCGCCGCCGCCGATCCGCGCCCGCGTCTCGGCCGCCGAAAGCAGCTCGACCGGGGCGCCGCGCGCCTGCCACTGCTGCGCCCGCGTCTCGATCTCGGCGCGGCCGGCGGCGCCCGCCGCGCAATGCAGCGTGCCGGCGGGCCGGGCCTCGCAGGCGATGCCGTGGCGGTCGACCAGCGCGAAGACCGCGCGCGGGGCGCCGCCGAGAAAGCAGATCAGCCGCGCGCCATGATCGGCGCCGAGCGTGGCGGCGAGGTCGTCCGGGCGCACCCACATGCCGGCGTTGACGAGGCCGACGTTGCGCCCGGCGCCGCCGAAACCGACCTCCTCGGCCTCCAGCACGGTGGCGGCGATCCCGGCCTCGGCGAGGTGGAGCGCCGCGGAGAGGCCGGTGTAGCCCGCGCCGATGATCGCGACGGCGGTCTCGGCCGGGCCCGCGAGGGGAGGCGTCGCCGGGGCGGGCGGGGCGGTCAGCGCCCAGAGGCCGTGGCTGAGCGGGGCGAGCGGCATCGCGCCTCAGCCGCGGTCGCGGACCGGCCCGAGCCAGTCGGAGCCCGCGTAGCTGATCGCGAGGACCCGGACCTCGCCGGCCGCCTCGTCGACGACGAAGGCGACCACGCCGCGGCCGGCGGCGGGGATGGCGCGCAGGCCGGGCAGGATCTCGTCGCGGAGCGAGCCCTTGCGCGGCGTCAGGCCGAGCTGGCGCAGCGCGGTCGCGAAGGCGTCGAGCCGCCGCTCGGCGGCGGCGCGTCCGGCCCGCGCGGCGATCCCCTCGGCGATCCGGATCAGATCGTCGCGCGCGCCGGGATGCAGGCGCACCTGATAGGGCCGGGGCGGGGGCATGGTCGCGGCGGTCAGCGCTCCGCGCCGCCGAGCCCGCGCCGGACCTCGGCCAGCGTTTCCTCGAGCGGCAGGTAGGCGGCCGGCGGGGTGGCGGCGCGGGCGCGGATCTCCTCGGCCAGCGCCGCGAGCGCGGTCTCCCGCGCCAGATCCTCGGCGATCAGCATCTCCACCGCCGCGGCGACCGCGGCGCTCGTGCTGGCGAAGACGCCGTCCTCGACCTTGCCCTGCAGGAAGCCGTGGTGGCGCTCGGTGAAGCTCAGGGTGGTGCGGACGGTCAAAGGGGCGACTCCTTCGCGTGGGGTATGAAATATTCACACAACCGGCGCCGGAAATCAATCCGCGCCTTCGCCCCCGGAGCGGCGCGTGGCCCTGGCGTCGCCGCCCGCGACCCGCCGCGCGGCGGAAGGATCGCCTCCCGGCGATGCCCCGGGAGGGGCGGTCGCGCGGCGCGGCCGGGACCCATGTCCTACGCACACTACTGACATATTTGTTGAATGTCAGTACCCGATCTGCTTAGCTGGCGGGATAACAAAGAACCGCAGGGAGACAAACTCAGTGTCAGATCTAGCTTCCGACATCGGGGCGGGGGCCGTCCCGAACCGTGCCAGGGCGGACACCGCTTCCGACGTCATGATCGCCGCCCGGCTCGAGCGGCTGCCCATGACGGGATACCAGCGGATGATCTTCGCGATCATCGCGACGGCCTGGTTCTTCGATTCCATCGACCTCGGATCACTGACCTTTCTGCTCGGCTCGATCCGGGAGGAATTCGGCCTGACCACCGCCCAGGCCGGCCTCCTGTCGAGCATGAGCTTCATCGGCATGTTCCTCGGCGCGGCCCTCGCGGGCATGCTCGCCGACCGGATCGGCCGCAAGATGGTCTTTCAGGTCAGCATGGTGTTCTGGGGGCTCGGCAGCCTCTGGTGCGCCTACGCGCCCGACGCGCAGACGCTCGGCTACGCCCGGCTCCTGCTCGGCTTCGGCATGGGCATGGAATCCCCGGTCGCGCTCGCGATCCTCTCGGAATTCCTGCCGACGGCCAAACGCGGCCGCTATCTTGCGATCCTCGAGGGGTTCTGGCCGCTCGGCTTCATCGCCGCGGGCCTGCTCAGCCTCTTCTTCCTGACGCATTTCGACTGGCGCACGATGTTCCTGTTCCAGGCCTTCCCCGCGCTCTTCCTCTTCATCGTGCGGATCTTCATCCCCGAATCGCCGCGATGGCTCGCCGACAGCGGCCGGGTGCGCGAGGCCGAGAAGGTGATGGACGGGATCGAGGCCAAGGTGCTGAAACGCCTGCCCGAGGGCACCCGGCTCGAGCAGCCGAAGCCGCTGCCCCCGCGCCCGCGCGGCGAGCGCCGCTTCTCCTTCATGGCGCTCTGGTCCGACGGCTACGCCAGCCGGACGCTGATGATCTGGACCGTCTGGTTCTTCGCGCTGCTCGGCTTCTACGGGCTCACCACCTGGCTCAGCGCGCTGCTTCAGGAGGCGGGCCACAGCGTCACGAAATCGGTGAGCTACACGATCACCATCTCGCTCGCCGGCGTGCCGGGCTTCATCACCGCGGCCATCCTGCTCGACAGATGGGGCCGCAAGCCGACCGCGATGCTGATGCTGATCGGCGCGGCGATCGCGGCCTATTTCTACGGCAACGCGCCGACGACCACGATGCTGATCACCTACGGCCTCTGCATGCAGTTCTTCCTCTTCGGCATGTGGTCGGTGCTCTACGCCTATACGCCGGAACTCTATCCGACGCGCTCGCGCGCCACGGGGGCGGGCTGCGCCTCGGCGATCGGCCGGGTCGGCTCGCTGCTCGGGCCCTATATCATCGGGATCGTGCTGCCGACGCTGGGCAACCAGGGGGTCTTCGCGCTCGGCGCGGGGTCCTTCGTCGTCGCGGCGATCGCGATCGGGCTCTTCGGCATCGAGACCAAGGGCAAGTCGCTCGAGGCGATCTCGCACTGAGCCCGGGTCCTCGGGAACGCGCGGTCGCCGGGGAGACCCGGCGGCCGCGTCGCGTCCGGCGCCGGCTCAGACGGTCGCGCGGGCGAATTCGACGATATAGTCGATCAGCGCGTCCGAGGCCGCCGCCGCGCGCTCGCCATCGCCCTCGGCGATCGCCCGCGCCACCTTCTCGTGCAGGAGCGCGCAGCGCTCGAGATCGAGAGTCTCGCGATAGTGCTGGAACCAGAACCGGCGCGACAGGCCCTGGATCCGCTGCATCGCGCGTTCGGCGAATTCGTTGCGGCAGGCGGCGACCACCGCCTGGTTGAACCTGAGGTCGAGCCGCATGAAGCCGACATAGTCGCGGTCGCGCGCCACCTCGGCCAGCCGGTCGGTGAGCTCGGCGAAATCGGCGCGCTCCTCGGGCAGGGCGCGGGCCGCGGCCTTGCGGGCGCAGAGCCGCTCCACCTCGCGGCGGAGCTCGAGCAGCAGCAGCTGGCGCGAGAGGTTGATCTCGGAGACGAGCACGCCGCGGCGGGGCAGCACGTTGACGAGGCCCTCGCTCGCCAGCCGCTGCAGCGCCTCGCGCACCGGGGTGCGGCCGATGCCGAGCTCCTCGGCGAGCTGCGCCTCGGACAGCACCTGGCCGGGACGGAGCGCGAGGGTGACGATCATCTCCTCGATCCGGCCATAGGCGCGTTCGGTCAGCGTCTCTTCCTCGCGGCCGCGCGCGCGCGCGGCCGTCCCGGCGGGAGGTGTCGCAGTGGTGTTCATGCCGTCGATGGCCTTCCGTCAGAATCCGCCCCGGGCCGACTCTGTGTCAGGCGTCGCAGGCATGCAAGACGCGGATCACCGGGATATCACCGGTCGGGAGCGTCAGGCGCCGATCGTGGCGCGGGAGCGGACGAAGCCGTCGAGCTCGGCCGCGAACCGCTCCGGCGCCGCCGCCATCGGCACGTGGCCGTGGCCCTCCCAGAGGCTGAGCCGGGCGCCGGGGATGCCGGCCGCGAGGGCCTCGCCATGCGCGACCGGGCATTCGGGGTCCTCGGTGCCGTGCAGGACCAGCGTCGGGAGCGCGAGGGCGCGGAGGGCGGGGCGGTAGTCCTGGGAGCGGGCGCTGATCCAGGAACCGGCGACGGCCATGCCGGTCGCGGTCTCGGCGAGGCCGAGCCGCCGGGCCCGCGCCTCGGCGTTCGCGGCGATCGCCTCGGGCGTGTCGCCGCGAAACCAGACCGCCGCCGGGGGGGTGGCGAGGCAGGCCGAGCCGCTGACGAGCACCAGCCCGGCGAGCCCGTCCGCGCCCTGGGCGCGCAGATGTTCGAGCGCGACGAGGCAGCCCATGCTCCAGCCGACCAGCACGACCTGGCGGGGCGCCCGGGCGAGAACGGCGCCGAGATCGCGCGCGAAGGCCGCCATCGTGTACGCCGCCGGATCGGCCGGGGCGAAGGAGCCGGCGCGGCCGCGCAGATGCGGCGCGAGCACGCGGCGGCCGGTGGCGAGGCCGGTCAGCACGCCGGTCCAGACCGCGGCGGTGCCCTGGATGCCGTGGACGAGGACGAGCGTCGGGCCCGGCGCGTCGGCCGGGCCGGCGGCGCGGCAGGCGAGCGCGCCCTCGGGGGTGTCGATGATCATGTCCGTGCTCCCTCAGTCGAAGACGATCACGCTCCGGATCGTCTCGCCGGCGGCGAGCCGGGCGAAGCCCTGGTTGATGTCCTCGAGCCCGATCCGCTCCGAGATCAGCCCGTCGAGCCTGAGCCGTCCGTCGAGATAGGCGCGGCAGAGGAAGGGGAAGTCGCGCGCCGGGCGCGCGTCGCCGTAGCTCGAGCGGCGGATGCGCTTCTCCTGCATTAGCGATCCCCAGCGGAAGGCGACGTCCTCGTCGACGCCGGTCTTGCCGAGCCAGACCACCTGGCCGCCGGGACGGACCGCCTCGACGCTGAGGCGGAAGGCGGGCTGGTTGCCGGCGGATTCGAGCACGACGTCGACGCCGCGGCCACCGGTCAGGTCGCGCGCGACCGCCGCGGGCGCGGCCTCGGCGGCGTTGACGTTGGCGAGATGGGTGGCGCCCATCTCCGCCGCCGCGGCGAGCCGGCCGGGGCGCAGATCCACGGCGACGATCGTCTCGGCGCCGGCGAGCGCCGCGCCCTGGATCGCGGCGAGGCCGACCGCGCCGCAGCCGATCACCATCACCGACATGCCGGGCCTGACCCGGGCCACGTTGATCGCCGCCCCGACGCCGGTCATCACGCCGCAGCCGATCAGCGCGGCGCGGTCGAAGGGCATCTCGCGCGGGATCGGCACCGCCTGCTGATCGCGCACGACGCAGTATTCGGCGAAGGCGCCGAGATACATGAGCTGGCTGAGGTCGGCGCCCCCGGTCGCGCGGGCCTTGGGCGCGCCGTCGAAGCCGAAGGCGGCGGGGCCGTTCGCGAGATAGGTCTCGCAGAGGATCGGCAGGTCGCGGTCGCAGTAGAAGCAGGCGCCGCAGCGCGGGTTCCAGGACAGGATCACGGGATCCCCGACCGCGACGCCCCGCGCCTCCGGCCCGACGGCCTCGACCACGCCCGCCGCCTCGTGGCCGAGCACGATCGGGAAAGGCTGGCGCAGCCCGCCGTCAATGACCTCGAGATCCGTGTGGCAGAGACCGGCGGCACGTATCCTGACAAGGACATCCCGCGCAGCGAGCCCCGTCAGCGCCACCGTCTCGGTCGCGAGCGGGGTCCGGGGCGCGCGCAGCACCGAGGCCCGGAAGGTCATCCCGGCCCGCGACGCGGTCCGGATCGCCGGCGCGGTCATGCGTTCCGACATCGCCCGGGCTCATCGCGCCACGGGCGCGTCGAGGCGCGCGATCGCTTCCTCGACATCGGCCGAGGTCAGCTCCCATTCGTTGCCGAAATTCGCGGTCACGGCGCGCATGAACTCGGGCGCGAGCGCGCCCGCGCGGGCCGCGTCGCCGGTGTGGTCGTAGAGGATCGCGAAGGCGAGCTGCGTCGCCGCGGCGCCGTCGAACCCCCATTCGAACATCGCGTCGGTGAACTGCTTCGCCTCGGCGTGGGTCGGCAGGTCGGCGCCGTCCACGGTCACGACGACGCCGTCGATGGTGCGGTCGCCCAGGTAGGTCTTCATGCCTTCTTCCTCCCGTCGCCCTTGGTCCGCATCACCTCGGGGAAGATCCAGAGCGAGACGACGCTGAACGGGCCGAGGAAGGCGAGCGCCCATTGCGGCCCGGTCTGGCCGAGGTGGCGCATGAAGATCCATCCGGCGAGGGCGGCGAGCGCCACCATCACGGAGAGGCCGATTTTCACCATGGGGGGCATCGATGTTGTTCTCCCAAATTGTCTCTGGCTGGCACCGGGGTGAGCGAGCTGGGGCGGGATCAGGCGAGGCCGCCGAGCAGCAGGGCCGAGAGGCCGAGGCCGAGGGTCACGATCCCGAGCCCCGCCATCCCGTCGCGCCAGCGGCCGGGCCAGGCGTTGAAGAGGCCGGGCGTGAAGAGCAGGGCGAAGCCGCCGACGATCACCATGCTGGTCCAGCGCAGGTGATCGAGGCCGAAGGCGACCGTGCCCCAGAGCACGAGGCCGAGCAGGCCGGTGTTGAGCGCGATCAGCCCGAGGCCGAGCGGCCGCGCGAGATCGGGCCGGGTCGCGAGCGGGAAGGCCCCGCTCAGCACCAGGAACCCGAGGCTGCCGATGCTCGCGAGGAGCGCGAAGACGGCGAGGGCCGAGAGGTTCGGTTCGATGAAGGCCATCGGGCGGCTTCCTTCCGGTCGGGCCGGCGGACCCTTCGGATCCGCGCGGCGGGGGTCACGGGGGGCGCTATTCGGCGGGGTGCGCGACCGGCTGGGCCGCTTGGGTGGGCTTGCGCGAGGTCTTGCGCATGTCCTGGCGCACGTGGGTCCTGTCGTAGCCGTTGAAGAGATGGCCGAGCAGGCCGCGGTCGAGGTCGGAGGTGCCGAAGAGCCAGTCCATGATCGGGAAGGTGAGGTTCATGTTGCGCTCCATCATCAGCGACTGGTCGTGATGGGCGGTGTGGTGGCGCCGGCTCGTGTTGATGAACGGCATGTTGCGCACGAACCAGTTGTCCTCGACGTGGCAGCAGAAGTGCATGAACTCGTAGATCAGGTAGATCGAGGTCGTCGTGGTGATGAAGAGCCAGCCGACGTTCGGCGTGATCAGGTTGCCGAGGATGATCGCGCCCGGGATCGACATCAGCGTGAACGAGGCGAGCGCGTAGGGCGGGAAGAAGGTGACCCGGTAGTCCTTGTGATCCGCGAAGCGCATTTCGACTTCGGTGAAGAACTGGTGATGCTGCAGCGTGTGGCGGTTGTAGACCGCGCGCGCGATCGGGTTCTTCGACGGGCGGTGCATCACGTAGAGGTGCAGCCACCATTCGAAGAAGTTGCAGAACAGGAACACGACCGGGACGGTCAGCCATTCGAGCGGCGTCACGTCGTGGAGGTTGGAGATGTAGATGTAAAGCGCGGTCAGGCCGATCGCGTAGATGATCGCGATATGCAGCAGCCCGTTGTACCAGCCCGCGACCCGCTGCCGGTAGTTGGCGCGGTACTGGCGCTGCCGGTCGGTCATGCGCGTGTCCTGGAGCTCCATGGCTATCCTCCCGGAGAGTTATGATCTACAACTGATATATTAACTGTGTTCCAAACGCAAGCCGTTCTCGCGCTCCGGCGCGCCGACCCCGGCCAGCGCGGGCGGCTTCGGTCCGCCGGTCGCCCAGTCGAGCAGCTCGACGGTATGCGCGACCGGCAGGCGGGTGCCGGCGCCGATCTGCGTCATGCAGCCGATGTTGCCGGCGCTGATCACCTCGGGGCGAGTCGCCTCCAGCGTGGCGACCTTGCGCGCGCGGAGCTCGGCCGCGATCTCGGGCTGCAGCAGGTTGTAGGTGCCGGCCGAGCCGCAGCAGAGATGGCCGTCGCGCGGCTCGACCACCGTGAAGCCGGCGGCCTTCAGCAGGTCCTTCGGCGCCGCGCGGACGCCCTGGCCGTGCTGGAGCGAGCAGGCGGAATGATAGGCGACGCGGAGCGGCGGGGCATGGGTCGCGCCCTCGAGCCCGATCTCGGCCATCAGCTCGGTCACGTCGCGGGCGAGCGCCGCGACGCGGGCCGCGTCGGCGGCCAGCGGATCGTCGCGGAACGCGTGGCCGTAATCCTTGACCGTCGTGCCGCAGCCCGAGGCGTTGATCACGACCGCGTCGAGCCCCTCGCCGTCGATCTCGGCGCCGAGCGCGCGGATATTGGCGGCGGCGAGCGCGTGGCTTTGCCCGGCCTTGCCCATGTGGTGCGGCAGCGCCCCGCAGCAGCCGAGCCCCTTCGGGATCACCACCTCGCAGCCGTGCCGCGTGAGGAGCCGGATCGTCGCCGCGTTGATCGCGGGGTTGAGCGTGCGCTGCGCGCAGCCGGTCAGCAGCGCCACCCGGCGGCGGCGGGGGCCGCGCGCCGGGTGGGTGCCCGCGCGGTCGGCGGTGCCGGGCGCGGGCAGGCGGGGCGGCGCCATCTCGAGCATGGCGCGCAGCCGGGGATCGGGTAGGAGCGCGCGGGCCGGCCGCGCCAGCCGCGCCGCGCGCAGCGCCAGCCGGAACCGGCCCGGGTGGGGCAGGATCGCCGCGAGCAGCCAGCGCAGCGCGCGATCGTCCCAGCGCCGGCGGTGGCGTTGCTCGACATAGGCGCGGGCGTGGTCGATCAGGTGCATGTAATGCACGCCGGAGGGGCAGGTCGTCATGCAGCCGAGACAGCTCAGGCAGCGGTCGATGTGGCGCACCGTTGCCGGATCCGGGTCGCGGCCGGATTCGAGCATCTCCTTGATCAGGTAGATCCGGCCGCGCGGGCTGTCGAGCTCGTCGCCGAGCACCTGATAGGTCGGGCAGGTCGCGGTGCAGAAGCCGCAATGGACGCAGGAGCGCAGGATCGTCTCGGCACGCGCGGTCGCGGGCTCGCCGAGCTGGGCGGGCGTGAAGGTCGTTTGCATCTCAGCCCCCCACCGGGCCGGGGTTGAGGATCCCGGCGGGATCGAAGACGGCGTGGAGCCGGGCGGCGAGCGGGTCCGCCTCGGGCGGGAAAGCGGCGTCGGCGGGGCCGTCGCCGCGGCGGATGCGGGTGGCGAGGCGGCCGCCCGGCAGGGCGCGGATCGCGGCGCCTTCCGCCGGGCCCGCGTACCAGAGCAGGTGCCCGCCCCAGTCGAGCGCCACCGCGCCGCCGGTCTCGGCCAGCGCCCCGGCGAGCGCCGCGGCCCGGCTCGGCCGGGTGAGGACGCGCCAGACCGGGACGCCGGGGGGCGCGAAGTCCGTGAGGTCGCGGAGGTCGCGCCAGAGCGCGGTGGTCGCCGCGGCGTCGAGGTCCTCGACCTCACGGGTGCCGAGCAGTCCGGTCAGGCGGTCGCGGCGGTAGGCGAGCTGGGCTTCGGGGGCCTCGAGGCGCAGCCAGGCGGTGCCCGCCCTCCAGGCGGCGCCGGAGACCTCCCAGGGCGTGGACAGCGCGGCGGTGAAGAGGTCGATCGCGCCGGAAAGATCGGTGCCGGGGAAGGCGAGCGTGAGGCTGGCGCGCGGCGCGGGCAGCGTCTTGAGCGCGACCTCGGTCAGCACGCCGAGCGTGCCCCGCGCGCCGCAGAGGAGCTTGCCGAGGTCGAGCCCGGTCACGTTCTTCATCACCCGCCCCCCGGTCCTGAGGATCCGGCCCCGGCCATCGACGAAGCGCAGGCCGAGCAGGTGATCGCGGCAGGCGCCGGCGAGGAGGCGGCGGGGCCCCGAGGCGTTGGTCGCCACCACGCCGCCGATCGTCGGCGCGCCTGCGGTGCCGAGGAGGCCGCGCAGATCCGGCGGCTCGAAGGCGAGCGCCTGGCCCTCGGCCGCGAGCGCCGCTTCGATCGCGGCGAGCGGCGTGCCGGCGCGGGCGATGAGCGTGAGCGCGCCCGGCTCGTAATCGACGATGCCGGTCAGCCGCGCGGTCGAGAGCGGCTCGCCCCGGGGCGCGGCGGCGGGGTCGCTCCGGGTGCCGCCGCCGCGCGGGGCGAGCGGGCGGCGGTCGCGGGCGGCCTCGGCGATCGTGGCCGCGAGCTCCGCCTCGGTCGCCGGGGCGATCCCGGCCTCGGCCAGCGCGCTCACGCGGCCCTCGCGGCGTCGCGGTAGGGGGCGCTCGCGGCGAGCGGGAAGACCTTGGCCGGGTTGAGCAGCCAGCCGGGGTCGAGCGCGCCCTTCACCTCCATCTGGATCGCGAGATCCTCGGGCGCGTATTGCGCGGTCATCAGGTCGCGCTTCTCGATCCCGACGCCGTGCTCGCCGGTGAGGCAGCCGCCGACCTCGACGCAGAGCCGGAGGATGTCGGCGCCGAAGGCCTCGGCGCGTTCGAGATCGCCGGGCGCGTTGGCGTCGAACAGGATGAGCGGATGCATGTTGCCATCGCCGGCGTGGAAGACATTGGCGACCTCGAGCCCGTGCTCGCGCGACAGCTCGCCGATCCGGCGCAGCGTCTCGGGCAGGCGCGAGACCGGCACCGTCCCGTCGAGGCACATGTAGTCGCCGATCCGGCCCATGGCGCCGAAGGCCGACTTGCGCCCCTTCCAGATCGCCAGCGCCTCGTCGGCGTCGCGGCTCGGGCGGAACGCGACCGGGGAGAGCGGCGCGGCGATCTCGGCGATCAGCTCGGTCTGCCAGGCGATCTCCTCGGGGCCGCCCTCGACCTCGACGATCAGGACGGCGGCGCAGTCGGGATAGCCGGGGTCGGAGAAGGCCTTCACCGCGCGCAGGCAGACGTCGTCCATGTATTCGATCGCCACCGGCAGGATGCCCGAGCGGATGATGCGCGCGACGCAGTCGCCCGCCACCTCGGCCGCGTGAAAGCCGATCAGCATCGGCGCCGCGCCCTCGGGCCGGGGCAGGATGCGCAGCGTCGCCTCGGTCACGATGCCGAGCTGGCCCTCGGAGCCGCAGAGGAGCCCGACGAGGTCGAGCCCCGCCGCGCCGAGCTCCGGCCCGCCGAGCGCGACGATCTCGCCCGAGGCGAGCACCACCGTGGCGCCGAGCAGGTTGTTGGTGGTGACGCCGTATTTGAGGCAATGCGCGCCGCCCGAGTTCATCGCGATATTGCCCGCGATGGTGCAGGCGAGCTGCGACGACGGGTCCGGCGCGTAGAAGAAGCCGCGCGATTCAAGCTCGGCGCTGACGGAGAGATTGGTGACGCCGGTCTCGACCCGGATGAACCGGTCGGTGGTGTTGATCTCGAGCACCGCGCGCAGCCGCGCGGTGCCGATGACCACCCCGTCCGCCGTCGGCAGCGCGCCGCCGGCGAGCGAGGTGCCGGCGCCGCGCGGGATCACCGGCGCGCCGAAGGCGGCGCAGACGCGCATCGCCGCCGCCACCTCGGCGGTGGAGCGGGGCAGGACCACGGCGAGCGGCGGGCAGCGATAGGCGGTCAGCGCGTCGCATTCATAGGCGCGCGTCTCGGCGGGGTCGGAGATCACCGTGTCCGGCGGCAGCGCGGCCTCGAGCGCGGCGACGATCTCGGCGCGGCGCGCCAGGATCGCCGGATCGGGCGCGGGCATGGCGATCGTTGACATGGCTTTCTCCCCCCGGGCGGCGCCGCCGCGATGCGTGACAGGACCCGACCTAATCAGGTCGATGTCTAACATGCAATAGATATGTCAGTTGTGCGAGCACGCTCGATCTCGCGTCGCACGCGGCCGGCCATTCGACGCGGGCGCCGGGAACGCGGGCCGCGACATCTCCGGCTTGACAAAATTGGTACGTTCCAATAAATGATTCCCAATAATTGGAACGTGACAAAATACCAGCGGGGGAGAGACGCATGCGGTGGGGCCTTGTCGGGGCGAGCACGATCGCGTCCGAATACGTGATCGGCGCCATCCGGGCGCGGGCTGACGAGATCGCCGGCGTGATGAGCGGCGACGCGGCGCGCGGGGCGGATTACGCGGCCCGGCACGCGATCCCCGCGAGCACCACTGATCTCGACGCGCTGCTGGGGCTGCCCGGGGTCGAGGCGGTCTATATCTCCACTACGAACGAGAAGCATCACGCCCAGGCGCTCGCGGCGATCGCGGCCGGCAAGCACGTGCTCTGCGAGAAGCCGCTCGCGATGACCACCGCCGAGGCGGCCGAGATGGTGCGCGCGGCGGAGCGGGCGGGCGTGACCTTCGCCACCAACCACCATCTGAGGAACGCCGGCTCGCATGGGGCGATCCGCGACCTGATCGCCGGGGGCCGGATCGGCCGGGTGCTGAGCGTGCGGGTCTTCCACGCGGTGCATCTGCCGCCGCATCTCCAGGGCTGGCGGATCAACGACGCGGGCGCGGGCGGCGGGGTCATTCCCGACATCACCGTGCACGACGCGGATACGGTGCGCTTCTATCTCGGCGAGGACCCGGTCGAGGTCGTCGCGATGGCGGGCGCCTCGGGCATGGGCGCGGGCGTCGAGGACAGCGTGATGTCGGTCTGGTCGACGCCTTCGGGCGCGATGGTCCAGACGCACGAGAGCTTCACCCATCCCTTCGCCGGGTCGGGCGTCGAGGTCCACGGCACCGAGGGCTCGATCTTCGGGCGCGGGATCATGACGCAGAAGCCGGTGGGCGAGGTCGAGCTCGTGAACGCCTCGGGACGGCACGCGGTCGCCTTCGACCGGCACGACCTCTATGGCCGCGCGATCGAGGCCTTCGCGGCGGCGGTCGCGGGGCAGGGCGCGCCGGCGGCCGACGGCGTCGACGGGGTGAAGTCGCTCGCGGTCGCGATGGCGGTACGCGACGCGGCGCGGACGGGGCGCGCGACACGCGTCGACTACGAGGGGTTCTGAGCGATGGAGTCGAAGATCGTGACCGCCGAGGCGGCCGCCGCGCGGATCCCCGACGGGGCGGTGGTGACCGTTTCCTCCTCCTCGGGCCTCGGCTGCCCGGACAGGGTGCTGGCGGCGATCGGCGCGCGCTTCGACGCGGAGGGCCATCCGCGCGGCCTCACGACGCTGCATCCGATCGCGGCGGGCGACATGTACGGGATCAAGGGCATCGACCATATCGCCAAGGACGGCCTGCTCTCGACGGTGATCGCGGGCTCCTACCCGAGCGGGCCGTCGTCGCTGCCGATGCCCGAGATCTGGCGGATGCTGACCGAGGACCGGGTCGCCGCCTATAACGTGCCCTCGGGCATCCTCTTCGACATGCACCGCGACGCCGCCGCGCGCCGGCCGGGCGTGCTGACCCAGGTCGGCCTCGACACCTTCGCCGATCCGAGCCGCGAAGGTTGTGCCATGAACGCCGCCGCCGCCGCGCGGCCGATCGTGTGGCGGGTCGAGTTCGGCGGCGAGACCTGGCTGCACTTCCCCAACATCATTCCCGATATCGCGATCCTGCGCGCGACCACGGCCGACGAGCACGGCAATCTCACCTACGAGCACGAGGGCGCCACTCTCGGCGGGCTCGAACAGGCGATCTGCGCCCGCAACCACGGCGGGCTCGTGATCGCGCAGGTGAAGCGGGTGACGGCGGCGGGCTCGCTCCGGCCGCATGACGTGCGGGTGCCGGGGCATCTCGTCGACCTGATCGTGGTCGATCCCGACCAGCTGCAGACCACCGAGACGCTCTATGACCCGGCCATCTCGGGCGAGATCATGCGGCCCTGGGCGAGCTTTCACCTCGCCGAGCCGGGGGTCGAGAAGCTCGTCGCGCGGCGCGCGGCGATGGAGCTTCGCGACGGCATGACCGCGAACCTCGGCTTCGGCATCTGCTCGCTGGTGCCGCGCATCCTGCTCGAGGAGGGCCATCCCCGCGCCGTCACCTGGGCGATCGAGCAGGGCGCCGTGGGGGGGATGCCGCTCACCGGCTTCGCCTTCGGCTGCGCCTCGAACGCCGACGCCTTCATGCCGAGCCCGCAGCAGTTCACGTACTTTCAGGGCGGCGGCTTCGACGTCACCTTCCTCTCCTTCCTCGAGATCGACCTCGACGGCAACGTCAACGTCTCGAAGCTCGGAAAGAAGCCCTATCTGACGGCCGGTTGCGGCGGCTTCGTCGACATCACCGCGAATGCGCGGAAGATCGTCTTCGCCGGGCTGTTCGAGGCCGGGGCCGAGCTCGATATCTCCGGCGGCGCGATCCGGGTCGCGAAGCCGGGCAAGTTCCCGAAGATGGTCGACCGGGTCGAGCACGTGACCTTCTCCGGCCGCCGCGCGCGGGAGCTGGGGCAGGAAGTGCTCTACGTCACCGAGCGCTGCGTGATCCGGCTGACCGAGGCGGGGCTGATCGCGACCGAGGTGATGCCGGGGATCGACCCGGCGCGGGACATCGCCGCCGCCTCGCAGGGGCGCGTCAGCGTCGCGCCGGATGCGAAGGTGATGTCGGCGCGGCTGCTCGGGACCGAGCCGATGGGCCTCGTGCTGGCGCCGAGGCCCGCGCCGGTGATCCGCGCCCACGGGCGGGACCTCGAAAGGGCGGCGTCGTGAGCGCGCTCCATCTTGAGATCGCGGGCGCGGTGGCCGAGCTCCGTCTCGACAACCCGGAGAAGCTCAACGCGCTGACCGTGCCGATGCTCGAGGCGCTCGATGCGCATTGCGCGACACTGGAGAAGGCGCACGAGGTGCGGGCGGTGATCGTGACCGGCACCGGCGAGCGCGCCTTCTGCGCCGGCGCCGACATCGGCGCCTGGGGGCCGATGGGGCCGTTCGACTTCGCGCGCCACTGGGTGCGCGCGGGGCACCGGATCTTCGACCGGCTGGCGCGGCTCGGCAAGCCGACGATCGCGGCCCTCAACGGGCATGCCTTCGGCGGCGGGCTGGAACTCGCGGCCTGCTGCGACGTCCGGGTGATCACGCCGCGCGCGACCTTGGCGCTGCCCGAGGCCGGGGTCGGGATCGTGCCGGGCTGGTCGGGGACGCAGCGCGTGGCAAGGCTGCTGCCCGAGCCGGTGGTGAAGGAGATGGCACTCTTCGGCCGGCGGATCGGGGCGGAGCGGGCGCTTTCGCTCGGCTTCGTCGCCGAGATCGCCGAGGACGTGGCGACGGCGGCGCGGGCGATCGCCGAGCGGGCGGTGACGCTCTCGCCGCGCGCGGCCGAGGTCGCGAAATACATGATTCATTCCGGCGCGGGCGAGGATCGCGCCGCGCTGATCGAGGCGCTCGGGAGCGGCATGATCGCCGCGAGCGCCGACCGCGCGGAAGGCGTCGGCGCCTTCGCGGAGAAACGCAAGCCGGAATTTCCGGGGAGATGACGATGCTCGACCTCACCCTCGTCGCCGCGAGCGGCGCCACGCTTCCGACCGAGGCCCTGACGGTCCGGCACCTGATCGACGGCGCGTGGCGCGACAGCGCGGATGGCGCGACCTTCGAGCGCCGCTCGCCCGCGCATGGCGTCGTGGTGACGCGCGCGGCCAGGGGCGGCGCCGCCGAGGCCGAGGCGGCGATCGCGGCGGCCCGCGCCGCCTTCGACGACGGGCGCTGGTCGCGGACCTCGGGCAAGGAGCGCGCGACGCTGCTTCTGAAGGTCGCCGATCTGATCGACCGCGAGCGCGAGCGGATCGCGCGGATCGAGACGCTGGAGGCGGGCAAGCCGATCGCCCAGGCGCGCGCCGAGATCGAGGGCGCCGCGGATATCTGGCGCTACGCCGCCGCGCTCGCCCGGACGCTCTCGGGCGACAGCCACAATTCGCTCGGCCCCGACATGCTCGGCCTGCTGCTGAAGGAGCCGATCGGGGTCGTCTCGGTCATCACGCCCTGGAACTTCCCGTTCCTGATCGTGAGCCAGAAGCTGCCCTTCGCGCTCGCCGCCGGCTGTGCCGCCGTGGTGAAGCCCTCGGAGATGACGCCCTCGACCACGGTCATCCTCGGCGAGTTCCTGATCGAGGCCGGGCTGCCCGCCGGCGTCGTCAACATCGTGCTCGGCTATGGCGACCCGGTCGGCGCGCTGATGACGACCGACCCGCGCGTCGACATGGTGACCTTCACCGGCTCGACGGCGGTCGGCAAGGCGATCGTCGCCGCCGCCGCGCCGACGCTGAAGAAGGTGTCGCTCGAGCTCGGCGGCAAGAACCCGCAGGTGATCTTCCCCGACGCCGACCTCGACTCGGCGGTCGATGCGATCGCCTTCGGCGTCTATTTCAACGCCGGGGAATGCTGCAACTCCGGCTCGCGGATCATCGTCCACGAGGACATCGCCGAGGAGGTGACCGCCCGCGTCGTGGCGCTGTCGCGCAAGGTCGCCTTCGGCGATCCGCTCGACGAGGCCACGAAAGTGGGCGCGATCGTCTCGCCGGAGCACCAGGCGAGGATCGACGGCTATGTGAAGGGCGCGGTCGCGGCCGGCGCCACGGTCCGGCTCGGCGGCGCGCCGCTCGAGGTGCCGGGGCTCGGCGGGCAATTCTATCAGCCGACCGTGGTCGCCGACGTGACGCCCGGGATGGCGATCGCGCGGGAAGAAGTGTTCGGGCCGGTGCTGTCGGTCCTGACCTTCGCGACCTTCGAGGAGGCGATAGCGCTCGCCAACGCCGCGGCCTACGGGCTCTCGGCCGGGGTCTGGAGCGAGAACGTCCACACCTGCCTCGCCTTCGCCCGCGCGGCGCGGGCGGGCACGGTCTGGACCAACACCTGGATGGACGGCTTTCCCGAACTGCCGTTCGGCGGCGTCAAGGAAAGCGGGCAGGGGCGCGAGCTCGGCCACCACGGCATCGAGGAATTCCTGGAGGTGAAGACCGTGCAGATGCGGATCGGCCGCACGCGCGCGCCCTGGGTCTGAAGGCCCGCCGGCCCGAAGGGCGGCGGAGACAAGAACAAGACAAGACGAAGACCAACACGGAGGAGAGACGGAATGCGGAAGATATTCGCACGCACCACCTGCGCGCTCGCGCTCGCCGCGGCGACGGCGGGCTTCGCCTCGGCGGCGGACGTCGAGGTCCTGCACTGGTGGACCAGCGGCGGCGAGGCCGGCGCGCTCAACGTGCTGAAGCAGGATCTCGAAGCGCAGGGCATCGGCTGGCAGGACATGCCGGTCGCGGGCGGCGGCGGCACCCAGGCGATGACCGTGCTCCGCGCGCGCGTCACCTCGGGCAACCCGCCCTCGGCGGTGCAGCTGCTGGGCTTCGACATCACCGACTGGGCGCGGGAAGGCGCGCTCGCGAACCTCGACCCGGTCGCGGGGCCGGGGGGCTGGGACGCGGTGGTGCCGGAGGCGATCCAGAAGTTCTCCAAGTACGATGGCCACTGGGTCGCGGCGCCGGTCAACGTGCATTCCACCAACTGGGTCTGGGCCAACAAGCCGCTGCTCGACGAGCTCGGCATCGCCACGCCGACGAGCTGGGACGAGCTCGTCGCCGCGATGCAGAAGGTGAAGGACTCGGGCAAGATCGCCGTCGCGCACGGCGGCCAGCCCTGGCAGGACGCGACGATCTTCGACGCGGTGGTGATGTCGACCGGCGGCCCCGATTTCTACAAGAAGGCCTTCATCGATCTCGATACCGAGGCGCTCGGCTCCGACACGATGGTCGAGGCCTTCGACCGGATGACGGTGATCCGGGGCTTCGTCGATCCGAACTTCTCCGGCCGCGACTGGAACCTCGCCTCCGCCATGGTGATCAACGGCGAGGCGGCGTTCCAGTTCATGGGCGACTGGGCCAAGGGCGAGTTCCTGAACGCCGGCAAGGTGCCGGACCAGGATTTCCTCTGCTTCCGCTTCCCCGGAACCGAGGCCGAGGTCACCTTCAACACCGACCAGTTCGCCGTCTTCAAGCAGGGCGACGAAGTGAAGCCGGAACAGGCGGCGCTCGCCACCGCGATCATGTCGCCGGAGTTCCAGCAGGCCTTCAACAAGGTCAAGGGCTCGGTCCCCGCGCGCACCGACGTCTCGGTCGCCGACTACGACGCCTGCGGCCAGAAGGCCTATGAGGAGCTGAAGGCGGCCGCCGCCTCGGGCAACCTGATCGGCTCCATGGCGCATGGCCATGCCAACCCGGCCTCGGTCAAGAACGCGATGTACGATGTGATCACCGCGCAGTTCAACGGCGAGTACGACTCCGCCACCGCCGCGCGGGAACTCGTGAGCGCCGTCGAGCTCTCGCAGTAAGGCCGCCCGGAGGGCGGCGCGCCGCCGCCCTCCTCCCGCGACCCTTGGGGGATAATCATCATGGCAGAGACCGCCCGGACCCGCGGCGGCGTCGACTGGCTGCGCGACGCCTTGCCCAAGCTGGTGCTGAGCCCGAGCTTCGCGATCGTGCTCGTCTTCGTCTACGGCTTCATCGTCTTCACCTTCGTGCTGTCCTTCACCGACTCGAAGATCCTGCCGTCCTTCGGCTGGGTCGGATGGCAGAACTACCAGCGGCTGTTCGGGCTCCGGGCCTGGGGGATCGCGGTCCACAACCTCCTGATCTTTGGCTCGCTCTACATCGTGATCTGCTGCGCGATCGGGCTTTTGCTCGCGATCTTCCTCGACCAGAAGATCCGCGCCGAGGGGTTCATCCGCACCATCTACCTCTATCCGATGGCGCTCTCCTTCATCGTCACGGGCACCGCCTGGAAATGGTTCCTCGACCCCGGCATCGGGCTTCAGGCCGTGGTGCGCTCCTGGGGCTGGGAGAGCTTCACCTTCGAATGGATCAAGGATCCCAAGATGGCGATCTACACCATCGTCATCGCGGCGGTGTGGCAGACCTCGGGCTTCGTGATGGCGATGTTCCTCGCGGGCCTTCGCGGCATCGACAACGAGGTGATGAAGGCGGCGCAGATCGACGGCGCCTCGACCTTCGCGCTCTACCGCCGGATCGTGATCCCGCAGCTCCGCCCCGCCTTCATGTCGGCCTTCGTGGTGCTCGCCCACATGGCGATCAAGTCCTACGACCTCGTGATCGCGCTCACGGGCGGCGGTCCCGGCACGGCGACCGAGCTGCCCGCGACCTTCATGTATTCCTACACCTTCACCCGCAACCAGATGGGCATCGGCGCGGCCTCGGCGGTGATCATGCTCATGTCGATCGCGGCGATCATGGTGCCCTTCATCTGGTCCGAACTGAGGGAGAGGAAGTGATGACGGATCTCAGCGCCGAAGCCTCGGCCGCCGCGGTCAGGCCGCTCGGCTCCCCCGGCTCGAACCAGGTGATCCAGACCGGCGCCGTCGCGCGGATCGGCATCTATGTCCTGCTGCTGCTCTTCTGCCTCTACTACCTCTTGCCGCTCTACGTGATGGTGGTGAACTCGCTGAAGCCGCTGTCCGAGATCCGGTCCGGCGGCATGATGTCCTTGCCGCGCGCCTGGACGCTCGAGCCCTGGGGCAAGGCCTGGTCGACCGCGCAGATCGGCGTCGCCGCGACCGGCCTCCGGCCGTTCTTCCTCAACTCGATCCTGATGGTGGTCCCCGCCGTCGCGATCTCGACCATCCTCGGCGCGATGAACGGCTACGTGCTGACGAAGTGGCGCTTCCGGGGCGACACCTGGGTCTTCGGCCTGCTGCTCTTCGCCTGCTTCATCCCGTTCCAGATGGTGCTGATCCCGATGGCGCGGCTTCTCGGGCTCATGGGCCTCGCGGGGACCGTGCCGGGGCTCATCTTCGTCCATCTCGTCTACGGCATCGGCTTCTCGACGCTCTACTTCAAGAACTACTACCAGCAGTTCCCGACCGAGCTGGTGCGGGCCGCGCAGATCGACGGCGCCGGGTTCTTCACCATCTTCCGCCGGATCATGCTGCCCTCGTCGGGGCCGATCGCCGTCGTCTGCGTCATCTGGCAGTTCACCAACATCTGGAACGACTTCCTCTTCGGCGCCTCCTTCTCGGATTTCGACAGCCAGCCGATGACGGTCGCGCTCAACAACCTCGTGCAAAGCTCGACCGGGGTGAAGGAATACAACGTGCATTTCGCCGGCGCGATCATGGCCGCGCTGCCCACGCTCCTCGTCTACATCGTCGCCGGGCGCTACTTCGTCCGCGGGCTGATGGCAGGCTCGGTAAAAGGTTGATCCCATGGGCTTTCTCGACATCCGGCAGGCGACCAAGTCCTATGGCGCCGTCAAGGTCCTCCACGAGACCGACATCTCGATCGAGGAGGGCGAATTCCTCGTGCTCGTCGGCCCCTCGGGCTGCGGCAAGTCCACGCTCCTGAACATGATCGCGGGGCTCGAGGAGGTCACGACCGGCGACATCGCGATCAAGGGCCGCTCGATGAACGGCGTGCGGCCGGCCGAGCGCAACATCGCGATGGTGTTCCAGTCCTACGCGCTCTACCCGAACATGAACGTGGGCCAGAACATCGCCTTCGGCCTCGAGATGCACGGCGTGCCGAAGCCCGAGCGCGACAAGGCCGTGGCGCAGGTGGCCGAGCTCCTGCAGATCAGGCACCTCCTCGACCGCAAGCCCGGGCAGCTCTCGGGCGGCCAGCGCCAGCGCGTCGCGATGGGCCGCGCGCTGGTGCGCGACCCGGACGTGTTCCTGTTCGACGAGCCCCTGTCCAACCTCGACGCCAAGCTCCGCGTCGACATGCGCACCGAGATCAAGAAGCTGCACCAGAAGCTCAGGACCACGATCGTCTACGTGACCCACGACCAGATCGAGGCGCTGACGCTCTCGACCCGGATCGCGGTGATGTTCGGCGGCCACGTGCAGCAGCTCGGCACGCCCAAGGAGATCTATGACACGCCGGCGAACATGTTCGTCGCGGGCTTCATGGGCTCGCCGTCGATGAACCTCTTCCCGGCCAAGGTCGCGGTCGAGAACGGCCGCGCGGTGGCCAAGGCGGCGCGCGGCGGCGGCGGCGAGATCGCGCTGCCCTTCGCCGAGGGCCGGGGCTTCGAGCGGCAGGACGGGCGCGACATCGTGCTCGGCCTTCGGCCCGAGGCGATCACCGACCGCGACGGCGCCGACCGACACAGCCGCGCGGTGCACGTGGTCGACGTGCCGGTCGAGATCACCGAGCCGGCGGGCTCCGACACCTTCGTGATGGCGCATATGGGCGGCAAGGAGGTGACGGGCCGGTTCCGCGCCGATGTCGACGTGCGGCCGGGGCAGGTCTTCCCCTTCGCGATCAACATGGAAAAGGCCGTCGCCTTCGACCCCCGCACCGAAGCGCGCATCGCCTGATCCCGGGCGCTCCGGGCGCTCCGGGCGCCCCGAGCGCACCGCGGCGCTCCAAGTGCTTCGCTGTCCCGGGCTCGACCCGGGACCTCGACCCCCGACCCCCGAGCCTCGAGGTCCCGGATCAAGTCCGGGACAGCGGAGCGCCAAGACCCGACCACCACCGCCAATGAAACGGTCCCCAAATGACTCCGACCCCCGACATCGTCATCATCGGCTCCGGCATCGGCGGGGCGACCATCGCCGCGGCGCTGGCGCCGAGCGGGCGGCGGATCGTGATCCTCGAACGCGGCGCGCGGCTCGCCGACTGCGCGGAGGCGCGCGATCCGGCGGCGATCTTCGGCCGCGGCCACTTCCGCCCGGTCGAGGAATGGGCGACGCCGGAGGGGGAGGCGTTCAACCCCGGCAACTACTATTATGTCGGCGGCAATTCAAAGCTCTACGGCGCGGTCCTCATCCGCTACCGCGCCGAGGATTTCCAGCCCTTGCGCCATCTCGGCGGCACGACGCCGGGCTGGCCGATCGCCTACGAGGATCTCGAACCCTGGTACCAGCGCGCCGAGGAGCTGTTCCGCGTCCGGGGCGACGCGTCCGAGGATCCGACCGAGCCGCGGCATTCCGGCGCCTATCCCTTCCCGCCGGTGCCCGACGAGCCCAGCATCGCCGCCACCCGCGAAGCGCTGCGCCGCGCCGGGGTCCGGCCGTCCTCGCTGCCGCTCGGGGTCGATATCGAGAGCTGGCTCAAACGCGGCGCCACGCCCTGGGACGCCTTTCCGGACACCACGGGCGCGAAATGCGACGCGGAGAGCGTCGGGATCGCCGCCGCGCTCGCGCATCCCAACGTGACGCTCGAAACCGGCGCCCGGGTGACGCGGCTCGAGGCCGACGCGGAGGGGCGGGTGACCGGCGTGCTCTACGAACAGGGCGGCGCCGAGAAGCGGCTCGCGCCGGGCCTCGTGATCCTCTCGGCGGGGGCGGTCAATTCGGCGGTCCTGCTGCTGCGTTCGGGGCTCGCCAACCGCTCGGATCAGGTCGGGCGGAACTTCATGAACCACAATTCCTCCGCCGTTCTCGCGATCAACCCGTTCCGGCGCAACACGGCGGTCTATCAGAAGACGCTGATGGTGAACGATTTCTACCTGACCGGAGGGGTGGACGGCACGCCGCTCGGCAATATCCAGCTCCTCGGCAAGATCTCCGGCCCGATCCTCGCCGCCGCGGCGGGCCTGCCCGCGCCGGTCGCGGGCTGGATCGCCGGCCACGCGGTCGATTTCTACGCGATGAGCGAGGACCTGCCCGACCCGGCGAGCCGGGTGACGCTTTCGGGCGATCGCATCGTGCTCGACTGGCGCCGCTCGAACTGGGAGACGCATCTGGCGCTGGTGGCGAAGCTCAGGAGCGTCCTGCGCCGCGCGGGCTTCTCCGTGGTGCTCGCGAAACCCTTCGACCGGCGTACCCCGTCGCACCAGTGCGGCACGGCGAAGATGGGGGCCGATCCCGCGACCAGCGTGGTCGATCCCTTCTGCCGCGCGCATGACCATCCGAACCTCTTCGTGGTCGACGCGAGCTTCCTGCCCACCTCGGCGGCGGTCAATCCGGCGCTGACCATCGCCGCGCAGGCGCTCCGGACCGGCGATCATATCATCTCGAAGGATCTCGCCGCATGACCGCGGAAGGCTTTGATTTCGTTATCGTCGGCGGCGGTTCGGCCGGCTCGGTGCTCGCGGCGCGGCTGTCGGAGAACCCGGCGGCGACGGTGCTGCTGCTCGAGGCGGGCGGCACCGACCGGCATCCGTTCTACCACCTGCCGGCGGGTTTCGCGAAGATGACCAAGGGCATCGGGTCCTGGGGCTGGTCCACGGTGCCGCAGCGGCACATGAAGGACATGGTGATCCGCTACACGCAGGCCAAGGTGATCGGCGGCGGTTCGGCGATCAACGCGCAGATCTACACGAGGGGCAACGCGCTCGACTACGACGAGTGGCGGCAGATGGGCTGCGACGGCTGGTCCTACGAGGAGGTGCTGCCCTATTTCCGCAAGGCCGAGGACAACGACACCTGGGACAACCGCTATCACGGCAAGGGCGGTCCGCTCGGCGTCTCGAAACCCGCCGCGCCGCTCCCGATCTGCGAGGCCTATTTCGCCGCCGCGGCCGAGCTCGGCATCCCGCGCAACGACGACATGGCCGGCGAGCATCAGGAGGGCGTCGGCTACTACCAGCTCACCCAGCGCGACGCCCGGCGGTCCTCGGCGGCGATGGCCTATCTCGCGCCGAACCGGGGCCGGGCGAACCTCACGGTGCGGACCGGCGTCGAGGTGAAGCGCATCCTCATCGGGAACGGCCGCGCCACCGGGGTCGAGATGATGGACGGCGCGCGGATCACGGCGGCGTCCGAGGTGATCCTCGCCTCGGGCGCGATCGGCTCGCCCCGGATGCTGATGCTCTCCGGGATCGGCCCCGCCGATCATCTGGCGGAGGTGGGCGTCCGGCCGGTGTTCGACCAGCCGGGCGTGGGCTTGAACCTGCAGGACCATCTCGATCTCTTCGTCATCGCCGAGGTCACCGGCCCGCACACCTACGACCGCTACGCGAGGCCGCACTGGTCGGCGCTCGCGGGGCTCCAGTATTTGCTGACGAAGAAGGGGCCGGTGGCGTCGAGCCTCTTCGAGACTGGCGGCTTCTGGTACGCCGATCCGGCCGCGCGCTCGCCCGACATCCAGCTTCATCTCGGGCTCGGCTCGGGGATCGAGGCCGGGGTGGCGGCGATGCCGAACGGCGGCGTGACGCTCAATTCCGCCTATCTGCGCCCGCGCTCGCGCGGCACGGTGCGGCTCGCCAGCGCCGATCCGAAGGCGGCGCCGCTGATCGACCCGAACTACTGGGAGGACCCGCATGATCGCGAGATGTCGATCCGGGGGCTGAAGCTCGCCCAGGAGATCATGCGTGGCGCGGCGCTGAAACCTTTCGTGCTGGCCGAGCGGCTGCCGGGGCCGGAGATCCGGACCGATCAGGACTACTTCGACTTCGCCTGCGCCCATGCCAAGACCGACCATCATCCCGCCGGCACCTGCCGGATGGGCGCGGACACCGCGGCGGTGGTCGATCCGCGCCTGCGGTTCAACGGGATCGCCGGGCTTCGCGTCGTCGACGCCTCGGTGATGCCGACCGTCGTCTCCTCGAACACCAACGCGCCGGTGATCATGATCGCGGAGAAAGCCGCCGACATGATCCGCGCCGACCACTGAGCCCCGGAGGATCCGATGCGCCCCGCCGCCGCCCCGCGTCCCGCCGCCGCCCCCGAGGGCCGGGGCGCGCGCGCGGGCGGGGGGCTACCCTTTGCCCCCGGCGGCGGCGCAGGATATGCCGCGCCGCGGCATATGCCGTGGCGGGTGGTGCAGAGTGCGGGGAGGGTCCGATGAGCAAGCGGCCGACGATCGTGGACGTGGCGCGGGCGGCGGGGGTGTCGAAATCGACCGTCTCGAACGTGCTGCAGAACAGCCCGCTGGTGAAGCCCGCGACCCGCGAGCTGGTCGAGCAGGCGATGGACGCGCTCAACTACGTCTACAACCGCTCGGCGGCGAACCTGCGCGGCGGCGACGTGGGGCTGATCGGCCTCGTCATCAACGACCTGCGCAACCCGTTCTTCACCGAATTCGCCGCGAGCGCGCAGATGACCTTCGCCGAGCGCGGCTATGCGACGGTGATCGCCAGCACCGACGAATCCCCCGCGACGCAAGGACAGGTGATCGCCTCGATGATCGAGCACGGCGTCTCGGGCTTCCTGATCTCGCCGACCTATGTCGACGAGGAGCAGGGGCTCGAGGCGGTGCGCCGCGCCGGAGTGCCCGCGATGCAGGTGCTGCGGCGGATCGACGCGCGCACCGACTGCTTCCCCTTCGCCTCGCTCGACTACGAGACCGGCGGGCGGCTCGCGACCGAGCATTTGCTCGGCCTCGGCCTGCGGCGGATCGCCTTCGTCGGCGGGCTCGGCAACCGGCCGGTGACCGAGGAGCGGATGGCGGGCTACCGGCTCGCGATGGCGGCGGCGGGACTCGAGACCATGGCGTTCCACGGCCGGCCGTCGCGCGCCTTCGGCCGCGACATGGCGCTGGAGCTGAGCGCGGCGCATCCCGGGATCGAGGGGGCGATCTGCTTCTCCGACCTCGTGGCGCTCGGGATGCTGGCGGGCTTCGCCGAGGCGGGCGTGCGGGTCGGCGCGGATTTCCGCCTCGTCGGCTTCGACGACATCGAGGAATGCGCGCTGACCTGGCCCCGGCTGAGCTCGGTCCGCTGCGACGTGGCGCGGTTCGGCCGCGAATCCGCCGAGGCCATGCTCGCCTGGCTCGAGGAGGACCGCCGCCCGCCCGAGACGCGCCTCGCCCCGGTCGAGCTCATCGCGCGGCATTCGAGCCTCGGAACCCCGGGGCGCGACCCCAAGACAGGATGACCCACCCGTGACCATCGACGTGCCGCGAGCGATCCTCGACGCCCTGACCGACGTGGACATGCCGCGCCTGCCGGCGGAGCCGGCGCCCGTGGCCGAGGTCGCGGTGGGGAGCCACCGGATCCCGGTCTATCGCCACGGCGCGATCGTCGTCGGGAGCGGCGCCGCCGGCCTCCGCGCGGCGGCCGAGCTTGCCCGCCGCGGCCGCGACGTGGCGGTGGTGACGCAGAGCGCCTGGGGCGGCACCTCGGCCTGTTCCGGCTCGGACAAGCAGACGCTGCACACCGCGAACACCGCCGGGCGCGGCGACGATTTCCAGGCGATGGCGCGGGCGATCGGCGCGGGCGGGGCGATGGACGCCGATACCGCCTATGTCGAGGCGGTCGGCTCGGCGCGGGCGATGGCGACGCTGCAGTATCTCGGCCTGCCGCTGCCGCAGGACCGGCTCGGCGGCACCTTGCGCTACCAGACCGACCATGACGAGGTCGGCCGCGCCACGAGCTGCGGCCCCCGGACCTCGCGGCTGATGGTCAAGGTGCTGGCCGAGGAGGCGTTGCGCCTCGGGGTGCCGGTCCACAACCAGACGACGGCGGTCCGGATCCTGACCGGAGGCGAAGGCGCCGGGCGCCGCGTGCTCGGCGTGCTCGCGGTCCGGCCGAAGGCGCGGGCGGACGACAATCCGCTCGGCCTCGCGCTCTATGAATGCGGCGCGCTGGTGCTCGCCGCCGGCGGCCCGGGCGAGCTCTACCGCGACAGCGTCTATCCCAACGGCTGCTTCGGCGCGCTTGGCCTGGCGCTGGAGGCGGGGATCACCCTCGTGAACCTCACCGAGAGCCAGTTCGGCATCGGCACCCGGCGCGAGGGCTTTCCGTGGAACCTCTCGGGCACCTATGTCCAGGCGCTGCCGCATATCTATTCGGTCGACGCGGAGGGAGCCGAGCACCATTTCCTCGGCGACTATTACCGGACCACGCGCGAGCTCGCCTCGAACGTGTTCCGCAAGGGCTATCAATGGCCGTTCCACGCGACGCGGATGCTCGATTTCGGTTCCAGCCTGGTCGATCTCGCGATCTACCGCGAGACCGAGGCCGGGCGGCGGGTGTTCATGGATTTCAACCGGAACCCCTTGCCGGTGCCGGGCGGCGCGCCCTTCGCGCTCGACGACCTCGATGACGACGCGCGGGCGTATCTCGGGACGGCGGGCGCCGGGCAGGCGCTGCCGATCGAGCGGCTGCGGCGCATGAACCCGCTCGCGATCGAGCTCTACCGCCGCTACAAGATCGACATCGCCGCGGCGCCGCTCGAATTCGCGGTGAACAACCAGCACATGAACGGCGGGATCGCGGTCGACACCTGGGGCCGCACCGATCTTCCGGGCTGCTACGCGGTCGGGGAGGCGGCGGGGACGCATGGCGTGACCCGGCCCGGCGGCGCGGCCCTCAACGCGGGCCAGGTCTTCGGCACCCGCGCGGCCGAGCATATCGCAGCGGTGGGTGCCACCCCGGCGCCGGAGGGCGCGATCACGGCGGCGCTGGCGGCGGCGGTCGCGGAGACCGAGGCGGTGCTGCGCCCGGGGAGCCCGCACGGCGTCCGCGCGATCCGCGAGAGCGTGCAGGCCAGGATGAGCGCGCGGGCGGGGATGATCTGCGACGCTTCGAGCGTCGCGACGGCGCTCGGCGAGGCGCGGGCGCTCAACGCCGCGATCCGGGCCGAGGGCGTGGCGCCGGGACGCTCGGCCGAGGTGGGCCGGGCGCTGCAATGGCGGCAGATGGCGCTCGCCTCCGAGGCGGTGCTGACCGCGCTCGACCATTTCATCGGCGCAGGCGGCGGCAGCCGCGGCGCGCGCGCCATCCGCGCCGCCGATGGCGCGGCGGTGCCGATGGCGGCGGGCGGGCCGCTCGAGGACTACCGCTTCCGCCTCGAGCGCGACGCCGACCGCGCGGAGCAGATCCTGATCCGGCTCGAGGACGGCGCCTTCCGGGTCGCCACCCGGCCGAACCGTCCCTTCGACGCCTCGGCGCGCGCCTTCTTCGAGCGCGACTGGCCCGACTGGCTGACCGGCCGGATCTTCGATCGCGCGGAGGCGTGACGGGTTTCTGAGTAGCGTACCTCACTTCGCCGTGATAGGAGATCGCGAAACGGGAAAGGCGCGGCGATGCGACCGACCATTCGCGACGTGGCGAAGGAGGCGGGGGTCAGCCTCGCGACCGTGGACCGCGTGCTGAACCACCGGCGCGGGGTCCGCGCGGCGACGGTCCAGCGCGTCGAGGCGGCGGTGTCGCGCCTCGGCTTCGTCCGCGACATGGCGGCGGCCAATCTCTCGAAGCGGCGCGGCTATCGCTTCGTCTTCCTGATCCCCCAGGGCCAGAACAGCTTCATGCGCGGGCTCGAGGCGCGGGTGGTCGCCGAGGGCGAGCGGCTGCGCGCCTTCCGCGTCGCGGTCGAGGTGATCGGCGTGCCGCCCTTCGACGGCGAGGCGCTGGCCCGGGAGCTTGACCGGATCGACCCGGCCGGGGTCTCGGGCGTCGCCCTGGTCGCGACCGACGCGCCCTCGGTGCGCGAGGCGCTGTCGCGGCTCGCCGAGGCCGGGGTGCCGGTCGTCACCCTTGTCTCGGACGTTCCGCTTTTTCCCAGAAGCCGTTACGTCGGCATAGACAACGTCGCCGCCGGCCGCACCGCCGCCAGCCTGCTCGGCCGGTTCCTCGGGCCGCGCGCGGGCCGGATCGGCATCGTCGCGGGCTCGCTCCTGGTGCGCGACCACGTCGAGCGGCGCATGGGTTTCGAGCAGGTGACGCGGGCGGAATATCCCGGGCTCGAGACGCTGCCGGTGATCGAGGGCCGGGACGACGCGCCGACCACGCGCGACGCGCTGGCCGCGCTGATGCGCTCCCAGCCGGGGATCGTCGGCCTCTACAACATCGGCGCCGGCACCCGGGGGGTGATCGAGCTTTTGTCGGACATGCCCGAGGCGGAACGGCCGGTGGTGATCGCGCACGAGCTCAGCGCGCATACCCGCGCCGCGCTGCGCGCCGGGCTGATCCAGGCGATCATCAACCAGGACGCCGGCCATGAGGCGCGCAGCGCGCTCCGGCTGCTGCGCGCCTTCGCCGACGGCGCGCCGGTGGTCGAGGACCAGGAGCGGATCCGCGTCGAAATATACCTTCGCGACAATCTACCATAGCCCGGCGACCGAAAATGATGTACGACGCTCAGAAAAAGAAACGCGCCCGGGACGGGAGGAAGCCCGCGCGATAGGCCCTTCCGCCGCGAAGGGATCGCGCCCCGCGTCCTCCGGATCGTCCTCGCCGACCAGAAGGCGGCGGCGCGCAGGGGAGGATGACGCGTGAGGACCATCAAGGGGCCGGGGATCTTCCTCGCCCAGTTCGCGGGCGACGTGGCGCCCTTCAATTCCTTCGAGGCGATCTGCGGCTGGGCGGCGTCGCTCGGCTACAAGGGCGTGCAGATCCCGACCTGGGACGCGCGGCTCTTCGACCTGCGGCGGGCCTCGGAATCCAAGGACTATTGCGACGAGATCGCCGATGTGGCGGCCGGGCACGGGCTCGCGATCACCGAGCTTTCGACGCATCTGCAGGGCCAGCTCGTCGCGGTGCATCCCGCCTATGACGCGGCCTTCGACGGGTTCGCGGCGCCGGAGGTCCGGGGGAACCCGGCGGCGCGCCAGGACTGGGCGGTCGATCAGGTGAAGCGCGCGCTGACCGCCTCGCGCCACCTCGGGCTCGGCGCGCATGCGACCTTCTCCGGCGCGCTCGCCTGGCCCTATGTCTATCCCTGGCCGCAGCGGCCGGCGGGCCTGGTCGAGACCGCGTTCGACGAGCTGGCGCGGCGCTGGCGGCCAATCCTCGACCACGCCGAGGAGATGGGCGTCGACGTGGCTTACGAGATCCATCCGGGCGAGGACCTGCACGACGGGGTGACCTACGAGATGTTCCTCGCGCGGGTCGACGACCATCCGCGCGCGAACCTGCTCTACGATCCCTCGCATTTCGTGCTGCAACAGCTCGATTACCTTGACTATTTCGACATCTACCGCGAGCGGATCCGAGCCTTCCACGTCAAGGACGCGGAGTTCAACCCGACCGGGCGGCAGGGGGTCTATGGCGGCTACCAGCCCTGGGTGGACCGGGCCGGGCGGTTCCGCTCGCTCGGCGACGGGCAGGTCGATTTCGGGGCGATCTTCTCCAAATTCGCCGCCTCGGACTACGACGGCTGGGCGGTGCTCGAATGGGAATGCGCGCTGAAGCATCCCGAGGACGGCGCGCGGGAGGGCGCGGAATTCATCGCGGCGCATATCATCCGCGTGACCGAACACGCCTTCGACGATTTCGCGGGCGCGGGCACCGACGACGCCGCGAACCGCGCGATGCTGGGGCTCGCGCGATGACGATCGGGGCCTCGAAGGACGAGGCGGGCGGGGGGCGGATCCGTCTCGGCATGGTCGGCGGCGGGCAGGGCGCCTTCATTGGCGCGGTGCACCGGATCGCCGCGCGGATCGACGACCAGTTCGAGCTGGTCGCGGGCGCGCTCTCCTCCGATCCGGAGCGGGCGCGCGCCTCGGCCGCCGAGCTCGGGCTCGATCCCGCGCGCGGCTACGCGAGCTTCGCCGAGATGGCGGCGGCCGAGGCGGCGCGGCCCGACGGGATCGAGGCGGTGGCGATCGTCACCCCGAACCACGTGCACGCGCCGGCGGCGAAGGCCTTCCTCGCCGCGGGCATCCATGTGATCTGCGACAAGCCGATCACGCTCGACGTCGCCGAGGCCGAGGAGCTCGTCGCGGCGGCCGAGGCGTCGGGGCGGCTCTTCGTCGTCACGCACAACTACACCGGCTATCCGATGATCCGGCAGGCGCGCGAGCTCGTTGCCTCCGGCGCGCTCGGCGAGATCCGCCTCATCCAGGTCGAATACGCGCAGGACTGGCTGACCGAACCGGTGGAGCGCGCCGGCTCGAAACAGGCGGAATGGCGCACCGATCCGGCGCGCTCCGGCGCCGGCGGGGCGATCGGCGACATCGGCACCCACGCCTATAATCTCGCCTGTTTCGTCGGCGGCTCCGAGGCCGAGGAACTGCTGGCGCAGCTGACGCGCTTCGTGCCCGGCCGGGCGCTCGACGACGACGCGCAGATTCTGCTGCGCTATCCCGGCGGCGCGCGCGGCATGCTCTGGGCGAGCCAGGTCGCGGTCGGGAACGAGAACGCGCTCCGGCTCCGGGTCTATGGCGCGAAGGCCGGGCTCGACTGGGCGCAGGAGGAGCCGAACAAGCTCTGGTTCACGCGGCTCGGCGAGCCGAAGCAGCTCCTGACCCGGGGCGGCGCCGGCGCGGTCCCGGCGGCGGCGCGGGTCACGCGCATCCCCGCCGGGCATCCCGAGGGCTATCTCGAGGGCTTCGCCACGCTCTACGCCGAGGCCGCCCGGGCGATCCGCGCGGCGCGCGCGGGCGAGGCGCCGCCCGCCGGCGTCCTCTATCCGACCGTGCGCGACGGGCTCGCCGGCATGCGCTTCATCGCCGCGGCGGTCGCCTCGTCGGAGGCGGGCAACGTCTGGACCCGGCTCGCATGACCGGGGCGGGGCCGGTGCTCGAGGCGCGCGGCCTCGCGAAATCCTTCGGCGGGATCGAGGTGCTCGGCGGCGTCGGGATCGCGCTCCGGTCGGGCGAGGTGCACGCGGTGATCGGCGAGAACGGCGCCGGCAAGTCGACGCTGATGAAGCTCCTCTCCGGTCATCTCGCGCCCTCGCGCGGCGAGATCCGGATCGACGGCGCGCCGGTCCAGTTCGCCGGACCGGTCGCGGCCGAGGCGCGCGGCATCGTGCTGGTGCATCAGGAGATCCTGCTCGCTCCGGACCTGACCGTGGCGCAGAACATCTATCTCGGGCGCGAGCTCCGCCGCGGGCTTTTCGTCGACGACCGCGCGATGAACGCGGGCGCCGCGCGGGCGGTCGACGCGCTCGGCGCCGCGCTCGATCCGCGCCGGCCGGTGAAGACGCTCTCGATCGCGCAGCGCCAGCTGGTGCAGATCGCCCGCGCGCTGCTCGAGCCGAGGCGGGTGGTGATCTTCGACGAGCCGACCGCCTCGCTCACCCCGCGCGAGACCGAGGCGCTGCTCGCGGTGATCGAGGACATCCGCGCCGCGGGCGCGGCGGTGCTCTACATCTCGCACCGCCTGCCGGAAGTGCGGCAGATCGCCGATCAGGTCACGGTGCTGCGCGACGGCCGGCTGGTGACGACGCGGCCGGCCGACGATCTCACCACCGGGGCGATGGCCGAGCTGATGGTCGGGCGCGACGTCTCGAAGCTCTACCCCGACCGGCTGGCGCCCGACGCGGCCGCGCCGGTGCTCGAGGTCGCGGATTTCGACGTGCCGGGCCATGTCACCGGCGCGGACTTCCGCCTCGGCGCGGGCGAGATCCTCGGCTTCGCCGGGCTGGTCGGCGCCGGACGGACCGAGCTCATGGAGGGGATCGTCGGCCTCCGCCCCGGGCGCGGCGCGATCAGGCTCAGGGGCGCGCCGGTCAGCTTCTCCGACGCCCGGGCGAGCCAGCGGGCGGGGATCGTCTATCTCAGCGAGGACCGCAAGGGCCGGGGCCTGCTGCTCGACCAGGACCTGACGGTGAACCTGACGCTCGCGGCGCTCGGGCGCTTCACGCGGGGCGGGCTCGTCGACCGCGGCCGCGAGGCCGAGGCGCTCGACGGGGCGATCCGCGACTTCGACATCCGCGCCCGGTCGCGCGCGCTCAAGGCCGGGCAGCTCTCGGGCGGCAACCAGCAGAAGCTCCTGCTCGCCAAGATGATGCTGCTCGATCCGGAGGTGGTGATCATCGACGAGCCGACCCGCGGCATCGACATCGGCACCAAGGAGCAGATCTACCGCTGGATCGCCGCGCTCGCGGCCGAGGGCCGGTCGGTGATCGTGGTCTCCTCGGAGATGCCGGAGCTCATCGGGATCTGCGACCGCCTGCTGGTGATGCGGTCGGGGCGGATCGTGGGGGAACTCGCCGGCGAGGCGATGACGGAGACGGCGATCGCCGTGCTCGCCACCGGCGCGAGCGCGCGGGAGGCCGCCCTGGTGGTGGAGACCGCATGACCGAGCTCCCGACGCGACCCGCGCCCGCGCGGCGATCCTGGCGCGACCTCGACCTGCGCGCCGTGGCGCCCTTCGTGGCGCTCGTCGCGCTGATCCTGTTCGGCGCCAGCCTCAACCCGAATTTCGTCTCGGTCGACAACCTCCTGAACGTGCTGTCGCGCTCGGCCTTCATCGCGATCATCGCGATCGGGGCCACCTTCGTCATCTCGGCGGGCGGGCTCGACCTCTCGGTCGGCTCGATGGCGGCCTTCGTCGCCGGGACGATGATCCTCTTCATCAACGCGGCCCCGGTCGAGGGCGAGGTCGCGCTGATCGCCGCCGCGATGACGATGGCGCTCGTCGTGGGCGCGCTCTGCGGGCTCGCGAACGGGCTGTTCGTCACGCTGGGGCGGCTTGAGCCCTTCATCGTAACCCTCGGAACGATGGGAATTTTCCGCGCGCTCACCATCTGGCTCGCCGAGGGCGGCTCGATCGCGATCAAGGCGCAGGAGGTGCGCGCCGCCTATCGCCCGGTCTATTTCGGCGATCTCTGGGGCGTGCCGGTGCCGGTCGTCGCGATCTTCGTCGTGGCGGTGCTCGCCGCGCTGATCCTGAACCGGACCGCCTTCGGCCGCCACGTGATCGCGGTCGGCTCGAACGAGGAGGTGGCGCGCTATTCCGGCATCCCGGTCGGACGGGTCCGCACGCTCACCTATGTGATCCAGGGCGTCTGCGTCGCGATCGCCGTGCTCATCTACGTGCCCCGGCTCGGCTCAGCGACCGCGACCACCGGGCTCATGTGGGAATTGCAGGCGATCACCGCCGTGGTGATCGGCGGCACCGCGCTCCGGGGCGGCGTCGGCCGGGTCTGGGGCACGGTCTGCGGCGCGCTCATCCTCGAGATGATCGGCAACATCATGGTCCTGTCCGATCTCGTCAGCGAATACCTGATCGGCGCCGTGCAGGGCGCCATCATCATCGTCGCCATGCTGGTCCAGCGCGCGCTCTCGCGCGGTCGCTGACCGCCCAGGCGCGGGGCTTCGGGCCGTCCCGCGCCGGAGAAAAAGGCCCAAGGGAGGAAGATGATGAAGAAACTGCTTCTCGGCCTCGCCACCGCGGCGCTTCTCGCGGGCATGGCGGGCGCGCAGGACCAGAAGGACGTGACCATCGCCGTCTCGATCCCGGCCGCCGACCACGGCTGGACCGGCGGCGTGGTCTATCACGCCGAACGCGCGGCGAAGCTTCTCGAGGCGGCGCATCCGGGCCTCAAGGTCATCGTCAAGACCTCGCCCGACGGCGCGTCCCAGGCCAACGCGCTCGAGGATCTGGTGACCCAGGGCATCGACGCGCTGGTGACGCTGCCGCACAATTCCGACGAGCTCACCGACCCGATCCGGAGCGTGAAGGACCAGGGGATCTTCGTCACCGTGGTCGACCGCGCGCTCTCGGATCCGACGATCCAGGACCTCTACGTCGCGGGCAACAACCCCGAGCTCGGCCGCGCGGCCGGCGAGTACCTGAAGGAGAATCTCGGCACCGGCGACGTGGTGGTGATCCGGGGCCTGCCGATCGTGATCGACGAGGAGCGCCAGCGGGGCTTCGACGAGGCGATCGCCGGGTCGGGGATCACCGTGCTCGACAAGCAGTTCGGCAACTGGTCGCGCGACGACGCCTTCAAGGTGATGCAGGACTACCTGACCAAGTTCCCGAAGATCGACGCGGTCTGGACCCAGGACGACGACATGAGCGTCGGCGCGCTGGAGGCGATCGAGCAGTCGGGCCGAACCGACATCAAGATGGTGGTCGGCGGCGCCGGCATGAAGGAGATGATCAAGCGGGTGATGGACGGCGACGCGATGGTCCCGGTCGACGTGCTCTATCCGCCGGCGATGATCGCGACGGCGATGGAGCTCACGGTCGCCAATTTCTACGACCAGGTGCCGGTGCGCGGGAACTACATCCTCGACGCGACCCTGATCACCAAGGACAACGCCGAGGAATTCTACTTCCCCGACTCGCCGTTCTGAACGGCGCTCGTGCCGGGCGGGGGTCCGCCCGGCACGGCACGGCGCGGCGGCTCAGCGGCCGAAGCTCTCCGGCGTCATGCTGCGCGCCGGCGCGTCCTTTCGGGCGAGGGTGTCGGCGTTGACCTGGAAGAGCGCGCAGCTCCAGTGGAGCAGGGCGAGGAGGAAGCGTTCCATCGGTTTGTCTCCTTGGGGGGATGATCAGGCGAAGCGTTTCGCGCCGGCGACGCAGAGCACGACGACGCAGGCGGAGGCGAGCATCGGCCAGCTGACCGGCTCGCCGAGGAGAAGCGCGGCGAGGCCGAGGCCGAGGAAGGGCTGGATCAGCTGCAGCTGGCCGACCCCGGCGATCCCGCCCCGGGCGAGGCCCCGGTACCAGAAGACGAAGCCGATCAGCATGCTGAAGACCGCGACATAGCCGAGGCCGAGCCATCCGGCCGCGGACACGCCCCCGAGGCTCGGGGGCAGGTCGGCGAGCGCCAGCGCCGCCATGACCGGCGCCGCGAGCACCAGCGCCCAGGAGATCACCTGCCAGCCGCCGAGCCGGCGCGACAGGCGCGCGCCCTCGGCGTAGCCGAGACCGCAGAGCAGGATCGCGGCCAGCATCGGCGCCGCGGCCGCGCCGCCCTCGGTCCGCGCGGCGGCGAAACCCGCGACGGTCGCGGCGCCGAGGCCCGAGAACAGCCAGAAGGCGGGCCGCGGCCGCTCGCCGCCCCGGATCACCCCGAAGACCGCCGTCGCGAGCGGCAGCAGCCCGACGAAGACGATCGCATGCGCCGCCGTGACATGGCGGAGCGCCAGCGCGGTCAGGAGCGGGAAGCCGACGACGACGCCGAGCGCCACGACCGCGAGCGGCCCGAGATCCCGCCGCGCGGGCAATGGCTGGCGCAGCACGAGCAGCGCCGCCGCGGCGAGGACCGCCGCGATCACCGCGCGGGCGCCGGTGAGAAAGAGCGGGCTGAAATCCGCGACCGCGACACGCGTCGCCGGCAGCGATCCGGCGAAGATCGCCACGCCGACGAGCCCGCTGCCCCAACCCTCCAAGGTCCGATCCATGACACCCTCGCATCCTTCGCGACGTAATAGATCCGAAGGGCTGGCGCCGACAGGCACAGAGGCATACAATCCTGAGAAACTGTATGGGTGACATGAGCGGCACAGTCGGAGGGCGGCGATGGAAGCGGAGACCAAGACCGAGGCGCTGGCGCGGGTGGTGCGCGACAAGATCGCGGCCCGCGCGCTCGGGCCGGGCGACCGGATGCCCTCGATCCGCCGCTTCGCCGAGACGATGGGCGCCTCGCCCTCGACCGTGGTCGAGGCCTATGACCGGCTCGCGGCCGAGGGGGTGATCCGGGCGAAGCGCGGCTCCGGCTTCTTCGTCACCGGGGCCACCCCGGCGCCGATGGCGCTCGCCGAGCCGCCGCGCCCGCGCGAGGTCGATCCGTTCTGGGTGTCGCGCCAGTCGCTCGACGCGGATCCGACCGCGGCGCGGCCGGGCTGCGGCTGGCTCCCGAACGACTGGATGCCGGTCGCGGCGCTCCGCAAGGGGCTGCGCGCGATGGCGAAGGCCGACGCGGACACGCTCCTCATCTACGCCGGCACCCGCGGCTCGCCCGCGCTCCGGCGGTACCTGCTCGGCCGCTTCGCGGAGGAGCGGCTGGCGGCGGGGCCGGATCAGGTGATGCTGACCGCCTCGGCCTCGCAGGCGATGGACCTGATCGCGCGGCTGCTGCTCCGGCCGGGCGACACGGTGCTGGTGGACGATCCGGGGTACTTCAACTTCCACGCGCTTTTGCGCGCGCATCGCGTCGAGGTCTTGGGCGTGCCCTATACGCCGGACGGGCCGGACACGGCGGCGCTCTCCGCGGCGCTCGCGGCGGGGCGGCCGAAGCTCTACATCACCAATTCCGCGCTCCACAATCCGACCGGCGCCACGCTCGCGCCCGCCATCGCGCACCGGGTGCTGACGCTCGCCGCCGCGCATGACCTCACCATCGTCGAGGACGACACCTTCGCCGATCTCGAGCCCGATCCCTCGCCCCGGCTCGCGGTGCTCGACGGGCTCGACCGCGTGCTCCGGATCGGCGGCTTCTCGAAGACGCTGACCGCCGCGGCCCGCTGCGGCTATGTCGCGGGGCGGGCGGACCTGATCGCGGCGCTCGTGGATCTGCAGGTCGCGACCAGCTTCGGCGGGCCGAGCCCGGTCGCGACCGAACTGCTCGCCGGGATCCTCGCCGGCGGCGGCTACCGCAAGCATCTCGCGGAGATCCGCGCCCGGCTGGTGCCGGCGCGCAAATCCGCCGCCGCGCGGCTCGCCCGGCTCGGGATCACGCCCTGGATCGCGCCGCGCGGCGGCTTCTATCTCTGGTGCCGCTTCCCCGACGGGCTCGACACCGGCGAGATCGCGCGCCGCTGCCTCGAGGAACAGGTGATCCTCGCCCCGGGCAATGTCTTCAGCCCGTCGCAGTCGGCCGCCGCCTTCATGCGCTTCAACGTGACCCATCTCGACGATCCGCGCGTCTTCGCGGCGCTCGGGCGCGCGATGGAGGCCGGGAGCCGGGCGTGAGCCGCGGCATAATGCACGCCAGGCGCGGCTCAGCATCCGTTGATAGGCGGCAGATACACCCTCAGAAATCCGGGATAGACTAGCGGTCCAGTATTTCAAATCGACGCGAAACTGTTGAAAATCGCATGCCGTTTCAAGAAACGAACATGCCGCGCGGGAATCCGCCGGACTGGGAACAATCCCCGCCTATATTCGTTTGAAGACCGCGCGGCGGTTGCGATCCGGGGCCCGATGGCCTAGGGACGGCGCCGTCAAACGGAAAAGTCGAACGAGAACGGGGCAGCGCGATGTGCGGATTCTGCGGAGAAATAACCTTTGACGGCGCGCCGGCGTCGGCCGGACGGATCGAGGCGATGGCGCGCTCCATGGCCGCGCGCGGGCCGGACGGCGTCGGCGTGCTCCAGCGCGGCCGGGTCGCCTTCGGCCACCGGCGCCTGCGGATCATCGACCTCTCCGAGGCCTCGGCGCAGCCCTTCGAGGATACCGCGCTCGGCCTGATGATCGCGTTCAACGGCTGCGTCTACAATTACAAGGAGCTCCGCGCCGAGCTGGAAGGCAAGGGCCATGTCTTCGCCTCGCAGGGGGATACCGAGGTGATCCTGAAGGCCTGGGCGGAATGGGGCCCGGCCTCGGTCGAGCGCCTCCTTGGCATGTTCGCCTTCGCGATCCACGAGCGCGCCACCGGCCGCGTCATGCTGGTGCGCGACCGGTTCGGGATCAAGCCGCTCTACTATTCCGAGGTGGGGCGGACCCTCCGCTTCGCCTCGACGCTGCCCGCGCTGCTCGCGGCGGGCGACGTCGACACGTCGCTCGACCGGGTGGCGCTGCATCACTACATGAGCTGGCACGCGGTGGTGCCGGCGCCGCGCACGATCCTGAACGGCGTGCGCAAGCTCCCGCCCGCGACGATCCGCACGATCGAGGCCGATGGCCGGACGAGCGACGTCGTCTACTGGTCGGCCCGGTTCGAGCGGACCCCGGGCGAGCTGGCGCTGCCCGCCGAGGAATGGCGCGACCGCGTGCTCGACGCGCTCCGCGTCGCGGTGCGCCGGCGCATGGTCGCGGACGTCCCCGTGGGCGTGCTGCTCTCGGGCGGGGTCGATTCCTCGCTGATCGTCGGCCTGCTGGCCGAGGAAGGGCAGCGCGACCTCGCGACCTATTCGATCGGCTTCGAGGAGGCGAACGGCGAGAAGGGCGACGAATTCGTCTATTCCGACCTGATCGCGAAACATTACGGGACCGATCACAACAAGATCTTCATCCCCTCGGAGGAAATGCGCGCGCATCTGCCCGACGCGATCGGCGCGATGTCCGAGCCGATGGTGAGCTATGACAACATCGGCTTCTACCTCTTGTCGCGCGAGGTGGCGAAGACGATCAAGGTGGTGCAATCGGGCCAGGGCGCGGACGAGGTCTTCGCCGGCTACAACTGGTACCAGGGTCTCGCGCGGTCGAACGATCCGGTCGCGGATTACGCCGAGGCGTTCTTCGACCGGCCGCATGCCACGCTCGCGACCCAGCTGTCGCCGGACTACATGCCCGACCGCGACGAGAGCCTCGACTTCGTGCGCGCGCATTTCGCCGCCCAGGGCGCCGACGCGCCGGTCGAGAAGGCGCTGCGGCTCGACACCAACGTGATGCTGGTCGACGATCCGGTGAAGCGGGTCGACAACATGACCATGGCCTGGGGGCTCGAGGCCCGGGTGCCCTTCCTCGACCACGAGCTGGTCGAGCTCGCGGCGCGCGTCCCGGCGGAACTGAAGCTCGCGCAGGGCGGCAAGGGCGTCCTGAAGGAGGTCGCGCGGCGGGTGGTGCCGTCCGAGGTGATCGATCGGCCGAAGGGCTATTTCCCGGTCCCGGCGCTCAAGTACATCGACGGGCCCTATCTCGAGATGGTGCGCGACGCGCTGACCGCGCCGGCGGCGAAGGAACGCGGCCTCTTCCGCGGCGAATGGCTCGACGCGCTCTTCGCCGAGCCGAGCGCGCATATCACCAAGCTGCGCGGCTCCGAGCTCTGGCAGGCGGCGCTCCTCGAGATGTGGCTCCAGGAGCAGGGGATCGCGGCGTGAGCGGACCCGAGACCCGGCGCCGTCCGGCGGCGCCGCACCGGCTCAGGCGCGAGCGGATGCCGCCCGCGATCCCGACCGCGACCGATCCGGAGCCCGACGCCTTCGTCGATTGCGGCTGGGGCCGGCTCATCTTCGCGCATACCTTCGAGAGCCCGGCGCGGCTCGCGGAGGAACTGCGCGCCGAGGGGCCGGACCGGCGCGACATCGCCTTCTACGTCCGCGACCCGCATGTCCTGCTCGCGAGCGCGCCGCAGGAGCTGTTCCTCGATCCGTCGCACACCTTCCGGCTCGATCTCTCGACCTATCGTCCGGCGCACCGCCGGCCGGGTCCGTTCTTCCTGCGCCGCCTCTCGACGCGGCGCGACGCCGAGATGGTGAACGTGATCTACGCCGCGCGCGGCATGGTGCAGGTGCCGCCGGAGTTCTTCTGGAGCCGCCGCGACGACCGCGCGCTCACCGTGATCGTCGCGGAGGACGCCGAGACCGGCGAGATCCTCGGCTCGGTGATGGGCGTCGACCACGCCCGCGCCTTCGGCGATCCCGAGCGCGGCGCCTCGCTCTGGTGCCTCGCGGTCTCGCCGCAGGCGCCGCACGCCGGGCTCGGCGAGGCGCTGGTGCGCCGGCTCGCGGAGCATTTCGCGGCGCGGGGGGCGAGCTACATGGATCTCTCGGTGCTGCACGACAATGACCAGGCGATCGCGCTCTACGAGAAGCTCGGCTTCCGCCGCGTGCCGGTCTTCGCGATCAAGCGCAAGAACCCGATCAACGAGAAGCTCTTCGCCGGCCCCGCCGAGGGCGACGCGGCGCTGAACCCCTATGCCCGGATCATCGTCGGGGAGGCGCGCCGCCGCGGCATCCATGTCGAGCTCATTGATCCCGAGGGCGGCTTCTTCCGCCTCACCTACGGCGGCCGCTCGGTGCGCTGCCGCGAGTCGCTTTCCGAATTCACCTCCGCCGTCGCGATGTCGATCTGCGACGACAAGCGCGTGACGCGCCGGGTGGTCGAGGCGGCGGGCGTGAGGGTCCCGGCGCAGCTGACCGGCGGCGGCGCGGCCGAACGCGCGGCCTTCCTCGCCGAGCACGGCTCGGTCGTGGTGAAGCCGGCGCGGGGCGAGCAGGGCAAGGGCATCTCGGTCGGCCTGACGGCGGAGGCCGAGATGGAGGAGGCGGTGACGCGCGCCCGCGCCGTCTGCGAGGAGGTGCTGATCGAGGCCTGTTTCGCGGGCGAGGATCTGCGGCTCGTGGTGATCGACTTCCGCGTCGTCGCCGCCGCGCTCCGCCGCCCGGCGCGGATCATCGGCGATGGCCGCGCCACCGCCCGCGCGCTGATCGAGACCCAGAGCCGCCGCCGCGCCGCCGCGACCGGGGGCGAGAGCCGGATCCCGATCGACGCCGAGACCGAGCGCTGTCTCGCGATGGCCGGGCTCACCCTCGACGACGTCCCGGAGGCGGGGGCGGAGATCGCCGTGCGGCTGACCGCGAACCTGCACACCGGCGGCACGATCCATGACGTGACCGGAGAGACGCATCCCGCGCTCATAGAGGCCGCGATCGCCGCGGCGCGCGCGATCGACATTCCGGTGACCGGGATCGACCTCATGGTGAAGAGCCCGCGGCTGCCCGACTACATCTTCGTGGAGGCCAACGAGCGTCCCGGCCTCGCCAACCACGAGCCGCGCCCGACGGCGGAGCGGTTCGTCGACCTCCTGTTTCCGCTCTCGATGCCCGAGGCCGCGCGCGTGGCCCGGGGGAGGATCCTGCGATGAACCGTCCCGAACGCCTCGGCGCCGGAACAAGGCTCGAAATCGACATCGACTACCTGCGCGGCCAGCTCGAGGGGCTGCTCGCGATCCCGAGCCCGACCGGCTATACCGACAACGCGGTGCGCCATCTCTGCGGCGAGCTCGACAAGCTCGGCATCGGCTACGACCTCACGCGCCGGGGCGCGATCCGCGCCCGCCTCCGCGGCGAGACCTCGGCCGGGGCGCGCGCCGTGGTCGGCCATGTCGACACGCTCGGCGCCCAGGTGCGGGCGCTGAAGCCGAACGGGCGGCTCGAGCTGGTGCCGATCGGGAGCTGGTCGGCCCGCTTCGCCGAGGGGGCGCGCGCGACGATCTTCTCCGAGAAGGGCGCCTATCGCGGGACGATCCTGCCGCTCCGCGCCTCGGGCCATACCTTCGGCGACGAGGTCGACACGCTGCCCGTGGGCTGGGACTATGTCGAGCTGCGCGTCGACGCCTACGCCGCCGGGGCCGAGGACCTGTCGCGGCTCGGGATCGACGTCGGCGACATCGTCGCGATCGACCCGCAGCCGGAATTCCTCGACAACGGCTTCATCGTCTCGCGCCACCTCGACAACAAGGCGGGCTGCGCGATCCTGATGGCGGCCCTGAAGGCGCTCCGCGACGCGGGGCCGCCGCCGGTCGATGTCTACTGGCTCTTCACCATCGCCGAGGAAGTCGGCCACGGCGCCGCCTCGATCCTGCTGCCGGACATCGCCTCGATGGTCGCGGTCGACAACGGCACCACGGCGCCGGGGCAGAATTCGTCCGAATTCGGCGTGACGATCGCCATGGCCGACATGACCGGGCCGTTCGACTATCACCTGACGCGCCAGCTCGTGGCGCTCTGCGACGCGCAGGACATCCGCTGGCGCAAGGACGTGTTCCGCCACTACCGCTCCGACAGCGCCAGCGCGATCGAGGCGGGGGCGGATGTGCGCACCGCGCTCGTCACCTTCGGGGTGGACGCGAGCCATGGCTACGAGCGGATCCACATGCACGCGCTGCGCTCCTGCGCCGAGCTCCTGACCGCCTTCGCGCTCAGCGACCTCGACATCGCCCGCGACGCGCGGCCGGTCGGCGGCCTGACCGGCTTCCCGCGCCAGCCCTCGCTCCCGGCCGACCAGGCGCTCGGCCCCGCGTCCCGGCCGCCCGAGCGCGCCGACTGACCGGTCCGGTGCACCGCCGCCCCGGGCCTGACCCGGGGCCTCGACGCCATTCTCCGCGCGGGCGTGCTTCGGCCTCGGGGCCCCGGATCAGGTCCGGGGCGGCGCGGTCGCGCGGGTCTCCCGGGCGGGCAATCGCGTGAAACAGTTTCCCCCGAATGAGGCGCCAGCGGACGCGATCGGCGCGTCCACGGGAAAACTGGAGACCAGGCGATGGGCCTCATCATCGGCACCAATGGCAACAACATCCTGATCGGCGGATCGGGCACCGATTTCATCTATGGCCTCGGCGGCAACGACACGATGTTCGGCGGCGGCGGCGCGGATTACATCCACACCGGAAGCGGCCTCAACACCGTGCGCGCGGGCGGCGGCGACGACGTCGTCCTTCTCGAAGCCGCGGGCGGCGACCTCGACGGCGAGAGCGGGAACGACTCGCTGCTCCTGAGCTTCGCGGCGGCGGCGAGCCGGTTCGACCTCGCCGCCGGCACCGGGCGGATCAACGGCGGCGTCACCTTCGCGGCGAAGAATTTCGAGAACATCACCACTGGCCGCGGCATGGACCTCGTCTACGGCTCGAACGGCGCCAACAGGATCTCGACCGGCGCCGGCAACGACACGATCGCGGCGCGCGGCGGCGCCGACACGATCGAGGCGGGCGCGGGCGACGACGCGGTGCTCGGGGACGCGGGCGACGATCTCCTCATCGCCGGGACCGGCCGCGATCATTTCGACGGCGGCAAGGACCATGACACACTTAGCTACGCCGACTCGAAGGGTGCGATCCAGGTCGATGTCGCCGCCGGAACCGTTAAGCAGGCCGGCGACCCGACCGACACCTTCGCGAATATCGAGCTCTTCCTCGGCTCGGGCCGGAGCGACGTCTTCACCGGCGCGGCGGCGAAGGCCGAGTTTCAGGGGAACGCCGGCGACGACTACTTCTACGCCGGCTCCGGCGCGGAAGGGATCCACGGCGGCGCGGGGACCGACACCGTCAGCTACATCCGCTCGGGCTCCGGCGTCGGCGTGAACCTCACCACCGGCGAAGGCAGCGGCGGCTTCGCGCAGGGCGACCGGCTGAGCGGGATCGAGCACATCTCGGCCAGCAACGGCTCCGACCAGCTGACCGGCGACGGCAAGGCGAACATCCTCTACGGTTTCGCCGGTGACGACGATATCTCGGGCGGCGGCGGCGACGACATCCTCGTCGGCGGCGCGGGCCGGGACGAGCTGACCGGCGGGGCGGGGGCGGATCGCTTCGTCTTCTCCGCGCAGGACGCGGGATCGGTCGACACGATCTACGATTTCCAGCGCGGCGTCGACACGATCGACCTCTGGATCGACGGCGATGTCCACGTGGCCGGCGACCAGGACTTTACCCGGCTCACCAGCTACGCCGCGCCGGAAACGCAGGCGGGCTTCACCGCCGGCACGATCAACGTGCGCTACGACGCCACCTTCAACAGGACGATGGTGGATGTGAACGTCGACGACACGATCCGGAACGGCGTCGATCCGGCCGAGCTCACCATCGCGCTCACCGGCCGGGTCAACCTCGCGCTCTCGGATTTCGACTTCTGAGCGCGATCCGGAACCCCGCCCGCGGCTCAGCCGCGGGTGTGGTAGAGATATCCCGCGCCGCGCAGCGTGCGGATGAGATCGCCGGCGCCGAAGGCCTCGAGCTTGCGGCGCAGGCGCGAGAGGCGGCTGTCGACGCTGCGGTCGGTCGGGTCGTCGCGCGCGGGGGCGAGGCGCAGGATGTCGTCGCGGCTGAGCGGGGTGTCCGGATGGGTCGCGAAGGCCGCGACGAGATCGACCTCGCCCGGCGTGAGCCCGACCGGGCCGTCGGGTCCGGTCACCTGCCAGGCAACGAGATCGACCGTCAGCGGCCCGAAGGCGAGGCCCTTCGCGCGCCGCCGGAGCACCGCCTCGATCCGGGCGCGGAGCTCGGGCAGCGAGAAGGGTTTCGGCACGTAGTCGTCGGCGACGGCGAGCCCCTCGATCCGCGCCGCGACCTCGCCCGCGCCGGTCAGCATCACGAGCCCGAGCGCCGGGCGCTCGGCGCGCAGCCTCCGGGCGATCGCGAGCCCGTCCTCGCCGGGAAGCCCGCGGTCGATCAGCGCGAGATCGGCCGGCCCCGCGGCGAGCAGTTCGGCGAAGGCGGCGGGATCCGCCGCCGCGCGGAGCCGGTGCGGACCGGTGGCGAAATAGTCCCAGAGCATCGTCCGGAGCGCCGGGTCGTCGTCGAGCAGGATGAGTTCGGCCATGGTCACCTCCGCGCCCCTTGGTAGCACGGCTTGCCGGTCCGGTCCCGCGCGTGATTGTCTCGAGGCCCGTGACAAGGATCCGCCGATGTCCGCGATGACGAAGACGCCGACCCGCCTCGCGCTCATCCTGGCGCCGGTCCTGCTCGCGCTGATCGCGGCGCTCGGCTGGGCGCAGTTCCGCGAGGCGCGCGCGGGGCTGCTCGCCGAGCAGGAACGGCTGGCGGCGGAGCGGCATTTCGCGGTCGCCGCGATGCTCGCCGACGCGGACCGGCAGCTGCGCCGGATGGAGACGCGGATGCGGCTTTCGATGGCGGCGGGCCCCGGGCTCGGCGACCGGGCGGAGGAGCTCGCCCCCGTCGTGGCCGGCGGGATCGCCGCGACCGAATGGGCGGGCGCCGGACCGGAGCGCGGCAACCTGATCGGGATCCCCGATCTCGCGGCGCGCGCGACCGGGCCCGTCGCGGCCGCGCTCGACCTGCTCCCGCCGCTCGAGGTCGAGGCGGCGATCGGCGGCGCGCCGTCCTGGAGCTATTTCTTCTCGGCGGGGGGCGATTTCATCACCATCCTGCCCGGCGCGGGGCTCGGCGATTTCCTCGCCGCGGCGCCGCCGGTCCCGGACGCCGCGGCGCTGATCGCGCACTGGCTCACCTATCCGGTCTTCGCGCTCGGAACGCCGCAAGCCAATCCGGCGCGCGCGCCCTACTGGACGCCGCCCTATGACGACGCCGGCGGCGCCGGGCGGATGGTGAGCCATGCGATGCCGGTCTACGACGGCGACCGCTTCGTCGGCGTCGTCGGCACCGATATCCTGCTCGCGGCGCTGGCCGAGGTGCTGGCGCATATGGCGAGCCCGCTCGGCGCCATCGGCCTCGCGACCGGGGGCGGCGAGATGCTGGCGGGTGATCTGGGCGGCCGGCTGGACGGGGCCTTGGTCGCGGAAGCGGCCGCCGAGGGAGGCTTCGCGCGCCGGGGCGGCGACTGGGTACTGGCGCGCGGCTTTCCCGGCACGCCGTTCCTGCTCCTGACCGTGATCCCCGAGGCCGAGCTGCGCGCGATGATCCTGCCTGGGCTCGCCGGGACCGGGCTCCTCCTGCTCGCCGGCGCCGCCGGTCTCGTCGCGGCGCTGGTCTGGTACGACCGCCGGCACCTGCGCCCCGGCCTCCGGCTCGCCGCCTACGCGGAGGCGGCGGCGACCAGCCGGGGCGAGCCGCCGGCGCCCCCCGCCGAGCTGCCGCCGGCCTGGGCGGCGCGGGCGGGCGCGGTCGCGCGCGCCTTCGCGGCGGCCCGCGAGGACCGCGCGGCGCTGGCGGCGAGCGAGGCGCGCTACCGCAACGTGGTCGACACCCAGACCGAGCTCGTCGCGCGCCACACCCCCGACGGGCGGGCGACCTTCGCCAACAAGGCCTATTGCCGCCAGCTCGGCCAGAGCCTCGAGGAGGTGCTGGCAGGCCGGGAGAGCCAGTTCGACTACGTGGCCCCCGAGGACCGCGCGCGGCACGCCGAGCATCTCGCGAGCCTTACGCCGGAGCACCCGACCTCGACCACGACGATCAAGGTCTGGCTGCCGCGCGCGCCGGGCGACTTCTGGGAGGAATGGACCGATACCGGGATCTTCGACGCCGAGGGCCGGCTGATCGAACTGCAATCGGTCGGCCGCGACGTCACCGAGAAGGTCCGCGCCGAGGAGGAGCTGCGCCGGCAGCGCGACGCGCTGCACCAGAGCGAGAAGCTCGCCGCGCTCGGCTCGCTGCTCGCCGGCGTGGCGCATGAGCTCAACAACCCGCTCTCGATCGTGGTCGGCTACGCCGGGATGCTGCACGAACTGGCCGAGGACGAGCCGACGCGGCGGCGCACCGGCGAGATCGCCCGGGCGGCGGATCGCTGCGCCCGCATCGTGCGCACCTTCCTCGCCATGGCGCGCGCGCGGCCGGCAGAGAAAAGCGAGGTCGATCTCGGCGCGGTCGTGGACCAGGTGCTGGAGCTGACCGCCTACGGCCTGCGCTCGAACGGGATCGAGGTCGCGCGCGTGCCCGGGACGCCGCCGCCGGTGCTGGCCGATCCCGACCAGGTGCATCAGGTGGTGATGAACGTGATCCTGAACGCGCAGCAGGCGATGATGGGCGTGACCGGCCCGCGGCGGCTCACGATCCGCGCGGGCGAGGAGGCGGGCGCCGCGGTGCTCAGCATCGCCGACACCGGGCCGGGCATCGACCCCGCGATCGCCGAGCGCGTGTTCGAGCCCTTCTTCACCACCAAGCCTCAGGGCGTCGGCACCGGGATCGGCCTCGCCGTCTCGCGCGGGATCGTCGAGGCGCATGGCGGCGCCATCGCGCTTTCGCCGGCGGCCGGGGGCGGGACGCTCTGCCGCATCACGCTGCCTGCGATGACCGCGACCGCCCCGGAGGGTCCGGACGGCCCCGATGGCGCCGGGTCGCCCGGACGCGGACGGGTGCTGATCGTCGACGACGAGCCCGCGCTCGGCGCGCTGCTCGCCGAGGCGCTGACGCGGGACGGGCATCACGCCGTGGCGGTGACCGATCCCGAGGCGGCGCTGCGCGCGGCGGCGGCGGACCGGTTCGACGCGGTGCTGACGGATCTGCGCATGCCCGGCATGGGCGGCGACCAGCTCGCGGCCCGGCTGGTGGCGCTGGCGCCGCGGCTCAAGGGCCGGATCATCGTGATGACCGGCGACGCGCTGCGCGTGCCGGCCGAGGCGGATTTTCCGGTGCTGGAGAAGCCGGTCGAGATCGCGGCGCTGCGCGCGGCGCTCGCCCGGGCGCTCGATCAGGATTTCGGGCAGGGCTTCGGCGGATCGTAGCGGTAGCCTTCGCCCCAGACGGTGGCGATCACCCGCGGCGCGCCGGGGGGATCGACATGGCGGCGGAGCCGGGTGATCCGGATGTCGACGCTGCGCTCGCCTGGTTCGAGCGGGCGGCCATGCGCGAGTTCCGACAGCCGGTCCCGGCTCAGCGTCTGGCCGGGATGGCGCAGGAAGGCCTCGAGCAGGGCGAGATCCTGCGCGCTCAATTCGGTCACCCGCCCGTCGGCCCCGACGAGCCGCCGCGCGGCGCGGTCGATCAGCGCGGCGCCGAAGCGCGCGACCCCCGCGCCCGAGGGCGCCGGCAGCCGCCGCGCCACCGCCTCGATCCGGGCGCGCAGTTCGGCGAGCGCGAAGGGCTTCACGATATAGTCGTCCGCGCCGCCGCCGAGCCCGGCGAGCCGGCTTTCCTCCTCGCCGCGCGCGGTCAGCAGGATGATCCCGGCCCGCTCGCCGCGGGCGCGAAGCCGTCGCGCGATCGAGAGCCCGTCCTCGCCCGGCATGTTGATGTCGATGAGCAGGACCCGCGCCGGCTTCTCGCGCAGGACCCGGTCGAGCGAGACCGCCTCGGAGGCCTCGCGCACCTTCATCCCGGCGGCGCCGAGGTAGTCGGCGACCATCGCCCGAAGCTCGGGCTCGTCGTCGGCGATCACCACCTCGACCGGTTCCCCCCCGCTCGCGTCCTCGCGCCTCATCCCCGTCCCGCTCCTCGCCGCCGTCGCAGCCTGCCTCATGTCCGGGGCGGAGCGTAGCGGCGAATTGTTTTGCGCGTGTGTCCGGGGGCGGGACAGTAGGAACTTTACTAGTATGGAAGTATGGTGTAACCGGTCGGACGGGAGGACGGCCGTTGGAGCGGATCACCATCACCACGGTGTCGAGCGTCACCAGCCAGGTGCATGACTGGCTGCGCGCCCGCGTGCTGCGCGGCGACCTGCGCCCCGGCGCGCGCCTCAGCGAGACCGAGATCGCCGCCGCGATCGGCATCAGCCGCCAGCCGGTGCGCGAGGCCTTCATCCGGCTCGCGAGCGACGGGCTCGCCGAGGTGCGGCCGCAGCGCGGCACCTATATCGGCAAGATCTCGGTCTCCGCCGTCCTCTCGGCCCGGCTGATCCGCGAGGCGGTCGAGAGCGACCTCGCCCGGATGGTCGCGGCGGCGCCCCCGGCCGCGGCGCTGGACCGGATGGCCGGGGAGATCGCGTGCCAGCGCGACGCGGACGGGCGCGGCGCGGTGGAGGAATTCATCGCCTCCGACGACCGCTTCCACCACCTGCTCGCCATCGCCGCGGGGCAGGAGGCGGTCTGGCACGACCTCGAGCGGCTGAAATCGCAGATGAACCGGCTGCGCCATCTCTCGATGCGGGTCTTCGACCGCGCCTTCACCATCGCGCAGCACGAGGCGATCCTTGCCGCACTGCGCCTTGGCTCGGCCGAGGAGGCGGAGCGCGCGACGCGGGCGCACCTGCGACAGATGCTGAGCGAATTGCCGGCGATCGCCGAGACTTATCCGGAATACTTCACTGACTGAGCGAGGAGTCCCGATGCGACACACATGGCGCTGGTTCGGCCCCGGGGATCCCGTCGCGATCGACGCCGCCGCCCAGGCCGGCGCGCGGGGCATCGTGACCGCGCCGCGCCATGTCCCGGCCGGCGCGGTCTGGAGCCCGGAGGAGATCGCGCGGCGCCAGGCCGAGGTCGCGGTGACGCGCGACGGCGCGCCCTCGGGCCTCGCCTGGGAGGTGGTCGAGAGCCTGCCGGTCACCGAGGCGATCAAGACTCAGACCGGCGACTGGCGGGCGCATGTGGCGAACTGGATCGCCTCGGCGCGCAACCTGCGCGCGGCGGGGATCGAGGTCATCTGCTACAACTTCATGCCGATCCTCGACTGGACCCGGACCGATCTCGCCTGGCGGCGGCCGAACGGCGCGCGCTGCATGCGCTTCGATCTGGTCGATTTCGCCGTCTTTGACATCCATATCCTCGAACGCCCGGGCGCGGCGGAGGATTTCGCCGAGCCCGCGCGCGCCGAGGCGGCGCGGCGCTTCGGCGCGATGGACGACGCGGGCCGCGCGGCGCTCGCGGGCAACGTGGTCTTCGGCCTGCCGGGCGCCGCGCGGCGGCTGAGCCTCGAGGACGTCCGCGCGCTGCTCGCGACCTACGCGCCGATCGACGACGCCCGGCTCAGGCGGCATTTCAACGACTTCCTCGAGCAGGTGGCGCCCGTGGCGCAGGAGATCGGTCTCCGGCTCTGCTGCCATCCCGACGATCCGCCGTTCCCGCTGCTCGGCCTGCCCCGGATCATGTCGACCGAGGCGGATCACGCCGAGCGCGTGGCGGCCGTCGACCTGCCCGCGAACGGGATCACGCTCTGCTCGGGCTCGCTCGGCGCGCGGCCGGACAACGACCTGCCGGGGATGATGCGGCGCCTCGGCGACCGGGTGCATTTCCTGCATCTTCGGAACGTGCGGCGCGACGCCGACACGGTCCCGGCGAGCTTCTTCGAGGACGAGCATCTCGGCGGCCAGACCGACATGGTCGCGCTCATCGACGCGGTGCTGGCCGAGGAGGCGCGGCGCCGCGCGGCCGGGCGGGCGGACGCCCAGATCCCGATGCGGCCCGACCACGGCCAGGAGATCTTGGACGACATCGGCCGGGGCGGCCAGCCCGGCTATCCGGCGATCGGCCGGCTGAAGGGGCTCGCGGAACTGCGCGGCGTCGAGATGGCGCTCGCCCGGACCCATGCGCGGGTGGACGCGGGGAGGACGGCATGAGCGCGCCGCTGGTCCTCTCCATCGGCGAGGCGATGGTGGAGCTGTCCGCCGCCGGACGGGGCGATCTCTGGCGGCTCGGCATCGCCGGGGACACGCTCAACACCGCCTGGTACCTGCGCCGGCTGCTCGGGGCCGACTGGCGCGTCGGTTATCTGAGCCGGGTCGGCGAGGGGGAATTCTCGCGCAAGATGCTCGACTTCCTCGCCGCCGAGGGGATCGAGACCACGCATGTCGCGCGCGATTCGGAGCGCGAGATCGGGCTTTACGCGATCTCGCTCCGGGACGGGGAGCGGAGCTTCTCCTACTGGCGCGACACCTCGGCGGCGAAGCGGCTCGCCAGTGATCCCGACGCGCTCGCCCGCGCGCTCGGCGGCGCGGCGCTGGCCTATTTCTCCGGAATCACCGTCGCGATCCTGCCCGAGGCGGGGCGCGTGGCCCTGCTCGCGGCGCTCGCCGAGGCGCGGCGGGCGGGCACGCGGGTGGTGTTCGACCCGAACCTCCGTCCCCGGCTCTGGTCGGGGGCCGAGGAGATGCGCGCGGGGATCGAGGCGGCGGCGGGGGTCGCGGATCTGGTGCTGCCGAGCTTCGACGACGAGGCGACGCATTTCGGCGACGCCGACGCCGCGGCGACGATCGCGCGCTACCTCGCGCGGGGCGCGGGGCATGTCGTGGTGAAGAACGGCGGCGGCCCGATGCGCTTCGGCGGCGCCGAGGGCGCGGGCGCGCTCGGGGATCTCGCGCCCGAGCCCGCGATCGACACCACGGCGGCGGGCGACAGCTTCAACGCGGGCTATCTCGCGGCCTGGCTCGGCGGCGCCGATTGCGTCGGCGCGATCCGCGCCGGCCACGCGCTCAGCCGGCGCGTGATCCGCCATCCGGGCGCGCTGGTGCCCGAGGCCGTGGCCGAGGCGCGGGCGGAGGCCTGAGCCCGGATCGCCCGAAGCTCGGCGCCTCAGATCTCGAGGACGCCCTCGGCCATGGCGCGGGCGCCCCTTGCGAGCAGGCCGGTCAGGGCGGCGGTGAGCTCGACCGCGAAACCCGGGTCCGTCGCGAGCGCGGGCGGGAAGACCTCGGCGACGCCGAGATAGCCGCGCACGGTGCGCGCGGGATCCTCGGACCAGAGCGCGGCGAGTTTGCCCGCGAGCGGATCCCTCACATCGATCGGCGCGCCGTTCTCGTCGCGGCCGGAGGTGTAGCGGATCCAGGCCGCGACGGCGAGCGTCAGGCCCGGCACCGGGCGGCGCGCGGCCCGGCCTTCGGCGATGGCGCCGAGGATGCGCTGCGGGAGCTTCTGGCTGCCGTCCATGGCGATCTGCCAGGTCCGGTGGCGGATGCCGGGATTGGCGTAGCGCGCGAAGAGCGCGTCGGCGTAGGCGCCCGGGTCCTCGCCCGGGGGCGGGGTCAGCGCGGGGATGATCTCGCCCTGCCAGAGGCGTTTCACGAAGCGGGCGAAGACCGGGTCGGCGACGGTCGCGGCGATGGTCTCGTGCCCGGCGAGATAGCCGAGATAGGCGAGCGCGGAATGCGTGCCGTTCAGCATCCGGAGCTTCATGTGCTCGAACGGCGTCACGTCGGCGACCAGCTGGGCGCCGACCGCGCCGAGGTCGGGGCGGGCGCCGCCGACGAAATCGTCCTCGATCACCCATTGCCGGAACGGCTCGTGCATCACCGGCGCCGCGTCGCGGTATCCGGTCAGCGCCTCCACCCGGTCGAGATCCGCCGGGGTGGTCGCGGGCACGATCCGGTCGACCATCGTCGCGGGGAAGGCGCCCTCGGCCTCGATCCAGTCCGCGAGCGCGGGATCGATCAGTCGCGCGAGGTCGAGCACGATCCCCCGGACCAGGCGGCCGTTCCCGGGCAGGTTGTCGCAGCAGAGCACGGTGAAGGGCCCGAGCCCGGCCGCGCGGCGGCGCCGCAGCCCGCGGACGAGAAAGCCCGGCGCGGATCTCGGCGCCGGGCTCGCGAGGTCGCGCAGGATCTCGGGATGGGCGCGGACGAGCTTTCCGGTGGAAGGCTCGTGGCAGTACCCCTTTTCCGTGACGGTGAGGCTAACGATCTTCGTCGTGGGCGCCGCCATCGCGGCGAGCACCGCCTCGGAGTTCTCCGGCGCCACCAGCACGTCGCGCAGCACCGTGACGACGCGGGGCGTCCCGCCCTCCGGCCCGAGTTCGAGCGCGGTATAGGCCCAGCCCTGCGGCGCGAGCCTGTCGCGGGTGCCGGGGGATCGCAGCGACACGCCCGTCACCCCCCAGGCGCCGCCCGATCGCGCCATCGCCTCTTCGAGATAGATCGCGCCATGGGCGCGGAAGAAGGCGCCGAGGCCGAGATGGACGATCCCGGCCGGGTCGGCGGCGGGGTCGCGGTGAAGCCTCTCGCGCAAGCCAGCCTCCATCGACGTCGAAGACAGCGCCGCCAGCATAATCCGAAGCGGCGGCGGCGAGGAAGCGCGCCGTCTGGCCGGCGCGCTCGGCGCGGCCGCGGTGGCCGGTTGGGACAAAGTGACGCGCGGGGCCGCGGAGCGGGCGCGGGCTTCCTATCTGATGCCGGCCGGGAGCAACCCGGGGCAACGGAAGGAGGCGACTTCATATGGACCGGAACGACCAGCAGGCGATCGAGGGGCTGTTCACCCGGCTGGCCGAGGCGGAGCGTGGCGCGCCCGCGCGGGACGCGGAGGCCGAGGGCTTCATCACGCGGGCGATCGCGGCGCAGCCCGGCGCGCCCTATTACATGCTGCAGACCATCGTCGTGCAGCAGGCGGCGCTCGAACAGGCCCAGGCCCGGATCGAGGCGCTCGAGACCGAACGCGCGCAGGCTCCGGCCGGCGGCGGCGGCTTTCTCGCGAGCCTCTTCGGCGGCGGCGCCGCGCGTCCGGCGCCCCGGCCCGCGCAGGCGAACGGCCCGGCGACCCAGGCGCTGCGCGCCCAGCACCAGCAGGGCGGCGGCGGCGGCTTTCTCGCCGGCGCGGCGCAGACAGCGGTCGGCGTCGCGGGCGGCGTGCTGCTCGGCAACGCGGTGATGGGCATGTTCGCCGGCGACCCCGCGATGGCCGAGGAACCGCCGCTCGAGGAAGAGCCGGCCGAGGAGGAAATGGACTTCGGCGGCGACTTCGAGTGAGCCGCCCGGGGCGCCCTGCGCGGGCGCCCCGTCGCGCTGTTAGCGCCCCGGTACACACCGGCGCTCCGCCGCCCCGGGCTTGACCCGGGGCCTCGAACCCCGTGCGCGGCGCGTCGGACTCGAGGCCCCGGATCAGGTCCGGGGCAGCGGGCGCTGGTTCCCCCCCTCAGGCGCCGAAGCCGGGCAGGGGGTGGATGAGGCCCGCCGCGCGGCAGGCATCCCAGAATTCGGCCGGGATCGGCTCGGCGTGGGCCGCGACCGTCGCCGCGACCTTCTCCGGCGTCTGTGTTGACCAGAGCACCGACAGCGTCGTCGGGACCATGAGCCCGAAGCGGATCAGCGCCGCCGTCTCGCCGACGCCGAATTCGGCGCGGACCGCGGCCAGCCGGGCGCGGAACGGCGCGTTCGCCGCGCCGAACCAGGCGCCGTTGGCGAAGGGCGAGGCGGCGAGCACGCCGATCCCGCGCTCGGCGCAGGCCGCGAGCACCCCGGCCGCGCCGGCGTGGTCGCCGAGCGAGAAGCCGCCGGCGAAGAGCAGCATGTCGATGTCGAACCGCTCGATGAAGGCCATGGCGATCGCCGGCGTATTGGCGCCGACGCCGATCATCCGCGTCAGGCCTTCCTCGCGCATGCGGACCAGCTCGTCGCCGCCGGTCGCGAGCGCCGCCTCGAGCCCGCCGGAACAGATCGAGAGCCCGTGCATATAGGCGATCTCGGCCGAGGGAATGCCCATCCGGTGCAGCGAAGTCTCGAAGGAACGCCGGATCGCCGGGGCGGAATAGTCGCAGACCGGCGTGAAGGGCGCGTAGTGGGAATAGTGCCGCGTCACGCCGGGGCGGCGGCCGAACGGGTCGAGATCGACGCCGACCTTGGTCGACAGCACATACTCCGCCCGGTCCTTCCAGACCAGCGCCGCGCCGAGCCGGCGCTCGCAGAGGCCGCTGCCGTAATAGGGCGCGGTGTCGAAATAGCGCACGCCGGCGGCCCAGGCCGCCTCGGTCACCGCCAGCGCCCGGGCGTCGCCCCCGGGGCCGTCCATCTCGCTCCAGCGCGAGGTGCCGAGCGACAGCTCGGTGAAGGCGATATCGCCGCGCGGATGGCGGCGGCTGGGCAGGGTGTCGGTCATGTCTCGCTCGTCCATTGGGGGCCGGGTCCCGCGCCAGTACGCGGCGTCGCCCGCTCGCGCCAGTCTGCGCGTCCACCAGTATGGGCGTTTCGGGGGCGCGATGCCCGGCGTCTTTCGGCGCCGCGCGGCCGCCGCGCGCAATCCTGTCGCGCCGGGCGCGGGTGCCGGGAAACCGGTTTGCGCCGCCCGCCCGCCGCGCGACGCGTCCGGGCCGGGCGGCCGGCCCCGGCGCGCCCGGTTTGCGCGGATCGGGCTCCCGGCGCAAGCAGGTCCCGCGGGCGGCCGCCGCGCCCGGGGGAAGTTCGGTCCGGCTTGCGCGGCCCGGGCGCTATGCTCGGTCCAGTCCTGGAGGCGGAGGCGACCGATGGAAATGGCGGGGATCGAACGGATCGGGCCGGGGGCCGCGCGGCTCGCCGGCTCCGCGCGCGGCTGGCGGATGCTCCGGCGCGACGGCGCGGACCGGGCTTGGGTCGCCGAGGCGCTCGCCTGGCTCCGGCGCGACGCGGCCGAGACGCCGCCGACGCCGCTCCGGCGGCTCGACCCGGCCGGCCGGCCGGACCTGAGCTTCGTCTTCAAGGATGAATCCGCGCAGCCGACCGGCAGCCTGAAGCACCGGCTGGCGCGTTCGCTCCTGATCTCGGGGCTCTGCTCGGGGCAGATCGGCCCGGGCACCGTGCTGGTCGAGGCCTCGTCCGGCTCGACCGCCGTCAGCGAGGCCTGGTTCGCGCACCGGCTCGGGCTGCGCTTCGTCGCGGTGATGCCGCGCACCACCAGCGCGGCGAAGGTCGCGGCGATCGAGGCCTCGGGCGGGGAATGCCATTTCGTCGCCGACGCGGCGCTGGTCTATTCCGAGGCGGCGCGGATCGCGGCCGAGCATGGCGGGGTCAATCTCGACCAGTTCTCCAACGCGGCGCAGGTGGTCGACTGGCGGCGCGACAACATCGCCGAGGAACTCGTCGAGCAGGCGGAGGCGGCGGTCGGCCGGGCGCCCGACTGGGTCGTGATGGGCGCGGGCACCGGCGGCACCGCGACGACGATCGGGCGCTACATCCGCTACCGCGGCCTGCCGACCCGGCTCTGCGTCGCCGACGTCGAATTCTCCGCCTTCTTCGACGGCGTGGCGCGCGGCGACGCCGCGGCGGTCTGCGACCGGCCCTCGCGCATCGAGGGGGTGGGGCGGCCCCGGATGGAGCCCTCCTTCTATCCCGGCGTGGTCGACGTCATGCTGAAGGTGCCGGACGCGGCCTCGATCGCCGCGATGCACGCGCTGTCGCGCCGGCTCGGCCAGCGGGTCGGCGCCTCGACCGGCGCCGCCTTCTACGCCGCCTGCGCGATGGCGGCCGAGGCACCGGGCACGGCGGCGCGGCCGCTGGTCATCGCCTCGGTGATCTGCGATTCGGGCGAACGCTATCTCGACCGCTACTTCGACGCGGGCTGGCTCGCGGCGAACGGGTTCGAGATCGCCCCGATCGAGGCGCGGCTGGCGCGGTTCCTCGACGGCGAGGCCGCGTGAGGCGCGCGCAAACCCGGCGCGCGCGGCCTTGACCGCGCGCCATGAACCGAGCGCAAAGCTGGTATTCAACGCCTCGGCGTTGACACCGCCGGCGGCGCGGCGCCAGATCACCCGATGATCGACGATCGCGACCGGAAGCTGCTCGCGCTTCTCCAGGAAAACTCGGAAACCCCGGTGGGCGAACTCGCGGAGCGGGTGGCGCTCTCGGTCTCGGCCTGCTGGCGGCGGATCAAGCGGCTGGAGGAAGAGGGCTATATCCGCGGCCGGGTCGCGGTGCTCGACCGGCGCCGGATGAACGTGCCGACCACGGTCTACGTGCTCGTGCGCACCTCGGACCATTCGATGGACTGGCTGGAGCGCTTCCGCCACGCCGTCGCCGACATCCCCGAGATCGTCGAGACCTACCGGCTGACCGGCAACATCGACTACCTGATGAAGGTCGTCCTGCCCGACGTCGAGCACTGGGACCATATCTACAAGCGCCTGGTGAACCGGGTGAACTTCTTCGACGTCTCCTCCTACATCGCGATGGAGGAGATGAAGGCGACCGGGGCCGTACCGACGGACTATATCCGTGGCTGACCTTGGCGCGTCTCCTGGCCGCGGGGCCGTCTCGCAGGCGCGCGCGCCGATCCGCCCGCGCCCCGGCCGCGCGCCGACGCGGTTCGAGGAATTCGCGCTTCCGCGCCACGCGATCGCCGGTGGCGGGGAGGCTACGCGAAATTCTGGCGTCGAGCCGGGGAATGGCAGAATTTTCGCGCCGCAAAGCCCGGACCCGGCGACCGAGGTCGCACACCGTTTGCTCCGCGCCTGGCCTAGTCTGAAGGCAGTCGAGCCCGGATGCCCAACGGTTCATCACTCAACGAGGACGTCATGACGCTTTCCGCCGCTAAAATGCCCCAGGGGTCAGGTGGCTCGGCGCGGCTCGGCGTCGGCGCGCCCGACGCGATCGGCCTCGCCCGCCACGAGGAGGCGGTCCGCGCCGACCTCGCGCGGCTCGGCCTGCCCTGGCAGCCCTGGACGGCGGCGCGCGGCGAGGGTGGCGCGAAGCTGCTCGACGTGATCGTCATCGGCGCCGGCCAGTTCGGCACCGCCGTCGCGGGCGCGCTGCGGCTGCGCGGCATCACCGACCTGCTGGTGCTCGACCGCGCGCCCGAAGGCGGGGAGGGGCCCTGGGTCACCTATGCGCGGATGCCGACGCTGCGCTCGCCGAAGCATCTGCCCGGCCTTTCCTTCGGCGTTCCGTCGCTGACCTTCCAGTCGTGGTATCTCGCCGCCCATGGCGCGGCGGCCTGGGAGACGCTCTACAAGGTCCACAACGGTACCTGGCAGGACTACATCCTCTGGGTGCGGCGGATGCTCGCCCTGCCGGTCGAGAACGACGCCGAGGCGGTGGACCTGATCCCGCGCGCCGACCGCGTCGACGTGGTGCTGGCCGATGGCAGCCGGCGGCTCGCGAAGCGCGTGGTCGTGGCGACCGGGCGCGGGGCGACCGGGGGCTGGTCGCGGGTGCCGGGCGTCGCCGAGGATCTCTTCCCCGACTTCGCCGCGCATACGATGGACGCGATCGACTTCGGTGCGCTCAAGGGCAAGCGGATCGCGATGATCGGCGTCGGCGCCTCGGCCTGGGACAACGCGGCGACCGCGATCGAGGCCGGCGCCGCGAGCGTCACGATGCTCGCGCGCCGCCGCGCGCTGCCGCAGCTCAACAAGGGCCGGGCCTCGACGGGGATCGGTTTCTTCGAGGGCTGGCAGTCGCTGCCCGACGCGGACCGCTGGCGGCTCGGCGCCTATCTCGACGACATGCAGTCGCCGCCGCCGCACGAGACCATTCACCGCGCGCTCGCCAATCCCGGCGTGTCGGTGCATTTCTCGACGAAGCTCAAGGCCGCGACCCGCGCCGGGGACCGCGTGCGGCTCGAGGTCGAGAACGGCCCCTCGGGCGACTACGACTATCTCATCCTCGGCACCGGCTTCCGCGTCGATCTCGCGCATGAGCCGCTCTTCGCCGGCGTCCACGCCGATATCGCGCTGTGGCAGGACCGCTACGCGCCGCCGCCGGGGCTCGAACGCCCGCATCTCGGCCGCTTTCCCTACGTCGGCGACGCCTTCGAGCTGCTGCCCAAGGCCGGCGGGGCGGACACCCGCGGCCTCGGGCGGATCCATCTCTTCAACATGGCGAGCTGGCTGAGCGCCGGGACGCTCGCCGCCGACGTGCCCACGCTCGAGGTGGGACCGGACCGGCTCGCCCAGGGCGTGACGGCGCGGCTCTTCGCCGAGGATTTCGAGCCGATCTTCGACCGGCTCGTCGCCTGGGAGGACGAGCACGAGCTCAAGGGCACGAGCTTCTACGCCCCCGACCACGTCAACACGACCGCACGCTGACCCTCGGTAACGGAGACCAGGACATGACGCTTTCCCTCACCCGCCGCGGCCTCGCCGGTCTCGCGCTCGCCGGCGCGCTCACCGCCGCGCTGCCCGGGCTCGCCCAGACCTCGGGCGACCCGGTGCTGATCGGCGTTTCCGGGCCGCTGACCGGGCCGCAGGCGCAATATGGCGCGCAATGGAAGCAGGGCTTCGACCTCGCGCTCGACAAGATCAACGCGGCCGGCGGCATCAACGGCCGGCCGCTCGCCTATGAATTCGAGGACAGCCAGGGCGACCCGCGCCAGGCGATCGCGATCGCGCAGAAATTCATCGCCGATCCTCGGATCGTCGTCGAATTCGGCGATTTCTCCTCGACGACCTCGATGGCCGCCTCGCCGCTCTACCAGCGCGGCGGGCTGGTGCAGTTCGGCCTGACCAACTCGCACCCGGACTTCACCAAGACCGGCGATTACATGTGGTCGAACACCGTGCCGCAGAGCCAGGAGCAGCCGCTGGTCGCCGATTTCGCGATGAACACGCTCGGCTTCAAGAAATTCGCCGTGCTGCATCTCAACACCGACTGGGGCACCACCGCGAAGAACCTCTTCGTCGAGGCGGTGAAGGCCGACGGCGGCGAGGTCGTGGCGGTCGAGGGCTACCTGCCCGACGAGAAGGATTTCCGCGCCACGCTGACCAAGGTCCGGGCGACCAATCCGCAGGCGATCATGCTCGAGAGCTACTATTCCGACGGCGCGCTCATCGTGCGGCAGATGCGCGAGATGGGGATCGACCTGCCGGTGGTCGCGGTCGGCTCGGTCTATTCGCCGGACTTCCTGAGCCTCGCGGGCGACGCGGCCGAGGGCGTCTACACCACCGCCTATTTCATCGCCGATTCCCCGCGCCCCGAGGTGCAGGAATTCGTCTCGACCTTCGAGGCGAAATACGACGCGATGCCGAACAGCTTCAACGCGATGGCCTATGACACGATGAACACGCTCGCCGAGGTGATGCGCCGCTACGGCACCACGCGCGAGGACATCAAGTCGGGCCTCGGCCAGATCTCCGGCATCTCGAGCGTGATGTTCCCGCGGGTCTCCTTCGACCCCGAGACCCGCCGGGTCTCCGGCCCGGAGGTCACCGGGCTCGTCGTCAAGGACGGCGCGTTCCAGATCTACAAGCCGTAAGCCCCGCGCGCTGACCGATCCCGCGCCCGGAGCCTTCCGGGCCGGGGCCTTGAGGCCCGCCGCGACGCGCGGCGCAAGACGCGCCGTCCCCGGGACCGGATCCGATCCGCGCTCCCCGGGGACGGAGCGATCCCTCGGAGACCGGAAATGGGTTCAATCCTTTCGCTTCCCTGGTTCGATTTCACCGTTTCCGGCGTCGTGATCGGCTCGATCTACGCGTTGATGGCGGTGGGGCTCGCGCTGATCTTCGGCGTGGCGAACCTCATCAACTTCGCCCATGGCGCGGTCTTCACCGTCGGCGCCTATATCGGCTGGGTCTGCGCCGTGGCGCTCGGCCTGCCGCTCTGGGCGACGGTGCCGCTCGTCGCCCTCGGGGGCGGTCTGGTCGGCGCCGCGATCGAATATATCGCGATCCGGCCGCTGAACCGGCAATCGCGCATCGCGCCGCTGCTCGCGACGATCGGCGTCGGCCTGATCCTCGACCAGCTGGTGCATATCATCTTCGGCGCCAATCCGCGCGCGCTGCCGGTGCCGATGCCCGCCTGGCGGATCAGCGTCGGCCAGGGCTCGATCGGCCCGATCGACATCACCATCTTCGTCACGGCGGTGATCGCGGCGGGCGCGCTCTACGCCTTCCTGTTCCGCACCAAGCTCGGCATGGCGGTGCGCGCCACCGCGCAGGACGACGACGCGGCCAAGCAGATGGGCGTCAACATCCACGCGGTGAACATGGCGGTCTTCGCCATCGCCGGCGCCCTCGGCGCGATCGCGGGCCTGCTGGTCGGGATCTACTACAACGCGATCGACCCCAACACCTCGTTCCAGATCATGCTGAAGGGCATGGTGGCGATCGTAATCGGCGGCATGGCGAACGTGCCGGGCGCGATCGGCGGCGGCGTGATCCTCGGCCTGATCGAGAGCTACGGCATCGCGCTCTTCGGGGCGAGCTACCGTAACCTCTTCGCCTTCGCCGTGCTGCTCCTCATGCTGCTCGTGAAGCCGAACGGCCTCTTCGCCAAGGGGCGCGACCGCGAGGTCGAGCCGATGACCGGGACCTTCGTCACCCAGTCGAAGCCGATCCGGCTGCCGGGCTGGCTGCTCGTGCTCGGCGTGGTCGTCGCGGCCGTGGTGCCCTTCGCGGGACAGCCCTATTTCACCCAGGTGATGACCAACGCGCTGCTTTACGCGCTCGCGGCGATCTCGCTGACGCTGATCGCGGGCACGGTGGGCCTCGTCTCGATCGGCCACGCGGCGCTGCTCGCGATCGGCGCCTATGCCTCGGCGCTGTTGACCATCGCGGGCCTGCCGGTGGCGATCGGCCTCGTCTGCGCGGCGGCGATCACCGCGCTGCTCGGCACCGCGCTCGCCTATCCGGCCTTCCGGCTGCGCGGCCATTACGTGGCGATCGGGACGCTCGCGATCGGCGAGATCGTCAGCCTCGTGATCCTGAACTGGACCTCGGTCACCAACGGCTCGATGGGCGTCTTCGGCGTGCCGCCGCTGGAAATCTTCGGAGTCGACTTCTTCTCGACCAACCCGAGCTACTGGCTGGTGCTCTCGCTCGTCGTGATCTTCGCGCTCCTGCAGACGCGGCTCCTCTCCTCGCATCTCGGCCGCACCTGGCGGGCGATCCGCGAGGACACCGTCGCGGCCGAGACCTACGGCGTCGGCTCGAACTACTACAAGGGCCTCGCCTACGGCTTCGCGGGCTTCACCGCCGGCCTCGCCGGGGCGATCACCGCGCATCAGTTCAGCTACATCAACTACGACACGTTCAACCTGCTGACCTCGGTCCTGATCCTGACGATCGTGATCCTCGGCGGCCTCGGCAACGTGACCGGCGCGATCATCGCCGCGATCCTCGTCGCCGGCCTGCCGGAGGTGTTCCGCACCCTCGCGGAATACCGGATGCTGTTCTACGGCCTCGCCCTCCTTCTTCTGATCCGTTTCCGCCCGCAGGGCCTTCTTGGGAGTGGCTGACATGACCTCTGGCGCATTGCTGAGCGCGACCGGAATCACCCGCCGCTTCGGGGGCATCACCGCGGTCGACGGCGTGAACCTCCATGTGGCGGAGGGCGAGTTCCTCTCCGTGATCGGCCCGAACGGCGCGGGCAAGACCACGCTCTTCAACCTCATCTCGGGCCAGGACCGGATGGACGCCGGCCGCGTCATGCTCGAGGGGCGCGACATCACCAATCTCTCGCCCCGGCGGATGGCCGAGGCGCGGGTGGCGCGCACCTTCCAGCACGGACGGGTGTTCGGCAACCTCACGGTGATGGACAACGTGCTGATCGGCTGCCACACCCGGCTGCGGGCGGCGCGGCCGCGCACGCCGGTCGTAGCGCCGGTGCTCGAGATCCTGAAGGCGCTGATCCGCCCGGCGGCGGTCAAGGCCGAGGAGGAGGCGATGCGCGCCGAGGTGCGCGAGATCGTCGCCACCTTCGGCGATCGGCTGACGCCCCGGCTCGACCAGCCGACCTATTCGCTCTCCTACGCGAACCGGCGCCGGGTCGAGATCGCCCGCGCGCTGGCGCTCCATCCGCGCATCCTGATCCTCGACGAGCCGACGGCGGGGATGAACGAGAGCGAGACGGCGGAGATGCAGGAGATCATCGGAGCGCTGAAGGCGCAGGGCCGCACGATCCTCCTGATCGAGCACAAGCTCAACATGGTGATGCGGCTCTCCGACCGGGTGATGGCGATGGACAACGGCAAGGTCATCTCCGAGGGCACGCCGGCGCAGGTGCGCAACGATCCGAAGGTGATCGAGGCCTATCTCGGCCATTCGACGATCGGCGGCAGCGAACCCGCCGAGGCGAGCCTCGTGCCTGAGGCGCTGGCGGCGGGAGGCGTGCAATGACCGGCAAGAAACCCCTGCTCGAGATCGAGAAGATCAACTCCTTCTACGGCCCGGTTCAGGTCCATTTCGACGTCTCGATGACGGTGCCGGAGCGGTCGATCGTCTGCCTGCTCGGCGGCAACGCCTCCGGCAAGTCGACCACGATGAAGTCGATCCTCGGGATCCAGGTGCCGAAGTCCGGCCGGATCCTGATGGAGGGGCGGGACATCACCGGCCTGCCGACGCCCAGGATCGTCAAGGCGGGCATCTCGACCGTGCCCGAGGCCCGGCGGCTCTTCGGCGGCATGACGGTGCGCGAGAACCTCCTGATGGGCGCCTATGTCCGCGACGACAAGGGCGAGATCGCGGCCGACTACGACCGGGTGCTGGCGCTCTTCCCGCGGCTCAGGGAGCGGCTGGGCCAGAAGGCCGGCACCATGTCGGGCGGCGAGCAGCAGATGGTGGCGATGGCCCGCGCGCTGATGGGCCGGCCGAAGCTCATCTGCATGGACGAGCCGACCATGGGCCTGTCGCCGCTCTTCGTCGACCGGGTGCTCGAGCTCATCGCCACCGTGAACGAGACCGGGGTCTCGGTCTTCATGGTCGAGCAGAACGCCTCGATGGCGCTCCGCATCGCCGACTACGGCTATGTGCTCCAGACCGGGCGCATCGTGCTCGAGGGCCCGGCGAAGCAGCTCCTCGCCGATCCGCGCATCCGCAGCGCCTATCTCGGCGAGAACGTCGCCTGAACCCCGCGCGGCGCCGTCGGGGCGCCGAAGCCGATCCTCTCCCGGCCGCCCCCTCGCGGCGGCCGGGCCAATGCGCCACATCCGCGCGAAAGGAGATCCCATGCTCGAGACCAGGACCGAGGCCATCGACCGCCTGACCGGCGGCGCGGCGGCCGAGCTGAAGGCGGGGCGCCCCAAGGTCTGGGCCGCGCTCGAAGCCTCGCAGGAGGCGCTGCTCGGCGCGTCCGCCATCCCCGACGTGAGCCCGGCCGAGCGCCAACTCGTGGCGCTCGCGATCGCCGTTTGGCACGGCGACGCCGTGGCGGCGGATTTCTACGCCGGGGCGGCGGCGGCGGCCGGCGCCGGATCCGCCGCGATCGGATCGGCGCGCGCCGGCGAGGCGGCCGGTCCCCGGCTCGCCGGGATGCTCGCGCATGCGCGGCTCCTGACCTTCGCTCCGGCCGAGGCGACGCCCGCCGATCTCGCGGCGCTGCGCGCGGCGGGGATCTCGGAGGACGGGATCATCTCGCTCGCCCAGCTCATCGCCTATATCTCCCACCAGCTGCGCGCCGCGCATCTCCTGCGCGTCATCGGAGGCTGAGCCATGGCCGAGAAGATCCCCTTCACGATGGACATGCTCGTCTGGCGCTCCTGGAGCGATCCGGCGAAGCTCGAGAACTGTTCGCCCGACCAGGTCGCGGTGCTGGAGGAAAGCGATCCCTCCGCCAAGACCAACGAATACTATCTGACGCTGATCCGCGACGAGAAGGCGCTCTCGGCCCGCTCGCAGCTCTTCAACGCGATCATGTATTCGCGCGAGGGCGCCCGGCGGGCGTTCAAGGAATTCGCCGCCACGGCCGAGAGCCGGATGAACGGCTGCGTCTTCTGCGCCTCGGTGCATGCGCGGCTCTTCGTGACCTTCGGCAAGGATCCCGCGTCGATGGAGGCGCTGCTCGCCGAGGGCACCGAGGCCGAACTGCCGTCGAAGCTCCGCGCGATCACAGATTTCTCGGTCGCGCTCGCCGCGACGCCGCCCCGGGTCGAGCCCGCGCATCTCGACGCGCTGCGCGCCGAGGGGTTCTCGGACGCCGAGATCCTCGACATCGGCAATTCGGTCGCGATGTTCGCCTGGGCGAACCGGCTGATGCTGACGCTCGGCGAGCCCGAATACGCGGCGTGACGCCCCGCCCCGGGACGCGCGTGGCGCGGCCCGGGGGCGGGGGCCGGCTCATGCGGGCGGGAACACGCGCCACCTCGGAGCGGCGGGCGGATGCGGTTGGGTTAGATTTTTCCGAACCCATGCGACGGATCATTTTTCTTTATCCGAAGCCCCGTCTCGGGTGATCTGGCGGTGCGCGGACCGCCGCGCGCCTCGAAACCCCGGAGCCGGAAAGGGCCGCGAAATGGCAGTTGAGAAGGTCGAAACGCTCGTGGTCGGCGCGGGGCAGGCCGGGGTCGCGATGAGCGAGCATCTCGGGCGGCTCGGCATTCCGCATCTCGTGCTCGAACGCGCCCGGATCGCCGAGAAATGGCGCACGGGGCGCTGGGATTCGCTGGTCGCCAACGGCCCGGCCTGGCACGACCGTTTCCCCGGCATGCCCTGCCCGGGCGACCAGGAGGCCTTCCTGCCGAAGGAGGAGGTCGCGGATTACTTCGTCGCCTATGCCGAGAAGATCGGGGCGCCGATCCGCTGCGGCGTCGAGGTGACGCGGGTCGCCCGCAACGAGGGACGACCCGGCTTCCGGGTCGAGACCTCCGAAGGCGTGATCGAGGCGCGCTACGTCGTCGCCGCGACCGGCCCGTTCCAGCGCCCGGTCTTCCCGAAGACCGTGCCGGACAGCGCCGGGATCACGCAGATCCATTCCGCCGACTACCGCAATCCCGGCCAGCTGCCCGGGGGCGCGGTGCTCGTGGTCGGCGCCGGCGCCTCGGGCGCGCAGATCGCGGACGAGCTGATGGCATCGGGCCGCCGCGTCTTCATCGCCATCGGCCCGCACGACCGGCCGCCGCGCCGCTACCGCGGCCGCGACAACGTCTGGTGGCTCGGCGTGCTCAACAAATGGGACATGGAGGCGCCGCCGACGACGTCGCATGTGACCTTCGCCGTCAGCGGCGCGCATGGCGGCGAGACGATCGACTACCGCCGGATGGCGGCGCGCGGCGCGACGCTGCTCGGCCGCGCCGGGGCCTTCGCCGACGGGGTGATGACCTTCGAGCCCGGTCTCGCGGCCAACCTCGCCAGCGGCGACGCGAATTACCTCGCCGTGCTCGACGAGGCCGACGCCTATGTGGCGCGCAACGGCCTCGACCTGCCCGAGGATCCCGAGGCGCGGATCATGACGCCCGATCCGGACTGCGTCACCAATCCGATCCTCTCGCTCGATCTCGCGGCCGAGGGGATCACCTCGATCGTCTGGGCGACCGGCTACGCGCGCGATTTCGGCTGGCTCCAGGTCGACGCCTTCGACGAGGCCGGCCGGCCGAAACACCAGCGCGGCGTCTCCTCCGAGCCCGGCGTCTATTTCATCGGCCTGCCCTGGCTGTCGCGGCGCGGCTCGTCCTTCATCTGGGGTGTCTGGCACGACGCGAAGGCGGTGGCGGACCATATCGCGACCCAGCGCGGCTATCTCGCCTATGAGCCCGCCGCGGCGCCGCCGCCGCGCGTCGCGGTCGCGGGCTGAGACGGCCTTTTCCAGACAGTCCACGGAGCGCCAGATGGCCCATACCCGCATCCGCAAGTTCAACACCAGGGACACCTATCCCGAGCAAAAGCTCGACAACGACCTCTGCCAGGCGGTGGTGGCGCGCGGCGCGACGATCTTCCTGCGCGGCCAGTGCCCGCAGGACCTCGACACCGCCGAGAACATCGCGAGCCACGATCCGGTCGAGCAGACCCACAAGGTGATGCGCAACATCCGCCAGCTGATCGAGGAATCGGGCGGCAGGATGGAGCATCTCTGCAAGGTCGTGGTCTATCTCACCGACGTGCGCCACCGCGAGGCGGTCTACCGGACGATGGGCGAGTACATAAAGGGCGTGCATCCGGTCTCGACCGGCGTCGTCGTCACCGCGCTCGCCCGGCCGGACTGGCTGGTCGAGATCGACGCGACCGCCGTGATCCCGGATTGAACGGGAGGATGGGATGACCTTCTCGATCGTCGCGCGCTGCCGCGAGACCGGCATGTTCGGCGTCGCCGTCGCCTCCTCCTCGCCGGCGGTCGCGGCGCGCTGCGCGCATGCGCGGGCGGGGGTGGGGGCGGTGGCGAGCCAGAATGTCACCGATCCGATGCTGGGCGTCCGCGCCCTCGACCTGATGGAACGGGGCGCGCGCGCGGCGGAGGCGGTGGCGATCCTGCGCCGGACCGCGCCCCATGTCGACTATCGCCAGATCCTCGCGGTGGACGCGGAGGGCGGCGCGGCGATCCATTCCGGGCCGAAGGCGCTCGGCCTCTGGGCGGAGGCGCGCGGCGCGGACGTGGCCTGCGGCGGCAACCTGCTCGCCGACGCGGGCGTGCCGGCGGCGATGGTCGCGGCCTTCGCCGCCGCGTCCGGTCCGCTCGGCGACCGGCTGCTCGAGGCGATGCGCGCGGCGCTCGATCTCGGCGGCGAGGCGGGGCCGATCCATTCCGCCGGGATGAAGCTGGTGCGCGAGGTCGACTGGCCGGTCGCCGATCTGCGCGTCGACTGGACCGAGGGCGACCCGATCGCCGAGCTCGCGGCGCTCTGGGCGCGCTACGCGCCGCAGCTCGACGCCTATGTGACGCGCGCGCGCGACCCGCGCGAGGCGCCGAGCTACGGCGTGCCCGGCGACGAATAGCGCTCAGCGCACGGTGAAATGCAGCCGCGCCTGATCGGAGCGGTGATAGGCGGTGTAGAACTCGACCATCAGGTCGCCCGCGATGCTCGAGAGCGAATCGATCCGGAGCACCGGGGCGCCCGGGGCGACCTCGAGCAGTTCGGCGACCGCGCCGCTCGCCGCGACCGCCTCGATCCAGCGCTCGGCCTTGTCGAAGACCACGCCGTACTGGCGGCGCAGGGTCTCGTAGAGCGGCTTGCTGTGCATCGGCAGCGTCTCCATGCCGGGCACCACGGTGGGCCGGAGCGCGGTATAGACCAGCATCCGGGGCGTGCCGTCGACCGTCAGCAGCCGGTCTAGCCCCACCACATGCGTCTCGTCGGGTTCGAGACGCAGCATCCGCGCCTCGCGCTCGCTCGCCGGGCGCAGGCTCTGCACCAGGGTCCGGCGGTTCACGACGTGGCTCTTGCCGATGAAATCGCCGCTGAAGGCGATCTTCGAGCCGACGAAATCCTGGTCCTCGCGCGCGTCGGCGACGAAGGAGCCCTTGCCCTGGATCTTGTAGACCCGCCGCTCGACCACGAGCTGGTTCAGCGCCTCGCGGACCACCGTGCGCGAGACGCCGAATTCGGCGCAGAGCTCGGCCTCCGAGGGCAGGCGGGCGTGCGGGCCGAGGCCGCCGCTCGCGATCCGGTCGATCAGCGTCTGGCGCAGCTGGGCCCAGAGCGGGCGGCCGCGGGGGCCCGCCGCCCTTCGGGAGACGGCCGTCTGCACCGGGGGCTCAGCCGATGGCGTACTGGGCATGATCTTCGGCGTCTGGCTCATTCTCGACCACATGATGACGCCGGGCCAGCAGCGTCAAGCACCGCGCGACCTCTTCCGCGCGGCGTTCCGCGCTCCAGCCGAGGCTTTCGGCCATGATCAGGCCGAGCGCGCGCACCGTCGTGGCGCTCGCGAGACCGTCGAAGCCGATCAGCGTCCGGCGCAGCACGAGGTCGTCGAGCCGGGTGGCGCGCTCCTCGGCGAGGATCCAGCGGATCTCCTCGACCGAATAGGTCCCGGCGCCGGCGACCGGCGTGAACCGGCCCGCGCAGGCGGCCGCGACGCCGACGGCGGTCGTCCCGTAGCGCCCGAGGAGCAGCGCGGCGCGCTCCGGCGCGAGGCTGGCGCCCTCGGCCAGGTCCCGCGCGAAACGGTCGCGGCCCGACGGCTCCCGCGGGAAGCCGGCGCCGCCGCCGATCGGCAGGGCCCTGGTGTCCTCGCGCCGGGACCGGCCGAGCTCGGCCAGAACCGCGTCGGCGATCTGCGCGGCGCAGGCGCGGTAGGTGGTCCATTTGCCGCCGACCAGTGTCAGCACCGGGAAGGGCCGGTCGGGGCCGGGCTCGAAGCGGCGCAGGCTGTGGTCGCGGCTGATCGCGCCGGTGGCGCCGGCGGCGCTGCGGGGCAGGGGGCGGACGCCTGCGACGGTGAAGACGATCTCCTCGCGCCGGGGCGCCGATCCGGGCAGCACCTCCTCGAGCACGCCGAAGAGATAGTCGATCTCGGCCTCCGAACAGATCGCGCCCTCGGCGTCCTCGGTCCGGAGATCGGTGGTCCCGAGCATCACCTTGCCGCCGTCGAGCCGGTAGACGAGGCAGGCGCGGTGGTCGTGGGTCTCGAAATAGAGCATCGCCTCGCCGAGCGCCGCGGCGAGATCGGGCCGGTCGAGCACGAGATGCGAGCCCTTGGTGCCGCCGGTCAGCCGCTCCGGGATGCCGAGCGCGCCGTCTACCGGATCGACCCAGGCGCCGGCGCAGTTGACGATGAGCCGGGGCGCGACGCGGAAGGTCTCGCCGGTGATCGTGTCCCTGAGGCGGACCGCCGCGCCGTCGCGCCCGTCGACCGCGAGATAGGGGATCGCCATCGCCTCCGGACAGTCGCGCTCGGCGTCGCCGACCAGCTCGACCGTCAGCCGCTCGGGCGAGGAGATGCGCGCGTCGTAGTATTCGAGCACCGCCTTCACGCTCGGCGCGAGACCGGGGAAGCGGGCGCGGGCCTCGGCGATCGGGATCGCGCGGTGCTTCGGCATGGTGCGGTGGAACTCGCCGAACCGGTCGAAGATGCCGAGGCCGAGCCGCACCACCGCCGCGCCCTTCGGCCCGGGCGAGCGCTTGAGACGCAGGAAGCGCAGCCCGGCCGCGAACGCGCCGCCGGCCCAGGAGAAGGTCGGGATCCAGACCGGCAGCGGCCGGACCTGATGCGGGGCGTTCAGGAGCAGGAGGTTGCGTTCCTCGACCGATTCGCGGACCAGCGCGAATTCGCCCGTCTCGAGATAGCGGAGCCCGCCGTGGATCAGCCGCGAGGGCGCGGCGGAGGTGCCGGAGGCGAAGTCGCCGCGCTCGACGAGGAGGCTCGGCACGCCCTGGCGGGCGAGGTCACGAAACACCCCGACGCCGTTGATTCCGCCGCCGATGATCATCACGACGCCCTCGGCCGCGCCGTCGCGCAGCTTCCCGAGCAGGTCTTCGCGTGGCCGCATCACCATCCTCCAATCGCTTGGATGGCAACCATATGCATGTCTGACTTATCATGACAAGCTGTCGCGTCGACGTGACCGAAATGACCGCGACGCAGCAATATTGATGCATCGCAGCACAAAAATGGCCTGTTTTGCCGCGAGAATCCCGCTTGACAGCTGAGACCGTGTTGGAGTTGTCTCAACTTATAATGACAACCTGAGGATTGGACCCCGACAGAAGGGCCGGCCTCGCAGGCGGCGTCCGGACCCATTCCGGCGCCGGGTCACGGGAGGATGCATGTCCGATTTGCTTCTCGGCATCGATGCCGGCGGCACGATGGTGAAGGTCACCCTATTCGACGCGGCCGGCGAGGAGGTCGCCTGCGAGCACCGTCCGAACCGGATGACCTTTCCGCGCCCCGGCTGGACCGAGCGGGACCCCGACGCGATGTGGCGGGGCGCGGCCGAGGCCGTGAAGGCGGTGATCGGGAAGAGCGGGACCGATCCGCGCGACATCGCGGCCGTCACCCCCTCGGGCTACGGCGCGGGGCTGTTTCTCGTCGACGCCGACGGCGCCGTGGTGCGCCCGGGCCTCGGCTCGACCGACAGCCGCGCGCTCGGCCTGATCGAGGACTGGCGCCGCGACGGCGTCGGCCCGCGGCTCTCCGACGCGATCCTGCAGGCGATCTGGCCCGGCCAGACCACCGCGCTGCTCGGCTGGTTCCAGCGGCACGAGCCCGAGACGCTGGCGCGCACGGCGCATGTGCTCGCGTGCAAGGATTTCCTGCGCTACCGGCTGACCGGCGACATCTCGACCGATCCGACCGACGCCGGCTGCGCCGGCACGCTCGACGTGGCGAAGGGCGCCTACGCGCTCGAGGCGCTGCGCGAGGCGGGGCTCGGCGCCTGGGTCTCGCGGCTGCCCGAGATCGGCGCGGCGACCGAGATCGCCGGCCGGATCACGCCCGAGGCGGCGGCCGAGACCGGACTTCTCGCCGGCACGCCGGTCGCGCGCGGCGTCTACGATGTCGTGGGCTGCTCGCTCGCCTCCGGGCTGCGCCACGCCGACCAGCTCGGCGTCGTGGCCGGGACCTTCAGCATCAACTCGACGCTGCATGCGCGACCGCTCCTCGACCCGCGCCCGACGCTGCAATGCCCCTATCCGGTCGGCGGCCTCTATCTCGCGACGATCGCGACCCCGACCTCGGCCAGCAACCTCGAATGGCTGTGCAAGACCATGCTCCAGGCCGAGGCGGACCGCGCGCTCGCGGCCGGGCGCTCGATCTACGAGGTCTGCAGCGATCTCGTCGAACAGGCGCTCGACCGCGAGAGCGGGGCGATGTTCCTGCCCTATCTCTTCGGGGGCCCCGACGGGATGCCGGGCGCGCTCGTCGGGCTGACGGCGGGGGCGAGCCTCGCCGACGTGCTCCGCGCGGTCTTCGAGGGGATCACGCTCGCGCATCGCACCGACGTCGACTTCCTGCTCGGCGGGCCGCAGTCGGCGCGGCCGACGCGCGCGGTGCTCGCGGGCGGGCCGTCGAAGAGCAACGTCTGGTCGCAGATGTTCGCCGATGCGATCGGCCTGCCGATGACCGTGGCGAACGGCTCGGAATTCGGCGCCAAGGGCGCCGCGATGTGCGGCGCGGTCGCGGTCGGGCTGCGTCCCGACCTCGACGCGGCGATGACGGCGATGACGCGCGTCGCGCGGAGCTACCAGCCCGACGCCCGCCGCGCGGAACGGCTCGGGCGGCAGCACGACCGCTATCTCCAGATGTCGCGGCGGCTCTCCGGCGGCTGGACCCCGGTGCCGGCGCCGACGGCGGCCTCCTTCGCGGGGGCGCCGGCATGACGATCCGCGTCGAGAACCTGTCGCGGCGGGTCGAGGCGGAGCCCTGGCTCTCCGACATCGACCTGACCTTCGAGCCCGGGCGGCTCTATGTGCTGCTCGGCCGGACCGGCGCGGGCAAGACCTCGCTGATGCGGGTGCTGGCCGGGCTCGACCGGCCGAGCGAGGGACGCGTGACCGAGGACGGCTGCGACCTCGGCCAGGTGCCGATCAACAAGCGCAACCTGGCCTTCGTCTACCAGCAGTTCGTCAACTACCCGTCCTTCGACGTCCACGACAACATCGCGGCGCCGCTGCGCCGGCAGGGACGGCCCCGGGCGGAGATCGAGGAGCGGGTGCGGACGGTGGCGCGCACGGTGCGGATCGACGCGCTGATGGACCGCAAGCCGGCCGAGCTCTCCGGCGGGCAGCAGCAGCGGCTGGCGATCGCGCGCGCGCTCGCCAAGGAAGCCTCGCTGATGCTGTTCGACGAGCCGCTAGTGAACCTCGACTACAAGCTGCGCGAGGAGCTGCGCGCCGAGCTGCGCGCGATCTTCCACCAGGGCCGGCAGACGGTGATCTATGCGACGACCGAGCCGGACGAGGCGCTGCAGATGGGTGGCGAGACCGTCGTGATGCACGAGGGCCGGGTGCTGCAGGTCGGCTCGGCGCATCACGTCTACCGCCATCCGGCCTCGGTCCTCGTCGCCGACATCTTCTCCGAGCCGCCGATGAACGTCGCGGAGGCGCGGATCGCCGGCGACCGGTTGGTGCTCGGCGCGCTCGAGCTCGCGGTGCCGGCGCACGCCCGCGGCCGGATCGAGGGGCCGTGCCGGATCGGGCTGATGCCGCACCGGATCGGACGCGCGCCCGGCGCGGGACAGGTCGCGCTGCGCGGTCCCGTGCTGCTCGCCGAGGTCGACGGCTCCTCGACCTTCACCCATTTCGAGGCCGGCGGCGCGGCCTGGATCGCCCGCACCGAGGGGGTGCACCTGATGCCGCTCGGCGCCGCCTTCGAGGGCTTCGTGAGCCCGAGCGACTTCTATGTCTTCGACGCGGCCGGCGATCTCGTCGCGTCGCCGGCCGCCGCGGAGAGCGCCTATGGCTGAGATCACCATCGCGAACCTGCGCCATTCCTACGACGGCGATCTCAGCGATCCGTCGCGGCTGGCGCTGAAGGGGGTCGACCACGTCTGGCGCGACGGCGGCGCCTACGCGCTGCTCGGGCCCTCGGGCTGCGGCAAGTCCTCGATGCTCAACATCATCTCCGGGCTGATCCGGCCGACGGCGGGCCGCGTGCTCTTCGACGGGCGCAACGTCACCGACCTGACGCCGGAGCAGCGCAACATCGCCCAGGTGTTCCAGTTCCCGGTGCTCTACGACACGATGACCGTGGAGCAGAACCTCGCCTTTCCGCTGCGCAACCGCCGGATGGACCCGGCGCGGATCGCCCGGCGGGTGGGCGAGGTCGCCGAGATGCTCGACCTCGGGCCGCTCCTCAGGCGGCGGGCCTCGGGGCTCGGCGCGGCGGAGAAGCAGAAGATCTCGCTCGGCCGGGGTCTCGTGCGCGAGGACGTGGCGGCGATCCTGTTCGACGAGCCGCTGACGGTGATCGACCCGCAGGTGAAGTTCGACCTGCGCCGCAAGCTGAAGCTGGTGCACGAGACGCTGCGCCTGACGCTGGTCTACGTCACCCACGACCAGAGCGAGGCGCTGACCTTCGCCGAGCAGGTCGTCGTGATGTCCGAGGGCGAGGTCGTGCAGGTCGGCACCCCGGAGGAGCTCTACGAGCGGCCGAGCCACACGTTCGTGGGCCATTTCATCGGCTCGCCGGGGATGAACTTCCTGCCCTGCGCGCTGGAGGGCGAGCGGATCGTCTTCGACGGCGGCCATGTCCGGGCGCCGCGCGGCCTCGCCGCCGCGCCGGGCGACCGGCTGGTGCTCGGCGTCCGGCCGCACGGGCTGCGGCCCGCGCCCGACGAGGCCGAAGCGGTGCCCGCGACGCTGATCGACGTCGAGGACCGGGGCGCCTTCCGCATCGCCGATATCGCGATCGGCGGGAACCGCCTGAGGATGCGGGTCGGCGAGCGCGACTGGCTGCCCGCCGACGGGCTGCGCGTCGCCTTCCGCCCCGAGGCCACGCTCGTCTACGCCAACGACCGCCTGCTGGAGAGCGCCCATGCATAAGATCGAGGACAACCGCGCCTGGTTCCTGATCCTGCCGGTCTTCCTGCTCGTCGCCTTCAACGCGGTCATTCCGCTGATGACGGTGGTGAACTACTCGCTGCAGGACATTTTCGGCCCGGGCCAGCGCGCCTTCATCGGCGTCGAATGGTTCCGCGAGACGCTGCGCGATCCGGCGATCCACGCCGCCTTCCTGCGGCAGGTGCTGTTCTCGGCGCTGGTGCTCGCGATCGAGATCCCGCTCGGCGTCGCGATCGCGCTCACCCTGCCGCGCGGCGGCTGGAAGGCCTCGGCCGCGATCGTGATGGTGGCGATCCCGCTGCTGATCCCGTTCAACGTCGTGGGCATGATCTGGCAGGTCTACGCCCGGCCCGAGATCGGCCTGTTCGGCCAGGTGGTGAACGCGCTCGGCATCCCGTTCAACTATACCGCCGACCCGGTCTCGGCCTGGGTCACCATCCTCTTGATGGACGCCTGGCACTGGACGCCGCTCGTCATCCTGCTCGCCTACGCCGGTCTCTGCTCGATCCCCGCGCCCTACTACCAGGCGGCGCGGATCGACGGCGCGTCCCGCTGGGCGGTGTTCCGCTACATCGAGCTGCCGAAGCTCCGGGGCGTGCTCACGATCGCGATCCTGCTCCGCTTCATGGACAGCTTCATGATCTACACCGAGCCCTACGTGGTGACGGGCGGCGGCCCGGGCAGCTCGACGACCTTCCTCTCGATCCGGCTCGTCAACATGGCCGTGGGCCAGTTCGATCTCGGGCCCGCCGCCGCCTTCTCGCTCATCTACTTCCTGTTCATCCTGCTCTTCTCCTACGTCTTCTACACCATCCTGCAGCGGGCCGGACGCGCGTGACCCGGGAGGACCGATCCATCATGACCATCGCCGACCCGGCGCTCGCCGCGCCCCTCGAAGCGCCGCCGCGCGCCGCCACCCGCGCCCGGAGCCTCGGGCGCCTCGTTCCCGCCGTCGCGCTCGGGCTGTTCCTGATCTTCCAGATGCTGCCGATCTACTGGATCGTGCGCATGTCGCTGATGACGCCGCAGACCATCATGAGCCGGTCGGACTTCCTGCCGGTGGCGCCTAGCCTCGACAACTACCGGGTCATCTTCAGCGACCCGACCTGGTACATGTCCTACGTGAACTCGCTCACCTACGTGTTCATCAACATGGCGATCTCGCTCGCCGTGGCGCTGCCGGCGGCCTATGCCTTCTCGCGCTACAAGTTCCTCGGCGACAAGCACGTCTTCTTCTGGCTCTTCACCAACCGGATGGCGCCGGCGGCGGTGTTCCTGCTGCCCTTCTTCCAGCTCTATTCCGCGGTCGGGCTCTTCGACACGCCCTGGGCGGTGGCGCTCGCGCATACGCTCTTCGTCGTGCCGCTCGCGGTCTGGATCCTCGAAGGGTTCATGTCCGGCATCCCGCGCGAGATCGACGAGACCGCCTATATCGACGGCTATTCGATGCCGCGGTTCTTCGTCACGATCTTCCTGCCGCTGATCAAGAGTGGGATCGGGGTCACCGCCTTCTTCTGCTTCATGTTCTCCTGGATCGAGCTTCTGCTCGCCCGGACGCTGACCTCGGTCGACGCGCGGCCGATCGTCGTGACCATGACGCGGACCGCCTCGGCCTCGGGGCTCGACTGGGGCCTGCTCGCCGCCGCCGGCGTGCTGACGATCCTGCCGGGCGTCGCGGTGATCTGGTTCGTGCGCAACTACATCGCCAAGGGCTTCGCCCTCGGGCGCGTGTGAGGAGGGTGCGATGATCGACCTCGAATGGATGGCCTGGACCTATCCGACGGCGACCTTCTTCGCCTGCGTGGCGCTGATGCTGGTCGGCATGACCGCGCTGCAGATCGTCTGGCCCACCTACGAGCGCAAGGGCTTCCTGCCCATGCCCACGACCCGCGGCGACCGGCTCTTCATCGCGCTCGTCGTCGCGGCCTTCATCCATCTCGGCTTCGTCTACGCGACCGAGATGGAGGCCTTCTGGCTCCCGCTCGGGATCTCCCTGGGCGTGGGCCTCGTCATCCTGCGCTTCGGCTGATCCCCCTTCGGGGGGACACGCCGGATCAACGACGGACCGGGCGGAACCGCGCCCGGGATCAGAGGAGCCTTGCCCGAAGGGCGGGCCCAAAGGGAGGACAAACGTGAAGATATCACCTCAATTCCGGGCGGCGATGCCGCTGGCGCGTCGGGCGCTGCTGGCCGCGGGCATCAGCGCCCTCGCCCTCGGCGCCCACGCGCAGGAGCAGGGCGCGATCGACAAATGGGTCGACGGCGAGTTCCAGCCCTCGACGCTGACGCGCGACCAGCAGGTCGCCGAGATGGAGTGGTTCCAGAAGGCGGCCGAGCCGTTCAAGGGCATGACGATCAACGTCGTCTCCGAGAACATCCCGACCCATACCTATGAGTCCCAGACGCTGACCAAGGCCTTCGAGGAGATCACCGGGATCAAGGTGACCCATGACCTGCTCCAGGAAGGCGACGTGATCGAGAAGCTGCAGACGCAGCTGCAGTCGGGTCAGAACGTCTACGACGCCTATGTCAACGACAGCGACCTGATCGGCACCCACTACCGCTACGGCTGGGCGGTTCCGCTCAGCGACTACATGACGGGCGAAGGGGCGGACGTCACCTCGCCGACGCTCGACATCGACGACTTCATGGGCAAGTCCTTCACGACCGCGCCCGACGGCAAGCTCTACATGCTGCCCGACCAGCAGTTCGCGAACCTCTACTGGTTCCGCTACGACCTGTTCACCGATCCCGACATCAAGGCGAAGTTCAAGGAGAAGTACGGCTACGAGCTCGGCGTTCCGGTCAACTGGTCGGCCTACGAGGACATCGCCGCCTTCTTCACCAACGACGTCAAGCAGGTCGACGGCAAGCCGATCTTCGGCCACATGGACTATGGCAAAAAGGACGCCTCGCTCGGCTGGCGCTACACCGACGCCTGGTTCTCGATGGCGGGCTCGGGCGACAGGGGCCTGCCGAACGGCCTGCCGGTCGACGAATGGGGCATCCGGGTCGAGGACTGCCACCCGGTCGGCTCCTCGATCGAACGCGGCGGCGACATCAACGGCCCCGCGGCCGTCTACGCGCTCGACACCTCGATCCGCTGGCTGAAGGACTACGCCCCGGCCGAGGCGCAGGGCATGACCTTCTACGAATATTCGCCGGTGACCTCGAGCGGCTCGATCGCCCAGCAGGCCTTCTGGTACACCGCCTTCGTCGCCGACTATGCCAAGCAGGGCATGCCGGTCGTCAACGAGGACGGCACGCCGAAATGGCGCGTCGCCCCCTCGCCGCACGGCGCCTACTGGCACGACGGGATGAAGCTCGGCTACCAGGACGCGGGCTCCTGGCTCCTGCTCAACACCACCCCCGAGGACCGGCGCAAGGCGGCCTGGCTCTACGCCCAGTTCGTCACCTCGAAGACCGTCGACGTGAAGAAGTCCCACGTGGGTCTCACCTTCATCCGCGACTCCACGGTGCGGCACGAGAGCTTCACCGAGCGCGCGCCGCAGCTCGGCGGGCTGATCGAGTTCTACCGCTCGCCGGCCCGCGTCGCCTGGACCCCGACCGGGACCAACGTGCCCGACTATCCGAAGATGGCGCAGCTCTGGTGGGCGAATATCTCGACCGCGATCTCGGGCGAGACGACGGTGCAGCAGGCGCTCGATAACCTCGCCGACGCGCAGGACAAGGTGATGGAGCGCATCGAGCGCGCCGGGGTGCAGAAGGTCTGCGCGCCGAAGCTGAACCCGAAGACCTCGGCGGAGGAGTGGTACGAGAAGGCGGTCGCCGACGGCAATCTCGCGCCCCAGCGCAAGCTCGAGAACGAGAAACCCCAGGGCGAGACGGTCGACTACGACCTGCTCCTGAAGGCCTGGAGCGACGGCAAGGTGATGCCGGAGTCGATGTGATCACCTGAGCGAAGTGGCGGGGGGCGGTCCGCGCCCCCCGCGCGACGGAGCCCCGAAGGGGCGCCATACCGGAAAGGACGGAGAGTTCGATGCCCCATATGGGAGACCTTGTCGCCGAGATGCTGGCGGCTTCGGGAGTCGAGGTGGTGTTCGGGATGCCCGGCGGGCAGACCACGGCGCTGCATGACGGCATGTCGCGGCGGTCGAACCGGATCCGCCACGTGCTGATGCGCGACGAGCGCAACGCGGCCTACGCTGCGGACGCCTATGCCCGGCTCACCGGCAAGCCCGGCGTCTGCGACGTCACGGTCGGACCCGGCGCGAACCTCTTGCCGGCGGGGCTTCTCGAGGCGCTGAACGCCTCGATCCCGATGATCGCGATCGTCGGCGAGCTGCCGCTCGACTGGCTGCAGCTGCGCGACAAGGGCATCGCGAGCCAGGGCTTCGACCAGCTCGCCTTCTTCAAGACCTGCACCAAGGAAAGCTGGCTCGTGCCCTCGATCGCGGCGCTGCCCGACATCCTGCGCACCGCCTTCCGCGTGGCGACCGCGCCCCGGCCCGGCCCGGTGGCGGTGATCATCCCGCATGACATCTTCGACGCCGACTGGGACGGCGTGACCCCGGCGGCGGTGACCGACGACCGGACCAGGCGCATGCCCTACCTGCGCTCCACCGCGCCGGCCGAGGCGATCGCCGAGGCGGCGGCGCTGATCCGTCGGGCCGAGCGCCCCGCGCTCGTCTGCGGCGGGGGCGTCCACGGCTCGGACGCGGCCGAGGTCGTGACCGGTTTCGCGGACGCGCTGAACGGGCTCGTGGTCACCTCGCTCTCGGGCAAGGGATCGGTGCCCGAGACGCGGCCCTACGCGGCGGGCGTGCTCAACCCGCTCGGCTCCTGGGCGGCGATCGAGCTCATCCAGGAGGCGGATCTGGTGATCTGGTGCGGCTCCAAGGTCAGCCAGAACACCGGCATGAACTGGACCCTGCCCACGCCCGCCCAGGCGACGATCACCATCGACTGCGATCCGCTGGAGCACGGCCGCACCTTCCGCCCGACCGTGCCGCTTCTGGGCGACGTGCGCGAGATCATGACCGCGCTCGGCGCGGCGCTCGGGGCGCAGCCGGAGCGAGCGGACTGGGTGGCGCGGATCGCCGAGGTCAGGGCCGAGGGCGACCGCGTCAAGGCCGAGGAGATGGCCGCGACGAGCCAGCCGGTCCAGCCGCCGCGCGTGATGGCCGAGATCGCGAAGCGGCTCGGCGAGGACGACATCGTCGTCTCCGACGCCTCCTTCGCCGCCGGCTGGATCTCGGGCTACATCCCGGCGAAGAGGCCCGGGCGCCAGTTCCTCTTCGCCCGCGGCCAGGGTGGCCTCGGCTATTCGGTGCCCGGCGCGATCGGCGCGGCGGCGACGCGGCCCGGGACGCGGATCGTCACCGTGGCGGGTGACGGCGCCTTCTCCTACACGGTGGGCGAGCTCGCGACCCAGGCGCAGTTCAACCAGCGCGTGGTGAACGTCGTCATCAACAACGGCCGGCTCGGCTGGATCCAGCTCTGGCAGGAGATCTTCTTCAACAACGTGCAATCGGCGATGCTGGAGGCGCCCGGCGTGACGCCGGGTTTCGCGGCGGCGGCGCAGGCGCTGGGGCTGAAGGGCTTCTACGTCGAGGATCCGGCCGAGATCGGCGCGGCGCTCGACGCGGCTTTCGCCCATGACGGGCCCTCGGTGGTCGAGGTGCGGATCGACGACCGCGCGACGCCGATCCATTCCTTCAAGCGCCGGATGCGCGAGGGCGCGGACAAGCCCCGGCCCCGGCCCGGCACGGTCTACAAGCTCCGCGACTGGAAGGTCTCGCCCGACCTGCCGGAGCCGGTGGCCGCGGCCGAGGCAGAGGAAACGCTTTCCTGAGGTCTGGGGCGCGGCCCTCGCCGCGCCCGCAAGAACCCGTGGCGGGTCCCCGAACGCCGCGGTAGGCTCCCGGCATGAAGAGGTCCTCCGCGCCGCGCACCGATCCGCCGCCCGACTTCGGTCCCGCGCCGTCCTGGATCCGGCCGCGCGGGGCCGAGCAGCCGGAGCTGCTGGCCTTCCAGGCCGGCGCCGCGCTCGCCGCGCTGCATCCCGTCGTCGCCCAGCCGCGCGAGGACGTGCCGGCGGAGCTGCTCCGGGACCGGCTCGCGCTGCGCGCGGCCGAGGCCTGCGCGCGCCTCGCCGGGCGGCCGGAGCGCGTCGCCGATCTGCGCGACGAGGTGCATCTGCTCCGGCCGGGCGGCCGGCCGGGTCCGGCGGGGGCGATCTTCGACCTCTGGCGCGCCGCGGTCCGGACCCCGCTCGACCGCCGCTGGACCGCGCGGATGGCGGAGACCGCGCCGGTGCTGGGCTCCGCCGAGTCCTTGACCGAGACCTTGGCCGGGGCCGAGGATCTCGGGCCGGTCGCGCAGGCGGGCCGGGTGCTCGCCCGGGCCATCGAGGCCTGGCCGCGCGAGGAGGCGGCGGCGCTGGTGCTCGCCGAGGCCACGCTCTGCCGCGCGCTCGGCTGGGATCGCGTGGCGCCGCTGCTCTCCACGGGCCTCAGGCGCGGCGACCTGCGCGCCGGCGAGGCCGCGCTGACGCTCGCCTGCCACCGCGCCGCGGCGCTCGGCGCGCTCGAGGCGCGCGCGCTGGCCGAGGACCTGTCGCGCCGCGCCGCGCGGCTGCGCGCCGTGGCGCCGAAGCTGCGCGCCAAGGCGGCGCGGGCGGCGGTCGACCTCTTCCTCGCCGAGGACGCGCTCTCGCCCGCGATCGCGCTGTCGCCGGTGATCCGGGGCAGCGCGGTCAGGATGACCGACCGCGCCGCGCGGCGGCTCTGCGACCGGCTGGTGGCGCTCGGCGTGGCGCGGGAACTGACCGGGCGGAGCAGCTTCCGCCTCTACGGGCTGTGAGCATGGCCCGGGCGCGCCGCGCGGCCGACCTCGACCGGGAGCTCGCCGAGGTGCCGGCGGCCACGCGCTGGCGCGAATGGATGCGGCGCATCGAGGCGGTGCTCTTCGCCACCGCGCGCCCGGTGCCGCGCGCCGATCTCGCGCGCGTGGTCGGGCGGGAGGTGCCGATCGACCTGCTGATCGACGACCTGCGGGTCGATCTCGCCGACCGCCCCTACGAGATCGCCGCGATGGGCGACGCCTTCATCCTGCGCACCCGCGCCGCCTATGCCCCGGCGATCCGCGCGGCGGCCGATCTCGGCGAGCACAAGCTCGAGCTGACGCATTTCGAGACCGCCGTCCTCGCCGCGATCGCCTATCACCAGCCGATCACCCGGGCCGAGCTCAACGACATCTTCGGCCGCGAGATCAGCCGCGACCTGATCGGCCGGCTGCGCGACCGGGACCTGATCGCGCCCGGGCCGCGCAGCCCGCGGCCGGGCGCGCCCTATACCTTCGTCACCACCGAGGGCTTCCTCGCCGCCTTCGATCTCGCCAGCCTGCGCGACCTGCCCGATCCGGAGATGCGCGACGACGCCGGGCTCTGAGCGCGACGGCGAAACCCTGATAAGGAGAATACACATGTACAACGCGGATTTCATGCGCCGCGCGATCGAGATCTCGGCCGAGGCGCTGACCACGCCGGGGACCGAGCCCTTCGGCGCGGTGATCGTGAAGGACGGGAAGATCGTCGGCGAGGGGATCAACCGCTCGCTCCTGAACTTCGACCCCACCTCGCATGGCGAGACCGAGGCGATCCGCGACGCCTGCCGCGCCCTCGGCACGGTCGATCTCGCGGGGGCCGAGCTCTACACCTCCTGCGAGCCCTGCGCGCTCTGCGTCGCGGCGATGAACATCGCGGGGATCGGCAAGCTCTATTACGCCGCCTCGATGGAGGACGCGGGCGCCGCCTTCGCCGGGCTGACCCCGGCGGAGCGCCACCCGATCGACGCCGACCTCCTGCGAGCCGAATGCGCGGCGCCGGTCACGGCGCGGCGGATGCCGGCGGAGCAGGGGATGGGCGCCGAGGCGGCCGGGATCCTCAGGGCCTGGGCGGCGGCGCGGAGCGCGGCATGAGCACGACCGAGTTCGATTTCCGGACGCTTTCCGCGCGCGAGCGCTACAAGCTCATGATCGGCGCGATCGTGCCCCGGCCGATCGCGCTCGTCACCACGGTGAACGCGGCCGGCGTGGTGAACGCGGCGCCGTTCAGCTTCTTCAACTGCCTCTCGGCCGATCCGCCCATCCTGGCGCTCGGCGTCGAGAACCATCCCGACATGCGTTTCAAGGACACCGCCGCCAATATCCGCGACACCGAGGTCTTCACCGTCAACATCGTCTCCCGCGCCATCGCCGAGGCGATGCACGTCACCGCGGTCAAGTTTCCGCCCGAGGTCGACGAGATCGCCGAGGCGGGCCTCACCGCGCGGCCCGGCGTCGCGGTGGCGAGCCCCTGGATCGCCGAGGCGCCGGCCGCCTTCGAATGCCGCCGCCATGTCACGCTGTCGCTAGGCCGCTCGCGCGAGATCATCCTCGGCGAGATCCTGCACGCGCATTTCGGCGCCGGCGTGGTCGACGACCGGCTGCACGTGGATCCCGCGGCGATCGACGCGATCGCCCGGCTCGGCGGCGATACCTGCGCGACGATCCGCGACCGGTTCGACATGCCGACGCCGACGCTCGACGGCTGGATGGCGGCGCGCGACGGCGGCTGAGCGGCGAGGCGCGGAATAGTTCGGATCGGGCCGGGCCGCGCGTTTTCGCCGGGCCGCGTCGTTGACGGGGTTCCGGCCCGGCTGTAGGCCGGACAGGGGCAGCCGTCGGAGGATCGCGGATGACTGGGGACGCCGGGATCGCCGATCTCTTCATCATAGGCGGCGGGATCAACGGCTGCGGCATCGCCCGCGACGCCGCCGGCCGCGGCTTGTCGGTCGTGCTCGCCGAGCAGTGCGACCTCGCGAGCGCGACCTCCTCGGCCTCGACCAAGCTCTTCCACGGCGGGCTGCGCTATCTCGAATATTTCGAGTTCCGCCTGGTGCGCGAGGCGCTCGAGGAGCGCGAGACGCTGCTGGTCGCCATGCCGCATATCAGCTGGCCGATGCGCTTCGTGCTGCCGCTGAGCCCGGGGATGCGCTTCGACAACGATACGCCGACGGCGCGGCTGCTGGGCCGGGTCATGCCCTGGATGAAGGGACGGCGCCCCGACTGGCTGATCCGGCTCGGGCTCCTGCTCTACGACGGGCTCGGCGGGCGGAAGATCCTGCCCGCGACGCGCGTGCTCGACCTCGCGACCGATCCCGCCGGGGCGCCGCTCCGGCCGGGCTTCCGCAAGGCCTATGAATATTCCGATTGCTGGGTCGAGGATTCGCGCCTCGTCGCGCTCAACGCCCGCGCCGCGGCCGAGCGGGGCGCCCGGGTGCTGGTCCGGACCCGGGTCGTCGAGGCCAGCCGCGCCGACGGTTCCTGGCGCGTCGTCACCGAAGGTCCGGCCGGCCGGGCCGAGCATCGCGCCCGCGCGCTCGTCAACGCCGGCGGGCCCTGGGTCGAGCGCGTGATCCGCGACGTCGTCCATGCCAAGCCCTCGGGCGGCGTGCGGCTGGTGCGGGGCAGCCATATCGTGACCCGCAAGCTCTACGATCACGACCGCTGCTACTTCTTCCAGGGCACCGATGGCCGGATCATCTTCGCGATCCCCTACGAGCGGGATTTCACCCTGATCGGCACCACCGACATGGACCACGCGGGGCCGCCCGAGGCCGCGCGCTGCACGGAGGAGGAGCGTGATTATCTCCTCGCCTTCGCCTCGCGTTATTTCGCGAAGCCGGTGACGGCCGGGGACGTGGTCTGGAGCTATTCCGGCGTGCGGCCGCTCTACGATGACGGCGCGCGCACGGCGACGGCGGCGACGCGCGACTACGTGCTGGCGCTCGACACCGAGGGCGCGCCGCTGCTCAACGTCTTCGGCGGCAAGATCACCACCTACCGTCGGCTGGCGGAAAGCGCGCTGGCGAAGCTCGCGCCGTTCTTCCCCGGCGCCTCCGCGCCCTGGACCGCGCGGGCGCCGCTTCCGGGCGGGGATTTCCCGCAGGGCGACGTCGCGAAGCTCATCGCGCGGCTCGCGGCGGATTACCCGTTTCTCACCGACTACTGGGCGGGTCGGCTGATCCGCGCCTATGGCACCGAGGCCGCGACCCTGCTCGGGAGCGCGAGGACCGCCGCCGACCTCGGCCGCGACTTCGGCGCGACGCTGACCGAGGCCGAGGTGCGCTGGCTCGTCGCGCGCGAATTCGCCCGCGCGCCCGAGGATATCCTCTGGCGGCGGAGCAAGCTCGGCCTGCGCGTGACGCCGGAGCAGGCCGCGGCGCTGGCCGATTTCATGCGCGATCTCGGGCCGGACGCGGCGATGATCCCGGCGGCCTGAGCGCGGCCGCCCGGCGGCGCAGCGGCGGCTGGCCGAAGCGCTCGGCGAAGCAGCGCGAGAAATGCGCGGCGCTGACGAAGCCGGTCGCGGTCGCGATCTCGATCACCGGCAGCGCCGATTGCACGAGGAGCTCGTCGGCCTTGTCGAGCCGGAGGTCGCGGTAGAAACGCATCATCGGCCGGCCGAGATGCGCGTCGAACAGGCGCCGCAGCTGGCGCTGGCTCGTTCCCGTGAGCGCCGCGAGCTGCGCGGGGCCGAGCGGGTCGGCGAGATGGCTGGTCATCAGCCCGATCGCCGCGCCCAGCACCGGATGGCGCGGCCCGCCCGGCGCGTCCCGCTGCGGCTCCCCGGCCGTGCGCACCCGCGGGTGGATGAACCAGTCGCCGACGTCGCGCGCGAATTCCGCGCCGTGCTCGGCCGCGATCAGCGCGCACATCATGTCGAGCGCCGCGACCCCGCCGGCGCAGCTGTAGCGGTCGCGGTCGATCACGTAGAGCGCGCGCTCGATCAGCAGGTCCGGCGCCACCTCCGCGAGCACGTCGATATGGCGCCAGTGCACGGTGAAGCGTCGCCCCTCCATCAGCCCGGCGCGGGCGAGGATCGCTGCGCCGCCCGAGATGCCGCCGAGTGGCACGCCGCGCGCCCTGAGCCAGCGCAGCCGCCGGATCACGCCCGGATCCTCGAACAGCATCGGATTGCCGCCGGCGACGAGGAAGACGAGGTCGAGATCGGTCCCGGCCTCGCCGACCGGCCGGCTTTCGAAGCCGCCGCCGCAGGTCGAGGCCGCGAAGCCGCCCGCGGCGGAGAAGAACCGCGTCTCGTAGAGCGCGCGTTCCGCGAGATGGTTCGCGGCGCGCAACGGCTCGACCGCCGTCGCGAGCGACATCAGCGCGTAGTCGGGCGTCAGGATGAAGCCGATGCGCCGGGGCGGCGCGGTCGTGGTCATGGCGGGATCTCCGGGCCGAGCGTGACGCCAGCATGACGGCTCCGGCGCGGATGGACAAGGATCCGGCCGTTTCAGGCAAATCGACCCCGAGGGGCGGATGTACCACCGGGTAGGGCGAAGAGGAGAGGTCCAGGGTGCGCTATTCCGGGCTCAAGGTGTTGATCGAGGGCCTGACGGGCCACAAGGGCTGGCGGCCGCTGTGGCGGAACCCGGAGCCGAAGCCGGCCTATGACTATGTCATCGTCGGGGGCGGCGGCCACGGGCTCGCCACCGCCTATTATCTGGCGAAGACCTTCGGCAGGGCGCGGATCGCGGTGCTCGAGAAGGGGTGGCTCGGCTCGGGCAACATCGGGCGGAACACCACGATCATCCGCTCGAACTACCTGCTGCCCGGCAACGAGCCCTTCTACGAATTCTCGATGAAGCTCTGGGAAGGGCTGGAGCAGGAATTCAACTTCAACGCGATGGTCAGCCAGCGCGGCATCCTCAACCTGATCCATTCCGACGGCCAGCGCGACGCTTATCGCCGCCGGGGCAACGCGATGCTGCTCGCGGGCGCCGACGCCGAGCTGCTCGACCGCGAGCAGGTGCGGGCGATGTACCCCTGGCTCAACTTCGAGAATGCGCGCTTCCCGATCAAGGGCGGGCTCGTCCAGCGCCGCGCCGGCACCGCGCGCCACGACGGCGTCGCCTGGGGCTACGCGCGCGGCGCCGATCTCGCCGGGGTGGACCTGATCCAGAATTGCGAGGTCACCGGCTTCCGGATCGAGAACGGACGCGTCGTGGGCGTCGAGACCAGCCGGGGCTATATCGGCGCGGGCAAGGTGGGCGTCGCCGTCGCGGGCTCGACCAGCCGGGTCATGGCGATGGCCGGAATGCGGATGCCGATCGAGAGCCATGTATTACAAGCCTTCGTCTCGGAGGGGCTGAAGCCCACGATCGACGGCGTGATCACCTTCGGCGCCGGGCATTTCTACGTCAGCCAGTCCGACAAGGGCGGGCTGGTCTTCGGCGGCGACATCGACGGCTACAATTCCTACGCGCAGCGCGGCAACCTGCCGGTGATCGAGGACGTGGCCGAGGGCGGCATGGCCCTGATGCCGATGATCGGCCGGGCGCGGCTCCTGCGCGTCTGGGGCGGGATCATGGACATGTCGATGGACGGCTCACCGATCATCGACCGGATGCCGGTCGAGGGGCTCTATCTCAACGCCGGCTGGTGCTACGGCGGGTTCAAGGCGACGCCGGCCTCGGGCTACGCCTTCGCGCATCTGCTCGCCACCGACGCGCCGCACGACACCGCGAAGGCCTATCGGCTCGACCGGTTCGAACGCGGCTATCTCATCGACGAAAAGGGCGTGGGCGCCCAGCCGAACCTGCATTGAAGGCGTGACGCGATGCTGATCCCCCATCCCCTGCTCGGGCCCTGCGACGCGCAGGAATTCACCTATCTCGGCGACGCGCGCCTTCTCGACCGGCCCGACGGGATGGCCGAAGGCGCCGAGGCGGCGTTCTTCGACTATCTCTATCTGCGCGACAATCCGGCCGGGGTGCATCGCGAGCTCTGGTTCCACGAGCAGGGCGACCGGTCATGGCTGGTGGTCACGCGCAACACGCTGACGCATGAGATCCTCGGCGCCGAGCTCGCCCGCGACGTGGCGCTCCGCGCCAAGGGAGGCGCGGCATGACCCGGCTCTCGGGCGGTCTGATCGACCGCGGGCGGACGCTTTCCTTCACCTTCGACGGCAAGGCGTATTCCGGCCATCCCGGCGACACGCTCGCCTCCGCGCTGCTCGCGAACGGCGTCCGGCTGATGGGCCGGAGCTTCAAGTACCACCGCCCGCGCGGGCCGATCAGCGCGGGATCGGAGGAGCCGAACGCGCTCGTCGAGCTTCGGACCGGGGCGCGGCGCGAACCCAACACCCGCGCGACGGTGGCCGAGCTCTATGACGGGCTCGCGGCGCGGAGCCAGAACCGCGTCGGCTCGCTCGGCTTCGACCTGCTCGGGGTCAACGACTGGCTGGCGCCCTTCCTGACGGCGGGGTTCTACTACAAGACCTTCATGTGGCCGCGCGCCTTCTGGGAGAAGCTCTACGAGCCGGCGATCCGCCGCGCCGCCGGGCTCGGCGCGCTCGGGTTCGAGGCCGACCCGGACGCTTATGACAAGGGCTTCCTGCACTGCGACCTGCTGGTGATCGGCGCCGGCCCCGCCGGGCTTTCCGCCGCGCTGACCGCGGCGCGGGCGGGGGCGCGGGTCATCCTCGCGGACGAGGATTTCCGCCTCGGCGGGCGGCTGCTCGCGGAATCTTCCCCGCTCGAGGGGATCGCCGCGCCCGACTGGATCGCCGGGCTCGAGGCCGAATTCGCGGCGCTCCCGAACCTGCGCGTGATGCGCCGGACCACGGTCTGGGGCGCGTTCGACCATGGCGTCTATGGCGCGGTCGAACGGGTGGCCGACCACCTCGCCACCCCGGGCGAGGGCGTGCGCCAGACTTTGTGGCGGATCACCGCGCGCCGTGCGATCCTCGCCGCCGGTGCCACCGAGCGGCCGATCGCCTTCGCCGACAACGACCGGCCGGGCGTGATGCTCGCCGGCGCGCTCCGCGCCTATGCGAACCGCTGGGCGGCCTGTCCGGCGAAGCGCGTCGCGGTCTTCACCAACAACGACGACGGCCACCGCGCCGCGCTCGACCTCGCGGCGAAGGGGGTCGAGATCGCGGCCGTCGTGGACGCGCGCGACGACGCCCGAGCGCTCGGCGACTACCGGGTCTTCGCCGGCGGACGGGTCACCGGCACGCGGGGGCGTCTCGGCCTCTCGGGCGTAGAGGTCACCGCGAAGAGGCGGACGGACTGGCTCGATTGCGGCGCGCTCGGTGTCGCGGGCGGCTGGAACCCGAACCTGCATCTCAGCGCGCATCACCGCGGCAAGCCGGTCTGGTCGGAGGCGATCCGGGCCTTCGTGCCCGGCCCCGGCGGACCGGTCGGCCTCGCCGCGGCGGGCGCGGCCTCGGGCGAGATGACTACGCAAGGCGCGCTCGAGGGCGGCGCGCGGGCGGCGGTCGCCGCGCTCGACGCGCTCGGGATCAGCGCCGCCATCCCCGAGCTTCCGAAGGGCACGGACGCCTTCGCGGCGCCCGCGCCGGTATATCACGTGCCAGGCAAGCGCCGGGCCTGGGTCGATTTCCAGAACGACGTCACCGTCAAGGACATCGCGCTGGCCCAGCGCGAGAACATGGTGAGCGTCGAGCATCTCAAGCGCTGGACCACGCTCGGCATGGCGACCGATCAGGGTAAGACCGCGAACGTCACCGGCCTCGCCGTGATGGCCGAGCTGACGGGCAAGTCGATCCCCGAGACCGGCACCACCGTCTTCCGCCCGCCCTATACCGGCGTGGCGCTCTCGGTGCTGGGCGGCGGCGACACCGGCGTGCATTTCCGGCCGCGCCGGCTGACCCCGACCCACGCCTGGGCGGCGGCGCGCGGCGCGGTCTTCGTCGAGGTCGGGCCCTGGATGCGGGCGCAGTATTTCCCGATCGCGGGCGAGACCGAATGGCGCCAGAGCGTGGACCGCGAGGCGCGCGCGGTGCGCGACGGCGTCGGGCTCTGCGACGTGACCACGCTCGGCAAGGTCGACGTGCAGGGCAGGGACGCGGGCGCTTTCCTCGACCGGCTCTATGCCAATCCGATGGCGAGCCTGAAGGTCGGCATGGTCCGCTACGGCCTGATGCTGCGCGAGGACGGCCACGCCTGGGACGACGGCACCTGCGCGAGGCTGGCCGAGGATCACTACGTGGTCACCACGACCACCGCGAACGCCGGGCCAGTGTTCCGCCACATGGAATTCGCTCGCCAGTGCCTCTGGCCGGAGCTCGACGTCCAGCTCATCTCCACGACCGACGCCTGGGCGCAGATCGCGGTGGCGGGGCCGAAGTCGCGCGAGCTGCTCGCCCGGATCGTCGACGGGGTCGACCTCTCGAACGAAGCCTTCCCCTTCATGGCCTGCGCCGAGATCACCGTTTGTGGCGGGCTCCGGGCGCGGCTGTTCCGCATCTCCTTCTCGGGCGAGCGCGCCTATGAGATCGCGGTTCCGGCGCGCTATGGCGCGGCGCTGATGCAGCGGCTGATGGAGAAGGGCGCGGATCTCGGCGTCACACCGTATGGCACCGAGGCGCTCGGCGTGCTCCGGATCGAGAAGGGGCATCCGGCGGGCAATGAATTGAACGGCCAGACCACGGCGCGGATGCTCGGCCTCGGCCGGATGGTCAGCCGCAAGAAGGACGCGGTCGGCGCGGTGCTGTCGCGGCGCGAGGGGCTGGAGGCCGAGCGGCGCGTACTGGTCGGGCTCCAGCCGGTGGATCCGGCCGAGCCGGTGGTCGCGGGCGCGCATCTCTTCGCCGAGGGCGCGGAGCGGCGGACCGAGACCGACCAGGGCTGGATCACCTCGGCCTGCTTCTCGCCGCATCTCAATTCCCCGATCGCGCTCGGCTTTCTCGAAGGCGGCGCCGAGCGGCTGGGCGAGGTCGTGATCGCGGCCAACCCGCTCCAGGGCCAGGCGACGCGGGTGCGCGTCGTAAGCCCGCATTTCGTCGATCCCGAGGGAGGACGCGCGCGTGACTGATCTCGTTCCGGAAACCGCGCTCGGCGCGGCCGAGCCCCGCGTCGTGACCTTCGGCGCGCTGACCCTGACCGAGGACGCCGGCCTCGCGCTCGCCTCGCTGGCGCTCCGGACGGGCGGGACGGCGCCGGCGCCCTTCGGGCTCGCGCTGCCGGGCCCGGGCGGCTGGGCGACGGGCGGCGGGATCGCCGCGCTCTGGACCGGGCCGGGGCAATGGCTGGTCGAGGCGCCCGGCCGCGCCGCCGAGGATTTCGCCGCCGCGCTCAGCACGGAGGCGCCCGGCGCCTCGGTGACCGAGCAGACCGACGGCTGGACCGCCGTCGAGATCACCTCGGCCGCCGGTCCGGCGCCGGTCGAGGCGCTGCTCGCGAAGCTCGTCAACGTCGATCTCGGGGGCTTCGGCCCCGGCCGCGCGCGGCGGACCTTGTTGGAGCACATGGGCGTGCTGGTGATCCGACGCGCGCCCGACCGCCTCGCGGTGCTCGGGACGCGCTCCTCCGCGGCCTCTCTCTGGCACGCGCTCGAAACCGCGGCGCGGCGGATCTGACCCGCCGCTCCCGCCTCGCTTCCGAAAAGCTCCGGTACCTCGCGCCGGAGCTTTTTCGTTGGGAGACGTGCGGAATGGTCGTGCCGGGTCAGTGATGAGACATTCTTTTAAGGAATAAATTATTCTTTTGGGTTGACGCTCTCCATCCGACCGGATAAGCCTCGATCAAAGCGGATCGGAGAGCATCATGTGCGGCATCGTCGGATTGTTCCTGAAGGATAAGGCGCTCGAACCGCGCCTCGGAGACCTGCTCTCCGACATGCTCATCACCATGACCGATCGCGGCCCGGACAGCGCGGGGATCGCGATCTACGGCGCGGGCGCGGCGGGCAAGGCGAAGATCACCGCGCAGTCGGCCGATCCGGAGACCGATTTCAAGGGGCTGGTCGCGGCGCTCGACCTCGCGGGCATCCCGGCCGAGGTCGTGATCAAGAGCACCCACGCGGTGATCGAGATCGACGCGGACGCCGTCGCCGACACGCGCGCCTTCCTGGCCGCGAAGGGCCTTCGGGTGATGGGCGCGGGCGAGAGCGTCGAGATCTACAAGGAGGTCGGCCTGCCGAAGGACGTGGTCAGCCGCTTCGACATCCGCGCCATGGCGGGATCGCATGGCATCGGCCATACCCGGATGGCGACGGAATCGGCGGTGACGACGCTCGGCGCGCACCCGTTCTCGACCGGCGCCGACCAGTGCCTGGTGCACAACGGCTCGCTCTCGAACCACAACAACCTGCGCCGCGTGCTCACGAAGCAGGGGATGCGCTTCGAGACGCGGAACGACAGCGAGGTCGCCGCGGCCTACCTGACCGCCGAGATGGCGGGGGGCAAGGACCTCGGCCAGGCGCTGGAGGGCGCGCTCGAGGATCTCGACGGCTTCTTCACCTTCGTCGTCGGCACCAAGTCCGGCTTCGGCGTCCTGCGCGACCCGATCGCCTGCAAGCCCGCCGTCATGGCCGAGACCGATCAGTACATCGCCTTCGGCTCCGAATACCGCGCGCTCGTCAACCTGCCCGGCATCGAGACCGCCCGGGTCTGGGAGCCGGAGCCCGCCACCGTCTATTTCTGGGACCACGGGAAGGCCGCCTGATGCCCGTCTTCGATCTCGCCTCCGCGCCGCTGCGCGACCTCAATTCCGCGCTTCACACCGTCGCCGAGGGCGACAACGACACCGCCTTCGAGGTGCTGAACCCGCGCGGCGCCCATGCCGTCGCGGTCGGGATCGACCGGCCGGTGACGGTCGATGTGCGGGGTTCCGTCGGCTATTACTGCGCCGGGATGAACGACGGCGGCGCCGTCACCGTGCACGGCTCCGCCGGCCCCGGCGTCGCCGAGAACATGATGGGCGGCACCGTGGTGATCGAGGGCGACGCCAGCCAGTACGCGGGCGCGACCGGCCGCGGCGGCCTGCTCGTCATCAAGGGCAACGCCGCCTCGCGCTGCGGCATCTCGATGAAGGGCATCGACATCGTGGTGCACGGCTCGATCGGGCACATGTCCGCCTTCATGGCGCAGTCGGGGCATCTCGTCGTGCTGGGCGACGCCGGCGAGGCGCTCGGGGACTCGCTCTACGAAGCGAAGCTCTTCGTGCGCGGCAGCGTGAAGAGCCTCGGCGCCGACTGCGTCGAGAAGGAGATGAAGTCGGAACATCTCGCGGTCCTGGCGGAGCTTCTCGGGAAGGCCGGGGCGGATGCGAGGCCGGAGGAGTTCAGGCGCTACGGTTCGGCGCGGACGCTCTACAATTTCAACATCGACAACGCCGACGCGTATTAGATCGAAACCGGGTCGGCCCGGACGGCCGATCAGGGATTTCGATCGCTTTCAAACGAACGAGGGCGAGATGAGCTATCACAACCCGAGCACGCCGCCCCGCAAGTCGGCGACCTTCGACGACGCGACCATGGCGGAGATCCGCCGCGCCGCGGCCACGGGCATCTACGATATCCGGGGCGGCGGCGCGAAGCGCAAGGTGCCGCATTTCGACGACCTGCTGTTCCTCGGCGCCTCGATCTCGCGCTATCCGCTCGAAGGCTACCGCGAGCGCTGCGACACGAGCGTGACCCTCGGCACCCGCTTCGCGAAGAAGCCGATCACGCTGAAGACCCCGATCACCATCGCGGGCATGAGCTTCGGCGCGCTGTCGGGCGCGGCGAAGGAGGCGCTCGGCCGGGGTGCGACCATCGCGGGCACCTCGACCACCACCGGCGACGGCGGCATGACGAACGAGGAGCGCGGGCACAGCCAGACGCTGGTCTATCAGTACCTGCCGTCGCGCTACGGCATGAACCCGACCGACCTGCGCCGCGCCGATGCGATCGAGGTCGTGGTCGGGCAGGGCGCGAAGCCCGGCGGCGGCGGCATGCTGCTCGGTCAGAAGATCTCCGACCGCGTGGCCGAGATGCGCACGCTGCCGAAGGGCATCGACCAGCGCTCCGCCTGCCGGCACCCGGACTGGACCGGGCCAGACGATCTCGAGATCAAGATCCTCGAGCTGCGCGAGATCACCAACTGGGAAAAGCCGATCTACATCAAGGTCGGCGGCGCGCGGCCCTACTATGACACCGCGCTGGCGGTGAAGGCCGGCGCCGACGTGGTGGTGCTCGACGGGATGCAGGGCGGAACGGCCGCGACGCAGGACGTCTTCATCGAGAACGTGGGCATGCCGACGCTGGCCTGCATCCGGCCGGCGGTCCAGGCGCTGCAGGATCTCGGCATGCACCGCGAAGTGCAGCTGGTGGTCTCGGGCGGCATCCGCTCCGGCGCGGACGTGGCGAAGGCGCTGGCGCTCGGCGCCGACGCGGTGGCGATCGGCACGGCGGCGCTCGTGGCGCTCGGCGACAACGACCCGCGCTGGGAAGACGAGTACCGCGAGCTCGGCACCACCGCCGGCGCCTATGACGACTGGCACGAGGGCCGCGATCCGGCCGGGATCACCACCCAGGATCCCGAGCTCGCCGCGCGGCTCGACCCCGTCGCGGCGGGGCGGCGGCTCGCGAACTATCTCAAGGTGATGACGCTCGAGGCGCAGACCATCGCCCGCGCCTGCGGCCACAACAAGCTCGTCAACCTCGAGCCCGAGGATCTCTGCGCGCTCACGATGGAGGCGGCCGCGATGGCCAAGGTGCCGCTCGCCGGGACCGACTGGTACCCGGGCAAGGCCGGCTTCTGATGAGCTACACCGCGACCGTCACGTGGCAGCGCGCGGAGGGGGAGCCCTTCGTCGACAACCGCTACGGTCGCGGGCATCAATGGAGCTTCGACGGCGGCGTCAGCTTCCGCGCCTCCTCCTCGCCGCATGTCGTGCCGCGGTTCTCCGACCCGGCCGGCGTCGATCCCGAGGAGGCCTTCGTCGCGAGCCTCGCCTCCTGCCACATGCTGAGCTTCCTCTACGTGGCGGCGAAGGCGCGGCTTCTGGTCGACGCCTACGCCGACACCGCGGAGGGCGTGATGGAGAAGAACGCCGCCGGCAAGCTCTGGGTCGCGCGCGTCACCCTGCGCCCGCGGGTCACCTGGGGCGCCGGGACCGCCCCCGACCGGGCGACGGAGCAGCATCTGCATCACCTCGCCCACGAGGAATGTTTCATCGCCAATTCGGTCCGCACCGACGTCCGGTGCGAGCCAGCCTGACGGATCGACCGAAAGAGGACATATGGCCCAGGATCTCGCAGCCTTCGCCGCCGAGCGCGGCGTGAAATACTTCATGATCTCCTACACCGACCTCTTCGGCGGCCAGCGCGCGAAGCTCGTCCCCGCCCAGGCGATCGCGGAGATGCAGGAGGATGGCGCGGGTTTCGCGGGCTTCGCGAGCTGGTTCGATCTGACGCCGGCCGATCCCGACGTGATGGCGATCCCCGACCCGAGCTCGGTGATCCAGCTCCCCTGGAAGCCCGAGGTCGCCTGGGTCGCCGCGGACTGCTTCATGGAAGGGACGCCGATCGACCAGGCGCCGCGCGTGGTGCTGAAGCGGCTCGTCGCCGAGGCGGCCGAGCTCGGCCTGCGCGTCAAGACCGGGGTCGAGCCCGAGTTCTTCCTGATCACCCCGGACGGCAAGGCGATCTCGGACCCGGCCGACACGGCGGAGAAGCCCTGCTACGACCAGCAGGCGGTGATGCGCCGCTACGACGTGATCGCCGAGATCTGCGACGCGATGCTGGGCCTCGGCTGGAAGCCGTACCAGAACGACCACGAGGATGCGAACGGCCAGTTCGAGATGAACTGGGCCTTCGACGACGCGCTCGCCACCGCCGACAAGCATTCCTTCTTCAAGTTCCTGGTCAAATCGATCGCCGAGAAGCACGGGCTGCGCGCCACCTTCATGCCGAAGCCCTTCAAGGGGCTGACCGGCAACGGCTGCCACGCGCATATCTCGGTCTGGGACACGGCGGGAACCACCAATGTCTTCGCCGACCGGGACAGCGAGCTCGCGCTCTCGCAGAACGGCCGGCACTTCCTCGGCGGGATCATGAAGCATGCGAGCGCGCTCGCGGCGATCACCAATCCGACGGTGAATTCCTACAAGCGCATCAACGCGCCGCGCACCGTCTCGGGCGCGACCTGGGCGCCCAATTCGGTGACCTGGACCGGCAACAACCGCACCCATATGGTGCGCGTCCCCGGCCCGGGCCGTTTCGAGCTGCGCCTGCCCGATGGCGCCGCGAACCCCTATCTCCTGCAGTCGGTGATCATCGCGGCCGGGCTGAGCGGGCTGCGCTCCAAGGCCGATCCGGGGCCGCGCTCGGACATCAACATGTACGAGGAAGGCCATACGGTCACCGGCGCGCCGAAGCTGCCCCTGAACCTGCTCGACGCGCTCCGCGCCTATGACGCGGACGCCGAGCTCAAGGCCGCGATGGGCGAGGGCTTCTCGAGGGCCTTCCTGGCGCTGAAGCGTCGCGAATGGGACAGCCACTGCGCGCAATTCACCGCATGGGAGCACGAGACCACCCTCGACATATGAGGGCGGACGGAGGCGGGCATGGCTGCGACGATCATCGATGGCGGGGCCTTCGCCGCGCGGGTGCGCGCGGAGGTGGCGGAGGGGGTGGCCCGGCTCCGCGCCGAGGCGGGGGTGACCCCGGGGCTCGCGGTGGTGCTGGTGGGGGAGGATCCCGCCTCCCAGGTCTATGTGCGCAACAAGGGCGCGCGGACGCGGGAGGTCGGGATGGCCTCCTTCGAGCACAGGCTGCCGGCCGAGACCACCGAGGCGGCGCTGCTCGCGCTGATCGCGCGGCTGAACGCCGATCCCGCGGTGCATGGCATCCTCGTGCAGCTGCCGCTGCCCGCGCATATCGAGGCCGACGCGGTCATCGACGCGATCGACCCCGCGAAGGACGTCGACGGCTTCACCATCTCGAACGTCGGCCTGCTCGCGACCGGGCAGAAGGCGATGGTGCCCTGCACGCCGCTCGGCTGCCTCCTGATGCTGCGCGAGCACCACGGCTCGCTCGCCGGGCTCAGCGCGGTGGTCGTGGGGCGCTCGAACATCGTCGGCAAGCCGATGGCCCAGCTCCTGCTCGCCGAGAGCTGCACGGTCACGGTCGCGCACAGCCGCACCCGCGACCTCGCCGCGGTCTGTCGCGGCGCCGACATCCTGGTCGCCGCGGTCGGCCGGCCGGAGATGATCGAGGGCGGCTGGGTCAAGCCGGGCGCCACGGTGATCGACGTCGGCATCAACCGCGTCGAGCGGGACGGCGGCAAGCGGCTCGTCGGCGACGTCGATTTCGCGGCGGCCGCGGCGGTCGCGGGCGCGATCACGCCGGTGCCGGGCGGGGTGGGGCCGATGACCATCGCCTGCCTGCTCGCCAACACCCTGACCGCCGCCTGCCGCGCGCTCGGCCTGCCGGAGCCCGCGCGCCTCGCCGCCTGAGCGCGCCGACCACTTCGAACGAGGGAAAGCACTCCGAATGTCGACCTACACCCTGACGATGGCCTGCGTGTCGCGGCGCGGGATCGTCGCCGCGATCGCCGGGTATCTCGCCGAGA
>QFPW01000090.1 GCA_003241785.1 Rhodovulum sulfidophilum | reverse complement strand
GGCGGTGGTTGCGACGGTCATCGGGAGCCGGGAAAGGGAGCCTTCTGGTGACATATCGGCCATGGTCCGGGTTACTTGAACGCGGTCACGGGACGGACGCGGAATGCGGCACGTGATCCCTGGTGCGTCAGAACTCCTGCCAGTCGCCGTCGGCGAGCGCGGGTTCCGGCGTGCGCGCAACCGGCTTGCGGGCGACGGCCCTGGCGGCCGGCTTCGGCGTGGCGACGGAGGCGGTGGCCTTGCGCAGGGGGGCGCTGGCCGTGGCGTGCAGCTTGAACACCGCGACCGACTCCGTCAGCGCCTGCGCCTGTTCTTCCATCGACATCGAGCGGGCGGCGGCGGTGGCTTCCTCCACCAGCGCGGCGTTCTGCTGGGTCACTTCGTCCATCTGGGTGATGGTCTGGTTGACCTGCTCGATGCCCGCGGACTGCTCCTGCGAGGCGGCGGAGATCTCGGCCATGATGTCGGTCACGCGCTGCACCGACGCCACGATCTCGGCCATCGTCGTGCCGGCCTGGTTCACCAGCGCCGAGCCATCAGAGACCTTCTCCACCGAGGTTTCGATCAGGCCCTTGATCTCCTTGGCCGCATTGGCCGAACGCTGGGCCAGCGTGCGCACTTCCGAGGCGACCACGGCGAAGCCGCGGCCCTGCTCGCCGGCACGCGCGGCTTCCACCGCGGCGTTGAGTGCCAGGATGTTGGTCTGGAAGGCGATGCCGTCGATGACCGAGATGATCTCGGCGATCTTCTTCGACGACTGTTCGATGTCGGTCATCGTGGTAACGACCTTGCCGACCACGTCACCGCCCTGCGAGGCCACCGACGCCGCACCGATCGCCAACTGGTTGGCTTGGCGCGCCGATTCGGCGTTCTGGCGCACGGTGGAGGTCAGTTCCTCCATCGAGGCGGCGGTTTCTTCCAGGTTGGCGGCCTGCTGCTCGGTACGACGCGAGAGGTCGTTGTTGCCGGAGGCGATCTCGCCGGCGGCGGTGTTGATGGAACCGGAGGCGTCCTGGATGCGCCCGACGATGTCGGTCAGCTGCGCCACGGTGGCGTTGGCGTCATCGCGCATGGTCGCGAACACGCCATGGAAGTCGCCTTCCATGCGCGCGGTCAGGTCGCCCTTGGACAGCGACTGCAGCACACCGGAGACGGCCTCGACGCTGCCGGCGATCGCGGACAACAGGCCGTTGACCTGCTGCGACAGCATCAGCAGGAAGCCCTGCTTGCCGGTCTCGGCGATGCGTCCGCTCAGGTCGCCCTGTGCGGCGGCCTGCACGATTCGGGTGACTTCCTGTTAGACCATGACCTCGTGGGTACGGTCCGCCCACTCG
>QFPW01000011.1 GCA_003241785.1 Rhodovulum sulfidophilum | reverse complement strand
CGCTCTTCCAGGCTCAGTTCGACAAACGAGCGGGGCATGGATCCTCCTTGAATACCCTCGAAAACTCTCGTCCGTCGCAGCCCAAAATAGAATCCACCCGCGGACGAGCGCGATACAGATAAGGATGATTATGTGATTTACGCCGCCGTCCCGGGCCTGACCCGGGACCTCGACCCCGAAGCCTCTCGCCGGAAGCAACCCGAGGCTGCTGTGTCCCGGTCTCGAGGTCCCGGGTCAAGCCCGGGACGGCGGCGCCCTGTGAGCGCTCCCTTAGGCTCATACAGGTTTGCTAACCTGGAGAGCAGTCGAGAGCCGGGCCAACGGGCCCGGCTCCACTCGAAAAAGACTCGCGCGCACCCGCGCGCTCGAAATGGCCGGCAAAGGCCGGCCGCGCGGCCCCGCCGCGCCATTTCCGCTTGCGCCGCGGCGCCGCGCGCGGTTAGCCGTCGCCGCCATGACACGTTCCGATCCTCCGCGCCCCGTGTTGATCGCTGGCCCCACGGCCAGCGGCAAGTCCGAGCTCGCGCTCCGGATCGCCAAGCGCGACGGCGGCGTGGTGATCAACGCCGACGCGGCGCAGGTCTACGATTGCTGGCGCGTGCTGACGGCGCGGCCGTCGCCGGAGGATCTCGCGCGGGCGCCGCATCGGCTCTACGGCCATGTGCCGGGCGCCACGCGCTATTCGGTCGGCGACTGGCTGCGCGATCTCGCGCCGCTGCTGGCCGCGACCGACCGCCGGCCGATCATCATCGGCGGCACCGGGCTCTATCTCACCGCGCTGACGGCGGGCCTCACGGAGATCCCGCCGATCCCGGCGGAGCTGCGCGCGCGGTCCCAGGCGCTGATCGACGCCGGCGACCTCGCGGCGCTGCGCGCCGATCTCGCGCGCGAGGATCCCGAGACGCATGGCCGGCTCGACCTCGCCAACCCGGTCCGCGTCCAGCGCGCCTGGGAAGTGCTGCGCGCCACCGGCCGCGGCCTCGCCGACTGGCACCGCGCCCAGACCCGGCCGCTGCTGAACCCCGACACCTGCGTCCGGCTCGTGCTCGATCCAGATAAGAATATTCTGAACAATCGGATAGAGCAGCGTTTTCACCTGATGATCGAGCAAGGCGCGCTCGCCGAGGTCGCGGATTTCGCCGCCCTCGGCCTCGATCCGGCCCTGCCGGCGGCGCGCGTGCTCGGCGCGCCGGACCTCCTCGCCCATCTCGACGGCGCGCTGAGCCTCGAGGCGGCGATCGCCTCGGCCGTCACCCAGACCCGGCAATTCGCGAAACGCCAGCGCAGCTGGTTCCGGGGCCGCATGGGCGGCTGGGCGCGGATCGATCCGCTCGGGGCCGATCCGCTTCCAACGGTTCCACTAACCTAAGCCACTGGAATCAAACGACTTCCCTGGCGTCAGATCGTCTCGAAGCGGCTCTTGTCGCGCTCGGTCCAGCGCACGTCGACGCGGTAACCGGCGTCGGTCTGCCGCTCGCCCTGGACGAGCTTGTGGTCGAACAGCCAGGCGCGGCGCCGGCCTTCGTCGAAGCGGAGCGTCAGCGTCTCCTCGACCGCCGGGGCCTCGAGCTCGGCCGCGACGGCGGCGAGGAGGTCCGCGACCCCTTCCCCGGTCAAGGCCGAGATCACCTTCACCTGGGGCGTCCGCGCCGCGATCTGCCGCGCCGCCTCGGCGCGTTCCTCGGGCAGCGCGTCGATCTTGTTCCAGACCTCGATCATCCGCTCGCGCGACTCGGCGGGCAGGCCGAGCTCCTCGAGGATGGCGCGCACGTTCTCGGCCTGCGCCTCGCTTTCCTCATGCGCGATGTCGCGCACATGGAGCACGAGGTCGGCGTCGAGCACCTCCTCCAGCGTGGCGCGGAAGGCGGCGACGAGCTGGTGCGGCAGGTCGGAGATGAAACCGACCGTGTCCGACAGGATCACGCGCTGGCCATTGGCGAGGTCGATCGCGCGCATCGTGGGGTCGAGCGTCGCGAAGAGCATATCCTTCGCCAGCACTTCGGACCCGGTCAACCGGTTGAAGAGCGTGGATTTTCCGGCGTTGGTATAGCCGACGAGCGCCACGACCGGATAGTCGAGCCGCTTGCGCGCCGCGCGGTGCTGGCCGCGCGTGCGCACGACCTTCCCGAGCGCCGCCTTGATCCGGGTGATGCGCTCGTCGATCGCGCGGCGGTCGGCCTCGATCTGGGTCTCGCCGGGGCCGCCGAGGAAGCCGTGGCCGCCGCGCTGCCGCTCGAGGTGGGTCCAGGAGCGGACCAGCCGGGATTTCTGGTAGCTCAGATGCGCGAGCTCGACCTGGAGCACGCCTTCGCGGGTCCGGGCACGGTCGCCGAAGATCTCGAGGATGAGGCCGGTGCGGTCGAGCACCTTGGCCTTCCAGGCCTTCTCGAGGTTGCGCTGCTGCACCGGGCTGAGCGGGCCGTCGACGATGACGAGCCCCGCCTCGCGCTCGGTGATCATCGCGCCGAGTTCCTCGAGCTTGCCGGAGCCGACCAGCGTGCCGGCCCGCGCGCGGGACAGCGGCACGAGTTCGGAGCCCACGACCTCGAGGTCGAGCGCTTCGGTCAGGGCGACGGCTTCGGCGAGCGCGCCCGCGGGATCGCGCATGGCCGAACCCGGCCGGACGGGATGCAGGACCAGGGCGCGCATCCGCGCCCCGGCCTCGGGAATCGGATCAGTTATCGTCGGCCTCGTAGAGGGTGATCGGTTGCGACGGCATCACCGTCGAAATCGCGTGTTTGTAGACAAGCTGGGACTGCCCATCCCGACGGAGGAGCACACAGAAGTTGTCAAACCAGGTGATGACACCCTGCAACTTGACCCCGTTCATGAGAAAGATTGTGACAGGGACCTTCGCCTTCCGGATATTGTTGAGGAAAGCATCCTGCAGGTTCTGTTTGTCGGCAGCCATTTTTTCAGCCTTCAGTTGTATGGGGACCCGCCTCGCGGTTGGGCCTTTGTTGTTGTTGCAGGGCAGTATGGCTATGCCCCGGAGCCTTTTCCAGTGCGGCGGGCTTTTTTTTGGAGAACGGCCCGGAACCGCGGCATTTTCGCCGCGGGTCGCGGTCAGCGCCGCCAGAAGGACGGGTTGAAAAGCGCCACCACGACGAGAGTTTCGATCCGCCCGACGATCATCGCCGCGCCGAGGATCGCGAGCGCCACGTCGTCGAGCGCGGCGTAGCGCCCCGCCTCGCCGAGGGTCGCGGCCAGCGGCCCGGTCGTGGTCAGCGCGGCGATCGCGAAGGTGAGGCTCTGCTCGAAGGAGAGCCCGGTGGCCGAAAGCCCGATCATGCCAAGCGCGATCGCGATGAGGAAAAGCATGAGGAAAATGAAGGCGATCCGCGCCCCCTTTCCCGTGATCACCTGCTCGCCGCGGCCGCGCCGGGCGACCGAGCTCGGATGGGTGAGCAGGTCGAGCTCGCGCAATCCGTGCCGGTAGAGCACATAGATCCGGAAGAGCTTGACCCCGCCCGCCGTCGTCGCGATCCCGCCCCCCATCACCGCGAGGCCCATCAGGATCGTCCCCGGCCGCGACAGCTCGGACCAGAGCTCGGTCCCGTGCCAGTCGACGCTGGTATAGCCGGTGGTCGTCAGGAACGAGAGGCTCGTGAAGATCCCGCCCCAGAGCGCGGCGAGGGCTCCGGCCAGGTCGTGGCGCGGTCCGGCCTCCGCCGCGCCTGCGAAGGCGCGCAGGTAGAGCACCAGTGCTACACCGAGCACGCAGATCAGCATCAGCCGCAATTGCGGGTCGTCGAAGGCGGGCCAGCGGTCGCGCCGCAGGTGATAGTTGGTGATCCGGTGCGAGACCGCCGGCAAGAGCAGGAGCGCGATCGCCGCCTCGCCGAGCCGGCCCGAGGCGGCCTCGGCCGGGCCGCCGATCGGCGAGACGCCGCTGGTCGAGAGCGTGCCCATTGCGTGCAGCACGGCGACGAGCGGCGGATCCCCGGCGAGCAGGAGCGCGAGCGCGAGGAGGCCCGTCAGCGTCGCATAGGCGGGCGCGATGACCCGGGTGAACCGCGCGAGCCGCCGGGCCACCTCGTCGGTCGAGGCCGCGCGGCCGCTCTGGTCGGCCGCCTCGACGAATTCGAACCCGCCGAGGTTGAGCGGCGCGAGGATCGCGAAGACGACGACCAGGGCCATCAGCCCGCCGGCCCAGCCGACCAGCCCGCGCCAGAGATGGATCGCGGGCGGCACCAGCTCGGGCCGGTCGAACAGCGTGGCCCCGGTGGTCGTCAGGCAGGAGAGCATCTCGAAATAGGCCCCGCCGGTCGAGATCCCGGGCACGAGCGCGCGGACCGGCCCGGCGAGGATCAGCGGGATGAGCAGGTAGATGAGCGCGAGCGTCGTGAGGTAGTAGCGCTCGGCGATGCGCGGCGCGCGGTTCATCATCGCGATGCCGAGGATCACCGCGAGAATGGCGAAGAAGACGCCCTGGATCAGGAAGACGCGCGCGACGCGCCAGTCCTCGGCCGCCGCCCCGACCAGCGCCGGGATCATCATGAGGCCCGAGGCCAGCAGCATGACGCGCACGAAGCCGGGAAAGCGCCGCGGCGCCTGGCCCGCCATCCGGAACGCGCGGTCGGCGGCCCCCATGGTCAGAAGAAGTCGAAGCCGACCTGGAACAAGCGTTCCACCTCGGCCACCGAACCGCTGAGCGCGAAGATCGTGAGCTCGTCCCCCTCGGCGAGCCGGGTGTCGCCACGCGGGGCGAAGACCTTGTCGCCGCGCCGGATCACCCCGATCCGCGCCGCCTCCGGCATCTCGGCCTCGCGCACCAGCTTGCCCGCGAGCGCCGAGGTCCGCAGCACCTGCGCCTCGATCACCTCGGCCTCGCCGTCGGCGATCGAATAGACCTGCCGGATGCGCCCGTGCCGGACATAGCGCAGGATCGAGGAGACGGTGGTCGAGCGCGGGTTCACATAGGCGTCGATGCCGATCGGCTCCACGAGATCGACCAGCGACGGATCGTTGAGCAGCGCCACCACCATCTTCGCCCCCGCCGCCTTGGCGCGGACGCAGGCGAGCAGGTTGGTCTTGTCGTCCTCGGTCAGGGCGATCATCGCGTCGGTCTCGGCGACGTTCGCCTCGCGCAGGATGTGCATGTCCATCCCGTCGCCGCCGAGCACCACCGCGCGGCGCAGCGCCTCGGCCGCGATCTCGGCGCGCTCGCGCTGCCGCTCGATCACCGTGACCCGGGCGCGGCGCTCGGATTTCTCCAGCGATTGCGCGACGCGCAGCCCGATGTTGCCGCCGCCGATGATCACCGCGCGCTCGATCTTCATGCGCTCCTTGCCGAAGGCCTCCATGAAGCGCGGCAGGTCCTCGGTCACGATGATCGCATAGATCTGGTCGCCGGGCGCGAGCTGCAGGTCGCCGTCCGCGACGGTCAGCTTGCCACGCCGGCGCACGCCGACGATCACCGCGCGCAGCGTCGAGAAGAGCTCGGCGAGCTGGCGGATCGGCGTGTAGAGCGCGGCGCAGTCGCCCTCGAGCGCCATGCCGACGAGTTGCGCGCGTTCCTCGAGGAAGCCCTCGATGTCGAAGGCCATCGGCGCGCTCAGCCGCTGCAGCACCGCGTCGGCGACCGCGACCTCGGGCGAGATCACGACGTCGATCGGCAGGTGGCCGGTGCGGTAGAGATCGGTGTAGATCGCGTCGAGATAGGCCTGGCTGCGCAGCCGGGCGATCTTGCGCGGCACGGCGAAGATCGAATGCGCGACCTGGCAGACGACCATGTTGACCTCGTCGGACTGGGTCGCCGCGATCACCATGTCGGCGTCGCGCGCGCCGGCCTGTTCGAGCACGTTGGGATGCGAGGCGAAGCCCACGATGCCGCCGACGTCGTAGCCGTCCATCAGCCGGCGCACCAGCCCGGGGTCGTTGTCGACCACGGTGATGTTGTTGCCGCCCTCCTCGCGCGCGAGGTGCCGCGCGATCTGGCCGCCGACCTGGCCCGCGCCGCAGATGATGATCTTCATGTCGCGCGCCCTCCCGTCCCGGGGGTCCGGCCCGGCGTCAGACCGCTTCCTCGGCGTCCTCGGTCCGGCCGCCGCGGCCGGCCGAGATGACGTTGAGCGACTTCAGCTTGCGGTGCAGCGCCGAACGCTCCATCCCGACAAAGCTGGCCGTGCGGGAAATGTTGCCGCCGAACCGGTTGATCTGCGCGATCAGGTACTCGCGCTCGAACATCTCGCGCGCCTCGCGCAGCGCCAGGCCCGCGAAGGAGGCGCCGAGCATCCCGCCCGAGGCGGATCCGTTCGCCTGCGCGTCGACGGTGAGCTCCTCCGGCTCGATCGGCCCGGCCTCGGAGCCGAGGATGAGCGCGCGTTCGAGCGTGTTGCGCAGCTGGCGCACATTGCCGGGCCAGCGCATGGTCTGGAGCTGCGCCTCCGCCTCGGAGGAGAGCACGCGCAAGGGCAGGCCCTGGGCGCCGTTGAGCTCGGTCAGGAAGTGCCGCGCGAGCTCGGGAATGTCCTCGCGCCGCGCCTCGAGCGGCGGCACGGTGATCGGCACCACGTTCAGCCGGTGGTAGAGCTCGGTCCGGAACCGCCCGGCCGCCGCCTCGCGCGCCAGATCGCGCGTCGAGGCCGAGATCACCCGGACGTCGACCCGGACCGTGTCCGAGCCGCCCGCGCGCTGGAAGCTCTGGTCGACCAGCACGCGCAGGATCTTCGACTGCGTGCCGGGCGGCATGTCGGCCACCTCGTCGAAGAACAGCACGCCGGTATGCGCCCGCTCGAAGAGGCCGGCCTCGACGCCGCGCTCGGCGGTCTCGCGGCCGAACAGCACCTCCTCCATCTGGTCGGCGCCGATCGAGGCGGAATTGACCGTGACGAAGGGCCCGTCGGCGCGGTCCGAGTTGCGGTGGATGTAGCGCGCCGCGACCTCCTTGCCCGAGCCCGCCGGGCCGGCCAGCATCACCCGGCTGTTGGTCCGCGCCACCTTGTCGAGCTGCGAGCGCAGCTGGCGGAACGCGCCGCTCGAGCCGATCATGTCGGGGCTCGCCACCTCGCGCCGGCGCAGCGAGGCGTTTTCCCGGCGCAGCCGCGAGGCTTCGAGCGCGCGGGTGATCACGACCATCAGCTGGTCGATGTTGAACGGCTTCTCGATGAAGTCGTAGGCGCCCTGCTTGATCGCCGCGACCGCGATCTCGATATTGCCGTGGCCCGAGATGATCACGATCGGGATCGCGGGATTGTCGCGCTTCACCCGTTTCAGGATGTCGATGCCGTCGAGCCGGCTGTCCTTCAGCCAGATGTCGAGGATGATGAGATCGGGCGGCGCCGCGTTGATCGCCGCGAAGGCCGAATCGCTGTCCGCGGCGGTCCTGACCCCGTGCCCCTCGTCGGTGAGGATGTCCGCGATCAGGGCGCGGATGTCGCGTTCGTCGTCGACGACCAGAATATCGCTGCTCATTGCACGCTCTCTCTCAACCTATCGGTTTTTATTTTCTTTTCTTCGTCATCGCCATCCGCCCGCTCCGGCAGGCCGCGCGGCAGGGTGATCCGCGCCAGCGCGCCGACATGGTCGCCGCCCTCGAACATCCGCGCCGGTAAAAGCACGAGCGTGCCGTCGTGTTCCTCGACGATCTTCTTCACGATCGGCAGCCCGAGCCCGGTCCCCTTGGCGCGATGGGTCACGTAGGGCTCGAACAACCGCGACGGATCCTCGGGAAGGCCCCGGCCATTGTCCTCGATCTCGATCACGATCTCGTCCTCGCCGGTGGTCATCGTTACGCGGATCTCGCCTTGCGCGGCGTCCTGGCCGGAGACCCGGTCGTCGATCGCTTCCGAGGCGTTCTTCAACAGGTTTGTCAGGGCCTGGTTCATCATCGTCCCATCGAGATGCGACAGGACGGCGTGCCGGGGCAAGGTCAGCGCGTAGCGAATGTCCGGACGAGCGGATTCCTGCAACAGCACCGCCTCGCCGATCAGCTTGCCGAGATCGAGCGGCTTGCGCTCGGGCGCCGGCATCCGGGCGAACTTGGAGAATTCGTCAACGATGCGCCGCAAGTCATTGGTCTGGCGCACGATCACGTCGGCGTACTGCTCCAGGCTCTCGCGATGCTCGCCGACCATCGGGCCGAACTTGCGCCGCATCCGCTCGGCCGAGAGCTGGATCGGGGTCAGCGGGTTCTTGACCTCGTGCGCGATCCGCCGCGCCACGTCGCCCCAGGCGGCCATGCGCTGCGCCACCACGAGGTCTGTCACGTCGTCGAAGGACACGACATAGCCCTCGAGCACGCCGTCGCCGCCCATGCGCGTCGCGACGCGGACCAGAAGGTCGCGCTGGCGCCCGTCGCGCGGCACCCGCACCTCGGCCTGGGCCACCGCCTGCGGCTTGCGCGTGTCGAGCTTGTCGATCAGCGCGGCGAACTCCGGCACCGCCTCGCGCAGCGGCCGCGCCGCCGAGGTCGCGGGGTCGAGTCCCACCATCGCGCCGGCGGCCGCGTTCATCATCTCGATCCGGCCGAGCCCGTCGAGGCCGATCACCCCGGCGGTAACGCCGGAGAGCACGGAATCGAACAGCCGCCGCCGCCGCTCGGTCTCGGCGTTGATCGCGATCAGCGCGTCGCGCTGGCCCTTCACCTGCCGCGTCATCTTGTTGAAGCCGCGGGAAAGGATCGCGATCTCGTCGCCGCCGGTCTCCTCGCGCACCCGGACGTCGAGATCGCCCTGCCCCACCCGCTCCGCCGCCCGGGCGAGCCGGCCGACGGGCCGCGCCAGGCGATCGGCGAACCAGAGGCCCATCCACATCGCGGCGAGGATCACGGCGAGCGCGAAGCCGAGGTAGATGAGCGCGAATTCGAACACCATCCGGCCGCGGTCGGATTCGAGCTGCTCGTAGAGCCGCACCGTTTCCTTGGTCTCGTCGAGCAGGCTCAGGATCTTCCCGTCGACCTCGCGGCTGACGTAGAGGAAATGGTCCGGGAAGCCGTCGAGCTTGGTCAGCGCGCGGAACTCGTTGTGCTCCCAGTCCTGGATCACCACGATCTCGCCGGTTTGCGCGCGCGCGATATCCGCCTCCGAGGGCGGCGTGTAGTCGAAGAGATAGCTCCGCTCGCCGCGCGAGCGGAGCCCGCCCTCGCCGTCGATCACATAGGCCTTCGGCAGCGCGCGCTGCATCCGGAGCTGGCCCTGGGTCAGGAATTCCCGCAGCTGCCCGCCGGTCAGCAGCGGATAGCGGCGCTTCTGCTCCTCGAGATAGGTCGCGAGCGCGCGCGCGTCGGTCTGCAGCGTGACGCGGTGCTCGTCCTCGTAGGCCTGCGCGGCGGCGAGCGAGTTCGACACCACGTTGCGGACGCGGTCGGAGAACCAGCCCTCGAGCCCGACATTGAGCGTGATCGTCGCGAAGACCGCGACGAGAATGGTCGGGATGAGCGCGATGAGCGTGAAGAACCGCACCAGCCGCATGTGCAGCGTGGCGCCGGAGCCCTTGCGGCGTTCGGAGATGATTTCCGCCACCCGGCGGACGACGAAGCCCGCGACGACGAGCGCGTAGACGAAATCGGCGAGCAGGACGACCCGGAGCGACCGGCCACCGCCAAGCCATTCCATCTCGCCCAGCACCGCGAAGGTCGCGATGGCGAGGATCGGCGCCAGAGCCACGAGCGCCCAGAAGCCGAAGGCCTGAACTCCGTGGCTGCTTCGCCACCGACCCAGACGCAGCCAGGCCAGGGTCAGCGATGACGTGCGCATTCTTGTGTGACGCGTGGCTTCCTGCTCGACTGTTGCAGTCTTACATCATTCGCTTGCCACGTGTCACCCGAATGTCGAGATCCTTGATCTTTTTTCTCAGGGTGTTCCGGTTGATGCCCAAAAGTTCGGCGGTCCGCACCTGGTTGCCGCGCGTCGCCGCGAGGCTGAGCGCGATCAGCGGCAGCTCCATCTCCTTCAGGATCCGGTCGTAGAGCCCGTCGGGCGGCAGCCCGTCGCCGTGCAGGTCGAAGTAGCGGCGCAGATGCCCCTCGATCGCATGGGCGAGCCGCTGCGGCTGCGGCCCGCTCGGGCTCGTCGCCGAGCTCGGCCGGGCGGAGATCTCCTGCCCGACCACGGTGCCCGAGATCACGTCGTCCGGGCAGAGCACGCAGAGCCGGCGCATCAGGTTCTCGAGCTCGCGGACGTTGCCGGTCCATTCCTGCTTCTTCAGGATGTCGAGCGCTTCCTTCGAGATCGACTTGCGCGGCAGCCCCTCGGCCTCGGCGCGGCGCAGGAAGGCGCGGGCGAGGTCGGGCACGTCGTCGAGGCGTTCGCGCAGGGGCGGCAGCCGGATCGGCACCACGTTCAGGCGATAGAACAGGTCCTCGCGGAAGCGGCCCTCGTTGATCAGCCCGCGCAGGTCCTGGTGGGTGGCGGCGACGATGCGCACGTCGGCGGTCTGCAGGTCGCGGCCGCCGACGCGGGTGAACTCGCCCTCCTGCAGCACGCGCAGCAGGCGGGTTTGCGCGTCGAGCGGCATGTCGCCGACCTCGTCGAGGAAGAGCGTGCCGCCCTTGGCCTGCTCGAACTTGCCCGGCATCGCCCGGTCGGCGCCGGTGAAGGCGCCCTTCTCATGGCCGAAGAGCTCGCTCTCGATCAGGTCGCGCGGGATCGCCGCCATGTTGATCGCGACGAAGGGGCCGTTCTTGCGCAGGCCGAAGTTGTGCAGCGCGCGCGCCACCAGCTCCTTGCCGGTGCCGCTCTCGCCGTTGATCATCACGCCGAGGTCGGTGTTCATCAGCCGGGCGAGGATGCGGTAGACCTCCTGCATCGCCGGCGAGCGGCCGATCAGCGGCAGGTTGTCCTCGCGCTGCGGCTCGCCCTCCTCGGCGACCGGGCCGCGCCGGCTCTTCTGCGTCAGCGCCTTCGAGACCTGGCCCAGCACCTCCTTCAGGTCGAAGGGCTTCGGCAGGTATTCGTAGGCGCCGACCTCGGCCGCGCGGATCGCGGTCATCACCGTGTTCTGCGCGCTCATCACGATCACCGGCAGGTCGGGCCGGCGCTTCTTGATCGCGGGCAGCAGGTCGAGCGCGTCGCCGTCGGGCATCATCACGTCGGTGACGACGACGTCGCCCTCGCCTTCCTCGATCCAGCGCCACAGCGTCGAGGCGGTCCCCGTCGCGCGCACGCGGCAGCCGGCCCGGGTCAGCGCCTGGGCGAGCACGGTCCGGATCGTCCGATCATCGTCGGCGACCAGAATGGTCCCTTCCATTTCGTCAGGCTCCCGCGGTTTCGCGCCATACGGGCAGCCGGACCCGGAACCGGGTGCGGCCCGGGCGGCTGTCGCATTCGACGACGCCGCCATGATCGGCGATGAATTTCGAGACGAGCGACAGGCCGAGCCCGGTGCCGTTCACCTTGGAACTGACGAACGGGTCGAAGACGTCGCGAATGAGATTGTCCGGGATCCCGGGGCCGTTGTCGGTGATGGTGACGACGAGCGGCAGGCTCTCGCTCTGGCGCCCCGGCCCCATCATCTTCACGCCGGGCCGGAAGGCGGTCGAGATGCCGATCGTTCCGCCGACGCGCGGCACCGCCTCGGCGGCGTTCTTCAGCAGGTTCTGGAACACCTGCAGCAGCTGGTCCGGATCGCCCGCCGTGGGCGGCAGCGAGGGGTCGTAGTCCTCGGAGAAGCGCACATGCGCGGCGAAGCCCGCCTGGGCGGCGCGGCGCGCGCGGTCGAGCACGTCGTGGATGTTGAGCGGCTTGCGCTGCGCGGGGCGCAGGTCACCGAACTGCTCGACCTTGTCGACGAGCTTGCCGATCCGCGCCGCCTCGGCCTGGATGAGGCCCGTCAGCTCGCGGTCCGCGTCGCCGAGGCTCATCTCGAGGAGCTGCGCGGCGCCGGAAATGCCGGCGAGCGGGTTGCGGATCTCGTGCGCCAGCATCGCCGCCATGCCGGTCACCGAGCGCGCGGCCGAGCGATGGTTGAGGCTGCGATCCATTTTGTCGGCCATGCCCTGAGGGTGCATCAATAGAAGAATCTCTCCGTCATGTTCCTGAAGGGGCGTTGCGTGAACGTTTTGGGGCTGCGACGGCTGCTCGCCCCAGGCGACCATGACGTTGTACTGGGCCACCGAGACGTTGTTGCGGCGCGCCTGGCGGATCACCTCGAGCACGGCGCTGTCGTGGCCGACGAACCGGCCGACCGGGCGCCCGGTCATCTGCCGCAGCGAGATGCCGCCGAAGCTTTCCGTCGCCGCGTTGGCGGTGCGGATATGGTCCTCGCCGTCGAGCACGACGGCGGGATACGGGATGGCGCTCCAGAGCGCCTCGAAACCGGTCACAATCACGCCGCGATCTCCTCGATCGACTCCGCCCTCGGGGCGAGGTCCGGCAACTCGTCGCGCAGGGTCCTGATCACCGCCTCGGGGCTCGCCGCGGTCAGCAGACGCGCCCGCGTCGCCTGTCCCCCCGCGAGCCGGTCGAGATACCAGCCGAGGTGCTTGCGCGCGACCCGCGCCCCGACGTCGCGGCCGTAGAAGCCGAGCATCGCCTCGTAATGCGCGATGACATACTCCGCCAGCGCCGCGCCCCCGGGCGCCTCGGGCACCGGCCGCCCGGCGAGCCGCGCCGCGATCTGGCCCGGAAGCCAGGGCGCGCCGCGTGCCGCCCGTCCGACCATCACCCCGTCGGCGCCGGAGGCCGCGAGCGCGGCCCGCGCCGAATCGGCGTCGACGACGTCGCCGTTCGCGATCACCGGGATCCCGACCGCGCGCTTCACCGCGCGGATCGCGGTCCAGTCGGCGGTCCCGGTGTAGAACTGGCAGCGCGCGCGGCCGTGGATCGTGATCAGCGCGACGCCGGCCGCCTCGGCCCGGCGCGCGAGCTCGGGCGCGGTCGGGGTGTCGATGTCCCAGCCGAGCCGCGTCTTCACCGTGACCGGCACCGCGACGGCCGCGACCACCGCCTCGACGATCCGGAGCGCGAGGTCGAGGTCGCGCAGCAGCGCCGAGCCGCTAAGGCCGCTCGTGACCTTCTTGGCGGGGCAGCCGAAATTGATGTCGATGACCCGCGCGCCCTCGCCGGCGCAGAACCGCGCCGCCTCGGCCATGAAGCCCGGGTCGCGTCCCGCGAGCTGCGCCCCGCTGCGCGCCGCGTCGCGCGCCACCCGGGCCTTGCCGCGGGCCAGCGGCCGCGCGCTCAATACTTCCCCGCTCGCGATCATCTCCGAGAAGACCATCGCGGCTCCGTGACCAAGCGCCCGCTCGCGAAACGGAAGGTCGGTGATTCCGGCCATCGGTGCGAGAAAAACAGGCTGCTCCGGGCTGTTGCGATCCAAAGCGACGGCCATTGCCCAATCCGTGTGCATCCTGCCGCAATGCTTAACAAACGGCTGCGCACAAGGCAAGCATCGCCCAAGGCGGGTGCACTGATTTCCAGCGCGGATGACGAAAAACGCGACGCCGGGCGGGATTGCCGCCCCGGCGCGCGAGCTTCTATAAGCGCCGGACACGACAGATAAGGGACCTCGGCCGAATGGCAAATGCCGCGCTGATCGTCGCCGCGGGCCGCGGGCTCCGGCTTGGGGGCGACGTCCCCAAGCAGTACCAGGACCTGGGCGGCGAGGCGGTGCTGGCGCGCGCGATCCGCGCCCTGCTCGCGCATCCCGGGCTCGATCTCGTGCTCGTGGTGATCGGGGCCGGGGACGCGGCGCGCTACGCCGAGGCGACCGCGGCGATCGCCGATCCCCGGCTGCTGCCGCCCGTCGCCGGCGCCGGGAGCCGCGCGGGATCGGTGCGCGCCGGGCTCGAGGCGCTGGCGCCGCGCGCGCCGGCGACCGTGCTGATCCACGACGCCGCCCGGCCCTTCCTCCCGGTCGCGACGATCGAGGCGGTGCTCGCCGCGCTGCGCGAGGTCGACGGCGCCTTCCCCGGGCTGCCGGTGGTCGACGCGCTCTGGCGCGCCGAGGCGGGCTGGGCCGGGACGCCGGCGCCGCGCGCCGGGCTCGTCCGGGCGCAGACGCCGCAGGGCTTCGCCTTCGCGCCGATCCTCGCGGCGCACCGCGCGCTCGCCGATCCCGCCGCCGCGCTCGACGACGTCGCGGTGGCGCGCGCCGCCGGGCTCGGCGTCCGGATCGTGCCGGGCGACGAGGACAATGTGAAGATCACCACCGCCGCCGATCTCGCCCGCGCCCGCGCGCGGCTCGGCGGCGGTCCGCTCCGGGAGACCACGGAAATGGATATCCGCGTCGGCAACGGTTTCGACGTCCACGCCTTCGGGCCCGGCGACGGGGTCACGCTCTGCGGCGTGCGCCTGCCCTTCGATCGCGGCCTCGTCGGCCATTCCGACGCCGACGTCGGCATGCACGCGCTGACCGACGCGATCTTCGGCGCGCTCGCCGAGGGCGACATCGGCCAGTGGTTTCCGCCCTCGCAAGCCGAATGGAAGGGCGCGGCCTCCGAGATCTTCCTCGCCAAGGCGATGGAACGCGCGGCGGCGCGCGGTTTCGACGTCACGAGCCTCGATTGCACGCTGATCTGCGAGAAGCCGAAGATCGGCCCGCGCGCGCCCGAGATGCGGGCGGAGCTGGCGCGGATCACCGGGCTCGGGCTCGACCGGATCAGCGTGAAGGCCACCACCTCGGAGAAGCTCGGCTTCACCGGGCGCGAGGAAGGGATCGCGGCGCTCGCCACCGCGACGCTGGTGAAGCCGTGACGCGGCTGATCGCGACCTTCCTCTACGTCGGCCTGCTGCGCCCCGCGCCCGGGACCTGGGGCTCGCTCGTGGCCGTTCCGCTCGGCTATCTGCTGCACCGGCTGGGCGGCTTCCCGCTGCTCGGCGCCGCGACGCTGGCGCTCTTCGCGCTCGGCCTCTGGGCGGTGCGGCGCGAGACCGCCGCAGACCCGACCGAGGACCCGTCGGAATTCGTGGTCGACGAGGTGGTCGGCCAGTGGATCGCGCTTTTCCCGCTCTCGGCCGGGCTCTGGGCGATGGGGGCCGACCCGTCGCTCTTCCCCTGGCCGGGCTGGGTCGGCGGCTTCCTGATGTTCCGGCTCTTCGACATCTGGAAGCCCTGGCTGGTCGGGCGCGCCGACCGGCTGCATTCGCCGCTCGGGGTGATGCTCGACGACGTGGTGGCCGGGATCTTCGCCGCGATCGTGGTCGCTGCGGCGGCGGCGGTCGCGCACGCGCCGCTGATGATGTGACGGAGGACGGGATGGCCGAGGCGCGGATGATCGACGAGGCCCGGGCGGTGGCGCTGCTCGCCGCGGCGCGGGCGCGGGGCTGGCATGTGGCGACGGCGGAAAGCTGCACCGGCGGGCTCGTCGCCGCCGCGCTCACGGATATCGCCGGCTCCTCGGACGTGTTCGACCGGGGCTATCTCACCTATTCCAACGCAGCGAAGACCGCGATGATCGGCGTGCCGGCCGCGCTCATCACGGCGCATGGCGCGGTCTCGGAGGAGGTCGCCCGCGCGATGGCCGAAGGGGCGCGCGCCGCGGCGGGCGTCGATCTCGCGATCGCGATCACCGGCGTCGCGGGGCCGGGCGCCTCGGCCGCGAAGCCCGAGGGCCTGGTCTGGTTCGCGACCGCGACCGCAGCGGGCACCCGCGCCGAGCGCCGCGACTTCGGCCCGCTCGGACGCGGAAACGTCCGCGCCCGCGCGGTCGAGACCGCGCTCGACCTCGGGCTTCAGGCGGTCGAGGGCGCGCCGTAGAGCACCGCCGCCCGCGCCTCGAAGGCGCGCACGATCCGCTGCATCGCCTCGTTGAAGACGAAGCCGATCAGCTTCGACAGGATCGCCGAGCGGAACTCGAAATCGACGTAGAAATCGACCTCGCAGCGCTTCTCGCCCATCGGGACGAATTTCCAGGTGTTGCGCAGGTACTTGAACGGCCCGTCGAGATATTCGACCTCGATCGTCCGCGCCTCCGGCCGGAGCGTCACCCGGCTGCCGAATTTCTCGCGATAGACCTTGAACGAGATCACCAGATCCGCGTCCATCACCTCGCCCGACCCGTCGGACAGCGGCCGGACCGCGCGGATCCGCGCGGCCGAGCACCAGGGCAGGAATTCGGGATAGCGCGCGACGTCGGCGATCAGCGCGTACATCTGGTCGGCGCTGTACGGCATGACGCGCTTTTCCGCGTGTGTGGGCATAGGCGGCCTTCGGGTCTGGGCCCGGAGCTTGCCCGGGGTTTCGCGTTGTCGGTCCCGGTATTTGACCCTAGGATGCCGCCGGCACAAGGCCCGGGGACGTCGCGAACGGCCCCAAGCGGCCGCGAAAGAGGCAGGAAGCAGACCCAATGACGGCGCGGCCCTACGCGATCGACACGCTCATCTCCGCCAAGGCGATCGCCGCCCGGACCGAGGCCCTGGCCCGCGAGATCACCGAATTCTACCGAGGCACCGACAAGCTCGTCGTCGTCGGCCTCTTGCGCGGCTCCTTCATCTTCATCGCCGATCTGGTGCGCGAGATCGATCTGCCGATCGAGGTCGATTTCCTCGAGGCCTCCTCCTACGGCAACCGCACGGAGTCGAGCCGCGAGGTCCGGATCCTGAAGGACCTGCGCGGCGAGATCGAGGGCCGCGACGTGCTGGTGGTCGAGGACATCATCGACACCGGCTTCACGCTCAGCCATGTGCTGGCGATCCTGCGGACCCGCCGCCCGGCGCGGCTCGAGGTCTGCGCGCTGCTCGACAAGCCGTCGCGGCGCGAGGCGGCGGTCGACGCGCGCTGGATCGGCTTCGAGATCCCCGACCGGTTCGTGGTCGGCTACGGAATCGATTACGCGCAGCGCAACCGCAACCTGCCCTACATCGGCGCGGTGCGGTTCCCGGAGGATTCGTAGGCCGCGGTCGGCGAGGGGATCCGGGCAGATGCCCGGATCCGGCGGAGCGGCCCTTTGGCCGCGAGGGAAGGGTTTCTCCCCGCCTGTTGGCGGGGCCCCTCGCTCCGGAGCCTGGCGGCTCCTGCGCGGACTGCCCGATAGATTTCCAGGCCGTATGAACATGGGGAGAAGCGAGCCGCCGGGGGAGCGCCCGGCGGGGCGAACAAGGGCGCGGGGTGTGAAGGGTTAACACTCGAGCTCCGCTGCCCCGGGCTTGACCCGGGGCCTCGAGGCCCCGCCCCGGCGGTGGTTCACCGGGGGTCGAGGCCCCGGGTCAAGCCCGGGGCGGCGGGGATGCGGAGCCGCATCGTAGGGCGGACCTCGGTCCGCCGTGCCGCGCGCTTCCCCGAGCGCGCCTCACCCCGCCTTCGCCCGCCCGAAATCGTCCTCGACGCGGACGATGTCGTCCTCCTCGAGATAGGCGCCGGTCTGGACCTCGACGATCTCGACCCCGATCTTGCCGGGGTTCCGCAGCCGGTGCAGGCAGCCCATCGGCAGGTAGATCGACTCGTTCTCGCGCACCATCGTCGTCTCGCCGTCGCGCGTCACCTCGGCGGTGCCGCGCACCACGATCCAGTGCTCAGCGCGGTGATGGTGGCGCTGCAGCGAGAGCTGCTTGCCGGGCGCGACCTGGATCCGCTTCACCCGGAACCGGTCGCCGAGGTCCATCGTCTGGTACCAGCCCCAGGGCCGGTGCACCCGGGCGGGCGTCGTGCTCTCGGGCCGCCCCTCGGCCTGGAGCCCGGCGACCAGCTGCTTCACCTCCTGCGCCCGGTCGAGATCGGCGACGAGGAGCGCGTCGGGCGTGTCGACGATCAGCACCCGCTCGAGCCCGAGCGCGCAGACGAGCCTTTTGCCATCGGCCCGGATGTAGCTGTCCTTCACGTCGCGCGTCGCCACCGGCCCCTCGCGGCCGACCCCGTCGGCGTCGCGCGGCACCAGGTTCCAGACCTCGCGCCAGTCGCCGATGTCGGACCAGCCGAAGCCGACCGGCAGCACCAGGGCGCGGCGGGTCTTCTCCATCACCGCGTAGTCGAAGCTGATCTTCGGCGCGGATGCGAAGTCGCGCCCGATCACCAGCGCGTCCTCGGCCTCTTCCGCGGCGGTCAGCCCACGCGCCACGGCGGCGTAGCAGTCGGGCGCGAGCGCGCGGATCTCGCCGAGCGTGGTCTCGGCGTGGAGCGCGAACATGCCGCTGTTCCAGAGGCAGCCCTGTCCGATCAGCGCCTCCGCGCGATCCGCGTCGGGCTTCTCGACGAATTCCGCGATCGCGACCGGCGCGCCCGCCGCCGGGGACGCCGGCCGGATATAGCCGTAGCCGGTCGCGGGCCCGGTCGGGGCGACACCGAAGGTCACGAGCGCGCCGGCCGCCGCCGCCCGGCCCGCCGCCGCCACCGCAGCGGCGAAGGCGGCGGTGTCCGGGATCAGGTGGTCCGAGGGCAGGATCAGCGCCACCGCCTCGGGCCCGTGCCGCGCCGCGATGAGCGTGCCGAGCGTGATCGCCGCCAGCGTGTCGCGGCCCTCGGGCTCGAGCACCAGCTCCGCCGTGATCCCGGCCGCGCGCGCCTGCTCGGCCGCCATGAAGCGCGAGGGTGCCCCTGTGATGACGAGCGGCGGGGTCCAGTCGGCCCCGCCCGCCTCGGCGACCCGCGCGAGCGTGCGCTGGAACGGCGAGGCGCCGCCGAGCACCGGCGCGTGCTGTTTCGCGAAATCCCGGCGCGACAGCGGCCAGAGCCGGGTGCCCGAGCCGCCGCAGAGAATGATGGGAACGATCCGCATAATCCGCCTCTCCCCGCGCCCGGATCCGGCGGGCGCCTCGCCCGAGGCTCGGCCCGGGCGGGTTAATCCTGTCCTAACGCCGCGGCGAATTCCCACTCCCGAGGCCCGGCCGCGCCCGCGCCGCTTGACGCGCCGGGACCGGCGCGCGCCAATGGCAAACTCCGATCCCCGACCAAGGCTCCGCCCGCATGACCGACTATGTCTTCGCCCCTCCGGCCCCGCCCGCCCTGCCCGTCCTCGGCACCGGCCAGCTCTTCCCGGTGCGCCGGATCTATTGCGTCGGCCGCAACTACGCCGAGCACGCCCGCGAGATGGGGCATGATCCGGACCGCGAGCCGCCGTTCTTCTTCCAGAAGAACCCCGACAACCTGGTGCTCGGCGACGTCTTTCCCTATCCGCCGCTGAGCGCGGACGTGCATCACGAGGTCGAGTTGGTCGTGGCGCTCGGCGCCGGCGGCGCGGATCTTTCCGAGGCGGAGGCCGAGGCGGCGGTCTTCGGCTACGCGGTCGGCCTCGACATGACCCGGCGCGACCTGCAGGCGGCGGCGAAGAAGGCGGGCCGTCCCTGGGAGCTCGCCAAGGCCTTCGAGGCCTCCGCCCCCTGCGGCCCGATCACGCCGCGCGCCGCGCTGTCCGCGCCGCTCGCCGCCGGGCCGGTCACGCTCGCGGTCAATGGCGAGATCCGGCAGAAGGGCGATCTGGCCGATCTCGTCTGGTCGGTCCCGGAGACGATCGCCAAGCTCTCCGAGCTCTTCACCCTGGCTCCCGGCGATCTCGTCTTCACCGGCACGCCGGCCGGCGTCGGACCGGTCCGCCGCGGCGACCGCCTGCGCGCGGAAATCGCCACGCTGCCGCCGCTCGAGGTCGAGGTGCGCTGAGAGATCGGCTCGTAACCGGTTGAGCCCGATGGATTTCCCACGGGGACGGGAAATCTCGGCGCCAGGTGAAAAAAATCCGTCCGGCCCCTTGTGCTCGTCCCCCGCGGCTGTGTATATCCCCCTCCACAGGACGCGGGTGTAGCTCAGGGGTAGAGCATAACCTTGCCAAGGTTAGGGTCGAGGGTTCGAATCCCTTCGCCCGCTCCAGTAAAACCCGAGAGGGTTACGATGGGCCGCCGCGAGGCGGCCTTTTCGTTTTCCGGGGATCGCGGGACCCGGCGCGGGCCGGTCCCGGGACGCGGATCCGCCCTTGTGCTCGCCGGCGGGGCCTGTATATACCGCCTCCAGGACGCGGGTGTAGCTCAGGGGTAGAGCATAACCTTGCCAAGGTTAGGGTCGAGGGTTCGAATCCCTTCGCCCGCTCCAACGGACCCGGACGGGTACCAAGAGGCCGCCGCGAGGCGGCCTTTTCGTTTTTCGGCGTCCCGCGCCGGCCGGTTGGCGAATGATCGCGCGCTCCCGGCGATTTCCCGTTGACGCCCCCGCCGCCCTGTCCTATTTCGCCCCCACCGCGCCGGACGGAAGTCCGGGCAACCTCCGGAGGGGTGGCAGAGCGGTCAAATGCAACGGACTGTAAATCCGTCGGGGCAACCCTACGCTGGTTCGAATCCAGCCCCCTCCACCACCTAACCTTTTCAACATCTTGCGGCCATTTCGCCATCGCGCGACGGGGCCTTTCGTGAGCTGGTTTCACAGCTCAGTTTACCGTTTCGTTCCCGATTGAGACCCGCGGCGCCGTGGCGTGCGCCTTTCCCGCGCCGCGGTCCGGGTCCCGCGCCCGGACCGCGATCCCGGGCGAGCGACGCCGGCGATCGGGCCGGAGACGGAGCCGCGCTCCTTTCGCCGAATCGCGTGGGCGACCTCGCCCCACGCCCGTCGCACCCGGACGGCCCGGCGCGTGGGAATCCGCGAAACGCTCGATACGAATTTTCCCAGCGGCGGCGGGGAGCCGCGCGCGCGGCGGAATCCTGTTTACTTTTGCCGCGATCGGTCGCCATCACCGGCCTCCGAGGCCCCCGCGCGGTGGCCCGCGAGAAACGATCCCATCACTGGAGGAGGCTGCGATGAAGGCGCTGGTTCTGGAGGAGAAGCGCAGGCTGTCGCTGCGCGATTTCGACATCCCCGGCACGCTCGGGCCGAAGGACGTCCGGATCCGGACCCATACGGTCGGAATCTGCGGCTCGGACGTGCATTACTACACCCATGGCAAGATCGGGCCCTTCGTCGTCACCGCGCCGATGGTGCTCGGCCACGAGGCCTCGGGCACGGTGATCGAGACCGGGGCCGAGGTCACGCATCTGAAGGCCGGCGACCGGGTCTGCATGGAGCCCGGCATCCCGGACCCGACCTCGCGCGCCGCCAAGCTCGGCATCTACAACGTCGATCCGGCGGTGACCTTCTGGGCGACCCCGCCGGTGCACGGCTGCCTGACGCCCGAGGTGATCCACCCGGCGGCCTTCACCTACCGCCTGCCCGAGAACGTCTCCTTCGCCGAGGGCGCGATGGTCGAGCCCTTCGCGATCGGCATGCAGGCGGCGCTCCGCGCGCGGATCCAGCCGGGCGACGTCGCGGTCGTCACCGGCGCGGGGCCGATCGGCATGATGGTGGCGCTCGCCGCGCTCGCCGGCGGCTGCGCCAAGGTGATCGTCGCCGATCTCGCCCAGCCGAAGCTCGACATCATCGGCGCCTATGACGGGATCGAGACGGTCAACATCCGCGAACGCCCGCTCGCCGAGGCGATCGCGGAGGCGACCGACGGCTGGGGCTGCGACATCGTCTTCGAATGCTCCGGCGCCGCGCCGGCGATCCTCGGCATGCCGGCGCTGGCGCGTCCGGGCGGGGCGATCGTGCTCGTCGGCATGCCGGTCGATCCGGTGCCGGTCGACATCGTCGGCCTGCAGGCCAAGGAGCTCCGCGTCGAGACGGTGTTCCGCTACGCCAACGTCTACGACCGCGCGATCGCGCTGATCGCCTCGGGCAAGGTCGACCTCGATCCGCTGATCTCGGGCACGATCCCGTTCGAGGACAGCATCGCGGCCTTCGACCGCGCGGTCGAGGGCCGCGACACCGACGTGAAGCTGCAGATCCTGATGCCGCGGTGATGGGGCGCGATCACATGTACCTGGGACTGGATCTCGGCACCTCCGGCGTCAAGGCGATGCTGGTCGACGCGGATTTCGCGACCGTCGGGGTGGCGCACGCCCCCCTGACGGTGAGCCGGCCGAAGCCGAACTGGTCCGAACAGGCGCCCGCCGACTGGATCACCGCCTCGGAGGCGGTGATCGCGGAGCTTTCCCGCGCGCATCCCGAGGCGATGGCGCGGCTCGCCGCGATCGGGCTTTCGGGGCACATGCACGGCGCCACGCTGCTCGACGCGGACGACGCGGTGCTGCGCCCCTGCATCCTCTGGAACGACGGCCGCGCCGGCGCGCAATGCGCGACGCTGACCGAACGGGCGGATTTCCACGGGATCGCGGGCAACCTCGTGATGGCGGGCTTCACCGCGCCGAAGCTGCTCTGGGTCGCGGAGAACGAGCCCGCGATCTTCGCGCGCACCGCGAAGGTGCTGCTCCCGAAGGACTACCTCCGACTGTGGCTGACCGGCGAGCACGTCAGCGAGATGTCGGACGCCGCCGGCACGCTCTGGCTCGACGTCGGCGCGCGGGACTGGTCGGACGACCTGCTCGGCGCGACCGGGCTCACGCGGGCGCAGATGCCGGCGCTGGTCGAGGGGAGCGACGTCTCCGGGCATCTGCGCGCCGATCTCGCCGCGCGCTGGGGCATCCCGCGGGTGCCGGTGGCGGGCGGCGGCGGCGACAACGCCGCGACCGCCTGCGGCATGGGGGTGATGACCCCGGGCGTCGGCTTCCTCTCGCTCGGCACCTCGGGGGTGCTCTTCGCCGCGACCGAGCGCTACGCGCCCAACACCGGCGACGCGGTGCACACCTTCTGCCACGCCGTGCCGCGCACCTGGCACCAGATGGGGGTGATCCTGTCGGCGACCGACAGCATGAGCTGGCTCGCCGAGATCACCGGCCGCACGCCGCCCGAGCTCGCGGCCCTGGTCCCGGAGACGGTCGGGAAACCGTCACCGGTGAGCTTCCTGCCCTATCTCTCGGGCGAGCGGACGCCGCTCAACGATCCCGACGCGACCGGCGCGCTCCTCGGCCTGCGCCGGGCCACCGGCCTCGCCGACCTGACCCAGGGCGTGATGGAGGGCGTCGCGATGGCGTTCAACGACTGCGTCCACGCGCTGCGCCGGGCGGGCACCTCGATCGAGGCGGCCTACGCCGTCGGCGGCGGCGCGCGGTCGCGGGCCTGGCTCCGGATCCTCGCCGCGACGACCGGACTCACCCTGCTGGAGCCCGAGGACGGCGATTTCGGCGCCGCCTTCGGCGCGGCGAAACTCGCGGCGGCCTGCGTCACCGGCGATACTTCCGAGCGGGTTTTCGGCCGGCCGAAAGTGCGCGCGGAAATCACCCCCGATGCGAAACTCGCCGCTTGCTACGCAGAAAAGTATGAGATCTTCCGAGGCGCGCAGCCGCGTCGAGCATAATTCGCCGAAGCCGACCATAGGCGAAAATAAACGAACAAAACCTCACATCCGCGCCGCGAACCCCCGGTTGGCGGCGCGGATGCCGCAATTTTCGCCGCGGCGCGGCAAAGGCGCGAGTGGTCACTCGCCCCGCTCCGGTCCGATTTCGACACCGGAATGGCAAAATAGTATCGACATTTCTTCCGCGCTGATGTGGCGCTCGCCCCCCGTCCGAGCCTAGGTTCCAGCAGCGTCCGGCAGCCCGACATGCCACCCGCGCGGCGGGACAGGGACGCGCCTCGGAGGAAGGTGAATGCAGCCTGATCTGGAACTGGTCCATGTCCGCAAAGGCGAATCCTTCGCCGCGTGGATGCATGGATATCCGTTCCGGACCGTGCGCTGGCACTACCACCCCGAATACGAGATCCATCTCGTCACCGCGACCTCGGGCACCTTCTACATCGGCGATTTCGTCGGCGCGTTCCGGCCCGGCCAGCTCATCATGACCGGCCCGAACCTGCCGCAGAACTGGATCAGCGACGTCGCGCCCGGCGAGATCGTGCCGCTGCGCTCGCTGGTGATCCAGTTCCCCGAACCCTTCATCGAGGAGGCCTGCGCCGCGATGCCCGAGATGGAGGCGCTGCGCCCGCTGCTCGACCGGAGCCGCCGCGGCCTCGCCTTCGACGACGCGACGAGCGCCCGGGTCCGGCCGCTGATGGAGCGGCTGATCGAGGCGCGCGGGCTGCGCCGGCTGGCGCTCTTCTGGGAGATCCTCGACCTGCTCTGCGAGGCGCCCGACACCGAGGTGCTCGCGAGCCTCAGCTTCGAGCTCGACCTGACCCGCTTCGGCGACGGCGGCATCAACCGCGCGCTGGCGCATCTGCGCGAGCACCTGACCGAGCAGATCGAGGAGGCCGAGCTCGCCGAGATGGTCGGCCAGAGCCAGAGCGCCTTCTCGCGCGCCTTCAAGCGCCACACCGGAACAACGCTGGTGCGCTACCGCAACCAGCTCCGCGTCGACCTCGCCTGCCAGATCCTGCTCACCCATCCGGAGACCAAGGTGGCCGAGATCTGCTACGACGTCGGCTTCTCCAACCTGTCGAACTTCAACCGGCATTTCCTCAAGCTGAAGGGAATGTCGCCCTCCGAGTTTCGCACCACGTTCGCGGCCCAGAAGGCCATGGTCATGGCCGAGTAACACCGTACCCGGACCGCGCGGAATCCACCAATTCGGGCGGCGCGGTGCCGCTCCGGAAACCCGCGGGCTTTTGCCCGCGGCCCACCTTGGGAGGAACCCAATAATGAAAGCAGCCCTTCTCGCCGCCTCCGCCGTCCTGGCCCTCGCCGCGCCCGCGCTGGCCCAGGAAAAGCTCAAGATCGGCATGACCTTTCAGGAGCTGAACAACCCCTATTTCGTCTCGATGCAGGAGGCGCTGAACGAGGCGGCCGCCAGCCTCGGCGCCGAGGTGGTCGTGACCGACGCCGGCCACGACGTCGCCAAGCAGATCTCCGACGTCGAGGACATGCTGCAGCAGAACATCGACATCCTGCTCCTCAACCCGACCGACAGCGCCGGGATCGAGGCCGCCGTGCACGCGGCCAAGGCGGCGGGCGTCGTCGTCGTCGCGGTCGATGCGAACGCCAATGGCCCGGTCGACACCTTCGTCGGCTCGAAGAACCGCGACGCGGGCTATCTCTCCTGCCAGTATCTCGCCAAGGCGCTGAACGGCGAGGGCGAGGTCGCGATCCTCGACGGCATCCCGGTGGTGCCGATCCTCGAGCGCGTCGAGGGCTGCAAGGCGGCGCTGGCCGAGGCCCCCGGCATCACGCTCGTCGACACGCAGAACGGCCGCCAGGACCGTTCGGTCGCGCTCGGCGTCGTCGAGAACATGATCCAGTCGCATCCGAACCTCGCCGGGATCTTCTCGGTGAACGACGGCGGCGCGATGGGCGCCCTCGCCGCGATCCAGGGCTCGGGCCGCGACATCAAGCTGACCTCGGTCGACGGCGCGCCGGAGGCGACCAAGGCGATCGCCGACGGCACCGCCTTCATCGAGACCACGGCGCAGTTCCCGCGCGACCAGGTCCGCGTCGGCCTCGCGATGGCGCTCGCGCACAAGTGGGGCGCGCAGGCCGCCCCGGCGGCGGTGCCGGTGGACGTCCGCGTCGTCGACTCCGAGAACGCCGCCGACTTCAGCTGGTAAAGGCGTCCTCCCGCCTCCGCCCCGCGCTCCGGCGCGGGGCGGAGGTCTTCCCCGACCAAAGAGGTGGGCACATGCTGGAACTCAACGGCATCAAGAAGAGATTTGGCAGGATCGAGGTCCTGCACGGCGTCGATCTCGAGGTCCGCGCCGGCGAGGTGCACGCGCTGCTCGGCGAGAACGGCGCGGGCAAGTCGACGCTGATGAAGATCCTCTGCGGCATCATCCAGCCGTCCGAGGGCGTGATCCGCATCGACGGCGCCGAGCACCGGTTCGCCGACTACGACGAGGCGATCGCCGCCGGCGTCGGGATCGTCTTCCAGGAATTCAGCCTCATCCCCCATCTCGACGCGGTCGAGAACATGTTCCTCGGGCGCGAGATGCGCGGCCGCTTCGGCCTGCTCGACCGCCGCGCGATGCGGCGGCGCGCCGCCGAGATCATGCGCCAGCTCGCCGTCGATGTGCCGCTCGACACGCCGGTCACGCGTCTCTCGGTCGCCGAGCAGCAGTTCGTCGAGATCGCCAAGGCGCTGTCGCTCGACGCGCGCATCCTCGTGCTCGACGAGCCGACCGCGACGCTGACCCCCGCCGAGGTCGAGCATCTCTTCAAGGTGATGCGCGAGCTGCGGCGCCAGGGCGTGGCGATCATCTTCATCTCGCACCATCTCGAGGAGATCTTCGAGATCTGCGACCGGATCACCGTGCTGCGCGACGGCCAGTTCATCGGCTCCTGCGCCGTCTCGGACGTCGACAACGACCGGCTGGTCGAGATGATGGTCGGCCGAAGGATCGAGAGCAGCTTCCCGCCGAAGCCGGTCCTTCCCGCCTCCGCGCCCGTCGTTCTCGACGTCGAGGAGGTGCAGCTCAGGAAGGGCGGGCCGGTCTCGCGCTTCCAGCTCCGCGCGGGCGAGATCCTCGGCTTCGCGGGGCTCGTCGGCTCGGGCCGGACCGAGACCGTGCTCGCCCTCCTCGGCGCCTATCCGGCCGTGCGCTGCAAGGTGAGGATGGACGGCGTCGAGAAGCGCTTCGCCGGCCCCGACGAGGGGCTCGCGCACGGGATCGGCCTCCTGCCGGAAAGCCGCAAGGACGAGGGGCTCATCACCAGCTTCTCGATCCTGCAGAACATCTCGCTCAACAACTACGGCAAGTACCGCAAGAACCACTGGTTCATCGACCTGCGCAAGGAGGTCGAATGCACGACGAGGGCGATGGCCCAGGTGCGCGTCAAGGCGCAGGGCCCGCACGCGCGCGTCGACACGCTGTCGGGCGGCAACCAGCAGAAGGTCGTGATCGCCCGCTGGCTGAACCACGACATGCGGGTGCTGATCTTCGACGAGCCGACGCGCGGCATCGACGTCGGCGCCAAGGCCGAGATCTACGCGCTGATGCGCGCATTCACCGCGCAGGGTCACTCGATCATCACCGTCTCCTCGGAACTGCCGGAAGTCATCGGCCTGTCCGACCGGGTCTGCGTCTTCCGCTCCGGCGGGATCGTCGCGACCGTCGAGGGAGACGAGATCAACTCGGAAACCATCATGACCCACGCCACGACCGGGAGAGTCGAACATGTCGCATGACGCCGCCGCCGGCCCAGCCGAGAAGACCCGTGGGTTCAATCCTGCCAACCTGCTGCGCTCGCCCCTCGCGCTGCCCCTGATCGGGCTCATCGTCGTCTCCTGCCTCATGGGGCTCGCGAGCGACAATTTCTTCAGCCTCAACAACATCCTGAACGTGCTGCGCCAGGTCTCGGTCGTGGGCGTGCTCGCGGTCGGCATGACCTTCGTCATCCTGACCGGCGGCATCGACCTCTCGGTCGGCGCGGTGATGGCCTTCGTAGGCACGTTGAGCGCGGGCATGATGGTCAACCTCGGCCTGCCCGCGCCGCTCGCGCTGCTGCTCGGCCTCTGCGTCGGGCTCGCGCTCGGGCTCATCAACGGCGCGCTGGTCGCCTGGGGCCGGATGCCCGCGATCATCGTCACGCTCGCCACGATGGGCATGGCGCGCGGCCTCGGCCTCATCTACTCGGGCGGCTATCCGATCAGCGGCCTGCCGTCCTGGATCTCCTGGTTCGGCGTCGGCCGGATCGGAATCATCCCGGTGCCCGTCATCATGATGGTGCTGATCTACGCGATCGCCTGGGTGCTCTTGCAGCGCACCGCCTTCGGCCGCCACGTCTACGCGATCGGCGGCAACGAGACCGCGGCGCGGCTCTCGGGCGTGAAGACCCGGCGCGTCCAGCTCGCGGTCTACGGCATCTCGGGCCTGACCGCCGGCCTCGCGGCGATCATCCTGACCGGCCGCCTCATGAGCGGCCAGCCCAACGCCGGCGTCGGCTTCGAGCTCGACGCGATCGCCGCGGTGGTCCTCGGCGGCACCGCGATCGCCGGCGGCCGCGGCCTCATCCTCGGGACGCTGATCGGCGCGGTGCTGCTCGGCATCCTGAACAACGGCCTCAACCTCATGGGGATCAACCCCTACCTGCAGGACGTGATCAAGGGCTTCATCATCCTGCTGGCCATCTACATCGGGCGCGACTGGCGCTGACCGCGCCCCCGCCCCACGATCTCTAAACCAGGAGAAGAGAATGTCTGAATCGCTGGCCGGCAAGGTCGCCGTCATCACCGGCGCGGCCTCGGGAATCGGTCTCGCCACGACGGAGGCCCTGCTGACGCGGGGCGCGACCGTGGTCATGGTCGACTGGAACGAGGCCGCTCTCACCGAGCTCGCGGCCAAGCTCGGCGACAAGGCGATCCCGCAGGTGACGAACCTGCTCGACGCCGAAAGCTGCGACGCGATGATCCCCGAGATCCTCGCCAAGGTCGACCATATCGACATCCTCTACTGCAACGCCGGCACCTATATCGGCGGCGACCTGACCGAGACGACGCCCGAGGCCATCGACAAGATGCTGAACCTCAACGTCAACGCGGTGATGAAGAACGTGCACGCCGTCGTCCCGCACATGATCGGGCGCAAGACCGGCGACATCCTCGTCACCTGCTCGATCGCCGGGCATTTCCCGACCTACTGGGAGCCGGTCTACGCCGGGTCGAAATGGGCGATCACCTGCTTCGTGCAGACGATGCGCCGGCAGATGATCCCGCATGGCGTGCGCGTGGGCCAGGTCTCGCCCGGGCCGGTCGTCTCGGCGCTGCTCGCCGACTGGCCGGAGGAGAACCTGCGCAAGGCCAAGGAATCGGGTTCGCTGATCGACCCCGAGGAGGTCGCCGACGCGGTCGTCTACATGCTGACCCGCAAGCGGACCGTGACGATCCGGGACATGCTGGTCCTGCCGACCAACTTCGACCGCGTCTGACACCGGCGCCAGCGAGGAGCATCCCGCGATGCAGCGATATCTCATTGGCATCGACGTCGGCACCGGCTCCGCCCGGGCCGGCGTCTTCGACACCGGCGGAACGCTTCTCGCCACCGCCAAGCGGCCGATCGAAATGCATCGCGAGGATGGCGGCATCGCCGAGCAGCGCAGCGGGCAGGTCTGGGCCGCGGTCTGCGAGTCGGTGCGCGAAAGCGTGGCGGCGGCGGGGATCGACCCGGCCGAGGTCGCGGGCATTGGCTTCGACGCCACCTGCTCGCTCGTGGTCCAGGGGCCGGGCGCGGAGAGCCTGCCGGTCGGCGACCCGGCGCATCCCGAGCGCGACATCATCGTCTGGATGGACCATCGCGCGCTCGACCAGGCCGAGCGGATCAACGCGGGCGGCCACGACGTGCTGAAATACGTCGGCGGCCGCATCTCTCCCGAGATGGAGACGCCGAAGCTGCTCTGGCTCAGGGAGAACCGGCCGGAGGTCTATGCGAAGGCCGCGCATTTCTTCGACCTCACGGATTTCCTGACCTGGAAGTCGACCGGCGCGACCGAGCGCTCGGCCTGCACCGTCACCTGCAAATGGACCTATCTCGCGCATGAGGGGCGCTGGGACGCGGACTATTTCCGCGCGATCGGCCTCGGCGATCTCGCGGACCAGGGCTTCGCGCGGATCGGCGCCACGGTGGTCGATCCCGGCACGCCGCTCGGCCAGGGGCTGACGGCCGAGGCGGCGGCGGCGATGGGGCTCCGGCCCGGCACCGCGGTCGCGGCCGGGCTCATCGACGCGCACGCGGGCGGGGTCGGCACGGTCGCCGCGGGGGGCGATCCGACCGCCTGTCTCGGCTATGTCTTCGGCACCTCCTCCTGCACCATGACCACGACCGAGGCGCCGGCCTTCGTGCCCGGCGTCTGGGGCCCCTATTATTCCGCGATGGTGCCCGGCGCCTGGCTGAACGAAGGCGGCCAGTCGGCCGCCGGCGCCGCGATCGACCAGCTCGTCCGGCTGCATCCGGCGCATGACGAGATCGCGGCGACCGCGGCGGCCGAGGGCAAGCCGCTGCCCGTCTGGCTCGCCGACCGCGCGCTCGCCCGCGTCGCGCGGCCGAGCGCCGCCGTCGGCCTGGCCGACGACGTGCACGTGGTGCCCGAGTTCCTCGGCAACCGCGCCCCCTTCGCCGACCCGCATGCCCGCGCCGTCGTCATGGGCCAGAACATGGACACTGGCCCCGACTCGCTCGTGGCGCTCTACGTCGCGGGGATCTGCGGCCTCGGCTACGGGCTGCGGCAGATCATCGAGACGCAAGGCCGCCACGGCGCCCCGGTCGAGACGATCAGCGTCAGCGGCGGCGCGGGCGCGCATCCGCTGACGCGCCAGCTCCTCGCCGACGCGACCGGCCTGCCGGTCGAGGTCACCGAATGCCCCGAGCCGGTGCTGCTCGGCTCGGCGATGCTGGGCGCCGTGGCGGGCGAGGTCTTCCCGAGCCTGCGCGCCGCGATGCCGGCGATGTCGCGCGTCGCCACCCGCTGCCAGCCCGACACCGCGACCCGCGCGCTCCAGGACGCGCGCTACCAGGCCTTCCTGACCCTGCAACTCACCGCGCGGGAGATCCGCGCCTCCACCAGGGATCTCCCCGCGCAATGACCGATCTCGCAATGACCCACCTCGACGACGCCCTGGCCGCCGCCCGCGCGGACGCCGACAGTTTCGCGCTCGCCAACTGCGTGCGCGCGCTCGCCATGGACGCGGTCGAGGCCGCGAATTCCGGCCACCCCGGCGCGCCGATGGGCATGGCCGAAGCCGCCGTGGCACTCTGGACCCGGCATCTCAAATTCGACGCCGCCGATCCCGACTGGGCCGACCGCGACCGGTTCGTGCTCTCGAACGGCCATGGCTCGATGCTGCTCTACGCGCTGCTGCACCTCACCGGCTTCGAGGACATGACGATCGAGCAGATCCGGAACTTCCGCCAGTGGGGCGCGATCACCGCCGGGCACCCGGAGCGCGGCCATGCCAAGGGCGTCGAGGTCACCACCGGCCCGCTCGGCCAGGGGCTCGCGATGGCGGTCGGCCTCGCGATCGCCGAGCGCGGGCTGAACGCGCGCTTCGGCGACGATCTGGTCGACCACCGCACCTGGGTCTTCGCCGGCGACGGCTGCCTGATGGAGGGGATCAGCCAGGAGGCGATCTCGCTCGCCGGGCACCTGAAGCTCGCGCGGCTCATCGTGTTCTACGACGACAACGGCATCTCGATCGACGGCTCGACGAAGAAGGCCTTCACCGAGGACGTCACCGGCCGCTTCGAGGCCTGCGGCTGGCAGGTGCTCGCCTGCGACGGTCACCGCGTCGACGAGATCGACGCCGCGATCAGCGCGGCCAAGGCGGCCGCTCGCCCGGTGCTGATCCGGCTCCGCACCGTGATCGGCCTCGGCGCGCCGACCAAGGCGGGCACGCACGACGTCCACGGCGCGGCGCTCGGCAAGGCGGAGCGCGCGGCGGCGCGCGAGGCCCTCGGCCTGCCGGACGAGGATTTCGCCCTGCCCGCCGCGGCGCTCGCCAAATGGCGCGAGGCCGGCCACCGGGGCGGCGCCGCGCGCGCGGCCTGGGCGGCGCGGCTCGCGGCGGCCGACGCCGGGACGCGGGCCGAATTCACCCGCCGCGCGGCGGGCGAGCTCCCGGCCGATTTCACCAAGGCGGTCGCCGCCGCCCGCGCCGCGCTCTACGCGACGCCGCCCGCGGTCGCGACCCGCAAGGCGAGCCAGATGGCGCTCGAGGCGCTGACGGCGGCGGTGCCGGAGATGCTCGGCGGCTCGGCCGATCTCACCGGCTCCAACCTCACCCGCGTGCCGGCGGTCAATTCCGACTTCCAGGCCGACAGCTACGGCGGGCGCTACATCTCCTACGGCGTGCGCGAATTCGGCATGTCGGCGATCATGAACGGCATCGCGAGCCACGGCGGGTTCATCCCCTACGGCGGCACCTTCCTCGTCTTCTCCGACTACGCCCGGAACGCGATCCGCCTCTCGGCGCTGATGGGGGTCGGCACGATCTACGTGATGACGCATGATTCGATCGGCCTCGGCGAGGACGGTCCGACCCATCAGCCGGTCGAGCATATCCCGAGCCTGCGCGCGATCCCGAACCTCAACGTCTTCCGTCCCGCCGACGCGGTCGAGACGCTGGAAGCCTGGGAGATCGCGCTCCGCTCGCGCGAGACGCCCTCGCTGCTCGCGCTCTCGCGGCAGAACGTGCCGCCGCTGCGGCGCGCGGGCGACGAGAACCTGACGGCGAAGGGCGCCTATGTGATCCACGGCGACGCCGCTGCCCGGGACGTGACGATCCTCGCCACCGGCACCGAGGTCGCGATCGCGATCGAGGCCGCCGAGGCGCTGGCCGCGGACGGCATCCGCGCCGCCGTGGTGTCCATGCCCTGTTGGGAGCTTTTCGAGGCGCAGCCCGAGACCTATCGCGCCGGGGTGCTCGGCGCCGCTCCGCGCGTCGCGATCGAGGCGGCGGGCAAGTTCGGCTGGACCCGCTACGTCGCGCGCGAGGCGGATGTGATGGGGATGGACGGGTTCGGCGCCTCGGCGCCCGCGCCGCTCCTCTACGAGAAATTCGGCATCACGGCCGAAGCCGTGGTCGCCCGCGCCAAACATCTCCTGGCCTGAGGCCAGCCATGACCGAGGGTTCCATGCGGTTCACCGGCAAGTCCGTCATCATCACCGGCGCGGGCAAGGGCATCGGCCGCGCCTGCGCGCGCCTCATGGCGGCGCGCGGCGCCGAGGTCGTGGCGCTGAGCCGCACCCAATCCGACCTCGACGGCCTCCGCGCCGAGATCGGCGGCCGCTCGATCCGGGTCGATCTCGCCGATCCGGCCGCGACCCGCGCCGCGATGGCCGAGGCCGGCCCCTGCGATCTCCTGATCAACAGCGCCGGCGTCAATGTGCTCGAAAGCGTGCTCGATATGACCGAGGCGGGCTACGAGGCGGTGCTCGGCATCAACCTGCGCGCGGCGCTCGTCACCTGCCAGGAGTTCGCCCGCGCCCGGGTCGCCGCGGGCGGCGGCGGCGCGATCGTCAACATCACCTCGATCGCCGGGCACCGCGGCTTCCAGGACCACCTCTGCTACGCCGCCTCCAAGGCCGGGCTCGAAGGCGCGACCCGGGTGATGGCGAAGGAGCTCGGCAAGCACGGCATCCGGGTGAACGCGGTCGCCCCCACGATCACCCTGACCGAGCTCGCCGCCGAGGCCTGGAGCGATCCGGAGAAGAGCGCGCCGATGATGGTGCGCCACCCGCTCGACCGCTTCGCCGAGGCCGAGGAGGTCGCGGCCAGCATCGCGCTCCTGCTCTCCGAGGACAGCGGCATGATCACCGGCGCGGTGCTGCCGGTCGACGGCGGCTTCCTCGCCGTCTGAGCTCCCGCCCGCGTGGCGCGACACGGGGGATCGCGCTATACTCGTCCCGGGTGCCCACGCGGCGCCCGGGGACGGGAGACGGCCATGTTCTCCGGATCTTGCCACTGCGGCCAGCTGCGCTGGCGCTTCGCGGGCGCGGCCGAATCAGCCACCGCCTGCAACTGCACGATCTGCCGCCGCTACGGCGCGCTCTGGATCTACGGCTGGGAAGGCCCCGAGGTCGAGATCACCGGCGAGAGCGCGATCTACGCCCGCGGCCGGGCGATCGACTACCACTTCTGCCCGCGCTGCGGCTGCGTCGCGCATTACCGCGCGACCTGGGAGGAGGAGCCCGGGCTGCGCAAGGTCGCGTTCAACATCCGGCTGATCGACGACCCCGCGACCGTGGCGGACCTGCTGATCGACCATTTCGACGGGTTCGACAGTTTCGACGACCTGCCCCGCGACGGGCGGCGGGTCCGCGACCTCTGGTTCTGACCCCGCGCCTTGCATCCCGCCCCCGCGGCTTGCTATCCCGGCCCCCGGAGGACGGATCCTCCGGATCCGCGTCCCATGCGCGCGGGCTGCGAGGGCGGATGGCCAAGAAACCCACCTGGGCGATCGAACGGGAGCGCGAGCGGCGCTCCGAGGGACCGGAGCGCGTCTGGCTCTTCGGGCTGCACGCGGTGCGCGACGCGCTCGGCAATCCGGCGCGCAGGATCCACGACGTCATCCTGACCAAGAACGCCGCCGACAAGCTCGGGCCGGAAATCGCGAAGAGCGGGCTCACCCCGCGCATCGTCGATCCGCGCCGGTTCGACGCGCCGCTCGACCCGGCCTCGGTGCACCAGGGCGCGGCGCTCGCGGCCGATCCGCTCGACTGGGGCTCGGTCTCCGAGATCTGCGCCCCGCGCGGCGAGGCGCCGCTGGTGCTGCTCCTCGACCGCGTCACCGATCCGCACAACGTCGGCGCGGTGCTGCGCTCGGCCGAGGTCTTCGGCGCGCGCGCCGTCGTGGCGCCGCACCGGCATTCGGCGCCCGAGACCGGCGCGCTCGCCAAGACCGCCTCGGGCGCGCTGGAGCGCCAGCCCTATCTCCGGGTGCCGAACCTCGCCAATGCGATCGGCACGCTCAAGGACATGGGCTACGCGGTCATCGGTCTCGACGGCCAGGCGGAATTCGAGCTCGACGCCGCGCTCGGGGGCTACGCCCGCCAGCCGCTCGCCCTGGTGCTCGGCGCCGAGGGCCCGGGGATGCGCGAGCTCACGACCAAGGTCTGCGACCGGCTGGCGCGGATCCCGGCCGCCGGCGCCTTCGGCTCGCTCAACGTCTCGAACGCCGCCGCCGTGGCGCTCTACGCCGCGACCCGGGGCCGCGCCGGCTGAGGGCGATCCCCGACCGGTCGCAACCCCGGTGCCCGGGACATCGCGACGATCGCCGCGGGCCGGGCGAGTCCGGGGTCGCGCCACGATCACAATTCCTTCACACCCCTTTAACCGCGGGCCGGGGGTGCTAAAATATTCCTGGAGGCAGCGTGCTTGGAACTGCCCTGCCTCGTCTCACTGTCCCTCGTTCCGACTTCGCGCCCGGTCGCTTGCCGGGCGCCTTTTTGTCGGTCCCGGTGCTTCCCGGGTGGCCCGGGCGGATTTGGGGGGTTTAACTTTCCCGCCGCCCGCCTATACTGCGCGCCATGACGCGGATGAACGGCATTCTCGAAGGTATGACGGCGACGGGCCCGGCCCGGGGCGCCCTCCTTCTTCTGCTTAGCGGCCTCTGAGCTCGCCCCGCAGGCGCGCGCGCTCAGAGGAGACCGAGACGCGCGCCGCGACAAGCAGACATCCGAGAGACTTCCCAAAGGACCATCGGCCATGACCGAAGCCAATCCGCCCGTCACCGACGCCCCCCGCGCCCCGAGCGACCGCGTCCTGATCTTCGACACCACGCTGCGCGACGGCGAGCAGTCGCCCGGCGCCACGATGACGCTCGAGGAAAAGCTCCAGATCGCGACCCTGCTCGACGAGATGGGCGTCGACATCATCGAGGCCGGCTTCCCGATCGCCTCCGAGGGCGATTTCGAGGCGGTGAGCCGGATCGCCAAGATCGCCCAGAACGCGCAGATCTGCGGCCTGGCGCGCGCGAACTTCAAGGACATCGACCGCTGCTGGGAGGCGGTGAAACACGCGAAACGCCCGCGCATCCACACCTTCATCGGCACCTCGCCGCTGCACCGCGCGATCCCGAACCTCGACCAGGACCAGATGGCCGAGCGGATTCACGACACCGTGACCCACGCCCGCAACCTCTGCGACAACGTGCAATGGTCGCCGATGGACGCGACCCGGACCGAGCACGACTATCTCTGCCGGGTGGTCGAGATCGCGATCAAGGCCGGCGCGACCACGATCAACATCCCCGACACCGTCGGCTATACCGCGCCGCGCGAGAGCGCCGACCTGATCCGGATGCTGCTCGCCCGCGTGCCGGGCGCCGACACGGTGATCTTCTCGACCCACTGCCACAACGACCTCGGCATGGCGACGGCCAATTCGCTCGCCGCCGTCGAGGCCGGCGCGCGGCAGATCGAATGCACGATCAACGGCTTGGGCGAGCGCGCGGGCAATACCGCGCTCGAGGAAGTCGTGATGGCGATGAAGGTGCGGCACGACATCATGCCCTACCGGAGCGGCGTCGACACAACCAAGATCATGCAGGCGAGCCGCCTCGTCGCGACCGTCTCGGGTTTCCCGGTGCAGTTCAACAAGGCGGTCGTGGGCAAGAACGCCTTCGCGCATGAGAGCGGCATCCACCAGGACGGCATGCTGAAGAACGCCGAGACCTTCGAGATCATGCGCCCCGAGGACGTCGGGCTCAACGCGACCTCGCTCGTCATGGGCAAGCACTCGGGCCGCGCCGCCCTGCGCTCGAAGCTGCGCGAACTGGGTTACGAAGTCGGCGACAACCAGCTCAACGACGTCTTCGTGCGGTTCAAGGAGCTCGCCGACCGCAAGAAGGAGGTCTACGACGACGACCTCGTCGCGCTGATGCAGGACACCGGCACCAATACCGCCAACGACCGCATCCAGGTGAAGTCGCTCCGCGTCGTCTGCGGGACCGAGGCGCCCCAGACCGCCGAGCTCGTGCTCACGATCGACGGCGTCGAGCACCGCGCCGAGACCACGGGCGACGGCCCCGTGGACGCCGCCTTCAACGCGGTCCGCGCGCTGGTGCCGCATACCGCCCGGCTCAACCTCTACCAGGTGCACGCGGTGACCGAGGGCACCGACGCCCAGGCGACGGTGAGCGTGCGGCTCGAGGAGGACGGCAAGATCTCGACCGGCCAGTCGGCGGACACGGATACGATCGTCGCCTCGACGCGGGCCTATGTGAACGCGGTCAACAAGCTCCTCGTGCGCCGGATGAAGACGGCGCCTGAGGCGGCGAGCGCCTGAGCGTAGCGGCCCCGGCGAGAGCCGGGGCTACCTTTAAAAAAATGGCTACAATCTTGCGGTGGTTATCTCGAGTGCATCGCGAGCGTTTTTTAGGTAGTCCAATTTTACTTCAACTCTATGCCCATTTACGGTCTGCTTTCCTACCGCGACTTGTGAAAGTGGCTGCCCCTTAGCAAACGCAACAACCCCTGTGGTTCCAAAATCGCGCATTTCAGTGAATCCTTCTGACGACTTTGAAAAATTAAATATATCAGGATTTGTCTTAATTAAGGCGTCAATATCCCACTCTATCGCTGAGAGAACCGCCGCATAGGCAGAGGCGGCTCCCATATACTGAGTAAGTCTATTTTTGATTATAAGATGTACCTTCGGAAGGTCTCGGCCTGCATCTCTCAATTTGGTTGCAAAAGCGAAAGCGAGATAAATATCCGAAGGTAGTTTTAGGCCATACACTAGTGAAAAGGCGTTCTGGATCGCCCTACGGGACGAGTCATCCGCCATCACCGGCAATACTAAAAGATCAGATGCCGATAGGGCAATCTGAGTATATAGTGAGAAACTAGGATTGCAATCAAAGAAGATTGCATCATATCTGTATTCTATTTTTTCTATGAAATCTCGCAGCCAATCAATTACCTCGATCCACGGATTCGATCCAGGAATCTGATTATTGGCCAACGTGTTAACGGCGTTTGATTGTAGCTCAAGAAGCGGGTCTCCACAAACAAGATCGATATTATTCGGAACCGCCGCGTTTTGGTCCTTTGGATGCGTAATAAAATCATCAGGAGAGAATACGGGAACCGTGTATGGAGACGGCAGGCGGAGCTGGAAGTAGCCACCAACACTGCATCTCGGAATTAATCCATGCCTCGCGAGAAGTTTTTCACTTCCTTTGAAATTCAACCCCCCCAGAAATAGCTCTGATAGATTTGCCTGAGGACAAACATCTATAGCTAATATTCTTTCTTCTGGATGATCTTCAGCATATTTCGTAATACACTGGAATGCCAAGCTAGTCTTCCCAGTCCCTCCCTTATTATTCCAGAATGCGTACTTCTTCGCCACAGCGACCTCCAATCAATGCCCGTCGATCTGGACACTATGACGTCCAAAATGGACATTTGCAAGTCTCAATAGGACACAGACAGGTCGCTTGGTATCGATTGCACCACGGTTCCCATCTATCCGCTTGCGTCTGCACCGCATACGGATAGGCGTCGTTGGCCTGCGTGCAACCTAGCACCGAGAGCATTCACGGGCATCAGTCGCTCCTATTCCGGCCAGCGCCCCGCGCCCCAATCCCTCGCGGTATGGATGACGCGCAAGATCACGATATCGCCCCGCGAATCGAGCGCGTAGGCAACGATGTACGGCAATTTCCGGACGGATTTCTCATAGGTGCCACCGACGCGGCCCGGCCGGCCGGTAGGCATGTCCGCGAGCGCCTCGGCGGTCGCGCGAAGGCGCGACGCGACGCTTCTGGCGGCGGCCGGGCTGTCAGTCGCGATATAGCTGATCTGGTCCTTGAGATCGTCGAGGGCGGCGCGCGTCCATCGAACGGTCCGCGTCACTTTCGCTTGGCCTCGGCCGCTGCCAACGCCGCGTCAACCTCGGCCATCGCATCCTCGTGCGAGACCACGCGCCCCGCCTCCATATCGCGTATCCCCGCGGCGATGCCTTCGATGATCGCGAGTTCGCGGTCCACGTAGGCCGAGACGGCCTCGGCCGCGAGGAACGACCGGCTGCGTCGCGTGTCCCGCGCCAGACGGTCCAGTCGCGCCTTGAGGTCCGGGCTCACGCGGATGGTCATCGTGGTGCTTTCCGGCATGGCGCGATCCTGTGCTGACATGTGCACATGCTAGCACAAGCGCCCGCTCGCGCCAGCGTCTCGGCGGAGCGGCGCGGTGACGCCGCCCGCCCCGGACTTGATCCGGGGCCTCGACGCCATTTCAAGAACGCGCGCTTCAGGACTCGAGGTCCCGGATCAGGTCCGGGACAGTGGGGCGCGGGCTTCTCGCGGAGCGCCGGGATGCGCGAAGCGATCGCTCCGATCGCGCCCCGTTGCACCCCCGCCACACACTCGCCCAAAAGTTGTGCTCCTTGTGCGCCGCGGCGCGCATCCGTCCCCTGCCCGCTTTACGCCTGCCCCGCATGTCGGTAAGCGTTGTTGACCCGCGTTCGGCGCGGCAACGAGAACACTCCCGAGGCGAGCAGAGGACGAAACACGGAATGTTTGGCGGACTCTTCTCGTCCGATATGGCGATCGATCTCGGCACGGCGAACACGCTCATCTACGTCAAGGGCAAGGGGATCGTCCTCAACGAGCCCTCGGTCGTCGCCTTCCACGTCAAGGACGGCAAGAAGACCGTGCTCGCGGTCGGCGAGGATGCGAAGCTGATGCTCGGCCGCACCCCGGGCTCGATCCAGGCGATCCGGCCGATGCGCGACGGCGTCATCGCCGATTTCGACGTCGCCGAGGAGATGATCAAGCATTTCATCCGCAAGGTGCACCGCAGGGGCGGCTGGTCGAAGCCGAAGATCATCGTCTGCGTGCCGCATGGCGCCACCCCGGTCGAGAAGCGCGCGATCCGCGAGAGCGTGATGGCGGCGGGCGCGCGCAAGGCCGGGCTGATCGCGGAACCGATCGCCGCGGCGATCGGCGCCGGCATGCCGATCACCGAGCCGACCGGCAACATGGTGGTCGACATCGGCGGCGGCACGACCGAGGTGGCGGTGCTGTCGCTCGGCGACGTCGTCTACGCGCGCTCGGTCCGGGTCGGCGGCGACCGGATGGACGAGGCGATCGTGAGCTACCTGCGGCGCCAGCACAATCTCCTCGTGGGCGAGTCGACCGCCGAGAAGATCAAGATGACAATCGGCACCGCGCGCATGCCCGACGACGGCCGCGGCCACCGGATGGAGGTGCGCGGCCGCGACCTCCTGAACGGCGTGCCGAAGGAGATCGAGATCAGCCAGGCGCAGATCGCCGAGGCGCTGGCCGAGACCGTGCACACGATGGTCGAGGCGGTGATGGTGGCGCTCGAGCAGACGCCGCCCGATCTCGCGGCGGATATCGTCGATCGCGGCGTGATCCTGACCGGCGGCGGCGCGCTGCTCGGCGACCTCGACCTCGCGCTCCGCGAGCAGACCGGGCTCTCGATCACCGTCGCGGACGACTCGCTCAACTGCGTCGCGATCGGCACCGGCAAGTCGCTGGAATTTGAAAAGCAGCTCGCCCATGTGATAGACTTCGGGGCCTGAGAGCGGCGCGAAGACCGGTCCGGACCGGATGGCCGCGCGGGTCGCGGCCTCCCTTGAGGCGAGATTGGCGTGGCGCTGAGTAACGAGGCATCTCCGGACTATCTGCGCGGATTGCGACGGGTGCTGGTCGGCCTCGTCGCGGCGCTGCTGATCGGCCTGTTCCTGCTCTGGCGGATCGACAACCCGCGCGTCGAGCGGTTCCGCGCCAGCCTCGTCGACACTTTCGTCCCGAGCTTCGAATGGACGCTGCGCCCGCTCGCCGCGACGGGCCGGATGATCTCCGACCTGCGCTCCTACGCCCGCGTGCACGAGCAGAACGAGGAGCTGAGGCGCGAGCTGCAGCGGATGCAGGGCTGGCGCGAGGTGGCGCTGCAGCTCGAGCAGAAGAACGCGCGGCTGCTGGCGCTCAACAATGTCCGTCTCAACCCGCGGGTGAGCTTCGTCACCGCCGAGGTGCTGGCGGACGCCGGCGGGCCGTTCCAGCGCTCGGTCATGGTCAATGTCGGCCGGGGCGACGGCGTCGCGGACGGCGCGGCGGCGGTCGACGGGCTCGGCCTCGTCGGCCGGATCGCCGGGCTCGGCGACCGCTCCGCCCGGGTGCTGCTGCTCGCCGATCCGTCGAGCCGGGTGCCGGTGACGATCCTGCCCTCGGGCCAGCGCGCGATCCTGACCGGCGACGACACCGCGGCGCCGGCGCTCGACTTCCTCGACCAGCCCGACGAGATCCGGCCCGGCGACCGCGTCGTGACCTCCGGCGACGGCGGGCTCTTCCCGGCGGACCTGCTGGTCGGCCAGGTCGTCACCACGCCCGAGGGGCGCCAGCGCGTGCGGCTCGCCGCCGACAACCGCGGCCTCTCCTTCCTCCGGCTGCTGCGCGAGGCGCCGGCGCCGAGCGTCGAGGGGCCGGGCGGGCTGATCGGCCCGGTGCTGCCCCCGGAACTGGCGCGCCCCGCGGCCGTCGCGGAGGATCGCGGATGACCCGGGCGCGGATCCCGTTCTGGCCGCGCTGCGCGCTCCTGCCGCTCCTCGGCGTCGTCGCGATCTACGCGGCCCTCCTGCCGCTCGCGCCGGGTGGCGGCGCGGCGATGCCGGACCTGCTCTATTGCCTCGTCTTCGCCTGGGTGGCGCGCGCGCCCCGGTCCGCGCCGGTCGTCACCGTGCTCGCGCTCGGCCTGCTCGCCGACCTCCTGCTCGCCCGCCCGCCGGGGCTCGGCGCGCTCGGCCTGCTCGCGGTGAGCGAGCTCGTCCGGGACCGCGAGGGCGCGGCGCGGGAGTGGAGCTTCCTCCGCGAATGGCTCACCGCCGTGCTCGGCTTCGCGCTGATGATCGCGGCGATCACCGCGCTCCTCGCGCTCTCGCTCGCGACGCCCCCGGGCCTCGCGGCGCTCCGGGGCCATGTGATCGCGACCGCGATCGCCTATCCCGTCGTGGCCGGGCTGGTCGGCTGGCTGCTCGGCGCGCGGCGGGCGCCCGAACCCTCGCGCGGGGGGCTCGCATGAGCGACGCGCCGCCGCCGCGCATCACCCGCCGCGCGCTGATGCTGCTCGGGCTCCAGCTCGGCGTCGTCGGCGTGCTCGGCTGGCGGATGCGCGACCTGCAGCTGCTGCAGCACGAACGCTACGCGATGCTCGCCGACGAGAACCGGATCAACCTGCGCCTGATCCCGCCCGCCCGCGGCCTCGTCACCGACCGGAACGGCGTCCCGCTCGCGGTGAACCGGCAGAACTACCGCGTCTCGCTGGTGCGCGAGCAGGCGGGCGACCCCGAGGCGATCCTCGACCGGCTCGCCGAGGTGATCCCGATCGACGCCGAGACCCGCGAGCGCACACTGCGCGAGATCGCGAGCCGCAGCGCCTTCGTGCCCGTCACGGTCGCCGAACACCTGACCTGGGACGACATCGCGCGGGTCTCGGCCAACGCGCCGGTGCTGCCCGGCGTAGTGGCCGAGGTGGGGTTAAGCCGCTTCTATCCGCTCGGCCGCGACACCGGCCATGTCGTGGGCTATGTCGGGCCAGTCTCCGAGAGCGATCTCGCGAAGCTCGAGGATCCCGATCCCCTGCTCCGGATCCCGCGGTTCCAGATCGGCAAGACCGGCGTCGAGCAGCGCCTGGAGGACACGCTCAGGGGCGAGGCCGGCACGCTCCGGATCGAGGTCAGCGCGGCGGGCCGGGTGATGCGCGAGCTCGGCCGCGTCGAGGGCACGGCCGGCCAGGATCTCACGCTGACGCTCGACGAAGGATTGCAGCGCTACGCGATGAGCCGGATGGAGGGCGAGAGCGCGGCGGCGGTGGTGATCGACGTCGCGAACGGCGATATCGTGGCGCTCGCCTCGGCGCCCGGCTTCGATCCGAACAGCTTCGTCTTCGGCATCGGCTCGACCGAGTGGAACGCGCTCCTGAACGACGAGCACCGGCCACTCGCGGCGAAGGCCGTGACCGGCGCCTACCCGCCCGGCTCGACCTTCAAGCCGGTGGTGGCGCTCGCGGCGCTGGCGGCGGGCGTGATCTCGCCGGGCGACACCGTCTATTGCCCGGGCTTCACCCAGCTCGGCAACCGCCGCTTCCACTGCTGGAAGCACGGTGGTCATGGCACGGTAGACCTGCGCAAGAGCCTGTCGCAGTCCTGCGACTGCTATTACTACGAGGTCGCCCGCCGCGTCGGCGCCGACGCGATCTCGTCGATGGCGCACCGGCTCGGCCTCGGCGCCCGCCCCGACCTGCCGCTGCCGGCCGTCGCCGCCGGGCTGATGCCGGACCGCGCCTGGAAGACCGCCGCGCGGAAGGAAGGCTGGACGGTCGGCGACAGCTTCAACTACGGCATCGGCCAGGGTTTCACCCTCGCCTCGCCGCTGCAGCTGGCGGTGATGACGGCGCGGGTCGCCTCGGGCAACGCGGTGGTGCCGCGGCTCGTCAGGGAGGTGGGCGGCGTCCCGGTCGCCGCCGATCCCCCGGACTCGCTCGGCCTCGATCCGAGGCATCTCGCGGCGGTCCGGAACGGCGTGTTCGCGGTCTCGAACGAGGGCACCGCCTATCGCTCGCGCCTGGTCGAGCCCTTGATGGCCGGCAAGACCGGCACCAGCCAGGTCCGCGTCATCACCGCCGCCGAGCGCGCCCGCGGCGTCACCAAGAACGAGCAGCTGCCCTGGAACCGGCGCGACCACGCGCTCTTCATCGCCTACGCGCCCTATGACGCGCCGCGCTACGCGATCGCCCAGATCGTCGAGCATGGCGGCGGCGGCTCGGCGGTGGCGGCGCCGATCGCGCGCGACATTCTCGCCTACGCGCTCTACGGCGGGCTGCCGCCGCTCGAGGCCTATCCGCCGGAACAGCGCAAGGCGATCGAGGAGCAGCGCGCGAAGATGCCGGCGGCCGAGGCCGTGCCGCCCGAACCCACCGCGCCCGGCACGACGCCGCGCGACCGCGCGTGAGGGACCGAGGATGAGAGACCGGGGATGAGGGACCGGGGATGAGCGCGCGCGACACCTACACCCCCCGGGGCGCGGCGAAGCTTCTCGCCGTCAACTGGCCGCTGGTGCTGCTGGTCTCGGCGATCGCGGGCACCGGCTTCATGATGCTCTATTCCGTCGCCGGCGGCTCGTTCGATCCCTGGGCGCGGGCGCAGATGACGCGCTTCGCGATGGGGCTCTTGGTGATGCTGGTGATCGCGATGATCGACATCCGCTTCTGGAAGCTGATCTCGCCCATCGCCTACGCCGTCTCCTTCGCACTGCTGCTCTATGTCGAGCTCGCCGGCCATGTCGGCATGGGCGCGCAGCGCTGGATCAACCTAGGCTTCATGGTGCTGCAACCCTCGGAGATGATGAAGATCTCCCTCGTGATGCTGCTCGCCGCCTATTACGCGTGGCTCCCGGTCGAGAAGGTGTCGCGGCCGCTCTGGATGTTGCCGCCGCTCGCGCTGATCCTCGCGCCGGTCTTCCTCGTCCTGACCCAGCCCGACCTCGGCACCTCGATCATGCTGCTCTCGGGCGGCGCCGCGGTCATGTTCCTCGCCGGCGTCTCGATCTGGTATTTCGCGACCGCCGCCGCCGCGGCTGGCGGCCTCGTCACCGCGGTCTTCAAGTCGCGCGGCACCGACTGGCAGCTTCTGCGCGACTACCAGTTCAACCGGATCGACACCTTCCTCGACCCCTCCAAGGACCCGCTCGGCACCGGCTACCACATCACCCAGGCCAAGATCGCGCTCGGCTCCGGCGGGCTCTCCGGGCGGGGCTACATGCAGGGCACGCAGAGCCGGCTCAACTTCCTGCCCGAGAAGCACACCGATTTCATCTTCACGACGCTCGCCGAGGAATTCGGCTTCATGGGCACGCTGGCGCTGCTGATCCTCTTCACCCTCGTCATCGTCTTCTGCGTGCAGAGCGCCATCTCGAACCGCGACCGGTTCGGCGCGCTGCTGACGGGCGGGATCGGAGCCACCTTCTTCCTGTTCTTCTCGGTCAACATGGCTATGGTCATGGGCCTGATGCCGGTGGTCGGCGTGCCGCTCCCGCTGGTCTCCTACGGCGGCTCGGCGATGCTGGTGCTGCTCGCCGCCTTCGGCCTCGCGCAGAGCGCGCATGTGCACAGGCCCCGCGAGAGGAGCTGACGACCCGATGCCGATCCAGGTGCTGATCTCCGCGCCCGCCGAGACCGTCGCGGATTACGAGCCGCATCTCGTCCGCGCCTTCGCCGAGGAAGACCTCGACGTCGCCCTCTCCGCCGCCTCCGATCCCGCCTCGAGCGTCGATCCCGCGGCGGTGGAGTATATCGTCTACCACCCGCGCGGCCCGGTCACGGACTACGGCGCCTTCCCGAACCTGCGCGCGGTGCTGAGCCTCTGGGCCGGGGTCGAGAGCGCGCTCGCCAACCCCACGCTGACCGCGCCGATCTGCCGGATGGTCGACCCGAGCCTGACCCAGGGCATGATCGAATACGTGATGGGCCACGCGCTGCGCTATCACCTCGGGATGGACGCGCATATCGCGGGCCAGGACGGCGTCTGGCGCAACGAGATCGTGCCGCCGCTCGCCCGCCATCGCCGCGTCGGCGTGCTCGGCCTCGGCGCGCTCGGGGCCGAGGTGGCGCAGGCGCTCGCCGATTTCGGCTTCGACGTCGAGGGCTGGAGCCGCCGGCCGCGCGACCCGGGACGCATCGTCACGCATCACGGCGAGGACGGGCTCGAGGCGCTGCTGGCGCGGAGCGAGATCCTCGTGACGCTGCTCCCGAACACCCCGGCGACCGAGAACCTGCTGAACCGGCGCACCCTCGCGCTGCTGCCGATCGGCGCGCTGCTCATCAACGCCGGGCGGGGCGGCGTCGTGAACGACCAGGCGCTGGTCGCGGCGCTCGACGAAGGACCGCTCGGCCATGCGACGCTCGACGTCTTCCGCGTCGAGCCGCTGCCGCCCGGGCACCCGTTCTGGGCGCATCCGAAGATCACCGTCACGCCGCATGTCGCCGCCGAGACCCGGCCCGACACCGCCGCCGAGACGATCGCGCTCAACATCCGACGCGATCAGGACGGCGAGGCCTTGCTCTATACCGTCGACCGCGGCCACGGCTACTGAGCCGGGATTCCGCGAGATCGGGGGCTCAGCGCAGGATCGGGGGCTTCGCCGGATCACTGCCCGGCGCGCGCGGCGGCTCCGGCGCCGCCACCTCCGCCACCGGCAGGTCGAAGGTGAGCCCATGCGCCCGCGCCGCCGCGAGCCCGGGCGCGTCGGGCGCGAGGAAGGTGAGATCGAGCGCCGCGCCGCCACCGAGCCGCACCGTCTCGGCGATCCCGGCCGCGACGCCCGCGCGCGCCGCCTCGGGCACGCCCGCGAGCATCAGGAGCAGCCCCCGGTCGTCGTCCGCGTATTCGGCCTCGACGAGATGCGCCGCGCCGATCACCGCCGCCATCGCCGCGAGCTTGTGGTCGAGCGCCGCGATCAGCGCCTCGGTCGCCGACTTCGGCGCCGCGACGCGCCGCGCCGTCCGGTCCGCCTCCTCCGGCGCCCCGCGCGCCATCTCGGCCATCCAGTCGACCGCGCCGGCCGGCAGCAGCGTCGCCGAGACCGCCGCGCCGAGGTTGAGCCCGACGCCGAGCCCGTGGCCCGCGATCATCTCGACGAGCCGCCGCCCCGCCAGCACGGCGTAGGGCGCCGGCTCCTCGAGGAAGGCCCCGAGCCGCTCGTCGCGGTCGAAGGCGAGCACGAAACGGCCCTCGGGGATCTCGAAGATCCGGGGGCTGAGGGCCGCGTCGGTCTCCGGCTCCTCCGCGAGCAGCAGGAAGAGCTCGGCGTCGAGCACGCGCTCATGGAACCGCGCCCGGGCCTCGATATCCTCCGGATCGGCCTCCATCCGGAGGAAGGCGTGGTCGATCGCCGTCTCGCTCATCTCGGTCCCTTTCGTCTTCCCGGCGGCTTACCCCCGGCGCGCCCGCTTGTCACCTCCGCGCGGGCTTTACAGCCCCGCCGGCCGCGCGCTATCCGGGGGCCGACACCCCGGAGGGAGGCCGCGCGCATGACTACCCCGAAGACCGTCCGGATCGGCGACATCGAGGTCTCGAACGCCAATCCCTTCACGCTCATCGCCGGCCCCTGCCAGATCGAGAGCCTCGACCACTGCCTGATGATCGCCGAGGTGCTGGCGAAGGCGACCGCCGAGGCGGGCGTCGGCTTCATCTTCAAGAGCTCCTACGACAAGGCGAACCGCACCTCGCTCGCGGCGCGGCGCGGTATCGGCCGCGACGAGGGGCTCGACATCCTCCGGTCGGTGCGCGACCGGATCGGCTGCCCGGTCCTGACCGACGTCCACCTGCCCGACGATTGCGCGCCGGTCGCGGAGGCGGTGGACGTGCTGCAGATCCCGGCCTTCCTCAGCCGCCAGACCGACCTCCTGCTCGCGGCCGGCAAGACCGGCGCCGCGATCAACGTGAAGAAGGGCCAGTTCCTCGCGCCCTGGGACATGGTCAACGTCGCGGCCAAGATCGCCTCGACCGGCAACGAGCGCATCCTGCTCTGCGAGCGCGGCGCCTCCTTCGGCTACAACACGCTGGTCGCGGACATGCGCTCGCTCCCGATCATGGCGCGGACCGGCTATCCGGTGGTGATGGACGCCACCCATTCGGTGCAGCAGCCGGGCGGCCAGGGCGCGACCTCGGGCGGCCAGCGCGAATTCGCGCCGGTGATGGCGCGCGCGGGCGCGGCGATCGGCGTCGGCGCGATCTTCATCGAGACGCACGAGGATCCGGACAACGCGCCCTCCGACGGGCCGAACATGATCCATCTCGCGCGCATGCCCGCGCTGATCGCGAGCCTCGCCGCCTTCGACCGCCTCGCGAAGGCCGATCCGTTCGACATCTGAGCGGCACCCGCGCCGGGCCGCCGGAGCGGCGCGCCGCGCGCGGGTTTTCGCTTGTCGGACCGCGCGCGCCGCAATAGAAGACGGCGCGGATTGGGGCGTCGCCAAGCGGTAAGGCAACGGTTTTTGGTACCGTCATTCGGAGGTTCGAATCCTCCCGCCCCAGCCATCCTCAGCGCCTGAGCAGGTTCTCCTTCGCGAGGTCGAGCACCTCGTCGCCGCGGCCGCTCATCACCGCGCGGAGCGCCCAGAGGCCGAAGCCCTTGACCTGCTCGAGGCTGATCGTCGGCGGAATCGACAGCTCCTGGCGCGCGGTCACCACGTCGAGCAGCGCCGGCCCGTCCTGCGCGAGCATCTCCGCCACCGCCGCCGGCAGGTCGCCGGGATCCTCGACCCGGCGGGCGTGGATCCCCATCGCCGACGCCATCGCGGCGAAGTCCGGATTCTCGAGGTCGGCTCCGAAGGCCGGGATGCCCGCGGCCTTCATCTCGAGCGCGACGAAGCCGAGCGTGCCGTTGTTGAACACCACCACCTTCACCGGCAGCTTTGCCTGCTTCAGCGTGATGAGATCGCCCATCAGCATGGTGAAGCCACCGTCGCCGCTCAGCGAGATCACCTGGCGCGCGCGGTCCGCCGCCTGGACGCCGATCGCCTGCGGCATCGCATTGGCCATCGAGCCATGCGCGAAGGACCCGATCAGCCGGCGCCGGCCGTTCATCCTCAGGTAGCGCGCCGCCCAGATTGTCGGCGTGCCGACGTCGCAGGTGAAGACCGCGTCCTCGGCGGCGGCCTCGCTCACCACACGCGCGAGATACTGCGGATGGACCGGCGGCCGTCCCGCCGTGCCCTTCGCGAGATCGTCGAGCCCGCGTCGCGATTTCGCGTAGCGCGCGAGGCTGTCCTCGAGGTGCTTCCCGTCGCTCTTCGCGGTCAGCCGCGGCAGCAGCGCCGCGATCGTGGCGCCGACGTCGCCCACGATTCCGAGATCGAGCGACACCCGCCGCCCGAGATTGGCGGGGCGGAGGTCGACCTGGGCGATCTTCACCCCGGTCGGGAAGAACTGCTTGTAGGGGAAATCGGTGCCGAGCATCAGCAGCGTGTCGCAGGCGTGCATCGCCTCGTAGCCCGAGGCGAAGCCGATCAGCCCGGTCATGCCGACGTCGTAGGGGTTGTCGTATTCCACGTGCTCCTTGCCGCCGAGCGCGTGGACGACCGGCGCCTTCAGCGTCCCGGCGAGGGCGACCACCGCGTCATGCGCGCCGGCGCAGCCCCGGCCGCAGAAGAGCGTCACCCGGCCGGCGTCGTTCAGGAGCGCCGCGAGCGCGTCGAGCTCGGCCTCGGCCGGCGTGACCACCGGCGCCGGCGGCAGCAGGCTCGGCGACGGCCCGCGCTCGGGCGCGGGCATCAGCGCGACGTCGCCCGGGATCACCACCACCGCGACGCCGCGCGCGCCCACGGCGGCGCGGATCGCGTTCTCGAGCACGAAGGGCATCTGCTTCGGATCGGAGACGAGCTCGCAATAGACGCTGCACTCGCGGAAGAGCTCCTGCGGGTGCGTCTCCTGGAAATAGCCGCCGCCGACCTCGGCCGAGGGAATATGCGCGGCGATGGCGAGCACCGGCGTGCGCGAGCGCTGCGCGTCGAAGAGCCCGTTGATCAGATGCAGGTTGCCGGGGCCGCAGGAGCCGGCGCAGACCGCGAGCCCGCCGGTGACCTGCGACTCGCCCGAGGCGGCGAAGGCGGCGGTCTCCTCGTGGCGCACATGGATCCATTCGATCGTCCCGCGCCGGCGCAGCGCCTCGGTGATCCCGTTGAGGCTGTCGCCGACCAGGCCGTGCACCCGGCCGACCCCGGCCCGTTCGAGCGTTTCGACGAGAAGCTCCGCGATGTTTCCGCTTGCCATGGTGTCTCCCGGCGCCGGCGTTCCACAGGATCGCGCGCGGGGTGCGCGCGCGACGAGGGCTCAGCGTAGCGCAAGGCGGGCGATCGGCAACCGTCTCCGGCGCCGCGGGTCAGACGGCGGCGACCCAGTCCGGGTCGAGCGCCACGTATTTGATCGCGCGGCGGTGGAAGGTGAAGGCGAGGCGCAGCCCGCCGTCCGCGGCCTCGACCATCGCGGGATAGGAGAGCTCGTGGTTGCGCCCGTCGAGCGGATCGTTCGAGAGGCAGGTGCCCGGCCCGTCCTCGACCACGCGCCGGCGCGGGAAGGTCCGGCCGCCGTCCTCGGACAGGCAGAGCGTCAGCGGCGCGCGCGGCACGCCCCAGATCGCCGGGACGCCGCCGGCCGGGTCGCCCCGGCCATCGTCGCCCTCGCCGAGCTCGTCATAGAGCGACTCGCGCCGCGCGGCCGAATCCGCCGCCGAGACCGGGTTGCAGAGCAGCGCCACACGCCCGTCGCGCAGCGCCACGGCGGCGATCGAGGAATTATTGTTCGGCACGTCGGTCGGCTCCGGCGCCGACCAGCTGCGCCCGCCGTCCACGCTCTCGGTCCGATAGACGAAATCCGCCTGCCGGCGGCGGAAGAACGCCGCGAGCGTGCCGTCGGCGAGCGCGATCGGCGTCATGTGCACGCAGCCCATCGAGTCCGGCACCTCGACCACCTCCCAGGTCTCGCCCTTGTCGAGGCTGGTCGCGATCGCCGCGACGTCGTGCGTGCCGGTCCAGCGCGCCCCGGGCGAGGTGCGGCAGAGAAAGAGTGGCAGCATCCAGGCGCCATCCTCGCGGATCACCACCGCCGCGCGCACGAAGGTGCCCTTCGGCAGCGGCAGCGTCCGCGCGGCGCCGGCGGCGAGCCCGTCGGCCGTCCGCTCGAGCGGGCGGAAGCGCACCACGCATTCCTCCTGCCGCCCGCCCGGCTGGGCGGTGTGGAAGAGGCCGAGCGCGCCGGTCTCGGGATCGGCGAAGACCACCGGATTCTGCTCCGAGCGCTCGGCGTCGTCGGAGGCCGGCGTGGTGGGGCCCCATTCGGCGGCGCCGGGGGCGAGCACCGCGGCGTGGACGAAGATGTCCGACCGCCCCTCGAGCGTGCCCGCGAACCAGGCGCAGGCGAGGCCGCCGTCCGGCAGCCAGCGCAGGAAGGCGGCGTGGTTGTGGATGACTGGCGAGGCGAGGAAGGCCTCCGCCCGGCCGGGAGACACCGTCTCGATTCGCCCGGTCATCCGGGCCGCGATCTCACTGGGGGTCAAGGCGCTCTCCTCCCTCTTGCGGGTTTCCCGAGGACGGATGCTCGCGCCAGGTCATGTTGTCAAGTTGAAAATAGCAGCCGCGACGCGGTCCTATCTTGATAAAGTCATGTAATATCAGTATACTATGTCGATTTCTCACTCGGCACGCCAGGTGGGGACGTCACATGTTGTTATCATGTTGACAACATCGGGGGTCGCTGGCATGTTCGCCTCGTCCGGAGGGTGTCGACGCGGGACGAAACCCGCCGAGAACGCGCCCCGGTGACGACTCAGGGAGGAACCCCGAATGAAGCGAATGACCTGGCTGCTTTCCTCGGCGCTGGCGCTTCCGCTGCTGGCGCCCGGCTTCGCCGCGCCCGCCGCCGCCCAGTCCAGCTCCGACGTGACCATCGTCCTCGGCGAGGAGCTCGATCTCGTCGAACCCTGCATGGCGACCCGCTCCAACATCGGCCGCGTGATCATGGAGAACGTCAACGAGACGCTCACCCAGTACGACGTGAAGACCGGCAAGGGCGTGGTCCCGCGCCTCGCCACCTCCTGGGAGGACCAGGGCGACGGCACCTGGCGCTTCCACCTGCGCGAGGGGGTGACCTTCTCCGACGGCTCGGCCTTCGACGCCGCGGACGTGCAGCATTCCTTCGAGCGCGCGATGAGCAGCGCGCTCACCTGCGAGACACCGCGTTATTTCGGCGACACCAAGCTCTCGTTCAACATCGTCGACGACCACACGATCGACGTCACCGCCGAGCCGGCGCAGCCGATCCTGCCGCTCCTCCTCTCGCTCGTCACGATCGTGCCCTCCGAGACGCCGATGGAATTCGTCCGTGAGCCGATCGGCACCGGACCCTATGCCTTCGCCTCCTGGACCCCGGGCCAGAGCATCGTGCTCGAACGGCGCGACGACTACTGGGGCGAGAAGCCGGCCGTGGAGAAGGCCACCTATGTCTTCCGCACCGACCCGGCCGTCGCCGCCGCGATGGTGACGCAGGGCGAGGCCGATCTCGCGCCGTCGATCTCGGCGATCGACGCGACGAACCCCGACACCGACGTCTCCTACCTCAATTCCGAGACCCTCTACCTGCGGCTCGACAGCGCGATCGCCCCGATCAGCGACAAGCGGGTGCGCGAGGCGCTCAACATGGCGATCGACCGCGACGCCTTCATCGGCACGCTGCTGCCCGAGGGCACGGTAAGCGCGGTCGCGATGGTGCCGCCGACGACGCTCGGCTGGAACCCGGATGTGAAGCAGTACCCCTACGATCCTGAAAAGGCGAAGGAACTGCTCGCCGCGGCCAAGGCGGACGGCGTGCCGGTCGACACCACGCTGCACCTGATCGGCCGCTCGAACCTGTTCCCCGGCGTGGTCGAGGTGGTCGAGGCGATGCAGCAGATGCTGCAGGACGTCGGCTTCAACGTCGACGTGCAGATGGTCGAGGTCGCCCAGCAGGAAGAGCTCTACTCGAAGCCGTTCAAGGAAGGCCGCCCGCCGCAGATGCTCGCGGTCCAGCACGACAATAGCCGCGGCGACCCGGTGTTCTCGATGTTCTTCAAGTACGACAGCCAGGGCCGGCAGTCGGGCATCGCCGATCCCAAGGTCGACGCGATGATCGCCAAGGCCTCGGCGGCGACCGGCGAGGAACGCGCCAAGGACTGGTCCGAGCTCTTCGCCTATCTGCATGACGAGGTCGTTCCGGACGTGCTGCTCTTCCACATGGTGAGCTTCGCGCGGGTCGGCGACAAGATCGCCTTCACCCCCACGATCGCGACGAACTCCCAGCTCGAGCTCGCGGACATCACCTTCAAGTGAGACCCCGGCGGAGCGGGACCTCCCGCTCCGCCGCCCCGACCCCTTTTCGCCAGACGCCGCGGCCCGGACCCGGACGTCGCGCCCCCGCGACCTCGCCAGTTTCAAGGAGGACGCCCATGCCCCGATATCTCTCGCGCATCCTGTCGAGCTTCGCCTCGCTCGTGCTTCTCCTCGTGATGGTCTTCTTCCTGTCGCGACTGACGGGCGACCCGGCGGCGCTGTTCCTGCCGGTCGACGCCACGCAGGAGATGATCGACAACTTCCGCGCGCTGCACGGGCTCAACGATCCCCTGATCGTGCAGTTCGGCCGCTACGTCTGGGACGTGCTGCATCTCGACTTCGGCGACAGCCTGCGCCAGGCGCGGCCGGCGATCGACGTCGTCACGCAGGCCTTCGTCTGGACGCTCTGGCTGGCGCTCATCACCATGGCGCTCGTCACCTTCGCCGCGATCCTCATCGGCTCGCTCGCCGCCTTCCGCCCCGGCGGGATCTTCGACCGGATCGTCACCTTCACCTCGCTGATCGGCGCCTCCGCCCCGGATTTCTGGATCGCCATCGTCGGCATCACCGTCTTCGCGATCGGGCTCGGCTGGCTGCCCACCTCCGGCACCGGCACGGTCTGGCACTGGATCCTGCCGATCGGCGTGCTCTTCATCCGCCCCTTCGGCCTGATCCTGCAGGTGGTGCGCGGCTCGATGGTCTCGGCCTTCGGCTCGGCCTATGTGAAGACTGCCCGGGCCAAGGGCGTGCGCGACCGCTCGATCATCTTCGTCCACACGCTCCGCAACGCGATGCTGCCGGTCATCACCGTGATCGGCGACCAGGCGGCGGCGCTGCTCAACGGCGCGGTCGTGGTGGAGACGATCTTCGGCTTCCCCGGCGTCGGCAAGCTCATGATCGACTCGATCCTGAGCCGCGACTTCAACGTGATCCTCGCCGCGATCATGGTCACCGCGCTGGCGATCTTCCTCATGAACCTGCTGATCGACCTGGCCTACGCGCTGCTCGATCCCCGTATCCGGACCTGAGCCGATGGCCGTCACGTCCCCTCCCGAGGCGCAGCCGATGACAACCGCCACCTCCGTCGAGCCCCATGCGAAGGGCGCCTTCCGAACCGTCCTCGCCATGCTGTGGCGTGACAAGTTCGCAACCTGCGCGGTGATCTTCCTCATCCTGGTCGTGCTCTGCGCCATTCTCGGCCCGACGCTGCTGACCGAGGCCGCGACGAAGCAGAACCTGCGCGGGCGCAACGCGCCCCCGTTCAGCCTGGAGCAGGGCTGGCTCATGTTCCTCGGCGCCGACGCGCTCGGCCGGCCGCTGCTCGCCCGCATCATCGTCGCGGCGCGCAACACGCTGACGATCGCCGCCGGCGCCGTGATCATCTCGGCGACGATCGGCGCCACGCTCGGCCTCGTCGCGGGCTACGGCCCGCGCTGGGCCGGCACGCTGATCATGCGGCTCGCCGACGTGATCATGTCCTTCCCGTCGCTCCTGCTCGCCGTGCTCGTGCTCTACATGCTGTCGCCATCGGTGACGAACGTGATCATCGTGCTCGCGATCACCCGGATCCCGATCTACCTGCGCACCACCCGCGCCGAGGTGCTGGAGATCAAGGAGCGCATGTTCGTCCAGGCGGCGCAGGTGATGGGCGCCTCCTCGAGCCGGATCGTGTTCCGCCACATCCTGCCGATGGTGATCCCGACGCTCGTCACCATCGCGACGCTCGACTTCGCCTTCGTGATGCTCGCGGAAAGCGCGCTCTCCTTCCTCGGCATCGGCATCCAGCCGCCCGAGATCACCTGGGGCCTCATGGTGGCGCAGGGCAAGCAGTACCTCGCCAACGCCTGGTGGCTCGCCTTCTGGCCCGGCCTCGCGATCATCCTGACCACGCTCTCGCTCAACCTGCTCTCGAACTGGCTCCGCGTCGCCCTCGATCCGGCGCAGCGCTGGCGGCTGGAAATCACGCCCGTGAAGGCCCCCAAGAGAGGCAAGGCCAATGGCTGACCACCTGCTCGAAGTCCGGAACCTCTCGGTCCGCTTCCACACCGCCCAGGGCATCGTCGACGCGGTCCGGAACGTGAGCTGGCACGTCGACCGGGGCGAGACGCTCGCCATCCTCGGCGAGTCGGGCTCGGGCAAGTCGGTCTCCTCCTCGGCGATCCTGAACCTGATCGACATGCCCCCGGGCGAGATCACCTCCGGCCAGATCCTGTTCGACGGCAAGGACCTGCTCAGGGCCAGCCACGAGGAGCGCCGGCGGATCAACGGCAAGCGGATCGCGATGATCTTCCAGGACCCGCTCAGCCATCTCAATCCGGTCTATACCGTCGGCTGGCAGCTCCGCGAGGTGATGCGGGTCCACGCCGTCCCGGCCGAGGAGGCCGCGCGCCGCGCGCTCGACCTGATGGCCCGCGTCGGCATCCCCGAGCCCGAGGCGGCGCTCGACAAGTATCCGCACCAGTTCTCGGGCGGCCAGCGCCAGCGCATCATGATCGCCATGGCGCTCGCGATGAAGCCCGACATCATCATCGCGGACGAGCCCACCACCGCGCTCGACGTGACGGTGCAGGCCGAGGTGCTGCGCCTCTTGCGCCAGCTCCAGGCCGAGATGGGCATGGGTCTCGTGCTGATCACCCATGACCTCGGCGTGGTCGCCGAGGTCGCCGACCGCGCCGTGGTGATGAACCAGGGCGAGATCGTGGAATCCGGCACGCCGAGCGAGATCTATCACCATGCCAAGCACCCCTATACGAAGAAGCTGATCGCCGCCGCGCCCGGCCAGGGCGAGATGAACGCGCCGATCAAGGGTGCCGCGCCGATCCTGAAGGTCGAGCGCGCGACCAAGACCTACGGGCCGTTCAAGGCGCTCGACAACGTCTCCTTCGAGGTCGCCAAGGGCGAGGTGCTCGCGGTGGTCGGCGAGTCGGGCTCGGGCAAGTCCACGGTCGCGAAGGCGATCCTGCGCCTGATCGAGGCCGATTCCGGCAAGGCGCTCTGGAAGGGCCGCGACCTCTTCACGCTGCCGCCGCGCGAGCTCTACGCGATGCGGCGCGAGATCCAGATGGTGTTCCAGGATCCGACCCAGTCGCTCAATCCCCGGATGTCGATCTTCCAGATCATCTCCGAGGCCTGGGTGATCCATCCCGACATCCTGCCGAAGGCGCGCTGGCGCGAGCGCGTCGCCGAACTCTTGGCGCAGGTCGGCCTGCGGCCCGAGCACGCGATGCGCTACCCGCACCAGTTCTCGGGCGGCCAGCGCCAGCGCATCGCGATCGCCCGCGCCCTCGCGCTCGAGCCCGAGATGATCATCGCCGACGAGGCGGTCTCGGCGCTCGACGTGTCGATCCAGGCCCAGGTGATCGACCTGCTCGCCAAGCTCAAGCGCGACCTCGGCATCTCCTTCATCTTCATCGCCCACGACCTGCCGGTGGTCCGCGACTTCGCCGATCACGTCATGGTCATGGAGAAGGGCCGCGTCGTCGAGATCGGCACGGTCCGCGAGATCTTCGATTCCCCGCAACAGCCCTATACCCGCCGCCTGCTCGCGGCCGGCCTCGACCCCGATCCGGAGGTCCAGAAGGCCCGCCGCCTCGCCGTCGCCTAAGGAGACATCCATGCTCACCCTGCGAGATCCGATCGAGATGCAGCGCCCGGCCATCCTGCGCTTCGGCGCCGGCCAGGTGGAGACGCTGGCGGGCTGGCTCGCCACGACCGGCGCGCGGCGGCCCTTCGTCGTCGCGGACAAGGTCAACGCGGCGCGGCTCGACGTGCTCGGCCTGCCAAGCGCCGCGCTCTTCGGCGAGGTGGTGCCCGAGCCCGACCTGCCGAACCTCGAGGCCGCGGTCGCCGCCGCCAAGGAGGCCGGCGCCGACGCGGTGATCGGCTTCGGCGGCGGCAGCGCGATGGACCTCGCGAAGCTCGTCGCGGTGCTCGTGACGAGCGACCAGCGCCTGTCCGAGATCTCGGGCCCGAACCGCGCGCCGAGGCGCCGCGTGCCGCTGGCGCAGATCCCGACCACCGCCGGCACCGGCAGCGAGGTCGGGACCCGCGCGCTGATCACCGACCCCGAGACCAAGAACAAGATCGCGACCGAAAGCGTGCAGATGCTCGCCGATATCGCGATCATCGACCCCGTGCTCACGGTCTCCGTCCCCTCCTTCGTCACCGCCGCGACCGGCGTCGACGCGATGGCGCATTGCGTCGAGGCCTTCACCTCGAAGCGGTCGCATCCGATCATCGACGCCTACGCGCTGCAGGGGATCGAGCTCGTCGGCCGCTTCCTCGACCGGGCGGTCAAGGACGGCTCGGACCTCGAGGCGCGCGCGGGCCTCGCCCTCGCCGCCTTCTACGGCGGCGTCTGCCTCGGCCCGGTCAACACCACCGCCGGCCATGCGATCGCCTATCCGCTCGGCACCCGGCACAAGCTCGCGCACGGGATCGCCAACGCGCTCATCTTCCCGCACGTGCTCGCGGTCAACGCGCCCGCCGTGCCGGAGAAGACCGCGCTCGTCGGCCGCGCGCTCGGCTTCGGCGCCGAGGGGCGGCAGCAGGTCCTGGGCGGCGCGCATGACTTCTGCGAGCGGCTCGGCCTCGACATGAAGCTGAGCGCCCATGGCGTGCCGCGCGACGACCTGCCGGCCTCCGCGAAGGAGGCGCATGCGATCCGGCGGCTGCTCGACTGGAACCCCGTCGACCTCTCCGAGGCCGACATTCTCGAAATCTACGAAGCGGCCTACTGAGCCGGCGGAGAAACACGATCATGACCAAGGAAGCCTTCGTCGCCCTCGTCACCTGCTTCAACGACGACGAGACCGTGAACTACGCCGCGACCCGCGCCCAGGTGCGCCGCCAGGTCGCGGCCGGCAACAACATCATGTGCGCCGGCACCAACGGCGATTTCACCGCGCTGACCTTCGAGGAGAAGGTCCGGCTCTGCGGCGAGGTGGTCGAGGAAGTCGGCGGCGCGGCGAGGGTGATCGTCAACGCCGGGATGCCCGCGACCTTCGAGACCATCCTGCTCGCCAAGGAATTCGCGGCGATCGGCGTCGACGGCATCGCCGTGATCACGCCCTTCTTCATCCAGTGCACGCAGGACGGTCTCATCCGCCACTTCTCGACCGTGGCGGACGCGGTGACGACGCCGACCTATCTCTACGACATTCCGGCGCGCACGCAGAACCACATCGAGCCCGCGACGGCGAAGACCCTCGCCAGCCATGGCAACATCGCGGGCATCAAGGATTCGGGCGGGGCGCAGGAAACCCTCGAGGCCTATCTTCAGGTAGCCGCGGAAGTGCCCGGTTTTAAAGTCTATTCCGGGCCGGACCACCTGATCCTCTGGGCGCTCCGCAACGGCGCCGCGGGCTGCATCTCCGGCCTCGGCAACGTGATGCCGGCGACGCTCGCCGCGATCCTGACCGGCTTCAACGCCGGCGACGCCGAGGGAGCCGAGGCGGCGCAGGCGGCCTTCGGCGCCTTCCGCAAGGATCTCTACGCGCTCGGCTATCCGCCCGCGCTCGTCAAGCGCGCGCTCTACGTGATGGACAAGTCGGTCGGCGCCAGCCGCCAGCCCGCGCTGCTGCCCGATCCGGAGCAGGACCGCGCCATCGCCGCGCTGCTTGTCAAGCACGGCCTGATGGCCGGGGCGGAGGCGTGACCCGGATCGTCTGCACCTCTCCGGCCTTCGGACGGCACGGCGGCGTGCCGGACCGCCTCGCCGCGACGGGCTGGGACCTCGTGCGCTGCCGCGACGCGGTGGAACTCGCGGCCGAGCTTCCCGCGGCGGATTTCCTCGTGGTCGGCCTGCCGCCGGTGACCGCGACCGAGCTCGCCGCGGCGCCGCGCCTGCGCGGCGTGCTGAAGCACGGCGTTGGCACCGACAATATCGACATCGCCGCCTGCACCGCGGCCGGGATACCGGTGCTCAACACCCCGGCGGCGAACGCCGACGCGGTCGCCGAGCTCGCGGTCGGGCTCATGTTCGCGCTGGCCCGCGCGATCCCGGCCGGCCACGCCTCGGTGGCCTCGGGCGGCTGGGACCGCCGCGTCGGCGCCGAGCTCGGCGGCAAGACGCTCGGCATCGTCGGCCTCGGCGCGATCGGCCGCCGCCTCGCGCTGAAGGCGCGCGGGCTCGGCATGGCGGTGGTGGCGAGCGACCTCTTCCCCGATCACGCCTTCGCCGCCGAGCATGGCATCGCGCTCGCCGACCTCGACGCGCTGCTGGCGCGGGCGGATTACGTCTCGCTCCATGTCGCGGGCAACACGACGCTGCTCGACGCGGCCCGGATCGCCGCGATGAAGCCCGGCGCGCGGCTGCTCAACCTCGCCCGGGGCGAGGTGGTCGATCTCGACGCGCTGAACGCCGCGCTCGACGCGGGCGGGCTCGCGGGCGCCGCGATCGACGCCTACGCGCAGGAGCCGCCGGACACGACGCATCCGATCTTCGCCAATCCGAAGGTGGTCTTCATGCCGCATTCGGGCGGCGACACGCACGAGGCGATCGAGCGGATCGGCCTGATGAACATCGCGGACATGGAAACGCTGCTCGCGGGCGGTCGCCCGGCCCGCGTGCTCAATCCGGCGGTGTTCGAAACGGCCGCCGCGCGCTAACGGTGGCGCCCCCCGGATCGGGGCGCGGCGGTCGCCCGGCGCGTCGCGAACCGCCCGGGACCCGCCGTCGCCCGAGAAGCGGACGGCCGGCCCTTTCGCGCGCCCCGCGCAGGAACTGGAGATATTTGCGATGACCGCCCGCCTTTCCGCCGCCAGCCTCACCGCCTTCGCCGAGGCGCTCTTCACCGCCCAGGGGCTCGAGGCCGACAAGGCGGCCGCCGTCGCCACCTATCTGGTCGAGGCCGATCTCATGGGCCACACGACCCACGGGCTCGCGCTGGCCGCGCGCTATCTGCGGGAGATCGCGGACGGCGCCATGGCGACTTCCGGCCCGCCCGAGACCGTCTCGGACCGGGGCGCCGCGATCTGCTGGAACGGGCGCCGCCTGCCCGGCGCCTGGCTGACCTCCGAGGCGGTAAAGCTCGCGGCCGAGCGCGCGAAGCTCCATGGCACCGCGACCGTGGCGATCGGCGACAGCCACCACAACGGCGCGCTCGCGACCTATCTGACGCTCGCGACGGACCAGGGGCTGATGGTCTCGATCGCCTCCTCGGCGCCCTCGGGCGCGCATGTGGCGCCCTTCGGCGGCCGCGTCGGGGTGTTCTCGCCCGACCCGGTCGCGACCGGCATCCCGACCGACGGCGATCCGATCCTGACCGACATCTCGGCCTCGATCACCACTTTCAACATGGCGCAGCGGATGATCCGCGAAGGCCGCGACTACGACCACGACTGGCTGCTCGACCGCGACGGCAATCCGACGCGCGATCCGAAGGCGCTTTCCGAAGGCGGCAGCCTGCTGCCCGTCGGCGGGCTCGACCACGGCCAGAAGGGCTATGGCACCGCGTTGCAGGTCGAGGCGCTGACACAGGGCCTCGCCGGCCATGGCCGCGCCGACGCGCCGAAGGCGCTGACGCTCGCGACCACGGTGCAGGTCTGGGATCCCGAGGCCTTCGGCGGCCGCGAGGCCTTCATCCGCCAGACAGGCTGGCTCGCGAAGGCCTGCCTCGCCACCCCGCCCCGGCCCGGCGTGACGGCGGTGCGCCTGCCCGGCCAGGCCGGGCTCGCGCGCAAGCGCGAGGCGCTCGCCGGGGGCGTGGCGCTGCACCCCGGCATCCTCGAGGCGCTGGCCCCCGAGGCCGAGCGCCTCGGCGTGCCGATGCCCGCCGCAGCCTGAGGCGGCCCATAAGGTGCACCGCTGTCCCGGGCTCGACCCGGGACCTCGAGGCTCCAAGCGCGGCGTTTCTGAAATGGCGTCGAGGTCCCGGGTCAAGCCCGGGACAGCGCGCCTCTGGCGCGCTTCCCGCGCGGCTATAGGTCTGCCCCCGCCCCGCGCCTCAGGAGCGGGTCAGGTCGATCACCGCGCCGCCGAACAGGCGGTCGCGCGAATGGACGAGATGCCCGCGCATCAGCTGCTCCGCGCGGTCGGCCTCGCCGGAGCGGATCGCCTCGAAAATCGCCGCGTGCTCGGCGAAGACGTCGCGCAGCCCCTTGGCGCCGTCGGTCATCAGCGACTGGCCGTGCAGCTTCATGCCGACATAGATATGCTCGCGCAGGGCGCGCATCGAGGCTTCGAAATACTGGTTGTTCGCGGCCTTGGCGACCGCGAGGTGAAAGGAGAAATCCGCGTCCTCGCGATGCGTCATCGAATCCGTCGCCGCGTCCATCAGCGAGAGCGCGACGCGGATCTCGTCCATCGCCTGCGCGTCGCGCCGCTCCGCCGCGAGCCGGGCCGAGGTCGACTCGAGGCAGACGCGGAACTCGTAGCAGCGCTGGATGTCGGCGATGGTCTCGACCCGCGCGAAGCCCAGGGGCGCGGTCTTCACCTCGCGCACGTAGCTGCCGGCGCCCTGGCGCGAATGGATGAGCCCCTGGTCGCGCAGCCGCTCCAGCGCCACGCGCAGGACCGGGCGCGACACGCCGAATTCGTCGGCGAGCGTCTTTTCCGAGGGCAGCTTCTGGTTCGCCGGATAGTCGCCGTTCAGGATGCGGCCGTGCAGCAGATGATAGACCCGGTCGGCCAGCGCCGGCCGTTGCCGCGCGCCGTCGCGCTCGTCCTGAGCGATCATGTCCTTCATCGCGCGCCTTCCAGCGTCCCCTGGGTCGCGGCGACCACCCGCGAAAGCGCGTCGACGCCGCCGAAACCCCCGGATTTCGTTACAAATCGAAGCCCCGTCTCGCCACCCACCATGGTGGAGACCGGAACCCCGGGCAAGAGTTCTCCCTCGACCGCGAGCACGCCCTCGCCGAGCGCGCCGAGCACCGAATCCGCCGTCTCGCCGCCGCAGGCGAAGAGCGTGCCGAACCGCCCGGCCCGCAGCAGCGCCGCGACCTCGGTCGCGAAGCGCGGGCCGGCGGTCCGGGCGTCGAAGGGCCGCCCCGGCGCCGGGACCAGCCGGATCAGCCGCGCGGCCGCGCCGGTATCGGCCGGCGGGCAGGCGCCGTCGGGCGCCTGCTCCGCCTCCACCCCACCACGCCCGGCGAGGTATTCCATCTGGGCGATCGTGATCGGATCGTGCGAGCCGATCGCGAGCAGGATCGGCGCCGCGAGCCGCGCCACCGGGGCCGAAGGCGCGGGATCGAGGCGTCGCGCCACCGCGCCGGCCAGCCCCGCCGCGCCGACGAGAAGCGCGGGTTCCGCCCCCGGCGCCAGCGCCGCGGCCAGCGCCGCGTCGAATTCCGCGGCGTCCCGGGTATCGGGCACCACGCTTGCCAGGCCGGTGGCGGCGAAGGCGGCCGCGACGTCGATCGGCGCGGCGACCCCGGCACCGGTCATCAGCCCGTCGACCACGACCCGGCCCTGCGCCGGGATCGCCGGCGCCAGCAGCGCCCGGCCGAGCCCGGCGCGTTCGGCCACCACGGCGACCTCGGCGGCGACATGGCCCTTGAGCCGCGAATCCACCTTCTTGAACACGATCGGCGGCAGCGTCCCGACCGCGTCGAGCGCGGCGCGCACGGCGGCGCGCGCGGCGCCCGCCTCTCCCTCGCGCGAGGCGGTGCTGACCGCGAGCACGTCGGGGCGCCGCGCCAGCGCGGCGGCCACGTCGGCCGGGCGCCGCGCGACGAGGCAGCGGCGACCGCCCCCCGCGAGCGTCACCGCGCTGTCGAGCGCGCCGGTCAGGTCGTCGGCTATGATCAGGACGCGCATCTGGCCAATCCACGTTGCTTTCGCTCCAACCTACAGGTAAACATGTTCACTGTGAACAGGGAAAATCGCATCTCATCCGTCCAGGATCACTCATCAAGTGACTGACAAGGTTAAGATATGCGCTCCATCCCGAACGGTGTTGTAAAGTTTACAACACGAATCGCGCCGAGAAGGATAAGGGAATGACCGCTTCGCATGACCGCCCGATCGTGATCACCGTGGGCGACCCTTCCGGCGTCGGTCCGGAGGTGACGGTTAAGGCTCTGGCCGGGCTCGCCCCGGACGAACGGCGCGACTTCGCCGTGATCGGCGACCGGGCGGTGCTCGCCCGCGCGCTCGCCGCGTGCCGGATCGACCTGCCGCTGGTGGCCCCTGGCGGCGACGGGATCGCCGTGATCGACGTGCCGGTCGAGGGCCTGCCCGACCGGTTCGGCGTGCTGAGCCCGCGCTGCGGCGAGGCGGCCTATCAGTACATCCGGACCGCCGTCGACTGGGCGATGTCCGACCGCGCCGCCGGGATCGTCACCGCGCCGATCAACAAGGAGGCGCTGAACGCCGCCGGCCATCACTACGACGGCCACACGGGGCTGCTCGCGCATCTCACCGGGCGGAAGGCGTCCTGGATGCTGCTCGCCTCCGAGCGGCTGAACGTGATCCATGTCTCGACCCATGTCTCGCTCCGGACCGCGATCGACCGCGCCAAGCCCGAGCGGGTGCTCGAGACGATCCGGACCGGGCATCGCCACCTGAAGCGGATGGGTCTCGAGGACCCGCGGATCGCCGTCGCCGGCATCAACCCGCATTGCGGCGAAAACGGCCTTTTCGGCACCGAGGACGACGAGTTCCTGAAGCCGGCGGTCGAGGCCGCGCGGGCGGAGGGGATCAACGTGGCCGGGCCGATCTCGGCCGACACCGTCTATTACCGCGCTTATAACGGCGCCTTCGACCTCGTGATCGCGCAATACCACGACCAGGGCCATATCCCGATCAAGCTCGTGGCCTTCGACTCGGCGGTCAACGTGTCGCTCGGCCTGCCGATCGACCGTTCCTCGGTCGACCACGGCACCGCCTTCGACATCGCCGGGACCGGCCAGGCGAAGGAGGTGAACATGCTCTCCGCCCTCTCCTACGCCCGCCAGCTGGCGCGGAGCCGCCGCGAGCCGGCGACCCTCTGAGCGCGGGCGCGGCGGATAGACGAACGGCCGCGCCCGAGGGGGCGCGGCCGTTTCGGTTTTCGAGGAGCTCTCGGGGGCTGCCGACACGGCTTGGAGTTCCGCCGCCCCGGGCTTGACCCGGCGCCTCGCCCCCCATGCTCGACCGCCCGGAACAGGCGTCGAGGCCCCGGGTCGAGCCCGGGGCGGCGAGGGGTGGGCGACGCCGCGCGCGGGTGCGCGACGCCCTCTCAGGCCTCGAGGCGGCTGATCATCACCGTGCAGACCGGCTTCTTGCCCACGAGGTCGTTCGAGCGGCGCGACACCGCGCGGCTGACCAGCTCCTCGAGCGCGTCGTCGTCGTCGAGCTCGGCGCGCTTGGCGCGCGAGAGCGCCCGGCCGATCTCCTCCTCGAGCGCGCCGGCGAACCCGTCGCGCAGCCGCGCGACCTCGGGCAGGCCCACCGTCTCGACCCAGGCGCCGCCGATCGGCTTGCCGCCCTCGTCGATCAGGATCGAGACGATCACATGGCCGCGCATCGCCATCCGCAGCCGCTCGCGCACCACCCCGTCGAGCGCGCCGATGAGCTGGGTGCCGTCGAGATAGACCCGCCCGGTCTCGACCTTTTCCGCGAAGACCGGCGTCGGCCCCGTCAGGTCGAGCATCGCGCCGTTCGGCGCCACGACCCCGACATAACCGCGCGATTCCGCGAATTCGGCGTGGGTCGTGAGATGCCGGTGCTCGCCGTGCATCGGAACGATCGCCGTCGGGCGCAGCAGGTCCTGCATCACCGCGAGGTCCGGCCGGTTGGCATGGCCCGAGACGTGATAGCGCCCGTCGGCGTCGTCGATGATCCGCACGCCCTTCACGCTCAGCGCGTTCATGATGCGCCCGACGCTGATCTCGTTGCCCGGGATGGTCTTCGAGGAGAACAGGAACGTGTCGCCCGCGCGCAGCTCCAGCCCCATGTAGCGGCCGTTCGCGAGCTGGGCCGAGGCGGCCCGCCGCTCGCCCTGGCTGCCGGTCGCGAGCACCAGAAGCTGGCTGCGCGGCACCGAATCCGCGTCCGTGACATCGACGGTCGGCGGGAAGCCGTCGAGCACATCGGTCGCGCGCGCGGTCTTCAGCATCGTGTTCATCGCGCGGCCGAGCACGACCACCTGGCGGCCGACCGCGTGGCCGGCCTCGGCGAGCGTCTTGAGACGCGCGACGTTGGAGGCGAAGGTGGTCGCCACCACCATCCCCTCGGCGTCGCGCATCAGCGCGCGGATCGGCTCGGTCAGCGTCGCTTCCGACCGGCCCGGATGCTGCGAGAAGACGTTGGTCGAGTCGCAGGTCATCACCTTGACGCCCTGGTCGCCGATGGCGCGGTAGATCTCCGGCTCGAACGGATCGCCGACCACCGGGGTCGGGTCGGTCTTGAAATCCGCGCTGTGCAGGATCCGCCCCGCCGGGGTCTCGATCACCAGGCTCGAGCTCTCCGGGATCGAATGCGACACCGGGACAAAGCCGACCTTGAACGGCCCCGCCTCGACCATGTGCGGCCAGGCGTCCACCTGGCGCACCTCGCTCGTCGGCTGGCCGGCCCGCTCCATCTTGTTCTGCGCGATCGCGGCGGTGAAGCGGCGGGCGTAGACCGGCGCGCCGAGGCGCGACCACAGCATCCCGAGCCCGCCGATATGGTCCTCGTGCGCGTGGGTGATGAAGATCCCCTCGAGCCGGTCGGCCCGCGCCTGCACCCAGGCGGGATCGGCCATGATGAGATCGACGCCGGGGCTCGTCTCCATGTCGGGGAAGGTCACGCCCACGTCGACCAGGATCAGCCGTTCGGCGTCCTTGGGCCCGTAGCCGTATACGTACATGTTCATGCCGATCTCTCCCGCGCCGCCAAGCGCGAGATAGATCAGCCGGTTCTTACCAGCCATGTCCTCCGATTTACTCCTCGTTCAAGCGATCGATCAGGACGAGCCCGTGAATCGTGAGCCCCGTGTCGATCTTTTCCAGCACATCTGTCCCTTGGGCGAAGAGGGTGGACAGTCCCCCAGTTCCGATGACCGTCATCGGGATCCCGCGTTCGGCGCGGATGCGCGCGCAGAGACCCTCGATCAGGCCGACATAGCCCCAGTAGATGCCTGACTGCATGCAGGCAACGGTATTCGTCCCGACCACGTGGTCGGGCTTGGTGACATCGATGAAGGGCAGCGCCGCGGCGGCGTCGTGCAGCGCCTTCAGCGACAGGTTCACGCCCGGGGCGATGATCCCGCCCTCGTAGGCCCCGTCGTGGCCGACGACGTCGAATGTGGTCGCGGTGCCGAAATCGACGACGATCAGATCGCCGCCGTAGCGGTCATAGGCCCCGACCGTGTTCACGAGCCGGTCGGCGCCGACATGCGTGGTCGGATCGACCCGCACCGGCACGCCGAGCTTCACCTCCGGCTTGCCGACCACCTTGGGCCGGGTGTGGAAGTAGCGGTCCGAGAGCACGCGGAGGTTGAAGACGACCTGCGGCACCACCGAGGAGATCACCACCGAGCGCACCACCGGGTCGAGCGCGTGATGGTCGAAGAGCTGGCGCAGCCAGACGAAATATTCGTCGGCGGTGCGCTGGCGGTCGGTCGAGCAGCGCCATTCCGCGACCACCGCCGCGCCGTCGTGGAGCGCGAAGACCGTGTTGGTATTGCCGACGTCGATCGCGAGCAGCATGGGCGGATCCTCAGGCGGAGCGGAAGAAGACATCCGCCGCCGGCAGCACGACGCGGCCCTCCGGAGCGGCGAGGACCAGCGCGCCGTCGGCGTCGATCGTCTCGAAAAGGCCGGTGAGCTCGCGCCCCGGCAGGCGGGCCACGATCGGCTCGCCCAGCCGCGCCGCGCGGGCGAGCCAGGCGGCGCGGATCGGCGCGAAACCGTCGCGCGTCAGGCGGCTCTCCCAATGCGCGTAGCTCGGCGCCAGCAGGTCGAGGAACTCGTCCGGGCTCGGCGCGCCGCCGGTCAGCCCGGCGAGGCTGACGGGGCGCAGCGCGCCGGCTTCGACCTCCGCGGACTCCGGCGCGGCGCGCAGGTTCACGCCGATGCCGACCGCGAGCGCGATGCCGCCGCCGGGCGCCAGCTCGCTCTCGAGCAGGATCCCCGCGAGCTTGCCGCCGGCGAGAAGCACGTCGTTGGGCCATTTGAGCGACAGAAGCTCTGGCCGCCCGGTCACGTCGACCAGCGCGTCATGCAGCGCGAGGGCCGCCACGAAGGAGCGCTGCGCCGCCTCGGTCCCGGTGCCGTCGACCACGGTCATCAGGCTGCCGGCGAAATTGCCCGGATCCTGGCGCCAGGCCCGGCCCCGGCGGCCGCGCCCGGCGGTCTGATTCCGCGCGAGGATCCAGACCGGCGCGCGCGCGCCGGCGCGCGCCCGGCGCAGCGCCTCGGCGTTGCTGCTGTCGAGCTCCGCGTGAATCTCGCGGCCGACGCCTTCCGGCCAGGGCGCCATCACGCGCGGCTCATCCGGGCGGACCTCAGGGGACCAGCGTCGCGGCCGCGGAGGCGGCCAGCGTCTCGACCCCGAACAGGTTCACGATGCCGAGCACCATCACCAGCGACGAGGCGCCGAGCAGGCCCCAGTGCAGCATCGGCATCCGCCCGTTCAGCCCTTCGGTCGGCTGGCCGAAATACATCAGATAGACGATGCGCAGGTAGTAATAGGCGCCGATCACGCTCGAGATCATGCCGAAGACCGCGAGCCAGATCAGCCCGGCGTCGATCGCCGCCTTCAGCACGTAGAACTTCCCGAAGAAGCCCACGAGCGGCGGGATGCCGGCGAGGCTGAACATCAGCACCGCGAGCGCCGCGGCGCGGGCGGGCTCGACCTTCGAATAGAGGCCGAGCGAGGCGATCTCGGTGACCGGCTGGCCGTCCTTCTCCATGTTGAGGATGAAGGCGAAGACGCCGATGCTCATCACCACGTAGATCGCGAGATAGATGAGCAGCGCCTGCACGCCGAGCACCGTGCCGGCGGCGAGGCCCATCAGCGCGTAGCCCATGTGGCCGATCGAGGAATAGGCCATCAGCCGCTTGATATTGGTCTGGCCGATCGCCGCGATCGAGCCGAGCAGCATCGAGGCGAAGGAGAGGAACCACAGGATCTGCTGCCATTCCGGCACCGCGTCGCCGAAGGCCGAGAAGAGGACGCGGGCGAACATCGCCGAGGCCGCGACCTTCGGCGCGGTGGCGAAGAAGGCGGTGACCGGGGTCGGCGAGCCCTCATAGACGTCGGGCGTCCACATGTGGAACGGCACGGCGGAGATCTTGAAGGCCATGCCCGCCGCGAGGAAAACGAGGCCGAAGACGAGGCCGAGCGAAAGCGGGCCGTCCTGCCCGACCACCTCGGCGATCCCGGCGAAGGCGGTGGTGCCGCCATAGCCATAGACCAGGCTCGCGCCATAGAGCAGCAGGCCCGAGGAGAGCGAGCCGAGCACGAAATACTTCAGGCCGGCCTCGGTCGAGCGCACGCTGTCGCGGCGGAAGGCGGCGACGACGTAGAGCGCCAGGCTCTGCAGCTCGAGGCCGAGATAGAGCACGATCAGGTCGTTCGCCGAGACCATCACCATCATGCCGACGGCGGCGAGCAGGATCAGGACCGGGTATTCGTATTTCAGGAGCTCGTTGCGCTTGAGGTATTCCGCGCTCATGGCCAGCGCCGCGGCGGCGCCGAACAGGATCATCACCTTCGAGAACCGGGCGAAGCCGTCGTTGATGAACGAGCCCGAGAAGGCGGTCGCGGTGCCCTCCGGCTGGAAGCCGACCCAGAGGCCGACCGCGATCATCACGAAGACGGCGGCCCAGAGCACCGCGCGGCTCACATCCGCGCGGGAATAGGCGCCCCACATCAGGCCGGCCATGGCGAGGACGGCCAGCAGCACCTCGGGGGCGACTACGCTAAGGTCCTGGTTCAACATCTAGTGTCCCTCGAAGGTACGGGCATTGGGTCCGGGCGGCGGGGCGCGCCCGGAAAGGGATCAGTTCTGAGCGAGGCTCGGCTGGCCCGCGGCGATCGCGGCGTGGGTGTGATCGAGCAGCGCGTGCACCGACGGGCCGATCACGTCGAGGATCAGCGCGGGATAGACCCCGAGCACCAGCGTGGCGGCCACGAGCGGCGCGAAGAGCCATTTCTCGCGCGAGGTCATGTCCTGGATCGTCTTCAGGCTTTCCTTGATCAGGTCGCCGAACACCACCCGGCGATAGAGCCAGAGCGCGTAGGCCGCCGAGAAGATCACGCCGAAGGCGGCGAAGAAGGCGACCCAGCTGTTGGCCTGGAAGGCGCCGGCCATGGTCAGGAACTCGCCGACGAAGCCGCTCGTCCCGGGGAGGCCGACGTTGCCCATCGTGAAGAACATGAAGATCATCGCATAGACCGGCATCCGGATCACGAGGCCGCCATAGGCGGTGATCTCGCGGGTATGCATCCGGTCGTAGATCACGCCGACCGAGAGGAAGAGCGCCCCGGAGATGAAGCCGTGCGAGAGCATCTGGAAGATCGCCCCGTCCACGCCCTGCCGGTTCAGCGCGAAGATGCCCATGGTGACGAAGCCCATGTGCGCGACCGAGGAATAGGCGATCAGCTTCTTGATGTCCTCCTGCATCAGCGCGACGAGGCTCGTGTAGATGATCGCGATCACCGAGAGGGTGAAGACGAAATTCTGCATGAGATCCGAGGCGACCGGGAACATCGGCAGGCTGAACCTCAGGAAGCCGTAGCCGCCCATCTTCAGCAGGATCGCGGCGAGCACGACGGAGCCCGCGGTCGGCGCCTGCACATGCGCGTCCGGGAGCCAGGTGTGCACCGGCCACATCGGCATCTTCACCGCGAAGGAGGCGAAGAAGGCGAGCCACATCAGCGTCTGCACGCCGCCGACGATGGTGAAGCCGAGGACGCGGATCGGCTCGGAGCTGAAGCCGTAGGTCAGGAGCGTCGGGATGTCGGTGGTGCCGGCCTGGGCGTACATCGCGATCATCGCGATCAGCATCAGGACCGAGCCCAGCAGCGTGTAGAGGAAGAACTTGAACGACGCATAGATGCGGTCCTTGCCGCCCCAGATGCCGATGATCAGGAACATCGGGATCAGGCCGGCCTCGAAGAACACGTAGAAGAGCACGAGGTCGAGCGCGCAGAACACGCCGATCATCAGCGTCTCGAGCGCGAGGAAGGCGACCATGTATTCCTTCACCCGGTCGGTGACCTCCCAGCAGGAGAGGATCACGATCGGCATCAGGGCGGTCGTCAGCATCACGAACAGGACCGAGATCCCGTCGACGCCCATCTTGTAGGTCAGGCCGCCGAGCCAGGCGCGCTCCTCGACGAACTGGAAGCCCGGGTTGGAGGCGTCGAAACCGAACAGGATGAAGAGCGACAGCAGGAAGGTCGCGGTCGTGGTGAAGAGCGCGAGCAGCTTCGCGTTCTTGCGCGCCGCCTGGTCGTCGCCCTTGAGGAAGACGAGCAGGACGACCGCGCCGATCAGCGGCAGGAAGGTGACGAGGGAGAGGAGGCTGTTCATCTTAACCCACGCTCGTGACGCTGAGCCAGGCGAGGAGCGCGACGAGGCCGAGCACCATGGCGAACGCGTAGTGGAAAAGGTATCCGGACTGCGCCCGGCCGGCGAGGCGGGTGACGAAGGGGATGAACCCCATCGCGACCCCGTTGATGGATCCGTCGATCGTCTCGCCGTCGCCCTTCTTCCACAGGAACCGACCGAGCCGCATGGTCGGCCTGACGAAGAGGAAGTCGTAGAGCTCGTCGAAGTACCACTTGTTGAGCAGGAACCGGTAGAGCGGCGCCTGCGCCTGGGCGAGCCGCACGGGAAGCGTCGGATTGACGATGTAGAAGAGATAGGCCGTGACGAGGCCGATCAGCATCGCGAAGAAGGGCGACATCTTCACCAGCGCCGGCGAATGGTGCGCCTCGTCCATCACGTGGTTGTCGGGCGCCATGAAGATCGCGCCGATCGGACCCGCGTGCTCGGCCGCCGGCTCGTGCCCGGCCTCGGGCGCCGCCGCGTGACCGGCCTCGGCCATCGCGGTGGCTTCGGGCGCGTGGCCTTCCCCGGCCGCCGGGGCGTGGGCCTCGGCGTTCTCGGTCGCGACCGCGGAACCCTCCGCCGGAGCGGCGTGGTCGCCCTCCGCCGGGACAGCCGCCAGCTCGCCCTCGGGCGCCGCGCCATGGCCCTCGCCCGCGCCTTCGGTGGCGGAGACCTCGTGCGCCGGCATCCCGAAGAAGCTCAGCACCCGGGCATGGTCGCCGAAGAAGGGCTTGTACCAGATCATGCCGGCGAAGACCGCGCCGAAGGCGAGGACGACCAGCGGGATCAGCATCACACGCGGGCTCTCATGCGCGTGGTCATGCGCGTGGTGATCGCCGCGCGGCTTGCCGAAGAAGGTCAGGAAGATGAGCCGCCAGGAGTAGAAGGAGGTGAACATCGCGGCGATGACCAGCATCCAGAAGGCATAGCTCGCCGCCCCGGTGCCACCGGCCCAGGCGCTCTCGATGATCGCGTCCTTCGAGAGAAAGCCCGCGAAGCCGATCGAGGTGAGCGGAATGCCGACGCCGGTGATCGCGAGCGTGCCGAGCATCATCGTCCAGTAGGTGACCGGGATCTTCTTCCGCAGGCCGCCGTAGTTCCGCATGTCCTGCTCGTGGTGCATCGCATGGATGACCGAGCCGGCGCAGAGGAACAGCAGCGCCTTGAAGAAGGCATGCGTGAAGAGGTGGAACATCGCCGCCGAATAGACGCCCACGCCGGCGGCCACGAACATATAGCCGAGCTGGGAGCAGGTCGAATAGGCGATCACGCGCTTGATGTCGTTCTGCACCAGGCCGACCGTCGCCGCGAAGAAGGCGGTGGTGGCGCCGATGTAGACGATGAAGGTCTTCGCATGCGGCGCGTATTCGATGACCGGCGACATCCGGCAGACCAGGAAGACGCCCGCGGTCACCATGGTCGCGGCGTGGATGAGCGCGGAGACCGGGGTCGGGCCCTCCATCGCGTCCGGCAGCCAGGTGTGCAGGAAGAGCTGCGCCGACTTGCCCATCGCGCCGATGAACAGCATGACCGCGATCACTTCCGAGGCCGTCCAGTCGCGCCAGAGGAAGTGCAGCTGGGTCTGCGCGAGGCTCGGCCCGGCGGCGAAGATGTCGTCGAAGGAGATCGAGTCGACCGCGACATAGGTCAGGAAGATCCCCATCAGGAAGCCGAAGTCGCCGACCCGGTTGACGATGAAGGCCTTCATCGCCGCCGCGTTCGCGCTCGACTTGCGATAATAGAAGCCGATCAGCAGGTAGGAGGCGACGCCGACGCCCTCCCAGCCGAAGAACATCTGCAGGAGATTGTCGGCCGTCACCAGCATCAGCATCGCGAAGGTGAAGAACGACAGATAGGCGAAGAAGCGCGGCTTGTAGCTTTCGCCATGCTTCCAGTTGTCGTCATGCGCCATGTAGCCGAGGCTGTAGAGATGCACGAGCGAGGAGACCGTGCAGACCACGATCAGCATGATCGCCGTCAGCCGGTCGAGGCGGATGCCCCAGTCGGCCGCTAGCGTGCCCGAGACGACCCAGCGGAACAGCGGCACGTGCCGCGTCTCCTCGCCGAGCGTGAGGAACACGATCCAGGCGAAGAAGGCCGCGACGAACAGCAGGCCGGTCGCGATATAGGTGGCGTTCTTCTCGCCGAACCATTTGTAGCCGAAGCCGCAGAGCAGCGCGCCGATCAGTGGCGCGAAGAGGATGATCGTCGTCATGCGCCTCAGCCCTTCATAACGTTGACGTCGTCCACCGCGATCGTTCCGCGGTTGCGGAAGAAGCAGACGAGGATCGCGAGGCCGATCGCGGCCTCGGCGGCGGCGACGGTCAGCACGAACAGCGTGAAGACCTGACCGACGAGATCGCCGAGATAGGACGAGAAGGCGACGAGGTTGATGTTGACCGCGAGCAGCATGAGCTCGATCGACATCAGGATGACGATCACGTTCTTGCGGTTGATGAAGATGCCGAAGATGCCGGTGACGAACAGGAGCGCCGCGACCGTCAGATAATGTCCGAGACCGATCATCGTCTCACTCCCCCGAACCAGCCCATCGCGACCGCGAGACCCATTCCGACCGCCGCGGCGGTCCCCGTGTAAGAGGCGAGGCTCATGCGCCCTGCCCCGGCTTGACGTCCACGAGCTCGATCGCGGCCGCGGGGTCGCGGTACATCTGCTCGAGCACGTTCTGCCGCTTGACGTGGACGCGCTTGCGCAGCGTCAGCACGATGGCCCCGATCATCGCGACCAGGAGCACCAGCGCCGCGAGCTGGAACAGCAGCACGTAGCGGGTGAAGAGCAGGTCGCCGAGCGCCTGGGTGTTGTGCACCTGATCGACCGGCGGGGTCACCGCCGCGCGCAGGCTGAGCGCCTGCTCCGATACCTGCCACGAGCCGAAGACGAAGCCGAGTTGCACGACGAGCACGATCGCGATCAGCAGGCCGACCGGCAGGTAGCGCGCCATCCCGGCGCGCAGCTCGGCGAAATCAACGTCGAGCATCATCACGACGAAGAGGAACAGCACCGCGACCGCGCCGACATAGACGATCAGCATCAGCATCGCGACGAATTCAGCCCCGAGCAGCACGAAGAGCCCGGCGGCCGAGAAGAAGGCGAGGATCAGCCAGAGCACCGAATGCACCGGGTTCCGCGCCGTGATGACGAGGACCCCCGAGACCACGGCCACGATGGCGAAGAGATAGAAGGCGAAAGCTGCGAAGCCCATGGGTCAGGTCCTCACCGGTATAGCGCGAAATTTCTGCGATCGGCGCGTCATCATGGGCCAGCCTGCAAACGGTCGTTGAGATCGCCAAGCGCCGCTTCGAAGGTCGCCTGGTCCAAACCACCAACCTCGCCCCACAACGCCAGCAATTCCGAAGTCTCGGGAGCCGACCCGACAAGCCCGACCACGTTCACGCAGCGGAGGCGGAGGTCCGGGAAAGCCTTGATCTGCGGAGCATCGGCCGAAAGGCTGTCCACGAGCTCCCGCGGGGCCGCGGCGAGCGGCCGCCCGAAGCTCGCCGCCACCGCCTCGCACGCGGCGAGCGCGGCCGAGGCCTGCGGCGCCTCGAGGTAGCCTTCCTCCGCCTGCTCCTCGGCCATCATCAACGCGCCGACCACCGCCGAGGCGCCCTCCGCCGCGTACTCCCCGAGCCAGTCCTGCGCTGTGTCGTTCTCGAACATTCCCGTGCCCCAGGCGCCCATGGTCAGTTCCTCACCGATACGGCGCGTCGAGCTCGAGATTGCGCGCGATCTCGGGCTCCCAGCGGTCGCCGTTCGCGAGCAGCTTCTCCTTGTCGTAGAAGAGCTCCTCGCGGGTTTCGGTCGCGAATTCGAAGTTCGGTCCCTCGACGATCGCATCGACCGGGCAGGCCTCCTGGCAGAAGCCGCAGTAGATGCATTTCGTCATGTCGATGTCGTAGCGCGTCGTGCGGCGCGAGCCGTCGTCGCGCGGCTCGGCGTCGATCGTGATCGCCTGCGCCGGACAGATCGCCTCGCAAAGCTTGCAGGCGATGCAGCGTTCCTCGCCGTTGGCGTAGCGCCGCAGCGCGTGCTCGCCGCGGAACCGGGGCGAGAGCGGCCCCTTCTCGTGCGGGTAGTTGATCGTCTCCTTCGGCTTCATGAAATACTTCAGGCCGAGCTTGAAGCCGCCGAAGAAGTCGGCCAGCAGGAAATAGCGCGTCGCGCGGTTGAACGGGATACCCATCACTCTATCTCCACCGGCTCTTCTTCTCTGCATTTCCAACCTTTCAGGGAGTTTGGAAACGCAAAATCTCGCGTTCTCACCAACAAATCAGGTTTCCCGGCCACGACGGCAGAGACATGACCAAATTTGCAGGTGTCAGCTGCCTCCGAGGCGGTTGAAAAGTACCCTTCGCGCTGATTATCGACGTAGATCCAGTATCCATCCGATGCATCCGGTCGAATTGCAAACCGATGACCGTCAAGAACTAGCCAGTACTTGGGTCGAGAGGTTCCCATCCGATCAGCCCCCCATCGTCCAGCGCTGGTAGGCGCCCCAGAACCATCCGTAATGTGCGAAGAACGAGACCAGCACGACCCAGCCGAGCGAGAGCGGCAGGAAGACCTTCCAGCCGATCCGCATCAGCTGGTCGTAGCGGTAGCGAGGCACGATCGCCTTCACCATCGCGAAGATGAAGAAGAAGAAGCACATCTTGGCGAAGAGCCAGACCGCGCCGTCCGGCAGACCCGGGATCGGGCTGAGCCAGCCGCCGAAGAACAGGATCGAGATGAGCGCGCACATGAAGAAGACGCTCATGAGTTCGCCGATCATGAAGAGCAGGAACGGCGTCGACGAGTATTCGACCTGGTAGCCCGCGACGAGCTCCGATTCCGCCTCCGGCAGGTCGAAGGGCGGCCGGTTGGTCTCGGCGAGCGAGGAGATGAAGAACAGGAACACCATCGGGAAATGGGGCAGCCAGAACCAGTTCAGCAGGCCGAGGCCGCCTTCCTGCGCGTGCACGATCTGGCTGAGGTTCAGCGTTCCCGCCGAGATCAGCACGCCGATGATGATGAGGCCGAGCGAGACCTCGTAGGAGATCATCTGCGCCGCCGAGCGCAGCGCGCCCATGAACGGGTATTTCGAGTTCGAGGCCCAGCCGCCGATGATGATCGCATAGACGTGCAGCGAGGAGATCGCGAAGATGAACAGGACCCCCACGTTCATGTCCGAGATCACCCAGCCCGGCGCCCAGGGGATCACCGCCCAGACGACGACCGGCAGCACGAAGCTGACCATCGGCGCGAGGAAGAACAGCATCTTGTCGGCGCCGGCCGGGATCACCACTTCCTTGACGATGTACTTCAGGAAGTCGGCGAAGCTCTGCATCAGCCCCCAGGGACCGACGACGTTCGGGCCCTTGCGCAGCTGCACGGCCGCCCAGACCTTGCGGTCGGCGTACATGAGGAACGCCAGGCAGACGAGGATGAACACCGTCACCAGAAGGCACTGCCCGAGGATCAGGAGAAACAGGCCGAAGCCGCTCGAGAAAAAGCCTTCCATGCCTTACTCCGCCGCCAGGGGACGCGCCCCTTCGCTGGCCGTCTTGGCGAGCTCGGCCATCACCTGGCTCGCCCGCGCGATCGGATTGGTCAGATAGTGAACCCGGGTCGGACCCGCGAAATCGGTCCCGTCCATATCCCCTCTCGCAAGGGGCGTCCATGCGTTTTCCGGCACGGTGTCGAGCGCCGCGAGATGCGGGACGAGCTCGAACATCTTCGCACGAAGTTCGCCCAGGGTATTGAACGGCAAGGTCTTTCCGAGCTGGGCCGAAAGGGCGCGCAGGATCGCCCAGTTCTCGCGCGCCTCGCCCGGGGGGAAGCCGCCGCGGTTGGCGAGCTGGGGCCGTCCCTCGGTGTTGACGAAGATCCCGGCTTCCTCGGTATAGGCCGCGCCCGGCAGGATCACATCCGCCCGATGCGCGCCCCGGTCGCCGTGGCTGCCCTGGTAGATCACGAAGGGACCGGCCGGGATCTCGATCTCGTCGGCGCCGAGGTTGTAGATCACCTCCGCGCCCTCGAGCGCCGCGTCGATCCCGCCCTCGGTCACGAAGCCGAGGTCCATCGCGCCGACGCGGGCGGCCGCGTCGTGCAGCACGAGGAGCCGCGCGCCCGAGCCCTCGGCAAGCGCCATCGCCGCCGCGAGCACCGCCGCCCCGTCCGGACGGCGCAGCGCCGGCTGGCCGACGATGACGACGCCGGGCGCCGCGCCCTCTTCCGGCGCGGTTGCGGCGTCGACAAGCTTCGCGAGCTCGGTCGGGCCGGAGCCGAGGTAGGAATAGGGGAAGGTCAGGTCGACCGCCTCGCCGATCAGCGTGACGCGGGCGCCGCGCAGCCAGGCCTTGCGGATGCGCGCGTTCAGGACCGGCGCCTCGGCGCGCGGGTTGACCCCGATCATGTGCACGAAGGGCGCCGCGTCGAGATCCTCGATCCGCGCGGTGCCGACATAGCCCGACCGGTTGCCGGCCGGCAGCATCGCGCCGTCGGTCCTGCACTCGACCGCGCCGCCGAGGCCCTCGACGAGCGTCTTCAGCGCGAAGACCGCCTCGGTCGGAACCAGATCGCCGGCGAGCGCCGCGACCTTCTTGCCCTTCATCGCCGCGGCCACGGCCGCGAAGGCCTCGGCCCAGGTCGCGGGCCGGAGCCGGCCGTTCGCGCGCACATAGGGCTGGTCGAGGCGCTGGCGCCGCAGGCCGTCCCAGATGAAGCGCGAGCGGTCCGAGAGCCATTCCTCGTTCACGCCGTCATGGTTGCGCGGCAGGATCCGCATCACCTCGCGGCCCTTCACATCGATCCGGATGTTCGAGCCGAGCGCGTCCATCACGTCGATCGACTCGGTCTTCTTCAGCTCCCATGGCCGGGCGGTGAAGGCGTAGGGCTTCGAGGTCAGCGCGCCGACCGGGCAGAGGTCGATCACGTTGCCCTGCATCTCGGAGGTCAGCATCTTGCCGAGATAGCTCGTGATCTCGCTGTCCTCGCCGCGACCGACCTGGCCCATCTCCGGCACGCCCGCGACCTCGGTGATGAAGCGCACGCAGCGGGTGCAGGAGATGCAGCGGGTCATCGCGGTCTTCACGAGCGGCCCGAGGTTCATGTCGAGCGCCGCGCGCTTCGGCTCGCGGTAGCGGCTGAAGTCGACGCCATAGGCCATCGCCTGGTCCTGCAGATCGCATTCGCCGCCCTGGTCGCAGATCGGGCAGTCGAGCGGGTGGTTGATGAGCAGGAACTCCATCACCCCTTCGCGCGCCTTCTTGACCATCGGCGACTTGGTCTTGATCGCCGGCGGCTGGCCCTCGGGCCCGGGGCGCAGGTCCTTCACCTGCATCGCGCAGGAGGCCGAGGGCTTCGGCGGCCCGCCGACCACCTCGACGAGGCACATGCGGCAGTTGCCGGCGATCGAGAGCCGCTCGTGGTAGCAGAACCGCGGAATTTCGATCCCCGCGACCTCGCAGGCCTGCAGGAGCGTCATGGTCGGCGGAACCTCCACCTCCATGTCGTCGATCATGAGCTTGCGAAGATCGGTCATACCCGGGGTCCCTTACCGCGCAGCGCCGGCCATTCCTTGAAGGCCAGCACCCAGAGCGAGATGATATTGGCGAGCGGGATCAGCATCAGCAGCGCCCAGGCGCCGGAATGCCCGGTCCGCGACCAGAGTTTCCAGTAGGGCACCACGATGAGCGCGAGCCCGATCGCGATGATCACGAGCGCGGGGAAGCCCGTGTAGTCGAACGCGTAGTAATGGCCTTCGCCCGAAGCGTTCTCCATCGCCCTACTCCGCCGCCACCGCGCTGACGCGACCGGTGCGCTTGTACTTGATGCGGTCCTCGATCTCGTTGCGGAAGTGCCGGATCAGGCCCTGGATCGGCCAGGCCGCCGCGTCGCCGAGCGCGCAGATCGTGTGGCCCTCGACCTGCTTCGTGACCGCGAGCAGCATGTCGATCTCCTCGACCTCCGCCTCGCCGGTGACGAGCCGGTCCATCACGCGCATCATCCAGCCGGTACCCTCGCGGCAGGGCGTGCACTGGCCGCAGCTCTCGTGCTTGAAGAATTTCGACAGGCGCCAGATCGCCTTGATGACGTCGGTGTCCTTGTCCATCACGATCATGCAGGCGGTCCCGAGCGAGGAGCGCAGCTCGCGCATCCCGTCGAAATCCATGATCGCGTCCTCGCACATCTCCTTCGGCAGCACCGGGCAGGAGGCGCCGCCCGGGATGATCGCCTTGAGGTTGTCCCAGCCGCCGCGGATGCCGCCGCCGTGCTTCTCGATTAGCTCGCGCATCGAGATGCCCATGGATTCCTCGACCACGCAGGGCCGGTTCACATGGCCCGACATGCCGAAGAGCTTGGTGCCGACGTTGTTCGCCCGGCCGATGCCCGCGAACCAGCCCGCGCCCCGGCGCAGGATGGTCGGCGCGACGGCGATCGACTCGACGTTGTTGACCGTGGTCGGGCAGCCGTAGAGGCCGGTGTTGGCCGGGAACGGCGGCTTCAGACGCGGCATGCCCTTGCGCCCCTCGAGGCTCTCGAGCAGCGCGGTCTCCTCGCCGCAGATATAGGCGCCGGCGCCGTGGTGCAGGTAGACGTCGAAGTCCCAGCCCGAGCCGCAGGCGTTCGGGCCGATCAGCCCAGCGTCGTAGCATTCGTCGATGGCGATCTGCAGCGCCTCGCGCTCGCGGATGTACTCGCCCCGGATGTAGATGTAAGCCGCGTGCGCGCCCATGGCGAAGCCGGCGACCAGGCAGCCCTCGATCAGCGTATGCGGATCGTGGCGCATGATCTCCCGGTCCTTGCAGGTGCCGGGCTCGGACTCGTCGGCGTTGACGACGAGGTAATGCGGGCGGCCGTCGCTGCCCTTGGGCATGAAGGACCATTTGAGGCCGGTCGGGAAGCCCGCGCCGCCCCGGCCGCGCAGGCCCGAGGCCTTCATCTCCTCGATGATCTTGTCGCGGCCCCGGCCGATGATCTCGCCGGTGTTGTCCCACAGGCCGCGCTTGCGCGCGCCGGCGAGCGAACGGTCGTACATCCCGTAGATATTGGTGAAGATCCGGTCCGTGTCCGCCAGCATGCCTCAGTCCTCATCAAAGGGCGCGACCGTCGCGGCCACCCCCTCACCAAACCTGTCCTCGCCCGGGCCGCCGCCTTTTCGGCGCGGCCGCGCGGCGCTCCTAAGCCTCGCCGGCGGCGAGCAGCTTCGCCTGGCCGATCCAGTCGTCCCGCGTCGCCCGGCCCGAGAAGCCGCCGAGCGTCTCGTCCACCGCGGCCAGTTCCTCGGGGCCCCAGGCCGCGATCTGGTCGAAATGGTAGTAGCCAAGGCCGTTCAGCACCGTCTCGAGCTTCGGCCCGACGCCCTTGATCTTCTTCAGGTCATCCGCCGCGCCCCGCGCCGCGGCGAGCGCGGTCGGGCGGCCGGGATGGGCCAGCTCGATCACCTCGGCGAGCGCCGCGGGGGCCTCGGGCTCCGGCGTGACGGGCTCGGACGCGGCGGGATCGGACGCGGCGGGCGCCGGCGTCTCGGTCAGTTCCGCGGCCACCGCCTTCACCGCCTCGGACGGCGCGGTCGCGGCCTCGGCCACGCCGGTGGCGAACCGGTCGCCGGCGGCGACCATCGCCTCGACGGTCTCCCCGGCCTTCTCGGTCCAGGCCTCGACCGCCGCGACCAGCGGGGCGACCACCTCGGCCTCCTCGACCTTGCGCTTGGCCCGGGGCGTCTTCGGCGCGGCCGCCGGCGCCTGGACCTCGGCCGGGGTCGTCACGTCGAACATCCAGCCGAAAGCGCCGAACGGCCCCTTCGCCATCATTTTCTGCGGCGTGCCCGACGCCTGCATCCGCTGCATCGCCCGGAGCATCAGGTGGCCCGCGATCATCGCGCCCCCCATGCCCGCCATGAGCCAGAAGGCCGTCAGTCCCGCGGTATCGCCGTACAGTCGCTGCTTCTCGCTCATGTCGAAGGCTCCCCTGTTCAGTCGCGCCCGGCCGCCGCGCTCTCGGCGACCAGCGCCCGCGCCTGTTCGACCCACTTGTCGCGGGTCACACGCCCATGAAATCCATCGAGATTCTCGTCGACCCAGGCCACTTCCTCGTCGGTCCAGGATGCGATCTGGTCGAAGTGATAGTAGCCGAGGCTGTGCAGCAGCGCCTCGAGCTGCGGCCCGACGCCCTTGATGATCGTGAGATCATCCGGACCCTCGATCCGCGGCGCCTCGAGCCGCTCCGGCCGCTTGCCGACGACCGGGGTCGCGGCGGCGGCGCGCGGCGCGATCGGCGCGCCGGTGATGCGGGCGATCGTGTCGCCGAGCTCGAGCGCGAGCTCGACCGACCTGTTGGTCTTCTCCACCCGCTCGCCCTCGAGCAGCGCGGAGAGCCCCTCGAACGGCTCCGACGAGAAGCGGCCGATCTGCGAGCCCGGGGTCGGGACCCCGCCGGCGGCGAATTCGTCGAGCAGCGTCTCGAAGCCGGCCGCGGTCAGGTCCTCGTAGTAGTCCTTGCCGATCTGCGCCATCGGCGCGTTCGCGCAGGCGCCGAGGCACTCGACCTCCTCCCAGCTGAACTTGCCGTCGGCGGAGATCTCGTGCGGGTGCGGAGCGATCTTCTTCTTGCAGACCGCGATCAGGTCCTCGGCGCCGCAGATCATGCAGGAGGTCGTGCCGCAAATCTGGAAATGCGCGACCTTGCCAACGGGTTGCAGCTGGAACATGAAGTAGAAGGTCGCGACCTCGAGCACGCGGATCTCGGCCATGCCGAGCATGTTCGCGATGTATTCGATCGCGGGCTTGGTGACCCAGCCTTCCTGCTCCTGGGCGCGCCACAGCAGCGGAATGACCGCGGAAGCCTGCCGGCCCTCGGGATATTTCGCGATCCAGGCCCTGGCCCAGTCGAGGTTGCCGGGCGTGAACTCGAAGCTCGACGGCTGATCGGGATAGAGACGGCGCAGCATCAGCGGTCAACCTCGCCAAACACGATATCAAGGGAGCCGAGCGCGGCGGCGACGTCGGCCAGCATGTGGCCGCGGCAGATGTGGTCCATCGCGGCGAGATGGGAGAAGCCCGGCGCGCGCAGCTTGACCTTCCAGGGCTTGTTGGTGCCGTCGGCGACGAGATAGACGCCGAACTCGCCCTTCGGCGCCTCGACGGCGGCGTAGACCTCGCCCGCGGGCACGTGGAAGCCTTCGGTGTAGAGCTTGAAGTGATGGATCAGCGCTTCCATCGAGCTCTTCATCACCGCGCGCTTCGGCGGCGCGATCTTGCCGCGCGACAGCACGTCCTCGCCCTCGCATTCCCCAAGCTTGTCAACCGCCTGGAGGATGATCTTGGTGCTCTCGTACATCTCCGCCATGCGGCAGAGGTAGCGGTCGTAGCAGTCGCCGTTCTTGCCGATCGGGATCTGGAAGTCGAATTCGTCGTAGCACTCGTAGGGCTGCGCGCGGCGCAGGTCCCAGGTCATGCCCGAGCCTCGGACCATCACGCCGGAGAAGCCGAGCGCCTGGCATTCCTCCTGGCTCACGATCGCGATATCGACATTGCGCTGCTTGAAGATCCGGTTCTCGGTCAGCAGGCCGTGGATGTCGTCGAGCAACTGCGGGAACTTCTCGGCCCAGGTCCTGATGTCGGCGATCAGGTCCAGGGGCAGGTCCTGGTGCACGCCGCCCGGCCGGAAATAGGCCGAGTGCAGGCGCGCGCCGCAGGCCCGCTCGTAGAACACCATCAGCTCCTCGCGGGCGACGAAGCCCCAGAGCGGCGGCGTCAGCGCGCCGACGTCCATCGCCTGCGTCGTGACGTTGAGCAGGTGGTTCAGGATCCGGCCGATCTCGCTGTAGAGCACGCGGATGATCTGCGCGCGCCTCGGGACCTCGGTCCCGGTCAGCCGCTCGATCGCGAGGCACCAGGCGTGTTCCTGGTTCATCGGCGCCACGTAGTCGAGCCGGTCGAGATACGGCAGGTTCTGCAGGTAGGTCCGGCTCTCCATCAGCTTCTCGGTGCCGCGGTGCAGCAGCCCGATATGCGGGTCGCAGCGCTCGACGATCTCGCCGTCGAGCTCGAGCACCAGGCGCAGCACGCCGTGCGCCGCCGGATGCTGCGGACCGAAGTTGATGTTGAAGTTGCGGATCTTCTGTTCGCCGATCACGTCGACGACGTCGTTTTTCGCGTCCATGCTTAGACCCCCGCTGCGCCGTCCGCCGGCCACCGCTTGAAGGCGATGATCCAGAGCAGGACGGTCCCGACGATCGGGATGGCGCCGAGAATGGCGATATTGGGATTCAGTCCGGCCCTGGGCAGCAGCCGGTAGAGCGGGATGCACCAGAGCACCGCGTTGACGAGAAGTCCGAGGATCAGCCCCATCGCCTCAGCCCTTCTTCTCGTCGCCGGGGAGGATGTAGTCGGCGCCCTCCCACGGGCTCATGAAGTCGAACTGGCGGTATTCCTGCGTGAGCTTCACCGGCTCGTAGACCACGCGCTTCTGCTCCTCGCTGTAGCGCACCTCGACATAGCCCGTGGTCGGGAAGTCCTTGCGCAGCGGATAGCCGGAGAAGCCGTAGTCGGTCAGGATCCGCCGCAGGTCCGGGTGGCCCGAGAACAGGATCCCGTACATGTCGAAGGTCTCGCGCTCGTACCAGTTGGCATTCGGGAACTCGGCGATGATCGAGGGCGCGATCTCGTTCTCGCCCACCTCGGCCTTGAGCCGGATCCGCTGGTTCAGGCGCATCGACAGGAAGTGGTAGACGAGGTCGAACCGCTTCTCGCGCGACGGCCAGTCGACCGCCGTGAGGTCGATCAGCGTCGTGAACTGGCAGTTCGGATCGGTGCGCAGATAGTTCACGACCGCGGGAATCTCGGCCAGCGTCACCGTCAGCGTGAGCTCGCCCACGTCGCTGGTCACGACGGCCCCGGGGCGGCTCGCGACGATGGTTTCCCTCAGTTCGTCCAGCGCAGTTTCCATGTCTTCTTCCCGTCGCCCAAATGTCCCGGACCCCGCGCGCCTCAGCGCACGATGGTCCCGGTGCGGCGAATCTTCCGCTGGAGTTGCAGGATGCCGTAGAGCAGCGCCTCCGCCGACGGCGGGCAGCCGGGCACGTAGACGTCGACCGGCACCACGCGGTCGCAGCCCCGCACCACGGAATAGCTGTAGTGGTAATAGCCGCCGCCGTTCGCGCAGGAGCCCATCGAGATCACGTAGCGCGGCTCGGGCATCTGGTCATAGACCTTGCGCAGCGCCGGGGCCATCTTGTTCGTGAGCGTGCCGGCGACGATCATCAGGTCCGACTGCCGCGGGCTGGCGCGGGGCGCGGTGCCGAAGCGTTCGAGGTCGTAGCGCGGCATCGAGAGCTGCATCATCTCGACCGCGCAGCAGGCGAGGCCGAAGGTCATCCAGTGCAGCGAGCCGGTGCGCGCCCAGTTGATCGCGGCGGCGGTCGAGGTGACGAGGAAGCCCTTGTCGGCGAGCTCGTCCGACAGGGCCCGGGTCACCGCCTGGGCGTTCGCCTCGTTGGCGAGCGCCGGGCTCGGTTCCATCACTCCCATTCGAGAGCCCCCTTCTTCCATTCATAGGCGAAGCCGATGGTCAGCACGGCGAGGAAGATCATCATCGACCAGAAGCCGAGATCGCCGAGGTTCTGGAAGCTCACCGCCCAGGGGAACAGGAACGCCACCTCGAGGTCGAAGATGATGAACAGAATCGACACGAGGTAGAATCGCACGTCGAATTTCATGCGCGCGTCGTCGAAGGCGTTGAACCCGCATTCATAGGCCGAGATCTTCTCGGGATCGGGGTTCGACACGGCGACGACGATGGCGGCGATCAGAAGGACCAGTCCGAGAGCGATCGCGAGGCCGAGGAAAATCAGAATCGGGAGATACTCGCGCAAGAGATCTTCCATGCGTGCCTCCATCTGGTGATGGGCCGAGGCCCGAACCGGGGCCTCCGACCTGAGCAGAGGATTATCCGCCGCGCCGCACAACGTCAACCTGACCCGGGCGTCGAGCACCCGATTCTGTTAACGATTTCGGCGCCGTGCGACGCGATTAAACCAAGTAAAATCGTCAGGTTAATTCCCGCGCCCCTCGGGACGCGGGCGGTCATTCGGCGGCTTCGGCGTAGCTCTCCATCGGCGGGCAGGAGCACACGAGATTGCGATCGCCATAGACGTTGTCGACGCGGTTGACCGGCGGCCAGTACTTGTCGACGCGGAACGCCCCCGGCGGATAGCAGGCCTGCTCGCGGCTGTAGGGCCGGTCCCAGTCGCCGACGAGATCCTCGACCGTGTGCGGCGCGCGGGTCAGCGGGTTGTTCTCGCGGTCCATCGCCCCCTCCTCGATCGCCCGGGCCTCGGCCCGGATGCCGAGCATCGCGGCGATGAACCGGTCGAGCTCGGCCTTGGGCTCGCTCTCGGTCGGCTCGATCATCAGCGTGCCCGCGACCGGCCAGCTCATCGTCGGCGCGTGGAAGCCGCAGTCAATGAGGCGTTTCGCCACGTCGTCGACGCCGACCCCCGCCAGCTCCTTGAGCGGGCGCGTGTCCACGATGCATTCATGCGCCACGCGGCCGTCGCGGGAATAGAGGATCGGATAGGCGCCGGAGAGCCGGGCGGCGATGTAGTTCGCGTTCAGGATCGCGATCCTGGTCGCCTGGGTCAGCCCCGCGCCGCCCATCATCAGGCAATAGGCCCAGGAGATGGTCAGGAGCGACGGCGAGCCGTAGTCGCAGGCCGAGACCGGCCCCGCGCCTTCCGCCGCCCCGGGCAGGAACGGCGCGAGATGCGCGCGGACGCCGATCGGGCCCATGCCGGGGCCGCCGCCGCCATGCGGGATGCAGAAGGTCTTGTGCAGGTTCAGATGGCTCACGTCCGAGCCGATGTCGCCCGGCCGCGCGAGCCCGACGAGCGCGTTCATGTTCGCCCCGTCGAGATAGACCTGGCCGCCATGGGCGTGGGTGATCTCGCAGACCTCGCGCACCGTCTCCTCGAAGACGCCGTGCGTCGAGGGATAGGTGATCATGCAGGCGGCGAGATTCGCGGCGTGCTTCCCGGCCTTGGCGCGGAAGTCCTCGAGATCGACGTCGCCGTTCGCGGCGCTCGCCACCGGCACGACCTTCATGCCCGCCATCTGCGCGCTGGCCGGGTTGGTGCCATGCGCCGAGGTCGGGATGAGGCAGATGTCGCGATGGCCCTCGCCCCGCGCGCGATGGAAGGCGCGGATGGTGAGCAGGCCGGTGTATTCCCCCTGCGCCCCGGAATTGGGCTGCATCGAGATCGCGTCGTAGCCGGTGATCGCGCAGAGCTTGGCCGAGAGATCGGCGATCAGCTCGGCATAGCCCGCGGTCTGGTCGGCCGGCGCCAGCGGATGGATATCGGCGAACTCCGGCCAGGAGAGCGGCATCATCTCCACGGTCGCGTTCAGCTTCATCGTGCAGGAGCCGAGCGGGATCATCGCCCGGTCGAGCGCGAGGTCGCGGTCGGCGAGCCGGCGCATGTAGCGCGTCATCTCCGCCTCGGCGCGGTTGAGGTGGAAGATCGGATGGGTGAGGTAGTCGCTGGTCCGGATCAGGTCGAGCGGCAGGCGGTAGTCGTGGACGAGGTCCCAGTCCTTCATGTCGCCGCCGAAGGCGCGCCAGATCGCCTCGGCGTGCTCGGGCCGCGTCCGCTCGTCGAGCGCGATGCCGATCCGGGTCGCCCCCACGGGACGCAGGTTGATCCCCTCGGCGACCGCGGCCTTCAGGACGACGTCGCGGAGCGGGCCGACCTCGACGGTCACGGTATCGAAGAAGCTCGCCTGCTCGACGCGGAAGCCGAGCCGCTCCAGCCCCTTCACCAGGCGCACGGTCTTGCGGTGGACCCGCTGCGCGATGGCGCGAAGCCCCTCGGGCCCGTGGAAGACCGCGTACATCGAGGCCATGACCGCGAGCAGCGCCTGGGCGGTGCAGATGTTCGAGGTCGCCTTCTCGCGGCGGATGTGCTGCTCGCGGGTCTGGAGGCTGAGGCGATAGGCGCGGTTGCCGCGCGCGTCGATCGAGACGCCGACGATCCGGCCCGGCATCAGTCGCTTCAGCGCGTCGGTCACCGCCATATAGGCCGCGTGCGGCCCGCCGAAGCCGAGCGGCACGCCGAAGCGCTGGGTCGAGCCGATCGCGATGTCGGCGCCCATCTCGCCCGGGGGCCGGAGCAGCGTCAGCGCCAGCGGATCGGCCGCGACGCAGGCGAGCGCGGAGGCGGCGTGGAGCGCCGCGATCGGCTCCGCGAAATCGTGGCAGTCGCCATAGGTGCCGGGATACTGGAAGATCGCGCCGAACACCTGTCCCGGGTCGAGGTCGGCGAAGGGATCGCCGACGATCACCTCCCAGCCGAGCGGCTCGGCCCGGGTCTCGATCACCTCGATGGTGCGGGGATGGCAATGGTGGTCGACGAAGAACGCCTTGGCCTTCGATTTCGACGCCCGCTCGCAGAGCGCCATCGCCTCGGCGGCCGCCGTCGCCTCGTCGAGCAGCGAGGCATTGGCGACGTCGAGCCCGGTCAGGTCGCAGACCATTGTCTGGTAGTTCAGGAGCGCCTCGAGGCGCCCCTGGCTGATCTCGGGCTGGTAGGGCGTGTAGGCCGTGTACCAGGCCGGGTTCTCGAGGATGTTCCGCTGGATCACCGGCGGCGTCACCGTTCCGTGGTAGCCCTGGCCGATCAGGCTGGTCAGGACCCGGTTCCGCCCCGCGACCTCGCGCAGCCGCCTGAGCACGCCCTGCTCGCTCAGGGCCTTGCCCCAGTCGAGCGGCGCGCGCTGCCGGATGCTCGCCGGCACCGTCTCGGCGATCAGCGCGTCGAGGCTCGGCACGCCGATCGTCCGCAGCATCTCGGCGATCTCGGACGGGCTCGGGCCGATGTGGCGGCGGTTGGCGAAGTCGTAAGGCTGATACTCGGACTCACGGAACGGCATGGCGCCCCCCTTAGGCGATGTATTCCTGATAGGCTTCCTCATCCATCAGCGAGTCGAGCTCGCCGACGTCGGCCAGGGTCATCTTGAAGAACCAGCCGTTTTCCATCGGATCGTCGTTGACGAGCGCGGGATTGGCGACGATCGCCGGATTGACCTCGGTGATCACCCCGTCGAGCGGCGCCGCGATGTCGCTCGCCGCCTTCACGCTCTCGATCGTCACGATGTCGTCGCCCTTGACGACGGTGATCCCCTCCTCGGGCAGTTCGACGAAGACGAGGTCGCCCAGCTGCTCGGCGGCGTGTTCGGTGATCCCGACCGTCACCTCGTCGCCATCCAGTCGAAGCCACTCGTGCTCCTCGGTGAATCTCAGCATGCGTCTCTCCGTATCGGGGGGTCTCAGGCCCGCTTGTAGCCGGGCGCGATGAATGGAAGCGAGGAAACCGTGACTGGCAAGGGCTTCCCGCGCAGGATCGCCGCGAGCTCGGTGCCCTTGCCCGCGAGGCGGGTGGGCACGTAGCCCATCGCGACCGGGGCGTTCAGGCTCGGCCCGAAGCCGCCCGAGGTTATCATCCCGACCGTGGCGCCGTCCTCGGTGATCTCGACCCCCTCGCGCATCGGCGCCCGGCCGCCCGGCCGCAGCCCGACGCGGCGGCGCTCGGCGCCGGTCTCGAGCTCCTCGAGGATCCGCTCGGCGCCGGGGAAGCCGCCGGCGCGGTCGCCGCCCCGGCGCCGGACCTTCTGGATCGCCCATTCGAGCGCGGCCTCGACCGGGGTCGTCTCCTGGTCGATGTCGTGCCCGTAGAGGCAGAGCCCGGCCTCGAGCCGGAGCGAGTCGCGCGCGCCGAGCCCGATCGGCAGCACCTCCTCGGCGGCGAGCAGCGCCTCGGCGAGCCGCGCGGTGTCCGCGGCCGGGACGGAGATCTCGTACCCGTCCTCGCCGGTATAGCCCGAGCGCGAGACGATCGCCTCGATCCCCGCGAGCGTCAGCGCGCGCACGTCCATGAAGCGCATCGCCGCCGCCTCGGGCGCGAGCCGCGCCAGCACCTCGGCGGCCTTCGGCCCCTGGAGCGCCACGAGGCCGCGGTCGAGCGGTTCGATCTCGCAGGTCCCGCCGAGCCCCGCCTCCATCAGCGCCGTGTCCGCCGTCTTGCGGGCCGCGTTCACGACGACGAACAGGTGATCGCCGCGGTTGGCGAACATCAGGTCGTCCTCGATCCCGCCCGCGGCGTTGGTGAAGAGGCCGTAGCGCTGCCGGCCCTCGCGCAGGCCGAGCACGTCGACCGGCACCAGCGCCTCGAAGGCGCGCGCGGCCGCCTCTATCCCGCCCGCTTTCGGCCGGATCGCGAACTGGCCCATGTGGCTCACGTCGAAGAGGCCGGCGGCGGCGCGGGTGTGCAGATGCTCCTTCAGGATGCCGGCCGGGTACTGGATCGGCATCTCGTAGCCGGCGAAGGTCACCATCCGCGCCCCGAGCCCGAGATGCAGGTCATGGATCGGGGTGCGCGCGGGCGGCGCCTCGGCGCTGGCTTCGGGCGGGGTGGTCAGATCGCCGGGCATCGCGTCTCCTGGTCGGACGCGGCCTCGCATGGCGCGTCCAGGGCGCCCCGGGCGGATGCCCCGGGCCGGTTTCGCGCCCCCTCTGTCCTTGCGCCTGAGATCGTTATCCCGTCGGCGGACCCGGGCATCGCCCGCGTCTCTCTCCAGAGTTTCGATGCCGGACGGTTCCTTGGGCCTGAGAGTTTCCGGGGCGGTTGCTCCTTCGGCACGGCGCGGGGCCGTTCTCCCTGTCCGACGCCTACGACCTTAGTCGCGGGCGCGCGGCGAGGCAATCGGGAAAGCACGCCCGATCCTGTCACGCGCACCGCCAATCGCCCGGCGATTTCAACGGCGTCAGAGGATGAGCTCGCTCATTGTCACCTCGGGCTCCTCGGGCATGATCGCGACGGTGAAGCCGAACGACTCGATCAGCCGCCGCATGCCGCGGTTCCCGGCCAGCACCATGCCCTCCAGCCGCTCCAGCCCCTCGGCCCGCGCGTATTCGATCAGGAGCGCCATCAGCGCCCGGCCGAGGCCCCGGCCGTTCATGTCGCTGCGCACCAGGAGCGCGTATTCCGCCGAGCGCTTGTCGGGATCGGCGCTCAGCCGCGACACCCCCGCCATCTCGCCCGAGGGGGCGATGGCGATGAAGGCCATCTCGCGGTCATAGTCGAGCTGGGTCTGGCGCAGGTCGTGCGTCTGGCTGAACGAGCGCCGCGGCGCCAGGAAGCGCATCCGGATGTCCTCGGCCGAGAGATGCGCGTGGAAATCGGGATAGAGCGTCGCGTCGACCGGCAGGATCGGCCGGATGGTGTAGACCCCGTCGCGAAGCTGGATCTCGCGGCGCCAGCCGGCCGGATAGGGCCGGATCGCGAGGTCGGGATTGGGCCCGCGCCGGTCGAGATCGGCGGGCTCGATCTCGATGCGCGCGTCGAGCACCGTCACCCCCTGGGCGTCGGCGAGCAGCGGGTTGATGTCGAGCGCGCGCAGGCAGGGGAAATCCTCGATCAGATGCGAGAGCGCGATCAGCGCGCCCTGGATCGCGGCCCCGTCGGCCGGCGGGATGCCGCGATAGCCTTCGAGCAGGCGCGAGACCCGGGTCTGGGCGATCAGGTCCTGCGCGAGGCTCGCGTCGAGCGGCGGCAGCGCCACGGCGGTGTCGCGCACCACCTCGACCGCGACCCCGCCGGCGCCGAACAGGATCACCGGACCGAAGACCGGGTCGCGCGCGACGCCGAGGATGAGCTCATGCGCCGAGGCGCGGTCGATCATCGGCTGCAGCGCGAATCCCGAGAGCACCGCCGGCGGATCGGCGGTGGCGAGCCGCTCGGCGATGCCCTCGGCCGCCGAGACCGCCTCCTCGACCGTCGCGATGCCGAGCACGACGCCGCCCACCTCGGATTTGTGGCTCACCTCGTGCGAGATCACCTTGACCACCAGACGCGGCGCCTCGCGCAGCATCGCCTCGGCGATCGCGCGGACCGCGCCGACGTCGCGCGCGATCCGCGTGGCAGGCGACGGAACGCCATAGGCGGCGAGCGCCGCCTTGGCCTCGGGCTCGGTCAGGAGCCGCCGCCCCTCGCCCGCCGCCTTGGCGAAGATCGCGGCGACCCGCGCGCGGGCGTCGTCCGGCGTCGCGCGCTGCGCCTCCTCGGCCGCGCGGTCGGGCACGCGCAGCACCGCGGCCTGGGCCTTGCCCCAGTTGGTCAGATGCGAGACCGCCGCCGCCGCGGCGCCCGGATTGTCGTAGGAGGCGACGCCGGCCGCGCGCAGGATGCCGCGCGCCTCCGCGGCGGTCGCGGCGCCGAGCCAGCAGGCGATCACCGGCTTGCCGCCGATCATCCCGCGCGAAACCTCGCGCGCCACCGCGCGCGCCACCTCGGCCGAGGAGACGAGGCCGGAAGGGCAGTTCATCGGCATCACCACGTCGACGCCCGGATCGCCCGCCACCGCGCGCATCGCGGCGAGATAGTCCTCGGCGCCGGCGTCGCCGTTGATGTCGACCGGGTTCGACCGGCTCCAGCGCGCGCCGACCTCGCCCGCGACCCGCGCGATCGTCTCGGGCGCGAGCGCCGCGAGCTCGCCCCCGACATCGCTCAGCCTGTCGGCGGCGAGCACGCCGGCCGCGCCGCCGTTCGTGACGATCCCGAGCCGGGCGCGGTCGAGCGGTCGGAACCGCGCCACGGTCTCGGCGGCCGAGAACATCTCCGCGAGCCCGCGCACCCGCAGGATGCCCGACCGGCGCAGCGCGGCCTCGACCACCTGATCGGCCCCCGAGAGCACGCCGGTATGCGTCGCGGCCGCGCGCGCCGCCGCCGCCTCGCGCCCGGCCTTGATCGCGATCACCGGCTTCAGCCGCGACACCGCGCGCGCGGCCGAGAGGAACTTGCGCGCGGCGGGAATGCTCTCGAGATAGACGAGGATCGCCCGCGTCCGGCCCTCGCCCGCCAGGAGGTCGAGATAGTCGCCGACATCGACGTCGGCCATCTCGCCGAGCGAGACGATCTGGCTGAAACCGATCCCGCGCGCCGCCGCCCAGTCGAGCATCGAGAAGGCGATCGCCGCCGATTGCGACAGGAGCGCGAGCTGGCCCTGCGGCGCGTCGATATGCGCGGTGCTGGCGTTGAGCCGCGCCGCGGGCACGATCAGCCCGGCGCTCGACGGGCCGATGACGCGCAGAAGATGCGGCCGCGCCGCGTCGAGCATCGCCTGGCGCGACGCGGTCTCCGGACCGAGCCCGCCCGACATCACGACCGCGAGCCGCCCGCCCCGCGCGCCGAGGTCGGCGATGAGCCCCGGCACCGTCTCGGCCGGGGTCGCGATCACCGCGAGGCCCGGCGCCTCGGGCAGCGCGGCGAGATCGGGATAGCAGCGCAGCCCGTCGATCTCGGCATGGGCGGGATTGACCGGCCAGACCGGGCCCTGGAACCCGCCCCGGAGGATATTGGCGAGCACGAGCCCGCCGACCGAGCGCGGATCCGGCCCGGCGCCGATCACGGCGACCGAACGCGGCCGAAGGGCGAGATCGAGATTGCGGATGGTCAAGCGCGGTTCCCGGGCGGCGACGGATCGGCTCCGCCGCGCGCGATCATAGGGAAGTCCGGCCCGAAAGGGAGACCGCATTTTCCCTTCGGCGGAAGACTGTGCTACCGCGGGGAAGCGTGAGTCCGCGGCCGGGCGCCGGAAAGGAGATCGGAGCATGAGACGGGCGCTGAGACTGGGGCGCTACGCGGGAATCGACGTGTTCCTGCACTGGAGCTTCGCGCTCCTGATCGCCTGGGTCGCCTTCCTCTCCTGGCGCGGGTCGCACAGCCTCGCGGCGGTGCTCGACTGGACGCTGGTCGTGCTCGCGCTCTTTCTCTGCGTGCTGCTGCACGAATACGGCCACGCGCTGACGGCGCGGCGCTTCGGGATCGGCACCCGACGGATCACGCTGCTGCCGATCGGGGGCGTGGCGCTGCTCGAGGCGATGCCGGCGCGGCCCCGCGAGGAGCTGCTGATCGCGATCGCCGGGCCGCTCGTCAACGTGGCGATCGCGGCCGGGCTCTGGCTCTGGCTCCGCGCGGGACTGCCCGGCGCGGGCGGCTTCGTCGGCGTGCTGCTCGACGCGAACCTTTTGCTCGCCGCCTTCAACCTCCTGCCCGCCTTCCCGATGGACGGCGGCCGGGTGCTGCGCGCGGTGCTCTGGCACTGGCTGAGCCTGACGCGCGCGACCTGGATCGCCGCCTGGATCGGCCGGGTCGTCGCCGTCGGCCTCGGGGTCTACGGCGCGCTCCACAATCCGGTCCTCGTGCTGATCGCGGCCTTCGTCTGGTACGCCGGCGGCGCCGAGGCGCGGGCGGTCACCACCCGCGAGGCGCGCCGGGAGGCGCCGGTCAGGGAGCGAAGCGATGCATGAACTGCTGAGCGCGGCGCGGATGCGCGCGGCCGACGCCGCCACGATCGCCGCCGGCACCCCGGGGATCGAGCTCATGGAGGCGGCCGGCCGCGCCGTCGCCGCGGCGGCCGCGGCGCTCGCGCCGGCGGGGCCGGTGCTGGTGCTCGCGGGACCGGGCAACAACGGCGGCGACGGCTTCGTCGCGGCGCGCCTGCTCGCCGCCGCCGGGCGCGACGTGACGCTGGCGCTGCTCGGCGACCGCGCGCGATTGCGCGGCGACGCGGCGCTCGCCGCCGCGCGCTGGGACGGGCCGACGATCCGCGCGACCCCCGAGCTGCCCCGCTCCGCCGTCATCGTCGACGCGCTGTTCGGCGTCGGCCTCGACCGGCCGCTCGAAGGCCAGGCGGCGGCGATCGTCGCCGCCGTCAACGCGGCCCGGGCCCCGGTGCTCGCGGTCGACGTGCCGAGCGGCCTCGACGCGGACACCGGCCAGCCGCTCGGTCCCGTCGTCGAGGCCGACGCGACCGTGACCTTCTTCCGCAAGAAGCCGGGCCACCTGCTCGCCCCGGGCCGCGCGCTCTGCGGCACGCTCGAGCTGGCGCAGATCGGCATCCCCGAGACGGTGCTGGCCGAGACCGGGATCGAGGGCCACGAGAACACGCCGGCGCTCTGGGACCACGCCCTGCCGCGGCCCGGCCCCGCCGCGCACAAATATACCCGCGGCCACGCCGCCGTGGTCTCCGGCCCCGCGACCCGGACCGGCGCGGCGCGGCTCGCCGCCGGCGCGGCGCTCCGCGCCGGCGCGGGGCTCGTCACGCTGGCGAGCCCGGGATCGGCGCTGATGGTCAACGCGGCGCATCTGACGGCGGTCATGCTGGCGCGCGCCGATACGGCCGAGGACCTCGCGGCCCTTCTCGCCGATCCGCGCTACACCGCCGCGGTGCTCGGCCCCGGCATGGGCGCGGGCGCGGAGCCGCGCGCGCTGACCCAAGCCGCGCTCGCGGCGCCCGCGGCGCTGGTGCTCGACGCCGACGCGCTGACCCAGTTCCGCGAGGCGCCGGGGGCGCTGTTCGACGCGATCGGGGGCCGCGCCGCGCCGGTCGTTCTGACGCCGCATGACGGCGAATTCGCGCGGCTCTTCCCCGATCTCGCGACGGTGGCGGGCAAGACCGGGCGGGCGCGCGCCGCCGCGGCGCGGTCGGGCGCGATCGTCGTGCTCAAGGGCTCGGACACGGTGATCGCGGCGCCGGACGGGCGGCTCGCGATCAATGCGAACGCGCCGCCCTGGCTCGCGACGGCGGGATCGGGCGACGTGCTCGCCGGGATCATCGGCGGGCTGCTCGCGCAGCGCGTCCCGGCCTTCGAGGCCGCCGCCGCCGGGGTCTGGATGCACGGCGCCGCCGCGAACGAGATCGGGCCCGGGCTCATCGCCGAGGATCTCGCCCCGGCGCTGCGCCCGGTGCTGCGCGCGCTCCTCAGCCGGAACGGCGCCGGCGGCGCTTGACGGGCTCCCCCTCCATCTCGACGAGGCGCCGCGTGCCCTTCGGGCGCAGCTTCGGCTCCTCGAAGAGGTCGTCGAGATCGAAGGTCGAGCGCCGCCCGATCGCGTCGAAATTCGATTCGAGCCAGGTGTCGGCCCAGCGGCGGCCGCGATCGAACAGCAGCTGGAGATAGCCCCATTCGGCGTTGAGCTTGCTCGAGGCCTCGAGGTCCTGCACCTCGTCGTCGACATGGATGAGATGGAGAAAGGCCGAGCGCTTCACGCCCGGCGTCACCCCTTCGAGCACCATGGCGCGCTGCAGCAGGTTGAAGGTCCGGAGCTCCTTCAGCAGGCTCGAGTTGAAGCTGATCTCGTTGACGCGGTTGATGATCTCGCGCGCGCTGCGCGGCACCGCGTGGCGGATGACGGGGTTGATCTGCACGATCATCACGTCCGAGACGTCGCTCTCGACCAGCGGCTGCAGCGCCGGGTTGCCGGAGAAGCCGCCGTCCCAGTAGGCCTCGCCGTCGATCTCGACCGCCGGGCTCATCTGCGGCAGGCAGGCGGAGGCCAGCACCGCCTCGGCCGAGACCTCGCCCTGCGAGAAGATCTTCGCCCGGCCTGTGCGCACGTTCGTCGCCGTCACGTGGACGTGGATGTCCGGGCAGGCGTTCACATTGGTGAAATCGACGTTGGCGAGCAGCAGGTCGCGCAGCGGATTGAGCCCGAGCGGATTGAGCTCGTAGGGCGAGAACACCCGTCCGAGGCTTTCCATCATCAGATAGCCGGGCGAATAGTCGAGGCTGTAGCGCCCGGCGATCCGGTCCCAGATCCCGCGCTGGATCGGCGAGTAGCGCGTCGAATCGCTGACCGCCTTCCAGAACCGCGCCAGCGAGTCCCGCGCGCCCTCGCGACCGCCGCGCCGATAGCCGTCGGCGAGCGCCACCGCGTTCATCGCCCCGGCGCTGGTGCCGCTGATCTCGCTGATCGCGAGCCGCGGATCCTCGAGCAGCCGGTCGAGGACGCCCCAGGTGAGGGCCCCGTGCGATCCCCCGCCCTGCAAAGCGAGATTGATCCGTCTTGTGTCGGTCATGGCGGGCGCGGCCTCTCCGAGGAAGTCATGCCTTCGTCCTAGCCGTCCGCCGGGACCCGGGCAAGCGCGCGCTCAGTCGCCGCTGGCGCGAAACACGCCGGCGTCCGCGTCGCGGTCGCCGCGCAGCTCGGTCGCGATCAGCTCGGCCGCGATGCGCGAGAAGGTGATGCCGTTGCCGCCGGCGCCGAGCACGGCGTGGACCCGCGGATGGCCGGGCAGACGGGTGATGAGCGGCAGGCCGGTCATGCTCTCGCCGAAGAAGCCCGACCAGGCGAATTCCGGCGTCGGGTCGAGCCCGGGCATCAGCTTCCCGAGCTTTTCCGAGAGCCGCGCCGCCTTCGCGCCGATAAGCGCGTCCCGCGCGTCCGGATCGCGCAGCGCCTCGTCCTCGCCGCCGCAGATCACCCGGCCGTCGGCGGTCGCGCGGAGATAGAGATAGGGCTCCGCCGCCTGCCAGATCAGCGCCGCCTCGGGCCAGATCCGCGCCTTCTGCGGCGCGGTGGCGATCGCCCAGGTCGAGATGATCTGGTGCCGGTCCGAGGGCACGATCGCCGCGAGCTCGTAGCCGGTCGCGAGCACCGCGTGTTTCGCGGTGATCACCGGCCCTCCCGCGGTCTCGACGCGCAGCGCCCCGGGGGCGCGCTTGAAGTCGAGCGCCTCCGCCGGGGCATAGGCGCGGGCGCCGCGGGCGATCGCCGCGCGCATCAGCCCGGCGGCGAGCTTGCGCGGGTCGAGCGCGAGATTGCCGGGGCTGACGATCGCCCCGCCGCCCGCGATGCCGAACCGCTCGCGCAGCGCGCCCTCGGTCAGGTAGCGCGCCTCGATGCCGATCGCGCGCCGCGCCTCGGCCTCGGCGCGCAGGCCCGAGCCGCTGAGCTGGTCGCCCGCGAGATAGAGCGAGGGCCGGGTCGCGAGGTCGCAGCGGATGCCGAGCTCCTCGATCCGCGCCCCGAGATTGGCGACCGCGAGGCGCGAGCGGCGCCAGGCGCGCTCGGCGCGCTCGCGCCCAACGCGGCGCACCAGCCGGGTGAGCGGCGTGTCGATCTCGTACTGGACGAGCGCGGTGGTGGCGGCGGTCGAGCCCTCGATCGGGCCGCGGCGGTCGATCATCACGACGGCGTGGCCCTCGGCGGTCAGCGCCTCGGCGATCATCGCCCCCGAGATGCCCATGCCGATGACGAGGACATCGGTCGTGACGTCGCGCGTGAGCTTGCCGGAGGGAACCCGCGGCGCGCGGTAGGGGCTCCAGACCGGGCGGCCGCCGCGCAGGTCGAGCCCGCGCCCGAGCGGCAACCCGCCCTCCCCGCCGGAGGGGCGTCGCGTCGAGGAGCTGGGCATCGGAATTCCTTCGGTCGGGCGGGTCCGGGCGGCGGGAGCGCCGCCCGGGGAGAGGGTCAGTCGAGCTCCAGCTCGATCAGCAGGTCCTTCGCGTCGACCTGCGCGCCGGGGCTGACGTGGAGCGCCTTGACCTTGCCCGCCTTGTCGGCGTGCAGGCCGGTCTCCATCTTCATCGCCTCGATGGTGCAGAGCATGTCGCCCGGCTGCACCGGCTGGCCGACCGAGACCGCGACGGTGGCGATCACGCCCGGCATCGGCGCGGCGACATGCGCGGGGTTGCCGGCCTCGGCCTTGGGCCGCTTCGGCGCCGCGGACTGCGCCTTGCGGTTCGGCACGCGCACGGTGCGCGGCTGGCCGTTGAGTTCGAAGAAGACGCGGACCTCGCCATCCTCGTTGGTGTCGCCGATCGCCGTCAGCCGGATCTCGAGCGTCTTGCCCGCGTCGATGTCGACCGCGATCTCCTGGCCCGATTCCATCCCGTAGAGATAGACCGGCGTCGGCAGGGTGCGGACCGGGCCGTAGTCGCGGTGACGCGCCATATAGTCGAGGAAGACCTTGGGATACATGAGATATCCGCAGAAGTCCTCGTTATCGATCTCCTCGCCCGGCAGCTGGCCCTTGAGGTCCGCCAGCATCGTGTCGAGATCGGCGGGCGGCATGATCGCCCCCGGCCGCTCGGTCGAGGCCGGCTCGCCCTTCAGGACCTTGCTCTGCAGCGCCGAGGGCCAGCCCCCCGGCGGCTGGCCGAGGTTGCCCTTCAGCATGTCGACGACCGAATCCGGGAAGGCGACGTCGACCGCGGGATCCTCGACCTCGGCGCGCGACAGGCCCTGCGCCACCATCATCAGCGCCATGTCGCCGACGACCTTGGAGGACGGCGTCACCTTCACGATGTCGCCGAACATCTGGTTCGCCTCGGCGTACATGTGCGCGACCTCGTGCCAGCGCTCCTCCAGCCCCATCGAGCGCGCCTGCGCCTTGAGGTTGGTGAACTGCCCGCCCGGCATCTCGTGCAGGTAGACCTCGGAGGCCGGCGCCTTCAGCCCCGCCTCGAAGGCGGTGTACTGGGTGCGCACCGCCTCCCAGTAGTCCGAGAGCTGCCGGATCGCCTCGATGTCGAGCCCGGTGTCGCGGTCGGTGTGGCGCAGCGCCTCGACGATCGAGCCGAGGCAGGGCTGCGAGGTGCCGCCCGAGAAGGCGTCCATCGCCGCGTCGACCGCGTCGACGCCCGCGTCGGCCGCGGCGAGGATGGTCGAGGCCGAAATGCCGCTGGTGTCATGGGTGTGGAAGTGGACCGGCAGGCCGACCTCCTCCTTCAGCGCCTTGATGAGCACGCGGGCGGCGGCGGGCTTCAGCAGGCCCGCCATGTCCTTCAGGCCCAGCACATGCGTGCCGGCGGCCTTCAGCTCCTTGCCCATCGCGACATAGTACTTGAGGTCGTATTTCGCGCGGTCCGGATCGAAGATGTCGCCGGTGTAGCAGATCGCCGCCTCGCAGATCTTGCCGGAGTCGATCACCGCGTCCATCGCGACGCGCATGTTCTCGACCCAGTTGAGCGAATCGAACACGCGGAACACGTCGACGCCCGAATCCGCCGCCTGCTTGACGAAGGCGATGACCACGTTGTCGGGGTAGTTCGTGTAGCCGACGCCGTTCGAGGCGCGCAGCAGCATCTGCGTCATGAGGTTCGGCATCCGCTCGCGCAGGTCGCGCAGCCGCTGCCACGGGCATTCCTGCAGGAAGCGGTAGGCGACGTCGAAGGTCGCGCCGCCCCAGCACTCGACCGAGAAGAGCTGCGGCAGCATGTGCGCGTAGGCCGGCGCGACCTTGATCATGTCGTAGGAGCGCATCCGCGTCGCGAGCAGGCTCTGGTGGCCGTCGCGCATCGTGGTGTCGGTGAGGAGCACCTTCTTCTGCGCCAGCATCCAGTCGGCGACCGCCTGCGCGCCCTTGGCGTCGAGGATCTGCCGGACGCCGTCCGGCGGGGCCTCGAGCGGCACCACCGGCGGCTTCGGGATCCGCGCCTCGGCCGGGGGCTTCGGCCGCCCGGCGGTCTCGGGATGCCCGTTGACCGAGATATCCGCGACATAGGTCAGGATCTTGGTCGCGCGGTCGCGCCGGGTCTCGAACTGGAAAAGCTCCGGCGTCGTGTCGATGAACTTGGTCGTATAGGTGAGATCGAGGAAGGTCGGATGCTTCAGCAGGTTCTCGACGAAGGCGATGTTGGTCGAGACGCCGCGGATGCGGAACTCCCTGAGCGCGCGGTCGAGCCGCTTGATCGCCATCTCGGGGGTCGGCGCCCAGGCGGTGACCTTCTCCAGCAGCGAGTCGTAGTAGCGGGTGATGACCGCGCCCGAATAGGCGGTGCCGCCGTCGAGGCGGATGCCCATGCCGGTGGCGCCGCGATAGGCGGTGATCCGGCCGTAGTCGGGGATGAAGTTGTTCTGCGGATCCTCGGTCGTGATGCGGCACTGGATCGCATTGCCGTTCAGCACCACGTCGGCCTGGCTCGGCGCGCCGGTCGCGTCGGCGATCGTGGCGCCCTCGGCGAGCAGGATCTGCGCCCGGACGATATCGATTCCGGTGACTTCCTCGGTCACCGTGTGCTCGACCTGCACGCGCGGATTGACCTCGATGAAGTAGAATTCGCCCGAGTCGCGGTCCATCAGGAACTCGACCGTGCCGGCGCATTCGTAGTTCGCCGCCTTGCAGATCTTGAGGCCGAGCGCGCAGACGTATTCGCGCTGCTCGAGGCTCAGATACGGCGCCGGGGCGCGCTCGACGACCTTCTGGTTGCGGCGCTGCACCGAGCAGTCGCGCTCCCAGAGATGGTAGAGCTCGCCGTACTGGTCGCCGAGGATCTGCACCTCGACGTGGCGCGCGTTCAGGATCAGCTTCTCGAGATAGCCCTCGCCGTTGCCGAAGGCGTTGATCGCCTCGCGCCGGCCCTCGAGCACCTTCTCCTCGAGCTCGTCGGGGCTCATGATCGGGCGCATGCCCCGGCCGCCGCCGCCCCAGGAGGCCTTGAGCATGAAGGGATAGCCGACCTCCTCGGCCATCTTCCGCACGACGTCCATGTCGTCGGGCAGCACCTCGGTCGCGGGCACGACCGGCACGCCGGCCGCGATCGCGACCTTGCGGGCCGAGGCCTTGTCGCCGAGCATCCGCATCGTCGCGGCCTTCGGCCCGATGAAGGTGATGCCGGCGGCGTCGCAGGCGTCGACGAGATCCGGGTTCTCGGACAGAAGGCCGTAGCCGGGGTGGATCGCGTCGGCGCCCGCCATCTTGGCGACGCGGATGATCTCGGGAATCGACAGATAGGCCGCGACCGGGCCCATGCCCTCGCCGATGCGATAGGCTTCGTCCGCCTTGAAGCGGTGCAGGCTGAGCTTGTCCTCCTCGGCGAAGACCGCGACGGTCTTCTTGCCCATTTCGTTCGCGGCGCGCATCACGCGAATGGCGATCTCGCCGCGGTTCGCGATGAGGATCTTATTGAAGCTCTTCATGGATGGACTAACCCCCGACATCTCGGTGCAACGAAGCATTCGTAGACCAGCGCGACGCAGCGCACAATCACGCCTTAAGGGCTAGAGCGCATCACGTGGAAGTTCGGTGCCCGAGCCTAAGCATTTGCGGAAAATCAAGGCTCTAGGCCGCCGCATTTGCCTGGAATCCGAGCGTCGCCGGGACCGGCTCGGGTTCAGCGTTCGGTGAATTTGAGCTCGATGCGGCGATTGCGCGCCCGATCCTCGGGCGTGTCGCCGTCCGCGATCGGCTGGTACTGCCCGAAGCCGTTGGCCGCGAGCCGGTCCGCGGGAATCCCCTCGGCCTCGATCATGTAGCGCACCACCGAGAGCGCGCGCGCCTGGCTGAGCTCCCAGTTGTCGCGAAACGGGCTGCCGACACCGACGGGCGTGGCGTCGGTGTGCCCGTCGACGCGCAGGATCCAGTCGATGCCGGGAGGGATGTCGGCCATGATCGAGCGGATCACCGTGGCGACCCGCGCCACCTGGGTCCGGCCCTCGGCGTTGAGCGTGGCCGAGCCGGGGGCGAAGAGCACCTCCGAGGGGAAGACGAACCGGTCGCCCACCACCTCGACGCCCTCCTGCGAGCCGAGGATGTCGCGCATCCGGCCGAAGAACTCCGAGCGATAGCGCTCGAGATCCTGCGCCTCCGCCTCGAGCCGCTCGCGCTCCTTCTGCTCGAGCGCGGCGCGCGCCGACTGTTCGGAGGCGACGCGGGCGAGCGCGGCGTTCAGGTTCGAGCCCAGCGTCTCGACCTGGACCTTGGCGGCGGCCTCGTCGGCCTGGGACTGGTCGAGCACGCCCTGCAGCGCGGCGAGCTGGTCGCGCAGCTGCGCCGCCTGCTGGTTCAGAAGCGCGACCTGACGCTGGCCTTCCTGCGAGACGCCGGTCTGGTCGGAGAGCAGCGCCCGCGCCTGGGCGAGCTCGGCCGCGCGCCGGTCGGCCTCGGTCGCGAGCTCGGCGCGCTCGGCGCCGAGCTGGTCGCGCGCCGCCTCGGCCGCGGCGAGCAGGGTCAGGGTTTCCTCCGCCTTCCGCCGTTCGGCCTCGAGATTCATGTTCATCGCGGTCAGCGCGGCCTGCGAGCGGTCGAGGTCGCCCTTGAGCGCGCCGGCCTCGGCGGCGCTCGCGTCGCGCGCCTGCTCGGCCGCCGAGAGGTCCGCGCCCAGGCCGGCGTTCTGGCGCAGGAGATCGGCGATCCGGGTCTCGGCCGTGGCGCGCTGGTCCCGCAGCGTCGCCACGAGGGCGGCCTGCGTGTCGGCGCGGCTCCGCTCGAGCCCCAGCGAATCCGCGAGGCTCGAGACCTGCAGCGACAGGTTCTCGATGTCGCTGCGCTGGCCGCTGATCGTGTCGCGCAGCACGTATTGCAGGATCATGAAGATCGACAGCACGAAGAAGACGATCATCAGGAGCGCGCCCATGGCATCGACGAAGCCCGGCCAGATCGAGCCATGGAACCGGTTGCCACCCGCGCGCAGCGCCATCGCCTAGAGCCTCCCGCGCGCCGCGCCGCGCAGCGCGTCCCCGAGCCCCTCGATCTCGCGCCGGAGCTCGGTGACGAGATCCGCGCGGCCGGCCGAGAGATCCTCGAGGATTCTGAGCACCTGCGTGTCGATCGACCGGAGCCGCGCGCGGGTCTCGGCGTCGAGCCGTCCGGTCTCCTCGTCGCGCGCCTTCAGGAGCGCCGCGACCTGCTCCTCCGCGATCGCGATCCGCTCCATCACCGCGCGGTCCGCCGCGCGCGCCTCGGGCGCCGCCATCGCCTCGGCGAGCTCGGTCACGCGCGCGTCGCTCGCCTCGGCGCGGGCGACCATCCGCTCGATCATCTCGCGCAGCGTCTCGATCTGGCCCGCGGTGTGTTCGAGCACGCCGAGCACGTTGCCGGCGTTCACCTCGTCGCCCTCCATGCCGGGCAGGCCGACCTTGGTGATCGAGGACAGCCATTCCTCGAGCTCGCGGTAGAACCGCCCCTGCCCGTGACCGCAGAAGAGATCGAGACAGCCGACGACGAGCGAGCCCGCGAGGCCGAGCAGCGAGGAGGCGAAGGCCGTGCCCATGCCGCCGAGCTGGCCCTCGAGCCCGTTCATCAGCCCGTCGAAGACCTCGACCGCGCTCTGACCCTCCTTTGGCGCGAGGCTGCGGATCGTGTCGACCACCGAGGGGACCACCGTCGCGAGGCCGTAGAAGGTGCCGAGAAGGCCGAGGAAGATCAGGAGATTGATGAGGTAGCGCGTCAGGTCGCGCTGTTCGTCGAGCCGGGTCGCGACCGAATCGAGGATCGAGCGCGTCGAGGTCGAGGTCAGCGCCCGCCGCGCCCGCCGCTCGCTCAGGAGCGCGGCGAGCGAGGCGAGAAGCCCCGGCGCCTTGGTGAATTCATGCCCGGGCCGGTCGAGCGCGAACCCCTCGATCCAGCTCACCGAGGCGATGAGCGTCCCCACCTGCCAGAAACAGGAGGCGACGCCGATCAGGAAGACGAAGACGATGAAGCCGTTGAGCCAGGGCGAGGCGAAGAAGACCGGCCGCACCTCGGGATAGAGCAGCACCCCGAGCCCGGCGACCAGGCCGAGCACCACCAGCATCATCACGATCTGGCGCACCGGCTGGGAGAATCGCGGCTGGGCCGGCCGGCGCATCTGTCCCGCCCCCGCCCGGGCCTCCCGCGATTGATTCAGCGCCATGGCTGCGGTCTCCTTCCGGCTCGGGCGCGAGACTATCGTCCGGCTCCCCCCATTCCAACCCGCTTCGCGCCGGCTCCGTCGTCAAGCCGGGCGCCCTGCCCTCGGCTCCGTTGGCGCGGGCACCGATGCGCGCGTGCAACAGTCCCGCCCAAATCGCGCCGCGCCGCGCCGCGATGTCACGCCGGCGCCCCGGTCGCGGTGCCAGATGTTCCGCACGATCGATCAAGGAGAAAGGGACCAACATGCGGCCTTCACGCGGTCTGGCGCTTCTCGCGACCGGCGCGACCATCCTGTTCGCCGGCCTGGCCCGGGCGGAGGACGCGGGCCTGCCCGCGCTGGAATGGAAGGGGACGAACGGCGCGACCGTGACCTTCTACGGCCAGATCAACAAGGGCGTCCTGCGCTACGACGACGGCGCCGCGACCGACACCTACGGCCTCATCGACAACAACAACTCCGGCACCCGCGCCGGCCTGCGCTATAGCCAGCCGCTCGCCGAGGGCTGGACGCTCGGATCCCGGATCGAGATCGGGTACGCGCCCTATTCGACCGCGAACGTGAACCAGCTCCATCCCGACAGCGGCGACTGGGACTTCACCAACGCCAACATCCGCTGGATCGACTTCAGCGCCAAGAGCGCCGAGATGGGCACCGTCTCGCTCGGCCAGGGGTCGATGGCGACGGACGGGATCGCCGAGATCGACAAATCCGGCACCGACGTCATCGCCTATGCCAGCGTCGGGGATTCCGCCACGGCGCAGCTGCTGCGCCCCGAGATCGCCGGCATCGGTCCGGACACATTCGGTCCGGAGATCGGCTCGGCCTACAACGACTACGACGGCAACCGCATCGTCCGCCTGCGCTACGACACGCGGGCCTTCGGCGGCTTCACGGTCTCGGCCGCCTTCGGCCGCGCGCTGCTCGCGGACACGAGCGCGGCGCGCGAGATCAACCAGTACGACGCCGCGCTGCGCTACGAAGGCGCGCTCGGCGACGTCTCGACCGAGGCCGGCGTCGGCTATTTCGCCAACGACGACGACCAGACGCGGTTCTCCGGCTCGGTCTCGGCGCTGCACGGGCCGACCGGCCTCAACGGCACCTTCGCCGCCGGCACGCTCGACGACGACGGCCAGTCGGGCCGCTACTGGTACGGCAAGCTCGGCCTGATCCGGGGCTTCGTCGGCTGGGGCAAGACGGCGGTCTCGGCCGACTATTACGCGGGCGACGACATCTACACCGCCAGCGGCGTCAGCTATGCGAGCGCCGGGGGCGATCCGATCGTCGAGGGCGACATCACGAGCTCGACCAGCAAGTCCTGGGGCGTCGCGCTGGTGCAGAACATCGACGCCTGGAACACCGAGCTGTGGCTCACCTATCGCTCCTACGACTATTCCGACAACCTCGCCCGCTATGGCGACGGCCAGGCGCTGTTCGGCGGCGCCCGGTTCAGCTTCTAGGCGGGACGCGGGGCCTCCCCGGCGCGGGGGCGCCGGGGAGGCCGGGCTCAGCCCTTGGTCCGGTTGCGGATCTGGAAGGTGTCGAAGCTGTATTCCGCCACCTGCAGCCAGAGATAGCCCTCGCTCCGGAACGCCCTCATGTTGTCCCAGATCGCCTTGAAGTCGGGGTTGGTGGCCGAGATCTCCTCGTAGACCTCGTTCGACGCCTGCAGCGCCGCCTCCATCACGTCCTGCGGGAAGGGCTTGAGCTGCGCGCCGCCGGCGATGAGGCTGCGAAGCGCGCCCGGGTTGCGCGCGTCGTAGCGCGCCAGCATGTAGGTGTTGGCATAGGCGCCGGCGTTGATCAGGATCGCCTTGTAGTCGTCGGGCAGCGCGTTCCATTTCTCGAGGTTGACGAAGAAGTGGATCGTCGGCCCGCCCTCCCAGAAGCCGGGATAGTAGTAATAGGGCGCGACCTTGTTGAAGCCGAGCTTCTGGTCGTCGTAGGGCCCGATCCATTCCGCCGCGTCGATCGTGCCACGCTCCAGCGCGGGATAGATGTCGCCGCCGGGGATCTGCTGCGGCACGACGCCGAGCTTCTCCATCACCTTGCCGGCGATGCCCGCGATCCGCATCTTGACGCCCTCGAGGTCGGCGACCGAGTTGATCTCCTTGCGCCACCAGCCGCCCATCTGCACGCCGGTGTTGCCGCCCGGGATGCCGTAGAGGTTGTGCTTGGCGTAGAAGCCGTTCAGCAGGTCGTTGCCGCCCGACTCGAACAGCCAGGCGTTCATCAGCCGCGCGTTGAGCCCGAAGGGCACCGCGGTGCCGAGCGCGAAGGTCGGATCCTTGCCCCAGTAGTAGTAGGAGCAGGTATGCGCCATCTCGACGGTGTTGGTGCCGACCGCCTCGGCCGCCTGCGGCGTGGGCACGATCTCGCCCGCGGGGAAGACCTGGATCTCGATCTTGCCGCCCGACATCTGCTTGCAATGCTCGGCGAAGATCTCGGCGGCGCCGAAGATCGTGTCGAGCGAGCGCGGGAAGCCCGAGGTGAGCCGCCAGCGGACCACCGGCGCCTCCTGGGCGATCGCGGGGGCGGCGAGCGGCGCGGCCAGGGCGGCGCCGGTCGCGGCGGTCTTCAGAAACTTGCGTCGTTCCATTGATTTCCTCCCTTATGTGGTTGTTCCGCCGGGCTTCATTGGCCCGGTTCGGAGAAGTCGGGTGTGAGCGGCGCGGGTTCGAGCCCCGGCAGGCCGCCATCCGCGGGCGTGTCGAGCCCCGGGATCGCGATATTGTCGAGCTGCTGCTCCACCGCCGCGGGGTCGAGCTCGTGATGCTCGCCGATCCAGTAGGTCACCGTCTCGGGCCAGAAGATGAGGATGCCGACCAGCACCAGCTGGAGGCAGATCCACGGGATCGAGCCGAGATAGATGTCGCGGCTCTTCACCTCCGGCGGCGCGATGCCGCGCAGGTAGAAGAGCGCGAAGCCGAACGGCGGATGCATGAACGAGGTCTGCATGTTCACGCAGAGCAGCAGGCCGAACCAGATCGGGTTGATGTCGAGCGCGTGCATCACAGGCACCAGCATCGGCACCACGATGAAGACGATCTCGAAGAAGTCGAGGAAGAAGGCGATGAAGAAGATGAAGATGTTGACGAAGATCAGGAAGCCGATCACCCCGCCGGGCAGGTCCGAGAGGATGTGCTCGATCCAGCGGCCGCCGTTCACGCCCTGAAAGACCAGGCTGAACACCGTGGCGCCGATCAGGATGAAGACCACCATCGAGGTGATCCGCGCCGTGGTCTGCATCGCCTGCCAGAGCATGCCGATCCCGAAGCGGCCGTGCGCCATCGCGAGCAGGATCGCGCCGACCGAGCCCATCGCCCCCGCCTCGGTCGGCGTCGCGAGGCCGAGGAAGATCGTGCCGAGCACGAGGAAGATGAGCACGAGCGATGGGATCATGCCCCAGAGCACCTTGCCGATGAGCGGCCAGCCCCGGAGCGTGCGCGCCTCGGGCGGCAGCGCCGGGACCTTGTGCGGGGCGAGCGTCGCCACCGCGAAGATGAACATGAGGAAGAGCGCGATCTGCAGGATCGAGGGGCCGATCGCGCCGAGGTACATGTCGCCGACCGAGACGCCGATCTGGTCGGCGAGGACGATCAGCACCAGCGAGGGCGGGATCACCTGGGTGATCGTGCCCGAGGCGGCGATCACCCCGGTGCCGATGCGCATGTCATAGCCGTAGCGCATCATGACCGGGAGCGAGATCATGCCCATGGCGATCACCGAGGCCGCCACCGTGCCGGTGATCGCGCCGAGCACCGCGCCGACGATGATCACCGCGTAGGCGAGCCCGCCCGGCACCGGGCCGAAAAGCTGGCCGGTGCTTTCGAGCAGGTCCTCGGCGAGCCCGCTGCGCTCCAGGATCGCGCCCATGAAGGTGAAGAACGGGATCGCGAGCAAGAGGTCGTTCGACATGATGCCGAAGGTCCGGTAGGGCAGCGCCTGCAGGAACTCCGGCCCGAAATAGCCGACCTCGATCGCCAGCATCCCGAAGAAGAGCCCGAGCGCCGAGAGCGAGAAGGCGACGGGGAAGCCGAACAGCAGGAAGACGATGAGCCCGCCGAACATCGTCGGCGCCATGTAGCCGTATTCGAGCATGTCTCAGGCTCCCCCGGGGACGTCGCGCGCGTTCACTGGACCGGCCGTTCGTATTCGACGGTCTCGTCGGCGTCGCCGAGCAGGCCCGCGATCCGCTTGACGAGCTCCGAGAGCCCCTGCAGCAGCACGAGGAACAGCCCGAGCGGCAGCAGGAACTTTACCGGCCAGAGCACGGTGCCGCCCGCGTTCGACGAATGCTCGTTGCTGAGGAAGGCGGTCATGAAGAATTCCCAGGCGAAGAAGCCCATGACCAGCATCGACGGGATCAGGAAGACGATGATGCCGAAGACGTCGGTCCAGAGCTTGCCCCGATGCGAGCGCGACCCGTAGAACAGGTCGACCCGGACATGCTCGTTCATCTTCAGGACCTGGGCGGCGCCGAGCAGGAAGATGCCGGCGAACATCTGCCACTGGACCTCGAGCCAGGCGTTGGAACTGATGTTGAACAGATAGCGCGACAGCGCGTTGAGCGCGCTCGTCAGCGCGCTCAGGAGGACGAGCAGCGCCGAGATCCAGCCGAAGAACAGGCTGACCCGGTCGATCCCGCCCGACAGGCGCAGAAGACCCTTCATCGATTTCCTCCCCTCGCGACGGTCTTGACGCCGTTCGCGGTGCTTTGCCGTTTTTGGTAGCCGTGGCGACTCTTGGTCGCAACCCCTTTCCTCCGCGAGAGTTTCCGCCGCGGCTCCCGCGCCTCGGTAATTGCCCAAACGCGCGCCAATGCCCGTCCCGGACCCCCTACCAGGGTCTGGGGTCCGGGCCCCTCCGCCGCGCGGCGCGGACGGCGGCCGCCGCTTCGGGAACGCCCGGGGCGACCTGACGCCACGTCACGTGATTCGCGCCGCGCTTTCGGCGGTTCCCCGCTCCGGGGTCAGAAAGGTTCGCCCTCGGCGGCCAGCACGCAACAAAAGGACTCGAATTGGGATCAATGCGCAACTTTTGGCGGTCAGAGCTGTTGACCTTGGCCCTTCGTCCACATTAAGAGCTTCCCCACGGAGGATCCTATGACCAAGCGGCTAGTAATCGTAGGAAGGCGCGGAGACTCGGCGGGGCGATAGCCTCGACCGACGGTGCCGCGCCATGACCCCCTCCCGAGGGGGTTTTTTTATGCCTCGGGAACACGAAGCGAGACGGAGACGGAAGATGACCCGCCACATGACAGGCGCGCAGATCGTGATCCAGGCCCTGAAGGACCAGGGCGTGGACACCATTTTTGGCTATCCGGGCGGCGCGGTACTTCCGATCTACGACGAGCTTTTCCAGCAGAACGACATCCGGCACATCCTCGTCCGGCATGAGCAGGGCGCCACGCACGCGGCCGAGGGCTACGCGCGCTCGACCGGCAAGCCCGGCGTCGTCCTCGTCACCTCGGGCCCCGGCGCGACCAACGCCGTCACCGGCATGACCGACGCGCTGATGGATTCGATCCCGATGATCGTCCTGACCGGCCAGGTCCCGACCTTCATGATCGGCAACGACGCCTTCCAGGAGGCGGATACCGTCGGGATCACCCGCCCCTGCACCAAGCACAACTGGCTGGTGAAGGACACGGCCGATCTCGCGACGACGATCCACCAGGCGTTCCATGTCGCCACGCACGGCCGGCCGGGTCCGGTGCTCGTCGACATTCCCAAGGACGTCCAGTTCGCGACCGCCGAGTACAAGGCGCCGGAACAGGCGCGCGTCTCGCACTACCAGCCGCGCGTCAAGGCCGATCCCGAGGCGATCCTCGCGGCGGTCGAGGCGCTGGAGAAGGCCGAGCGGCCGATCTTCTACACCGGCGGCGGGATCGTGAATTCGGGCCCGGCCGCGAGCGCCTCGCTGCGCGCGCTGGTCGAGGCGACCGGTTTCCCGATCACCTCGACGCTGATGGGCCTCGGCGCCTATCCGGCGAGCGGGTCGGCCTGGCTCGGCATGCTCGGGATGCACGGCTCCTACGAGGCCAACTGGGCGATGCATGACTGCGACGTCATGATCTGCCTCGGCGCGCGGTTCGACGACCGGATCACCGGGCGGACCGACGCCTTCAGCCCGCATTCGGTAAAGATCCACGTCGACATCGACCCCTCGTCGATCAACAAGAACATCCATGTCCATGTCCCGATCGTCGCGGACGTGGGCTCGGCGATCGACGACCTGCTCGCGGTCTGGCAGGCGCGGGGCGCGAAGACCAACTCGGGCGCCGTCGCGAAATGGTGGAAGCAGATCGCGCTCTGGCGCGACAAGAACTGCTTCGGCTATCGCGGCTCGTCCCAGGTCATCAAGCCGCAATACGCGCTCGAGCGGCTCGAGGCGCTGACCAAGGGCCGCGACCGCTACATCACGACCGAGGTCGGCCAGCACCAGATGTGGGCGGCGCAGTACCTCGGCTTCGAGGAGCCGAACCGCTGGATGACCTCCGGCGGGCTCGGGACGATGGGCTACGGCTTCCCCGCCTCGCTCGGCGCGCAGATCGCGCATCCCGACGCGCTGGTGATCAACGTCGCGGGCGAGGCCTCGTGGCTCATGAACATGCAGGAGATGGGCACCGCGACCCAGTTCCGCCTGCCGGTGAAGCAGTTCATCCTCAACAACGAGCGGCTCGGCATGGTCCGCCAGTGGCAGGAGCTGTTGCACGGCGAGCGCTATTCGGCCTCCTGGTCGGAATCGCTGCCCGATTTCGTGAAGCTCGCCGAGGCCTTCGGCTGGAAGGGCATCCGCTGCGAAGACCCGGCCGATCTCGACGCGGCGATCCAGGCGATGCTCGACCATCCGGGCCCGGTCCTGTTCGACTGCCTGGTCGAGAAGCACGAGAACTGCTTCCCGATGATCCCGTCGGGCAAGGCGCACAACGAAATGCTCCTCGGCGAGGACGCGACCCAGGGCGTCATCGGCGCCACCGGCGCGGTCCTGGTCTGAGGCGGAGGAAGAGATGAACGCGCTACACCTCAAGAAGGGCGCCACCAGCCACAGCGCCTATGATCTCCGGAACCCGCTCGGGGACCAGCAGGAGACCCACACGCTCTGCGTGCTGGTCGACAACGAGGCGGGCGTGCTCGCCCGCGTCATCGGCCTCTTCTCCGGCCGGGGCTACAATATCGAGAGCCTCACCGTGGCGGAGACCGACCATCTCGGCCACCGCTCGCGCATCACCATCGTCACCACCGGCACGCCGGGGGTGATCGAGCAGATCAAGGCGCAGCTCTCGCGGCTGGTGCCGGTGCACCAGGTCAACGACCTGACCGTCGAGGGCCCCGCCGTCTCGCGCGAGCTCGCGCTCATCAAGGTCGCGGGCGTCGGCGAGAAGCGCGTCGAGGCGATGCGTCTGGCCGACGTGTTCCGCGCCCGCGTGGTCGACACGACGCTCGAGAGCTTCGTCTTCGAGCTTACCGGCGCGCCGAAGAAGGTCGACGCCTTCATCGAGCTGATGCGCCCGCTCGGCGTGGTCGAGGTCGCCCGCACCGGCGTCGCCGCGATCGCGCGCGGCGGCTACGCCCCGGACTGACGACGCGGCCCGACGACGGGCCGTGACGACGGGGCCCGCGGACCGCACGCGAATGGGATCGGGCGGCGGCGGCGTCGCTCTTGCCCGAATCCGGGCCTTGTTCCAGACCTGCGATCACGCCGCGCGAAACGCGGCGGATTGTCAGGGAGACGAGAGATGAGACTTCGGGCCCTGGGCGCCGCGCTGGCGGCGCTCACCGCGATCGGCGCCGCGCTCGCGCCGGCCGCCGTCTTCGCCCAGGCGCCGGCGGCGGCGGAGACCGTGCCGATGCCGCCCGCGAACTGGCTGTTCGTCCAGACCGGCCAGTCGTTCACCTCGGACGGCAAGACGCTGACCATCCATGGCGTGAACCCGCAGACGCTGATGTTCACCGACCGGCCGCAGCGCATGACCGGCGACGCCTCGACCGCGAAATTCGTGAGCTTCTGGGGCGAGGGCAAGGACGATTTCGAGAAGGACCCGCCGAACGCGACGCTCAGCACCGGCGGCGCCGACGCGGAGATCGCGGTGGTGGAGCTGACCAACCCGCGGCTCGACGGCGCGGATCTCACCTATGACATCAAGCCCCTGAGCGGCGCGGTACCCGCCTCGGGCGACGCGGTCAGCCTCTTCATCGACTGGTGGTACGGTCCCGGCTGGCACGGATGGGAGCACGAGCCCCATCCGGGCGGCCATTGCTGGGTCGGGTACGGCGGCTATCTGCACTGCCGGCCCTGGTGGGGCTACTGAGCCCCGCCTGAAGGGGGCGCGCGCCACGCGCGCCCCTCGGGATCGCGGATCAGGCCCGGAACTTGCCGACCGAGACCACCTCGGACAGCGGGCGGCGCTTGCTCGGCACCTCGCCGCCGCGCAGCGCCTCGGGCAGGACCGAGGGCGAGGCGATGCGGCCGATCGCGGCGGCGGCCTCGACGCGGTAGCCGTCGGGCAGGCCGAGGCCCTCGCGCAGCTCGTCGAACTTCAGCCCGGTCATGCCATGGGCGTAGAAGCCCGAGAGGCGCGCCTGCAGCGACAGCAGGCCCCAGGCGGCGCCGGCGTCGAAGGAATGGCTGTAGAGCTCGGTCTCGGCCTCGGCGCCGGGCGCGAGGCTGTGCGTCTTCGAGATGATGAACACCAGCGCGCCGGCGTCCTTCGCCCAGCTCTGGTTGAACTCGACCAGCAGGCCGAGGAGCTTGTCGAATTCCGGCGTGCCCTTCAGCGCGTAGACGAAGCGCCAGGGCTGGAAGTTGTAGGCGGAGGGCGCCCAGTGGGCGGCCTCGAGGATCTTCAGAAGCTCCGCCTCGGTCAGCGGCTGACCGTCGTAGGCGCGCGGCGACCAGCGCTCCAGGAACAGCGAATGGATGTCGTGTTCGGAGGTACGGTCGATCGGGGCAATCTGGTTCATGGCACTCGTTCCTTGTCGCGGCGTTTCGCCGCTCGCCCGACTGATTTATCCCGCGCCGCGACAAAACCAAGCGATTTCGACGTCAAAGGTCCCATTCCAAAATGGAAACAGCGTCGCCGCGCCGCGTCAGGCCGGCGGCTTGGACCGGTCGACATGGCCGAGGTCGCGCTCGGGATCGATCCGGTCGCGCACCATCTGCTTCAGCGCGCGGACGTCCGGAAAGCCGCCGTCGCGCTTGCGCTCCCAGAGGAGATCGCCGTCGAGGCGGATCTCGAAGATCCCGCCGTGCCCGGGGATCAGCGTCACCCCGCCGAGCTGCTCGGAGAAGGTCGAGAGGAGCTCCTGCGCCATCCAACCGGAGCGCAGAAGCCAGTTGCATTGCGTGCAATAGGCGATTGAGATGACAGGCTTATCCAAGATGCATACGTCCTATTCGAAATCCACGACCTGGTTGTTGAGCGGCAGCGCCGCCTCGTAGTCGCCCGCGAGCCGCGGCGTCACCTCGGCGGTGGCCCCGGTCTCGAAGGCGGCCTCGTTCCCGAGCGTGCCGGTGCTCCTGAACGCGCGGAACACGTAGGGCAGCCCGTTCGCGTCGAGCGGGGACGGCCCGTCCATCACGTGGAAATGCAGATGCGGCGCGGTCGTGTTGCCGGTGTTGCCGAGCAGGCCGATCACCTGTCCCGTCTTCACCCGGTCCCCGAGCTTCACCCGGATGCTCCCCGGCCGCATATGCGCGTAGAAGGCGTAGCGGCCCTCGCCGATGTCGACCGCGACCATATCGCCGCCGATGTTCTCGGTGTTGATCCCGGTCGGATCGGCGTTCGGCACCTGCGTCCTGGCCTCGTCGTAGACGTTCGCGACGGTGCCGGGCGCGACCGACAAGACCTCGGTCCCGTAGTAGGCGAAATCCTCGACCTTAGAGCCGTCGCCCGAATAGAGCTTGCCGCCCTCGCCGATCCGGACCCAGTCGATCGCGAACCGCTCGGGGACGCGCGGAGTCCCGTTCACCGGCATGACCGCGCCCCGGTGCGAGGTGATGGAATCGCAGCAGCCATTGGCCGCGACCCAGCCCGCGCCGCGCAGCGGCGGCTCCAGCACCACGGCGGCGCCTTCGGGCGCGACCGCCGCGCCGTCGAAGGTGATCGTCGCGGGCACCGGCTCGCTCGCCGGAAAGGGCGCGGGCTCGCCGGAGGCGTCGGCGATCTCGCGCGTCACGGTGATCCGGCTCAACACTTGCGCGGGCCCCTCGGTCCCGGCCGGGTAGCTCACGTCGAGAAAGACGATACCGGTCCCGCCGGGCGCGAGCCGCGCGCCCGTCCCCGCGAAGGGCCTGATCATCGCCGCGAGCGCCGCGCCCTCGATGGCACCGAGGCTGGCGCCCCCGGGCGTGCGCGCCTCGATCCGGTCGAGGGTCACGAAGAGGGTCGAGGGATTGGTGACCTCGAGCTCATAGGCGAGATGCATCCGGCCGTCGGCGCCGCGCACCGGGCTCGGCGCGCTGATCGGCCGGACGGCGATCGAGCTCAGAACCTCGTCGGGCTTCAGGGATTGCGCGAGACCGGGCGTGGCGGCGCAGAGCGCGGCGGCGAAGGCGAGACTCCGGGGCATCGGGACCTCCCAGCGGGCGGGTCGGGAGACTAGCACGCCGCCGGACAGCCGTCACTCGGATCGGCCGTAGCCGCCTCCGCCGGGGGTTTCGAGCCAGCAGACGTCGCCGGCCCCGAGCTCGGCCTTGTCGGCCGAGGCGAGTTCCTCGACCGCGCCGCCCTCCCGGACGATCCGGGTCCGGCCGAGCCCGCCGGGGTCGCCGCCGTCGAGGCCGGGGGGCGGCACGACCCTGTGCCCGGACAGGATCGCGACCGTCATCGGCTCGAGGAAGCGCACCCGCCGCGTCACCCCGTCGCCGCCGTGCCAGCGCCCGCCGCCGCCCGAGCCCATCCGGATCGAGAATTCGTCGAGCACGACCGGGAAGCGCCATTCCAGCACCTCGGGATCGGTCAGGCGCGAGTTGGTCATGTGGCTGTGCACGCCGCTCGTCCCGTCATAGCCGGTTCCGTCCGAGAGCCGCCCGGCGCCGGTCCCGCCGCAGATCGTCTCGTAATACTGGTAGCGCGCGTTGCCCCAGGTGGTATTGTTCATCGTCGACTGCGCCGCCGCCTGCGCCCCCAGGGCGAGGAACAGCGCCGAGGTGACGGCCTGGCTGGTCTCGACATTGCCCGCGATCACCGCCGCGGGATATTCCGGGCTCAGCATGGTGCCCTTCGGCAGGATGACCTCGAGCGGCTTCATCACCCCCTCGTTCATCGGGATCGAGTCGTCGACGAGGCAGCGGAAGACGTAGAGCACCGCCGCCCGCGTGACGGGCTCGGGCGCGTTGTAGTTGGTCGCGAGCTGCGCCGTGGTGCCGGTGAAATCCACCACCGCCGAGCGCGTGGCCTTGTCCACGGTGATCCGGACCCGGATCTCGCGCGGCGCGCCGTCGAAATCCGGGTCCATCGCATAGGTGTATTCGCCGTCCGAAAGCACGTCGATCACCCGGCGCACACTCTCCTCGGCGTTGTCCTGGACGTGGCGCATATAGGCCTCGACCGTCTCGAGGCCGAAATGCGCCACCATCTTGCCAAGCTCCTCGGCGCCCCGGGCGCAGGAGGCGACCTGGGCGCGGAGATCGGCGAGATTGGTCTCGGGCGCCCGCGCCGGGTACGGCACCGACAGCAGAAGCGCGCGCGTCGCCGCCTCGCGGAACCGGCCGCCGTCGACCAGGAGCCAGTTGTCGATATAGGCGCCCTCGTCGGTGATCACCCGGCTGTCCGGCGGCATCGAGCCCGGTGTCAGCCCGCCGACGTCGGTATGGTGTCCGCGCGCCGCGACGAAGAAGAGCACCCGCGTCTCGCCCTCGTCCCAGACCGGCGCGACCACCGTGATATCGGGCAGATGCGTGCCACCGTTATAGGGCGCGTTGAGCGCGAAGACCTGTCCCGGCCGCATCTGCGGGTTCTGCGCGAGGATCGCCTTCACGCTCGCCCCCATCGAGCCCAGGTGCACCGGCATGTGCGGCGCGTTGGCGATGAGATCTCCCCCGGCGTCGAAGACCGCGCAGGAGAAATCGAGCCGCTCCTTGATCGTGACGCTGGCGGCGGTGTTCTCGAGCACCGCGCCCATCTGCTCGGCGATCGACATGTAGAGGTTGTTGAAGACCTCGAGCAGCACCGGATCGGCTTGCGTCCCGAGCGCCACCCGCGCCGGCCGCGCCTCGATCCGGCGGAGCTCGACATGGTCATGCGCGGTGATCCGCGCCCGCCAGCCGGGCTCGATCAGGATCGAGGTATGCGGCTCGACCAGCACGGCGGGCCCGGTCAGCGTGTCGCCGGGGCGCAGCGCCGCGCGCGTCACGAACCGCGTGTCGCGCCATTCCCCGCGCAGGAAGACCGGCGCCCGGGTCGCGGTCTCGGTGGCGGCTTCGTCGCGCGCGACCTCCTCGGCGGCGGTCTCGCTGAGGTCGGCGGCGTCGCCGATCGCCTCGGCCTCGACCGAATCGATCACCAGCGGCCGGTCGCCGGGATCGAAGCCGAAACGCGCGCGATGCGTCGCCGCGAAGGCGTCCCGCATCGCCGGCACGGCGGCGAACTCGACGTCGAGCGTCGCGTCGGTGCCCTGGACCTTCAGCCGCGCCCGCCGCGCCAGCGTGATCCGGTCGGGCGCCACGCCCTGCCCCGCGACCTCGGCCCGGACCTCGGCCCCGAGCGCCTCGAGCCGCGCCCGGGCCGTCGCCGCGCCCGCGTCGTCGAGCACCGCCTCCACCGCCTCGACCCGCGTCGCGCGGATATCGGCGAGCCCCATGCCATAGGCCGAGAGCAGGGATGCCATCGGATGGATCAGGCAGACCTCCATCCCGAGCGTATCGGCGATCGCGCAGGCATGCTGCGCGCCGGCGCCGCCGAAGACGGTGAGACAATATTCGGTGACGTCGTAGCCGCGCTGCACGCTGATCTTCTTGATCGCGTTCGCCATGTTCTCGACCGCGATGCGGAGGAACCCCTCGGCCACCTCCTCGGCGGGCTTGCCGATCGCGGCGGCGAGCGTCTCGAACCGCGCGCGGGTCGCGGCGAGGTCGAGCGGCCGGTCGGCGCGGGGGCCGAAGATCGCCGGGAAGAACTCGGGGCGGAGCCGGCCGGTCAGCACGTTGGCGTCCGTGACGGCGAGCGGCCCGCCCCGGCCGTAGCAGGTCGGCCCCGGATTGGCCCCGGCGCTTTCCGGGCCGACGCGCATCCGCGCCCCGTCGAAGCCGAGCAGCGACCCGCCCCCCGCCGCGACGGTGTGGATATGCATCATCGGCGCGGTGACGCGCACGCCCGCGACCTCGGAATGGAGCACGCGCTCGTAGGCGCCGGCGAAATGGCAGACGTCGGTCGAGGTGCCGCCCATGTCGAAGCCGATGATCCGGCCCTGCCCCGCGATCGCGCTCGTGCGGACCGCGCCGACCACGCCGCCCGCCGGGCCGGAGAGGATCGCGTCCTTGCCCTGGAAGAGCGTGGCGTCGGTGAGCCCGCCGCTCGACTGCATGAACATGAGCTTGCCGCGCATCTCGCCGTCGAAGGCGGCGGCGACCCGATCGATGTAGCGCCGCAGGATCGGCGAGAGATAGGCGTCGACCACGGTCGTGTCGCCGCGGCTGACCATGCGCATCAGCGGGCTGACCTCGTGGCTGACCGAGACCTGCTCGAACCCCGCCGCCCGCGCCAGTTCGGCGGCGCGCGCCTCATGCGCCGGATGCCGGTAGCCGTGGATGAAGACGATCGCGCAGGCGGTGATGCCCTCGGCCCGGGCCGCGGCGAGACCGGCGGCGAGACCGGCCTCGTCGAGCGGAACCTCGACCGTCCCGTCGGCGCGCACCCGTTCGGCGGCCTCGATCACGCGGCCGTAGAGCATCTCCGGCAGCACGATCTTCCGGTCGAACAGCCGGGGCCGGTTCTGGTAGCCGAGCCGGAGCTGCGCCCCGAGCCCCCTCGTGGTGACGAGGACCACCGGCTCGCCCTTGCGCTCCAGCAGCGCGTTGGTGGCGACGGTGGTGCCCATCTTGACGCTCGCCACCCGCGCGGCGGGGATCGGATCCTCCGCCCCGAGCCCGAGGAAGCCCCGGATGCCGTGCAGCGCCGCGTCGGCGTATTGCTCGGGGTTCTCCGAGAGCAGCTTCGCGCGGCGGAGCGCGCCGCCGGGGTCGCGCGCGACGATGTCGGTGAAGGTGCCGCCGCGATCGATCCAGAAATCCCAGGCGTCCATCTCATCCCCTCGCGCGTCCCTCGACAGCCCCGCGCGGGACGCCTATGCGAGGGTATCCGGAGGAGCTTCGAGATGGCCACAATCAGGCACGCCGGCGCGGGGGATGCAAGCGCGATCGCCGCGCTCTGGAACCAGGTGATCCGCGACACGGTGATCACCTTCGACCCGACCGAGAAATCCGAGGCCGAGGTCGCCGAGGCGATCGCGACCCGCCCCGCCTTCCTGCTCGCCGAGGAGGACGGCCGTTTCGCGGGCTTCGCCACCTTCGCGCAGTTCCGCCGCGGGCTCGGCTACGCGCGCACGATGGAGCACACTATCCTGCTGGCCCCGCATGCCCGCGGCCGGGGCGTCGGCCGCGCGCTGATGGAGGCGCTCTGCGACGCGGCCCGGGCGCGCGGCGCGCATGTGCTCGTCGCGGGCGTCTCGGGCGAGAACCGGGGGGCCGTCGCCTTCCATCTCGCGCGGGGCTTCGCGATCACCGGGCGCCTGCCCGAGGTCGGCTGGAAGCACGGCCGCTGGCACGAGCTCGTGCTGATGCAGAAAACGCTGGCGTCCTAGGGAGATCCGCGCCGGAGCCGCGGCGCCATCACAAGCGCGTCGGACAGGCCGAATGGGTGGTCGCGCGGGCGCGCGGCTTTTGCTAATCTGCGCCGATGTCGATCTGGACCCGCATCACCGAGGCCGTTTCCGCGCTCGCCGCCAAGGGCGAGGCGCTGCTTTCGCTGTTCGAGCGCCGCCCGGTCGCGCCGGAGCGCAGCGTCGCCTTCACGATCGCGGTGATCAGCCTCGCGGCGAAGATGGCCAAGGCCGACGGGCGGGTGAATCCGGCCGAGGTCACCGCCTTCCGCCAGGTGTTCCAGATCGACCCGCGCGACGAGGCGGCGGCGGCGCGGGTCTTCAACCTCGCGCGGCAGGACATCGCGGGCTTCGACGCCTATGCCGCGCGGATCGCGGCGATGTTCGCCGAGCAGCCGCGCATCCTCGAGGATATCCTCGAGGGACTGTTCCACATCGCGCTCGCCGACGGCGCCTATCACGACCTCGAGGCGGGCTTCCTCGCCCGGGTGGCGGAGATCTTCGGCATCCCGGCGGAGACCTTCGCCTGCGTCGAGGCGCGGATGACCTCGGACGAGGCGCGGGATCCCTGGCAGGTGCTCGGGGTCGCGCGCGGCGCCGCGCTGCCGGAGGTGCGGGCGCGCTGGCGCGAACTCGTGCGCGCGCATCACCCCGACAAGATGATCGCCCGCGGCCTGCCGGTCGAGACGGTGAAGCTCGCCAATTCCCGGCTCGCCGCGATCAACCGCGCCTGGGACGAGATCTCGCGCCGCGAGCGCCGGCTCGAACCCGCCGCCTGAGCGCGGGGCCGCCGAACGGGACCCCGCTGTCCCGGGCTTGACCCGGGACCTCGAACCCAACGCGCCACGCCCGGCCGTCGAGGCCCCGGGTCAAGCCCGGGGCAGCGGCGCCTTCGGAGCGCTCCGCCTCTGTTCATACAGGTTTGCTAACCTGGAGAGCAGTCGAGAGACGGGCCAACGGGCCCGGCTCCACTCGAAAAAGACTCGCGCGCACCGCGCGCTCTCCCCGGCCGCAAAGGCGGCCACGCGCCGGAGGCGCGTCACCCTTTCACCATCGGATCGGTGAGCTTGCGATGCTCCTGCAGCGCGAAGCGGTCGGTCATACCGGCGATGTAATCCCCGACCACCCGCGCGCGGAGCGTGGCGTCGAGCGCGCCGCAGGCGTTCCAGCCCTCGGGCATCAGCTCCGGCGCCGTGGTGAAGAGCTCGAAGAGCTCGCGCACCACCAGCTTCGCCTTGCGCCGCATCCGCTGCACGGTCCAGTGCCGGTACATCCGGTAATAGAGGAAGGTGCGGATCTCCCTGAGCTTCTCGAAGGTCTCGCCCGAGAAGCGGATCACCGGCCGGCCGAGATGCCGGATCGCCTCGGCGCTCGCGGGATCGGCCGCCGCGAGATTGGCGCGGCTCGTCGCCAGCACGTCCTCGACCAGCAGGCCGAAGAAGCGGCGCAGCGCCTCGTGCTCGCGCCGCCCGGGCTCGAGCCCCGGCCAGCGGCGGTCGACCTCCTCGACGCAGGGGCCGATCAGCGGCAGCGCCTTCAAGTCGTCGAGCGTGAACAGCCCGGCGCGCAGCCCGTCGGCGAGGTCGTGGTTGTTGTAGGCGATGTCGTCGGAGATCGCCGCGACCTGCGCCTCGGCGCTGGCATGGGTGTCGAGTTCGAGATCCTGCAGCGCGGCGTATTCGGCGAGCGCGAAGGGCAGCTCGCCCGTCACCGGGCCGTTGTGCTTGGCGATGCCCTCGAGCGTCTCCCAGGTGAGGTTCAGCCCGTCGAACTCGGCGTAATGCGCCTCGAGCCGGGTCACGATCTTCAGCGCCTGGGCGTTGTGGTCGAAGCCGCCGAAGGGCTCCATCAGGTCCTGCAGCTCGTATTCGCCGGTATGGCCGAACGGCGGATGGCCGAGGTCATGCGCGAGCGCCACCGCCTCGGCCAGCTCCTCGTTGAGCCCGAGCGTGCGCGAGACGGCGCGGGCGACCTGCGCCACCTCGATCGAATGGGTGAGCCGGGTGCGGTAGTAATCGCCCTCGTGCTCGACGAAGACCTGGGTCTTGTGCTTCAGCCGGCGGAAGGCCGAGGAATGGATGATCCGGTCGCGGTCGCGCTGGAAGCCGGAGCGATGCGCGGATCCTTCCTCCGCGTGAAGACGGCCGCGGCTCGTCTCGGGCAGCGTCGCGTATCGGGCGGTCATCTCAGACGATCATCTCACTGCGGCTCCGGGCCTTGTCGGGCGCCGGGAACGCGCCTACTTCTCCTTACCTATCGCATCACACATCGGGTCGAAAAGATGCAGCTTGCCATTCCGCCGCGCGTCACCGCCCGCGCCTTCGCGCGGCTCAACGAGATCAACGCCGGGGAGGCCGGGGGCCAGCCGCGCAAGTTCCTGCGCGTCGCGGTCGAGGGCGGCGGCTGCTCGGGCTTCCAGTACGAGATCAAGCTCGAGGACGCGGCGGCGGCCGACGACCTCGTGCTCGAGAAGGACGGCGACGCGGTGCTGATCGACCCCGTCAGCCTGCCCTTCCTCGCCGACGCCGAGATCGACTTCGCCGACGAGCTGATCGGCGCGCGCTTCGTGATCAACAATCCGAACGCCACGTCGAGCTGCGGCTGCGGCACGAGCTTCTCCATCTGAGGAGCGGTGGGCGGAATCGCCCACCCTACGGCCGGTGGGCGGGCGATTCCGCCCACCATCCCTCCGCCTCCGCTTGCCCCGGCCGCGCCGCGCGGCTAGCGTCCGCGCAATGAAAATCGCGACCTTCAACATCAACGGCGTGCGCGCGCGCATCGTGGCCCTGCTCGACTGGCTGAAGGAAGCCAGGCCCGACGTCGTGCTCCTGCAGGAGATCAAGACGATCGACGACGGCTTTCCCCGGCTCGAGGTCGAGGAGATCGGCTACGCGATCGAGACGCATGGCCAGAAGGGCTTCAACGGCGTGGCGATCCTGTCGCGGCTGCCACTCGAGGACGTGACGCGCGGCCTGCCCGGCGACGACGCCGACGAGCAGGCGCGCTGGATCGAGGCGACGGTGGTCGGCGAGACCGCGGTCCGGGTCTGCGGCCTCTACCTGCCGAACGGCAATCCGGCGCCGGGGCCGAAATACGACTACAAGCTCGCCTGGATGGAGCGGCTCCGGCATCGCGCCGAGGCGCTGCTCGCCGAGGAGGGCTGCGCGGTGCTCGCGGGGGATTACAACGTGATCCCGGGCCCGGAGGACTGCTGGGACCCGAAGGTCTGGGAGAAGGACGCGCTCTACCTGCCGCCGACGCGGGCGGCCTATCACCGCATCCTGCACCTCGGTTTCACCGACGCGCTGCGCGCCACGGACGCGCATCCGGGCGTCTACACCTTCTGGGACTACCAGGCCGGGGCCTGGCCGAAGAATCACGGGATCCGGATCGACCACCTGCTGCTGACCCCGGCCGCCGCCGACCGGCTGACCGCCTGCGGCGTCGACGCGCATGTGCGCGGCCGCGAGAAGCCGTCGGACCACGTTCCGGTCTGGATCGACCTCGCGGCCTAAAACCCCGCGGCATGGCGGACCAAGGTCCACCCTACGGCTCCGCCCCGCGTAGGGCGGACCTCGGTCCGCCATCCACCGCCGCCGGTCACCGCGCGGCGGTGACGTCCTCGCCGTAGAGCCAGTCGAACCGGGCGAGCATCCGGCCCGGCGCCAGCCGCGACATCGCCCGCATGCCGAGATGCGCGATCGCGCTCGCAGGCGGCGCGAGGTGATAGATCCGCCCGTTCGCGACCGCCGCGCGCTGCGTCCGCTCCGCCCGGGCGCGGCGCCGCGCGACATAGGCGGCGAGGCCGGCGGGCAGGTCGGGCGCGGTGTCGAGCGCCTCGGCGAGCACCCAGGCATCCTCGAGCCCCATCCCGGCGCCCTGCGCGAGAAAGGGCGGCATCGGGTGGCAGGCGTCGCCGAGCAGCGCCACCGGCCCGCGCGCCCAGTCGGGCAGCGGCTCGTGATCGTAGAGGCCCCAGAGGAAGACCTGGTCCACCTGGGCCAGGAGCTCGGTCACCTCGGGCGTCCAGCCGGCGAAGGCGGCGCGCAGCTCGGCGGGATCGCCCGGCGCCATCCAGCGCTCGTCCTCGGACCGGGCGCGCTCCTCGATCGCGACCAGATTGACCAGCGCCCCGCCGCGCAGCGGATAGCTGACCACGTGGCGCCCCGGGCCCATCACCACCCGCGCGACCGTGGGATGCGGCCGGGACAGCCGCCCGGCGGGCACCAGCGCGCGCCAGGCGACGCAGCCCGCGTAGCGCGGCACGCCGCCGCCGAACCAGTCCATCCGGACCCGCGACCGCGCGCCGTCGGCCGCGACGACGAGATCGGCCGCCCGGCTCTCGCCCGCCTCGGTCCAGAGGCGCGCGCGCCCGTCCTCGATCGCGACGCGCGCGACCCGGGCGCCGAGCGTGATGGTCACGCCCGCCGCGCGCGCCGCCTCCTCCAGCACGCCGAGCAGGTCGGCGCGGTGCAGGTGCCAGTACGGCCGGCCATGCCGCCCCGCGACCACGGAGCCCATCGGGACCCGCGCGACGAGCGCGCCGCGCCGGTCGCGGAGCTCGACCGCCTGGGGGAGGCTCGCCCGGGCGGCGCAGGCGGGCCCAAGCCCGAGCGCCTCGAGCACCGCGAGCCCGTTCGGGCCGATCTGCAGCCCCGCCCCGACCTCGCGCAGCGCCTCGGCCTGTTCCAGCACCTCGACCCGGGCACCGCGGCGGGCGAGTGCCAGCGCCGCCGCGAGTCCCGCGATTCCCGCGCCGATGATCAGAATATCGCGTCCCGCCAATGCCATGCGCCGTCCTCCCGCCGCCCGCGCGGCGGCGCATCCTAGCCCCGCGCGCGCCCGGGGTCAGGCCCCGATCTCGCCGCGGCGGCGCGCCGCGATTGGCAAGGCCCGCGGCGCCGGCGCGCTTGCCCCTCCCGCGGGCTTGGGTCAAGAAGGCGTGAGCAGTCGCGAAATGAGGCACCCCATGAAACTCGGACCCTTGAAGGGCCATCGCGCCCTTTTCGCGATCGTCGCGCTGATCGTGCTCGCCGGTGTCGGCTATTTCGCCTGGAGCCGGTACACCGCGAGCCCGCTGCCGGCCGGATTCGCGAGCGGCAACGGCCGGATCGAGGCCGTGGAGATCGACATCTCGACCAAGGTCGCCGGCCGGCTCGGCGACATCCTGGTCGACGAGGGCGATTTCGTGACCGAGGGCCAGGAGCTCGCGCGGATGGATACCGCGCAGCTCGAGGCGCGGCTCCGGCAGGCGCGGGCCGAGCTCGAACGGGCGCGGATCGGCGTCGAGACCGCCCAGAGCCTCGTCACGCAGCGCGAGGCGGAGCAGCGCGCCGCCGGGGCGGTGGTGGCGCAGCGCCAGGCTGAGACCGACAACGCGAACCGCCAGCTCGCCCGGTCCGAGCCGCTGGCGAAGTCGAACACGATCCCGCAATCCGCGCTCGACAACGACCGGGCCGCCGCGCAATCCGCCGAGGCCGCGCTCGCCGCCGCCCAGGCGCAGTTCGCGGCCAGCGAGGCGGCGATCGGCGCCGCCAGGGCGATGGTGGTCGACGCCTCCGCGGCGGTGGACGCGGCCGAGGCGTCGATCGAATCGGTCAAGGCGGATATCGACGACAGCACGCTGCGCGCGCCGCGCGACGGCCGGGTGCAGTACCGCGTCGCGCAGCCGGGCGAGGTGCTGGCCGCCGGGGGCCGCGTGCTCAACATGGTCGACCTCGGCGACGTCTACATGACCTTCTTCCTGCCGACGGCGCAGGCCGGGCGGATCGCGATGGGCGCGGAGGCGCGGCTGGTGCTCGACGCCGCGCCGCAATGGGTGATCCCGGCGACCGTCCGCTTCGTGGCCGACGTGGCGCAGTTCACGCCGAAGACGGTCGAGACCGAGGAGGAGCGGCAGAAGCTGATGTTCCGGGTGCGCGCGCAGGTGCCGAAGGATCTGCTGCGCAAGTACATCCAGTACGTGAAGACCGGCCTGCCCGGGATGGCCTATGTGCGGCTCGACCCCGAGGCGGAGTGGCCCGAGTTCCTGAGCCAGAACCTGGTCCAATGACGCGCGCGCCGAGCATGGATCCGCCGCCGCCGGCGGGTCCGGTCGTCCGGCTCGAGGACGTCGGCCTGTCCTTCGGCGCGACCCGCGCGCTCGACGGCGTGACGCTCGACGTGCCCGCGGGCCGGATGGTCGGGCTGATCGGGCCGGACGGGGTCGGCAAGTCGACGCTGCTCGCGCTCGTCGCGGGCGCGCGGCGGGTCGCGGAGGGCCGCGTCGCGGTGCTCGGCGGCGATATCGCCGATCGCGCGCACCACGAGCGGGTCCAGCCGCGCATCGCCTACATGCCGCAGGGGCTCGGCCGCAATCTCTACCCCACCCTCTCGGTCACCGAGAACGTCGACTTCTTCGGCCGGCTGTTCGGCCAGGACGCGGCCGAGCGGCGCCGGCGCATCGACGACCTGCTGCGCGGCACCGGCCTCGCCCCCTTCGCCGACCGCCCGGCGCAGAAGCTCTCGGGCGGGATGAAGCAGAAGCTCGGCCTCTGCTGCGCGCTGATCCACGATCCCGACCTCCTGATCCTCGACGAGCCCACGACCGGCGTCGATCCGCTGTCGCGCCGCCAGTTCTGGGAGCTGATCGACGCGATCCGCGCCGGACGGCCGGGGATGAGCGTCATCGTCGCCACCGCCTATATGGAGGAAGCGGCGCGGTTCGACTGGCTGGTCGCGATGGACGCGGGCCGGGTGCTCGCGACCGGGACGCCGGCCGAGATTCTCGCCCGCACCGGCGCCTCGGACCTCGACTCGGCCTTCGTCGCCCTCCTGCCCGAGGAGCGCCGGCGCGGCTATGCCCCGGTCTCGATCGGGCCGCGCACGGGCGCCGAGGCGGAGCCGGCGATCGAGGCCGAGGGTCTGACGATGCGCTTCGGCGATTTCACCGCCGTCGACCACGTGAGCTTCCGGATCGGGCGGGGCGAGATCTTCGGCTTTCTCGGCTCGAACGGCTGCGGCAAGACCACGACGATGAAGATGCTGACCGGCCTGCTGCCGGCGAGCGAGGGCACGGCGCTGCTCTTCGGCCAGCCGGTCGATCCGCGCGACATGGGCGTGCGCCGCCGCGTCGGCTACATGAGCCAGGCCTTCTCGCTCTATACCGAGCTCAGCGTGCGGCAGAACCTCGAGCTGCACGCGCGGCTCTTCCAGCTCCCGGCCGAGAGCATCCCGGGCCGCGTCGCCGAGATGGCGGAGCGCTTCGATCTCGAGGGGGTGCTCGACGCCCTCCCCGAATCGCTGCCGCTCGGCATCCGCCAGCGGCTGAGCCTCGCGGTGGCGCTGATCCATGGCCCCGACATCCTGATCCTCGACGAGCCGACCTCGGGCGTCGACCCGGTGGCGCGCGCCGGCTTCTGGCGCATCCTGGGCGAGCTCTCGCGGCGCGACGGGGTCACGATCTTCGTCTCGACCCATTTCATGAACGAGGCCGAGCTCTGCGACCGGATCTCGCTGATGCACGCCGGGCGCGTCCTCGTCAGCGACACGCCGGCGGCGATCGTCGCGACGCGCGGCGCCGCCTCGCTCGAGGAGGCCTTCATCGCCTATCTCGAGGAAAGCGCCGGGGCCGCGCCGCCCGACCCGGCTCCGGTGGCGACCGACGACGCGGCCCCGGCCGAGACGCCCCGCCGCGTCTTCGATCCGCGCCGGATCTTCGCCTACAGCTGGCTCGAGGCGCTGGAGCTGCGGCGCGATCCGATCCGCGCGATGCTCGCCTTCCTCGGCAGCCTGATCCTGATGCTCGTGATCGGCTTCGGCATCAACCTCGACGTCGAGGACCTGAGCTTCGCGGTGCTCGACCGCGACGACACCACGGTGAGCCGCGACTACGTGACCGATATCGCGGGCTCCCGATATTTCACTGAGCAGGCGCCGATCACCGACTACGCCGACCTCGACCGGCGGATGCGCTCGGGCGAGATCAGCCTCGCGATCGAGATCCCGCCGAACTTCGGCCGCGACGTCGCCCGCGGCGCGCCGGTCGAGATCGGCGCCTGGATCGACGGCGCGATGCCCTCGCGCGCCGAGACGATCCAGGGCTACGTCCAGGGGATGCACGCCGACTGGCTCACCCGGAAGGCGCGCGAGCTTTACGGCGACGCGGCGACGGTGGGGACCTTCGACCTCGTCGTGCGCTATCGCTACAACCCCGGCATCGAGAGCCTGATCGCGATGGTGCCGGCGGTGATCCCGATGCTGCTCCTGATGATCCCCGCGATGCTGACGACGCTGTCGATCGTGCGCGAGAAGGAGCTGGGCTCGATCGTCAATTTCTACGTGACGCCGGTGACCCGGCTCGAGTTCCTGCTCGGCAAGCAGCTGCCCTACGCGGCGCTCGCGGTCCTGAACTTCCTGATCCTCACCGGCGTCTCGGTCTTTTTCTTCGGCGTCCCGCTGACCGGCAGCTTCCCCGCGCTCCTGCTCGCCGCGGTGCTCTACGCCTTCGTCGCGACCGGGATCGGGCTCGTGATCTCGACCTTCATGTCGAGCCAGATCGCGGCGATCTTCGCCACCGTGCTCATCACCCTCGTGCCCTCGATCCAGTATTCCGGCCTGCTCACGCCGGTGTCGGTGCTCGAGGGCGGCGGCGCGATCTTCGGCCATATCTTCCCGGCGAGCCATTTCGTGACCATCGCGCGCGGCATCTTCTCGAAGGGGCTCGGCCTGCCCGACCTTCTGCCCGACTATCTCGCGCTGCTCGTCGCCGTGCCGGCGCTGCTCGGGCTCGGGATGCTCCTGTTGCGCAAGCAGGCGGCCTGAGATGCGGCTCGCCAATATCTTCGAGCTCGGCGTGAAGGAGCTGCGCGGCCTCGGCCGCGACGCCGCCATGGTCATCCTCATGGTCTATTCCTTCTCGATCTCGATCCATTCCTATTCGCAGGCGATGCCCGACACGCTGAGCCGCGCGGCGATCGCCATCGTGGACGAGGACCAGTCGGTGCTGTCGACGCGGATCGTCAGCGCCTTCTATCCCCCCTATTTCGTGCCGCCGCGGCTGGTCGCCGGTTCCGAGATGGACGCGCGGCTCGATCGCGGCCTCGACACTTTCGCGCTCGACATCCCGCCCAATTTCGAGCGCGACGTGGTCGGCGGCCGCGTGCCGGAGATCCAGCTCAACATCGACGCCACGCGGATGACCCAGGCCTTCAGCGGCGGCAACTACGTCCAGCGCATCGTCGCGGAAGAGGTCGCGGAATACGTCGACCGCTACCGCGGCGGCTCGGACGTGCCCGTGGCGCTCACCCAGCGCGTGCTCTTCAACGAGACGCTGAGCCAGCGCGACTTCGGCGCGGTGACGAGCCTCATCAACGCTGTCACCATGCTCTCGATCATCCTGAGCGGCGCGGCGCTGATCCGCGAGCGCGAGCACGGCACGATCGAGCACCTGCTGGTGATGCCGGTGACGCCGACCGAGATCATGCTGTCGAAGATCTGGTCGATGAGCCTCGTCGTCTGGGTCGCCACCCTGCTCGCGCTCGTGCTCGTCCTGCGGCTCTGGCTCGGGGTGCCGCTCGCCGGATCGACCGCGCTCTTCCTGCTCGCGACCGCGCTCCAGCTCTTCGCGACCACCTGTCTCGGGATCTTCCTCGCCACCGTCGCCGGGGCGATGCCGCAGTTCGGGCTCCTGATGATGCTGGTGCTGATCCCGCTGCAGCTGCTCTCGGGTGCCACCACGCCGCGCGAGAGCATGCCCGAGGTGATCCAGACCCTGATGCTCGCCGCGCCGAACACCCATTACGTGATGCTCGCCCAGGCGATCCTGTTCCGGGGCGCGGGGTTCGGCATCGTCTGGCCGCAGCTCGCGGCGCTGATCCTGATCGGCGGCGTGTGCTTCGCCCTCGCGCTCGCCCGGTTCCGGCGCTTCCTGCGCTGAGGCGCCCGCGTTCACCGCGTCCGAGATCCCCCCTATCCGCGCCCCGGGCGGTCTTTTATCATGTCGGCGGCTTTCCGCCGCCGCGACGGCTCCGACCGCGCGCCGGATGAAAGAACCATCGCTCCCGGCGGAAAGCGCCCCGGGAGGATCCGGCGAATAACAAGGCGACGCCGGACGCCAAAAGCGGAGGATGAAGAATGAAGCGATTGCTGATCACGGCGGCCGCGCTCGGCGTCATCGCGGGCTCGGCCTCGGCCCAGACCGTGGGCGTCTCGATGGCGCTGTTCGACGACAATTTCCTGACCGTGCTGCGCAACGGCCTGGTCGACTACGCCGCGACCAAGGACGGCGTGACGGTCCAGGTCGAGGACGCGCAGAACGACGTCGGCAAGCAGCTGAACCAGATCGAGAACTTCGTCGCCGGCGGGGTCGACGCGATCATCGTGAATCCGGTCGACACCGACGCCACGGTGGCGATGTCCCAGGCGGCCGCCGCCGCCGGCATCCCGCTCGTCTATGTGAACCGCCAGCCGGTCAACGTCGACGAGCTGCCCGAGAAGCAGGCCTTCGTCGCCTCCGACGAGGCGCAGTCGGGCACGCTCCAGACGCGGGAGGTCTGCCGCCTGCTGAAGGCCGCCGGCAAGAGCGAGGCCAGCATCGTGGTGATGATGGGCGAATTGTCGAACCAGGCGGCGCGGATGCGCACGCAGGACATCCACGACGTGATCGCCACGCCGGATTGCTCCTTCATCAAGATCGCCGAGGAGCAGACCGCCAACTGGTCGCGCACCCAGGGCACCGACCTGATGACCAACTGGCTCTCGGCCGGGATCAAGTTCGACACGCTGGTCTCGAACAACGACGAAATGGCGATCGGCGCGATCCAGGCGCTGAAGGCCGCGAACGTGCCGATGGACCAGGTGATCGTCGCCGGGATCGACGCGACGCAGGAGGCGCTCGCCGCGATGGCGGCGGGCGATCTCGACGTGACCGTGTTCCAGAACGCCGCCGGCCAGGGCCAGGGCGCGCTCGACGCGGCGCTCGCCCTCGCCAAGGGCGAGGCGGTCGAGACCAAGGTCTTCGTCCCGTTCGAGCTGGTGACGCCGGAGAACCTCGCCCAGTACCAGGCGAAGAACTGACGCCGGGCGGGGGGCGCCCGGTCCGGCGCCCCCGCTTCGGGCTCAGAGATTCTCGGGCGTGAGCAGGTCCATCGGCAGCACCACCTGGTTCGGCAGCCGCGCCCCCTCGCCCTCGAGCGCCAGGACGACGAGCTCCATCAGCCGCTCGCAGAGCCGGTCGACGGGCTCGCAGACCGCCGCCGTCAGCATCCGCCCGGCGAGCGCCGCGCGCGCGCGGGGCGGCAGCTCGGGGCAGACCATCGCCGGCCGGCGCGCCTCGGGCAGCCGCGCCAGCCCCGCGACCCCGCCCTCGACCCCGCCGCCGGCGAGATAGATACCGGCGAGATCGGGATAGGCCTCGGCGAGCTGCGTCACCGCCTCCTCGGTCGCGGCGTCGGATTCCGAGTTCACCACCGCGTCGAGCACGCGGAACTCCGGCGCCAGCTCGCGGAAATAGGACCGGAAGCCGATCTCGCGCGTCTCGTGGCCGAGGAAGCGCCGGCTGCCGACGATCACCCCGACCCGGCCCGGCCGGCGGGCCGCGTGGTGGATCGCCCAGGCCGCCGTCCGCCCGGCCTTGCGCCCGTCGATGCCGATATGGCTGGTCCGCGCGGTGAGCGCGAGATCGGAGAGCAGCGTGAAGACCGGCACGTCGCGCGCCGTGAGCTCGGCCACCGCCTCGGCGACGGCGGCGTGGTCGGGGCTGACGAGCGCGACCGCGCGGCTCCGCCGGCCGAGGCGCCTCAGCCGCGCCGCGATGTCCGCGGGATCGTCCTCGGTCCAGTAGTCGATCCGCGGCACGCCCCGGAACAGCCGCGAGCCGGTGATCGCCTGGCGCAGCCGCTCGGCGAGGTCGCTGTAGAACGGATCGCGCGGCCGCTGCAGCAGCAGGCCGATCGCCACCTCGGGCAGCTGCTCGCGCAGCCGGGCGCGAATAAGCCCCGCCGCGTGGAAGCCGAGCCGCTGCGCCGCGTCGAGCACCCGCCGCGCGGTATCCTCGCGCACCGGCAGCCGGCCGTTCACCACCCGGTCGACGGTGGCGACGGACACGCCGGCCTCGCGGGCGACGTCGGCGACGGTGGCGCGATCGACCATCGGGGGGATCCTTTCAGCTCCCTGATAGAAGCCGATGGACGCCCCCGCAACCACGCCCCCGGGCGCGAGGGCGCCAAGCCGAGGCGCGCAGGGGCGAAACGGCGCGACAATGGACCCGCCGGACCTGATCCGGATGCCCGCGCGGGTCTGATCCCCGACAAAACCGCCCTGTCCCGCCGCCGCCCCGCGTCTTCGCAAGACCGCTCCGGGCGCCGATCGAAAGGCGCCCGCGCCTCGGCCCCGGCGCCGCTCCGGTGAGGCCGGAAATCGTCGAGCGCACTGTCCGGATCTCCGGTCGAGCGGCACGCCCAACGCCGTTCACCGCTCCGCGTCGCAAGCGACGCAACGGCCTGTCGAGGGAGTCATCTGAAGGGTGGCGGAGAGACAGGGATTCGAACCCTGGGTGGGGTCACCCCCACAACGGTTTTCGAGACCGCCCCGTTCGACCGCTCCGGCATCTCTCCACGCCGGGGACGCATAAGCATGTTGCGAGCCGACCGCAAGAGGGATCTTTCCGGGAAGCGCGCCGATCGCGAGGCAACCGGCTCCTGGGATCCGTCGCCGGGACGGGCGCCTGCCCGCGGCGGTCGTCCGCCGTCTCCCAAGGGACGGAGGATCTCCGCCCGGGAAGCCACGGGCGGCGCCACGAAAGCCGCCGCGCGGAGGACGCCGGCCCGACCCGAAGACGTGCCGCGCGCGGGCGACGCGGCGCGCCGCGTCCTGCGCGGCGGCCCCCGAGGTGGGGAGAATCGTCTGCCAAGGTCTTGAAGTTGTTGGCTCCGGCGGTAGGGATCGAACCTACGACCAATTGATTAACAGTCAACTGCTCTACCGCTGAGCTACGCCGGAACGCGGTACCCTCGGTGGGGTGCGGAGCCTATAGCAAAGCGGATTCGGGGCGTCCAGAGCAATTTCGGCGACGATGCGCGATGATCTTCGAACGCCCACGCGCCGGCTCCGGCTCCACGCCGGAGCGAAGCCTGAAGGCCGAGCGGAGCGGCGCGCGCGGAGGAGAGGGAATGCGGAAAGAATGGCGGAAGCGGTGAGATTCGAACTCACGAACGGTTTCCCGTCGCCGGTTTTCAAGACCGGTGCAATCAACCACTCTGCCACGCTTCCGGGCGGCCCGTCTTAGCCGCGGCGCGGGCGCGCGTCCAGTGACCGGCGCGGTCCCCGGCGCGGGCTCGGGCTTTTCTCGCCGGCTCCGCGCAGCTACACCGGGAGCGGCGCGCCCGGACGGACCGGCCGCCGGGCGGACGGAGATACGCGATGGGGACGGCGGCGCGCCGCGCGGGCAAGACGGGAGCGCTGATGCTCGCGCTGGCACTCGCCGCGGGCTGCGCGGCGCCGGGGCCCGGGACCGCGCCCGAAGCGCCGCGCGCCGGCCCGGTCCGGGGCGATCGAACGCCGCCCGCCGCCGCCCCGGCGCCGCGAGGCGCCGACCCGGCGGCGGAGAGCTTCACGATCAACTTCGACGACCGGCTCGCCCCCGGGGTCTTCGACGCCGAGCTCCTGGCCCGGCGCGACCAGCCGAAGGGCACCCAGGGCCTCTGGGCGACCGTCGCGGGGCTGCGGCGGGCGGAACGCGCCCGGATCACCGTGCCCGCGACCGGGGCCAGCGTCGAGGTCGCGCTCTTCAACGGGCCGGTGCGGCGCGGCGAGATCCGGATCTCCAACGCCGCCGCCGTCCTGCTCGGCATCGCCGCCGCGCCGACCCCGGTGCGCGTCACCGCGCTCCGCCGCGAGGCGGTGATCGTCACCCCCTGAACCAGCGCGACGCCGCCCCCCCTGCCCCGGCGCGACCCGCGCGGCGCCCCGACGCGCCCGCGGGCGCCACGCCTC
>QFPW01000049.1 GCA_003241785.1 Rhodovulum sulfidophilum | reverse complement strand
CAACCAGCCCGCGCCAATCCCGGCGGCGGCGTAACCGAGGCGGAGATCCACTCAGCGGTAGCCGGAATTCTGTTCAGACAAACCAAGCCACCTCTGAGGACGCTGGGGCATCGGCCAGATCCACGCGATACTGACCCGAACGACCTATGTCGGCCAGCACCGATTTAACCGGCGCGGCAAGGACAACACGCGCAATCCGGATGATGAGGTCATCACCGCCGCCGTGCCGCCGCTGATCGATCAGGCAACGTTCGACGCCGTTCAAACGCTGTTGCGCGGCCGCAACCCGAAGACGCTTGTGCCGCATCTTATTAGCAGCCCGAACATGCTGACCGGCCTGCTGCATTGCGCGCAATGTGGAGGACTCATGACCATGCGGACCGGCAAGGCCGGGCGCTATCGCTATTATGCCTGCCAGAAGACGGCGCGCACGGACACTGCTCGATGCACCGGCATCGCGATCCCGATCGATGCGCTCGACACGCTGGTCGCCCAGCACATGATAGGCCGGCTGCTGGAACGGAAGCGTATCGAGGCAATTTTGATGATGATCCTCAAACGCCGGCAGGCGCAGATAGCGCGGGACGGAGCTGGCCGGCTCGACGAAGTGACCCGGCGTGGCGCGGAGGCGTCTGGAGCGGTTGCGCAAAGCGATCGAAATCGGCGCGCTCGACCTCGAAGACTCATCGTTGCAGGAGCGCTTGGCCTATCTTCGGGCACTACAAGCTCGAACGGCGGAGGAAACCAGAAGTCTTCAGGCAAGGCTTGACCGCGCGGGTGCCGTGACGATCTCAGCATCGATGCTGAGCGCGGTCATCGAGACGGCAGGCCAGCGCCTGTTCGAGCGAGGGGATGGCTTTCGTCGTGGATATGCCTCTGTCTTTGCCGCAAGGATCGTTGCCGAGGCGGACAAGGTGCGGATTACTTGCACGCAGTCATGAAGGTGTCGCACTCCGTAGTGGCAACGGAGGCTGTGCGCGGGAAACTAGCCTGCGGCTGGCAGTACTGAAAACCTGAGAGCCGACACCCGCTTGGGTCGAGCGGAATGTCTGTAATGTCGGACACTCCGGAACGGCAAGTTTTGAGGCGTGAATCACGGATAGCGGTCATTCCAGACGATGAATCGACATGGCGGCTTCGCGCCTCCATCGCGGGCGTTGAGAGTGTCCGGTCTTCTGTGTACGGGTTTGCCGGTCCATGCTGAGAGGAAAGGACAGCGTGGACCATGGCGAAGAAGATCGACGACGCGATACTGGACGAGCTGCTGAGGGGCTGCGAGCGGCCTGATGATCTGATGGCCAACGGCGGCCTGATGAAGGATCTGCGGAAGGCGCTGATGCAGCGGATGCTGGGCGCGGAGCTGACCGAGCATCTCGGCTACGAGCACGGCGATGTGGCGCCGCCGGTGCAGACGAACCGCCGGAACGGCGTGAGCCGCAAGACGGTGAAGAGCGAGGACGGGGCCTTCGAGCTCGAGGTCCCCCGCGACCGGGAGGGCAGCTTCGAGCCCCGGCTGATCGGCAAGGGTCAGACCCGGATCGACGGCTTGGATGAGAAGATCATCGCGATGTACGCGCGTGGCATGAGCGTGCGCGACATCCGCGGGCATCTCGAGGAGCTTTACGGGCTGGAGGTCTCCCCGGACCTGATCAGCCGCGTGACCGACGCCGTGCTCGACGAGGTGAAGGAGTGGCGCTCGCGGGCCTTGGACGCGGTCTACCCGGTGGTGATCTTCGACGCGCTGCGCGTGAAGATCCGCGACAAGGACAGCCGGATCGTAAAGAACAAGGCGGTCTACCTGGCTTTGGGCATCACCGGCGAAGGCGAGCGCGAGGTTCTCGGGCTATGGATCGCTGAGAACGAGGGCGCCAAGTTCTGGCTCTCGGTGATGACCGAGCTGCGCAACCGAGGGGTCCAGGACATCCTGATCGCGGTCGTGGACGGGTTGAAGGGCTTCCCCGAGGCGATCACCGCCGCCTTTCCGCAGACCATGGTCCAAACCTGCGTCGTTCATCTGGTCCGCCACTCGCTGAATTTCTGCTCGTGGAAGGACCGCAAGGCGGTCGCGGCCAAACTGCGCGAGGTCTATGTCGCGGAGACGGCCGAGGCGGCCTGGGACGCGCTCGAGGCCTTCGACGCGGACTGGGGGCGGCAGTATCCGTCGATCGCCCAGGCCTGGCGCAGGGCCTGGCAGGAAGTGATCCCGTTCTTTGCCTTTGGCCCCGAGATCCGCCGGGTGATCTACACAACAAATGCGATTGAAAGTCTCAATCGAATCATCCGGAAGGCGATCAAGACCAGGGGCTCGTTTCCCTCGGAGGATGCCGCCGAGAAGCTGATTTACCTCGCGATCCGGGGCCACGAAAAAACCAGCCGAACCGTTCGAGGGTGGCTGACAGCGGTGAACCAGTTCGCCATCATGTTCGAGGATCGCTTCAAGCCCATCCAGGGTTGAACGCGGTCACCAAGGGATCCGGACCGGCCGCCCGATACACAGAGCCCCTGACACTCCCCGGGCGTTCAGGCAAGCTTTACCTTCACCTCAAAGCGGACGAGGACCCGGAACAACCGCTTCGGGCGCCCATAGCGTCTTGGCCGCTCATAATCCAGTGGACTCCTTAGCCTGAACGCCTTTGAAAGCTTCGGTCTGCTCAAGCGCGGCACTTCGACGATCGCCGAGGTCGATCAACGCATCGAGAATCCGTAAGAGACCCTGCGCCTGGTCTGGCCTGAGGGGGAAATTGGCGTCGGCGAGCTTCTGCACGATCGTGGCGGTTCGGGCGGGAAGAGTGGTTCCGACCCAATCGCCCTTTGCGTTGTCCACGCTCGCGAGGACGGAACTCACTTGTTCGATGAACGGATCGAGCGGGTACGCTGTGCCCGCACGTTCGCAAAGCAACAAAAACTTCGACATCACGAATACGGACCATCCGGTGGCCTTTACCAACCGCGCGACCATGGGCATGACGAGATCGATCTCGGACCAGTCGCCATTTACAAAGCGGGCAGCGCCCATCGCGCGCTCGACATTCACCATCAGAAGCGCCTCGATGATCTTCGGCATCTCCCGACCGGAAACCTCGCCAGCTCGATAACCTCCCGGCCGAAATGTGCTGTCGCCGATCACGTGTTCGGCGCAGAGGTCAAGCAAATCAAAGGTCCCCGGCGGGATAACGGCCGCATCCAAGACGTGCCGAGTAACCACACGATCCGTGAATGCCGCGACGACATGGAGTTCGTTGTCGCTGCGGTTCTGAACGAACGGGCCGATGAACTCCGTCCTGACGAGTGATAGTTCAAAAAACGGCGCTGCCCGCGCCAGGACGTCACCCAACGCGTCGTTCCAACCGATTAGGTCGGTGTCACGGTCCCGCCTCCGACGTGTCCCGCCACGCGGGTTCATTCGCAGCACCGTCCAATTTACGATGCTTCGGATCAAGGCAAGGACATGCGGCCTCGCTTCGTCGGAGGCACACCACGTTTCGACGGGGAAATCCTCAAGGCACTTCGCGGCACGCTGCGCGTCGAACACCGGATCAGGCTCCGCCCACTTGGCGGTCGGATCATCGTCGTCTAGATCGTCATCATCATCATTCGCTCCTGACGCCATTTTGACCCAAGCAGCCGGCAGCGCGGGAAAAGGCTCAAACTTCTTTGCCTTTAGCTTTTTAAGAGCCCGGTCGAGGGCACCTTTCGCGGCCTTCTTCGCGGCTCGGCTGTCGCGCTTACCATCCTTCATGATCACTGGTTGGTAGTCGTGCGATTGTTCCAGCGCGAGTTGGGCGGCAACCCACGACACACAGGGATCGGGGTCCGCAAGTAGCGCCTTGAGGGCGAACTCGGCAGCTTCTTCATGCCTATGCGACGTTAGGCGCACCAAGCGTCGTGCGGGCTCTATGTCAGTTGGGTTTGTGCGTCGCAGGTGCAACAGCGCGAAGATGAGTTGAAGGACGGGGTGCCACGAAATCTTGGAGCCGTAGAAGGAGCTCGGCGGCTCCTCCATGGCATCGATCCGGTTCAACACACCGATCGCCCACTTGTAGTCATCTGACGTAGGGTCGCCAAAGCAGACGACACATGCGGCTACAGCGGCGACGGTACTTTGCGGCGTGTGATCTTCGACATTCAACCTCACTCGGAAGAGTTGGGGATCGTCGAGAGGGCGCGCCATCGCAACAGCGTCAGCGAGCTTTTTGTCAGGGCCAGGCGCGAAGGCGCGGAGCGATTTCATCGCCCATGCCAGAACGCTGCTTTGCTGCAGGTAGATCACCGCTGCTTCGCCGCGCTTGACGGTCTCCTCGGAGAGCGGCGGCTTATAGGCGATCATAACTTGTTCGTCGGGCGTGCGATATCCCTGATAGTTTTCCACCACCGCCAACGCTGCGTACTCTTCGGCCTGCGTCTTGAGCGTAGCCGTTGCAGCTGAATTTGAGCGATGTTCCTCGAGCTCGTAGGGCAACTCGGTCGCAAATCGTGCCAATGCTTCTTTGAAACGGGCGGTCAGCGCATCGTCGCCGTTGACGGCGAACCGCATGGCGAGTTGCTTCACATCACGGGAGCGGCTCGAGCGTTTGTTGAGGTAGTCCTCCGCAGCTTTCTTTTCCCCTGTTAGCTGGTTCATCAAACCGAACCCGAACAGGTCGACGTTTCGCATTGGCTCGTGACGCACTCGTGCAATGTCAAACGGCCAAAGTCGTTGGCACGTACACAGGGCCAGGGTCACATCTGAAAGATGAAATATTTCAAGCGCCAACCGAAGCGCTAATCCGGCCGCTGCGATCGACTCGTTTCCATCAACAATGAGTTGGATCACCTCATCAACAGACCGGCCATTCTCGATCTGACGAAAAGCCCAGTAGCTCATCGCTAGGAACGCGCATTCCAGCGGTTGCGGGCCAAGCTGGCCAAGCTGCCAGTTATACGCTGGCCAATCGCCCCAGAACTGCTGCTCCCCCCAAGGGAACGCGATCGTCACGGGAATTGGTGTACCATGCTGGCGGCGGGTGATACCGGCGATCTGCCGCCATCCCGTAGTTGCGTGATTGGCGAGATCACGTATCAGCTGCAACGCGACGTCGGATTTCCTGCCGAACAGGCTGGCGAACGGCTCGTGCGCCGGTGAAACCGGGTAGTAGTAGTTATTGTGTCGGTCGATTCCAATTTCTTCGCGACCCAAACCGTCAAAACTATGCGGAATGTGGAAGTACGGATGTTCGATCGCGCGCTTCTCATTCTCGCTACGCTCACTTTCGGGCTTCTCGCGGATTCGTCGGATCCACTCTACGTGCTCCCGTTGCTCACGCTTCTCCCGGTCGAGATGATCTTGCGGCAGCTCCTGCTGTAACTCTGCTTTGGTGACCGCCGCCAATCGCTCGGGCGAAACCTCAGCCATCATCCATGCAAGCGCCATGACGTCGCTATAAGCGTCGTGCCGCATATGCTTGTTCGCGACGGCTCGATCGAACAGCGCGTTGGCATCCTCGGGGAACGCCCGTGCAGCCCGCACGATGACGATGCGTAGCGCCGTTGCGAATTGCTTTTGCGCTTCACGGCCAAGCTCATCCCATCGGCCATGCTCGAAAGTTCGCTTCTCTGGGTAAGCTGCCTTTTCAAAGTCGAGCAACCAATCCGCGCAAGTGGTGACGATGGCCTTTGATCTAGCGGTGCGAAAATCTGAAAGCGCGTTCTGCCAAACGGAAAACACTTCGACCACTCTTGGATACAGCCTGACTGGCAGCGTCGGCGCGAGCGGCAACAGCCAGTCGATAAAGCGGCCCCAGCTCGTGAAATCCGAAGGCCAGCTTAGCAGTTCAGCGAGGCCAACGCGGTCGAGGCCCGCTTGCCCGGGTGAAACCTGCTCCATCACAATCGGGCTTGGGATGGTGTGCTGGGCTTGGAACCATACCAACAGCTTTTCGAGGAGTTTATAGCCATTTGCCGTTACAAGCGCCGTGAATTCGATCTGGCCGTTTGCGAACGCGCTCGTAAACGGTGGTGCCGTCAGCCACTCCCGCCGCCATTGAGGACGGAGCGTCGATCCATCGAGAGCGGCGTATCCTGCCAACCATTCGCCTGGCGCGGCGATCGAGCTCTGGGCTAACAGGCCGACGACGCGGCCGAGTAGCGGCGGCTCTCCAGCCTTTGTCAGCCCATCGATCCACGCATCACCAAGGTCAATAAGAAGGCGGAAGAACGTCCACTCAAAGAAGATGTCGTGCGTGAAGGAAAACGATGCGTCGCCGTTATTCCCCCGTATGACCAAGTCGGCCTTCAACGCGGCGATGTGCTCGAATGAGGGCGGAGCAAGCACTCGGGCCGGGACGCTCTTACCAAGGTTTGCGACGCCTTTTTCCGCAATATCGAGTAGCGCGCGTTGGCGTTGCGGAACGACCTCCGCCGGGGCGTCGTGTCCCGCACGTGCCCACCACGCGTTGATGAGATCGACTTCGGTCTTCGGTTCCGTTGTGCCATCGCTGAAGCTTCTCGCGAGAACGGCCGCGAAGAACGGACGACGGGCAATGGCCTGAACCGAGGGAGTGCCCATCAGTAGGCGGCGCAGGCCGGGCTTCTCCTTGGCCAGCGCCTCGGCTTCATGGTCGTCGAACGGCTTGACTTGAACATCACCAATCGGCGTGCCGCTGTAGAAAGTCTTCGGAAACCACGCGCGGTACGTCTCAAGCCCCTGGTCACGTGATGTGGCCACGACGCGCCAGCTGCCGAGCGCAGCATTAGCCTCGATCGCATTGAGAATGTCGAGGACGATACGCTTTTGGTCGGGATTAATGCGGTCAATGCCGTCGATGTAGAGGGTGGCCGTTCCGGTTGCGGCAATTTCCGCTAAAAGCTCGTCGAGCTTACGGTGCTTGAGGCCCAATACTGCAGCAAACTCGGTCCAACTTTTGCCGGACAGACGATCTGCCTTTAGAAAGAAGATCGGCCCGCGTTTCTGAGCATCCAACGCAACCCGCTTGAGGACGACAGACTTTCCGCACCCTGGAAGCCCGCTGATATTTACGACGCGGCTAGCGGCAAGACGTTCCGATACGGCCTGCTGAAAGGCAGTGCGGTCAACCTCGAAGCCGTCGATGCTGTCGGTAATTTCGTTGAGACCATCCTTGGAAAATTGGGCGAGCAAGTCGAGGTCGTCGCGAAGGTTCACCGAGACCTTCAGTCTGACAACGCCCCGGAGTTGCGCAAGCAATGTTGCGCGCGTCCATTTCCGGGCCGTGCCAGCGCCATCGCGCGCAATGCGACACAAGCGATCGAAGAGAAGGACGTCTTGCCCGTCTTCATTGTTGGCAACCAACTCTTGTAGGCGGTTTGTAATCTCTGACCAAACGATACCCGTTTCGTTGAGTCCGTTTAGGCGAGCACCGACAAACCGGCTGTAGAAATTCCATTCGTGCGCAATATCACCCCCGATAAGCGGCGCCAATTCCTCCCGCAGCGCGCGTTCCGCAGCGGCGGCAGCTCCGCCTTCGGCAAAACGCCGGTCAAAGTCCGCTGGAGTGGGACTGCTCTTTGCCCAATCGATGAGACGGTTGAGCGACCGATGCGCCGCCTCGGCCACGTTCTCAGTGATGTAACCATAGGCATCCCGATCGGCTTGAAAGCCGTGGGTCTTGCGTGTCTCGAGAGCGCGGTCAAGAACATCGCGGAAATCTGAGTTGGTAGCGGCCCCACTTACAGTAATCGATGACTTTACCTGAAGGCCCAGCAGGCGCGGTCCCGCAGCATCTTGGAATTCGACCACAAGGTCATCCATCGGGTGGCCGTGCCCCGCCTGCTGGACAGCAACGGCCTGGACGGTGCCGTCCTGAAGCAGGGCTCTTTCACCACGGAGCAGCGCCGCCAAATAATAGGCAACCACCTTGTCTTCATAAGTGAAGCCAGCGCCACCAGTCAGTTCGGTGGATGTGGCTTGCTTTCGGCCTGATGCCTTGCGGCCGCTCGCTCGCTCTTTTCTCATGTATTTGCAAATCCTACCGTTAGGGCAGTCGCAGTGCTTTAATGCCACGACGCGCCTCAGGCGCAATGGCAAAGCTGCTCTTGCACCCCGACAGACACAACAAGTTGCGTCGTCGCCCTGAGGGACCCATCATCCGACCGCCATGCCAGCCAACAAGTCTCAGCATTTCGTACCCCGTTGCTACCTCCGCGCTTTCTGCGCGGATGGTTATGGTGCCGTCATCAACGTATTCAACATGTCCCGCGAGCGGTCGATTGAAGCGGCACCCGCGAAGGGACAGTGCGCGAAGCCATATTTCTATGGGCGCGACGGCGCTCTGGAGCGGGCGCTGCAGGTGCCAGAAGGAGAGAGGTGGCTTGGTTTGTCTGAACAGAATTCCGGCTACCGCTGAGTGGATCTCCGCCTCGGTTACGCCGCCGCCGGGATTGGCGCGGGCTGGTTGAAGT
>QFPW01000029.1 GCA_003241785.1 Rhodovulum sulfidophilum | reverse complement strand
CCTTCCGCGATCAGATCATGGAAGCCGGGCGCGCCGGCGTGTAGCGTATGACTGTCGCCGCGACTGTCGCAGGTCAGATCGAACCTACACGGGCGCGCGCGCTATTTCGAACTTCAACTGCGAGATCTGGTGGACGCGCGTCCAGCCTTCGCCCGGTCGATGCTGATGGCGCCGACCAATGCTCCGCTTCACGACCCGGCCGCCGAATCTCGAGCACGTGGGCCGCGGCATCGGACGGGGCGCGGCCTCTACTCCCGCAGATATCCTCTCCGCACGCCCTCGGCGACGATGTCGTTCGTCACCGACCACAGGAGGTCAGATCCATCCGAGATCGGGCGCTTCTTCTCAAGGACCTCGCCTGGGCCCACGCCCGGCGTGCGCCAGGTTCCCCCCCGCGTCAGGAAATTGTGCAGCAACGGCTGAAAGCGATCCAGTGCCCGGGCGAATTTCGCATCGTCCGTTTCCCGGGCTTCGAACTCCTCCCACAGCGCGCGGAACTCTCGCCCCTGCGGCTCGGGCAGAATGCCGAAGATGCGATCCGCCGCCGTCCGTTCCCTGTCGCGCTGGTCGGCACCGGCTTCCGTGTCATAGATGAACGTGTCCCCGGCATCGATCTCGACGATGTCATGCACGATGACCATCTTCAGGACCCGCAGCATGTTCACCGGCGCGTTGGAGTAACCCTGAAGAACGATCGCCATCAGAGCAAGCTCCCAGCTGTGCTCCGCGTCGTTCTCGCATCGCGATCCGTCGATCAGCTGCGTTCTTCTCTGGATGCTCTTCATCTTGTCGCATTCCACGAAGAACGCGATCTGTCTTCGCAGATCATCGTGTGCGATGAAATCGAGGTCGAGGTCCGCCGTCACGCCAGTGCCTTTCATATCCGCCGATCTCGACCATCGGCCGAAATCACGCCCTCCGACAAATCCGGGCCCCTTCGGTTCCCTCCGCGATCCGCGCGCGACGGGCCCGGACATCGCGGGGTCCGCGCCGGCGGCCAGCCTCATCCCGCGGCTGACCCCGGCGGCGTCGGGCTTCCGGAGACAAGACCCTTGCAACAGGTTGAGATCCCTCCTTAAACATGGGTGCGATCAGGAGGCGCGCGTGGAAACCAAGACAGCTGACAAGAAGATCCGTGGCACGCACCCAATAGAAAAGGTCATATATGACCGAATTATGGATGCCATAACGGATAAGAAAATTCTGGCGGGGCACCACATCAACGAAGTGAAGCTGGCGGAAGCATATGGCGTTCCCCGCTCGCGCATTCGACGTGTTCTTGATCGCCTCCAGGAAGAGCAGGTCGTGGTGTTCGAGTTGAACCGGGGCGCTTTCGTGTCCCGCCCGACGGTCGAGGAGGCCCGCCACGTCCTGGAAGCCCGGCGTCATCTCGAGGGCGTCGTGGTCAAGCTTGCCTGCGAGAAGGCGACCGCCGAGGACATCGGCCTGCTTCGCGCGCATCTGGTGCGGGAGGAACGGGCCTTCGCGGAGGGGCGCGCCGACGTCTACCGGATCGCCGCGGAATTTCACCACCTGCTGAGCGCGATCGCGGCCAATCCCGTGATCGCTCAGATGCTGAACACGCTGATCCGGCGCGGGGTCTTGATCCAGTCGGTCTACGAGCGGGTGCAGACCGGAACCTGTCTCACCCACGAGCACCGCGTGATCGTGGACCGCATCTCCGAGAACCGACCCCTGGAGGCCGAGCAGGAGATGCGCCAGCACTTCGAGAAGATCTTCGCCAGCCTCGACCTGACGGATCAGCGCCGGACCGAGACCGACATCTACGAATTCAACGGCGCGTTCTAGCGCCTCCGGTCGCGCCGCGCCGCGGGGCGACCGGACTGGTCCGCGCGCGACCGCCCGCGGCCCGGTCCGGATTTCCGGGCTAACCGCGGCGATCATCCGCGCCGGCCCCCGCCGCGAAGGTCCTCGTGAGCAGGTCGAGAAACCGGGAGCGGTCGGCGCCGATGGCGACGTGGCAGTTCGGCTCCCGCTTCGTGCGACGCTCGTGATCGACGACCGTGCGTCCGATGGTGAATTCGCCCCGCGTTTCGATCACGACATTGGCGTGAATTGTCCGGATCACCTCGGGCTCGACCAGCGCGGCGACGCAGAGCGCGTCATGCACCGGCGCGGCCTCGGGCGTTCCGGTGGGCTGATGCGCCTCGTAGCCCCTGATCCGGTGCTCGATCAGTTCGGCGGAGCCGATGCCGGCCGGTGTCCCGAGGGCGCGCAACGCGGCGCATTGCCCGAGGGAGACGAGCGCCTCATGCGTCGCCTCCAGCGGAACCAGCGTGATCCTCGCGAAATCGGCCCGCATCACCTGCGCCGAGGCCTCGGGATCGGCCCAGATGTTGAATTCCGCCGAGGGCGTGATGTTCGATTTCGCGATGGCGCCGCCCATGATGACCAGCTCCCGGCAGTTCCGGGCGAAGGCCGGATCGAGCGCGAGCGCGATCGCGACGTTGGTGAGCGGACCGACCGCCACGAGCGTGATCTCGCCCGGCCGCCGCGCCATGGCTTCGACGAGGTGCGCCGCCGCGACCTGGGTCTCCTTGCCGCGCGCGGTCCCGGGAAAGGGAACCACGTCCATGTGCACGCCGGGGTTGCGCCGCAGGTGCCGCGCGACGGGGAAATCGTCGCGCACGATGGGGCGGGTCGCCCCCTCGTAGACCGGCACGTCCGGCCGGCCGACAAGGTCGAGGACCCGCAGGCTGTTGTCGGTGCAGTGGTGGACTTCGACGTTTCCGTTGACCGTCGTCACCGAGCAGAGCTCGATCTTGGGATGCAGGGCGGCGAGCATGATCGCCACGGCGTCGTCCGTGCCGGTGTCAACGTCGAGGATGATCTTCTTGCGCATGGCGCGTTCCTTTCGACAGGCGAAGGTGAAGTTGGGAAGGGTCGGCCCTTCCGCTCAGTGGATGTCGAAGCTCCAGGCCTTGTTTCGGCGCGCGGCCCTGGCTCCGCGGACCCCGACGACCACGAGGGCGGCGACCGTGACGCAATAGGGGATGATCTGCAGCAGTTGCGGCGCGATGCCCGTCACGCTCGGCAGCCTGACCGACAGCGCGGTCGCGAGCCCGAAGAGAAGCGCGACGAACGCCGTCGCATAGGGATGGCCCTTGGCGAAGAAGATCGCGGCGAGCGCGATCAGGCCGCGGTCGTTGGTCATCTTGTTCGCGAACAGCGACACGTAGCCGAGCGAAAGATAGGCGCCGGCCAGCCCGCAGAACGCGCCTGAGAGCAGCATCGTCTCGAACTTGATCCGGTTGATCCCGATGCCCGCCGCCTCGGCGGCGTCCTCGGCCTCGCCCACGACGCGGACCCGCAGCCCCCAGCGGGTCCGGCGCAGGGTCCAGGCGACGACCGGCACGCTCAGAAACGCGACATAGACGAGAATGGTGTGCCCGCTGAGGATGTCGCCCACGACCGGGAGCGACTTGATCAGCGGAAGCTCGATGGGCGCGAACTTCGGGATGTCGCTCGACGAGAACAGCCCGTCCTCGCCCAGGATCCCCTTCAGCAGGAGCGCGCTGAGCCCGTAGGAAAGGAAGGTGACGGCGACGCCGGCGATGAAGATGTCGGCCTTGAACCGCAGATTGAAGATCGCGAGCAGCGTCGCCATCATCACCGAGACGACGACGGCGGCGGCCACGGCGATGGTCAGGCTGCCCGTCATGGCGGCGAACAGCACTGCGGCGAAGGCGGCCATGATCATGAAGCCGTCAAGGGCGATGTTGAGCATCCCCGCCCGATAGGTCAGCAACCCTCCCATCGCCGCGAGCAGCAGCGGCGTCGAGATCCGGACGGCGGAAAAGGCGATCTCGGTGAACAAGCGGCTCTCCTATTTCGACGAGGGATCGGGCGGGGTCGCCCTGGCGGCCCTGAGGTTCGCGACCCAGTCCCAGGAGAAGCGGGCCGCGAGGATCAGCACGATGATGAACTGCAGGACCTGCACGAGGTACTTGCTGAGCCCCGTCATCATCTGGAGGACGACGCCGCCGCTGTTCAGCGCCCCGAAGAGGAAGGCGGCTAGGATGACGCCAAGGGGGTTGTTGTTGGCGAGCATCGCCACGGCGATCCCGTCGAAGCCGTAGCCCGGCGAGAAATTGTCGTAGAAGGCGTGATATTGCCCCAGCACCTGTTCCGCTCCGCCGAGGCCCGCGATCGCGCCGCTCAGCAGGAAGACCGTGAGGGAACGGCGCTCGACCTTCAGGCCGCCGTAGTTGGAGAAGCGCGGGTTCAGCCCGATCAGGCGCCACCGAAACCCCGCCTTCGTGTAGTGATTGACGAAGGCGATCAGGAGGCAGAGGGAAAGCCCGATGACGAAGCCGGTATTGACCTGGGAATAGACCGAGAGATTGGTGAGCCCCGCGCTCGGCAGCACGTCGGGCAGCTTGTTCGTCGGTCCGGGCGCCTTCAGCACCCGCGCGGAGACCCATCCCGTGAGCAGGAGCGCCACCGGATTCAGCATCAGGCAGACGACCAGTTCGTTGACGTTGTAGCGGACGCGCAGGAAGGCGGGGATGAGCGCCCAGGCCGCGCCGCCGACCACCGCCGCGAGCAGACAGACCGGCACGTGGATGATCGCGGGAAGATCCAGCGCGGAGCCGGCGATCCCGGCGGCCAGCGCGCCCATGATCATCTGCCCCTCGGCCCCGACGTTCCAGAGTCCCGCCCGGAACGCCACCGCGACCGCCAGGCCGGTGAACAGCAGCGGGCTCATGATCTGCAGGCTCACGAGGAAGTTCGGAAGCCCGACGACGCTGCCCTCGACGATGATGGCGTAGACCTTGAACGGGTTTTCGCCGAGCGCGAGGACGATCAACCCGCCGACCCCGACCGCGATGGCGATCGCGACGCAGGGCGCGACGAGGGGACGCAGCAGCCCACCGATATTGAACGCGTGCCTAGTGGACATCGTGACCCCGCTTTGCGTCGGAGCCGACCCGGCCTGGCCCATCGAGGCCTCCCATGTATCGACCGACGGTCTCGACGTCCGTCTCGCTTGTCTCGAGATCCGCGACGATCGCGCCGCGATACATGACCAGGATCCGGTCGGAGAGCGCGAAGACCTCGTCGAGATCCGAGGAGACGACGAGGACCGCCCTGCCCGCGTCGCGCATGGCGACGAGGGTCCGATGGATCATCTCGATCGATCCGATATCCACCCCTTGGGACGGCTGCTCGGCGATGATGAGCCGCGCGTCGCGCGTCAGTTCCCGCGCGAGCTGCACCTTCTGCTGATTGCCACCCGACAGCGATCCAGCGGGCTTGTCGGGAACCGCGCCGCGGATGTCGAATTCCCGGATCATCCGCGCGCCGCGCTCCCGGGCGAGGCGCTGAGAGAACAACAGGCCGCGACCGAGCTCAGAGAGGTGGCCCACGGCGAGGTTCTCCCAGACGCCGCTGGTCAGCGACAGGCCGAGCCCGCCCCGGTCGGCCGGGATGTAGGCGAGACCGGCCGACCGGGCGGCGAGCGGATCGGCCCGTGTTTCAACCCCGTTTATCCGCACCGTCCCGCGCTCGGGCCGGCGCAAGCCGGCGACGCATTCGATCAGCTCGTCCTGCCCGTTGCCCTGGACGCCGGCGATCGCGACGATCTCTCCGAGCCGTACCGCGAGCGAAAGGTCCGTGACGACGCGCTCCCCCTGCTCGCCGCGCGCCGAAAGCCCGTCGATGCCCAACGCGCGTGCTCCGGGCGTCGCGCGGCCCTTGCGGACCTTGAGCAGGACCTCGCGCCCGACCATCATGTCGGCGAGCTGGTTGGGGCTCAGGTCCGCGTTGTCCATCGTCGCGACGAGCCGCCCCTGCCGCATGACCGAGATCCGGTCGGCGACGGCCAGCACCTCGCGCAGCTTGTGGGAGATGAAGATGATCGACCGGCCGCTCTCGGCGAAGGCGCGCATCGTCGCGAAAAGCTCGCGCGTCTCATGCGGCGTCAGGACGGCGGTCGGCTCGTCGAGGATGAGGATGCGCGCGTCGCGGTAGAGCGCCTTGAGGATCTCCACGCATTGCCTCAGGCCGACCGAGAGAGCGGCGACGCGCGCGCGCGGGTTCAGCGCCATGCCATACTTCCGGCAGAGTTCCTCCGTCTCGCGGAACGCGCGCCTGAGGTCGACCAGCCCGGTGGTGGTCAGGGGTTCGCAGCCAATGATGATGTTCTCCGCGACGGTGAGGCTCGGCACGAGCTTGAAATGCTGATGGACCATGCCGATGCCCCGGGCGATCGCCTGGGACGGGCCGAGGAGCTCGACGGCCTGGCCGTCGATCACGATCCTGCCTTCGGAGGGCTGGTGGATCCCGTAGAGGATGTTCATCAGCGTGGATTTGCCCGCGCCATTCTCGCCGATCACGGCGTGGACCTCGCCCTTCGCGACGGTCAGCGTGGCCTCGTGGATGGCCGTGAAATCGCCGAACCGCTTGGCGATTCCCTCGACCGAGACATGGGAAGACATGGGATGCGACATTGCTGACCTCGGATTCTCGCGCCGCCGGATCGACCGGCGGCGGTGGGGCGGCCGGCGCCGAGGGGCCGAGCCGCTCGCGGAGGACGAAATCCTACTTCGCGTCGGCGATCGACGGCGGGGTCGGAACCGGCGGCTCGCCCATCGATTTCGCTCCGGGGGCGATGTCGAAATAGTTCGGGACCACGATCTCGCCCGCGATGATCTTGTCGCGGAAGGCTTCGGCGTCGGCCAGGACTTCGGGCGCGATGAGACCGGCGTTGTTCTCATCCATGGCGAAGTCGACCCCGCCCTCCTTCAGGCCGTAGAGCAGGACCTGGCCGCCCTTGAAGTCGTTGTCCTGGACGCTCTTGACCATGTCGAAGGTGATCGTGTCGACGCGCTTCATCATCGAGGTCAGCACATGCCCGGGCGCGAGGTAGTTCTGGTTCGAGTCGACGCCGATCGCGAGGGTATCGCTCTCGCGGGCCCCGTCTATCACGCCCGAGCTGGTCGCGCCGGCGACGGCGTAGTTGATGTCGGAGCCTTCGCTGGCGAGCGCGAGCGTGTATTCCTTGCCGACGGCGGGATCGGTGAAGGTTCCCGAGTATCGCTCGAGCACCTCGACGTTCGGGTCCGCCATCTTCGCGCCGTAGTAATAGCCGGCGAAGAAGCGGTGAATGACGGGGATGTCCTTGCCTCCGACGAAGCCGATCTTGCCCGTCTTCGTCGTCTTGGCGGCGATATAGCCGACCACGGCCGATCCTTCCCAGTCCTTCGCGACGGCGGAGACGACGTTGGGCACTTCCATTCCGGCGTCGATCAGGGCGAACTTCTGGTCGGGGAAGGCCTTGGCGACGGCCTCGAGCGGCGGAACCATGTCAAAGGAGTTGCCGATGATCAGGTCGAAACCCTGCGCGGCGGCGCGGGCGAGCGACGCCTGGAAGTCCGAGATCGCGCGCGGCTGGATCACCACGTATTCGACGCCGAGCTCGGCCTCCGCGCGCTTCAGCCCCACGACCACCATGTCGTTGAAGGAGCGGTCGCCGATCCCGGATTCCGACGCGACCATCGCGACGCGCAGCTTGTCCTGCGCGACGGCCGAGCCGGCGATCCCGGCGGCCAGGCCGAGGCCCAATCCAGCCTGAAGGAGCATTTTAAGCATGGCAGACTCCGATTGTTGAAAAGGCACCCAGTCGTGTTCGCCCGCCGCCTGGACGGCGGCGGGCCGACGTCACGCCGCGATCGCGGCGGCGAAGCTTCGGATCTTCTCGGGATCGAGCTTGCCGAAGGACTTGCCCGAGCCCTTCATGCAGGAGGAAACGATCGCGCCATCGGCGACGGAGACCACCTCGCTCCAGTTCTCGCCGTTCACGCTGCCGCCGACGAGGATCGGAACGTCCCCGGCGACGCCGCGCGCCTTGCGGCAGTAGTCGAGGGTCTGCGCATAGTCCTTGCCGGTCAGGACCAGGCCATCCGCGCCGTTGAGTTCGACCGCGTAGGCGACGTCCTGCTCGAAACCGCCGTTGATCATCGGCGTGCCGGTGCGGTCGTGGACATCGGCGAAGATCGCGACCTTGTCGGCGCCGGTCCGGATGCGCGCCTTGATCGCCGTATGCGCCTGCGATGTATACGGCCCCCAGGGGGCCATCATGCCGCCGACATAGATCTTGATCCGGACGAAATCGACGTCCGCCGCGGAAGCCACGGCGAACATGGCCTCCGCGTCGTTCTCCTGGAAATTCAGGCCGACCGGAACCTTATGAATATTGCGTATCTCATTGACAACGCGCGTAGTCCAGGCTACTTGCGCAAGTGTCGCCCTTTCCGCGACGGGGATGTCGTGCAGGTTCTGGACCATCAGAACCTTGATGCCGTTCTTGACGAGCAGCTCTGCTTCCTCGAGCGCGAAATCGAGGACGCCGCCGATGTCGCCGCCGCGCCATCTGCTGCTGTCAGGCAGCGGGTTGAATTGGATCATCCCGATCGCCGGCTTTTCGCCGGCGCGGATCATCTCGATCACTTCACTCACGATGTGGTTCCCTTGTTCGATACGCGCGCGAGCGCGCGGCTGTGTGGCGGGCGGGAGCGGGTTACGCTTTCGCCTGGGCCTTCTGAGACGAATGGAAGATCTGGCGGAAGTTGACTTCCTGGCGCTTGGGATCGTCGAAGCCGAAGAAGCTGCGGCCCTGCTCCATCGCCACGTGGCAGGACAGGTATTCCGGCACGACCTTGTAGACGAACGGCGTGAGATCCTCGGCGATGCCCGTCGGCATCGGGAAGAAGATATCGGCCGCGGCCTGGCTCTCCGCGTCGTCGTCGGCCGCGACGATGATCACCCGCCCCCCCATGTCGCGCGCGGCGCGCGCCTGTTCCAGCCCGCGATCGCGCCCCGCGCCGGGCGGCAGCAGCAGGACCGTGTCGACGGTCTCGTCGGTCATGAAGTACTGGATGTGCGCCCATTCCTCGAGCTGCGCGGGATGCGAGGCCTTGGTGAGCGCCTCGAGCCATTTCGCCGCCCCGAAATGCGCGGTCGCGAAGTTGGGCCCGCCTCCGGCGATGACGAACTGCCGATCGCGGGTGAAGGTCTTCGCGACCTCCGCGGCGACGGCCCGCGCCGGCGCGTCCGCCGCGCGCATCTTCGCCGCCACGCCCGCCAGTTCGGCGAGAAGCGCCACCGAGGCGGCCGGATCGAGATGGCCGTTGAGCTCGCCGATGCCGATCGCCGCGACGAAGAGGCCGAGCAGGCTCGCCGTATAGGTCAGCGTGCCCGGCGTGACGATCCTGGTCCCGTCCGCCTGTTCCTTGATGTTGGGAACCGCGTTCACCTTGATCAGCGTCTCGGCGGTGCGCGCGAGGGTGTTCTCGGCCGAGACCGTCACCGCGAGCGTCCAGGCCCCCTTCCCGCGCGCCAGCCGGATACCCTCGATGGTGCGCGAGACGGTCCCGGAGTTCGAGACGCCGAGCACGAAGGACTCCGGCCGCAGCCCGTTCACGAGATAGCGCGAGAATTCGAGCGACTCGACCGGCTCGACGTCGCGGCCCGTGGCGCGCGTCATGAAGTCGCGGACCGCGAGCGAGGCGAAATAGCTGTCGCCGCAGCCGATCACGTAGCCCTTGGAGAAGGAGCGGCCGCCGAAGTCCCGCAGGCGCTCGCGAACGCCCTCCATCATCTCCCGCAGGTTGTCGGCCACGAAATCCGCCTGCATGGCGATCTCGCGCAGCATGAATTGCTTCTCAAGGTCTGGCGTCATCGATATCGGTCCTTCGGAAGTCAGAATGGTGTCGCGGTGATCTTTCCGCGCAACGCCGCGGCGCGGCGGTGGATCTCGTCGGGCGTGGCGGAGAGCAACGCGGCGGGCCCGTGCGCGGCGAGCGCGAAGGACGCGGAAACCGACCCCCGCACCATCGCCTCGACCGCGTCCCCGGTCCGCGCGTAGCCCAGGAGCGCGCCGCCGGCGAAGGCGTCGCCCGCGCCGGTGACATCGACGACGACCTCGGCCGCCGTCGGGATCGAGACGATCCGGTCGTCGCCCGCGACGTGCAGCAGCGCGCCCTCCGCCCCCATCTTCACCGCGATGACCGGAACCCCGGCGCCGATCTCGCGGAGCTCCCGCAGCCCGTCCTCCGGCGAGCGCCCCGGCAGCATGTTGCGGACATCCTGCCAGCTCGGCACGAACAGGTCCGCGAGGGTGAGAAGCCCGGCGATGTCGTCGCGCGACATCCGGTCGGAATATTTGTCATCGGCGTCGATCGACAGGTGCCGGACCCCCGCGGCGCGCAACGCCCGCGCCACGTCGTTCTGGATCGCCCAGGGCATCGCGGAGATGTGGACGCCACCGAACACCGCGTCGCCGATCGCCTCCGGTGCCGCGCAGAAGGTCTCATAGTCCCGGCAGGTCGACCGCAGCGTGAAATGCCGGGTTCCATCCTCCTCGTAGAGCCCCCAGTTCCGCATCGTCCGGTCGATGCGCGGACAGCGCGAGAAATCGATGCGATCCCGGAAGGCCTCGAACGGATAGGCGTCGCCGACGGGCGCGACCACGCTGGGGCGCCCGCCCCAGATCGCCATGCCCATGGCGGAATACATGCTCCCGCCCCCGGGAACGCCCCACATGGTGGATCCGTCGGGGAAGACGAGATCGTCGATCCCGAGGCTGCCGAAGGTCGCGAATTCGACGATCATCGGGAAACCTCGTCCCGATGGGCCGTGAACTCGATGATCCGCGAATTCTGGTAGCTGATGGTGTAGAGCCGGGGCTTGCCCGCGACATCCATGTGAATCTGGCGCATGAGCAGAACGGCTTCCCTGCTCTTGATCTCGAGCTTCCGCGCCACGGCGGCGCTCGCGTTCACGGCGCCGAGCTTCACCGAGCTTCCCGGAAAGGTCAGCCCGAACTCCCGCCGCAGGAACTGGTAGATCGAGCCTTCCGTGAATTTCGACAGGACGGGGAAATCGCGCTCCACCGAGTCGGTCGCGAAATACTCGAAGCTCACCGACAGCGGCACGCCGTCCACCAGCCGGGTCCGGTTCACCAGGAGCACCGGGCTTTCCGGCTCGAGATCCAGCGACCGGGCGACGTCGACCTCCGCCGGGACGATCGCGACGCTCAGGTCCCGGACCGCGCTGGTCATACCGAGGTTCCGGATCAGGACATCCAGCGACTGCTGTCGCTCCAGCGGGTCCTGGATCTGCGCCTGAGCGGTGCTGACAAAGGTGCCGAGCCCGTGCCGCACGTCGAGCGCTCCGGCCTGCTGAAGGATGCGGATGCCTTCGCGCAGCGTCGGGCGGCTGACCCCGATGTGCTTGGCCAGAGCGGCCTCGGAGGGAAGGCGGGTGCCGGGCGACATGCCCGTGGCGGCGATCGCCTCAGCGATCGCGTTGGCGATGCGCCCGGGCAGATCGCCGCTCGGCGGACCCGACCGCCACACCCCTTCCGTCACCTTGCTCAAAAAGCTGCTCGACACGGATTGTCCAGACCTCTGACTTCATCAAAGTTGCAGGCAACATTGCGGACGGACTTCATTCTGTCAACACACAAGACGTCTGACGACTAAGAATGCGTCCCTGCCCCGCGTCATGTCCGTCAGTTGGGCAGGCCGCTCGCATCATGCCCGCGGGCTGGGCCGAAGCGAGCACGCCCGGGACAGGGGCGCTAAGCTCCGGACCCGCCGAGGGCACCGGCGGAAGAACCGCGGCGGAACCGCCGATCCCGACGTGTAACTGCCGCGGGTCGCGCGCCAACGCCCGGAAGGAAGTTGCGCCCTCCGTGGCCGGCGGCGCCGGCCACGGAGGGCGGTGTCAGTCGGCGGAAGCCGCGTTCAGGGCATGGTAGGCGCGCCGGAAATAGGCGAGGCCGTCTCCCTCTCGCCGCTCGATGTGCACGACCTGGCACACGAACAGGCTGTGGGACCCGACTTCGTGCACGGCGTCGATCTCGCAGTCGAACGACGCGAGCGCGTCCGCCAGGACCGGCGAGCCGGTGAGAGCCGTCGTCCAGGACGCCGCGGCGAAGCGCCGCTCGCCGTCGAGCTCGGACATGCCCGCGAAAACCTTCGACAGATCCTCGTGCCCGGCCGAGAGGGTGTTCACGCAGAGCGCCCCGTTCGCCCGAACGATGTCGTGCTGCGAGCTCCGGCGGTTCATGCAGACGGCGAGCCGCGGCGGCGTGTCGGTCAGACCGCAGACCGCGGTGGCGGTGAAGCCGACCTGACCGGCCTCGCCGGTTGAGGTCACCACGTTCACCGCCGCGCCGAGGCTTGCCATCGCGTCGCGGAACCGGAGCTGGAGCGGAGTCAGAGCGGCCATCACGCCATCTCGAGGCTCACGCCGTGCCGCTCGGCGAAGGCCCGCGCCGCGCCCATGTCCCGGAGCGCCGGCAGGATCGATTCGGGATGCGGAAGGCCATAGTAGAACTCGTTCGCCGCCTCCTCGGACCGGAGCGCGGTCCGCATCACGAGTTCGGCGGACGGCTCCAGCGGCTTCAGGAAGGTGTTGTTGAACGCGCACTGGCTCCGGCCGTAGAAGGCCCAGATCCGGTCGAACACGCCGGTGATCCAGGCCTCGTCGAACGGCCGGTCGCCGCGTTCCGTGACCTGCTCGGCGAGAAACCTGGCGCCGCGGTTGGCGAAGTTGCCGCCCTGTCCGCAGATCGGATCGAAGGTGATCGCGGTGTCGCCGATCGGCATGATGAGGCCACCGGACGGAAGCTTGGCGAAGGGCCGCCGCACGCCCGGCGTCACCCGGCCGGCCAGCCAGCCGTGCGGATCCTCGGAGACATATTCGACGTCGTCGATGAAGTGGCGCTCCCACGGGGCGCATTCCCGGGCAAGCTCCCTGAAGATCTCGATGGTCTCCTCGCCAGACCGGACATCCGCGAACCTGTCGAAAGGGCCGCCCGGCTTCGCTTCGAGCAGCACCGCGAACGTGTCGCCGGCGGTCTTGTGCATGTACGGGCCCCAGAAATACTCTCCCGCGTCGGCGTAGAAGTTGAACTTCTGCGGGATGAGGTCCCAGCGATCGGCGAACCATTCGCTGACGTGGCGGCCCGACTTGCTGCGCACGACCGCCATCACGACATTGCGCTGGGGCGCGTCGAACTCGCAGCGCGCCTCGTCGCGGGGGATGATCCGGCCAAGCTCGGCCTTGCCAGCCGCCAGCACGGTCAGATCGCTCGAAGCGGCGATCGCATCGGCGCGCTCGGGCGTGACGCTTTCGATCACGAGCTTGCCGCCGCGGCTCTCGAGGTCGCCCAGCCAGCGATGGACGCGCAGGCGCTGATCGATCCCGCAGCCCCGGCGGCCATATTCCACCAGCCCGCGGATGACGCCCGGGTTCGGGTCGCCGATATGCGTGGAGCGGTCCATGTGGACGCCGTGGCCGCCCATCATGTCCTGGGACCAGTGGTCCATCCCGAGCTCGCGCTCGATGTCGATGCTGCAGGCCCAGAGATAGGCCGAGCCGGTCGGCTTCGACCGCTCCAGCCAGTCCTCCGGCGTCCGGTCGGAATAGAGAGTGACGTCGTGCCCGTCGCGCAGCAGCGCGTAGGCGAGCACGCAGCCCGCGGGGCCCGAGCCGATGATGCTCACATTGGCCATAAGAGATATCTCCCTTCGAGAAAGCGGCGCCACGGATGTGGCCCATGCATGAGACTTCGCGAGCGCCCTCAGGCCGAGGCGGCGGCGCGCCGGTCGTGTGCCGGCGCGCTCAGCGCCGAGAGCTGGCGGGACCGATGGCGCCCCGCGCCCCTGGGGCCGATGAGCTGGCCGTCGTGGATCATGATCCGGCCGCCCAGGATGACCGTCGTCGGCCATCCCTGGATCTCCATGCCCTCGTAGGGCGTGTAGTCCGAGCCGTCATGCAGGTCCGCGTGTCGGACCTCGCGTCGGATCCCGGGATCCCAGATCGCGATATCCGCGTCCATTCCCACGGCGATCCGCCCCTTGCGCTCGAGGCCGTAGATCCTCGCGGGATTGGTCGAGGTGAGCGCGACGAACCGGCCGAGGTCGATCCGGCCCTCCATGACACCCCGCGAGAACAGGATCGGCATGCGCAGCTCGACGCCCGGAATCCCGTTCGGGATGTGCCGGAAGCTCCGGCGGCCTTTCGGGTTGAGCTTGCCCGCGACGTCGTCGTAGCGAAACGGCGAATGATCCGACGAGAAGACGTCGAAGATTCCGGTCTCGATGCCGCGCCAGCACGCCGCCTGGCTTTCGCGATCCCGGGGCGGTGGCGAGCAGACGAACTTGGCCCCCTCCCAGTCCATGCCATCGAGATCATCGGCGGTGAGCGTCAGATACTGCGGGCAGGTCTCACCCACGACCTTGAGCCCGCGATCCCGCGCGGCGCGGATCTCCTCCATCGCCGGCCCGTTCGAGACATGCACGATGACGACCGGGACATCGACCACCTCGGCGAGCGAAAGCGCGCGATGCGTCGCCTCGCGCTCCACGACGATCGGCCGCGTCGTCGCATGCGCCCGCGGGGCGAGATCCCCGGCCGCCTCGCGTCCGCCGATCAGATAGCGGATGGCGTCCTCGTTCTCGCAATGGACCATGACGAGCGCGCCGGTCCGCCGCGCGACGTCCATCGTCGCGAGAATCTCGGCGTCGTTCAGCCGAAGCCCCTCGTAGGTCATGAAGACCTTGAACGACGTGTACCCGTCGGCGACCAGGGCGGGCAGCTCCTGCCCGAGGACCGGCGCGGTGGGGTCCGATATGATGAGATGGAAGGCGACGTCGGTATAGCAGCGCCCCTCGGCGAGCGCGTGGTAGCGGCTCAGCGCGTCGCGCAGCGACTGGCCCTTCCGCTGGAGGCAGAAGGGCATGAGCGTGGTGTTGCCGCCGAACAGGCCGGAGAGCGTGCCGCTTTCGAAATCGTCGGCCATGACGATGCCATCGCCCGATGGCTGGGAAATATGGACATGGCCGTCGATCCCGCCGGGCAGCACGAGCTTGCCGGCCGCGTCGATTTCCTGCTCGGCGATCCGGAGGCTCTCCCCGATCTCGACGATGCGACCGTCGCGGATCCCCACGTCGGCGGAGAACACGTCCGAAGCCGTGGCCACGCGCCCGTTGCGAATGACGAGATCAAGCATGCCCGCGCCCTTCACAGCATCACGTCGCCGCCGTTCGGCGACAGCGTCTGTCCGACGAAGAACGACCCGGCGTCCGAGGCGAGCAGCAGCGCCGTCGGCGCGATCTCGTCCACGTGCCCGAAGCGGCCGATCGGCAGCTGCGCCCGCTTCATCGCCCGCCAGCCGTCGCTGAGGCCCATCAGCATGTCCGTCTCGACCGGCCCGGGGGCGATCGAATTGACCGTGACGCCCTTCGGCGCGGCCTCGTAGGCGAAGGCGCGGGTGAAGCCGACGATGCCGGCCTTGGCCGCGCAGTAATGCGACTGGCCGGGAGCTCCCTTGTAGGCGAGCTGGGACGAGAAATTGATCACGCGGCCCCAGCCCTTGGCCGCCATGGCGGGATAGAACTGGCGCGTCGCGAGGAACGTGCCCCGCAGATGAACCCCGATCATCCGGTCGAATTGGTCGACGGAGATATCCTCGAAAAGCAGGTCGCCTCCGATGCCGGCGCAGTTGACGAGGATGTCGACGCCCCCGAGCATTTCCCGCGCCCATTCGCCGAGCCGATCGATCTCGCTTTCCCGCGAGACGTCGCAGGCGGTGTACGGCGTCAGCGCGCCGCCGGCCCATGTCTTCCCGGCGAGCCGTTCGGCGTTCTCGTCATCCCCGTGGTGACAGAAGCCGACCTTGGCGCCGTTCGCCGCGAAGAGCTCGACGATGGCGCCCCCGATGCCGCGACTGCCGCCCGTCACAAGCGCGGTCCGGTTCTCAAGACTGAAGTTCGTCACGGTGGTCTCCTAGGCGGTCCGTTGATTTTCGCGCAGCCACGCCGCGTAGCCGCGAATGCCCTCGGCGAGCGAGCGGCGCGGCCGGAAGCCGAGGTCGCGCGCGATCGCGCCGATGTCGAAACGGTGATGGATGTCGTCGAGCGGATCCGGCCCCGGCAGCAGCTCGATGTCCGCGCCGCCGAGCACCTCGGCCACGATCTCCGCGATCTCGCCCAGCGTGTGGTAGGTGCCGCCGGTCGCGGTGTAGACCGCCCGGGGACAGGCCTCGGCGTCATGCGCCGCGAGCAGCGCATCCACGGCGTCGTCCACGTGAATGAACTGACGCGCGAAATCGCGCCCCCAGGGCAGGCGCGTCGCCCGGCCGGCGCGGGCGTCCTCGATCATCCCGCGGATGACGCAATCGGTCGTCCGTCCGGGGCCGTATACCCAGGAGAGCCGCACGGCCACGCCGTCGACCCCGTGCTGCGCCCTGTACCCGGCCAGCATCTGCTCTCCCATCACCTTCGTCGCGCCATAGACCGAGGACGGACGCGGCGCGACATCCTCCGGAACACCCGCCGCGCCGGAAGGCTCGTGGGTCGGTCCGAACGCGCTCGTCGAGGAGCAGAAGACGAAGCGCCGCGCCGACCTCTGGCGGGCCAGCTCCAGGACATTGGCGGTGCCGACCACGTTGACCTGAAGAATGCCGTAGGGGTTGTCGACCATCACCATCGGGCCGGAAACGGCGCCGCAGTGGATCACCGAGCCGATATCGTCGCGGTCCGCGATGGCGTGCAGGCGGTGAATATCCGCGAGATCCACGATCTCGACCGGGCTCCGCCCCGGCCTGGCGACTAGATCGACGCCGGTGGCGCGGCGCCCGTCCGCCCGGAGGCGCGCCAGGAGGGTCTGCCCGATCAGGCCGGAAGCGCCGGTGATCAGAATGCCACGTTCGGTCATGGGAAGGCCCTCGTCGCCTGGGCCGCGCCGACACCCCGGGCCTCCGCCTCGCGCTCGATGGCGAGCTCGGCGGAGAGCAGCCTGACGGTGTAGGGGTCGCGCGGGTTTTCGAAGACGCTTTTCATCGGGCCGCTCTCCACGATGCGTCCGCGGTTCATCACCGCGACGTCGTGCGCGAGCGAGCGGACGGAATTCAGGTCATGCGTGATGAACAGCGCCGAAAGCCGCATCCGCGACTGCAGGTCGCGAACGAGATCGATGATCTGGGCGCGCACGCGGATGTCGAGCGCGGTCGTCGGCTCGTCGAAGACGACGAAATCGGGCCGGGTCGCGAGCGCGCGCGCCATGCCGATCCGCTTCTGCTCGCCGGCGGTCAGCTCATGCGGGAAAAGATCGCCGTGGCGGGAGGAGAGATCGACGAGTTCCAGAGCCTCGTGGACGCGGCGCAGCCGCTCGGTCGCGCTTTTCCGCTCCAGCTTCCGGATCGGCTCGTCGATCAGCTCGCGGACGCGCCAGCGGGGATTCAGGGCGACGTACGGTTCCTGAAAGACCATCTGGATGCGCCGGCGGAGCGGCCTGAACCGGGTCTCGCCGAGCGAGGTGACGTCGTTCCCGTCGAAGCGGATGGTGCCGGAGGTCGCCTGGAGCAGCCTCACGAGGCATTGCCCGACGGTGGTCTTGCCGGACCCGCTCTCGCCGACCAGCGCGAGCGTCTCGCCGCGATTGACCGAGAACGACACGTCGTCGACCGCGCGGACGATCTCGCCGGGACGGCTTCCGGGGAACAGCCTGACCAGGTTCGAGACTTCGAGAAGCGGGGGTTCGCGGCGGCCGGCGCGCGGGACCGAGGGCGTCGGCCGCGCCCTCGCGGCCTCGAGGAGCTCGCGGCCGTAGCGCGCGCTCGGTGCCTCGAGGAACCCGCGGACGTCGCGGATCTCCTCGATCCTTCCGCGCCGCATGATCGCGACGCGCGTGCAATAATGCGCGATGATCCCCAGGTCATGCGTGATGAGAACGACGGAGACGCCGCGCGCGCGGGACCGCTCGACCAGCATGTCGAGCACCTGCGCCGAAACCGTGGCGTCCAGACCGAGCGTGGCATCGTCGGCGATCACGATGCGCGGTTCGGCGATCAGCGCCATCGCGATGACGACCCGCTGCGCCATGCCGCCGGAGAGCTCGTGCGGATAGGCGTTGGCCCGGAGCTCCGGGTCGACGATGCCCACGTCCCCGAGAAGCTTGACCGCCCGCCTCCGCGCCTCGGCGGCGGAGACGCGGCGATGGCCGCGCAGCACGCGGACGATCTGGTCGCCGACCGTCACCACCGGATCGAGAAGCGCCTTGGCGTTGGTGCCGATCAGGGAGGCGACGCCGCCCCGGACCATCCGGCGCTCGGCCTCCGCCATCTCGCCGAGGTCCCTGCCCTCGAGCAGGACGCGGCCGCCTGTCCGCCGCGCGCCCGGCGGGAGCAGGTCTATCATCGCGCGGGCCAGGACCGACTTGCCGGCGCCCGTTTCGCCCACGACGCCGATGATCTCGTTGCGCTCCAGCGTGAGATCGATGTCATGAAGGACCGTCCTGTCGCCGGACGGGGAAGCGAAGGCGACATTCAGCCCTTCGATCCGGAGCGGCGGCCGGGTCGCGTCCGGCGTCCCGGTGATCATCGCGCCGCTCCCGCGATCTCGCCCGGCGTCCCGGGCGCGGCGGACCGCCGCGCCTTGGTCGGATCGAGCAGGTCCCGCGTCACGTCCCCGAGCAAGGCGAAGCAGAGCACCGAGAGGACGATCGCGAGCCCGGGAAAGACCGAGACCCACCAGACCCCGAGGATCATCTGCTGCGCGCCCGTCGAGACCATCAGCCCCCATTCGGGGACCGGCATCCGGACGCCCGCGCCGATGAACGACAGGCCGGCGGTCAGGAGAATGGCCAGGCCCACCGAGATCGACACCTGGACCATGGCCGGCATCAGCGCGTTCGGCAGGAGGTGCCGGAACATGATGTCGAGATCCGTCGCGCCGCCGCACCGCGCCGCCGCGACGAACGGTCGCTCGCGATGCGACAGGACCTCGGCGCGGATCAGCCGCGCGAAGATCGGGATGAACAGGATCGCCAGGACGATCGCGACGTTCCAGATCTCCTGCCCCATCACCGAGACGAGCGCCATCCCGAGCACGAAGATCGGAAAGGCCTGGACGAAGTCGAAGACCCGCATCGACAGGCTCGACGCCCAACCCCGGTAGTATCCGATCAGCAGCCCGAGCGGGACGCCCACGACGAACGCGAGGGCGACGGAGGCGACGCTGATGAGCAGGTTGATGCGCGTCGCGTAGATCACGCGCGACAGCACGTCCATGCCGTTGATGTCGGTCCCGAACCAGTGCGCGGCGGAAGGCGGCATGAGCACCGACAGCGGATCCGCCGTCGTCGGCGAATAGGGCGCCAGCGCCGGCGCGAAGACGATCAGCGCCACCTGCGACAGGAGGAGGGCGAAGCCGACGGCCGCGGCGGGTCGGCGAAGCGCGCGCGGAGGCCTCATACCTGGATCCTCGGGTCGACCAGTTCATAGAGGATGTCCACCACGAGGTAGACGGCGAGGATGAACGCCGAGGCGACGAGGATGAACCCCTGCAGGGCCGGATAGTCGCTGTTCATCACGGACTGCACCGCGTATTGACCGAGCCCGCCCCAGGAGAAGATCGTTTCCACCAGCACGGCGGCGCCCAGGAGGAAGCCGACGAGGAAGCCCGCCATGGTGATGATCGGCGGCAGGCTGTTGCGGAGCGCGGCGCGGACGAGCGTCCGCTCGGGCACGCCGCAGGCCCGGGCATGCCGGATGAAATCGCTCTGCCAGACTCCGGCGTAGACGCTCTGGGTCATCTTCATCAGCGCCCCGGCGTTGACGATCGAGATGGTCAGCACGGGCAGGACCAGCCGTCCCAGCGAGGAGCCGAGCCCGCGGAAGTCGCCCGAGAGCAGCGCGTCGATCGTGTAGAAGCCGGTGACATAGGGCGGCGCGGACAGGAGCGCGTCGATCCGGCCGAATGGCGCCGGCGCCCAGCCGAGGAGCGTGTAGAAGAGATAGATGAGCATGAGGCCAACCCAGAAATCGGGCAGCGCGCCGGCGGCGAGGCCGTAGACCCGCGATCCGACATCCACGAAGCCGCCCGCGCGGACGACGGAGATCACTGCGAGGACGACGCCGACGACCACCGTGAGGATCATCGCATAGGTGATCAGCTCCAGCGTGGCGGGCGCGCGGTCGAGCAGATCGGCCCCGACGGGGTTCGAGGTGAAGATCAAGACGCCGAGGTCGCCACGCAGCACGCTGTTCGCGTAATGCCCGAACTGCGCCCAGATGCTCTCGTTGAGACCGAGGCGATCGCGCATCTGTTCGACCTGCGCCTCGGTCGCCATGCTGCCGAGCAGGAGCACGGCGGGATCGCCGGGCAGGAGGCGCACCAGGAAGAAGGTGACGAACAGGACACCGACCATCTGAGGCACAACCAGAAGAAGGCGCGCCAGCACGATCCTGACGCCGCGCGGAAGCACCTGCCATCCCCGCTTGGCCGCGATTGTCATTGAGGATCCCCGTTGCTGTGACGATGGGATGGAGGGGAGCCGGGCTTCCCCCGGGCGCGGCGCGGGTCGGGGCTATTCCTTCGAGAAATCGTACCAGCTGTTGCCGTTCGGCGTGTACCAGGAGTAGCCGTGGACCTTGCCGCTGGTCGCCAGCTGGTAGCCGGGGTTGAACAGGAACACCCAGGGCGCCTCGCCGACGATGATGTCCTGCGCCCGCTTCATGTCGGCTTCCCGGGCCGCCTCGTCGGTGGACGTCAGCGCGCCGTTGATCAGGCGGTCGACTTCCTCGTTCCTGTACCGCGAGTAGTTGACCCGTGAGGCGCTGTTGATGAACAGGTTCGTCACATAGGCGGCGTCCGGGACGATCGCCATGTCGCGGATCAGGAACATCGGCAACTCGCCGCTCGAATAGCGCTCCACATAGACCGCCGCGGGAAGCTTCACGAGCTCCGCCTCCACGCCCGCGCGGGCGAAGGACGTCCGCAGGGTCACCGCGAGCTGCTCGTCCAGCGGCTCGTTCGTCCGGTAGCCGATCCGCGTCTTGAAGCCGTCCGGGTAGCCGGCGGCCGCGAGAAGCTCCTTGGCCTTCGCGACGTCGTCGTCGTAGGCGAAAGCCTCGTCGGTGTAGGCGGGATAGATCTCCGAGACGACGCTCTTCGTCGGGCGCGCGGTGCCCATGTAGACCGCCTCGGCGATCTCGTCGCGCGGAACCAGGTAGTTGAGCGCCTGGCGCACCTCGGCCTTGTCGAACGGCGCCGTCGTGTTGTTCATCTCCAGCCGCTGCGTGTAGTTGCCGAAGACCTTCCAGACCTTCACGTCCGGCATCCGCTCGGCGAGCGCGATCTCGCGGGGCGTCAGCCACTCGGCCACGTCGACCGAACCGGCCTGGAGCGCCGAAAGCCGGTTGGACGAGGTCGGCATCTCCCGGAAGATGATCTTCTTCAGGCTTGCCTCGCCGCGATAATAGTCCGGGTTCGCCTCATAGATGACTTCCTGTCCGGCAGCGTAGCGGGACACGAAATACGGCGCGAAGGACGCGGAATTCGTCGAAAGGAACTTGACCGCCCAGGGATCATCCTCGGTGACATGCGCCTTGGCTTCGGCGGCGTCGATGATCCCGAGATCGCTGTTGACCCAGAGCCGCGCGAGAAGCAGCGAGGGATGCGGAACCGTCACGCGGACAGTGTGGTCGTCGATCTTCTCGAAGGCGTCGAAGCTCTCGATCTTGAGAATCTGCGTCATGTACCAGTGGAACGTGGCCCGCATGTTCCAGCCGCGCTCGAAGGTCCACATGACGTCGTCGGCGGTCATCTCGTTGCCGGCGGCGCTCTTCACCCCCTCGCGCAGATGGAAGGTGATCGACATGTCGTCGGGGCTGACCTCGTAGCTCTCGGCGAGCCTCCCCTCGATCGTTCCGAAATCCTCGACCCGCGCCCCCGACTCGTCGGTCTTCATCCCGTAGGCGAGCAGGCGCTCGAAGATATTGCGGCGCGCCTCGTGCCCGGCCTCGGTCGGGGGGTATTCCTGATCGAGGGACTCCGGCGTGCGGGTGCCCGCGACGATCAGGACCTCGTTCGCGCTCTGCGCGAACGCTCCCGCCGTCGACGCCAGCAGACAGACGGCGAGCGTGGCGATCGTGAGAGGCGGACGGATCTCTGTCATGGGCGGCGCTCCGCGTTGCTGGGAGGGATAGGGAGATTGAGCGGGTGGCCGCGGATCCCGGACCGGGCCCGCTTGCCGGCCACGCGGGATCAGCCCGCCGCGTCCCGGGCGAGCCAGTCCCTGGCGATGTCCTCGCGCGTCGCGAACCAGACGTCCGGGTATTGGCGCGCATGGTCGAAGAAGCGCTTCAGGGCGCGGACGCGGCCCGGCCGGCCGACGATGCGGGGATGCAGGCCGATCGACATCATTCGCGGCCCCTCGGCGGCCTCGGCGTAGAGCACGTCGAAAGACTCGCGCATGTAGTCGTAGAAATCCTCGGCGCTGGTCAGGCCGGGGGAGTTCCAGAACCGGATGTCGTTGACGTCGGCGGTATAGGGAACGACCAGGCGCCTCTGGCCGGCGACGTCGAGAAAATACGGGGTATCGTCGTTGTAGGCGTCGGAATCGTATAGAAAGCCGCCCTCCTCGGCGACGAGCTCTCGGGTGTGGACGCTGGCGCCGTACCGGCAGTACCAGCCCACCGGCCGCTTGCCGCAGGTGCGCTCGAACGAGGCGATCGCGAGCCTCATGTGCTCGCGCTCCTCGTCACGGCTCAGCCGGAACACCTCCTCCCAGCGATAGCCGTGGCTGCAGACCTCGTGCCCGGCCGCGACCACCTCGCGGGCGACCGCCGGGTTCTGCTCGAAGGCCACGGCGCAGGCGAAGAAGGTGGAGGGCACACCGGACGCGGCCAGGGCGTCGAGCACGCGCCAGACGCCGACCCGCGAGCCGTATTCGTACATGGACTCCATCGCGAGATTCCGGACGTCCTTCGGAAAGGCGTAGCTGCCCCATTCGGTCATCGCTTCCTGGTCCGGATCGCCCATGGCGAAGGAGCGCTCGGACCCCTCCTCGTAGTTCACCACCACGTTGATCGCGAGGCGAGCGCCATTTCCCCAGGTCCCGCGGGGACGATCGCGGCCGTAGCCAACCAGGGGACGGTTCGGATCTGGAAGACGGTCCATCGCACGGGCTCCTTAACTGACCACATTATTGCGTGCAATAATGTGGTCAGTGCAACGCCTTTCCCCTCCACCGCGCGCCCGAAGGCGAGGTTTGTCTCAATTTCGGGCAATTCTCGGGGGACTGACTATTTTCAGCACGCCGCGGAAACCGCCGGCGCTCCCGCAAGGGGGCTGCCGCCTGTTTCGGGCGAAGCGGTTGCGCGGGGAATCACCGGCATCGCCGCCCTCGTTCGCGCCGCCCTCCGCGCCGCCGGGGCGGACGGGGCTTTCCCGAGCGCGGCGCGAGAGCGGCTCGCGTTCAGGCGGGATGCGCGGTTGGCTCGACTGCCGTGTCCCGGGCCCGCTCCGGAAGGTTCCGCAGCACGGCGGCCTGCTTGTTGCGCAGGTGGTGGAACAGGATCGTCGCCAGCTCATCGCCGGCCCGGCGGCGCAGCGCGTCGAGCATCATCTCGTGCTCGCGCACCGCCTCGCTCCACCGCGCGCCCCTGTCGTCGAGATTGGCGGCGTAGCGCACGCGCCGCACCCGCCCCGCCACCGCGTGATAGGCCTGGCTCAGCGCCGCGTTGTCGGCGCGGCGCAGGATCTCCTCGTGGATGAGCTGGTTGCAGCGGAAATAGTTGGGGCGATCCCCGCGCAGATAATGGCCGTACATCTCGTGATGCGTACGCTCGATGCTCTCCACGCCGGCGTCGGTGATCCGCTCGCAGGCGAGCCGGCCCGAAACGGACTCGAGTCCGCCCATCAGATCGAAGAGTTCGCGAATGGTCCCGGCGTCGAGCACGCGCACGCGGGCGCCCCGGTTCGGCAGGAGCTCGATCAGCCCCTCGGCCGCCAGCACCTTCAGCGCCTCGCGCAGCGGCGTGCGCGAGATGCCGAGCATCTCGCAAAGCCCGCGCTCCGGCACCCGCTCGCCTTCGGCGAGGCCGCCCTCGACCAGATAGTCGCGCAGCCGCGCCAGGACCTCGCCATGCAGCGTCGGCCGCGCCCGCGCGGCGGCCGCAAGCTCCATCGCATCCTCGTCCGTCAGCATCGTCCCGGTCCCGGCTCAGCTCCGGGTGAAACCATATCGCGAACCGGCGGGCCCGGAAACGGCCCGTCCGGGATCGACCGCCGCGCCGGCCCATGACCTCAGACCCCGGTCAATCGAAGCCGACGAAGGGGGCGTCCGCGCCCATGCGCCGCGCCATGTCGAGCATCCGGGTCGAAAAGCCCCATTCGTTGTCGTACCAGCCGAACACCCGCGTCAGCCCGTCGGCGACCGAGGTCTCCGGCCCCGCGATCACGATCGACTCCGGCCGCGCGCGCAGGTCGCAGGACACGAGCGGCTTCTCGGTCCAGCCGAAGATCGGCGAGCGGCCGGCCGCGTCGCGCAGGAGCGCGTTGACCGAGGCCGCGTCGGTCGGGCGCGCGGTCGCGATGGTGAGGTCGATGCAGGAGACGCTCGCGGTCGGCACCCGGATCGCGCGCGCCTTCACCCGCCCCGCCAGCGCGGGCAGCACGACGCCGATCAGCCGCCCGGCGCTGGTCGTGGTCGGCACCATCGACAGCGCCGCCGCGCGCGAGCGGGCCGCGTCGCCGCGCGGCTTGTCCACCGTCGGCTGGCTCCCGGTATAGCAATGCACCGTCGTCATCTGCCCGGAGACGACGCCGAACCCCTCGTCGAGCAGCCGGAGCAGCGGCGCCAGCGCGTTGGTGGTGCAGGAGGCGTTCGAGACGATGCGCTGGTCGAGCAACTCGTGCTCGTTCGCGCCGATGACCACGGTCACGTCGGCCTCGTCCGAGGGACCGGAGATCAGCACCCGGCCCGCCCCGGCCTGCAGCCCGCGCTCGACGGTGGCGCGCGAGCCGGTCATTCCGGTGCATTCGAGCACGATATCGATCCCGCTCAGGTCGAGGTCGCGCAGGTCCGGCGCGGAATGGAACGGGATGCGCCGGCCATCGACGATCAGCGCCCCGTCCCCGGTCGCGACCGCGCCGCGGTAGGGGCCGAACACGCTGTCGTATTCGAAGAGATAGGCGCAGCTTTCCAGCGGCTCGATATCGTTGATCAGCCTGAGTTCGAGGTCGTCGTAGCCGCCCCGCGCCAGGATCCGCAGGATCGAGCGCCCGATCCGTCCGAACCCGTTCAGCGCGAGCGTGATCTTGCGCTCCGTCATGTCCTTACCCCGTGCGATTCCGGCCCGTCCGGCGATCCCTTATATCCGGGGATCGCGCCACGCCACCGCCGCCGGATCAGGCCCGGCGCAGCGCCCGGTCGAGCACCCGCGCGACATGGACCGCCTCGCGCCCGGCGCCGTCGTGGATCTGGTGGCGGCAGCTGGTGCCATCGGCCACGATCAGATCGCCCGGCCCCGCCGCGCGCACGGCGGGCAGCAGCGACAGCTCGGCCATCCTCTTCGAGACCTCGATGTTCTCCGCCGCGTAGCCGAAGGCGCCCGACATGCCGCAGCAGGAGCTTTCGATCACCTTGAGCTCCAGCCCCGGGACCCCGCGCAGCACGTATTCGACCGGCCCCATCGCCGCGAAGGCCTTCTGGTGGCAATGCCCGTGCAGATGCGCGACCCGCCCGCCCTGGTCGGCCAGCGGCAGCGTGATCCGGCCCTCCTTCAGATCGGCGGCGAGCAGCTCCTCGAGGAGCAGCGCCTTGCCCTGGATGAAGCCGGTCTCCGCCGCCGGCAGCAGCGCGGTCATCTCGTCGCGGAAGCTCATGACGCAGGAGGGCTCGAGCCCCACCACCCGCGCGCCGCGCTCGATGAAGGGCCTGAGCGCGTCGAGCGAACGCTTCGCCTCGGCCCGCGCGGCGTCGGTCTGGCCCGAGGCGAGATAGGTGCGGCCGCAGCACATCGGACGGGATCCCTCGGCGGGCTTCACCCGGTGCAGCCGGTAGCCGGCGGCGACCAGCACCCGCTCAGCCGCCTCGAGGTTCTCGCGTTCGAAGTAGCGGTTGAACGTGTCGCCGAACAGCACAAGGTCGCGCCCGTCGCCCAGCACGTCGACGGGCCGGCTCGCGCCGCCACCCTCGCGCCACGGCTTGCGCCATTTCGGCAGCGTGCGCCGCGCCGAGAAGCCCAGCATCCGTTCCGACAGCCGCGCGATGGCCGGGATCCGGTCGCGCAGGTTCAGGAGCGGCGCGACCCAGCGCGCATGGCGCGCGTAGCGCGGCAGATGCGCGATCAGCCGCTCGCGCCAGGGCAGGCCGTGCTTGCCATAGTAATGATGCAGGAACTCGATCTTCATCCGCGCCATGTCGACCCCGGTCGGACAGTCGCGCTTGCAGCCCTTGCAGGAGACGCAGAGATCCATGGTCGCCTTCATCCCGGGCGAGATGAAGGCGTCGGGGCCGAGCTGGCCCGAGATCGCGAGCCTCAGCGTGTTGGCGCGCCCGCGCGTCACGTGCTGCTCGTCCCTGGTAGCGCGGTAGGACGGGCACATGGTCCCGCCGGCGAGCTTGCGGCAGGCGCCGTTGTTGTTGCACATCTCGACCGCGCCGCCGAAGCCGCCCCATTCCGACCAGTCGAGCGCCGTCCTGCCCTCGGGCCGCGACACCGCGTAGCCGGGCCCGAACCGCATCAGCGCGCGGTCGTCCATCCGCGGCGGGCGCACGATCTTGTTCGGATTGAGCCGGTTCTCCGGATCGAAGCTGTCCTTCACCTCCTCGAAGGCCCGGGTCAGCTTCGCGCCGAACAAAGGCTCGATATATTCCGAGCGCGAGATGCCGTCGCCGTGCTCGCCCGAGAACGAGCCCTTGTAGCGCCGCACCAGCTCCGCGGTCTCCTCGGCGATCGCGCGCATCTTCCGCGCGCCCTCCTCGTCCTTCATGTTCAGGATCGGACGCACGTGCAGGCAGCCGACCGAGGCATGCGCGTACCAGGTGCCGCGCGTGCCGTGCCGCGCGAAGACCTCGGTCACCGCGTCGGTGTAATCGGCGAGATGCTCGAGCGGGACGGCGCAATCCTCGATGAAGGAGACCGGCTTTCCGTCGCCCTTCATCGACATCATGATGTTGAGGCAGGCCTCGCGCACCTCCCAGACCGGCTTCTGCCGCGCGGGCTCGATCACCTCGACCACCGCGTCGGCGAAGCCATGATCCGCCATGCACTGGTCCAGCCGCCTGAGGTCGCGCCTGAGCGCGTCGAGATCGTCGCCGGCGAATTCGACCAGCAGCAGGCAGTTCGGCTTGCCCCTGGTGATGTCGCCCAGCGTCTTCACAAAGAGCGGGATATCGGCGCCGAGCACGAGGACGTTGTTGTCGACGAGCTCGACCGCGACCGGGCCGAGCGCCACGATATGCCGCGTCGTCTCCATCGCCGCGCGGAAATCCGGGAAATGGCAGACCCCCATCACGCGATGCCTCGGCAGGGTCGAGAGCTGGAGCGTCACGCCGGTCGTCAGCGCCAGCGTGCCCTCGGAGCCGACCAGCAGATGCGAATAGTTCGGCCGCTCCGGCAGCAGCTCGTCGAGGTTGTAGCCGCCGACCCGGCGCTGGACCTTGGGGAAGATCGTCTCGATATCGACGCGGTGGCGCCGCGCGAGCTCGGTCAGCCGCTCGAGGATCGCGCGCGTCCGGGGCGACGCCGCCTCGCCGAGCGGCGCCGCGCCGAGCGAGAAGGCCTCGCCATCGTGCAGCATGCCGTCGATCGCGATCACGTTGTCCACCGTCTTGCCGAAGCGCAGCGACCGCGCGCCCGACGAGTTGTTGCCGCACATGCCGCCGATCGTGCAGCGCGAGGCGGTCGAGGGCTCGACTGGAAAGAAGAGGCCGTCCTTGCGCGCGAAGTCGTTGAGCGTGTTGAGCACCGTGCCCGGCCGCGCCCGCACGGTGCGCGCCTCCGGGTCGTAGTCGGTGACGCCGCTGAAATGCCGCGACATGTCGAGGATCAGCCCGTCGCCGATCGGCTGGCCGTTCTGCGAGGTGCCGCCGCCCCGGGCGATCACCGGCGCGCCATGCTCGGCCGCGACCTGGAGCGCGGCGGCGATATCCGCCTCGTGCTTCGGGAAGGCGACGCCACGCGGCATGATCTGATAGATCGAGGCATCCGTCGCGTAGCGCCCCCGGGTGAAGGCGTCGAAGCGGACCTCGCCCTCGAGCGCCTTCCGGAGCGCCGCCTCGAGCGCCTGGCCCCGGGCGAAGCCGCGGGCGGCGGGCGGGATCGGATGCGTGCCGGGTGCGTTCATCTGCCTACACTTTCCTCGCCGTCCCGCCACGAGCGGACGAGCGGCCACGTCCCCGCGCCGGGCGCGGCGCGACGATCAGAGCGGTGGTCGCGGGACTCAGGATCCGTCCAGATCCTCCGCCGCGCGGGGCGGTGAGGTCGTCCGGGACGTCCGGGACGTCCGGGGCTCCCTCCCTGACGGGCCCCGCGATTCTGTCGCCGCGTGGACCGAAAGGATGGCTACATGCCGCTCAGAATGAATTCAATATGATCTTTTCCGCACGGCGCCGATGCCAGGATCTGGATTCACTCCGACCCCGAGTCCAGGTTGCGCAGCACCGCCGCCTTGGTGCCGCGCAGATGCGCGAACAGGATCCCGGCGAGGTCATCGCCCGCGCGGCGGCGCAGCGCGTCGAGGATCAGCTCGTGCTCGCGGACCGCGGCGCTCCAGCGCTCGCCCTGTTCGTCGAGATTGGCCGCGTAGCGCACCCGCCGCAGCCGCCCCTGCAAGGTGCGCGCGGTGGCCGACAGCGCGCCGTTGCCCGCGATCGCGAACAGTGCCTCGTGGATCCGCTGGTTGTAGGCGAAATAGCCGCGCCGGTCGCGCCGGAGGTAATGGACATACATCTGTCCATGCAATTCGCAAATGCGCTCAATATCTTCGTCCGAGATGACCTCGCAGGCCAGCCGCCCGGCCAGCGCCTCCAGCCCGGCCATCAGGTCGAAGAGCTCGCTCACCTCCGCCGGGCTCAGCGCCCTGACCCGGGCGCCCCGGTTCGGCAGGAGCTCGACCAGCCCCTCGGCCGCGAGCACCTTGAGCGCCTCGCGCAGCGGCGTGCGCGACACGCCGAACGCCTCGCAGAGCGCGCGCTCGGGCACCCGGGCGCCATCGGCGATACGCCCCTCCACGACATAATCCCGCAGCCGCGACAGGATCTCGCCGTGCAGGGTCGTGGCGCCGGGCTCCGGCGACGGAATGGCGGGATCGTTCATCGGGTGCCTCGACAGCTGCGCCGCCGAGCATAGCCGATCGAAGGCGAAGCGCAACGCCTCCGCCCGAAAAATGAATTCAATCCGCGCCGCGCGGGCCCGGGCGCTCCCCGGCCTCGGCCGGCGCGCCGTCGAGATACTGCCGCACGGCGGTGAGCTTGTTCGCGAGATGCCGCCGCAGCGTGGCGGCGAGCTTCTCGCCGTCCCGCGCCGCGAGATGGGCGACGATCTCCTCGTGCTCCTCCACCGCCTGCGCCCAGCGGTCCGGCGTCATGTTGGCGACGTAGCGCGCGCGCTGCACCCGCGCCGACAGCGACCGGCAATGCGCGGACAGGGTCTCGTTCTTCGCCGCGCCCAGCAACGCCTCGTGGATCCGCTGGTTCACCACGAAATAGGCTTCGAGGTCGCGGTCGCGGTAGTGGCGCAGCATCCGCGCGTGCAGCTCCCGGATCTCGTCGAGCTCCGGCTCGGTGATGTTGCGGCAGGCGAGCTCGCCCGCCAGCCCCTCGAGCACGCCCATCACCGGGAAGACCTCGTCGAGGTCGCGCTGGGTGATCCGGCTCACCCGCGCGCCGCGGTTGGTCTCGAGCACCACGAGCCCCTCGCTCGCCAGCACCTTGAGCGCCTCGCGCAGCGGCGTCCGCGACACCGAATAGATGTCGCAGAGCTCCTTCTCCGGAACCTTGGCGCCGGGCGCCAGCCTGCCGTGGACGATCAGGTCGCGCAGCGTCTGGATCAGCTCCTCGTGGAGGGTCCGTCTCCGCAGATCTTTCACCGGCTCTGGCAGGTAGTTCATCTTCGGCTCAGTTCCGGGACCTTCGCGGATGGAACGCGGGTTCGCTGCTCGGTTGCGACGCGGGCGCGATGGTATCATCCCGCCGCGGGCCCGCGCCAGCGGTTCATCGCGCGGGCCCCGGCCGGCGTCAGCCCGGATCGGCGACCAGGCCGACCGCCTCGATCGCATGGATCGCGCAGGCCTCGTCGTTGTCCGAGGTGTCGCCGGTGACGCCGATCGCGCCGATGATCTCGCCCTCGCTCCGGATCAGCACGCCGCCCGGGACCGGGACCAGGGCGCCGCCGGCGATCGCGTTCATCGCCTGGATGAAATAGGGCTGCTCTTGCGCGCGGGCGAAAAGCGCGCGCGAGCCGAGCCCCATGCCGATCGCGCCCCGCGCCTTGCCCTGGGCGATCTCCGGCCGCATCAGGCTGGTCCCGTCCTGGCGCAGCAGCGCCTTGGGCTGCCCGGCCGCGTCGAGCACCGCGACGGTCAGGGGCTTCAGGCCGAGCTCCCCGGCCCGCTCGAGGCAGAGGTCGGCGAGCTTGCGCGCCAGTTCCAGGGTCAGCGTCATGGTCGTCTCCTTGTTGGTCGGTCCCGTCCGGATCCGAGCGCGCGGGGACCGCGCGCGATGTCTTCGTAGGGCGGAGCTTGGTCCGCCCCGCCGTCGGGGGAAAGGCGGACCAAGGTCCGCCCTACGCGGGCGCCCCGGGCTTGACCCGGGGCCCCGAGGCCCCGGCGCCGCGTTGAGGTCCCGGGTCGAGCCCGGGACGGCGCGGGAGCGCCGTCTCAATAGGCCTTGCCGCGGGCCGAGACCGGCCAGAGCGTCTCGACCTTGCCGCCGCGCACGCCGACGTACCAGTCGTGCACGTTGCAGGTCGGGTCGCA
>QFPW01000089.1 GCA_003241785.1 Rhodovulum sulfidophilum | reverse complement strand
GTTCCGCGCGTGGCGGCGGAGCGCCCGCGGCGCGTTTCGGGACCTTCGCTCGTGGCGGGCGCCCGGTGCTGGCGCCCCGGACCTGATCCGGGGCCTCGAGTCCGATGGGCGACCGCGGGGAAATGGGGTCGAGGCCCCGGGTCAAGCCCGGGGCGGCGAGGCTCCGGGACTTGGCCAAGCACTCCGAGCCCTTGTCATGGGCCCCTGGTACTCCACCTGCGGCTCGCTTCTCCCCCGGTTCATACGGCCTAGAAATCTATCGAGCAGTCCGACCCTGACCAGAGGTCAGGGTCGAGGGGCCCCGCCAACAGGCGGGGAGAAACCCTGACTCGCGGCCAAAGGGCCGCTCCGCCGCGCCGGCCGACAGGCCGGCGCCCCGCCCGGGCCGCGCCAAACGGGCTCGCGAGAGCCCGGCGGCGCGGCCGGGACCGCCCGGTCAGTCCGGGACGAAGTCCATCGCCACGCCGTTGACGCAGTAGCGCAGCCCGGTCGGGGGCGGGCCGTCGGGGAAGACATGGCCGAGATGGCCGCCGCAGCTCGCGCAGTGCACCTCGGTCCGGACCATGCCGTGGCTCCGGTCGGTCTCGGTCTCGACCGCCCCCGGCAGCGGGTCGTTGAAGCTCGGCCAGCCGGTGCCGCTCTCGAACTTGTCGCGGCCCTCGAAGAGCGGCGCGCCGCAGCCGGCGCAGGCGAAGGTGCCGGGCCGCTTCTCGACCAGGAGCGCGCAGCTGCCGGGCCGTTCGGTGCCGTGGCCGCGCATCACCGCGTATTGCTCCGGCGTCAGGATCCGGCGCCATTCCGCGTCGGTATGGGTCACCTTGTAGGTCTTGGTCTCGGTCGCCATCGTATGCTCCCCCGGGGATGTCTTCCCCCAATGTCGGTGCTCCGCGCCCCGGGTCAAGGCGGGACGGGGCGGGGGCGCCGAAAACGAAAACGCCCCGCCCTGAGAGGGCGGGGCGTCGGAACCGGAGGCGAAACCCGCGTCAGGCGCGGATGAGGCCCATGTTCTCGAGCTTCAGGATGACCTGCTGGGCGCAGAAGTCGATGTCGTTGCCCTCGGTCTCGAGCTTGACCT
>QFPW01000010.1 GCA_003241785.1 Rhodovulum sulfidophilum | reverse complement strand
CGCGCCATCGAGCGCGCCGTCGCCGCCGCCGCCGATCTCATGCAGCGCCCCGAGCGCCAGCCCGCCGCCGGGGAGCGCCGCGTCGATCGCGCGCAGGCCAAAGGGCAGTGTCGGGCGCGCCGCCGCCCGGCCGCGCTCGAGGTCGGCGATCCGGAGGCGAAGATCCGCGAGAGCGGCGCGGGGAAGGGGGCGGGGCGGCATGGCGGCTGAGACGTTGAGAATGTATGTTCCCTGTTTGTTCTAGGCCGAGCACGGAGTCAAGGATTCGCCGTCCGTGTCGCCCTGCGGAGCGCGGCGACCAGCTCAGTCCAGAATCCGCAACCGGCGATTCTCGAGGCTACGGTATCGGCTTGATCCCGCAGGCGTTCCAGTGTTCGTTCTGAGCGGAGGGCAGGGGAGATCCGGCGTGTGCAATTTGTACTCGGTGACGAAGGGTCAGAAGGCGATCCGAGACCTCTTCGACGGGATCGATGATCGCCTCGGCAACCTGCCACCGATGCCAGGCATCTATCCGGACTACCCGGCGCCGATCGTCAGGAACGCCGGCGCTGGACGCGAGCTCGTCATGGCGCGCTGGGGCATGCCGACACCACCCCAGTACCTTGCTGGCAAGCGCGTCGATAAAGGCGTGACGAACATTCGCAACGTGAACTCGCCGCATTGGCGTGGCTGGCTCGGTCCGGAACATCGCTGCCTGGTGCCCTTCACCTCGTTCAGCGAAAACGAGGTCCTGCCCGATGGCTCGCGGCCTCCGGTCTGGTTCGCGTTCTCGGAGGAGCGGCCGCTGGCGTTCTTCGCCGGGCTCTGGACCCGGTGGACCAGCGTGCGCAAGCTCAAGGAAGGCGAGGTCACGGCGGACCTGTTCGGGTTTCTCACGACCGAGGCCAACGCCGAGGTCGGGGTGGTGCATCCCAAGGCGATGCCGGTCGTCCTCACCGAGCCGGAGGAATGGGCGCGCTGGCTTACGGCGCCCTGGTCAGAGGCGAGGGCGCTGCAGCGGCCGCTCCCGGACGGGGCGCTCATCGTGGTGGCGCGCGGCGGCAAGGAGGATCCAGCAGAGGGACCCGCAGGCGTCGCTCAAGAAAGGATATCCTGATCCAGGCGCCGCGAGCGGCCCGAACCGGACGGTCGGCGCCCGCCTATTCTCGATCACCTCTAAGGAAGGAGATGATCATATCGGAGACCTCCTGATGGACGGCACGGCGTGCTTCTGTCGAAACGCCACAAAGTGACGGATCGCCCTCTTCCTCAATTAGGATCTCTGGTCCTGCGTCTGTGCAGACGGCAAAGGTGTCAAAAACCATAGATTTTGGTATAACAACGGCTTGAGCTACCCCGCCGTCGCCCAATGTTTCACCAGGATCTCCGAGAGAGATATGCAGTGTCCTGATGCTGGCAGGGACAGCGCTTAGAGCGGCCGAATACTCAGGGTTCACTGCGATCACGGACGAAACACGAAGATCTGGGGCCAACCCCTCCAAGGCTTCTATGCTGGTTTCTGACAGCTCTACGCCTTGTGCGACATACCATCCGCAATCCGGTCCTTCCGCTGTGCTGTCGGTGGCGCAGGAACGCATATAGCGCGCTGCATCCATGTCGGCTCCGGCAACGGATAGGGCAGCCGTTGCGCCAAGCGCAAATCCTGCAACGGACACTTTGCTTTCATCAATTCGCGGCCCCCACGCTTCGTCAGACAACACCAGATCGATGACGCGGCGGATATCCTGTGGTCGCTGCCATATCTCGTTCAGAGCAACATGCGCATTGTCCGGGCGAGGCGCATTGACCTCGACGACCACAAAACCCGCTTGGGCTATGGACGAACTGAGCCAGGCGCCAGAGTCAGTAGCGGATCGCAAGCCGCCATGTGACAGCACAACCAGAGGCAACGCACCTTCGAGAAAGGGGGCATCCGAAGCGGCTGAAGCCCCTTCGAAGACAGCATTGCCGCCGATGGTGCCCGATGCTTGTTCTTCCGAGGGATACCAGATCGACATTGATAGGGGTCGCTCGGCCACCGAGGTATCTCGAAGATGGGCAAACCCTGCCGCTGTTTCTGCGAGGCAAGGTGCTGCCGCCACGATCAGAGCCAGAGAAATGCCGAATTTCATGTCGTGGCTCCATGCGCCGACTAAGGGACAAATTTGCTGTATCACGCCTTCGTGGCAGTGACAGCTTCGTCCCGCTGATCGGCCGCTTCGGCACGCGGCGCTAAATCGATGGACCACGGTTGGGCGGAGCCGAGCGCGCTCGCACCGGTGCGGGCGAGCCGCGTCCTCTTCGGGTCTTGGCCTGCTAACGGCGGTCATTGAAGGTAGGGGGCTGATCGGTCGGTTGCCAGACGTGGGCCGCGGCAATAGTCCTGCGAGCTTCGTAGCGTAGGAGAGCCCGATGTCAGACGAAACCCTGAACCGCGTTGTCACCTATTTGCGCCAGATTGAGAAACTCGCCGAGGCGGGGGATCTCGAAGCGATCGTGCGCGAGGCGCGGCTTGCGCTGCGCCTCTGCGAGGGACGGAGATAACCACGATCGCGGTGCATTGCTCCGCGTTTCGGCGAGGCCGGCAACCCGCGAGGTCCGGGGCGTTGACGGCCTGGGGGTCCATCTCGGGCGATATCGAGGCGGTCCTGCGCGAGGCACGTCTCGCGCTGCGTTTATGCGAAGGTCGGCGGTAGTCCGGGACGGACGCGGCGAGGTTAGCCCGGGATGCTTCGTGCTTGCCTCGCCGCTTGCTTCCGAAGGTGGGTAGCCAGAGGAAGCAACCTGATTTAATGCAACCAGAGATGGTCAGGCAATCGGACGGCGAACAATGAGCGACTGATCGCGCATACGGCCGAACCTATGCGGTTTGTCTTCGCGAGATTCGCTGTGTATTACATATTGGTATAGCCTGTGACGGAGGTGGAGCATGGCCAGGAATACGTCCGTGACGATCGGAAACCATTTCGCCAGCTTCATCAGCGAGCAGGTGCGGGCAGGCCGTTATGGCTCGGCCAGCGATGTGGTGCGGGCAGGGCTGCGTCTCCTGGAAGAGCATGAGGCCAGGGTCAAAGCACTGGAAGCCGCTTTGATCGAGGGCGAGAAATCCGGAGAATCCCGGCCCTTCGATTTTGAGGACTTCAAAGCCCGAAAGCGGGCGGCGTATGAAGGCTCTTAAATTCTCGCCCGCGGCGGAGGCCGACATTAACGGCATCTGGGATTATAGCGCGGCCAATTGGGGGCCGGACCAAGCCGATCGTTACACGGACGAAATCCGTGATGCCTGCCGCGCCCTTGCTTCGGGCAGAAAGCAGGGCAGGGCGGTCGATGTGCGTCCCGGCTACCTGAAATGCCTGACCGGCTCGCATGTGATCTTCTTCAGAGACCTTGGCGGCCATCTGGAAGTCATCCGCGTCCTGCATGGCAAACAGGACGTGCGTCTTTGATGTGGACGGCGATCGCCCTCCCCCCCCGAGCCCGGTCCACGCCCGGCGATAAGCTTCTTCGAGCGCGTTGAGGGTTCGCTGCGACGGCACGGATGCGCGCCGCCGAATGATCTTGATCGACGCGGCGCGCTTTGGCATGCTCGGCGCACTTTTTCCGATCTTTCTTTGATCGGCACCGTTCTCGAATGGTGAAAGGAGCTCTTCGGAGCGCTTGTCAAATCTTCGGGTGAGATCCCCGAGGCGCGCGGAACCTTCTCCGGATTGGGCCGCCAGCGGACACCTCTCACGAGGTGAGATCCAGACGCGTAAGTTCTGGCTTCCGTGGAAAGCCGCGGTTCTTGTGAACCGCTCCAGCCTCGCGCTGGTGTGTCGGCGAAATCCGACATCGGCTTTGAGGGATGCTTCACGCACCCTCGTTCCCGAAAGAGACGGCCGAAGGCTGTCCTCTCTCCCGTTATGGGGCAATCGCCCCATAACGGGCGTGTTGCCCCTTTTTTCCTAAGGAAAGGCAACACTCCCATGTACCAGCTGCGTTTTGACCTTCCCGGCGTGGTCTTCGTTCCCCAGGGCTCCTGCGAGCACTGTGGTGACATGATCATGGCCGGCGATGTTCACGGCGTCTGTCTCGACGGCGGTCTGCGCTGTCGCCTCTGCCAGCCCTCCCTGCGCGACCAGTTCGCGGAGGTGGTCGCCGCTCTCCGGAACCGGAAGCATGCGATCTGGCAAAGCGACGAGACCATCGCCGACGCATTGATCGACGCGGATGCGCTTCGGCACGCCCTTGTGCGAGCCGACCGGGCGATCGTTCCGCCGTCGATCGAGCTCCTCGATCTGCTCTCCGGAGCGGACGGCATCGCCGAGAAGCAGGATCTGGTCGACGGCTTCGTCGTCGGCCTCGCCTTCTATCTCGTCGACCTCTGAACCGTCCCGATCGGTTCTCCGCCTCAACCGAGGCTTCGAAATCTCACCGAAACGTGGAGATGACCCATGGCTTATGCCAACCCCGAAAGTAAGCGCCCCATCTCGTTCGATTGGGACGAGGACGATGTCGAGCTGTTCGAGGACGTCTCGCCGGCCCCGGCGCGCCCACGCGCCGCCAAAGCGACGAACGCCCCGGCTCGCCGGAACCGGCGCTCCGGGCATGTCGCCCCGGCGCCCGACACCGCGCCCGCGGAGAAGGTCAGGCGTCGCGAGCCTTGCAAGCGATGCGCGGCCGAGGCCAGGGCGAAGGAGCGCGAGCTTCCCGGCCTGTCGAAGAAGGATCGCATCTCTGCTCCCGCGGAGATGAATCCCGCCGGGCGCTACCTGCTGGCGATCTTCTCGCCCCGCATGGTGGGCATCGCGATCGTGCTCATGCTGGCCACGTCCTTCGTCAAGGGGGTGACCGGCTGATGTTCCAGCGCGCTTTCACCTTCGAGCCCCTCGAGGCCACCGTCGAACTTCTGCAATCGCATCTGCGCGGTTCGGAATCGCAGCGCGTGGCCCCCATCAAGACGCTTCCACCCGTGCTCTGCGCGGATGGAACCACCTTCTCGGTCCAGGCTTCGGACTGCCACGGCTGCGCGCCGCGGTGTCTCGCCGGCCCCTACCTTTCGGCCGAGCTCTGCTGCCACGGGCCGATCGACGGGCTCGAGGGCGACGAAGTTCTGCCGGGCGTTTTTGTCTACCGCTATGTTCCGCTCCCGCGGATCGTCGCGGTGATCAACGCGCACGGCGGTTTCTCGGTCTGATCGACCTTCGGTCTCGCCTGATCCGGGCCTGACCAATCCAACCCAACCAGGGGGAGCCAACTCCCTCTTTTGGGGGGTGCTCCCCCTTTTCCGGAGCACCTTCATGTTCAATCCCATCTCCAAATCCCTCCATCGGCTCTACGCCCGGATGGACCTGGCGCCCGCCCGCGATCGCGACGACTGCGATCTCGAGACCGCGCCTTTCGATGACGAGCTCTTCACGGTGATCGATGGCGTCCCGGTGACGTTCCGCGAATTCAACGCGCGCCTGCGCGATGAGATGCGGGAAGGATCCGCCGCCAATCCCGCCTTTGAGCCCGCCCCCCTCAGGAAAGCTGTTTGAAAGGAGACCGCCATGGCTGCCACGACAATGGTTAGACGGCAAGGCGGCTTCGCACGCGCGAAGTCGGCGATGGCCGGGCGCTGGCGCGCCTTCTTTCTCGACCGCTATCCGGCTTTCGAGGGCGCGCTCGCGCGTCCCGGCAAGTCCCGGATCACCTGCCCGATGCACGGCACCGGCAAAGCCGCCGGTGACGGATTCCGCTTCTACGATGATTTCGATCAGACGGGCGGCGGGATCTGCAACACCTGCGGCGGCGCGCGCAACGGGCTCGACCTGGTGATGATGATCGAGGGCTGCCCGGAAAAGGACGCGCTCACGATCCTCGAACAGTGGCTCGGCTGGGACCGCTCCGCGCCGCGCGAAAGCCCGCTTCCGCGCAAGATGGTCGCGACCGCGCCGGCGGGACCGGACGCGGCGGAAGTCGAGAAACGGATGCTGCTGCTGCGCCGCCTCTGGGCGGATGCCAGCAAGCTCGCCGATCTTCCCGACGAGCATCCGGCGATCCGCTACCTGATGGGCGCCCGCGGTATCGCGAGCCGGAGACTGATCAACAAGCAATTCCTGATCCGCTTCCACCCGAGGCTCTACTACCGCGAAGATGGCGATACCCGCTCGCGCGAGTATCCCGGGCTCCTGTCGGCCTTCCGCGACGAGAACCGCGTCCTGACCGGGCTTCATCGGACCTATCTCGATCCGATCGAGTTCATGAAGGCGCGCGTCTCCGAGCCGACCAAGGCGCTTCGGCGCCTCGATGTCACCCTCAACGGCGGCATCCATCTCCAGGGCGAGAGTGCGTTCACGCACCACGTCAATCTCGCCGAGGGGATAGAGAATGGCTTGTCCGTGGTCTTCGCCACGGGAAAGCCGGTGGTCTCGGCCACGACCGCGCGGCTGCTCGCGAACTGGGTTCCTTTCGAGGGCACCCGCTTCGTGACCATCTGGGCGGATCGTGACGAAATCTCCGCGAAGACGGGGAAGGCGGCCGGTGTCCACCATGCGCTTCTTCTGAAGGAGCGGCTCGAGGCGTCGGGGATCCGGGTTCGGATCATCCTGCCGCCACCGCACCCGATGAAACCGTCGAACGACTGGAACGACGTGCTGCGGACCCTCGGTCCGGACGCCTTCGTCGAAGCCTACACCGGCGGAGCTCAAAAAGAGCAATATGCGTGAAAATACGTTGAATGAGAGATCCAATTGGATCTCTCTTTTTTTTTGAGACACATCGCGCTATAGGTCTCTATCGGAGAGGGAGAATATGATAATCCAGCGGCGCCGATGAGATTGTGTTGCGGACTTCCCGCGGTGATTGTGCTCTCCGCCATGCTGCCGCGCGAAGTCGCTGGAGCGGATGTATCGCAATTTTTCGACGATCGCGCGCGCGGGTGGTTCTGGTACGAGGATCCGGCGCCGGAGCCGGAGGTCATCGAGCCGGAGCCGGAGCCGGTGGCCCTGACCCCGCCGGCGCCGATTCCTGAGCCCGAGCCCACCCAGGCGCCACCCGCCGCCGAGGCGCCGACGCCAGGTTCTACCGCCTGGTTGCGCGAGGCCATGCCGCTCGCTCTCGATGTCGCCACGGACGATCCCACGCCCGAGAACGTCGAGCGGTATTTCCTGCTCCAGCGCGAGGCGCTCGACAAGTCGGAGCGGTTCTCGGAAGTGGCGCAGCTGATCTCGACCGGCCATCCCACGCTCGACGAGAACCGCCGCCGGCCGCGAGCCGACCAGTTCGCGAAGATGCTCGACGGCCAGGCGGCCGCGGGGCGCCAGGAGGTGCTGCGGGATCTGTTCAGCCGCTCCGCGCTCGTCCTCTTCGTGGACAGGAATTGCTCGGCCTGCGCGATGGTCGGGGACAACCTGCATCGCCTCAGCCAGACCCACGGTCTCATCTGGCGCGTGGTCAGCCTCGACGGCACCATCCTCCCGCCCCAGTTCAACGTCGAAACCGCCTTCGACCAGGGCATTTCCGAACAGCTCGGCGTGACGACGGGCGGCGCGATCTTCCTCGCGACGCCGCCGAACCGCTTCGATCCCGTGACGTGGAACCCGACCGCGGGCGCGGAGATCACGGAGCGCGTCGTTTCGGTCGCGTATCGCGCCGGGCTGATCAGCCCGGACCAGTACCAGATGACCCGGGCGGTCAACGCGCCGGTCTCGGCCGCGCTCGATACCCCGGTCGGGGAGATCCCCGACATTCTGCGCCAGGCCGACGAGCTTCTACGGTCCGATGGCATTCGCGTCGGCGAGGGAGACAACTGACATGCGGGCTCGGAACAGACTGCTCGGCGCGGCCGTCATCGGCGCGACCCTGGTCGCCGGCGGCGGCGCGGCGCGCGCGGATCTCTCCAGCGCGCTCGGCGAGATGCTCGGCGACTACGTACAGGTCAACACCGGCGGGGCGATCGCGACCATGCAGCGTGGCGGCTTCTACGGCGGCTCGGTCTATATCCGGAGCCAGGTCGTCGATGTGAACGTGCTGAACTTCACACCCCCGAGTTTCGCCAGCTCCTGCGGGGCGATCGACATGTTCGGCGGCTCGTTCTCGATGATCAACGCCGAGCAATTCGTCCAGCTCTTGCGCAGCGTGGCCCAGAACGCCGCCGGCTACGCGTTCCAGCTCGCGCTCAAGAACATCTGCGAGCAATGCGCGACGCTCGTCGCCGGTTTGCAGAAGTCGGTGCAGGCTATGAACGAGTTCACCGGCAACTCGTGCCAGCTCGCCCAGGGCATCGTCAACGACTCAATCAGCGCCCTCAACATGTCAGATGTGAAGGGCGTCTCGACCGCCAGCGTCGCGGGCGCCTGGCAGGATTCCTGGGGCGCGTTCTGGGATGGCTGGGACGAGGCGGTGACGGCGCTCAACACGGCCCTGCCGGACGGGAGCAATGCCTACCAGGAGAAGTTCGTCGTGAACGTCACCTGGAAGGCGATCAAGAACATGGACGGGGATTTCAACCTACCGACCAACCCGGACATCCTCGAGGCGCTGATGTCGATCTACGGCTCGATCATCATCTCCGGCCCGATCGAGGACGCGGAGGGCAACACCACCAACGACGTCCAGCGGCTCGCCGGGACGCGGATCACGGTCCGGGATCTCGTCTACGGCAACGACAATGCGAACGTCTATTCCTGCGACGAGGACGAGAAATGCCTCAACGTCACTACCACGACGGAGGACATTCAGGGTCTGATCGAGCATCTCGAGGAAGAATACATCGGGACAGGCCCGACCGATTCCTCCTCCGTGCTGTTCCAGCTCGTGAATGGTACCAGCGCCGCGAAGGAGGCGGCGCGCGAGACTCTCGTGCTGAACCTCGGATCGATCGGGGGGATGCTGATCAAGATCGCCAGCATCACCCCACCGGGCGGCACCGGCCCCTGGATCCTGTTCGAGCGGCATAAGGAATACATCGCGATCGAGATGGCGGCGCTCTTCCTGGTCCAGACGACCGCGGCGGTGAACCAGGAGCTGGCGCAGGAGCGCTACGACACCGCTTTCGCCGAGAACTGGCGGACGACCGACTTCAAGGCCGCGGAGGATCGGCTGGGCCGGGAGCTGAGCGACCTGCTCTCCAAGGTCGACCAGCCCGACACCCAGGCCTTCACCGACATGTACCGCTTCCTCGTGACCACCAACCCATTCGCGGACTGAGCCCATGGAACTGATGGCCTACGTCAAGGGAGACATTACCGTCGTCACGGAGGTGCTGTCGCAAGTCGCGATGGTCACGGATTCGGACAATTTCCTTGGTGCGGTGACACTGTCGATGATCGTCGGTTTCGCCGCTTCTCTGTTCCAGGGGCTGCTGCGCGGCGGTCAGTTCAGCATCATGGGATTCTTCATCCCCGCCTTCCTCTATACCGTGGCCATCCTCCCGCGCTCTGATCTGGTGATCGAGAATGATCGAACCGGGGCGATTTCTCGGATCGATTCCATCCCGGTCGGCGTCGCGATCCCGATCAGCCTGATCACCCTGACCGGCCATGAGATCACCGAGATGATGGAAACCGCGCTCGGGCTCGCCGACACGCGGCTCACAACCGACAACAGCGTGCTGTTCGGGACCCGCGCGCCGCTCACCTACCAGTGGATGCTGACCCAGCCCGAGGTGATCGATATCGACAACAAGGGCGTTGTGGGACCGAGCGGGCTGCACATCTACCACGACGCGCGCGCCTATGTTCTCGACTGCGTCGCCCCTGAGCTCGCCACCGGGCGCGTGAGCTACTCGCAGCTGACCTCCGGAGACATCGACGCCGCCTTCCGGATCAACAATAGGGCCCGCGTCCTCACCACGGCCGGGGACATGGCCTGCGAGGATGCGTTCGACGACCTGAATTCCGGCATGGGGAGCACCGCCTTCCTCGACGGGCTCGAGGTGGTGCTCAACAACTACATGCAGCGCTACCCTGGCGACACCGAGATCGGACCTCGCTACCGCGCGGCCTTGCAATCGCTGGTCGACGATGAAGGGGCCTTCGTAAAATCGATCGTCTGGATGAACGCGCTCTCTACCGGTACCGCGATGTTCAAGGGCCAGGGCGGCGGCGAGTCGTCCCGCGCCGCGCTGAACGACGCCCTCGTGCAGCGGCTCGAGAACAACCGCGGCGCCGCGGCGATTTTGTTCGAAACCATGAACATGGTGATCGCCTTCCTGGAGGCATGGGCCTACGGGGTCATGCCGCTCATGCTGCTTGTGCTCGTGTTCGGGGCGATCGGCTGGCCGATGGCCGCGAAATATTTCTGGGTTCTCGTCTGGATCCAGCTCTGGCATCTCACGGTCCTGATCGTGCTGGACTTCATGGACATGCAGGCGCGGGTGTTTCCGAACCGCGACGTCGACTCGATCGCCCACGCGCGAAGTTTCCTCGAGCACGCCATGCGGCTCGAAGACACCGGCTACATGATGCTGTCGATTACGACGATGCTCTCCATGGCGATGATCTATGGCACCTCGGCGGTGTTCGGCACCGGTCTGCAGCGCGCGATCTCAGGCGCCGACCACTACAACGAGAACAAGGTCTTCGCCGACACGCTGAGCCGCGCGCCCACCAACGCCATGCAGTCCTCCTTCGAGCACTCGCCCTCGCAGGGGTGGCAGGGCGTCGGCGCGGCGTCCTCGTTCGGCAGCCTCTATTTCTCCCTCGACCGCTCACGCGCGCACGGCGTCAGCCAGGCTGACCTGATCTCGCAGAACTTCGGTAAAACGGTCGCGGCTGGACGAGACATCAGGCAGGGCGACGACTACACCCGCAGGGAAGGCGAGGATCAGTCGAAGGTCAACGCGCGGGGCGAAGCCGTCCAGACGGTCGCGGGTCGGTCGCTCTCTGGGCAGGCGGGCTTGAACAACCAAGACACATTTGGTGCGCAGCTGACAGTGGGTGATGGGCTGACATCGCAGACGGCGGGCACCTTGGGCCTGAAGGGTGAGATCTCAGCGGCAACTCCGGGTCCTCTAAAAGTGGGTGGTGGCTTGGGGGGAGGCATTCAAGGGCAAGTAACTAGCCAAGACACTCGAGGAACGAACGAGAGCATCGGCGCGCAGTCGACAGCCGTGGGTGGGTTCAATATTATAAGTAAGTCCGACGTAACCCATACCGCTAGCCAGCGAAACGATCAGAGCGTCAGCCGATCCGATCAGACGGGAGTAGGGGAAGCCGGCGGGATCACCGATACGGCTTCGGCGCAGGCCACCGAGGCGACGCAATTTGTCGACTCGCGCTCCGAAACGTCCACCGACGGCACGCGCGCGAACGTGGGGACCGGTTCCGTCAACGGCATCGCCGTCGCCAACAACATCGCGAAGGATCCGGAGCTGTTCGACAAGTTCATGCGCGTGATCAGCGAGGCAGGTGTGATGGGCGAAGTCGAGCACATGTACACCAAGAACTACGACAAGCTCTATCAGTCTCTCGGTGATAACCGGGACGCGCGTATGGCCTTCGCCGGCATGTACGTGCTGCAAGGCATGGGAGGCTTTCTCGGGGGAAAGACCGAGGAGCAGCTAAACGCGTTGAATGCGATCGGAGACGATTTCCTCGAGGCGGTCACCTTCGGCTCCGGCGTCGACTTCCATTCCAAGGTCGACAACGGCGAATTGCTGCTTCTGGAGCAGAACGGCAGGCCTCCTGACGAGCGCATGCAGGAGCTCGCGCTCAAGGTCGGGACCAATATCGGCGTCGTGAAAGACACGCTGGCGAACCAGGAGAGTCCCCTGGGCATGATGGATGTCTTCAGGAGCCAGGTGGCCGGCATGGGGGCCGCCTCCGAGGAGGTCATGGGCAACCAGGTCCATTCGGTCTTCAGCGCGGGGAGAAAAAACCTCGACGAGCGGATCGAGGCGCTCACGGACAGCAGGAACTGGGCGGAGCGGATGCGAGAGGATGGTGTCTGGAAGGGCATCACCGACACGCTGGGCTTCACCGACGATGAGAAGGGGCAACAGGACGCGCTCGCGTACATCTATCGCAGCGACCGGAGCAACGAGGGAGTCGAGGCGACCTTCGCCAATAGGATGGAACGGCTCGAACAGGCGACACATGGGCAAGGCCGCGACGACGTCAAGGAATACATGGCCCTGGAGCAGCTGCGCATCGGTGCCGCGGGCATCGGCTTGTTGGATGACGCGCGGTACTTCGAGGGCCGGATGCTGGAGATGCATGCGCGCAATCCCGCTCTGGCTGGAGAGGAAGGAGAAACGATCAGGGAGCTCGCGCGGAATGCGTTGACCGCCAAAGGTTTCTCCGAGCGGCTTCAGCTCGCCGAAGCTGTGCTATCCTACGGCGACCTCAAGTCGAAGACCGAGGCGCAGCTCGGAATGGAAATCGCCGATGACGGCTCGAAAAACGGGCCGTCGATCACGCTTGGCGGCGCATCCTATAGCGGGGCGCTCAGCTACACCGAGCAGGACATCGATCGCGGCGCGAGAACGCTGATCGGCGAGGCCGGGAACCAGGGCGTCGAGGGCCAGCAGGCGGTTGCGAACGTGCTGCGGAACCGGATCGAAGATGACCGGTGGGGGGATTCACTCATGACAGTCGCGATCCCCGGCCAGTTCAGCGCGCTGAATTCCCCTGAAAACGGAGGAAACGCACTCGCGCATCAAACCGGGCCCGGGGACCCGCGCTACGAGCAGGCCAGAGCGATCATGGTGGCGGTGATGGACGGCCAAGCCGGCGATATCACCGGTGGTGCTACGCATTACTACTCACCCGAGGCAATGGACGATCAGCTTCGGCGGGGCATCCCGAATAGCAGCTGGCAACAGTGGTGGCCGGTTGAGGTGGCCGCGCACGGCGGGCAACCCACCACCATTGGCGGCCATATTTTCGCCGGGAAGAAGCAGCTACGCGACGACCTCGACTCATAGATAGGTCTCGGAATTGCCTATGATGCCCTACGTGTATTCCGATCCTATCGGCGGGGGCATAGCGTCGAAGTCATCGGTAGATCCAGTATTGACACGACCGGTGAAAGGATTCCAAGCGCCTACCGTATATGGATTGCTATCGATATCGGAATCATTAGGTGATCCGGTATTGAAGCGTCCGCTGAAAGGATTCAAAGCGCCTACCCGATACGGATCGGTGTCGCTGGATGGATCAGTAAAAACCGAAGGGAATGCGTCTCGCTCCCAGTCCGGACGCCAAGTCTTTGCAGCACCGGAGTTTCGATACCCCCGGCTCGCATAGCGGCCGGCATGACTCCCCACGACGTAGATCCCGCGTCCGATCCGACGCCGCCGCCGGCGCGGTCGGGTTACACCGAGCCAGATGAGACCGACGATCACGGCTGCCAGGATGAGCAGGATCAGTGCCGGGCTCGGTCCATAGATGATCAGGAAGGAGATAAAACTATCCATCGCGGTCCACTCCTGCGGATACGGAGCGTTAGTAGCAAAAAAAGGTTGATACTGCAAGAAATCGAACTCCCCGAAACGATGCCGCTTGCGCCGAGGCGCGCAAGGGTGACAAAGTTTCCGCGAAGCGTGAAAAAGGGGAGTGTAGATGGCGGAAGCGATGTCCCATGCGCCGGACCGGCTGCCTTTCGATCTTCGGACGGAAATTGATCAGTTCGAGGCATACCGAGATCTAAAGGGAAAACACTTTCTTCGTCCGCAACTTCCTACGATCACAATCGAGGCGGAGTTGCACTGTCCCGCGATCCACCAGCAGTTCGTGCGCTGGTTCGAAACCACGCAGACCTACGCGGTTTTCCTGGATCTCGTGGCGCGGCACTGGATCCGCGCCCGCGCCGACTACAACGCCTACCTGATCAAGTTCGACGAGCATATCGCGCACCTTAGCGCGAAGATCTCCGAGGATCTTTCGCAGTACGAAATGCTGTCGAATGCTCAGCTCACGCGGCATCGAAACCCTTATAAGGTCGATGTCGAGATCAGCGGCCCGCGCGGCAAGCAAATCCTCGACTGCTTCCTCTCGGCGGATCGGCTGCTGCGCCACGCGCAGTTCATGGCGATCATGGGCGATTTGGATGGCAACGTTCTACGGAAGCTGGAAGAAGATACCCAACGGTCGCTGAACCGTACCAGCATGTCGCTGCGCGCCGTGGTGATAGAGGCCAAGCAGAGGGTGACGACGGCGCGCGCGAAGGCCAGCTCCGATCGCGATGCCCAGCGTCGGCACGATGTCGCCCGACGGAGCGAGCGGCGCCGCGAACGCCAGAGCGAGGTAGCCGTCACGACCACCGCCGAGCTGCCGCCGGACATCGCGGTTCCCGTGCTGCATGATGGCTCTCCGGAGCTCGCGGGCGAGATCGCCGAGGAGGTCTCGGAAGCCCCGGAAGGGACCGGGCGGCGAGGCGCCTCGCGGAACCGGTCCCGTAGCGCGATCGCGGCGGAGTAGGGGGCATGCGCGTCGCTCTCCGGCGGATGTCGGTGGCCACGACGATCCTCCTGCGGGCGATGTTCATCGTCGCCTACTACGTGGTCTTCTTTCTGCTCAGCATGATCCTGACCACGATGGGGACCCTGGTGATCGCGAAGAGCGTCGGGATCCTCGCGGCGCCGCTGGCCACCTTCCTGTGCATCTGGTGCTGCGCCTCCTGCTTCCAGAACACCCAGGTCGACCCCCGCTTCCCGGATGGCCGGTAGCGCGCGCCTCGATCAGCCGGCTGTCGAGATCCGAGAATTGCACCGGCTCTTTCGAGCATGCTAGGCGGGTGGCGTCGCCTCGTATCGACACAGCCGAGGCGATCGGCGGCGAGAAGGGTCGAACCGAGCCTCGTGCCCTTTCTCGCCGCCATTTCCGCTTGCAACGACGGCGGTTTCGGGCTGAACTATGCGCACTTTCTCCGCTGTTTCGTGGAGGCCGATCTTCGGATCGGTAGCATTCGAAAGAACGCTAAATGTGCAAATCTTCGGGTGAGATCCCCGAGGCGCGCGGAACCTTCTCCGGATTGGGCCGCCAGCGGACGTCCCATTTGGGGCGAGCACCAGGCGCGTAAGTCCTGGCTTCCGTGGAAAGCCGCGGTCCTCGTGACCGTTCCAGCCTTGCGCTGGTGTGTCGGCGAAATCCGACATCGGCTTTGGAGGATGCCTTCGGCATCTCCGCTTCTTCAACACGATGACTGCGACGCTCGCGTCCTGGTCGTCGTGCGACACCTTGCAACTTCATGGAGGTTTCCAATGGCCAACAAGGTCATTCTGCACGGCCGTCTCGCTTCGGACGCCGTGGTTCGCGCGACCCGCGCCGGCGACGATGTCGCCAATCTGCGGGTCATCACCACCAGCTCGTATCTCGACAAGGATACGGGTGAATGGGTCGACGTGGCCACCGGCCATTCGGTCGCCGTCTTCGGTGGTCTCGCGAGATACGCGAAGGCCCGCGCGAAGAAGGGCGCGCCGATCTACGTCGAGGGTGAGCTCAGCTACCGCAAGTGGACCGACGACAAGAACATCGAGCGCTTCGGCGCCGAGGTTCGCGTCGCGGGCAAAACGGGCTCGCTCGAAATCCTGACGGCGCCCAAGGGCGAACGTGAGGCTCCCAGATCCGATGAGCACGCCAATGGCGCGCTCGTCGAAGGACCGTTCGGGGAAGACTGACCCCGAAACTGACCGTGCCCGCGCTCTGATCGCGCGGCGCGACTGACCATCTGTCCCAACGGGGAGAACATCTCCCCAAAGGGAGCCGTGTTCTCCCCTCCCATCGGAGTTTGAGAACATGACCAACCAGAACCATGACTTCACCGGCCGCCTCGTGACCCGTCTTCCCTTTCCGGAAGCCGACGCGAAGGACCGCGGCATCGCGATTTCCGAATGGAACGCGCTGCTCTCGGAGTTCCGCGGCGTCACCGACCCGGCGTCGATCCTGATGGCCTATGACTGGGCCAAGGCGCGCGGTCTCGTCGCCGTCCAGGGCCACGTCAACATCATCTCGCAGAAGACCTCGGTTCGCCTTCCCAGCGGAAAGTACGAGGATCGGTATGTGGATGAGGTCTGGCTGACCCAGCGCGGTCTGCTTCACACCGCCCATGCCACCGGCACTTTCGCCGGCATGGACGAGGTGGAGTTCGGGCCGGAGATCACGGAGACCTTCAAGGGCCGCGCCAGGCGCGACGGTACGTGGAAGGACGTCTCGAAGGACGTCACCTACCCGAAATGGGCGAAGATCACGGTCTATCGCATCGTCTCGGGGCACAAGGCGGCGTTTCCCGCGATCCTCTACTTCAAGGAATCGGTCGCACGGACCGGCAACATGGAGGCCAATGGCAATCTGCCGGCCTACTTCGGCGTGCCCACCCGGATCTGGGCGGACAAGCCGTTCATGATGCTGCGCAAGTGCGCCGTCGCCGCCGCGCTGCGCGAAGCCTTCCCGACCCTCGATTTCACCGTCGACGAGATGGCTGGACGCGAGGTCGCGGAGGTGATCGTCACCGAGGCGCCGATCGCCAACCCGGAGACTGGTTCGGAACCGTCGAACGTCGCTCCCTCGACCGAGGGTGCCCGCTCCGACGAGCCTGCCAGGATCGGCGGTGAATCGGCTCAACGGCCTGTCGAGAATGAGCGTGCCCGATCCTTCGGTCAGCTCGATCTCGAGACGCTCGAGTGGATCGCCCGGCAAAACGACGCCGCCCTTTCGACGGGTGGTTTCGACGCCGCGCGCGCCCATATGACCGCGTCGCTCGACCCGCGCTTTCTGGGTCTCGGCGAATCCGTGCTGGCCGCTTCGCGCGCCATCCAGGACTCGCCGAAGGCCGGCAAGGTCGGGCCCTGGCTCGATCGTGCGATCGGGTCCCTGCCGCGGTCGTACGACCAGGCCGTCACCCATATCTCCAACCAGCTCAGGGATGGAGGTATCGACACGGCCATGGCCGAGGCGATGACGCTGATCATCGACTTCCAGGGCGCTCTCGCGACCGCCCGGGACACGCGGCAAGCCGCGTGATCGACTGAACCCTTCCGAGGGGCTGCGAAGCTCCTCATGGGAGGCGTGGCCCCTCCGTTCTTCCTTATTCGGAGAGGTCATGAAATTCGTTGAGCTCGATCAGGGGACTTCGGAATGGCACGCCTGGCGCGCCACCGGTGTCACCGCTTCCGAGATCGCCGCTGTCTTCGGCGTATCTCCCTTCAAGACGAGATGGCAGCTCTGGGCCGAGAAACGGGGTCTGAGGCAGCCTGAGAATCTCGATCTCAATCCCTACGTCCGCCGCGGCCGCCGGTTCGAGCATCTCTTGCGCGAAACCGTCGGCGCCGCCCGCAAGCTGGGATTCTTCCCCGCCTGCGTCGAGCACGAGGATCTGTCCTTCCTGAAGGCGTCCCTTGACGGTCTCGACCGTTACGGCCGCCCCTGGGAGTTCAAGATCCCGTCCGAAGGCAAGTTCGAAGAGGTCAAGCAATTCGGCCTCGAGAGCGACTCGGCCCAGACGTATGTGCTCCAGGTCCAACAGCAGCTCCTCTGCACCGGCGCGAACGAAGGCTATCTGGTCTTCGGCGATCCGGTCTGGGGCCGCGACGGACCGCGCATCGCGGACTATCGCGTGCTGGTGATCCCCGCGCAGCCGGTCGTTCACGACGATATCGCCGCCAAGGCGATGGCGTTCATGGACTCGGTCTCGCGCGGCATCGAGCCCGCGAAGGACAAGAAGCGCGACGTTTATGCTCCGGAGACACCGGAGGACGCGCAGGTCTGGGAGAGCCGGGCAAGTCAGCTTGTTCCGTTGCTCGACCGTCAGGCGTCGCTCGCCGCCGCGCTCGCCGAGATCGAGGCGGAGATCGCCGAAATTTCGGCGCCGCTCCCCGAGATCCTCGGTGAGTTCAAGGTTGGCGAGTTCGCCGGCGTCCGCGTCACCAGGTCCGATCGGGCCGGCGCGGTCGACTGGAAGGCCTACGCTCGCTCAAAGGGCGACGATCCTTCCGACGACGCGTTGCTCGCGCCGTTCCGCAAGGCCTCGAGCACCAGCTGTCAGATCCGGGCCAGCCGGCCCGACTGATCCATCCACCACCGATCCGCCTCCGCGCGGGTCCGTGATCTTCATCCATCCTATCCCACGGGGAGACATTCATCCCCGCGGGGGACGTGTGTCTCCCCCTCCTCTGGAGAGACACACATGAACATGCAGGTTTGGTCCTTCCTCGACGCCGTCGCGATCGGCGGGTGCTTCCTGGCTCTCGCCGGGTGCATCGTTCTCGGCATGATCGCGATTGATCGCGCGGCGACCAAAGCCGCCGAGACGCGGCGATCGGCCGAGGGCAGGCTTCAATGACCACCCTCGACGCCCTTCGCGCCCAGTTGCGGGCGACGAATGAGTTTCACGGCGGAAACGCGGTCTACGCGCTCCCGCTTCTCGATGCCATCGAGACGGAAGCGAAACGCTCGGCGGACTATGCCGCTCTTCTCGAGCGTTGGTTGCGCGAGGGTGGGACGCGCCTGCTTCGCGACCAGCTCTGCCCTCCGGTTCGATCCGAGCGGGTCACGCTGGAGGCACGACGGAACGGCTTCGCCTATCCGTGGACTCAATGCTGGACCGCGCTCGACACGGCCCGACACCGGGTCCGGCTGATCCCTCGGGATCTCTGACCTTATCGGGCGCCCACGGCGCCTGAGATCACCATCCATCATCCATCCCACGGGGAGACATTCATCCCCGCGGGGGACGTGTGTCTCCCCCTCTTCTGGAGAGACACACGATGAACATGCAGGTTTCCTTCGACGCCACCGTGACCGAGCAGTCCCTTGGCGAGCTCTTCAATCTGCCGATCCCGGAAGAGGTGACGGTCGGGGTCATGCCCCCGAGCCCGCTCACCCCGCGCCGGATCGACGATTTCGTGTTCCGCATGGAACAGGTGAAGTTGCTGACCGCGTTCTTCTGCTCGCCAACACCGCCTCTCGGCGGCCTGTTCGTCCATGGGCCCTTCGGGTCCGGAAAGACGAGTGTCATCGAGCAGTTCTGCGCGCGCCTCGGTCTTCCCCTGGTTTCCTGCGACTGGAACTACGAAAGCGAGATCGAGGATCTCATCGGCACCCGCGATATCGCCTTCGGCGATACCGCCTTCACCCCCGGCCCGTTGGTCGAGGCGATGAAAAACGGCCATGTCCTTCTCATCAACGAGATCGACCGTGGTCGTCCGAGCAACCTCACCGGTCTGCACGGCATCCTCGACGGCGCCCCGCTGACGATCAGGGCGACCAACGAAATCGTCCAACCGCATCCGGATTTCCGTCTGGTTGTGACGGCGAATTCGGCTGGCAGCGGCGATCGGGGCGGCCAGTACACCGGATCCGTGCGCAAGCAGGACCCGGCGTTTCTGGATCGGTTCGTGTTCCTCGAATGCGTCTACATGGACGAAGCCGAGGAGCTCGAGCTGCTGATGCGCAAGTTCCCGGCCTTCGAGGGGCAGCTTGTTCACAAGCTGGTCGAGTTCGCGAACGACACCCGGGCCAAGGCGATGGATGTCGCGGCGGATCTCACCATCCCGGTGTCGACCCGGACGCTTCTCCGCTGCCTCTGGCTGGCGGAAAGCTACGGCATCTCCGGGATTACCTTCGCGGCGCAGTCGCTCGATATCCTCCGACCGGCCCTCGAGCCGACCTACCTCTTCCGCCTCGACGACGTTGAACGCGCCGTCGCGGAGAAGGTCCTCGACTCGATGATGCCCAACCAGGTCCGCCTGCCGGCCTGACTCTGACCCCAAGCGGGAGATCTCTCCCGCTCGTGGGGGGTCTCCCTCCTTTCCCTTTCGATTGGAGCAACCCCATGACCAGAGTTTCCGTCCTCCGCGACGTGACCATCATCCTTCCCTTCTTCCAGATCTGGAGCGGCGGATCCCGCATGGATTCCGCCGACTATGTCGGGATCAACGACGACGAGCTTCCGCCCGAGGTCGCCGCCTCGCGCGGTGCCAAGAAGCTCATCGACCCCTCTGTCCTTCGGCCTCTGTCGCGCTATCGGGGCAAGGCCGAACGGATCTGTGCTTCCGCCGGCGTTCGGTTCCTCAACGGCTGGGCCGTGCCGAACGGCGACGTGAAGACGACCGTGAAGAAGCTCGAGGCCGTCATCGGCGAATTCGACGCGGATCTCGCGCGGTTCTTCGACGACTACGAGACGCTCGTGGACGAGTGGGTCAACCACCTCGCCCAGGATCGGCCGGACTTCGCGGCGAAGATCAATGAGGCGCGCATTCCGCGCGGCCGCGTCGAGATGCGCTTCGGCCGAAGCCTCAGTGTCTTCCGGGTCTCCGGTTCCGACCAGGACCAGGCCGACACGATGAGCGGCGCGCGCGACTCCTTGCGCGAGCAGGTGCTGAATTCCGTCTGGGCGGAGTTCGGCATGGTCGCCGAGAAGCTCCGGTTCGTCCCGAACGGGTTCTTCAAGGTGAGCATCCGCGCGAAGTTTCGTCGCATCTCCGACCGCCTCACACGGTTTGGCTTCTGTGACGAGACGGGCATGTTCCGGCGCTTCATCGCCGCTCTCGAGCCGTTTCAGAACGGGCAGGGGACAATCGTCGAGGCCGAGTATCAGGCTCTCCGGAACCTGTTCTCGAACGTCGTCGATCCGGTCTCCCTCGAGGACGCGATCGTCGCGGCCTCGCCCGCGCTGGTCTCCGGACCCGCCTGGGTGCCGGCCACGCTGGACCTTCCGGCGCCGCCCGTCGCCTCTTTCGAGGCTGCGGCGGAGCCGGAAACTCCCGCCGAGCCCGACGCCTCCCTCGAGGTAGCGGTGACGCCGGATGCTCCGGTGATCCCGGACGTCCCCGAACGCGCGGAAGCACCGGTTCCTCCGGCCACTCCCGAGCTCGCGCCCCCGCCCGACCCGATGCCGGATCTTCCGACAGCGGTCCGGGCGCCAGTCACCGTCCTGGCGGAAACCCCGGTTCCTCAGCCGGCTCCGCGCACGGAGACTCCCGTCCCGGTTCCCGCCGCGATGCCGCGCCGTCGCGTGGTGTCGTCGCTGAACTGGTGATCCAGGAAGAAGGCCATCGGCCTTCTTCCCCCTCCCTTTATTCACCGTCCCGGACTGTCCCGCGCTTGCGAGGCCGCTCCGCCGACGGCAACCCGAAAGGTCGTCGATGTCTACGATCACGCTTACTCCGGCTCAGGAGAAATACTACCGGATCGCCCAGAAGCTCAGCTCCGTTCTGGGGCGCAAGTGGGGCGTCTCCGTCGTTTTCGGCCACCCGCCGAGCACCGACGGAACGACGATTCACCTGCCGCATTGGGATATGGAGAATCCCCTCGCGGTGCGCGCCCTCTACGGCTGCGTGGCGCACGAGGCGGGCGGCCATGTCGCGATGACCTCGTTCGAGGCCCTCAAGGCATGGTGCGAGATCCATCGCTCCGAGCCGGGTTTCGCGACCCTCAAGACCATCGAGAACATCTGCGAGGATGTCCGCATCGAGCATCACCTGTTTCGGAAGTATCCGGGGGTGCGGCACGATATGGACGCCGCGCTCGAGATGGTCGTGCTCGGGGATGGCGAACCGGCCACGGACTACTGGCCGGCGGTGACGAACTGGATGCTCATGCGGTTCCGATCGCGTCTGCTCGGGCAATCCATCCTCGACGCCGCGGCGACCGCGAGCGAAACCGTCGTGCTGACCATGGTCGACCCGGCGGTTCTCGCCCGGGCTGACAGGCTCGCCGACGGGATCCTCGCTCTCGGTCCCACGAAGGAAGACTACCGGGGAATCCTCGCCCTGGCGGAGAAGCTCTTCAGCCTCTTCGACCAGAGCAAGCCATCCGCGCAACCCGCGAATGCGTCCGGCGCGCCCTTCGACGCGTCCGATGGTTCCGACCCTTCCCCGGAAGGTGCCGGACCGTCGGCGCCCGGCGACGCGCGGGATGGTTCTTCCGGAGGCTCCGGTTCTTCGAAATCGGATGGTTCCTTGGGCGCTCCTCGTTCCGAGCCTTCGTCGAAGGCGGAAGGATCAGGACCCGGGGCGGAACCCCCTGAAACGGGCTCGGCGACGGGCTCTGCTACGGGCGCGCCCGCGGCCCCGGGATCCGCCGTCGATATTTCCGGAGGCTCCGGAACTTCGGCGCGGCGTCCCCCGGTGGACGAGTCCTATCTCGACGCCGTGGCCGGTGATGTGATCGGAGATCTCAAAGCCGCCATGGCCCCGACCCAGCCGCTCCCGCTTCCGGCGGGAACCGGCGCGGGTCTGGAACCAGGACAATCCGGCGCGTCGGACATGACGCACCAGCTCCAGGCCGCCCGGCATCTGTCCGGACGGCTCGTTCCCGCCCTGGCGCCTCTCCTGAATGGGGACGTGCTCCGGGATACCCCGCGCAGGCGCGGCCGATCGCTGATCGACCGGCGCCTGGTGGAGTCCAAGGCCCATCCCGGGCCGAGGGTCTTCGAGAAACGGGTGATCGAGGAGGACGAAAGCGCTCTCGTCCACCTGCTGGTCGACAAATCCACGTCGACGAGCGGAGCGGTCTACGCGGCGATCACCGCCGCTGCTTTGGGGCTCGGGCTCGCGCTCGAGAGCTTCCCCTCGGTGGAAACGCGGATCTCGCATTTCCCCGGGGCGGCCGGCGCTCCCTTCAACGCCACCAAGACGGTCGAACGAACCGTGCGTGGCGCCGCCGCGCGATGGCCGGTCCCTTCCGGGGGTACGCCGCTCGCGCCGGCGATCCGCTTCTCGAGTCTCGAGACACTCGTAAGCACGAAGCTGCGTCGAATCCTGCTCGTCGTCACCGACGGGCGGCCGGCGGAGATCGACGATTGCGTGCGTGCGCGGAGTTTCGCGTGCGCGCTCGGCGTCGAGATCTATGGCGTCGTGGTCTCGACGGAGGCCTATCCCACACACCTGTTCGACGATAGTGAGCGGATCAGGGATGTGTCCGGCCTTCCTCGCGCGATCGAGCGACTGGTGACGCGGATCATCTGACAAACTTTGGGAGAGTCCTTTGGGACTCTCCTTTTTTTTTGCTCTCGCGCTCGTGCGTGATGGCTATCGGAATATAGAATTGCTCTGGTAATCTTGAGAACCTATATTCAACATAAAGGTCGTGATAGCGACACGTTGGAGGCGAAATGGGAAAGGTCGCGGCCATCGTCCAAGTAGCGACCTGCGCGGCGATTTTCGCTCACGCTGAGATCGCGACGGCGATGGAGTTCAGAGTTGTTCGGAATGCCAACGAGGACCGCTGGATCGCGGCGGAGGGCGAGATCGATCCCACGACGCCGGCAAGCTTTCTCGCCTTCATGGACGCCGCCGGCGCGCTGACCGGCGCGCTGGTGCATCTCGATTCGGAAGGAGGCGATCTCGCGGCCGCCATCCGACTTGGCGATCTGTTTCGCGCCTATAGGCTCGGGACGGTGGTATCCGCGTCGCCTGGCGCCGAACAGCCCGACGGAATCCGGCTCGTGGATCCGGACTCGTCCGGCGAGGCCGGACGATGCGCTTCGGCCTGCGTATTGGCGTACAGCGGCGGCGAGCGGCGGTTCGCCTCGAAGGATACCGATCCACGATGGATATCGGGGCGCTCCACGGGACGGCTCGAGGTGCACGAGTTCGGCTTTGACACCGGCTTGGGCGTCGTGCGTGATCGAGCGCCGGCCGGGGGGGATGGCGCGGACGCGGGCGCGGGCATGGCAGCGGTGCCTCGGGAGCGCGAGGTCTTCGACTACCTCAGCAGGCACGGGGTCTCGGCCGAACTTCTTCAGATCGCGATGCTGGTCCCCGGCGGTGCCAGCCTGCCCCTGACCGAGGCCCAGCTGACGCGGCTCGCGCTCGACAGCGGACAGCCCCGCTCGATCGAGATGCGCGGCTACGAGAATGGCGTGGGGATCGTCGAGGTCGCGCTGACCCGACCGAGCGGGGATTACCTGCTCGAGCTCTACTGCCGGGGCGGCCACATCGAGATCCTCGCGTCCGTCGATTGGAAGCTCGGCCTGGCGGCGGACGAGTTCGAAGGTCTGGGGATTTTCGCCGCGACCGCGCTCGCCGGCCATGGAGCGGCGCGGCTGAGCAAGGTGGAGCACGCGCCCGACGGCGAGCATCTGTCGAGCAAGGTCTCTCTCGTGCTGGAGGGGCCGATGGCCGACCTGGCCGGGGAGAGGATCTTCCGCTTCGAGGACCCGACCGGTCCGGAAGCCGCGGCGGTCGCCCGTGACATGAGCTTCGCGTTTCCCGAGGGGAACACGTTGCCGCGGCTCTTGCCCAGGACCTGCCTGTAATGCGGGCTCGAACGGTCGCTCTCGTGGCGCTGCTCGCCTCGTCGCCGGGCACCGGGTCAGCCAGCGATGGGTTCTGGGATCTGCCGGAACAGCTTTCAGCCGAGGAGGGCAGGGCCCGAGATCTCTACGCCGCCGAGTCCTTCTTCGCTCCGCCAAGACAGGAGCCCGAGCCGGAGGGGCCCGGCCGGATCACCACGATGTGCGCGACCTGCTTCGACGCGCGCAAGCTGCGATCGAGCCTCGATCCGGCGAGCCCCGAACATGCCTTGCTAAGCTTCATCGGATCGCAGGAAGGTCCGGGCGGCTACGACGACTTCTTCCGCGCCGCCAATCCGCGCCCGCCGCGACCGCTGACCACGATGAAGGTGCGCGAGGTGCGCGCCTGGCAGCGCCAGGCCGCGAACCGGGCGAACTATCGCCGGGGAACGCCGGTATCCTCGGCCGCCGGGCGCTACCAGATCGTCTCCGGCACCATGGACCATCTGATCGACGCTCTGGCTCTGACCGGCGAGGAGCTTTTCGACGCGAAGCTCCAGGATGCGATGGGGCTCTATCTGCTCTCGGAGGCGGGTTGGGAAGAGTTCAAGGGCGGGCGGGTGGCCACGGCTCATTTCGGGGACGCGCTGGCGCGGGTCTGGGCGGCGCTGCCCGCGCTCTCGGGCCCGAAGAAGGGCCGGTCGTGGTATCACAACTTCAATGGCAACCGGGCGACGGTGAGCGCGTCCGAGTTTCACGGCGTGCTCGCTGGTCTTCCCGGGCTCGGAAAGCCGAAGGCGGTGAAGGCGAATGGCGCTCCGACCCGGGTCGCCCGCTCGACCGAGCCAGTGCCAGAGGCCGAGGCGGGGCCGAGGTAGCGCCGGAAGATCCGCGCGTCAGTCGGATTGGCTCATGAGGCGGTCGTACTCGCCGCTTTCGACGAACTTCTCGAGGACGCGTTCAAGCGCCGCGCGATTGCTCATTCGGCGCTTCTTCGCGAACGATTCAAGGACCTGGAAGTGCCGAAGATCCATCGTGATCTGTACTCGCGCGGTGCCGGCGCCGCTCGCGGCCGTCACGCCCCATCTCATAAGATCGAGGTCTGGGAAGGCGGTCCCGGGATCTCGCGCATCGCCCCGTGCGAGGACACCGTTATCCTCGACGCTGAGTGCGAAGCTCTTGGTGATCCGGTCCCGCAGTTCATCCGCCTTGCTCATCGTGATCCTCGCTGGATACCCCGGCGTTCAGGCCTGGGATCAAAGGGAGAGTGGCCGAAGGCCGCTTCTCGGTGTGGTTGGAGGTTTTGCTTGCGACGGCGCCGGAAAACGCTGCGATCAACATCCTGCGCCGGAACACGGCGTCTGTGCTCGTGGAGGAAGGCCATCGGATCTCCGTTGAAGCGAGAATTGCACAAGGGGCGAACCCTCTTGGAGATCCCCCGCCTTCAGGCGGGGGAAGATGTTAACGCAGCGCTCCTTCGGCTTCGGCGCGCGGGTTCGGCGCGCCGAGGACAGCCATGATCTCGTCGAACATTCCGATGGACTCATCGGTGGCGGCGACGAGCCCCGCGCTGGTCGGCATCTCCCGGAGGAACAGGCCTTGATCCTGCGCGTCCTTGTAGACCGTTCGGGTCTGGACGATCGTGTTCAGGAACGGAATGCCGATGGCCCGCATCCCGGCCAGGATCTTCTTCTCGGTGGTGGAGAGGAATCGCGCGTTCGGGGCGAATGTGAAGAGGAGGCTCCCGCCGAAGGTTCGGCCGAGCCGCTCCGCGCGATCCTCGTAGGCGCAGAAGAGCTTCGCGGCCGGTTCGAAATCGGTCAGGCCAATTCGGGTCGGAAAGAGGGTGAACGCGCTCGCTTCGACGATCGCGGCGTTGAACGCGGAGATCCCGCCATGCACGTCGACGAATATGTAGTCCGCCCAATCGTTGGCGCGGGCGAGCGCGTCGACCAGCCGATCAATGCCGTCGCGTGCGCCGACTGACCAAAGTCGGATCGACCGGTCCGCGTCCCGCTCCTTCCCGCGCCGGGCGATGAAAGCGCGCAGGCTGCCGACCTCTTCATCGGTATCGATGAGCGCGACGCGGCATCCCGGATGTCGCAGCTTGGCGGCGTTCGCCAGCGACAACAACGCGGTGGTCTTGCCCGCGCCGCCCTTCGGCGTCCCCAAAGTGATTTGCAAGACTTCCCCCTCATATGTCCTGAAACTGCCGGGAATTATCCAAGGTCACATATACGCCGCGAATGTGTCAATCGCGAAGGGTTGCAGAAGGCCGCAGACGTCGCGGCAGGCCGCAGACATTGCAGCAGGCCGCAGGCGTTGCAGCAAGCCGCGGGCGTTGCAGCAGGCCGCAGAGGTTGCAGTAGGCCGCAGGCGTTGCAGCAAGCCGCAGGCGTTGCGGCAAGCCGCAGACGTTGCAGCAGGCCGCAGAGGTTGCAGCAGGCCGCAGAGGTTGCAGTAGGCCGCACCGCAGGCTGCGGGAGAGCGGCCTGCGGTGCTGAACAGCGGATATCGCGCGGGTCAGTGGGAAAGGATCCTTGGCCGAGCGCGGATTTCCGGGGCGCTCCTCTCAGGAGGCCTAACAGGGCGGCTTCCGTAGTGCCGCGCGTGGGGGGGGTGGGGCACGGGCGACTTGCCCCCTCGGCGGCCCGCTCCGTGGCGCTACGGGCCTATCCCGGGCGGCTCCTAGCGGCGACGGCCTCGGCGGCGCGATCCGGCGAAGACGCCGAGAGTGTGTCGGAACGGCGGTCCTGGTTGCTTCGACCCCGTGAAAATCCCCGCGGATCGGTGAAGGAAATTTCGGAGACCGAACATGTCGTTTCGACGGGGAAATAACTGCTAGCATGCATGCAGACGAAGGCCCGTTTTAGAAAATGCATTTCGACGGCGAAAAATCGTCCGCGTTCCTAGGCTTGCGGGGACCAAACGAGGTGATCCGAGGAGAACGGGGCCAAGGAGGGCGCGAGGGGAAGGATTTCCGATTGCCAACCTATCCGAGAGAGCCCCATAAAAGTATCTTAAACAGCTGGAATGATGTGAACAGGAGATATGTCTTGTGGCAAAAGACCACATAGAAACGACGAAAATATGCTGCAAACACATCTTGGACCAGATTGAGACGGTGAACGTCGCTCTGTTCAGGATGGCGGAAGCACTCGCGAAAGAGGCGAACTCGGAGCTCGCCGCGCGCGGAAAGCGATCTCTCCACTCGCCTGGTTTGGGTTTATCGGTCCGAACACGAAAGGGGTTCTGGGGGCCAAGGCTGGTCTGGGTCCGGATCGGAGGGCCACGCCAGGCGCGCGTAGCCTCGTCCAGAGGCGGTCGTGGAGAGTGGGCCGGGGTCGCGAGGGTCACCCGGGAGCTCCCAATGCCAGACGGTGTGAGCGTTCACATGAACGCGTTCGAGGGTGTTGATGAGCCGATGCGGGCGATCGCGCGGGACTACGAGATCCGCGCGCGAGAGATCCGGCGGGCCGCGAAAGTGTTCCGGGAGACGTATCTCGGCATGGGCACGGTGGTCGAAAACCTCGAAGCCCGCCGCGCGCATGAGCGGCGGTCTGGCTCAGGCCTGGTCAGGGAGGTGTGAGCGATGGGATGGATCGACCGGCTTCTGCGGAGAGACGGCGGGCGAAGCGGGGTCGTGGAGCCGCTTCGGGATGATCCGTTCGCCTTCATCGGCGAAGCGGGGGAGATACCGCCGGACGTGGCCTATCCGACGCAGGAGTCCTATCCGCTGCTGAAGCCGTCGGCGGTTCTGCGCGCGCACCATGATCAGGTGCGGCAAGCCTACCGATCATTCGACGCGCGCGCGCTGATGCCGGGCTTCGACGCTGAGTTCGCCCGGCTAATGACGAGCTTCGCGAGCTGGGTTTCTCTGTTGCCGGCGAGCAAGCAATACCATCACGCCAAGCCTGGCGGACTGTTCGCACACAGCCTCGACGTGGCGACCAAGGCGCTTCACTACAGCACCGGGTTCATTGTGAACCAGGACAGCGCGCCGCGTGACCGCGAGGCCGACAAGTTCGCGTGGAACCTCGCAGCCTTCCTGTGCGGGCTGCTGCATGACATCGGGAAGGTGGAGACCAACGGGCTCGTGGTGGCGCGCGCGATCAAGGGGGCAAACCCGAACGGCTATCGCTCGGTGGCGGCGCCGAGCCACCGGATGGTGTGGCGCCCCCAGGTCGGACCGCTGACCGACTGGGTCGAACGGCATAAGATCGAATCTGTGATGATCGAATTCCGGGACACTCCGGAAACCGAGGGACATCTCCAGCGGATGCATCCCTATTTCTACCGGATCGTGCCGGCGATGTTTCGGAGCTTCATTTTCAATTCGAACCCGCGCATCGGCGATATGGTGGAGGATTTCCTGCTGACGCCCGGATCGGCCAGCCGGGCACCGCTGTTCGCGGTAGTGCGGGACGCGGATCACCAGTCGGTGCGGTATGACCGGGATCCTCGCGGTCTTCCGGGCGCGGTCGATCTGAACACGCTGATCGTGCGGCGGTTCCTGGAGTTCGCGACCGAGCAGCGATTCTGGAACGCGCCGAGCTCGTATTTTATCCACGCCTATCTCGAGCGGCGAGAGGGCGCGGACTACCGGCACTATTTCGAGCTCGACTTCTTCGTCGCGACCGAGGAGGCGATCGCCGCGTTTGGGAATTTCCTGCGCAACACGAAAAATTTCGGGATCTCCCTGCCGAGCGAGCTTGAGCGGGCGATTTTCGACGGACTGCTGAAGAGCGGCGTGCTGCATGCGACGATCCCCGGAATTCTGCCGGTGGCAAGCCCGGACGAAACACTTCCGCCGTGGATCCCCGCGACGACGGCGACGGTTCGCTATTCCATGAAGCTTGAAGCCGGCAGCCTCGGGGTGCCGCGGGTCCATCCGCTGCATGGTGACCAGCTGATGTTCCATCGGCCGCTGCTGGCGCTGGCGCGTTCGCCATCGAGCGGTCATCGCGACTACATGCCGGTGGTATCCTTCGAGGGCGTGCCGGGTCTGCCCTCGAAGACGATCGCGGTTCGGATCGACGAGGATACGCTCCGCCCGGCCGACGAGACACTCGACGATGATCCGGCGGCGCTCGAGGAGATCGCCCGCGCCGCCGGGCTCGATACCGAGGCCGAGCGTTCCGATCTCGAATTGGCGCGGGGTCTCTCTCGCGTCGCGCGGCGTCACAGGACGCGCTCGCGGGATTTCGTCCAGACAACCGATCGGTTTCCCAACCTCGAGGAGGACTGGCGGGAAGAACGTGAGCGGCTGACGGCTGCTCCGGAGCCTGAGGTCTCCAGCGGGGAGACGCCGCACGATCGCGACGGCGTCGTGATCGAGGGTGCCAAGCGGGGTCGGGTGGATCCCGCTCCCGGGGAAGATGATATGAGCTTCTTCCCGACCAGCGGGAGAGGGGCGGGGGACCCGGCTCCCGAGGCCGAGCAGGTCGTACCCGCCGAACCGGCCTGGCTGCGCTTCGCGCAGGGGGACTGGTCAGGGTCGCTGCCGGCGCTCGGCGCGATGGTCTGGCTGCACCAGCGGGCCACGGCCGAGAGTGAAACTGCCCGGCGCGACGGCTCGGAATATGTGCTGCCGCGAAGCGCTTTCGACGAGCCGGCGCGGATTCGGCTGATCGAGGACCTGCGGCGGCATGGGGTCAACATCGGCAATATCAGCAAGACCTGGCCCGCGCTCGGCCTGCCGGCGGCGAGCACGCGTCAGATCATCAAGCCGCGCGGCGCGGATGCGATCGCGCTGCGGCCCGCCTGCGTCGAGATCCTCGAGCAGTTCGAACGGGAGGCTGCAGAATGAAGATCGAGTATCGGTCCGACTTCCGCCCGAACTTCGAGGGCAAGCTCGCCTTTATCTGGCTGAGCGGGGCGGTGATGGTCTTCCTCGTCCAGCATGTGACGCTCGGCCTGCGGCTCGAGGCGAGCATGGTGGTGGCCGGGCCGATGCTGGCCGTCGGGCTCTACTATCTCGCGCAGGCGCGGGGGAATGTCTCACGCGACCGGAGGATTCACGGGCAGGAGGTGCTGTTCATGGATCTGCCGGAACTCTCCGCGAAGATGCTTCCGGATCGCATGTTCCTCGGGACGGGCTTCGATTGGAGCGCGCAGCTCGCGCAGCGCGTGGCCGATCTATATCGGAGCCACGAGACCTTCGATTCCGTGCGCGGGCGCGGGCAGGGCGCGACCTTCCTGCACGGCCTGGGCGCGGAGAAGGAGCGCGCGATCTATCTGCTCGACGACGAGAGCAAGGGGCATGTGCTGATCGTGGGCACGACCGGCGCGGGCAAGACGCGCCTGTTCGATCTCCTGGTGACGCAATCGGTGCTGCGCGGCGAGGCGACGATCATCATCGATCCGAAGGGCGATCAGGAGCTGATGCGCAACTGCGAGGCGGCCTATCAGCGCGCAGGACGCGGCGGAGATTTCTCTTTTTTCCATCCGGCCTTCGTCAAGGAGAGTTGCGCGCTTGATCCGCTGGCCAACTACCAGCGGGAATCCGAGCTCGCGTCGCGGATCGCGGCGATCATCCCGACCGATGGCAAGGACAACGTCTTCCAAAGCTACAGCCAGAGCGCGCTGATGTCGATTTTCTACGGGATCATCGCGGGCGGCGAGCCGCCGACGATCCTCGATATCCAGGAGCCGCTGACGCAAGGCTCGGCGCGGATCCTGCTTCGGGCGATACGGCGCTGGTCGGAGCGCCAAGGCCTGACGCTTCCTGGCAATCTCGCGAGCGACGAGAGCGCGGGAGGCTCCTACGACAAGCGCACCGCCCAGGCGGTCGCCTACTACCATTCGGCGGTTACCGAGAAGCCTCCGCTGCGCGACTATGATCTCGACGGGCTGATCGGGCTGTTCGAACATGACTCGGCACATTTCTCGAAGATGGTGGCGAGCCTCATTCCGGTGATCGGCCAGCTCTGCTCGGGCCCGTTGAAGGAGTTGCTCAGTCCAGCGCCACAGGCGGGGCGGATGCCGGCCTCGGGCGAGGTCGTCAACGTGGCGAACGTGGTGCGCGGGCGGCGCGGTCTCTATATCGGGCTCGACACGCTTTCGGACGGGATCGTCGGCTCGCGTGTCGGCCAGCTCGTGCTTTCCGATCTGACCGCGCTCGCGGGCATGCAGTACAACTTCGGGGAGGCCTCCGGCTTCGTGAACATCTTCGTCGACGAGGCGAGCGAGGTCGTTACCGACAAGCTGATCCAGCTCCTGAACAAGGGGCGGGGCGCGCGGTTCCGGCTCTTCGTCGCGACGCAGACGCTTTCGGATTTCGCGGCGCGGTCTGGTTCGGAGGCGATCGCCCAGATGATGGTCGGCAACATGAACTCGGTGATCATGCTGCGCACCATCAACCCGGAGACCCAGGAGTCGCTGGCGACGCTACTGCCGGAGATCCCGGTCAGCTATGTCATGAAGACCGCCTCGACCTCCCTTAATGAGCGCGCGGCTTCGGCCGCGTTCGGCGTCTCGCACGGCGAGCGGCTAATGGAGGAGAAGGTTCCGATGATCGCGCCGCAGACCTTCGGCGATCTCTCGGATCTCGAGTATTTCGCGCGCACGCCGCGCGGGCGGATCCTGAAGGGCAAGCTCCCCATTCTTTCCGCTCCGGACGGTGATGACAATCGCGCCGCGTCGCTGCGGCTCTCGGGAATGGACCAGGAGGAGATCGTGCTCGGCTAGCCGTGGCCCCGGCAAGCGAATTCCTCACGGTGCCACGGCACGGCCGCCAAAGACGGCTCGCGCGTCCGGCTGACCCTAGAGCAGCAGGGCCGCGCCCGCGGCAACAGCGTCTGCCCGCCCCTCGTCGCCGTTCTGGTCGCGGCCGATGGCGCGGACCCCGCCGTCGGGGCGTCGCGGTGCGCGGCGGAATAGCGGCGCGGGGCGCTCGGGCCAGCGGGCCGATCGGCCCCCGGTGGCGGTGCGCCCACCGGCCGGGGACCTCACAATCTCGCGGTCCTGAGGGTAAGATTGGGAGCGGCTGGTTTCGATCGTAGCATTCTCACGACCTCCTGTCAGGGCCGCTACTCATACCGATCATACGCGATGGTCGCGCGGATAATACGCACGGTTGGCCGGTCGCGCGCGCGATGCCGAGACTGCTCGCATTCACGTCAATGTTGTGTTTCAATGCGAGTGATTGCAAGATCGCAGCGAATACTCCAAATCAGTGCGAGGAAGTGAGCAGTGTCCCGGAGACGACGATCGACGCTGGGGAAGGCCCTGGGTGACCTTCTGAATGACCGATCCGTTGGCGGGCTCACCGTCTACGCCGCCCACGTCGGATGTCACCGCTCGAGCCTCTCACGCGCGCTTTGTGATCCGCATCGACGTGGCAATGGCCTGGTCGAGTGCGTCTGCGCGCTGCTCTGGGCGCTACGCGAGGAAGGACAGCGGCCGCGCGCTCTGCTCGATCAGCCGTTTCCCAGCGAGCGTCTCGTCGCGGCCGGGGTGACCGGGGAGACCGACGTCGCGCGGGCCTTCGCCTTTCTCTTTCCCGAAGGCCACGAGGCGGTGGTCGCCGCCCGGCTCCGGATGTCGAAGGACGGTCTCCGGCGGGCGGTGGCGCTGCCGGAGGGGCGTGTCTACCCGCATCTCCGGATCATCGCCCAACTCCTGATCAATCTACGGGATCTCGGCTACGATCCGTTGATTTCGCTGAGTCTCAGGATCCCTCCCGACTTTGACCAGGACCAGCCCGCCGGAGAGTGCGATGGAAGACTATCGCTCGCCGTATGACGACCTGAGCCTGGTCAAGGTCGTCTTCTTCCTGGCACTGATCCTGCTCGTCAACTTCGTGGTCCTCGCCGTCGTCTACCCAGGCTTACGTGACGCGCCGTTTCGCGGCGAGCTCAATGAGGAGCTGGAATGGATGGCGCGATTCTTTGGGCCGCATCTGTCGGAGAGCATCAAGCGGCGCGGCGACTGGTTTTACGACACGGCGCTGGTGAGGACCGGGATCGAGCGCGGGGTCTATGATTACTTCCTGAGCCGTCCGGATACGGATGCGACGCGTGAGATTTGGACGGCGGCGCGGTTCGGTCCTCTTCTGGACAATGTCTTCGACTACCTGCTGCTGATGGCCTATCGGCTGAGCGGCGTCGGCACGCAGTTGACGGCCGGGTTGATCGTGGCGCTGGTGATCGCCTCCGACGCGCTCACCCGGCGGCGGCGGCGGCGGTATGCCTTTGGCGACGCGGCCATCCTGGTCAGCATCTGGAGCAGAGGCGTTTTCGCGGTCCTGCTGCCCGCGTCGGTGATCGTAATCCTTCTACCCGTTGCAATCTATCCGGTAGTGACGCTTGCGACAGTCGCCGTCCTGTCCCTGACATTGACGATATTTTTGCTATTTCTTCCAAAGATCGCATAAACGGGACATATGCGACGTTTGTGGATTGCCAAGGCCAGTGAGGCTGGCATAGCTTCTATCGCGAAGACAAATGCGTGTCGGACCAGTCGGAGCGTGTCTTTGTTGCCAGGACGGACCTCTTCGAGCATAACGGACGACATTCGTACTCTTCGCGCAGGAAAGGCCAAGATGCGCCAGATCACCATCACCGAGATGAGGGGCCTCTATGAGGACTCCGAACTGCTTATGGTTCAGATCAATGCGATCCAGATCGCGGCCCCGGAGGAATCCGGCGCCATCGGCTACGTAGTGGGACTTCGCGCGCTTTTTGTCGGCGATCCGTCCTGGCGGGCGATCGGGATCGTCTGCGGTGGCGAGCGCAGCCGGGCGCCGGGGCCGAAGGTCTATCATCGGCTCGACTTCGTGCTTTCGGCGGTCCAGACCATCTTTCTGGAAAAGACTTACAACCTTGTGCTTTGGCTGCGCGCGTCGAACGTCGAAGAGCCGGTCGAAATGTTCATCCAGGAATTCCAGCTCGAGGATAAATCCTTCGGCACCGCCGAGAAGGTGCGGGTCTTGATCCTCGATGCCCTGCGGGGGGAGAAACCAGACATTGCGAGAAGTCGAAATACCGCAGACACTTGATGCGCCACCCCTGGTGATGATCTTCGACGGGACCCAGTTCATCGTCACGATGGCGGGTCTCTTTCTGGGGCTCATCACCGGCTGGATCTTCGTCGGGCTCGCCGCGGGATATTTCCTCGGCGGTTTCCTGACCCGGTTCTCACAAACGAAGCCGAACGGCTTCATCCGGCATCGCCTGTATTTCATGGGCGTGCCGATCGTCTCGCAGAAGTATCCGCATGGCCTCGACCGGGAGTACCGGCCGTGAAGGTGGCGGATGCGATCAAGACGTTCCGCGATCAGCAGGCGGACGCGCGCTTTCTGCGCTTCGGCATCGCCGGGTCGCTGCTTTTGAACATGGGGCTCGGCTTCGCGCTGATCATGCAGCCCGAGACCGTCGTCCTCGTTCCCCCCTACACCTACGACGAGATCCGTTTCGTCGAGGGCAAGGCGAACCAGGAATACTATCGGTCCTGGGCCTGGTCGAACGCGATGCTGCTCGGCAATCTCGATCCCTCCAACGTCGAATTCGTGCGCGGCGAATTGCAGCGCATCGCGAGCACCCGGCTCTACAGCGAGATCGAGGCGAAAATCTCGGCCGAGATGGAGAACATCTCCCGCGACAAGGCGGTGATCCAGTTCAGCCCGCGCACCATCACCTATGACCCGAACCTCGATCTCTATTTCGTCTCGGGGCGCCAGACGCTCGGCGGTCCGGCGGGCAAGGCGATCGGTGCCAAGCAGATCACCTACGAGATGGGGTTTCGGACAGTGCGCAACCGGATCTTCCTCGACGAGTTCCGCGTCTACGACGGCGCGCCTTTGACCAATGACATCCGTCAGGACCGGCTGCGCCAGATCGAGGAGCAGCGGCTCGACGCGGAGCGCGAGGCGGAGGCGCGCAAGTCATGACGCGGCTGCTGCTTTCCGCGAGCCTGCTCGCGCTGCTGACGAACGCCGGCGTCGCCGCGGCGCAGGAGCGCACGCGCGGTGACAGCTACGAGGATCGCGGGTTCCAGCCAATCGCCGATGGCGGCTGCGAGCCCTGGGATGTCGGCTTCGAATTTTCCGCCTGCAAGCGGGTGCCATTTCCCGGTTCCGAGGCGGACTACGTGCAGGTCTATACCCGCCAGCCGGGCGGGCAGCAGGTCAGTTTCCTGACGGACCCGCGGGCGTCGCAGAAGACGGATGGCGGCGTGGCAGGGGAAACCGACCCGGTCGGTCCGGGCGGAGACGCCAACGGGATCGAGTTCGTTGTGACCGAAACGAACGTCGCCTCGAGCGGCCCGGTTGCTCCGGCGCCGACTGGGGCGGGGGCGGGCGAGAGCACGCGCCTTCCGAATAACATCATGATCTTTCCGGGGCGGACCGAGCTCATTCCGGTGGCGGTCGGGCATCTCAACAGTTTCGAGACGCCGTTTCAGAATCCGGCCGTGCGCACGAGCGCGCCGGAGGGAGTCTTCAACGTTCAGTTCGAGCAAAACTATCTCTATGTCGACGCGACCGAGCCGGTGACCCTCTTCGTGCATGAGAAGGGGGTGCCCGAACCCGCCATCGTGGTCAGCCTGATCCCGCGCCAGATCGCGCCGCGCCAGGTCCGGCTCACCGTCCCCCCGAACATCCAGAGCCGGATCGACGCGAACCGGGCGGCGGCGACCCCGCTCGTGGCGGCGCAGGCCGCGCCGACCCCGGCGAAAACGGCGCGCCCCGGCGTGCGCTTCGGAAGCGCGCAGCCGCACGTCGAGCGGGTCGCCACGGCGATGAAGCTCTTCGGGCTCGGCCAGGTGCCGAGGGGCTTTCAGCAAGGCTCGATCGCCAGGTACCGGGTCGCCGACTACTGCCGGACCAACGCCGGCGTAACCTTCTCCTTCGCGGAGGGGCAGATGTACTGGGATCCCGACTATATCCTGCTGATCGGCCGGGCGAGCTCGGCGAGCCGCGTCGAGCTCCAGGAGGTGTGGTGCGCGGCGCATCCCGCGACCGCGGCGGTCGCCTTCTCGACCCGGCCCGTGATCTCGCAGGGCCAGCCGACCGAGTTCATGATCCTGCTGCGCCGCGATGTGATCGAGCGGCGTGGCCCCGAACGCCAGAGGCTCGTCCAGCGATGAGTTTCAGTATCTCGAACCAGCACAAGAAATACGCCGTCTACGCGGTCTGCGCCGCGCTCGGCCTCGGCCTGTTCTGGGCGATCGCGAGCGCGCGCAAGAGCGCGAAGCCCCCGGAGGTGCTCAACCCGATCTCCGAGAGCTTTACCGGAGGCGTGGATACGCGCAGCGTGTCGCTCGACGCGCTGGCCCGGCAGGTCGATGAGCTCAGGGCCTCGCTGAGCCAGAACGGCCGCTCGGTCTCCGACACGATGGAGGGCATCACAGCCACGCTGAGCGCGCTGACCGACCAGGTCGCCCAGATGCAGGGCCAGGCGCCGCTGACCGGAGATCCCACGGGAATGTCGGGCCGGATGGCGGCGCTCGAGGAAGCGCTGCGGGGGCTCCAGGACGAGCGCCAGACGGGCGGCGCCGTGGCGACCGGGCCGGTTCTTCCGGCAGCTCCGGCGCCGCGAAGCGAGGATGGCGAAACGGAGGGAGCCGAGGCCACGCGGCCGGGCAGGGGGGTGATCGCGCCGCCCGCCGCGCCCGCCGCGCCGGCGCCCGCGCAGCCGACCGCCCGCGAGCGCGACCAGAACCCCGCATTGCTTTACCAGCCGGCGCCGAGCGTGCCGGGTCAGCGCCAGGCGGAGGGGCGCGGCGGGCGGGGCGAGGCCGATGCGGCCGGACAGATCCGCGTCTACGCGGCGCCCGAGCCGGATCCGGCCGAGAAGAAGGCGGCGGAGCCGAAGATCCCCCCGCTGCGCATTCCGCCCGGGTCGATCATCACGACCTTTCTGTTGACCGGCGTCGATGCCCCGACCGGGGTGCAGGCTTCGGGCCAGCCGATGCCGGTCCTGATGCGGATCAAGCGCGAGGCGATCATGCCCAACAACGCCTACGCCGATGTCGTGGACTGCTTCCTGCTCGGTGGCGCCTATGGCGATCTCGCCTCCGAGCGCGTCATCATTCGGGGCGAGACCGCGAGCTGCACCCTGTGGGATGGATCGATCTTCGACGGCGCCGCGAAGTTCTACGCGGCGGGCGAGGACGGCAAGCTCGGGATCCACGGCAATCTCGTGTCGCGCTCGGGGCAGGCGATCGCCAACGCCGCGAAGGCCGGCTTCGCCCAGGGGATCACCCAGGCGATCGGCAATTCCGCGATCGGCGACTCCGCCTCGGTCGGGACCGTCCTGTCCGGGGGCGCGCTCGGCGCCAGCTCGAGCGCGTTCGACAAGATCGCGGAGTACTACATCGACCTCGCCGAGCAGGCGCATCCGGTGATCGAGGTGGCGAACGGCCGTTGGGTCGATGTCGTGCTGACCGAGACGCTCGAGGTGAGCTTCGAGGAAGAGACCGAGGGAGGACGCCGCGATGGCTGATCCGATCCGATCCGGGCTCAGTCTGGTCGGGCTCGCGCTCGTCGCCGGCTGCTCCGGCATTGGCGAGAACGAAACGCTCTGCCAGGCCCAGCCGGAGGCTTGCATGTCGGTGCGCGAGGCCTACTACGCCTCCAACGGCGCCGCCGGTCCAGGCTCGAGCGGCGGCGGCGGCGCGGGTCCGATCCCGCTCGGCCCGATCGCCGGGCAGCCGGGCGCTCAGCCGCCGCGCACCGACGCGGTCTCGCTCGCGAACGGCCAGGCGATGCGGATCTGGACCGCTCCCTACGTCGATGAACTCGGCGCGCTGCATGTCTCCGGCTACACCTTCGTCGAGATGCAGGACCGCGCCTGGAACGTGTCGCAGACCGACTTCTACTGGACGGCCCGGTGATGCGCGCGCCGCGCCCCGCCTTCCACACGAGCTTTCCGGCGGTCCGAGCCGCTGGATCCGAAACGGCGCCGGAGTGGTCCGGCGTCGGACACCGCCCCGAAGGGGCATACCTCGAACCGAAAGGGACACTGATGAACAACCTCCTCCGGACCGGCGCCGCCGTGGCCGGTCTCGCCGCGCTCGCGGGCGTCGCCTACGCGGGCGCGGCCTCGACCGAATTCGACGCCGCGGTCGATATGATGACCGACTGGCTCGAGGGCTCGCTCGGTCTCGCCCTGGCGCTCGCCTTCTTCGCCACCGGCCTCTTCATGGGCATCGTGCGGCAGTCGCTGATGGCCTCGGCCGTCGCGGTGGCCTGCGCCTTCGCCGTCATCCTCGGCCCGGGCATCCTCGCCGGCGTCGTGACCGGGTCGGGCGCGACCCCGGACATGGCGGCGGAGCTGGAAGGCGCGGCGCCGCAGGCGCTCCCGGCGGCGCTGATCGCCGGCTAAGAGAGGCCGCTTCCACGGCCTCTCTCTCGCGACGGGGCATGACTTCGGGGCTGCAATCCAACGGTCATGCTCCACCGACGCCCCCGCCATGAAGGCGGGGGCGCTTCCGCCCATCCTATGGGGAACGAACCGGATATGCACGAAAATTGGTTGATCCGCTCCCTGGGAGCGGCCGGATCTCTGCTGCTCGCGACCGGCATCGCCCTCGCCCAGCCCGCGCCGACGCCGGTCCCGGCTGGCCAGGCCGTCGCGCCGGGGGCCGGGAGCAAGGCACCCGGCAACGGCTTCCCCGCCGCGGTCACGGATCGGCTGGAGCTGCCGAACGGGTTCTCGACGGTGTTGCAGCTCGAAGGCCACGAGGGCGTCGCGGCCGTTTCGCAGAACGGGCGCTACGTCATGCGCGGCGTCGTCTTCGACATGTGGGAGGGCAAGACGCTCGAGAGCGTGGCGGCGATGCGAGAATCGCTGAGCACGATCAGCCTCTCGCGCTTCGGGCTGAAGGAACAGGACGTCCGGCCCTTCCACTACGGCACCGGCCCCCAGGAGGTCGTCGTCTTCGTCGACCCCTACTGCCCGTTCTGCCACCAGCTCTTCGCCGAGATCAAATCGAACCCGGCCTACGCCGAGCAGTTCACCTGGACGATCTACACCGTCTCCTATCTCGGCGACAACTCGACCCGGGCGGTGACGGCGCTGAGCTGCGCCGAGGATCAGGACGCATCGCTCCGCGCGCTGATGGACCACGACGTAGTCTACTACCAGCGCGCGTTCGACGCGCGCGGAGATCAGTGCGATCCGCAACCGATCCTCCAGCGCATGATCCTCGCCCAGATGGTGGGCGCCGCCGGTACGCCCTACCTCATCGGCCCGCGCGGCGGCGTCTCCAACGGAATGCCGCCGAGCCTCGCCGGCTTTCTCCAGAACAACTGACGAGGACCGCGCATGCTCGAACTCGCCACCGTCACCGACCGCGCCGCGCGCTACTTTCCCTGGCTGGCCTACGACCCGGAGTCGAAAGTCTTCCTGCTCGACGACGGTTATGTCGGCTTCGGCTTCACCTCCGAACCGCTTTCCGGCTGGGAATCCTCCGTCGAGCAGCGCTTCCGCACGCTCCTGACCTACGAGTTCCCGGTCGGGAGCTTCCTTCAGTTCAATCTCTGCGTCTTCGACGACATCGGCGACCACCTCGAGCGGATCGCCCAGACGCGCAACATGACCCGTGACCCGCTGATCCGGCAGTCGACCGTCAACACGATGGATTTCCTTGAGCGGGGCGCGCGCGGCAAGTCCAGGCTCGATATCCCGATCCGCAACTCGCGCTCGATCATCACAGTGAAGATCCCGATCGACGAGACGACGCCCTCCGAGGATGAGCTCCTCGCGGCGCGGCGCGCCGCGCGCGAAATCGGAGAGATCCTGCACACGATCGGCTTCGCCGATCTCACGCCGCTCAACGAGAGCGAGCTGATCCACCAGCTCTCGGTCATTCTCAACAGGGGTGAGGGCGCTTCGTGGCGTCAGGGGAGGCGGATGCCGAGCGACTCGCGCTTCATCCGCGACGACGTGCTCGACTATGACGGGCGGATCTCGATCACCGACAAACATGTCGAGATCGGCGATACCGTCGTCACCTCGCTCAGCGTCAAGAAGCTACCGGCGCACGCCTTCTTCGGTCTGGCCCGGTCTTTCTCGGTTGATCCGCGCAGCGGCGCGCGTGGGATCCCGTGCGCCCACATGATCACCGGCAGCGTCTGCGTGCAGGACATCAACGAGATCCGCGCGAAGATGGAGAACAAGCGCAAGCGCACGGCGCATTTCGCGCTCGGGCCCTATGCCAACCTGATGCCCGAGTATGGCCGGCGCTACCAGGATCTCAACAAGATCACCCAGTCGATCTCGGATGGCGAATTCGTCCACCGCATCAGCCTCAATATCCTGCTGTTCTCGCCGGATGCCGACGCCGCCGAGCGCAACACGACCAAGACGCGCACCTATCTCGCCGAGCTCGGCCTGACCGTGCTTCAGGACACCTGCGTCGTCTTCCCGCTTCTGCGCGCGAACCTCCCCTTCGGCCCGACGAAGACCGACGTTCGCGATCTCGCGCGCTTCCACACGCTCAACACCAACGCGCTCGCGACCCTGCTGCCGGCCTTCTACGAATGGCGCGGCACACCCTCTCCGCTCATCACCCTCGTCGGCCGCGGTGGCCAGGTCATGGGCTTCTCGCCCTGGGACACGGACACGAACTACAATCTGACGATCTCCGCCTCGTCGGGCTCGGGCAAATCCTTCTTCGCCAACGAGCTGATCACAGCCCTGCTCGGCGCCGGCGGCAAGGTCTGGGTCATCGACGTCGGCCTGAGCTACCAGAAGCTCTGTGAAAGCCTCGGCGGTCAGTTTCTGCGCTTCGGTCCGCACAGCGATATCTGCCTCAATCCCTTCAGCTCGGTACGCACCCAGGAGGAGTTCGACGAGGTCGCCGATATCCTCAAGCATCTGATCGCGACCATGGCCGCGCCCAAGGAGGGGCTGAACGACTTCCAGAACTCGCAGCTGGTCGATGTGCTGCGAGAGGGCTTCCAACGCCATGGCTCCGACCTGACGATCGATCTCATCGCCGAGGCGCTGTTCGACCGCGCCAAGGAACAGATCGACGGCGGCCTAAGTGAGAAGCGCATTTCCGACGTGGCCCATGGTCTCTCGCCGTTCCGCTCCGGTGGCACCTACGGCAAGTTCTTCAACGGGCCGGCCAACATCGACTTTGACGCCAGCTTCGTCTGTCTCGAGCTCGAGGAGCTCAAGAGTCAGCGTCACCTCCAGACGATCGTGCTCCTGCTCCTGATCTATCAGATCCAGCAGGGGATGTACCTCGGCGATCGGAGCCAGAAAAAGATGCTCCTGATCGACGAGGCCTGGGATCTGCTCTCGGACGATCAGATCGCTGGCTTCATCGAGGCCGGCTACCGGCGGTTCCGCAAATACAACGGCTCCGCCGCGATCATCACCCAGAGCCTGCTCGACCTGACCACCTCGAAGACCGGCCAGGCGATCACGTCGAACTCGGCCGCCACCATCATGCTCAAGCAGAGCGAGGCCGCGATCAACAAGCTCTCGAGCGGCGACGAGGCCCAGTTCGACAAGGGCCTCGCGGAGGCGCTGAAGACCGTCCACACCGTTCCCGGGTCCTATTCCGAGGTCTTCGTGCGAACGGCGGCCGGGCAGGGGATCGGCCGCTTCGTCGTCGATCCCTTTACCCAGCTGCTCTACTCGACCCACCCCCGCGACAAGAGCGAGGTCGACGCCTTCATCGCCCAGGGGCTCAGCACCAAGGATGCGATCGACGCCGTCCTGCGCGCCCGCGCCGAGCGCAAGGGGGACGACGCCAATGGATGAGCACATCTTCCACGACGCCGAGGAATCTCCGCCGCTTTGTCCCCCCCAGCCGGGATCGAACATGCTGGTTATCGGCGAGTCCGAACACGGCGCCAATCGCGTGATCCGGGATCTGATCGAAGAGACGCTCGAGCTTCGCGGTCGCGTCGTGATCATCGACGCCGAAGGCGCCTGGTCGGACGATGGCGCGGCCGTCGGTGGCCGCGCGGTCCGCCTCGCGCCCGGCGGGCCGTATCCGATCGATCCCTTCCGGGCGATCCGCGCCGCCGTGGAGGAATACGAGTTCGTCGAGGATCTCGCCGATCTCCTGGCCATGGTGGGAGGCCCGGAAACCGGAGAGCCCACGCATTATCTGCGCGCCTGCCTGCGCCGCCTGCTGACCGAACGGCCCGGGCGCGGCAAGGTCGGCGATCTCGATCTCGACGAGATCTACACCGCGCTCATGCGCGTGGGTGGCGGCGAGGGCGCGGCGGGGTTCGCCGCGCTTCGGGCGGCGGGCGGGTTCGGCATGCTGCTCGGCGCGGAGGGCGCCGACCCGCTCTTCCAGGGCGATCTGGTTCAGCTCGACCTTTCCGCCGGATCCGCGCGGAGCGCGCGCGCGCATGCGATCGCGATCGCCATCGCGGTCTTCCTCGTCCATCTCGATCTCTTCCGACGACCCGCCTTTGAACGCCGCTCGCTCGTCGTGGTCGATGGTGGCGGGATCTTTCCGCGCGATGCCGCCGGCGTCGGTCTGCTCACGCGCCTCATGAGCTACTGCGGCGACTATCGCGCCAACGTCGTGCTGCGCATTCCGGGTTATCGTCTGGCGGGGGATCCCGATCTCCGGATCGATCCACTCGCCCGTCTGTGTGAGACCCACGTTCTCTTCCGGCAGCAGCTCGCCGGTGCGCGCACCTATGGAGCCGCGCTGGCGCGCAACTCGGCGAGGGCGCTCGGCCAGGTGCTGCCAGGGCTCGCCGTGGAGCCCGGCGTGCGGGCGGAATATCTCATCGCCCACGCGGACGGCCGGACGCTCGTGCGCGAAGCCCTGCTCGGGAGGACACGCGCGTGACCACGACCGAGACAAGCGAGGCCACCTCCCCCGATCGCCCGCCCGCCCGCCCTTCGGCGGCGGTGGCGATCTCCCTCTTCGCCGCGACCCTCTCCTTTGCGACCGCCGTGCTGGTGTTGAGGTCCCCCGCTCCTCTGGATCCGCCGGTCCTGGTCTATGACGAGGCCGGGATCATAGAGCAGATCCGGCCCTTCGTGGAGGCGGGCTATGTTGCCAACGACGTCATCGAGCGCGCCTTCTCGCGCGCGCTCGAGCGCGGTCATCTGATCCTGCGCCGGTCCGACGACGTCGCCGGTGGTCCCGCGCTCGAGTTCCGCGTCGCGGATTTCGTGGCGCTGCCGGAAGGTGTCCGGCCGCCGGGCTCGCGCGATGGACCGCTCGCCACGCCGCTGCCCCCACGCGACATCGGCCGCGTGCTCTCCGAGCCGGTGCCCGAGGAGATGCGCGGCCTCTTCGACATGCTGCCCGCCACCCCCGGCACCGCGCCGGGCGCGGCGGAATAGGAGGCGAGGATGCGCGCGCTCGCGAAATTCCACCCCGAGGGTCGACGCCTCACCTCCGGCTATCTTCTTCGGCTGGGCGTGACGATCGGCGTCGTCGCGGCCGGATCGCTCTACATCTCCGCCCGCTACACCTTCGCCGTCGACGGCCAGTGGTTCCGCTGCATGGCCGAGAAATACTTCGTCATCGACCGCTGGCGGCCGAAGGACCCCTCGGAGATCCGGCCCCTCGACGTGCTTGCCTTCGAGATGTCCGACCGGCAGGCATACGCCGCGCTCGACTGGCGCGCCGGCGACGGCATGGCCAAGCGCGTGCTCGCGACGATCCCCGGCACACGCATCGAGGTCGGCCTCGACGGCGTGCGCTTCGTCGAGCCCGGCGGCCGGTCCTGGGAGTTCGGGCTCGGCCTCGAAGCCGCGGCGACCCTCGGCCGCGCGCCCGAGGAGTTCGCGCGGGTTGTCGTGCTCGAGCCCGGGCAGCTCTGGATGATGGGCGACATGAAATACAGCGTCGACAGCCGCTACTACGGCCCGATCGACGTCGCCCAGGTCACGGGAAAGGTGGTGGCCTCATGGTGAGGGGCGCGGTTTCTCTCGCCCTCGCCGCGCTCGGCGCGGCCGGTCCCGCGCTGGCGGCGTCCGAGGAATTCATGCCGCGCAACCCGATCGAGCTCAGGGCCGAGGATATCCGGCCCCGCCGGAGTGTCACGATCGAGATGCCGAGCTACGACGATCTGGTCAGGCCTGGTCAGGATCAGGGGCGCGACCTCCCGAGCTACGAGGAGCTGGCCCGGCCGGACGGTATCGAGCGTTTCGAGGGGATCGCGCGGGAGATCGCGCGACAAAGCTCGGACGAGGCCATGGGCGAGCTGCGGCGGCGCGCCAGCGTGCTCGGCGTTGGCCCGTCGGCCCAACCCGAGGTCGCGGGGATCCGGAAGCTGCCCGAGGGGTACCGCGCGACGATCCTGCTCTCGCTCAGCATGGGCGAGGAGGGATTGCGCGGGATATTCGCGAAGTTCGCCGGCCGCTCGGACGTGCGGTTCGCCTTCCGGGGCGTACCCGACGACATGACAGTGCCGGATTTCGCACTCACCGTGGCGAAGATCGCCGCGGGCGATGATAGCGGACGACTCTCCGGAAATTTCCCGGCCGTGCTCGATCCGGTGATCTTCGACGCCGTCGAGGCGACCGCCGTGCCCCTCGTGATCGTCGAGGATCTCTCGAAGATGGGCGCGGTCGCGCCCGGGCGTGATCTTGGCGCCGTCGTGATGCGCGCGAGCGGGGTTTCGGACGCCGACTACGCCTTTGAGCGCTTCGAGGCGGGCGAGGCGGCGCTTTCGCAGGGGCCCCTGTTCGCGATCGAGGAGGAGGATCTCATCGCGCGAGCCAAGCGCGAGGCGCTGGTGGTCGAGGCGGGGTTGACCCGGGATCCGGACCGGCTCCGGGACCGGTACTGGAGCGGGCAACAAGGCCGGCTCGAGGCGATGCCGATCACACCGGCGGTGGCCGACGACACGCGCCAGCTCTTCTTCGCCTATGTGCCGAGCGAGGACATCCGCGACAGCGAGGGCAATGTCATAGCCTACGCCGGGCAGGTCTTCAGCCCGAACGACGTGCTGCCCTGGAACCGGCGGATGTTCGTCTTCGATCCGATGGATCCCGATGAGGTGGCCTTCATCGAGAGGCTCCGCGCCGAACCGCGCGAAGGGATCGCGCGCGAGATCTTCCTGGTCACCAACCTCGCCGATCGCGCCGCGCCGGCCCGGCCCTGGGAGGTGCTCCAGGGCGTGGTTGATCGCTTCCGCCAGCCCGCGTTCCTGCTGACCGACGAGGTCCTGCGCTCGTTCCAGATCCGCCACACCCCGACCGAGATTTACCCCGAGCTGGTCGATGGCCGGGTCGAGGTGTTCGCGCGCGAGTACTCGTTGAAATAGGGCCGTAGGAAGGAGGTCTGAGGATGAACGCCAGCATCGCTCGACTGAAGAACATGATGGGTCATACCGCGATCCAGATGCTCATCGTGAGTGTCATATCCGCGCTATGTTTTCTCCTTGCATCGCCGGATCCATTCTCGTCCAGAACAATAGGTGCGATGATCGCTGTCACCATTGTCGGAATGGGGTGGCTATTGCCGCTCCCGCGAATTCTCCAACGACGTCCAGCTGGTGCCAAGTTCCCGCCGCGCGCATATGCGGGAGAGGCTCCGACCCGCCGTCACACGGGCCCTGCCGAGCGACGCATGCGCGACGCGGAACTCCTCTTCCTGACGGGCCTGCTTCAACTGGGCCTCTTCAGCGGCGCATCGGAGCAAAGCGGCACCGATATGCCGCTGCCGGTGGCAACGTCGTTCTTCGCGTTGAGTGTCGGGGCATTCGTAGCGAGCGCCCTGCTCGCGGTCACTCGTTTCGGTGTCGTACGGTCCGAGCTGATGTTGCTGTGCGCCCTCGTGCCCACGTTGGCGGTGGTCTTCAATTTCGTTGGTGGCGCTATCGCGGCGTCCGTGGGGTTGAGTCTGCCCGCCGTCGCTGTCGCGCTCGCCGTCCTGGCATCGCTTCTTGCTCTGGCTCCCGTGGTCGAGGCCAGGGTGACAGGACTTGTGGTCCGATCGCACCAGCACGTCGTGCTCTTTGGTGGAGGCACCGCGATCGCGGCGATCTTGTCGGTCGCCAGGCCCGCCAACGGTGATCCTCTTTCGACGGGCTTCACGCTGATGCTTGCCGCCGCCGTTGGACTCACATTCGCCCCGCTCATCTCGGTCGTCGCGATGCGACGCCGGGGGGCGCGGTGATCACGAAGGGCTTTTCGCGATGTCCCGCCTTCTCGCCTCCACCCTCGCGCTGCTTTTGGTCACCGGCGCGGCCCGCGCGCAGGATGCGCCCGACGCCTCGCCCGAATGCCCGGTCTCGAACCTGCTCGGCGGGGGCATGATCGGCAACATCTGCTGGACCTGCATCTTCCCGGTCCGGCTGATGGGCGTGGACATGTTCTCGTCCTCACTGCTGGAGTCGGGCGGCGTGGACGCGGCGGGCTTCTCCCTGTCCAGCCGGCCCGAGCCGCCGCCCCAGTCCGCGGACGATCCCGGCTGCTATTGCCAGGAAGACGGGCGCCTGCCGCGCATCGGCATGACCATCGGCATGTGGCAGCCGGCCGAGGTCTACGAGACCACGCTGATCCCGGGCTGCTCGTCGTTCCTGGGTGGCACCAATCTCGGCATCACCGACCCGCTCTATCTCGGAACGGCGGGCGTGCCGACCGAGGACCTCGAGCAGCAGAGTTTCACCCATATCCACACCTACTCCTATCCCGTGGTCGGGCTGATGGAGCTCTTCACGAAATGCCAGCGCGGCTACGTCGATATCGACGCGCTCTATTTTTCCGAGGTCGATCCGACCTGGAACGACCCTTTCATCGCGATGTACGGCAATCCGATGTCGACCTTCGGCGCCAGCGTGCCGGCGCAGGCGGCCTGCATTCCCGACGCGATCTCCTCCGCGGTTGGGGCGCCGATCGACGAGCTGTTCTGGTGCGGCGGCACCTGGACGTCCACGCTCGCCCCCTACACCGGCTACAACCACAACATGGGCACGATGCAGTTCACCTCGGCGGCCGCGCTGAGGCTGCTCGCGATGAACCATGTGCGGGGCATCAACAAGCGCATGACGGGTGACGACGCGGCCTGCGCGCCGACCTACGACCCGACCCTGAACCGCTCGGACTATCGCTGGCAGGTCGCGTGGCCCAACGCGGAATCGAGCCGCAACCACGGGTCCGGCGAGGCGCTCCTGACCTGGGCGGGGGCGCGTTGGATCCCCGCCGTCGCCGACATGCCGATGTACCTGCTGTGGCGCTGGACGGACTGCTGCGTGCCGATCGTCGGCTCGCAAAACTGATCGGGAGAGGGGAGCGATGTCAGTGGATCCGAAGCTCGAAGCAACGGCGCCGTCCCCTGGCCGAGGGCGTTCACTGGCGCGCGGCGCCGCCCGCGTCCTCGCGATTGCTCTCGTCGCGCACGAGGCGGTCGCCCCGTCCCTGGTGATGGCGCAGACCTCACAGGAGATGCGCGACGCGGCCGGCTTCGCGGATTCGGAGCTTTTCAAGCCGACGCTCGACGATCTCTTTTCCTCCGATGGCGAGGGCGGCCTGACGATCGGCGAGGAAGAGCTCTCGGTCCAGGACCTGTTCTACGGCGTCGAGCCGATCGGCGGCGCCGACAATCCGCTGCCGGGCGACGTAAAGCGGATCGAGGATCTCTACGACGGTCGCGACGCGAACCTTGGGCGCATGTCGGTTTCCGAGGGGCTCTACGGCGCCACTGGCGATCTCAACGCCGAGGCCGGCGCGCTCGAGGTGCTGTCGGGCACGGACGAGATCCCGTCGCTCGCCAATGAACTCTGGCTCGAACCCTCGCGCGACGCGATGACCGACACGGCGGCGCTGCGCCAGGAATTCGCCGAATGCGTGGTGCGATCGGTCCCGGGTACGATCACCGAGACCTACCAGAGCACGCGCACCGAGCTCTGCGAGACCTGGACGGTCGACTCCCGGCCGATCGAAGCCGTCCGCGCCTACAACGGGCTCGATGTCACCCGTGACGGCGAGGACTGGATCTGCTCCTGGCGGGGATCGAGCTTCCTCACCGACGATCCGGCGAATTGCGGCGTCCTGACGCTGTTCGAGGATCCGCCCGATCACATCGAGCGGATCTCGAGCTGCGGCGAGAACTGCTCGGTCCTGCTGACAGAGCAGTTTCACGGCCGCGCCCCAAAGCCGCCAGCCGATATCCGCGCCGCGTTCCCGTGGGTCGAGGCGATCACGAGCTACGCCGAATTCTGCGCCCGGCCGGAGAACATCACGCCGACCGCCGTCGACTACGAGAACTTCGGCGGCGGCGGCGTCGGGCCGCGCAGCCGCGCCTGGCTCATCCACGACGAGGTCAACAACTATCCCGGCGCCAATGGCGTCTACAGCACCGCGGACACCGACGAGATCTACGACTGTGCCTGGCTCGAGGGCCTGGCCCGGCCGAGCTTCAGCTATCCGACCTTTCAGCGGGACGGCGTGGAGGTCCCGGTCTGGACCGAATCCTCCACCAAGTATCTCGGAGCCTACCCGCGCTACCTCTACTGGCGCTATTTCTTCGGGCTCGAGAATGGCCCCGCGCCCGACATCAGCTGGCAGTGGCTCGAGGCGGGCCGCGTCGAGAGCATCAGGACCCGCTGGATCGAGAAGGACCTTGGCTCACTCTCGATCCGCGCCAATGGAACGATGCTCCTGCGGGACACGACGGACACGGGTCCGGAGGAGAGCGACTGGGCGGATGCGAGCGCCCTGATCGGCACGACGGCCGACACGGTGATCAAGCAGGACGGTTCCGTCACGAAGCCCTACCGCCTTGAAATCGAGGTCGACTACGCGCCGCGGGATCTCGAGGCCTTCACGCCCTGGGAATTCGACAACACCCGCTATCAGCAGCTGGTCGCTCTGGTGGAAACCCTGACCGAGCTGGGAAGCGAGGAAGAGCAAACCTGCGAGCTCGCCTATACCTGCGCGACCGACGTCGATTTCGACGGCGACGGCTGTGTCACCGACGCCAATGGCGCGCTGCTCTGCGGCGAGGACATCCCGGACCCCGGCGTTTTCCCGGCCGGTCTCGTGCCGGCCACCTGCACGGCGCTGGCCGTGACGCCGAACTGTCCCGAGGAGATGCTCCAGCCGCAGGATACCTGCGAGCAATTCGCGGAGGATCCGGCCTGCTCCTTCACGCGCGGCGAATGCCAGATCCGGGATTCGCTGGGGAACTGCCTCTACAACGAGGTCAGCTATCAGTGCGTCGACGGCGGCTCCTACGACACGCCGGTCCAGACCACCGAATACATGTGCGAGGGCGACATCTCCTGCCTCGGCGAGGATTGCGTGGTCCCGAACAGATCGGACGCCACCGCCGATCTCGCCGAGGTCGCGACCAAGCTCGCCTCGGTCGACATGATGAGCCAGGACATGAACTGCGCGATCGACCCGACTTCCGTGAGCGGCACTGCGGCGGTCTCGGCCGCGCTCGCGACCTGCGAGGTCTTCGCCGGCGAGCGGCAGGTCTGCGACCGCTCCACCATCGGCGGATCGAACTGCTGCGTCGAGGCGGAAGGCGTCAATCTCACCGACTATCTCCAGCTGATGTTCGCGGTCTCGCGGCTCGCGTCGACGGCCGCCGATCTCGGCTTCGAGAACCCGATCGCCTCCGCCTGGGCGACGGCCGGGGACTTCACGCGCAACAGCTGGTCGACGCTCTCCCGCCCGATGGTCGAGGTCTGGGAGAACGTGATCGGCTATACCGGCGTCCCCGTGGACCAGGTCGCCTCCACGGTCTCGCTCGAGGCGATCAAGGGCGCGCTCATGAACAGCGCCGCCGAATGGACCTATCAGATGTTCGGGCAGTCGGCGGCGAACGCCCTCTTCGTGAACGGCTCTGGTGCGGGAGCGCTTTTCACGGCCGGAGGACAGATCGAGCTAGGCGCCACGGCCGCCTTCTCGTCGGGTGTCACCATGGCGCTCTCGGCGGTCAGCGCGGCCTATACCGCCTATCTGATCTACGAGCTGGTGATCGACCTGATCTCGGCCTGCGACGAGGACGAATACGCGCTGATGGCCGCGAAGGCGCTGCGCAACACCCACTATATCGACACCTCCTGCCAGCGGAGCGTGCTCGGCTTCTGCATCGAGCGCCGCGAGTATTACTGCGTCTACAACTCGCCGCTCAGCCGCATCATGATGGAAAACTATCGTCGCATCTATGGCGACGACGACTGGGGGGATCGTGGGAGCCCCGAGTGCGGCGGCATTCCCTACGCCGAGATCGCCAACGTCGATTTCGAGGCCTTCGACCTCTCCGAATGGACCGGGATGCTGATGGAATCCGACATCGTCGAACCGATGAAGGCGCTGGACCTCGAAGGCCTGACTGGCTCGAGCTCCACTCTCGGCGAGGGCCTCGCCGATCTCTACCCGCGCGAGGACGCGATGGAGCGCAACCTCAAGCGCTTCGCCGAGCTCGACGCCGATGGTATCCGCGACGACGCGTCGGAAGACTATCTGATCGACGTCGACGAGGAGCTCGGCGACCCCGGGGAGGACGACGACTACGTGCCCGGCGACGAGGGCGAGCCCCCGGTCATCACCGGTTGCCGCCCGGTCTGGTCGCCGCCGATCGACACCTTCTGCGCCAGGACCACGCCGATCACCTCGGCCGAGCACGCCGGCGCCTGGTATACCGATCGGGTCGATTGCGGGACCGGTCCGAACGGTTGGCCGTCGATGGTGATCAACGAGTACAGGAATCTCTATGTCTCCGCCGTGAACGTCGCGCGGACGACGAACATTCCGGCCGAGATGAAGGCATCGAACGTGGTCCGGCTCTCGGCCGATTTCTATGTGCCGTCGAGCTATCGCTGGACCGCCTCCGGCCGCCTCCCGCTCGGGATCAACGTCGGACCGTTCACCTCCGGAGGCGCGACCGGCGCGGCGCAGAAGGGCAGCAGCGTCCGGATGCACATCTGGGACGATGGCACCGTCGGGCTCTACGCCTACAACTTCGACCGCACGTCGCCGGTCGTGCATGGCAGCGGCCAGTACAGCTCGACGGTGAAGACGCGGCAGTACGGTCAGGGCGCGGGCCGGATCTCAACGCCGATCCCGCGGGACCAGTGGGTGACGATCGCGGTGGAAATGGTGCTCGGGCCGCGTGGCGCCGACCGCGACGCGGCCAACATCTACATGTACGACGCGGCCGGAAACCTGATTGGCCAGAGTGGCAAAGCCAACGTGACCTTCCGTCGCGCGACGGACTCCTTCGGCGTCGAGGGCATCCTCGCCGACGCCAAGCTCAACAAGTCGGTCACCCCGAGCCAGAACCAGGCGCTCTACGTCAAGAACTATCAGGGCTTCGTCTGCGATGCGAACTGAGCGAAACGCGCGCCGATTATCGGCTTGCGATCAGGGATGCGGCGCGTAAGCTGCGGGAAAACGAGGAGGGACACGAAATGTCGAGGAAACTCATCGGCGCAGCGCTACTAATGGGAACACTCGCTGGTTGCGCTGCGGGCGGTGGGTCTGGCTCTGTCCCGGTCGCGACCGGGACCACCTTCGAACAGCAGCTCGTCTCAGCGGCGGGCCTCGGCGACTTCAGCCAGGTGCCGGCCGAGAAGGCGTCGCGCGATGGCGCCAACCTCTCCACCGCCGCGCTGACCGGGCTCACAACCGCGAGCCCTGTCGGAGGCATGACTTCGCTGTCAAGCCTCGGCATGGGCGCGCTGATGTTTCTCGCCTCGCCGCCGAAAAGCGCGGCATCCTATGATCAGCTTTTGGCACTTGTCCCCGGTGATTGGACAACGGAACAAGTGGAGAGGACCTTTCAAGATCGAATGACCGCAGCGCTCGCCCCTTCGGTTGAAGCATCTGGCTATAAGCCGATCATCAATCCGCGCGAACCCCATCTGCGTATCTGGGTTAGAGATGGATGTGACCTTGAAGCCAGACTCTGGAAGGAGGACTGTTTTCAAGAATACAATGTGGTTGCGTTGCCCAAAGGTTACGTAGGATCAAAGCGCGTCTATAATATCTCGAGCGCCAGTGGTTCAATGTATCGGCCGATCGCAATGCGACCTGTTAATGGAGACTATTCGGGGCCGCAGAGTGTAGTATCCAGAGCAAACGGCCTCGCCTACCTCTACGTCGCCCCGGTCCAGACCGCCGAGGGCTGGTCCGAGCCTTTCGTGGTCGGGCCGTCCGGCGCCAAGCCGCTGGTGCGGTAGTTCGAGAAAGAACGGGAGCCGCTCATGTCCGCCCCGGATTGCGTCCGCGCGTCCATGCTGAACCACAGCGAACGCGGTCTGCTCCGCGTTCTCACGGCGTTCTGCGCGAACGACGCGACCTGGCTGACGGTGTCGCCCCAGGTGAGCTACGGCGCCTTCCTGAACACCCGGGACCAAAACCGCTGGCGCGAGATATCGCGCAAGCGGGCTGATTTTGTGCTGTGGAGCCAGGAAGACGGCTTCGTCTACGCGGTGGTCGAGTTCGATGGCTCGGGTCATTGGGGACGCCAGAAGGACGAGTACGAGGCCGCGCGGAACGCGGACCTGGTCAAGAACCACGCCTGCTCGAGCGCGGGCATCCCGATCATCCGCGTGCTGCAAGACTACGCGCCGTCGGCCGTGCGCGACACGCTCCGGGAAGCGCTCGCCATGAAGGAGCGGCGACGCTGGTGGTCGCCGTTCCGGCGCAAGCCGGCAGAGGTCGGGCGGCTCGAACCGACGCTGCGTTCCGAGCCCCTGATTTCGACCGATTACGCCGAACCCTGATTTTCTATCCACGCGCCGCCTGTACGCCGCGCTTGAGAGGGATCGCATGCCCACTGATACCGTTCCGCCGCCGCCCGCCGCCTCGAGGCTGATGCCCGCCAAGATCGTCTATGGGCTTTATGTCCTGGGTTACTTTCTGGGTGGCATCCCGACTCTCGGGGGCCTGATCTACGCCTATCTGGCCCGAGGCAAGGACGCGGATCTCGACTCGCACCTGACGCTTCAGATCCGGACGTTCTGGATCTCGCTCCTGGTCGGCCTGGTCGGCATCGTGCTCTTCTTCGCCTTCGGTCTCGGCGTCCTCGTCCTGATCGCACTGACGGTCTGGAACCTGACCCGGGTGATCTCCGGATTTGTGCTGGCGCTCAGCGAGCAGCCGGTCCGAGGAACCAAGTACCTCGGACTGGTCGCGGTCTGAGTGGTACACGGCGCGGCTTGATCTTGGCACCGGGGATCGCTCCGCATATCCTGTTTCGCATATCGGAATATGCGCGAGGGGATATCTGTATGTCGCTCTTCATTCGGGATCCGGAAGTCAATGAGTTGGCAACGGAAGCCGTGCGGATCCTTGGCGCGAAGAACAAGACCGAGGCCGTCCGAGAGGCGCTGAAGTCCGCCATCCGGGCTGCGAAGGGGAAGATTCCGTTGCGCGACCGGATCGAGGCGGCGCGTCGGCGCGCCGACGAAGTAGGCCCGGTGGACCCAACCTATGATCACAAGCGCGACATGGACGCGCTCTGGGAAGACTGATCGATGTTCCTGGACGCCAGCGCGATCGTCGCGATCCTGAACCGGGAGCCGGAGGCCGATGAGCTCGTGCGGCGTCTCGAGGCGGCGAGGAATGACAGGCCGCCGCTCTTCTCGCCATTGAGCCGGTTCGAGGCGATCGTCAGCCTCGCCCGATCTCGGTCAGGGCGACATCGCTCCGCGACGGCCGAGCAGATCGACCTGGCGGTGGAGGCCGTTGATCTGCTTCTCGCCGAGACCGGCGCGAAGAGCGTGATGATATCCGACAGCATCGGCGCGGGCGCCGTGAAGGCGGCCCGGGACTACGGTCGCGCCGTGGGGCACCCCGCGGCGCTGAACCTGGGTGACTGCTTCGCCTACGCCTGTGCGAGGGGCTATCGCGCCGCGCTGCTCTACAAGGGAGACGGCTTCTCCGGAACCGATCTCGGCTGAACGACCGCGTCCAGGCCAGCCGACGCGCTGGATGATCAGGGGATTAACCTACCGCCGCTCGAGGCGATCTTCCCGGCTACGGCGCGCCGATCGTCCATCTGCTCGGCGGCGGCGCCAATCACGATCACTCTTCAAAATGGGTGGGTTATCGCGGGTGTCCAACTGCGGATGGATCGACCCCTGGCCATCTTCGCCGGCATCTGGACCCCAGGTTGGCGCGGCGCGCGCACACTTAGGGAGGGCGAGGTGGAAGCGGGCTTCCTGACCAGGGAAGTGAACGCCGAGGTGGGCGCTGTTCATCCGGAGGCGATACCGATGATCCTGACCGAGCGCGTGGAGCTCGACACCTGGCTCAGAGCCAGGGCGCTTTTGCGGCCGCTCTCAGAAAGAAGGGACTCTCCGGATCCTATCCGAGAGTGGCAGGCGAGACTGACGCGGGACCGGCATTACGTTTCAAGTGGACTCTCCGAATATATCAATCGGCAAGCATATTTCGCGTTGACCTTAGGCCGCTGTCCTTAAACAATGAATAACAATCACGCATTGTTTAAAGAATAAGAGCGACGATATCCGATCTGTAATGGATGTAGGCAACATAAACGGGGCGTAAACTATGGCGAGACGCCGATTTCGCTCGGATTTCCGGGAGTATTGCGCGGTTCCCGGTCGCCTGGAAGTTCCGAACCACTGGGCTCGATCGATGATCGACGACCCCTCCGTCACACCGAAAATCCGCGCCGCCGCCCTCGCGGCCGCCGGCCTGACCGTTGGCCAGCTCAACCAGCCGCTCGGATTTATCCCTCGCAACGCGGAGGCAATGCTGATCGACGCGCTGACGGCGCGGATCGGCGACCCGATGTTTCCGGCAATCGCGGGCCTGCGGGGCAAAAAGCAGCGTGGTGGGATCCTGGTCTATCTTCTCCGCCAGTCGACCACGTTGCGCGAAGCATTCGCGACGCTCGAGCGCTATACGACGGTGATCCGGCCGGGCTTCGCAATTCGCTACGTCGAGGATGACGGTCGCGCGTCATTGGCAGCGCAGGGAGAATACTTCGATCCGACCGGCAACCTCACCGCCTGGACCCTCGGCTTCCTCATCGGATTGATCCGCGAGATCTCCGGCCGCGAGGATCTGCCTTTGGAGATCCAGGTGACCCGCGCCGCGCGGGGTTCCATCGCCGTCTGGACCGAGTTTTTCGGCGTGCCCGTCCGTGACGGAAGAGGGGCAGACACGCTGATCTTCTCGCGGGATCACGCCTCCGCCGAGGTTCCGGATGGTGATCACGAGCTGAAGCTTCTTCTCACCGGGATCGCGGAGACCATGCGGTCGGCGGCCGAGATCCGAGATTCCGGAACCGTGGGCGAGGTCCAGCGGGCGCTCGCTCAGGCCATGCCGCAGGGACGCTTCGCGCTCAGCGACGTGGCGCGGCAGATGCACCTGACGGAGCGATCCCTGCAGCGCAAGCTCGACGAGGAGGAGACCAGTTTCCAGCACCTGGTGCGAGACCGCCGTCAGGAGCTCGCCTACGAGTACCTCGGCGATCTTAGCCTGCGGTTGTCCGAAATAGCCCAGATGCTTGGCTATGTGGATCAGACGACCTTTACGCGCGCATTCAAATCGATGTCTGGCATGACACCAACCCAGTTCCGGCGTGCCGTTTCAAGGGGCGCCGCGAATGAAGACTAGCCTCTTATCCTCCAACTCCAAGGTGAATCCGTAACCTTAAGCAATTCTATGTACAATCACGACGCTTTTGCCTTGAACGGGGGGATAAGGTGTTTGAAGATGACATCTGTCAGAGCGATTCAACCCGCCGACAAAAAAGGCCCCCTCGTCCAATTTTCGACGAGAGGGCCATTGATTGATGGAGGATTAGCCGTGAACGAGCCCTAGAAGGAACCCGAGGCAACTCAGACAAAAAGCCAACCCCGTCTGAGATGCCTCCCTTGCCAATTGTGTGTGCGACCTGATCCACCGCGCTGCGATTTCAGCGTGCGATCAGGTTATAGTCATTCCCAAATTCAATGCAAGTCAAAAACGGCGCACGCCGAACAATCTCGTGCGCCATTCGACACAATTTCGCCTAAAAAGGAGCAGATATGAGCAGAACGCTCACGGAAGCCCATCTTGTGGCGCTAGCGATCGCCGATCGCTTCGAAAGCCTTCCGCCGAAGGTGAACCGGATGGAACTGGCCGACGCGATCGAAATCCTCCAATGCGCCCTTAATCTCACATCCACCGAGGTGATCTATTTCCGTCTGGCGTGCCGCAACACTCCGGAAGCGTTCTGGCGCGACGGGCATGAGCCGGTCTTCGGCTGGTCCCGGCTCAGGGTTGCCCGGACCATGAAACTGGACGAGCGGACGATCAGCCGGATCGAGACCTCCCTGGTGACGAAGGGGCTTGTGGTCCATCGCGACGGTCCGACCATGCGGCGCCACGGAGGAACGCGCTGGTACGCGGGCAAGGGGGTGTCGCTCGCGCCAGCCGCCGCGCGGTTCGATGAGCTGCGCGCGCGTGCGCGGGCGGCGATCGACGAGGACCGTCGCTGGGAAGAGGCTCGCGTGAGCATCTATTCCGGAAAGAGCTTCCTCGACGGCGTGCTCAAGCGGGACGATATATTGCCCGAGGTCGCCGAGACGGTCATGGCGCTGATGAGGGACATCCCTGTGAGGATGCAGGCTCGGATGAGCCTCGACGAGCTCGAACCGCTGGCCGCGCGGGTGAACAACCTGGTCGCGCGTCTGACCGAGCTCTTCGGGGTGCCATCCATGTCCTCCGCGTGTGACATCCATGTCCGCCCTGAAACAGAACCAGACTCTCCGAACCAGAGAGCCGCCGGCGACGCGGGCGAGATCGCACTTGTCGTCGAGACGGCGGCGGACGCCGGGATTCCGGTCGCGGTAGCGCGGAAGGTGGTTGGCGATCGCGGCCTCGAACGTACCAGGCGCGCTTTGAGCGGGCTTGAAGCGCGATTGCGCCAAACGAATGCTCCGGTGCGAAGTCCGGTCGCATATTTCCAGTGGCTGATTGCCAATGACTCTCATTCTGCTTCAAGAACGCGTCAGTCGTGCTAAGATCGCTTGCCTTGAGCAAGGATGGTAGTATGTCCGAGAACCGAGCAGGCGTTCCCTCTCGCATTCCTGACCTCGACGCGGACGCGATCTCGAGCCACGATCGTCGCGAGCAGTTGGCGCGGGCGCGACGGCTCTCGGCGAAGGAGATGCGCGATCTGTTCGCGGACTTCCCCGCGATCAAGGTCAACCAGAACACCTCGGAGCTGCGGGTCCGCTGTCCATGGGATCGCGAGATTTCGGCCGCGCTCGGCGCCGTCCCCGGCGCGCGCTTCAACGCCCGGACCAAGGTCTGGCATTTCCGGCTCCATGCCTGGCAGACGCTTCTCGAGCTCGCCCCCCGGATCCAGAAGCTCGTCGAGGACGCCTGGGACGACGGGTTCGTCGAGGGCGCGCATCGCGACGGCGATGACCTTCGCATCGTGATCCCCGAGGCGCGGCGGAGCAACTACCCGGTCAATAGCGTCACCCGGTTCAAGGGCGAGCCGTTCATCATCTCGCATATCGGGCGACCGTACCTGCTGGGCGCCCGGGCGGTCTGCAATGTCTACCTGGTGCTCGCGCTCGCCGAGGAGCCGCTCGCGACCGCCGGCCGCGCTGGCGCGAGGCCGGAGGACGCGGAGATCATCGACCATACTCCCGGACCGCGGGGGGCGGATCGTGGGGCCGGTCCGGCCATCGACATCAGTTCCGACGACCCGTTGTTCTAGAGTTGAATCAACATAAGCATCCTTATGCCTGAGGTTGATTCCCGTCCCGACCGCGCCACGGCGCCCCATTCCGCGCGCCACGCGATCCCGCGCTTCATCGCCATTCTCGCGGTGATCCTCGGCTCCGTCTGGTACATCGTCGCCTGGTCCGATCAGCAGCCGTTCAAGCTGCTCGCCGCCGCCGGCATCGTGATCTTCCTGATCAATCCCTTCGAGATGACCAAGCCGCTCAACGCCTTCGAGCGCGTGATGGTCGCGGTCGGCATCGGCTTCGCGCTCTATGTCTCGATCACGCTTGGCTGGACGATCGTCCAGGAATGGATCAAGGCCGCGCCGAAGCCGATCTATGCGTGACGGCGGCCGACAGGGCCGCCGCCGCGGATTTCGCAGGCGATTTGGTACGCCCGGCCAGGGCTTGCCCGTCTCTGTTCGCCGGAAGCATGTTCAGCCGGCGGGCAGTTCCTTCAGCGGATTGGCGACCGGCACGCCGAGCGGCGCGAAGTGGCGCTCGTTCGCCGTCAGGACCATCATGCCGTGCGCCGCCGCCGTGGCAGCGATCGCGATGTCCTCAAATCCGGGATCGTGCGCCCGCGCCCTGTCAATGATCGCGCCGGCCTCGCGCGCCTCCTCTACGCCGAAGGGGAGGATGCGGCCGGCGTAGAAGTGCTCGACCGCCGCGAGCCAGCGCCGCAGCCGCTCAGCCTTGGTCGTTGCACCGATCCTGACGGCACGGGCAATGCCCGCCTCGATCTCGGCGATCGTGATCGACGAAAGATAGAGGCGCTCGCCATTGGCTCGTATCCACGCTGCGAACGCCTCTACGCCGATCCTATGCTTTGTCGGCGCGTCGGCCGAGACGATGTTGGTGTCGAGCAGGTACATGGGGTTTAGTTTAGAGGCCGGCATCTCGCAGGGCACGGGCGGGCTTGCGCGACCGCTCGGGAATATCGCCCGGCTCGCCCGGAAAGGACAAAAGCAGATCCGCGAAGCTCGGCACCTTCGAGAGACGCTCCCATTCGTCGAAGGAGACGAGCACGGCTTCCTTGCGGCCATGGCGGGTGATGACGGTCGGCTCGCCGGCGACTGCCCGATCGACCACGGCGGAAAGCGTCGCCTTCGCGTCCTTGAGCTGGACTTCCTTCATCGTGATACGCCTGATATGACCACTGGTAGTCATATATTGGGTTTGCTTGTCAGGCGCAAGACGCGTGGCGCGGCCGCCTACAAGCCGAGCCCGCGCTTGCGGCCGAAGGACCGCGCCCGGGCGACCGCCGCTTTTCTTTCCTCTCGCAGTGCAATCTCGCGGACCAGCCCAAGCACGGCCTCGCGCAGCGGCGCGTCTCGGATGTCGGAGAAGAACAGAAGAAGATCGTCCCGATCCTGATCGGCTTCTTCCTCGAGCCCCTCGAAGAAGAAGCGGACGGGGACCCGGAGGTGGCAAGCGATCTCATAGAGCCGGCCAGCGCCGACGCGGTTCTCGGACTTCTCGTATTTCTGAATCTGGGAATACGTCACCCCGATCAGCTTTCCGAGCTGGTAGGTGGACATCCCGATCGCCTCGCGGCGAGATCGCATCCTTTTACCAACATGTCCGTCGATCGGGTCCTCGCTCAAGACAGCCTGCTCCTACGGCATCGCGGCGACGTGCTGCCAGACGACGAACCCGAAATACGCGCAGGACATGAGGAAGACGGCGGCGCAGATGACGTGGTTGTCCCGCAGGCTCTCCCGCTCGAGCTCGCTCAGCCTCTTGCGCAGCGCCGCGAGCTCCGCGGCATGACTGGCGGGGTCCGAAGGGACCGACGCCTTGGCACGCCGCCGCCGTTTTGGGCGCGCGGTCGCCGCCTCCGGCGGGGCGGACTTGTCGTGGACCAGGCGAAGATAGGGCGGATCTGCCATGTTCGTCTCCGATGCGGGGTCAGCCGGGATCAGACCAGCCCGAGAGCGGGTCCTGCGCGACGAGAAAGACGGCGCCTTCCCCGTCTCCCAAAAGCGCGGTCACCTGGATATCGCACAGTGCCCGCTGGTCCGGTCCGCGTGCGATCAGCGTGTGAAGCTCGAACAGGTCCTTGAACTCGTAGGTGACGTCCACCGGCCCGTTGTCGGTGCGATAGGTCGCGACGGCGCTCCAACGCGGCGCCGAAGAACGCGGCGCCGAAGCTTGTTCGAAGCTCTCACTCATGTACGCGGCCTCCTGGTCGAGTATAGATCCTGAACATTTGGCTTTTGATGACGAACAGGCGCCACCGCGCCCTGATGTCCGCTCAATCTGACCTCTCAGTGCCATTATCGTCAATTGGCTATCTCGATCGGGTCGCGAAGCCGCCGCTGTCTCCCGCGTCATGTTCGCGATCTGCCCGATATATTCGCACAGATCCGTCTTAGCTCGACGAGCGCCATCCGCGCGACGATGTTGCGCGCCGGAGCGGAGAGACCCGGCCCGCTGTCCTCGGCGACCACGCGGTAATAGCCGGCCCCGCCCGTGGGTTGCTCTTGGCCGCCGTCGCAGCGGGTGGCATGGCGCAGCTCATGTGGCTTGATCGGGGTCATGCCTGTGCCCCCGGATCGCGCGGGATCGAGCGCCAGAGGTCGAACAGCTCCCGGCCGTTCGGCATCTCGCCGTAGATCTCGATCACATCGACCAGGGCCGGATCGGCCGCGCAGCGCCTGACCACGGTAAGATTGTGCTCGAGGTAGGCGCGCACGGTGCCATCCTCGAACCGGAAGGCAAGCCATTTCGCCCGCGCCTCGGGATTGGCCCATCGCTCGCTGGCGATCTCGCGGCTGATCTCATCGTGCAGCATCTGCACGCGTGCCGCCGCGCGCAGTTCGGGGGCGGCATCCGGCAGACCGAAGCCTCCGCCGGGGACGTAGGACAGAGAGGGCAGCCCTTCGCCGTCGCCGAGGCGGCACGCGAAGAGCTGCGCGCCGCGTTCCGAGGCCACGGCGAGGACGAAGCGGTTGGGGTAGGTGGAAACATCAACGACGGAATAGCCCGTCATGCCGACCTCCATCGTCTGTTGATCCGTCAGGGAGCTTCTGGACCGATCATAACACGGCGGCGGACGTGAACCGACTAAGCGTCTAGAAAGTATGAGATATTTACCGAGTCTCCGTTTTTATCCCACCCCTGGGATCGCGGCGGAGACCGCGCTGCTACCGCGCATCCGGCTCCGGTCGGAGTTCCACGCTGAACGAACGCGCCCTGTCGAACACGTCGGCCAGCTCAAGGGCTTCCCGCGCCTGACCCTCGAACTCCCGCGCCAGACGCGCGGCGTCGGTGCCAAGCGGACCTTCGTAACCCTCGACGGGAGGCATGGATGCGAGTTGCCGATACATGGCCGCGTCGCTCTGGCATCGTGAAGCCGCCAGGCGGCAAATATCCGCGAGGACCTTGGGACGTTCAAATCGGCGCATCGAATCCTTTGGCGATTATTAAAGCAATCTATAGTAGAACAATGCTGGCCCGTGTCCGCGGTGTCAACCCCGAGGTCACGCGAGACCTTTCGCCTCTCGCGAGCCCGCTCCCTGCTCAAAAGAAGGCGTCAAGCAAAGAAAGTTGATGCGAATACGCCGCGCGCGAAAACCGTCAATTACGGTACTCAGGTAGCGCGCCCGCGTCGTTCGCCGGGGCGCGCCGGATTTCAGCCGTCGTTCAGAAGAACGCATCGAGCAGCGACAGTTGGCGTGGGTCGGCCGCCGGGCGCGGGTTGCTCGTCCGCTTCTCAGCCGGACGCGACCTGGCCTGGACCGCCTCTGACACCCGCGGCGTCTCGGGAGAAGACGCCGCCGCCGATTGCGCGGCGACGGGCGCGGCGGCCGGGAGGGCCGGCACCGGCGGCTCCGGGGGCCCGGGGCGATCCCCGCCCGTCCCCTGCCCGGCGGCGGCTTTCGCTTCCGCGAGGATACGCGCGACGACGCTTTCGGCGGCGACGATCTTGCGCGCCGGGCCGCTGTGCTGCGTCGTGGTCTCGCTCGCCTTGCCGAGCGCCTTGAACCGGGCCACGGCCGCGTCGAGCAGGCCGCGATCCCGCTGCTCGGGTGCGCGCACCATATGCGCCTCGATCTCGTCGTGAATATCTTCGATCTCCGCGAGCGCCGCGCCATGGGGGAACGTCTCCCCGCGGCGCGCGCGGGACTCCGCGATCTCGGCTTCCGCCGAGGCCACGATCCGGCGGGACCGGGCGATACGATCCTCGATCTGGTCGATGGTGCCGTGGATCGCGCGCAGCACGGCGCCCGGCACCATCTTGCCCGGCTCGACGGAAAGGCCCGCGCCGGATGCGAGCCGGATTACGTATTTGAAGGAGAAGAACTCGGCTTCGGCGGCGAGGATCAGGTCAAAGCCGCGCAGATGCGCGAAGCGGACCGGGCGATCGTGCTCGCTCCGGACCGCGGCCTTAGCCCGATCGAGCGCCCGGCCGAAGACGCGGTTGACCTCGCTCTGCTCCCCGGCCTCGTCGGCGCCCGACAGGCCTTCCGCGACCGGCTTGCCCCCGATCAGGAGGCCGACCCCGGCGTTGGCGGTCGCCGTGGCGCGGTCCCGCTCAAGGTAGGTCGCGCGGCGGCCGTGCCGGGTGATCTCGTCCGAGAGCCAGTCGATTTGCCGGGCAAGGCGACGATGGGTGTTGCCGTGCATGGTCCGCAGCGTGCGGAGCCGCTGGACCTGGGCCTTGGCCTCGGCGAGCACCATGAACGCGGGTTCGCCGGAAGCGATGGCCTTCATTTCCTCGAAGGCCAGTTCCATCGATCCAATGTCGTCCATGCTGCGCTGGTCGATTTGCGCGCGCATGACCGCCTCGATCACCCGCGCCTTGGCGGCGAGCAGTTGCGCGATCCGGGAATCGAAGCTCGAAACCGTCAGCAGGGAGTATTGGTGAACTTCGGGCGTCATCCCCGCCTCCGCGAGCAGGCGCGGGCACTGGTTGGACTGCCGGATGATCCGGCCGTCGCGCTGGATCATTTCGGCCGGACGCCACGGATAATCCGCGTCGTAGCTCGCATACAGGCGTTCCGCGATGTTGAGGCCGACGCCGCCCTTGATATCGTTGGTGATGAAGACCCGCTTGCGCCCGGCGCGGAGGTCGGCGTGAACCTTCGCCTCCTTGGCGGGCGTGTTGATCTCGTCGCGGCAGGTGACGATTTCCGAGCGCGGGATGCCGGCCGCGACGAGAAGGCCGATCAGCTCGTCATAGGCGCAGAAGCCGGTTCGGGGAGAGGGCCGCATGCCGCCGTTCATGAACACGATCTGCGTGCCCCGGATCGCGATGCTCTCCTGCCAATGCGCCGCGATCCGCTCGGCGAGGACCGGGAGCTTGGCCCCACCCTCGGCCATCGGATCGACCAGGCGGGGATCGAGGGCGAGCAACCGGCCGTCGGTCGTGACGGCGAGGGCGTTATCGACCTCGGGCCGAACCCCGCCGTTCTTGATCCTCTCGAGCCGGGTCACCAGCGATTGCTGGATCACCCGCGCATCCTCGTTGAGCGGGACCGTCAGGATCTGCTTGCGCCCGCCCGCCACGGCGGGGCGCGGCAGGTCAACGTCGCCCTCGAGTTTCACATCGGCGACCTGGGACCAGATCGCGAGCATTTCGGGGAGATTGACGAAGCGGCCGAGCCGCGAAGACGGACGCAGGCCGGCGCCGTCCGGCGTGATCTCGAGCGTATCGACCACGTCGAAGAACTGCGCCGCGAAGGCGTCGAACGAGCCGATGCCCATATCGCGCAGGAGATCGCCCGCGAGGTAGTCGAGGAAGGTCCGAACCTCCGCGATGGAGTTCGCGATCGGCGTCGCCGTGCCCATGATCACCGGCCCGGCGATCTTGCCCTGGCGCTCCACCAGACGACATTTCAGGAACATGTCATCCGCGCGCCGCGATCCGTCCGGATTGATCCCGGCGACGCCGGTCAGCTTGGTGTTGAGGGTGCGGTTCTTGAAGAAATGCGCCTCGTCCACGATCAGGAGATCGACGCCCAGCTCGTCGAGGGTGATCCCGTGGTCATGCTCCTTCGACAGTTCCTCAAGCGCCACCTCGGCCTTCTCGATGGCCTTCTCGATGGCGCGTTTCGCGCGCCGCGACGAAGCCCCCTCGTCGCCAAGCCCGGACAGCACGGTACGGAGTTCGTCAAGCTCGCGCTCGACGAATTCGGCGCGGAACCCGTCGCTGACCGGGATGCGCTCAAAGGCGGAATGCCCGATCACGACCGCGTCCGCGTCCGACTGCTGCACCTTCGCCAGAAACCGGGCGCGGCCCGCGCGGTTCATGTCGTCCTTTTCCGCGACGATCACGCGCGCGGTCGGATAGAACTTGATAAACTCGGCCGCGGTTTGCAGCGTCAAATGGTTCGGAACGGTGACCATCGGGCGCCCGGCGATGCCGAGAAAGCGCGCCACGCGGCACACGCTGGCATAGGTCGCTGTCTTGCCGAAGCCGGTGCCGTGGGCGACCAGCGTCCCATGCGGCGAGGCGAGCGCCCGCCAGACCGCCGCGCGCTGGTGCGGCCGAAGCTCCATGCCAAGCTCGAGGCCGGGAAAGATCAGGTGATCCCCGGAATACTCCCGCGCGCGAAGCCGGTTGAACCGGCGATTGTAGCGCGCGGTGATGCCGTCGCGGCGCGCGTCGTCGGCGCGGAGCCATTCGGTGAACTTCTCGGCGATCAGCGCGATCTTGTCGCGCGCGGCCATGGTTTCGTCGGTGTTCACGACCCGCTTGCGCCCCCCGGACGCGGGATCGTCGATCTCGTCGGTGATCGTCAGCCGGCGCTGATTGAGCGCCGCTTCGAGCAGGTCAACGGCATTCGCCCGCCCCGTGCCGTAGTCCGTCGTCGCCACGGTCAGGTTGCGGATACCCGCGTTCGCCGACACCTTCCACGAGTCCGGTCCCGCGCGATCGACGCTGATCCCCTCCGTGATCCCGAGCAGGTTCCGCGCGAAGGCCGCGATCTCGCCCGGCTCATTGAGAACGGAACCGAGCTTCACGTCGATTTCGTCGAATGTGAGCGCGGGCGGCTGAACCTGCGTCAGCGCGTCCACGTTGCGCGTGTAGTCGGGGTTCGACCGCGCGGCGTTTTCGGCCTCGTCGAGCTTTCCGCGCACGTCGCCGCTGAGATACTCGTCCGCGAGCAGCCATTCGGACCGGATCGGGTCGAGAAACACCATGTCGCCGAGATCGCCGAGGATACTCGTTCGCGATCCGGCGTTCGGCGTGTCGCGCAAGAGCCAACCCATGAAGCCGAGATCGACGCGGCCGCGCCGGACGAGCGAGATCACCAGCGCGGATTTGGCATCCGGCGCGCGGTCCGGCTCAGGGCTGACCGTGACGACGTTCTCGCGCAGGATGCGCGAGGGTTTGGCGGTGTCTGTGTCCTCGTCATAGTCCTCAAGCGCCGCGACATAGGCGAGGCGCGGATCGGCGCGGAACGGGCCGACGAGGTTGACCAGCCGCGCGCGTTCCTCGCCGTCCTCGGTCGCGGAGTGCTTCACCCGGTTGATCGGGCCATGGCGCCGATGGAACGCCGCCAGAAGCACCTGGCCGCGCGCCCGCGCCGCCTCGGCGCATCCCGCGCCCTGCTGCGCCGCGATGATCCGCGCCCGCTGTTCGGCGAGGCCGATCAGCGCGGCGGTCAGGGGGCCGGTCTTGCCGGGGCCATCGGCGCTGAGAGGCTTGCCGCGGTACTCGGCCTGCACGAGAGCGCCGCCCTCGGCGCGCAGGATTCGGCGATCCTCGGCGATCACGAGGGTTCCGTTGGGCTCCGCCGTCTCGGTCAGGGGATCGGGGGCCACGGCTGGCGCCGTCGGGCCGGTGAGGGTCAGCGCGTCGGACCACGCCCGCAGCCGCGCGGGAAAGTCGCCGGTGAGCCGCACGTCGAGCGTCGGACCGTACTGGCTGGACCGCGCGCCGAGCACGCCGAGGATCGCATCGGGGCGCGCGGTATAGGCCGCGTTCAGCCTGCCGGACGCGCCCGCGTCGTCGAGCGGGACTTCCGCGCTCGCGAGCCAGTCGATGCCCTGCCCGCCCGCGTCGTCGCGACGGCGCAGGACGAGAATATCCGTCACCACCCGCGCGTCGTCGCGGGCGAAGACGCTGGACGGCAGCCGAACCGCCGACACGAGTTCGGCGCGCGCGTCGATCAGCCGCCGCGCGGTGTCGTCGGCCTTGTCCATCAGGTTGTGGCTCGCGAGCAGGATCGCGATGCCCCCGGGAACCAGCGCATCGACGGCGCGCAGAACGAAGTAATCCGCGACGGCGAGCTTGTGCCCCTCGAAATCGTGCCGCGTTTCGCCGAAGGGAACATTGCCGATCGCCGCGTCGAACTCCTGGCCGAAGGCCACCTTCGCCATGTCGTCCTCGATGATCTCGGCCGACGGGCGCAGAAGCCCGGCGATCCGGGCCGCGACCGGATCGCGCTCGACCCCGACGATGCGCCAGTCCGCCGGACATTCGGTCAGGAAGGCCCCTGCCCCGCATCCGGGTTCCAGCACACGCGCGCCGGCGGGAAGGTTCGCCGCGGTGAGCGCAGCGACCATTTCGCGGACGATTTCCGCCGGCGTGTAGTAGGAGGTCAGGATCGCCTTTCGCAGCCCGCGAAACGCCTCGTCTCCGAGCGCGTCGCGCAGGCGCCCGCCATAGGCGGCGAAGGCCGTATCGGACCAGCCGCCGCGCGCGTCGGGAAAGAGATCGCCAAGCGGCCCGAGACCGGCATATCCCGCGAGCGTAAGCCGGTCTTCGTCGGAAAGCTCGACACCGCGCGAGAGACCCATCGCAAGCTCGGCGGCGAAGACGGTAAGCGCGGCGCGGCTGTGAAGCGGGTTGAAAACGGCGCCATCGCCGATCGAGGCATAATCTCGCATTCGGAGTGCTCCTGAAATAAATCAAGGCGGAAAGCCGAGGTCCTTCCTTGCCGTTGATTTTATCAGGCCGGATCAGTTGTTTGATCTATATATGCATCACATCGCAATATTGAACGATACTCACGAACTATGCGATATTTATTTCTACGAGCTCTCCGGGTCTTTCCAAAGCCCCTTCCTGGTCAGGGAGTCTCACGGGCATCTGAACCAACCCCGGCGGTCGGATGCCCATTCCCCCTCGCCTCAGCCCGCCGACGCCCTGGCCATGCGCACTTCACGGGCGAGCTTCGGCAGATCCCGCGTGGGCACGTGAGCGAAGCGCGCCGCCCCCTCTTCGACGATCTCGCGGCTCAGGTACGACCAGATATGCGCGGCGAGCTTCGTGTCGGGCCGCGCCGTGACGCGGCGGTAGAGCGCGGTCGCCACCACGGCGCCATCGTACATTTCAAAGCAGGTGTCGAAGGTGCGCGTCGCCTCGCGGCGCCCGGCGATATAGCTCGCGGCAAACGCGACCCGGCCGGCGAAGTTCTCGGACTCGTAGGGACTGGGCATGCTGGATCCTTTTTCTGGGAATGAGCGCGATCAGAACGGGAGCATCGGTTGCGACGGTGGTTTCGCCGGAGAAGCGCCTCGACGGGTGACGGCGCGCGGCTGGAAACCGTCCGGGTCCACGCGCCAGCCGTCCGGCGTGCGCTCGATCGACGCCGCCTCGCCGTGCCGCGCGATGAAGGCGCGGTCCGCCTCGGCTTTCCTCGCGCGATGGAAGTCCGACGCGCGGTGGCCCGATGGGCGGACGCACATGACGCCTGACCGCTTCCCGCAATCCGGACATGCGACCGCGAGGACAGGATGCGAGAAGGCGGTGAAGTCGATCATCACCCCGCCACCTGAGGCTGAACCGGAGCCGCCGCGCGCGTGTCCCGGACCGAGGCGGCGCGCACCGCGCCGTCCGTGCTCGAAATCGCCTCCCGGACGCGGTCGACCGCGCGGGTCGCACCGATGTCCTTGAGGATGTCGCGCGCCTCGCGCAGCAGACGCAGCGCGTGCTCGGCGCGCAGCCGCGTGGGCGGGACCGGAAAGGCGACCGGCGCGATGTCCTCGACGATCTCGCCCTGATCGTCGACCGCTCTCAGTTCGATCAGCGACGCGGGATAGTGCGCGTCGTCCTCCCCGACCCACCAGGTCAGGCCATGGCGATCATCCCCCGCCTGCTCGTCCCAGATCACGTCGCTGCCGCCACTGAAGACGGGCGCGCCGGTCCGGTCGAAGCCACTGACCCGCGCGGTAGCCGGGATGGTATCGACCTGACCAAGGATGCGGGTTTCGGTGCCGATGACGAAGCCATGATAGATCATGTCGCGATCTCCTATGCCATGTGTTTCGAGAACACAGGGATGGTACCACGCTCAGAACTCGACGTTACCGAGAGCCACGCACCTCTCAACAAATAGAACGAGTGTCCTTATAGACATCGGACGGCGCGATGTGACGATATTTGGTTACACTCGCATTATTTATCGAAATCCTCCCATGGCCGGCATCTTTGTTTAGACAATGCTCCCGGTAGAATATACTTTTGGAGTTGGCCTCCAACCAGGCTGAAGGGAGAGAACGATGACGGACCGCTGTGATCGCAGCCTCTTCGCGCGCGTATCCGACCTGGAAGATCATGGCGCCGCGCTGGACGCGGTTTGCGCCAGCCGCCATGGCGCACGCGAGCACGAAGGGTTCTGGGAATTCTCCGACATCGATCATGGCACCATGCCAGCCGAGCTGCGCGACTGGCTGGTCTGCAGCGGGATCGCCTTCGCTTGGGAGAATTGCGCCGGGTACGAATACGGCGGCGGGGTGATTGTCCCCGACCCATCCCGGGTCTCGTCCGAGGAATTCTCCACCGTCGATGGCCAGATCGCGCTGACGCTCGCCGAGATGAACACACCCGGTCGGATCGACGCCGCCCGCGCCGCCGCCGATCTCTGGAGCGACATCGCGAAGGAAAGCGCGCTCGCGAGCGCTGACTGAACCAGCGGAGATTTGGAAGGGCGAGGCCATGAACATCCCGGTCGACATCGGATCCACCAAGCGGGCCTACACGGCCGAGCAGGACGCGGTGATCTCCCGCGCGGCCGGGCTGCGCGAAGGCGCGCATCTGCGTGTCCGTGCCGGCGCCGGGACCGGGAAGACCACGACGCTGCTCGGCGTCGCGCAGGCGCGCGGGAGCGATCGCGGGCTCTATCTCGCCTTCAACGCCGAGATCGCCCGGGAGGCCCGCGAGAAGTTCGGGCAGACGAACTGCCACGCCGCCACCTTCCATTCGCTCGCGCTGCGCGCCGCCGCGCGCGAAATGTCCGGAAACGCCGCGAGCCGCTATCAGGTCAAGACCGACGTCCTCGGCGAGCCGAGCGTCGCCCTCGTGCTCTCCAGCCTGCCTCGGGTCGCGGGCTGGTCGACCTACAAGCTCGCCCTCACCCTGCTCCGGACCGTCTCGGTCTACTGCGCCTCCGACGCGCCCGCCGTCACGCCCGGCCACGCCTGCGAGGCGATCATCGCCGAGACGGGCGACCCGGAGACGCTGCACGGCGAGTACCCGCGCGAGCGCGCCGCGCGCGCCATCGCCCGGCTCTCGAAGCCGCTCTCGGACATGGCCCAAGCGTTCTTCGACCACAAAGTCGCCGAGGGGCACTTCACGCACGACGTCTACCTGAAGCTCGTCGCGCTGCGCCCGGACCTCGCGGCCCGCGCCTTCGCCGCGGCCGATTATCTGATCGTCGACGAGGCGCAGGACCTCAACCCGGTGCAGATCCAGCTCCTGCGATCTTCGGGCAAATCCATCGTCGCGGTCGGCGACGCCGCGCAGGCGATCTACGCCTGGCGCGGCGCGGTCTCCGCGCTCGAGCGGCTGCCCGGCGAGGAAAGCGCGCTGTCGAACAGCTTCCGCTTCGGCGCCAACGTCGCGACCCTCGCGAACAAGGTCCTCGGCGAAAGCCCGGAAGGGTCGCTCGGCGTAAGGGTCACCGGTGTCGGCGGCGCCGGCGCGGACAGCTTCCCTGGCACCCGCTACGCGGTGCTCTGCCGGACCAACGCCGCCATCCTCGACGAGGCCGCGAGCCTCGCGCGCGCCGGCCACGCCTACCACATCGACAAGGCGGATCAGCTGCGCGCCGAGATCCTCTCGGCCGGCGCGATCTACCACAACGAGCTTCACGCGGTCTCGCTGCCGGAATATCGCGTCTTCGCCACCTGGGCCGAGGTCGTGGACGAGGCGACCGACAACCGAAACCTCGAGCAGATCGTCAAGATCGTCGAGGACAACCGGGCCGGAGAGGCGCTGGCGATCCTCGACGCGAGCCAGCCGCGCGGCGTCGCCCGTGTCGCGCTGATGACCGGGCACCGTTCCAAAGGGCTCGAGTTCCCGGTGGTGAAGATGGCCTCGGACTGGCTCTCCCTGAAGGATCTCGCCGAACGCGCCACCGAGGCCCGCGCGTCCTCGCCCCGGCATCTGACCGCGATCACGCAAGAGTACAATCTGCTCTACGTCGCCTTCACCCGCGCCATGGAGCGCGTCGTCGGCTCCGAGCGGCTGGTGGGCTGATGGGAACGCTCTACTCGGCATTGGCCACGCTCTTCGTCCTGGCCGCTTCGCAGGCGCTGGCTCAGGAAGGACCGGAGGTTCTCGCGGGTCATATCAACCGCGTGCGGGACGGAGACACCCTCATCGTCTCGGGCCTTCCGGTGCGTCTCGAGGGCGTCGATGCCCCCGAGCGCGACACGGCCGCGGGAAAGGAAGCCTCCCTCTGGATGCGCCGCGCGACCCACGGCAAGGAAGCCACCTGCCTGCTCACCGGCGAGCGCACTTATGATCGCGTGGTCGGCGTCTGTTACGTCGAGCTCGACGGCCTGGAACAGGACATCGGCGCCGCGATCATCGCCGCCGGGCACGCGCTCGACTGCCGTCGGCACTCAGGGGGCCGCTACCGCGACCTCGAGCCCACGAACGCGCGCTATCGCATCAAGCCTGCGCCGCATTGCGGATAATAGGAGACTGAACCGAACGTGTGATTTCTTTCTCGCTCTATTAATGCGCTGTAGATGGTCGATCATCGTATTTGAACTGTACGTGATCGTGGACTGCCTGACCGAGGGCTTGTCCCGCTTGGGCGCGGCATTCCCCGCGACCATCGTCGGCGCATTCGCGCTCGGCGCCGCTGGGATCGCCGCCGGAGCGGCGCTGCCGGTCATCGCCAGGGTGGCAGTCTCGAGATTCCTGAGATGCAGCCGCAATCGGGCCTGACCGTCAGGCGCGACACGGTAGAGTTGGCGGCGGTTCGCGCCAAGGCGCGCACCTTCATCGGCCGGACCCTTGGCTCAGCCCCACTCGCGCGCCGAAAGGGCGGCCACGCCGTCAGTGGCGGCCGACTTCTGAGTGCGGCGATTGACCGTCGCGTCGAGCAGGATCGGCGTCGTGATTGCCGCGGCCGGTCGCGCGTTCGATCGCCGCCAGCGTTCCGGACGTCGCTACCGCGATCTTGCGCGTTCAGGGATAAACGGGACGCGATGCGCCAGGAACGGTCGTTCCTTCGCGTAGCGGGCCTCAGGCGTTTCGGGCGAAAGGCGGTCGCGGCTTCACGGTCGGAACGGAACGTGGGCGATCAGCGCGGACTTTGTTGGTCCCTACTCAGGGGAGAGACGCAAGCTCTCCGGGGCCGAGGGTCCGCTCCTCGCGATCTCTGCCCGCGCGGTGCGCTCTCTGACGGATGTGCAGCGCGTGACGCTAGCGCGGTTCGCGACGTTCCTGCCGCTCGACATCCTGACCATCGAGCTCGCCGGCGGCTCCGTCCGCTGTATGCTCGCCGGCGTCCACCTGACGCGCCGCCTGCGCTGACCGCCTACCTCGGAGGAACCCTGGAATTGAATTGGGACCGACGCGGAAGTGCTCCCGCGCCGGCGTTCACGGGTTCGCCGTGGCGGCTCAAGGAGCGAGCTCCTCCAGCACACGTCCCTTGGTCTCGATCGCGCAGAGCGCGGTGATCGCGGCGCCGAGCAGGAGAACGCCGGCGAAGATCGCGAAGACGAACTGGATGCCGAACTGCGCCATGGTGAAGCCGACGACCAGCGGACCGGCGAAGGATCCGAGCCGCAGCCAGGCCGAGCCGAGGCCGGTGCCGAGCGCCCGCAGACGTGTTGGGTAGATCTCGGCCGAGTATAGATAGAGCGAGAAGGTGATCGTCTGGACGATGGCATAGGCGAGTCCGGCGAGGATCAGTACCTGCATCGGCGTGGTCGCGCCGAGGAGGGCGAGCGCGATCAAAGGGACGGGAGCAAGCAGGAAGGCGCCGGTGTACCAACGCTTGCGGCCGACCTTGTCGATCGCAAAGGCGCAGATCAGGGCCGCGACCACGCCGCCAACCGAGGTGAGGAGACCGTAAAGCAGCGCGGTCTCCAGCGGCAGGTTGAAAGTTTGGCGGTAGAGGGTGGGGAGCCAGGTGATCATGCCGTTCGCGACGAGGTAGGAGCAGAACCACATCGCCCAGACCGTCAGGGTGCGCTTGCGGTATATGCCCTGGAAGAGCTCACGCCAGTTCGAGGCGGTGGGCTTCGGCTTGACGGGCACGGGGACAGGTTCCGCGAGTGTCACGCCACGCGCCTCGGCGCTCCGCTCGAGGTCGCGGACGATGGCATCGGCCTCCTCGTAGCGCCCCTTGGAAGCGAGCCAGCGCGGGCTTTCCTTCATAAAGAACCGCAGAGGGATGAGGATCGCGGCCGGGATCAGACCGACGAGGAACATCGCTTGCCATCCGTAGACCGGGACCAGCGCGCGGCCGATCAGACCGGCTCCGACCAGCCCGAAGAGGAACATCACCTCATAGAGCAGGAAGAAGCGGCCACGGCCCTTCGAGCCGATGTATTCGTTGATATAAGCCGAGGCCACCGGGACTTCGCCGCCGGTGCCGATCCCTTGGATGAAGCGAAACAGCATCATCATCGCCGCGCCGGTGGCGAAGAGGCAGGCGACATCCATCGACACGAAGAGCAGAATGGTGAAGAGCAGCACTTTGAGCCGGCCCAGCCGCTCCGCGAGCCAGCCGAAGAGCACGGCGCCGACAAGCTGGCCGAGATAGCCCATCGACAGGATCATGCCGGTCTGCTGCGGATTGAGGCCCCATTCGCGCACCAGGACCGGCATGGCATAGGCGATGGCGATAACGGTGTAGCCGTCGAAGAAGGTCGCCGCGCCGATAATGTTTCGGGTCCAGAAGACCCGTCGGGTGATGGGCAGGCGTTCAATCCGGGCGCTGATGTCGGCCTGACCGTCAAGGGCCATGGCCTGGTCGCCCGCCCGCGGCGCGGCCGCTGGCGTGTCCATGAGCATCTTATTCCTCCATCTGTCGGTGTGATCTTGTTTTTGCCGGTGGCCAAGGACCTTCCGGAGATCCCGGCGGCGAGAAACCTTGCCGCCGGGCGCGTCGTCGGTGGGGGAAATAAAGCCGCATCCTTCGCGGACGATGAAATCGCCGGAGATCGCGGCGCCGACGGCGCGTCCCGCGCGCGGTGGCGCGGGTTGGGGAAGGCTGCCGTCGGCGTGGATCAGGCGGGGATGGACTCGCCCACGTAGGTCAGGCCCGAGGCCTTCACGGCGGCGCGGATCTCGGCGTCCGCCCCGTCGCCGAGCGGCTTCAGCGGCTCGCGGACGTTCACGTTGTCGACGAGGCCCCGCGCGCGGAGCGCGTGCTTCAGCGCCACCGAGCCCTCCATGTGCGAGCCGCGGTGGTAGACGGCGCGGGTGATCGGCAGGAGCTGCTCGTGGTACTTGCGGGCGAGCGTGTAGTCCTGCGCCTTGCCGGCTGCGAGGTATTCGAGCAGCAGCTCGGGCGCCATGTTGCCGTAGCCGACCAGCAGGCCGTCGACGTCGAACATGGTCGGGAGCAGCCATTCGTCGTGGCAGGACATCACCGCGATCTCGGGGAACTGCTTCTTGATCTCCGGGATCTCGTTGTACCAGCGCTTCATGTCGCGCACGCCGTTCTTGGTCGCAGTCACGCCCTCGATCGCGCAGATCTCGAGCTGGGTCTCCAGGTCGTAGTTGGCCTTGGTGGCGGCTGGGTACTGGAACAGGATGCACTCGAGGCCGGACTGCGCCACGGCCTGGTATCGGGTCTGCGGCGCGCCTTTCTGGTAGCCGAAGCGGAGCCAGCCGTGGTTCGGATAGACGAGCGCGCCGGTCGCGCCCGCGTCGAACTTTTCCTTGGCCTCCTGCTCCGCGACCTTGGTGCCCTCGCCGGTGATGCCCGCGACGACGGGCAGGGGCGTCGCGTCCCTGTAGACGCGGATCAGCTCGAGCTGTTCGTCATGGGTGAGAAAGGTGCCCTCGCCGGCATGGCCGAGGATCACAAGGCTCTTCACCCCGTCAATCGAGGCGAGCCATTTCGCGAGGCGGGCGTTCGCCTCGAAATCGACGTCGCCGTTGTCCTTGAACAGCGTGACCGGGGCCGGATTCAGCCCTTTCCAATCGATGGCCATGAGCGGTTCACTCCCTTGAGGTTGTCAGGTTTGAAGTTTCGATCCCCGTTTAGTATCGTTCGCGGGAACGTTCCCGAGATAGTTTCAAACCGCGATTCGTGTCAAGCGTGAAGTTGCGGCGGACGCATGGGAGCCATGCGCGGAGGAGATGACGTGTTGACGGACAGAGATCAGGATCGGCAATTCGAAGAGCGGCCGGGCCGCGTAACGATCCTCGACGTCGCGGCCGCGGCGGGGGTCTCGAAGTCCACCGTCTCGCGCATTCTCGACGAGCGGCTGCCGCGCTCGGACAGCCCGACGGCGCGGCGCGTGCGGCAGGTTGCCGCCGACCTCGGCTACACCCGCGACGCGACGGCCGCGAGCCTGCGCCGCGGCAAGAGCTTGACCGTGGGGGTGATCGTGCCCCGGCTGACCGATACCGTAATGGCGATGCTCTACGAGGCAATCGCCCATGCTTGCGCCCGGACCGGGCAGTTCGCGATCGTCGCCACCACGGATGATGAGCCCGGCGCGGACCGGGCCGCCGCCGACAGCCTGCTTCGCCGTGGCGTGGACGGCCTCATTTTGTCGACCGCGCGCGAGGAGGACGACTTCCCGGATCAGCTCACCGCGCGCGGCGTGCCCTTCGTCTTGGCACTGCGGAGCAATGGCAAAAGCCTTTCCTCGGTGGCGGACGACCGTCTGGGTGGCTATCTCGCGACGCGGCATCTGATCGACCTCGGCCATCGCCGGATTGGCTTGATCGCCGGGCCGGGCTACGCCTCCAGCAGCAGGGGACGCGCGGCGGGCTACCGCGAGGCAATGGCCGAGGCCGGTCTCCCAGTCGCGCCCGACTGGGTCATACCCTCGAGCTTCGGCATCGATTCCGGAGCGGAGGCGGCGGAGGCGCTGATGCGTCTTGATCCACCGCCGACCGCGATCTTCGCGGTGAATGACAACACCGCGATCGGCGCGCTTTCGACGATCGGCCGGCTGGGCCTTTCTGTACCCGAAGACGTGTCGTTGGTCGGCTACAACGACATTCCGATCGTCAGCCGTCTGCCCGCGCCGCTGACCTCGGTGCGTGTGCCCTTCGACCAGATCGCGGCCGCCGCGCTTGAGTTGCTCGCTTCGGAGTCGGCGGTCCCGCGCGAGCGCTTCAGGGTCGCGACCCCAACGCTCATTCCGCGCAGATCGACGGCGCGCCCTCGCTCAACATAGCGTCGCGGACTTCCGCCGACGGCTACCGACATCGCGCATAAGTCTCGCGTCTCGGATCACGTCGCCATTGGAACAAACGCACCAAGCGGTGTGCCGCAAGGCAGGCTTGCTGGACGACCGCTTCGGGCCGGAAGCCTCCCCAAGGTACCATCTGTGCACCGCCGGGCCCGGGTTCGAGATTCAAGATCCGGAGTTTGCCTCGGGATCGGTCAGTAGCCCAGTGAACGGATTCGTGGCTCAACCCCATTCCGTTTCGGAGAACCGCGTCCAGGCGGTCAGCTCGTAGCGATGAATGTCCGTTGCGCCACTGCGGCGCCCGGCATGGAGATGTTCGGCGGGCAGTCGAGCATGACGATGTCGTAATCGTCCGAGACCGCCGTCAGCGTCTTGCCCAGCCGCGAGCTGCTGTTTTTCATCCGTGACAGGAACACGTCGAAGTCGCGGAAGCTCATGTTCGCCGGCAGGATGTCGAGATTGTCGAAATCGCTGCCGCGAATCGCCTTCGCGAAACGCTCTGTATCCTTGAAGAAGGCTTCGTCCAGCAGCCGCCGGGAGGGCTTCATCCGGAAATAGAAACCCGAGGCGCCCTGCGGATCAAGATCGCACAGGAGCACCCGGGCGCCCGACTTCGCGAAGGCATAGGCGAGGTTCACCGCGGTCGCCGTTTTCCCCACGCCGCCCTTGTTGCTGTAGCATGCGATGATCTTCACTTCACGCTCCCTTGCCGCGGAAGAGACCGGCGAATTCGCGCCGGATCACGGGGCTGTCGAACTGCGCGAAGCTGGAGACGACGTTCGCCCGCTCCAGCAACTGCCGTTGGCGCAGCGTCGCGATCAGCGCGCCGATGCTGGTCGCCATGCTGCGCTCTTCCTTCGGCTTCCGCGATGGCTGTCGCGCGGCGCCGTCATCCAAACGTCGTGGAGACGGCGTAGCCAATGCGGCAGCCATCGGCCCGTGACAGCGCGGCCCGACACGCCACCAGGAGCATCCCCATGAGCGAGCTTTCCCGGCTATTCCGCAGCAGCCGCCTGGAGCAGGCCGACGGACCTGGCCACAACCCGACAGGTAATCCGACGATGGGCGAGGTCATCGCCGAACGGTTCTCGCGCCGTGGCGTGCTGAAAGGCGCGCTCGCCTCTACCGCGATCGCCGCGACCGTCGGTCCGATCGCCCTCGTGACCGCCGAGCGGGCGGCCGCGCAGGCGGCCGGCGCCTCGGTCTTCGACTTCCCCGAGGTCACGGCCGGCGTCGATGCCGCGCATCACGTCGCCGAAGGCTATGACGCCGACGTGCTGCTGCGCTGGGGCGACCCGCTCTTTCCCGACTCGCCGGCCTTCGACGTGCGCGCCCAGACGGCGGCGGCGCAGGAGCGGCAGTTCGGCTACAACAACGACTTCGTCGGCTTCATCCCGCTCGAGGGCGATCCCGACCACGGTCTGCTCGTGGTGAACCACGAATACACTGACCCGCACATGATGTTCGCCGGCATCGTCGAGATCGTCGACGACGAGGGCGGCGAGAAGGCGTTGCGCATCGCGCCGGCCGACCAGGCCCGCGCCGATATCGAGATGGCGGCGCATGGCGGCACGATCGTCGAGATCCGCAAGGTCGGCGGCAAGTGGCAGGTGATGACCGACGGCCGTTTCAACCGCCGCGTGACCGCGATGACCCCGATGCAGATCTCCGGCCCCGCCGCCGGCAGCCCGCGGCTCATGACCGCCGCCGATCCGACCGGCACGCGCGTGCTCGGAACCGTCAACAACTGCGCCGGCGGCGTCACGCCCTGGGGCACCTATGTCATGGCCGAGGAGAACATCCACGGCTACTTCCTCGGCGAGCTGCCCGCGGGGCATCGCGAGGCAAAGAACTACGAGCGCCTCGGCATCCCCGAGGGCAGCTATGAATGGGGCAATTTCCACGAGCGCTTCGACGTCTCGAAAGAACCGAACGAGCCCAACCGTTTCGGCTGGGTGGTCGAGGTCGACGTGACCGACCCGACCTCGGCGCCCAAGAAGCGCACCGCGCTCGGCCGCTTCAAGCACGAGGGCGCGGAATCGATCGTGGCACCCGGCGGCCAGGTGGTCTTCTACCTCGGCGACGACGAACGCTTCGACTACGTCTACAAGTTCGTCACCGCGGGCACCTTCGACCCGGAGAACCGCGCGGCCAACATGGACCTGCTCGACGCGGGCACGCTCTACGTGGCGCGCTTCGACGCCGAGGGCGCGATGGTCTGGCTGCCGCTCGTCTTCGGCGAGGGACCGCTGACCGCCGAGAACGGCTTCGAGAGCCAGGCGGATGTGCTGATCGAGACCCGCCGCGCGGCGGATCTGCTCGGCGCGACGCCGATGGATCGGCCCGAGGACATCGAGCCGAACGCGACCAACGGCCGTGTCTACGTGATGCTGACCAACAACACGCGGCGCAAGGAGGACGATCTCAACGCGGCGAACCCGCGCGCGGACAACGCCTTCGGCCATATCATCGAGATCGCCGAGGAGAACGGCGATTTCGCCGCGACCCGGGGCACCTGGGAGATCCTGCTCAAATGCGGTGCCCCGAGCGTCGCCGAGGTCGGCGCCACCTTCTCGACCGAGACGACGGTCAACGGCTGGTTCGGCATGCCCGACAACTGCGCGGTCGATGGCGAGGGCAGGCTCTGGGTCTCGACCGACGGCAACAGCCCCTCGGCGACCGGCCGCACCGACGGCGTCTGGGCGGTGGACACCGGCGAGGGCGCGCGCGGGACGTCGCGGCTGTTCTTCCGGGTCCCGGTCGGCGCGGAGATGTGCGGCCCTCGGATGCTCGACGACATGGAGACGATGTTCGTCGCGGTGCAGCATCCAGGCGATGGCGGCGATGATTGGGACGCCTTCGGCCGGCTGTCCTATTTCGAGGATCCCTCGACCCGGTGGCCGGACTTCCAGGACGGCATGCCGCCCCGGCCCGCCGTGGTGGTGATCACCAAGCAGGGTGGCGGCCGCATCGGCTGATACCTCAGCGGCGAGCCCGGCGCCGGGCTCGCCGCTGACAAGGCCGATACCGTCGAGCCTGACCGGCGCGATTGAAAGACCGTGACGACGTCGTCGTGACCCGGGGCGGCGTGGCGCGTTAGCAGGAGGCGCCGCCTCGCAGTTCGCCGGCGACCCACGAAGTCGTTCGCTGGTGGCGCGGCTGGATCGCAGGCGGCATGGTGATCGCGGTTCTGATGCTTTACTCGCCATTCGTCAGTTTGGTGGACCGGAAACCAACGTGGTGAGCGTCGCACCTCCGCCGCCCGGTTGATCACCCGCGCCTTCGTACGGTTCGGAGCCGGCGGCCTCCAGCTGGAGCCGGGTGACGTCATCCCGCGAGGCACGGCGATGACAAGCATGCCGATAGCACGCCAATAGGCCCGATCGCACGACGGAGCGTCCCGGCACATCGGTGGGGCTGGTCAGCTGCCGGATGACATCCCCCAACTCAAGGACGCCGCGGCAACGTGCCGCGCTCATCTCAGCGTGGCCTTCAAGGCGGTCGTTTCGTCCCGAATGGCCGTCCAACAGGTCCTGTAGGGCATCAAACTTCTCGAAGTGGACGGATCAAGCCGCTCCGAAGCCTGACCTGTCACCGGATTGTCTCACCGCCGTGGAGAAAGTGCCGCGCTCGGGCGGGATCATTCCCGCCAACGCAACTGAAACGAGAACCGTCCGATGGAAACTCTTGGCTACACGCTGGAACTCCTGCACTTTTCAGACCAGGAGGGCGGCGCGGCCGCGCTCGACGACGCGGCCAATCTCTCGGCGGTGCTCGCCGCGCTCCAGGCACGGGACTTTGGCGGCGACGGTGAACTGGACAACACGCTGGTGCTCAGTTCCGGTGATTCCTTCATTCCCGGCGTATTCTTCGACGCCTCGACGGAGGCCTTCGGCACCGCGGGCGCCGGCGACATCCTGATCCAGAACACGCTCGGCGTGCAGGCCATCGCCCTCGGCAACCATGAATTCGACCTTGGCCCGGACGTGCTCGCCGGCCTGATCGGCGGCGGTGACGTCTTCGGGGGCGCGGCCTATCCGTATCTTTCGGGCAACCTCGACTTCTCGGCCCAGCCGAGCCTCGCGGAGCTCGTCGTCGCCGACGGCGGCTCGCCGGTCGCGGGCACCGTCACCGGCTCGATCGTGCTCGAGGAAGGCGGCGAGCTCATCGGCGTCGTCGGCGCGACCACGCCGACGCTTCCCGCGATCTCGAGCCCTGGCGACGTCGCGGCGCTGCCGGGTGAGTTCGACACCCAGCCGACCTCCGAGCAGCTCGACGCGCTGGCGGCCGAGATCCAGGCCGACGTCGACGCGCTCCTCGCCGACAATCCGGAGATGAACAAGGTCGTCCTGCTCGCCCACATGCAGCAGATCTCGATCGAGCAGGAACTCGCCACGCGCCTGACCGATGTCGACGTGATCGTCGCCGGCGGCTCGAACACCCGTCTCATGGACGAGAACGACCGGCTCCGCCCGGGCGACAGCGTCCAGGGCGAATACCCGACCACGATCGAGGCGGCCGACGGCGCGCCGACGATGGTCGTCAACACCGACGGCAACTACAAGTACGTCGGCCGCCTCGTCGTCGATTTCGACGAGAACGGCGTGATCATCCCCGAGAGCTACGATCCCGAGGTGAGCGGCGCCTACGCGACCGACGATCAGGGTGTCGCCGATCTTGGCGCCGAGGACATGGTGAACCCCGAGGTCCAGGCCGTGGTCGACGCGCTGCGCGAGGTCATCGTGGCGCGCGAATCCGTCATCCTCGGCAATTCCGAGGTGTTCCTGAATGGCCAGCGCTCGGGTACCGGCGAGGCCGGCGATCTCGACGGCGTGCGCACGCAGGAAACCAATCTCGGCAACCTGACCGCCGACGCGAACCTCGCCGCCGCGCGCGAGACCGATCCCGAGGTGATGATCTCGATCAAGAACGGCGGCGGCGTCCGGGCCTCGATCGGCCAGATCAGCGTTCCGGCCGGCGGCTCCGTGGCCGAGCGCATGCCGACCGAGGAAATCCCGGGCGTGAAGCCCGCGGGCGGCATCAGCCAGACCGACGTTGCGACCGCGCTCGCCTTCAACAACGGCCTGACGCTCCTCACCATGACGCATGCCGAGGTCATCACGGCGCTGGAGCACGGCGTCGCGGGCCTGCCAGAAGTCGCGGGCCAGTTCCCGCAGGTCGCGGGCATCGAGTTCAGCTTCGATCCGGTCCTCCCGGCCGGTTCGCGCATCGTCTCGGCGGCGGTCGTCGATGACGCGGGCGCCGTGGTCACCCCGATCATGCGCGACGGCGTGGTGGTCGACGCCGACGCGACCGTGCGCGTCGTCACGCTCGGCTTCATGGCCGATGGCGGCGACGGCTATCCGTTCCCGGAGCGCGACCGCCTCGACCTGACCCAGGCCGAGGACGCGCCCCGCACCGGTGACGCGACCTTCGCGGCGGACGGTACCGAACAGGACGCCTTCGCGGAGTACCTGCTCGACAACCTCCTCGACACGCCCTACGCGCTCGAGGATACGAGCCCGGAGCTCGACGAGCGGATCCAGAACCTCGACTTCCGCGAGGACACCGTCCTTGACGATGTCGCGCCGGAACTGACCGCGATCTACGATCTCCAGGGCGCCGGTCAGGTCGCGCCCTCGGTGCTCGCCGCCTCCGGCTTCTCGACCGTCGCGGCGCTCTTCAACGCGCTGCCCGAGGGCGAGACCTCGCTCGCCGGCGCGGAAGCGCGGACCTCCGGCGTCGTCACCGCGCTCGACACCAACGGCTTCTATCTCCAGGACCCCGAAGGTGACGGGAACATCGCCACCTCCGACGCGATCTTCGTCTTCACCGGCGCGGCGCCGGCCGTCGCGGTCGGCGACGCGATCGAGGTCGCCGGCACGCTCAGCGAGTACTTCCCCGGCGGCACCGCCAGCCGGAACCTGCCGACGACCCAGATCGGCGACGTGACCGAGATCACCGTCACCTCGTCGGGCAACGCGCTGCCCGAAGCCGTCATCATCGGCGCCTCCGGCCGGGTTCTCCCGACCGAGAACATCGAGGACGACGCCTTCATCGCCTTCAATCCGACGACGAGCGGCGCCGACTTCTCCGAAAGCCTCGAGGGGATGCAGGTCACGCTCGAGGACGCCGTCGCGGTCGCTGGCACCAACGGCTTCGGCGAGGTCTACGCCGTCGCGAACCAGGGCGCGGGCGCCACGGGCCTCAGCGAGCGCGGCACGCTCAACATCTCGCCCGACGACTTCAACCCGGAGCGGGTGCAGATCGACCCCGACTCGGGCGTGCTCGACCTCGACGTCGGCGGCATCAGCACCGGCGACAAGCTCGGCGACGTGACCGGCGTGCTCGGCTACGGCTTCGGTAACTACGAGATCGTCCCGACCGAGGATTTCACCGGCAACGTGGTCTCGGGCGGCCTCACGCCGGAGACGAGCGACCTGAAGGGCGGTTGCGCGACGATGACCTTCGCGAGCTACAATGTCCTCAACCTCGATCCGAACGACATGGACGGGGATACGGACGTGCTCGACTTCCGCTTCATGGCGGTGGCCGAGCAGATCGTGGACGCGCTGAACGCGCCGGACGTGATCGCGCTCCAGGAGGTGCAGGACAATTCCGGTGCCACCGACGACGGCACGACGTCCGCCTCGACCACGCTCGAACTGCTGTCGCGCTGGATCGACGTCGCGGATGACGGCGCGCTCAACGGCTCGCTCACCTACGAGTGGATCGACAATCCGTTCATCGGCGACAACACCAGCGGCGGCGAGCCGGGCGGCAACATCCGCACCGCCTATCTCTACCGCTCGGACCGCGTCGATCTCGTCGAGGACTCGCTCCGGACCATCGACGGCCAGGGCGAAGGCCACGCCTTCGAGGAAACCCGCGCGCCGCTCGTCGCCGACTTCGCCTTCAAGGGTGAGACGGTAACGGTGGTGAACAACCACTTCTCCTCGAAGGGCGGCTCGGCGCCGATCATCGGCACCGAGCAGCCGTTCGAGGCGCGGCAGGAAGACCCGACCGTCAACGGTGGCGTCGACGCGCGCCATGCGCAGGCGGCGGCGGTCGCGGGCTTCGTCGCGGGGGAACTCGGCGCGGACGCCGATGCGAACCTCGTCGTTCTCGGCGACTTCAACGAGTTCGAATTCGTCTCGCCGCTGACCGGCCTCGAAGCGGCCGGGCTCACCAACCTCACCAACACGCTGCCCGAGGACGAGCGCTATACCTACGCCTTCGACGGCAACAGCCAGGCGATCGACCACATCCTTGTCTCCGACAACCTCAAGGGCGGCGCCCGCTACGACGCCGTGCACGTGAACAGCGAGTTCGCGACTGACGCCTTCCGCGCCTCGGATCACGACCCGGTGCTCGCCGCGCTGCGTTTTGGCGAGGCCGAACAGCTCGTCTTCGTCTGACCGCCGTCCTTCTCTGACCAATCGTGTGACCATCGACGCCGCCGGATCTCCGGCGGCGTCACCTGTTTCCGGGGTCGTGTCGATTTTGCAACCGCGGGACGGTTCGCTCTCGTTGGCCGGCGGGTGTGTCCGTATTGCCTTGGCCGCGCCACCTAGGGTCGGATGAGCGACAACCGACGTAAGGTCCGTCGATGGCGCCAGAAAATCGCGATTGGATGTCGCCTATTTCCTGATCGTCTGAGAGGCGCGGAGTGCCAAGACTGTCTCGCCGCTATCTGGCAACTGAGTGCCAGATCACGCCGGAACGGTCCCGGTGCCAGGCCGCTCCGCGCGCGTGGGACTCGGAGAAGCGATCCGTCGGATCCCGCCTTCGCTTCCGGAGATTCTTCGCGGAGCGTCAGTCGCCTTTGCTTTCCAGGTTGGCGGCGTATTTGGCGCCGACGGCCAGAGCCTTGCCAGTCTTCTTGTACGTTTCCGGAAGAGTGATCGCGTTTTCGCGATAAATCACGGTAACCTCGCCGGACTTCTTGTCGAACCGGATGGTAACTTCGATCTCTTCAGACATGTTTCTCGCTCCGCGCACACCGCTCACATGAACCGCGAGACGAGATCAGATCCCGTCTCAATTCCTGCAACATTCGCAGGTCGTCCCAATTCGGTCTGGGACGGGCTCGTTCCATCGCGATTGTTTCCTCGACGTATCGGAATACCGCATCGAAATCGCTCATGCCGAGCTCCTCCGCCTGCCGGGTAAACAATATGGCAGACGGCAAAGCTGGAATCAATCTAATCAGATGGTCTATTCGTCCCATGCGGCCGCGCGGATGGCAGCGACCATGGCCACTGCCTCATTCCGTCGCCGTTCGCGATGCCAGCGCCGCCCGTGTTCGATGGCTCGTCGAGCCGCGGTCGCGATCACTTGGCAGCACTGGACCGCGAGGCCAACCTCGGCGCCCCTCAGGTCGGCCGGAAACATGGAAGTACTCCTCGAGGCAGCCTCGCCGGAGCGGGACGCTAACAGCCCACCGACACAATCGGATGACACATCCTCGCTGAGAGAGTCGACCTTCGACGCTGCTGTTCACCTCGCGTCCGATAGGGAGCGAGCATGGCGAAATGCTGGCCTGCCGACCTTACTATCCACATCGTCCGGCAGACGCGCTCATCAGCTTCTGGGCGATGACCTGTTCGACGAGCGGCCGGTAAGGGCCGATCCCGCTCCGCACCTATCGCCGCGAGGCATGGCGCCGGGCGACCCAGGCCGGCAGCACAGCGCGCAGCGCGCCGCCGTCGGAACCCTTCGCGACCAGCGCTACGTCGCGCAGCACGCGCTTGTCGTCGGCGTTGAGCGATTTCGTTGGCCAGCAGCGCCGGGTCGCCGCGACAAGGGCGTCGAACCCCGCCACCCAGTCCCGCAGCCCATCCGCGCCAAGCGGCGCGAGCCAGCGCGCCACGTTCGCCGGGTCGCCCGCCTCGTCATCGACGCGGTTGGCGTCCTGCATGACGTACTCCAGCAGGCGATCGAGCACGCCTTCACCCGGGAACTCGATCCCGCCGAGCAGAGGCCCCAGCCAGGCTCCCGGCGAAGGCGCGAGCGGCGCGATCGAGAGCGCGGCGAGATAGCCCCGCAGATAGGCCTCGCCGATCCCGGCCCCGGCCAGCAGCGTGCCGATCGGGGCGCCAGCCTCGCGAGACGGGGCGCCGCTGTTCCGTGCCTCGAATGCCTCCAGCGTCTGGTCCACGATGTCGACCATGATCGGGATCCGCCTCAGCGATCGCTCGTCGAGCAGGGCCTGGGCCACCGCCGCGAAGGACAGCCAGGGCGTCGGCTCCGGCGCGGACCGGAGCACCGCCGCCGAGACCGCGAAGTGCCGCGCCCACCAGTCGCGGCGGGTCTCGAGATGCGCCCAGACGGCGGTCTCACGGCCCTTGTCGGTTCGCGCCCGCGCGATGGCGGCGCGGAGCGCGGCGGTGTCCTCGAACCAGCTGTCGATCTGCCCGAAGCAATCCATCCAGTCGATGCTCTCCTTGACGAGAGCGGCGCGGCGGGCGGCGGGCAGGGCCTCCAGCGCGTCGCTCCCGCCGATCGCCGCGAGGATCGCCCCGGTATCTCCGGCGGCGGGGGCCAGCGCGTCCGGGCCCCAGATCTCGGCGAGGTCGACGAGCCCGGGTGCCGGGAGGAGATCGAGCGCCAGGCCCTCGCCGAGCCCCCGCGCCAGTGCCTCGGCCAGCGCGACGGGCGGCAGGTCGAAGGTCTCGATCTCGTTGAGCACGCGGGCCAGCACGCGCCTCTGTTCGCTGGCGCTGTTACAGGGGATGACGAAGGCGTCCTTGACCCCGTGGCCCTGTTTCAGCATCGCCATCGCGACGCCGCGCCGGCCGCCGCGCTGGATCGCGGCGACCAGACTCTGCGCGCCGGCGCCGTCGGGTAGGCTCGCGGCGGCGCGGTGGATGGTCACTGCCGGAACCTCCGCCCTCGGCCCGCCATCGCACATCCGCCGCCGGATCGCCGCGTCGAGCGCGGCGCGGGCCGGGTCGTCGGGCAGCAGTTTGCGGAGCGCTGGCAGGAGCGCGGCGAGGTCCGGGGCGAGGGTCCCCACCTCGGCCCGGGTCAGCAGCGCCACGGCGGCGGCGAGGCGGACCTCGGGACGCGGGTCGAGCAGCCAGTAGAGCCCGAGGCGCGGCTCGAGCGCGCCCGGCCGGGCGATCGTCATCGAGACCAGCATGGCGGCGAGTTCGGACGGAATCCCGGCGAAGAGTTCGTCAAGCGCGGCATGGACCTGAAGCGGCGCGTCGCCGACCTCCTTCAGGATCGGCTCGAGCAACGCGCCGAGATCGGGCATCTCGCGCGCCACCTCGCTCCCCGCCATGGTCTCGGAGGCCAGGATGGCGAAGGGCGGCGGCACCAGGCCAGCGCGGGCGTAGACCTGGGCCAGGCGCAGGCGCGCGGCCGGCGTGAACGGCCGAGCCGCGTCCCGCGCCGCCAGCACCTCGGCGACGGCGGTGATCAGTGCCTCGCCCTCGGGCGCGTCATTCTCCAATGCCATGCGTGCCTCGTCGAGGGCCTGGGACAGGAGCGCCATCGCCGCCCGGGTCGCCGCGTCGTCCTCCGGGCAAGCGACGGCGTCGGCGACATCCGCGACGGCGGCGGCGTCGGCGAGCAGCGCGAGGCCGCCGTCCCTCACCAGGCGAGCGTATGCGCCCTCATCGGTGGTGTCGGCGATGGCGGCGATCAGGGTCGAGAGCGCGAAGGTCATGCCCGCAGGGTTACGGCACAGGGAGCGCGCTGCCAAGCCGCGCGACGGCCGGGAACCAAACCGCGGGCGCCGCGAGACCGGCCTAGAGCGCTTCTGCCTCGGCTCATGAAGCAACCGTCGTGGACTCGCCGGCGAGCATTTCACCCCCCTCCCGAATGACGTCTCGCGGCCCGTGCACCGAGATTGATTCAGCTCCGATTCCACGCCGAAACACATCCGAGCGGTCAACTCGTAGCGGTGAATGTCCGTGGCGCCGGGATAGACCGCGGCGCCCAGCCCTGCACCGGCAGGTCGCGGAACCCGCCCTTGGGGCACTATCCGTCATCTGACGAGGCACGGATCCACGGGGCTCCTTGCGCCAATTTCCGGGGAAAGGAGAGATCGCTGGCATCTTGACGGCGTGAGCGAATCGTAACATATGATGTTACATGAAACGCGACAGCCGCCTCTCCTCGGTCCTCCATGCGCTGCTCCACATGGCGGAGCATGACGGCCCCATGACCTCGGAGGCGCTCGGCCGGTGCCTCGGAACCAACCCCGTCGTGGTGCGCCGCACCATGGGACTGCTGCGCCAGGCGGGCCTGGTGGCGGCGGAGCGCGGGCATGCCGGGGGCTGGCGCATTTCTGCGGATCTGTCGGCGGTCAGCCTGCGCCGGTTGCACGAGGCTCTGGGCGAGCCCGCGATCTTTGCCATCGGCAATCGCAACGAGACCCCGGAATGCCTGGTCGAGCAATCGGTCAACGCCGCGCTGGAGGGGGCGTTCGCCGAGGCCGAAGCGCTGCTCATGGATCGCTTCGCCGAGGTGACATTGGCCGATCTGGCCGAGGCTTTCGCCCGCCGCCGCGCGGAAAGGCGGGCCAAGGAGTAAAGACATGCGGGATGTGATCGTGATCGGGGGCAGCTACGCCGGAATGGCCGCCGCCCTGCAGCTGGCGCGTGCGCGCCGCGCGGTGCTGGTGATCGACGCGGGGCGGCGGCGCAACCGCTTCGCCAGCCACGCGCACGGCTTTCTCGGGCAGGACGGGGTGGATCCGGCGGTGATCCACGCCACGGCGAAGTGCCAGCTCCTGGCCTATCCGACGATCCGCTGGATCGAGGGAACCGCCACCGGCCTCGCGGGCCGGAAGGACGATTTCCGCGTCGCCACCGACGACGGCGCGGCCTTTTCCGGCCGCCGGCTCCTGCTCGCGACCGGGGTCGCCGACCAGCTGCCCGACGTTCCGGGGCTCGCCGAACGCTGGGGCCGGACGGTGTTCCATTGCCCCTACTGCCATGGCTACGAGCTCGACCGCGGCCGGATCGGGGTCATCGCCACCGGGCCGATGTCGGTGCATCAGGCGCAACTCCTGCCGGACTGGGGCGAGATTACCTTCCTGACCAACGGCGCCGTCGCCCTCGACCCCGACCAGCGTGAAGCGCTGCGCGCGCGGCGCGTCACGGTCGAGGACGCGGCCGTCGCCCGGATCGTCGGCGACGCGGACGTGGAGCTGAGCGACGGCCGGGTTCTGCCCTTCGCCGGGCTCTTCATCGCCACCCGCGCCGATCCGGCCAGCCCGCTCGCCGAGGCCGCCGGCTGCGTGCTGGCCGAGACGCCGATGGGTCGCCAGATCGCCACCGGCGACGACAGGGAGACCAGCGTTCCCGGCATCTTCGCCTGCGGAGACGTGGCGCGGACGCCACACTCCGTCTCGCTGGCGGTCGGGGACGGGGCCTGGGCCGGAGCGCAGCTGCATCGCTCGCTGGTTTGGCCGGAAGGCTGATACGATGACCAGCGCTTTCGCGACCGAGCCGGACGACGCCGCCGGCTATGCCGAACGGGTCGCGCGCCATGTGCCGGGATTGCACGACCTGCATCGCATGGCCGGGCTGCTGCTGGCGGAACATGTGCCGGAGAACGGTCGGGTGCTCGCTCTCGGCGCGGGCGGCGGGCTGGAGCTGCGGGCCTTCGCCCGGGACCATCCCGGCTGGCGCTTCGACGGCGTCGATCCGTCGCCCGGCATGATCGCGCGGGCGCGGCATGTTCTCGGCGCGCACGGCGCGCGGGTCACCTGGCATCAAGGCTATGTCGACGACGCGCCCGAGGGTCCCTTCGACGGCGCGACATGTCTGCTGACCCTGCACTTCCTGCCCCGGGAGGAGCGATCACGCACCCTTCGCGCCCTGCGTCGCCGCCTGCGGCCGGGCGCGCCCCTCATCGTGGCTCACCACAGCTTCCCGCTCGAGGATGGGCAGCGAGAGCGATGGCTCGGGCGCAACGCGGCCTGGCTGATCGCAGCCGGTGTGCCCGAGGCGCGGGCCACCGCCGGCATTTCCGTGATGCGCGAACGCCTGCCCGTCCTGGCTCCCGAGGAGGAGGAGCGGCTCCTTCGCGCGTCCGGATTCGGCGACGTCCAGCTGTTCTTCGCCGCCCTTACCTTCAAGGGCTGGGTGGCGATCGCGTGACGGATCGGCTCGACAGCCCTGCTCGACGAAACGCATTACAGCCGCGATGCCCTGGGGTACCGACTTCAAACTCGTCACATGCGCCGGTCAGCCAAGGCTGGAATTTCAGGGGGGCAGCCAGAGCGCATTGCCCCGGCCGTTGAGGCGATGCGCCGCGCCGCCGCCATGCATGGCAAGGGGGCCGCTTTCGCTCCCGTCGCCGCGTATCATCCGGAATTTGCTACTGTCGCCCCTTCGCTCCCAGCGCCTCATCAAGCGCGCGGCGCCCGCTCCCCTTGAGCCAGGCACGCAGACTGAGCAACTCGGGGTTGATCTCGCGCATGGCATCGAGGTCGACCTTTTCCGAAAGCGGGCCGTCTTCCAGACTCTTGGCCATATGAGCGAGGTCCGCGTTCGCTGCGAGAGCTTCATCCGGGAAGCGTTCATAGGTGATCGGACGGCCCGCAGCTTCGGTGAAGGCGGTCTCAAGCTCGTGCCCAGTCACCCGGTCGCTGGCAATCTTCATGGTCTTGCCGCCGAAGCGGTCTTTGTCGGCGAACACGGCCGCGACAAACTTGCCGATGTCTTCCACGGCGGTCAGCTGAATCATGTGATCCGGCCTGATCAGCGACACTAAGCGGCCCTGATCCAGGCCGAAGCCCGGTCGCGTCAACATCTCCATGAAGATCATCGGTCGAATAATGGTGGTCGTGATGGGGAGCTCGCGGACATGGGCTTCGATGCACGGCTTGGCGTCGAAGCGCGGCACGCCCGTGAGCACATTCCCGGCGCTGGCCCCGGAGGAATACACGAAATGCTCGATGCCGCTTTCAGCGGCGATATCCGCGATCGCGACCCCATGGCGGACTTCGTCCTCGGCGGTCAGGTTGGCGGGCAGCACGCTGAAGACACCATGGACCTCTCTCATGGCCGAGCGGATGATGTCCCTGTCCGCGAAAGAGCCTTGCACAAGCTCAACGCCAGCGTTCCGCAGTTTCAAGGATGCGATCCCGGTGGCGTCCAATACAAGCGCGCGAACGGGCCATCCTGCTTTCAGCAGGCCTGTGGCGACAGATCCTCCCTGCCGCCCGGTGGCGCCGAAAACCAGTATGGGTCTTTTGTCGTTGATCATTGAATACCCTCGCATTGAGCAAGGCCTATCCATATATAGCAATACAAACGCGTCGTAAGGCGGCACATTCTTCCGCATCAGGCACATGGATGATACTCTTGGACAAACAAATAAATGCCGACGCTCCACAAGAATCGGGGGAAGGTCGGTCATTCAGACCGATTCAATCAAACGGGGTCTGCGCGCTGCTGAGCGACAAGTGGTCTATTCCCGTCCTTTGGCGCCTATCGCTCGCGGCGGATCATCGGCTCCGCTTCTCAACGCTCCAAACGGAGGTGGGCGGTGTCACGCAGCGAATGCTGACACTCACGCTCCGCAATCTCGAGCGCGACGGGCTGGTCGCACGCCATTATTTCCCAGAAGTGCCGCCGCGTGTGGAGTATGAACTGACCGACATGGGAAACGGCGCTTTGCGCGCCCTTGAGATGTTTAATCTCTGGATCCACGATAGCCTGCCCGCGATCCGAGAACACCGCCGCGCTTACGACGAAGTAAGCCACTCCCGCTCCGAGAACCGCGTCCAGGCGGTCAACTCGTAGCGGTGAATGTCCGGGGCGCCGGGATAGACCGCCGCGTCCAGCCACGCACGCTCGGCCCCCTCTTCCTCCACCGGCAGGTCGCGGAACCAGCCCTTCGGCCGTCCGGCCTCGCCCGGCTCCCAGCGATACCCCCGCGCCTTCAGCTGATCCTTGCTCTCGAAGGGGGTGCAGGCCGCGAGCAAGCGCGCCGTTGGCCGCCGCGCCGCCTCCCGAAGCAGGGACAAGGCGCCGCGCCCATCCGGATCACCGCGCATCGGCCGGGCCAGGATCTCAAGCAGCGCGGCGCAGTCGTCGATCGCTCGGTGAGCATCGAAGAAGAAGCCGAGTTCGGCCGCGATCGCGCCGAGCCGGGCCGAGGCGAAACCCGCGTCTTTCCACCGAAGCTCCTCGAGCGAGCATGCCCACGGCTTCTCCGCGACCTCGGGGCAATAGCGCTCCAGAACGCGGCGGTCGAAAGCCGCGTTATGCGCGATCACAAGATCAGCCGGCGCGACGAAAGCGGCGATCTCCGCCACGTCGACGCTGTGCCCGGCGACCATATCATCGGTGATCCCCGTCAACCTTGAGACCTCGTCCGGGATCGGCGCGGCGGGCTGATTGAAGCGCGAGAGCGAAGGCAGCGCCGCGACGATCCGGTCCTCGGTATAGCGAAATGGCAGCATCGCGAGCTCGATGATCTCGGCCGTCGCCGTGTCGAGCCCCGTGGTCTCGACATCGACGATCAGCCCGAGCCGCGTCGGCTCGCCGTCGGCGACAGGCCGATTGTCGAAGGGCTTCAGGCGGCGAAGAATCCGGTAGTCCCCCGTGGCCTCGAGCCGTGCCGCCAGCGCTTCCAAGTCGTCCATCGCGTCCATGCCCCAGATAGACCAGTCTAAGCAGTGTATCCATATCTCACATGCTATCCATCGCATTAAATTTACGAGTCTCTTTATTTATATTGTTATTTAGACGAGAAGTGTTAATTGAATGTCAGTCATGTAGTACAGTAAATACAGCTTAACACCGGAGCATCGATATGACCGAGAACCTTCTTCTGCTCAAACTCTCTCATTTCGAGCGGGCATCTCTTGTCTGGCCCATGTCCGATGAGCTGCGCATGGAGGCCGCGATGGTCCTGTGGGAAGCCGTGCTCGAGGCCGAGGCGAACGGGGACGAGCAAATCGCCGCGCTGCGCGCCGCCACCGGAACGGTCGCGCTGCGGCACCTCGTCATGGCGCATGTCGACGCCTTACACCTCGGCTGGCATGTACATGTCCTCGCGGCCGACGAAGCGGTGCGCGCGCCCTTCGACTGGGAGTTCGCGCCATGGTTCCTCGCGGAATGCCTCGAGCTGGAACCTAATCTGGTCGGAGGGTGCCTGACACTGCGCGCCGATTGGCTCGAACGGTGTCGTGCGCCCTCGGCGGCTACTCGTCGAATTTCATCGAATGCTGCGGGTCTTCGGGCGGCAGGTCCAGCTCCCAAGTCCTGTGAACCCGCAGTCCCGTTGCCTTGCCGATAGAGGCGATGTGATCATCATCCGAATAGATGGCATCCGCGCCCTCGACTTTGGCGATCGCCACAATCTGGCGATCGAACTTAACCTTGCCTCGCGAAACTCCAGAATCCGTGGCATCGATCCTCAAGCCGCCTCGATCAAGGGAGTCCTTGATAGAAATGGCCGCTTCTATCGCGGCCCTCTGATCGAAAGGCGCGATCCGGAACACCGCCGTGCCGTTAAAATACTGCAGCCACCTCACTCCGGCCGTAGCCGCATAGACCATGATCTCGGTCAGGACCGGCGTGGGGATAATGATGGTCTGCTTTTCCTCGGCCAGTTGGTGGATCAGGTGCTCAACCCGCTCGATCGCGCGCGGAAGGGGCGTTTTTGTCACGGGATCGAGCGGCGGGGCCGTCGAAGGGTCCAGGGCGAGCAGCAGGACCGACGTGTCGAAGACTACCATCAATGCGGTCCGCCGCTCTCATCACGCAGATCCCTCAGCCTGGCCAGCGCATTCTTCTGCGCCCTCCACTCGCTACCCTCGACCTGGCGCAACTCTTGGATGACGTCGCGCAGATCGTCGATCTTCAAAGCTTCGAAGCTGTCGACCTTGAAGCGTCGCAGGGCCCAGGTCCCGTCTTCCTCCCGGAACCAGCTCCCCACGCCGAAAACCCTGATCGGTTCGAAGAGGTGCTTTCCGAGCCTCCGCGCCGTCTCACGGTCGGTATCGATATTCGAGTATTTCATGTCGCCGTGCTGCAGGCGGATGTGGATAGTCTTGTCCGCGCCACCAACGCTGACGAGAATGCCGTCGAGCGTTCCTTCCTGCCTGATGGGACCGTAGGAAACCGGGCGTGGCCTGGTCACGCCAGGGAAGGCGATAATCTCAGCGCCTGGATCGTTATCTTCGAAAAGATAGCCGGTCGCATTGTCGTCGGCCAGTAAGCGGTCGATCTCCCCCTGCGCCTTGACGGCCTCGGGCGCCCCCTCGCCTCTCATCAACGCATCCAGCACCGCGCCGACTTTCGGCACTTGCTCGTGGTCGACCCGGCTGACAAGCTGTGTACTTCCGTCCCTGATGCCGTCGAAATGCACGGCGGCCTCGTGCCCAAGCATGGCCGCGAGCTGCCGCATATACTCGGCCAGCCGAGCCATCGGGATGGTCTCCGGGCTGTAGGCGCCAATATGCAGCGTGTAGGTCTTTGCCATGGGGCGGTTACCTTCTCCGGCCGACGCGACGGCCAGTCCCCGTCAGGATATCATCAATCAAAATTAAGATTCAAGAATCCCACGGAATTCTCGGGCGCCTTGCCTCTCCCGTGGTGGGGAAACAGGGGCCGCCGTCGAACTTGCGCTCGCGTCCGCGCTGGCCGGACCGGAAGGTCCCACCGACTGCACGGAGCGCTCAGCTCAGCCCGCGCTCTCCTGATCGCTTCGGTAGGCCCCGAACAACGCGCGGAAGGACGAGGGGGGTAATGGGGCCCACTCCGACCGCCCTCGTCCGCCGCCCCCTTGCCGCGATGCTACAAGGCGGCGGATAGCGATAGCACTATCCGCGGCGCGACGGCAAACGGGGCGATCGCCCGCAACCCTCGCGCCTCACACGATTCAGTCGATGAAGACCATATCGGCGATGCCCGCGTCGAGCAGCGCGGTTCGGATCGCCGCGCGCGAGGAAAAGCCGATCGCCGTCGCGACCACCACGCCGGTGTCGCGGCGCAGGATGTCGGCGGCCCAACCGTTGAGCGGCTCGAAGCTCTCACCGTGATAGACCTCGATCTCGGCGCGCAGGTCTTCCGGAGAGAGGTCCAACTCGAGCAGAACGTCGACGATCTCGCTCGCGCTTCGCGGCGACGGCCGCCCTGTATCACTAATCAGCATGAGATATTCGCCTTCCAACGTTGCATTCCAGCCGCGCCCGAGGCCCGGCCTTGGCGGGGAAAAGGAGATCGCCCGTCCACGGGTAGAACGTGTCCCGATGGAACAGGTTGCCGCGTCCGGATGACGTAGGCCCGACGCGCGGGCGAACTAGAACGGGATCTCGTCATCCAGCGCGCCCCGGGAACCATATCGGCCACCGTAGGAGCTTTCGCGGGAGCCGGACGGGGCTTGCCCCGCATGGTCACCGCCGCCGTACCCGCCGCGGTCGCCGCCGCCCCGCGTTTCCCGATCGCCGCGATCGTCGCGATCGCCCTCGCGCCGCGCGTCGCCGAGCAGATGCAGATCGCCGCGATAGGGGCGCACCGTGACCTCGGTGCTGTAGCGGTCGTTGCCGGCCTGATCCTGCCACTTCCGGGTCTCGAGCTGGCCCTCGACGTAGACCATCGATCCCTTGCGCACATACTGCTCGGCGACCTTGATGATCCCCTCGTTGAAGATCGCCACGCTGTGCCACTCGGTGCGCTCCTTGCGCTCGCCGGAGTTCTTGTCGCGCCAGGTCTCGGACGTCGCGAGGCGCAGGTTCGCGACCTTGGCGCCGTTGCCGAAGGCGCGGATTTCGGGGTCGGCGCCGACGCGGCCGACGAGGATGACTTTGTTAACCGAACCGGCCATCGCAAGGCCCTCTCTGCTTGAGCACCTGCCGGATCAACCGGCCCGTATCCATAATATCAAACGAACAACGTCTCATAAGCCCCCATACCGTCGATACATCAAAACAGAACGAGAGCCCGTTCCGTCTCGAATCCGGCGGACAGTTCGTACCTTCACACACCCGATGATCCTGTTCCTGGGCGGGAATACTTCCGATCGCGAGAGCCCGGCGCCGCGCGTGCCCCGGATCGCGCCGCTTTCGTCCTGGTCCCGGCCTTCTTCGCATCGCCCTTCTTCGTACCGCCGCTCTTCGCCTCGTCGATGAAAGCGGCGCAGAGCCGCGCGTCCTCGGCGATGCCTTCCGGCAGCGGTACGCCGCGGTCTTCGGCGAGCTTGCGCGCGAAGCCGAGCGCCGCGGCGCTGGCGGGCGTCTTCGGCATCGCGGCGACGCGGGCCTCGATCCATGCCGAGATCGCCTTCGGCGTGGCGAGGGCGTCGTCGGGCACCGCCTCGCCGAGCCGCGTCGCGATCTCCCGCGCCTTGGCGAGCTGGCGCTCGGAAGGTGGTCGGGGGCCATCGCCCGCCGCGCGTGGTCCGGCGTGCGCGTCGAGAAACTCGCGGCAGACGCTGGAATCGGATTTCAGCCCTTTCGGAAGCGCGATGCCCCGCCGCTCGGCGATCTTCTCGGCCAGGCCAATCATCGCCTTCGTGGGGCGACTCTTCACGCCCATGTCGATCTTGACCCGCGCGGCGGCGATCTGGTTGATTTCGCGTTGTGTGGGACCGAGCAGACGCTCAACGGCGTGCTCGGCGGTTTCCTCTCCGCGCGCAACCCGCGTCCAGAGCGTCTCCCATTGCGCGGTGCGCACGATGCTCGTGACATTCGGGGTGATCTCGTCGAGATGGCGGCAGAGGCGCTCGCCGGCGTCAGTCGGCTCGAGGAATTTGCCCTCGCGCTTGACCTGACCCTGCCTGACGAGGCCGTCGATCACGCCGGCCCGCGTGGCGGCGGTGCCGATCCCCTTGCAGTCGCGCAGCCGGGCGCGCAGCTCGGGTTCGTCGTCGGGCACGAAGCGCCAGACCTCCTTCATCGCCCGGATGAGACCGCCATCGGTGTACCGGCTCGGCGGGCGGGTCGTGACGGTGCGAAGCTCGGCCCGCTCGATCAGCCCCGGCTCGCCATCGATGATCGCCGGAAGCGGCGGCGCCTCCTTCTTGTCGCCGAACCCGAGGATCGCGCGCCAGCCGAGCGCGATCCGCACCCGGCCGGTCGCGGCGAAGATCCAGTCGGCCCGGTCGAATGGCACCGTCATCGCTACGCGCGAGGCGAGGAACGTGAAGTCCGGCGCGAGCGCGGCCAGGTAGCGCGTGGCGATCAGATTGAACAGGAGTTGTTCCTCGCGCGGGCGGGCGCGCAGCAATTCGGTGAAGCGATCGGCGGTTTCGATGTTGGGGATGATCGCGTGGTGCGAGGCTCCCGCCTCGGCCAGGGCCCTGTCCGAGAAATGCCCCTTCTTGCCGGTCCGGGGCGTCGGTTCGGCCAGGAGATCGCGGAACCTCTCGTAGGGTCGCAGATCGAGGAGCGCGGGTATCAGTGTCCCGACCTCGGCGATCGCGGCTTCCGGCAGGTAGGTTTCCTCCGAGCGCGGGTAGGTGATGAGACCGGCGGCGTAGAGGTTCTGCGCCAGCTCGAGCGTGTGATCGGCGGACCAACCGAACCGTGCCGAGGCCGCGGCCTGCGCTCCCGTGAGATCGAAAAGCCTGGGCGGTGTCTGTGCGCCCTGGCGGGCGACGATCGAGACCGGCCCTCGGAATCCTTCCGCCGCCGCGCGCAGCCGCTCGGCCAGATCCCGGGCGAGGATCCGGCCCTCGAGGGCATCCACCGCCTCGAGCGCCTCCTCGCCCGCGTTGAGCTCGTCACCGGCTTCGGCCTCACCGCTCTTGCCCTGCTCGGCGCCGGGCAGGCGCGCGCAGGAGAGCACGAGCGTGCCGGCCGCGACGCGTACGGTCGCGTCGATCTGGAAAGTGTCTCTCGGCTTGAAATTCCGGATCTCCTCGGCGCGTCGCACCAGGAGGGCCAGGGTTGGGGTTTTCACCCGGCCGACGCCGATGGCGCCGCGCGTCCCCTCCGCCCGCAGCCCCACGGTCGCGGCCCGGGTGAGCGAGAGATTGACCAGCTGATCGGCCTGTTCCCGGGCGCGGCCGCTGTCATAGAGCGCGCGGAACTCTGAGAATGGCCGCGACGCGGCGAAGGCCTTGCGGATCGACTCGGGATCCATCGCGAGCAGGTTCGCGCGCAGAACCTCGCCCGCGAAGCCGCAGAACTCCACGATCTCCATTCCGAGCAGAAGTCCTTCGCGGTCGGGGTCGGTGGCGACGATCACCCGGTCGGCGTGGGCGAGCGCCGCCTTGATCGGATCGAAGAAGCCGCGCCGGCCGGGGTCGACGGTCTTGCCGTAGAACGCCCCCGGCCAGAGCAGATCGAAGGACCAGGTCTTCCACTCCGGGCGTGTTTCCTCCGGAGTGCGCAGCCGCAGAAGATGGCCGGCGGCGGCCAGCACCTTGCCATGGCGCGCGCCGATCGCCGCGCGCACGGTCTGGGCCTGGCTCGGCTTCTCGCAGAGCACCACGCTCGTCATCGGGGCCTCGACCGGTCGCGCAGGCGGCCCCGAGGCGCGCCCGCCGCGAACAGAAGAACCGCCGCGGGAACGACGAAGAGAGCGAAAGACAACGGCGCGCCGGCGGCGTTCCTGCCCAGGGTGGGATCGAGGAAATGTTCGGTGAGCGCCGTCCTCTCGGCCGTCCCGAGGCGAAGAACCACGTCGACGGCATAGGCGAGGACGAAAAGCTCCACCGCGAGAAAGGCCGCGAGGACGCGATGGACCGACATCAGACCAGCAGCGTCGCGAGCGCGAGACAGATCCCGCCGATCATCATGCAGGCGTAGTTGTGCTCCGAACGCATCACGAGCGGTTGCCGGACGCCGAGCATACGTAGGAGCGGCGTTTCGCGCCCCAACACGGCGCCGAGCGCGCCGCCGCAGCCGAACACCAGCCCGCCGAGCATCAGCAGCGCGGCGGCGTAATCGATGATCAGTTCCATCATTGTCCTCCATCATCATCGGGGTCTTCCGTCCGGCGGCGCGGGACCGCGTTCGCGTTGACGTCCTCGTCGCGTGTCCAGACGCGGTTCTGGCCCGGCTGGCGTCCCCAGCGACGGGTCGCGGCGAGCCAGGCGAGCAGGCTGATCGCGGCCGCGACGAGGAAGGTCAGTCCGCCCGTCGCCGCCAGCGCGCCGATCCCGACCAGCACGCCGGTGAGGATCGCGCCGGCCGAGAAGCCGAGCAGGATGTAGCCGGGCAACAGCAGCTCGACCGCGCCAAGCGCGAGCCCGGTCAGGATCCAGACGGCGCCGCCGCTCATGTCCGCGGTCCTCCGAAGAGCTTGAAGGCGTCCTTGAACGCGTCGAGCGCGGCGGTAGGCAGCAGGATCATCCGGCTCCCCTGCCCGGCCGCGACCTTCTCCATCGCCTCGACCTGTTTGAGCGCGACCTGATATTGCACGGCGTCGAGCCCGCCCTTGCCGATCGCCGTGGCGATCGTCTCGGTGGCATAGGCTTCCGCCTCGGCGATCACGCGCTTGGCCTGCGCCTGCTTCTCGGCGGCGTAGAGATCGGCGTCGGCCGAGAGCTCGACGGCGCGCTTGCGTCCCTCGGCCTCCGTGACCTGCGCCCGGCGGGCGCGCTCGGCGTTGAGCTGCTGGAGCATCGCCGCGCGGGTGGCGTCGTCGAGATTGACGTCGAGGATCTCGACCCGGGTGACCTCGATCCCCCAGTCGTCCACCATGTTCGCGAGGCCGGCCTCGATCGTGTCGTTCAGGCTCGCGCGATTGGTCTGGACCATGTCGAGATCCATCTTGCCGATCTCCGCCCGGACGATGCCGGTGACGGTGGTGGCGATCGCGCCGTCGATGTCGGCGATCCGGTAGACGGTCTTCTCCGGCTCGATGACGCGGTAGAAGACCGAGCTCTCGACCTGGACCAGAACGTTGTCCTTGGTGATCGCGTCCTGCCGGGTCGGAGGGAGCTGGCGCTCGAGGACCGAGACGCGGTGCTTCACCGAATCCAGCAAGGGCACGATCAGGTTGAGACCAGGGCCGAGCACGACGCGGAGACGGCCGAGCCGTTCGACCACATGCTTCTCGGATTGCGGAACGATCCGCACGGCGGAGATGACGAGGAAGGCGACGAAAATCGCCGATCCGATCAACACATAAGTCATGCGGCGCTCCTCGCGCTTGCTGCCATGCGCCGATTGTCCCCGACCTGGGCCGCCATTTCGAGATGGCTCGGACAATCCGCGCGAAATCCCATGAGCGTCCGGCGCGACGGAGATCCGCGCGAACAGGCCCGGCTCTTCGTCACGGATACTCCGCGAGATCCGGCGCGAGCATCTCCGCGACGCCGGCCACCACCTGGTCTTGATCGATGGCCCAGACCGCGCCGGGCAGATAGAGCGGGTCATCGGTGTCCCCTTTCCGGCCGATCCGCGCGACCTGGATCGGCGTCGTCCGGACGATCCGCGAGACCGTGCCGCGCAGCGCCTGGATCTCGGCCTCCGACCGGTCGCCATTCCCGGGCTGGCCGACGACGATCAGATAGTAGCGGCCGGCGCCAGCCGCCCGCGCCGCCTCCCCGGCCAACAGATCCGCGCCGCGATCGAGCTGATCGGCGAGGCCCGCGTCACCCGATCGCGCCTCGGCGGGCTGGACAAGACCGACGACGGAGTTTTCCGGTATCTCCGCGAGCACCGCCTCGACGAGCGCGCGTGCCCCGCCGACGTCCTCGCCACTGTCAGACAGCACCAGCGCGACCTTGTCGCCCGGCACGACGGGCGCGACATCCGGCCGCGCCGAGCCCGCCCAGCCGTTGATCGCCGGAAAGCTCGGCACCAGCCTCGCGGCGAGCTGCTCCGGCGAGGGCCGCGCGAGCGCGAGCGCGCCCAGCATCGCGCCAAGGACGAGACTCGCGGCGATCGTGACGGTGGCGACCTCCTTCATTCGGCGGCCTCGATCCGAACCCGTGCCTCGGGCGCCTCCCCGGCCCTCAACTCGATCCTCACGCGATCGGCGATTTCGGGGCCGGCGATCCCGAGCAGCGCGGCACGCGCCGCGGCGGCGCGCCGCAGGGCGAGATCCCGCCCCGCCTGATGGATCGCGCGGAGCCTCAGCGGCGCGATCCCGGCTTCGCGCGCGTCTTCGAGACGCTGATCGTCAAACCGCGCCTCGATCCAGATCCGCGCGGTGGGGTCATCGGCCGCCGCGCGCAAGGCGGTGGCGGCGGCCGACAACTGATCCAGCCTCTCCGGGTTCGCGGCGTTCGGCGCGAAGGACAGGACCACGACCGTTCGCCGCGCCTCGGCCATCGCCGCGACCGGCGGGAGGCCGACGAGCGCGGCCCATATCAGCGCGGCTCCGATCCTGGTCACGGCCGCGCGGTCTCGTCCTGGATCGCGGTGACGATGGCCGCGAGCATCGACCCCGGCAGCGCGGTGCCGTCGAAGAGTTGGCGCGTCGACATCGAATGCGCGATCCGCGTCGGCGCGATGCCGAGCGCCAGCATCATGTCGACGAGGGCCACGGCGTCTCGACCGAGGCCGTCGAGCTCGGAGCCGGCGGAATATCCGCCGAGATAGGCGAGCCCCACCGGCTTTCCGTCGGCGCAGGAGAGCGTGAGCGCGAGATCCGTCGCGCCCCAATCCTCGTCGATCGCCACGAGAAGCGCCCTGCTGTCCGAGGGCGGCGGAGGGGCGAGACCCGGGTCGTCGTCCTGGAGCTGCTTTCGCATGGGGTGGTCTCCTTTCCGCTGGCGTCACGCGTCGCCGTTGAGGTCCTTTAGTCTACGGTGGAACTCTCTGGCCTCGGTTCCGAGCGCCGCGTCGATCCGGGCCTTGACCCGCCGGTCGCGCAGCGCGCGGATCGCCTCGGGATCGAGCCGCGGCGCAGTGATTTCTATGAGCGCGATGAGATCCTCGCCGGTCATCGCGCCCCGGGCCACTTCCTCGGCCCCACGCTCGACCACGACGCGTAGATCGGGTTCGAAGCCGCCGCCGACCCGCATCGTGTCGAGCCAGGCGAGCGGATGGGCCGCGAACATCCGATCCTCCATCGACGGCACATGCAGCCCGACCGCCTGGAGGCAGAAGTCGAGCGCGGTCTCGTTGACCAGCCGATCGAAATTGCCGGCGACCTCGGCCTCCGACGGCGCGGGCTTGCCGGTGGCATCGAACATCGCCTTGGTAAACCCCGCCTCCCGCGCGAGCACCTCCAGGCGCGGGTCCTCGAAGCCGGGGACGCCTCGGCCGGGCATGGCGAGCGCGGTCACGAAATCCCGGAGCTCTTCGCGGAATATCGCGACCTGGCCATTGAGCAGGCGCCGCGTGAGCCTCTCTCCAGCCTCGAGCAAGGCGGGATCCGCCGACATGGCATAGGCCGCCGAAGGAATGATGCCCCGTTCCCCCAGGTTCGGCAGCAGGTAGACGCGCTGGTCCCATTGGAAGCCGGTGGGCACGAGCATCACCGTGTCGGACGGCGCGGTCTCGGTCAGGATCTCGCGAGCCTCGACGGCGGTCCCGTCGGCGTATCGGATCTCTCCCAGCCGCCGCCCGCCGGCGGGAATATCGCCGGAGACGACGGGATCGAGCGCGATCGAGCCCACGAAATAGCTGGCGAGGGAGCGGATCTCGCGCTCGCCCACGAAGCCGTCGCCGTCGACGTCGTTCCAGACCGCGATCCGCCCGAACCAGAAATCCGCCGCGTCGAGCCGGCCGTCGCCGTTCTCGTCGAATGCCGCGAGAGGCCCCTCGCCGCCGGTCCCGGAGATGAGCTCGAAGCGCTGTCCGCCGCCTTCGATGGGCACGAGATAGCCCAGGATGCCGGTGCCGGACATCGGCCAGGCGGTGCGCTCGGCGAAGCCGTCCCCGGCGAAATCGAAATGCGCGCCCGAAGCCTCGAGAGGGCGGATCGCGGCCCCCCTCGCCGAGAGGTCCACGAGCACAAGCGATCCGGCCGCCGGCAGGATGCGCGGGATCCAGTCCGGCGCGAGTCCTAAGCCGGAGGCCGGCTGGGCTCCGCGCGCGCTCAGCTTCGGCTTGAGCGCGACATAGCCGAAGGCTCCGGCGAAACCGAGCACGAGCGCCCCGATCAGCACGAGCTGGCCCGTCGACCTCTTCGCCCGGGCGGGCGCGGCCTCGATCGCGGCGCCCGCCGCGGGAGCACTGGCACGCCTGGCCTTCTTCATAGGGGGGCTACCGCGAGTTCGGCCGCCATCGCGGCGATCATGGAGCCGCCGGGGGCGCCGGCTCCGAGCCGCTCGAGGATCACCTCGGGCTCCGCGCCATGCTGGAGCAGGAGCGAGATCGCGATCGCCGAGTCCTTCAGCAGCGCCTCGAGCGCGGCGCCCGACCTGAACCCGCCGTCGAGGAATATCTCGCGCGGCGCGTAGGGAGCATCGGCGGCGTAGCCGATCGAGACCAGGAACCGGCGCTCGCCGAAGGCGCCCCGGTGCGCGACGCGGCGGATCTCGACGAGACGCCGGTCCGGGAGTCGTGCGCGCCGCGCCGCTCCGGCGGAGATCACAGCAGGTCTCCCGCGACGAGGATAGTCACGCCACGGCGGTTCGCCGCGAGGCAATCGGGCGCCTCGCAGGTGCGCGCAGGGTTTCCCTCGCCGAAGGTGACGCCGCGCAGGCGCTCGCGCGGCAGCCCGAGCGAGACGAGATAGCTCGCGATCGCCTGGGACCGCCGCGCCGCGAGCGGCATGTTGTAGCCACGTGGCCCGCGATCGTCGGCGTAGCCCTCGATCACCGCGTCATAACCGAGATTGACGCCGAGCCATTGCGCCTGTCGCCGGAGGCGGGCGCGCGCCTCCGGCGACAGCGCGCTCGAGTCGGAGGCGAAGTGGACCGTGTCGCCGACATTCGCCCGGAAGAACGCGGGATCATCGGGGTACTGGACCCGCAGCTGCGCGACCCGGGCGGCCTCCCGATCCCGCGCGGCGATCTCTTCGGGCGAGAGCCCCAGCGTATCGCAACCGCCGAGCGCGCCGAGACAGAGCAGGAGCCGGACAGTCCAGCGCATCATTGATCCTTTCGTTCGAGGATGGGCGCGCGACCGCGCAGGATCGCAAAAAACGAGACGGAAGCGATGATCGACATCACGCCAGCCGCCGCGGGGCTGAACAGGAAGCGCAGGAACCAGGCATCCCAGCTGACCAGGGCCGCCATCGTGGCCGGGACACCGAGGCTGAGGCCCGCGAGCGCGAACGCGTCCGTGAGCGCGCCCGCGACCAAACGACGGCGATCTGGATGCATCTTGGATCATCTTCCGCGTTATTGTCGTGAATGGGATATCGCGAATTTCGGTATGACGCAATTGAAACGCATCGCCGCCGATGCCGGGTCCATCGCGGCGGACACTCCGATTGTTTCGCTCAACGCCGCGAGATGGGATTTACCGACCAAATTTTGCGGATATGATTTCCATGCGGGGTAGCACTTAACGGCAGATTGGCGCGAAAATATGTTACAATTGGAACATATCGACAAGTCGCTGGCGCGGGGCGCCACTCGGAGCGCGCTGCGCGGGCTCGCCGCGCGCGACCCCGGGCGTCGCGAAAGTCTCAAGCGCTTCGCTATCGCCAATCCGATGTCGGCGCGGAGGAACGAGAAAGCCCGACGGCGCTGGATTGCGAAGCTGCCGAAGCCCGCGCTGTTCCGCCTGGTCGCCAACGCGGACGCGACCGAAGTCGCGTGGATCGAAGCCCTGACCGCTCTGCCTCAGCCCAACGATCCCTGGTCGGGGGTCCAACTCGCCCGGGTGACGCTCCAGGTGCGGCCGGGTGGCGCGCCGATGGACGTCCAGCCGATCTGCTTCATCGACCAGCATGTGCTGATGCGGATCGCCCAGCGGGCCGGAGACCTGAATGTCGCGGCCTACCCGGCGGATATCGCGAAGCAGACGCTCGGCTGGATCCAGGCCGCCAACGAGGTCGGCGCGGCCAGGATCGCCGTCCCGTATCGCGACGGGATTCTGTACGGCCGGCGCGTCTCGGACTGCGCCGTCATGACGACGTACATCGGCTATGCCCAGCTGTCGAACTACCGCCGGGACGCGCTCGAGCGGCTGCGAGAGGATCTCCCGCCCTTGCCGCGCATGCCTCGGCTCGGTCTGTTGCCGGAAGATCTTTGTCAGCGGGTGGCCGAGGCCATGGCCCGGGCCTGTGATAGGAGTGGAGCACGCTGAGCAGACTTAATCCCGCGTTCGCAGCGACTCGAGACTAACCCCGGTCGCCAGCAGGGCCTTGAGCCAGAGGGGCTGACGCCCCCTTCCCGACCAGGTCAACGTTGGATCCTCCGGATGCCGGAAGCGCGGCCGCGCCTTTAGCGTCGACGCCCCTCCGTCTCGCCCGCTCACCTGTCCCACGAGCTGATCGAGCGGCAGATCATACTTGCGTGCGATTTCCTCGATCTCGGCGATCGCCTTCGCGCGGGTGCGATTCATGATGATCCCTCGCGCGACCGCGAGATCTTTCGCGAGTGCGTCAAGCTCGGCAATCTTGAGCTCGGAGAGCTCATGCGCGGTCGGTAGCCCCATCGGTCATCTCCAATCCGTTTTTTTCTCTTTATATCGGAGCTGCTCTGGGAAACAGATCCCGAGCGGAAAGGCGCGCTACCTGACGATCGTGATCTGCTCGCGCGCGCGCGTGATGGCGGTGTAGAGCCAACGGGAGGCCTGTTCACCGAAACAGGCCGACTCGTCATAGGCGAGCACGCGGTCCCAGGCCGAGCCCTGCGCCTTGTGGCAAGTGATAGCATAGCCCCATTCGAAGTGCTGCGATGCACGCCGTTCCTTGACTGACAGCGCGCCTCCCATGAAATGCTCGAGCCGGACCAAGACCGAGCGCTCCGCCCCGCCTTCCTCGGACACGATATCGAGCTTGACGGTGTTGCGCGCCCGCGCCCGTCCGAGCCCCCGAATATGGAACACCTCGCCGTTGAAGATGCCGATCGTGCGATCGTTTCGGCAGCAGACGATCTTCTCGCCGACGCCGGGTACCGACCCGCCATGCCCGAGAGCGGCGCGGAGCCGCCGGTTCATCGCGGACCGCGTATCGTTGCGCCCCACGATCACCGCGTCGAAGGCGAGAACCTCATCGGCCCCGAGAACCCCGCGCGGGATCACGCGGACACCGCCCCAATCCCCATGGCGGGGCGCCTCACCCTCGCGGACCCGACGCGCGAGCTCGATGATCGGCGAGCCTTCCGCCTGACGATGGATCTCGGTCAGAAAGTAATCTGGCTCGGCATCCGTCAGCGCGCCGGCGCCGTCGGGCGGCGGGAGCTGGGCGGGATCTCCGAGCGCCAGGATCGGTCGTCCGAGCGAGAGTAGCGCGCGGGTCAGCTCATCGTTCACCATGGATGCCTCGTCCACAACGATCAGCGCCGCGTCGAGCGTCGGGCCGTCGACCAGGTTCAGGACGAACGACACCGAGCCATCCTTGTGGAACTTCGGCGTGTAGAGCATCGCATGGAGCGTCATCGCACCGCGGCATCCGGTCTGGCGCATGCGCAGCGCCGCCTTGCCGGTCGGCGCGCCGAAGGAGACCCGCCCCGGCGCCAGCCTTGCAAGCGAGCGCGCCAGCGTGGTCTTGCCGGCGCCGGCCAGGCCGAACAGGCGGAACACCTGCCGGTCCGGAGCCCGCAGCCAGGCGCGACCCAGCTCGAACGCCTCCCGCTGCTGGCGCGAGAAGTCGCGCGCCTCGAGCGGATCGAAAATCTCGCGAATAGGTCTGTTCATGCTGCCTCGGACGGCTGGATGGCTCGGCCAGGGCGCTGATCGTCACGCCGCGATGGAAGCGCGCGGCGCCCGCCGATGCCCAGAGGCTACCAGCCTTCAGACCCGTAACGAACGCATAAGGGGCGCTATCATCGAAACTCCGCGATAGTCCCGATCTTCCGTCTCATTGACATAAAACGCGACTCTCCTAAAATTCCCATAATTGACACAAGTGAGACATGCCCGAAGTTTTCTGGCATTCTCGTGACAAAAATCAGGAAACTCGCGCGTGACCGCTTTTCTCTCCGTCCTCCCTTCGATCGCGATCTTCATCGGCATCGTGCTGGCGCTGGTCGCGGCCCACGAGCTGGGGCACCTCATCGTGGGCAGACGGTTCGGCATACGGCCCACCGTGTTCTCGGTCGGCTTCGGCCGCGCGCTCTGGGAGCGACGGGATCGCTCCGGGCTGATCTGGCGCCTCGGCCTCCTGCCGCTGGGCGGGTATGTCCGGTTCGAGGGCGACGATCTGCCGAGTGGCGCGGCCAATCCGGCGCCAGGCTCCCTGCCGGCGGCGGGGATACCGGCGCGGATCGCCATGTTCGCCGCCGGGCCGATCACGAACATCCTGCTCGGCGCGATGCTCTTCGCGATCGCCGCCGCGCTCACGCCGGTCGCGCAAGTCCCGCTGACGGTCGGGGAGGTCCAGGTCGCGGGGAGCGCGCTGCGCGCCGGAGACGAGATCGTGGCGATCGACGGCGCGGCCCTCGCTCCCGGCGGAGACCTCCTTGCGATCTCCCGCGAGCTTCCAAGCGTCGATCCGCACGTCTACGACCTGCGACGCGGTGACACCAGCGCCACGATCGAGGCGCTTCACCCCTACCCCGCCGTGATCGCCACGGTCGCCCCAGGCCGCGCGGCGGCGCGGGCCGGGTTGCGACCCGGCGACCGGATCGTTTCGATCAACGGCGCGCCTGTCGATCGGCTCGAGCAACTGGCGGCGACGGCGCGGGCCTCGGGCGGGGCGCCGCTCGATCTCATCGTCACGCGCGACGGGGCGCTCCTGGCGATTCAAGCGGTCCCTGAACCGCGGGAGAGCGCGGGCGGGAGCGCGGCCTACGCGCTCGGGATCACCGGCGCGCCGCTGTTCCAGATCGCCATGGCGCCGCCCACGGCCGCCACTGCGATCGCTCAGGGCGCCGGGGAGACGGTCGGCCTCGCGGGGGCGGTTCTCGCCGGAACCTGGGATCTGGTCGCCGGTCGCCACGGCGTGTGCGCTCTCGGCGGTCCGGTGGAGCTGACCCGCCTGAGCGGCGTGGCGGCGGCGCAGGGTCCGGTCGTCGTCCTGCGGCTCGCGGCGGCGCTTTCGGTCGTGATCGCGATCATGAATCTCTTGCCGGTGCCGATGCTCGACGGCGGTCGGATCGTCCTGCTGGTCGCGGAGGCCGTGCGCGGCAAGCCGGTGCCCGACAGGACGTTCCGCGCGCTGATGGCCGGGAGCCTCGCCCTGCTCATGGCGCTGATGATCGTCGCCACGCTCGGCGATGTCTTCTGCTGAAACGGCATGGGGCGGGGCATCACGCCCCGCCCCACCCCGTTCCGACCGGCGCCCGCGCCGCCTCATCAGGTTTCGGGCATCCAGTGGTCGATCCGCGCGATCTGTTCGGGCGTCGGCGCGTATTCGGTCCGGACCGGCGATCCCTCGGCGAACAGCCCTTCGAGGATCGCCGCCTTGTCCTTCTTCTTGAGCTTCCGGAATTCGGCGAAGGCGGGGGTCTCGTCGGTCCAGTCAAGCAGGTCGCGGATCGTTGCGTCGAGATAGGGCACCGTCACGCGGCCGAAGAAGTTCTCGGCGTCGGGGCGCCAGACCTCGCGCGGATCGACCCCGATCTCGGCGGCGATGACCTCGAGCGTGGCCCCTCGGTCGCGCCAGCCACGACACACAAGCCGGGCGATCCCCGCGAGCAGGCTCGCCCGGCGATCCGCGTCGGGCAGCGCGCGGAAGGCCGCGAAGTCCATCGCTTCGCGCGAAGCGAGCGCTTCGGGCAGTTCATATGCGCCGGGCTTCTCGGGCTGTACCTCCGGAGCGCCGAGCGTGAGATCGAGGAACGTCCCGGCGTGCTGGCCCGCCGCCCCGGAGAGGACATAGGCCAGCATGTCGGTCAGAATCGCCGGTTCGCGCAGCAGCGTGACCTGCGTGGCTCCGAGACGGACGCGGCCGATGTCGGCGGAAAGCGCGCCACTGAACACCGGCCCTTCCGGCTCACCCGCCCCGACGGACGCATCACCGCCCGACCGGCCCGCGCCGTCGCGCAGGTAACCCGCCTCCACCGCGACGGCGCGGTCCTCGGCGCGCACCAGCCCGTCCCGGCGTTCGACCGTTCCGTCATAGCCGATCCAGAACAGGACGCCTCCCACCGCGCGCTGACCCTCGGTATGGGTTCCGTCGAGCCGATCCGCGAGCGCCTCGAGCCGGGCTTCCTCGTCGGGATCGAGGTCGTCTCCGTTATCCGAGCGCTCGGAGAGCGTATCGTATTCGGTCGCCTCGGCCTCGGTCAGATCACCCGGCGCGCGCGGCATGCCGTCGAACTTGTCGAGCACCGTGTAGCGATTGACGGAGTCGTCCACATACTCCGCCCAAAGCCAGCCTTCCACCTCGGTGATCCTGGCCTTGATCGCCGCGATCTTCTCGGCCGCGAGGCGCTCCAGCAACGGCTTGTCGCGCAGATAGACCGCCTCGCTGAACAGGTCGCCCTCCACCGCTCCGCCCGCCGCGCGGTAGTCCTCGAGCGTCACGAACTTCGCGATCCGATCCCGCGCCTCGGCTCCCTCCCCGGTCAGCTCGCGCCGGATCGACTCCGCGCGCCAGTAGCCGTCGCCCCGCACCCTCTCGAGCAGCGCGAGCGCCGCTTCCTCGCTCGGGGCCACGGTGAACGCCGCCGCCTGATCGAGCGTGAGATCGCCCGCGCGCAGCGCCGCGAGCACGTCGTCGCTCAGGCCCGCGAGCTTCATGCGCCGCGCGACATGAGCTTCCGTGACGCCGAAGGCCTTGGCGATGTCGGCGAATGACCTGCCGCTCCCGGTGAGGCGGCGATAGGCGAGGATTTCCTCGGCGGGGCGCAGCGCCTCGCGCGCCGCGTTCTCGGCCTGCGACCAGAGCAGGGCGATCTCCTCCGAGGCCGCGAGCGCGACCGGCACCGGGCCGACCTCGAACCCCTCGCCCGCGAGCAACGTGAGCGCCGCCAACCTGCGCCCGCCCGCGACGATGCCGATCCGGCCATCCCCGAGCAAGCGCCCGCCAAGGTTCTGCACGAGGCCGCAAACCCGGATGCTCTCGGCGAGCGCCGCCAGCGCCTCGTCGTCGTGCTCGCGGCGCGGGTTGAGATCGTCCAGCAAAAGCTGATCGAGAGAGAACAGCGGCAGAGCGTTCTGGTGGTCCTGAAATGCACGGATCGCGTTCATGGTGGTTGTCCTCAATGTGAAGCTTATCACTTACATAAGTACATCAGAGACCAACTTGCGCGTAAACATGAATAAATAGACGACCGTCCGTCGATATTTTCTTATATTAACGAGAATGCAGGCTCTTCAACTCGGCACTATGTTTTCTGCGACGGATTATCCTTTTCTTATCCCCTGGCCAGGCCCTACGCTCGAAAGCCCTAACCATCAGAATACGCCAGGCGAGCATGGCTTCTTCGACCGACACCGATGAGATAACCGCGCGCTGGGAACTCGAGGGCCGCCCGATCCGGGTGCTCGAGGCGGAAACGCGGGTCTATCTCTACCACTTCATCCAGACCGACGCGATGATGCCGCCACACACGACGCTGCTGTTCCACCGCGCGCTCGCACCCGCGCTGCGCTGGCAGAGCCTGATCGGGTCGGCGATGATTCCCACTCCCCGGAAAACCCGAGGCTACGGTTACGACATGCGTACTGTTCCGCGATGTCCGGCTCGCTTCGCTGGATATGAACTGGGTCTCTCAACAGCCTTGGAACAGGAATATCACGACGATCCGGGACGCGGTTTCGGCCTGGACCCGCGGCCGAGAGCTCGACGGCATCGAATTCAATGGCGATCCCCAAACCCGGATGGGGATCTTCTGCCCGAAGTTCTGTCTGAAGGTCATGCCCGCGACGGCTCACTGAACTCGGCGTGCATTGCCATCGCGGGGCGTTCCGGCTTTCCCGGATTCGCTGATCCGGATACCCTTCCCCCGCGGGTCACGACACGACCGCGACAAGGGAGCCCCGAATGCCTGATCCAGCCGGAAACCCACCGCGTGACACGGACGCCCTCGCCCTGCACATTCACGAACTGAAGGGTGAGCTGCGCGACCTGCGCGCCGACAATCAGAACCTGCGCGCCGCGATGCTCCTGACCGCGTCGCGGCGTGACGTCTTCAACGCGGGTCTGTCGATCATTCTCGTCTTCCTGGTGCTCGGCTTCGGCATCATCTTCAAGATGGACACCATCAACCAGAATACCGGGATCCATTTCGTCGGCGGTGGCGGCGCCGAAACCGTCGAGATCTACTAGTCGGGAGAGAAGCCCTTCGGAGCCCAGGTCAGCCGCGCCCCGCATTCAGCGAGATAATCCGCCCAGGACGGCGGCACCGGTCGAGGCTCCGGCTCCGGGCTCGGCTCCGGCCCGGGAGACGCCCCGTATTCGGTCTCGGCGAATAGGTCGATCGCCTCCAACCCCGTGCTCTCGATCTCGTCGATCTCTTCAGGCGTCAGGACGTGCGCGCGCACCTGGAAAGCCGGGCGCTTCTCCCCGAGCGCCTCGCGCAGCATATCGTGGCTCGGCACGCGCTCCGACCCATCCGGACGCAGCACTCCGATCCGATCGACGGCACGGAGCCAGAAAAGCCGCCCATCGGCCCGTTCGGTCAGAATGACGTAGCCGGCAGAGTTCCGCGTCCGGAAAACCCCGCCATTGATCATCGTCCGGGTGATCGGCGTCCAGCCGCGTCGCGCTCCGCGCCCGGCGCGGCCTTGACGAGCGCTGACCTCGTCGTCGCCCTCGACCGGCGTCGCGAGGCCGGCGCGCAGCAGGTTCAAGTGCCGATGAAAGACTTCGCGGGCCGCTTCCGCCCGGGTCGGCCCAATGAACGCCTCCCCCAGCGCGGCCTTGACGATCGCGTCGTGACGCAACTCCTCACCGTACAGCCACTCCACCAGGCGGCCGGCGTAAAGCCGCATTTGTCGGCGGAACCCGTCGTACACGCGAAAAAAATCCGCCACCGCCTCGGGAGTCACCGCTTCGTTGGCATGCGGATTGGTCCGGGAGACGCGACGCATCCGCGCGCCCTCGGCCTCGATCGCCGCTTCCGCCCGGGGATAGCGGACCACGCGCCTGCCGCTCGGCAGATGATACTGCCCCCGGAACCGCTGCAGGAGATAGGTCCGGCCGTCGGGATAGTCGGCGAGCGAGACCATGGTTCTGCGGTCGGTCCACTGGCCTCTGCTCAATCTGTCCTGAAACGCCAGGCTGACGCGGCGCTCTTCGTATTCCGCCAGCGCCGTCGCTCCGGCCTTGATCCGTGCGAACATCGATGCATAGGCGCCGCCCGGCTTGAACGGGTGCGACCCCGCGAAAATCAGCCATTCTTCCGGAGAGAGTTCGAGCCTCGGTACGTCGCGAACCCGGTCCGGCTCGATCGTCGGCTCCGGGAACAGATCTTTCTCGGTACTGTCGAGCGCCGCCGCGAGCTTCGCTCGCGCTTCATGATCCGGAAACCCGCCATAGATCACGCTAAGCGCCAAGGGCAGCCCGACGCCGGCTTTGATTGAAAGCGACACGAGGTGCTCGCGGCGATCCTTCAACCGGCGATCGAATGGCGAAAGCCTCGCGGCGGGTGAAAGATCGGTCTGGCCTGCCATCAGCTTCGCACTCAAGAACTTTTCCGAGCACGAACCTATAGCGCAATGGCCCCGCGCGCCAGAGACGCGAGGCTCGCCGGCTTTAGAGGCCGTTCATACCGTATGATCCGCTGTGAAGATCGCAGACCGGGCCCGCGAAATTGCGCAGGAGCGCTTCGCTCGTGTCGTGCATCGAGCTCCGATCGAACATCTCGATAGCCACCTCGAGCACGTCCCTCGCGGCGTCCAGCGCCTCTGCGTCACCGACGCTGGTCCGTGGATCCGAGATCGCACAGGTGAATTCATGTCTGAGCCGATGGAGCTGGCCAACGTCACGGCTGGAGAGCAGCAGCCCATTGTCCTTCAAAATCCGGTTCGCGATATCAATCAATTTCATCGTGATCCTCCAACCTCGCGTGCGCCAAAGAGGACGCGCTCCCCCGCGGGTTCAACACTTATCAGTAGACCCTATTACTCGCATTGCGATGGGGTCAACACTAATTGATCCTTACTTGACGATTTTTTGCGCGTAAACTGGTAGAGAGCGGACCGCGCGCGATCTTACACCGATCTCTCCGAGGAGCAGATAGTGAGGCGAAACCTGACGTTTATTGGAGCACTCGTCTCGATTGCCCTATCAATGCCGGCACACGCTAAAAGTGACGACAACGCGTCTTGCCAGCGCCCTGCTCCACCAGAGCGCGAGTATTACGCGCGCGCGGACGACTACCGGCGTGACGTCGAAGCATACTATGGCGCCGCGAGCGCCTACATCGCCTGCCTCGACGCCTTCGTCGCCGATGCCCAGAGGCGATACGAACATGATCTCGCCGAGGTCGCGCGGCAGTATCAGGAAGAGCGGGACGCCGAGATCTCCGATTACCAGTACGAGCGCCAGTCGGTCATGGAAGAGCTCAGGCGCACGGTGGATGAACACGTCCGGGCGCTTCCCGAATGAGCCTACCGGGGGCCGGCCGTAACGGCCGGTCGCGCACCATCCCGCCTCAAGCGCCTCCCGCGCGGGCTCCATCGGGTCAGGGCAAGCGCGTTCAATCAGGTCGGAACGCCCCGACGGGCGCCCTCCGGTAGTCGCTTGACCCGGGGCCGACCGGACGTCGGGAAGCCGATCGATGGCCTTTCCATGGAAAAAGCAGGGGCGTGGCCCCCGGCGGCACATGGAGCTGGAGATGATAACGCTATTCAGGCTCGAGCGCGGAATGGACGCGCATTCCGGAGCAATCACCACAATCGAAGCGATGACCTTCCCCGAGATCCGAAACCTGCGAGTCCTGCGGTCCGAGTTCCGGTCACGGGAAAGGTCCGAGTTCCTGGAGACCTTCGCGCTTACGATGATCGTCGCGGTGTCCGGCACCATCGAGCCAGCTCCCCGCGCGATCGCGTTCATCGCGGATGGCTGGCGGCGTGGCGATCTTGTCGCTCTCGCCTTGGCTGAGGAGACGACCGGCCCAAGCTTCGGCGCGCTCAGCCGCGATCTGGCCGCCCTACTCGATCCTCCGATGACCGAGGAAGCGCGACGTTGGCGCGCCCGCGCCACCATCGCGTTCAGCCTGACGGAAATCGCAGGCTGATCCAAGCGGACTTCGGACGAATCGGCGGAGTCGCGTGCGGCGCGCTTATGCGCCGCACGCGCATCGCTCCCGCGATGACGCGACTCTACCATTGATCGTCGAAGTCGGTTGATGGTCATCCGGAGGGCGCGGTCGTGAGTTGCGGTCGCGGTACTTTATCGGCTGGCCGGGAGAGCGTCTTGACATTCGACGACAAAATTTCGGCCAATTCTTGGCATGTTTTGCATGGTTGAGCTTTCTCGGGCGATCTTTTGGCTCGAGCCACAACGCATGGTGGACCGGAGCGGGCCACGCGGCGCGAGGCGAGCAACGGCACGAAAATGCTTGCGCGAAACCCGACCTGAATACGCGCCGCGTTGGGGGTGGGTGAGGATGACTGGTGCTTGATCATTGGGAGGCGTCTTGGGCTCGAAGCAGGGGCCAACACGGTTGCGGCGGGCGCGGCACTTCGCGCACGGCTCCGGCGCGGGCCTCAAGCGTTGGGAGACATGTGGCTTTGCCAGGCGTCGAGAGTCTGCGGGTCCTGCGCTCGGAGTTCTGGCGCCGCTCCATTTCCGGAATAGCCGAAGCCTTCTCCCTGACCATGGTGGTGGCCGTAGTCGGCACAAGCCACATGCCCCCCTGCGCGGTGGCCTTCGTCGCCGATGGCTGGCGCCGGCGCGCGCGTGTCGGTCTCGTGATCTCCGAGGAGAACGCCGGCCCCGCCTCCGGCAGCCTCAATCGCGAGTTCGCCGCGCTCCTGGATCCTCCGTTGACGGAAGCCGCTCGTCGCTGGCGCGCCCGGACTCGGATCGCCTTTGATCTCGCGCTCCAGGACGCCTGAGACGGGCCCGATCCCGGCTTAAAAGGGCGGCTTCCTGCGTCTGTTCGTACGGGAGGCCGCCAGAAATCGGGCGGCGGAGGTTCGAGCTGAGCGCCAGATCGCTCCGACTCTGTGGCATGGACCCGCCGCGCGTTTGTACGGATACGGTTTGAGACGGCCACTCGTGACCCGCCTTCTTACGGGTAACGCACCCACGGCAAATAGCGCTTCCGATTCTGTGGTGAGGGCGCCCAGGTCAACGGGATCGGGATTCGTTGGAAGAAGCGCAGCAACGGTCGCACCGTCCCACTCGGCGTTACTCTTGTTTTCACTCCAAACGTACGATCCCCAGATACGAGGCTCGCTGGCGACCTACCGCCATCGCTGATCGGTAGTAATATGCTATTATAGCAATGCCTTACACATGACAGGGATCGACGTGACGACGCGTCATCCAATCCGCGCCCGTCATAGCCAACGCCGGCAGCATACGGTCGTTGTTCAATTTTTGCTTGAGCGCGAGCTCCTCCGGCGTCATAGCTGTAACGCGAAACGATAAATGATGCCACGAAGTGCGTTTCTGACCGGGGGGCAACGTTCACTAGGTCAGTGGCGCGGATGAAGGGCCATGAGACGAGCGGACGATGACCCTACCTGTTCTGCACGATCAGCTTAAGGCGGACGCCGAGCGGTTGTCCGAGGCGCTTGAACAAATGTCCAAGCTTTTCCTCGCTCCTAAGGAGGAGAAGTCATTGCGAACGTTCACCTCCGCGGAGGTGACAGAGCTCCTGCGCGTCAGCGATGGCTACCTTCGGAAAATGCATTTCGACGGTAAGATCCCGAGTGTCGAACAGGGTCGGGGAAATAAGCGGCTCTACAGCGCGGAGAACATTCTGGAGATCCGGGGGATTCTTTCCCAGACGGCCAAAGACCCGCTTCACTTTTTGCCAGGACGACGTGCCGGCGACCGAATTCAGATCTGGTCGACTGTCAATTTTAAGGGTGGCTCGAGCAAGACAACCACCACGGTAACACTCGGTATGCGCCTGGCCCTGCGTGGATACAGGGTTTTGGTGGTGGACGCTGACCCGCAGGCGTCGCTTACGACATTCTTTGGATACCAACCTGAGATCGACTTCCGTCAGGGCGGTACGCTCTATGACGCAATTCGGTACAACGACGCGGATGTCTCGCGCGTCTCCATCACTAACATACTGAAAAAAACGTACTTTCCTGGGCTTGATCTTGTTCCAGCGGGGCTACTTCTCTCCGAATTCGAGACGGAGACGCCGACCGCGCTGAGCCGCGGAGAGCAGCCGGTGTTTTTCAACCGGATCCGGGACGCGCTCCGGCAGATCGAAGACAATTACGACCTGGTCCTGATCGACTGTCCCCCGCAGCTCGGTTACCTGACAATGTCCGCGGTGTGCGCGTCCACGTCGCTCCTCATGACTATAACACCTGAGCGCGTGGACTTGGCTTCGGCCAGCCAGTTTCTCACGATGGCCGCCGGGGTCATGGAGGTTCTGCACAACAATGGAGCTGCGGGCGCCTTCGATAATTTCGTGTATCTGCTTACCCGCTTCGACACATCGATTAGCGCGCAGCAGGATTTGGCAGAGTGGATGCGCCAGCTCCTCGGCGACAGTGTGATCCGAACACCCTTCGTGAAATCGTCGGCCGTAAGCGAGGCAGGACTTTCCCAGCGGACGATCTTCGAGGTCGAACTCTCTGCTGTGAAGAACCGGAAGACATTTGATCGGGCGCTGGAGTCTGCCATCGGCTTCGCGGACGACATCGAGGTACTCATTCAGAGAGCGTGGGGGCGCGAGGTGGGTGATGAGAAATAGCATCCTTGCTAAGAGCCTTCAGCAAAGCCTCGATAGGGGAAAGGTTCGGGAGTCGGCCTCCGACGACAAGCTCCCTACCCCGCCGCCAGCGACCCCATCTTCGCTTCGCACCATGTCCGACATTCTGTCGAACGCCGCTGAACAAGCGCCGATCGAGGTCGACGCTTCGGAGATCGCGGAGTCGGAGATCGCCGATCGCTTCGATGTGCAGGAAGGCCTTGCAGAGTTGATCTCGTCGATCAGCACGTCCGGTCAACGCCTTCCAGTCCTGCTCCGGCACCGGCGTGGAGATGGACCGCGCTACGAGGTCGTCTACGGGCGTCGTCGGATCGCTGCATGTCGCTCCCTAGGCCGAAAGGTCGTTGCCTACGTTCGCGATATGTCCCTCAACGACGCCCTGATGTCTCAGGCGCTTGAGAACTCTGCGCGCCTGGAGAGGAGTTTCATCGAGCAAGCCGTTTTTGCCTCGAAACTGGAGGACGCCGGCTTTCAAGGGGAGCAGATCTGCGAGGCCTTGGCCATTGATCCGACGACATTGAGCCGCTTGCGCACCGTCGTTCGTGATATTCCAGCGGACGTAGTCTACAAGATTGGAGCAGCTCCTGGCGTTGGGCGCAGGCCTTGGCTGGAACTTCGTGAGCTTGTGGTCAAAGCCGGGTCTGAGGTTGCGGGCTCGCTCCATTCCCAGATACCGGAGGATGGAACTCCCGCGCGGAAACTCGACGTCCTCATCAAGTTGCTTTCAGCACCCGAACACCGGGTCCGGCCAGCGCCAAAATCCACTTCCGACAAGTCTGGTCTCCCGAGGCCCATCGCGATCGGATCTGTCAGTTCCCGCGCCGGAACTGGCAATCTCGTGCTCAAAGCCGGCAAGAAGCAGGACAGGGCTTTCCTCGTCTACTTGGAGGCCCGATTAGAGGCGCTTTACGCCGAGTGGGCTGAGCAGTCGGTAAGCGACAAGCTAAGTGATTGATTTGTAAGGATTGACCATGGTCAACAGTCAGCTGGGCCCCACGGTCAGTACTCGCCTGTAGCAGCGTTCATCAAACGAGGAGGCAGACACTCTAGGCAAAAAGAAACCCCCCGAAGGCGGTGAAGCACTCCAGAGGGTCCCATAGGCTTTGAACACCATTTGGGTACCCCCAATCTTGACATCGTGCAACACCGATTTCGGTGATCGGGCGGACTTTGCTGTCTGAATGAAACATGGAACACACAGCAACCCCGGCTCATCGAGCCGAGGCATGGCGGAGCCGTGCCGAGCCTCTGGAAGCCACCTACCCCGGTATCGGCAGTATCGTCGACCAACCTGTGTTCGCCCCGATTTCCCGTCGCGAGCTCATGACCGCGGTCAACATCGCTGCGCCGGACCTCGGCCTCAAGCCGTCGACGGTCCTGATCGTCGATGCCCTCCTAAGCTGCCTCCCGTGCCGATCAAGCGCCGGTGCCGAGATTCCAGTTTCTCCTACCATGCTGCTCACCATCTATGCCGCCAACAACACGCTCTGCTTTCGGGCGAAGGGTGTGACCGAGCGGCAACTTCGGCGACACATTCAGATCCTGGAGGAAGCCGGTCTGCTGACACGACGTGACAGCGCGAACGGCAAGCGATTCCCCATCATGCGCGGGGGCAAGGTAGTCGGCGCCTTTGGCCTCGACCTTTCGCCCCTCCTCGTCCGGCATCGCGAGATCCAGGAACTCGCTCGCCTACGCACGCAAGCCCAGGAGGAACTGCGGGGCCTGAAGGCCCAGATCCTGAAGCTCGGGGCCGCATGCCAGGCTTTGCAGCTCACGGATGCCTCCAAGCAATTCGTGGAGTCCCTTCGCAAAGTCACCCGTCGGGCACGCCTGACGATCACTGAAGCCAAGCACCTACTCGAGCGCCTGCTCTCCCTCGCCGGCCATTCGCCAGCTCCCGTTGAGAATCCTCAATCCGACCCCCGCGACCAGAACAGCTCTGAAACGAATTCGCCTACCGCGAAGCCGCGGACCGACGTCGCCCCCCGACCCACGAAACCAGCTCATACGACCGCCTCAGACGGACGAAATGTCCGGCACAAAAAGACAGAAGAACCAGATCCAAAAAAAGCGATCCATCCCCCTGATCCCAGAGCCTGGACATCGCTTACGACTATCTCAGCCCTCTACCCCACAGAACCAACAACCAGCCGCGAAGCCGCTGCCATCGCCTATGACCTCGGTCAGATGCTTAGAGTCAGTCGAGACTTCACCACGGAAGCGATCGCCACCCATGGCCTACACCACGTCCTCAAGGCCATGGATCGACTTGCGACCAGAGCTGAAGGGATCAGCGCTCCCAGGGCCTACCTCCGTCACCTGCTGACGCATGCCGACATGCGATGAGATGAAGCAACCCGTGGTTCACCCGCTCCGATACGCCGCGAAGACAGATTATCGAAATTCCGAGATTGAAGGCGATCGCCACTCTTTTGAAGCGCGCGGCTCCGCTGCTGGCGATCCGCCGCGTTGCGGGCAGAACCAACCATCCGGCGCATGGCTGTCCCAGATTGGCCGTGGTCAGATCAGTGACTCCGAAGCCTCATCGAACGAGTGAGTAGGCAAGGTGGCGTCAGAGCCCCGCCGCCTTGGTGAGATTGACGCGGAAGCGGTCACGACGGCGCTGGTAGCGGCGGGTCATCTCGGCGGAGGCATGGCCCAGGTGGCGTTGGACATGCGCCTCGTCGACCTCGGCGTGGCTGGCGAGGCCTGCGCGCAGCGAGTGCCCGGCGTAGAGCGCGCGGCGTTCGTCCGCGGTTAGCTCAGGGCGCAGACCGGCCGCCTCGACCGTGCGCTTCACCAGCCGTTCGACGTGCTTCGGGCCGAGCCGGTTCTCAAGCGCGCGCTGGCCGTCGCGCGACACGCCGCGGAATATCGGTCCGCCCTCGATCCGGGCAAAGCGCAGCCAGGTCTCAAGCGCCAGGACGGGGCAGGACCGGTCGGCCGATCCCCGGCCGACCTCGATCTCGCGCCAGCCGGTCTTGCCGCGCAGCGTGAGCAGCACGCCCGCGGGCTCGATCGTGATCCAGCCGGCGCCGTCGGGGGTGTCGTCGCGTGCGACGTCAAGTCCGACCAGCTCGGAGCGCCGTGCGCCGGAGGCGAAGCCGAGCAGCAGCAGCGCCTGGTCGCGCAGACCGCGCAGGTCGTGGGGCAGGGTGGCCACCATCTCGAGCAACTCCTCGGCCGAGACGGCGGCCTTGCGCCGCGGCGGCGCGCCATGGGCGCGGCGGATGCCGGCCAGCACCTGGGAGACATGGCGGTCGGCGCGGTCGAAGGCGATGCCGCGCGCGCGGTAGTGCGCGGCGATCCCGGCGAGCCGGCGCTCGAGCGTCGCGACCGACAGCGCGGAGGCGCCGTCGGTTGGCGCGGCGTGATCGGCGAGATAGAGCCCGACCACCTGGGGATCGGCGATCAGCGGGCTCGCACCGCGCCGGCCGCACCAGCGCGCGAAATGCGTCCAGTCGTCCGCATAGGCCAGCCGCGTGTTTTCGGCCACCGCCTGGGCGGCGTAGCCACGCGCCGCGTCGACCAGCCTGTCGAGCCCGCCGGAGCCGGCCATGTGGGCGGGCGCGGCGGACGGCGAGTCATCGGTCGCGCCGGGGGCGGGCAGGGGGCGGGGTGCGCCGCCCGGCGGTCGCGGGGGTTCCGGCTGACCGCGGTCAATCGGCATGGCGCCGGCGCCCGGGGACGCCGTTGGCGGCACGAGCGCGTCCGGGGGCGCAGCCTCGGCCTTCGAACGGTGCTCGGTCATCGGGGCCTCTTTCTCCGTTTCCGTGGCATAGACGCGCGGGGTTGATGGTGCTCCGGTGGCCAAGATCGGCCCTTGGACGACCCTTGGACGACCCTAAACCGCTATGTCTCATAATCCAAGCTTACGGGACATAGCATTGATCGGCAAGGCGCGGCGCTCTGGTCCGTCAGAAGTTCGGTAAAACGCCGGGGGGCGGACCCCAATCATCCGTGTCACTACTCTGTGATACACAGCAGAATCAGGTGGACGCCTCCGAAAACCTGTGCGTTTCGGCGGATCGGTGATTCACTCGGCTTGGGACGAGGCGGGGACGGATCATGGGGCGACAGGCGGGACTGTTCGACATCGAGGAGCGGCTGCGGGAGCTGTCGGCCAAGGGCGACGACCTCGAGCGGATCAATGCGCTGGTGGACTTCGAGGCTTTTCGGCTGGAGCTGGAGCGCGCCGTACCTCGGTCCGACCGGGCCCGGGGCGGCCGGCCGCCCTATGACCACGTGTTGATGTTCCGGATCCTGATCCTGCAGGCGAGCCATTCGCTGTCGGATGAGCGGGCGGAATACCTGATCAAGGACCGGCTCTCGTCCATGCGCTTCCTCGGGCTGACGCTGGCCGACCGGGTTCCGGACGCGAATTCGATCTGGAATTTTCGCGAGGCGCTGACGCGGGCGACGCTGGACGACGTCCCGGCGATCGAGGCGCTGTTCCGGCGCTTTGACGCGCAACTGCGCGCCGCGGGCTTCATCGCCATGGGCGGGCAGATCGTCGATGCGACCGTGGTCGCCGCTCCGAAGCAGCGCAACACGGAAGACGAGAAGCGGGCCCTGCGCGAGGGGCGCATCCCCGAGGACTGGGCGCGCAAGCCGGCGAAGCTCGCCCAGAAGGATCGCGATGCCCGCTGGACGGTGAAATATTCCAAAGCCAAGCCAGCGGCGGATGGCGCGAAGCGCGTGGACATTGCCGTGCCGATGTTCGGCTACAAGAACCATATCGGCATCGATCGTCGCCATGGGCTGATCCGGACCTGGACCGCCACGCATGCCGCGCGTCACGATGGCTCGGAACTGCCCGCGCTGCTCGATCGCTCAAACACGGCCAGCGGGGTCTGGGCTGACACCGCCTATCGGTCCGCGAAGAACGAGGCGCATCTCACGGAGGCCGGCTTCACGAGCCGGGTCCATCGCAAGAAGCCGACGGGCAAGCCGATGCCCAGGCGCACCTCTCGCGCCAACGCGGCGAAGTCCGACGTCCGCTCCCGCGTCGAGCATGTCTTCGCCCGGCGGAAGGGGCCCATGGGTCTGGTCATCCGCACGATCGGCCTGACCCGGGCCAGGGTGAAGATCGGGCTCGCCAACCTCGCCTACAACATGCGCCGAATGGTCTGAAAAGCGTCAACCTCCACTCGGAAGGCCGGATTAATGCATGCGTCCTGCTCTGGACTCAACTCAAGTAGGCTGGCAGTCTTCTACGATGTACAAATCATTCAGATCGAGAGGCTCAATAATGCGTTTCTGTCGATTCTTCGAAGCGATATTTGTCGCGATTGCATTGCTTTTTTGTAGTCCAGCCGCCGCGCAGATGATTTTAGGAAGTATATCTGAGAATCGTGAAGCTGAATTGAGCAATTTTCGTATTAAGGTGTCTAAATTCGATTTCTCGATTGAACACTGCAAGGATTATGTCGCCAACAATACTGAAGTTTTTAAAGTCGAAATATACTCTAAAATCGACAATTTAATTATTTCTGCAGCGATGTCGTACGGAGCAAACTGGGGTAATTTGGGTGAACCGCGATCTGGAGCCTTAGGAGGACCTTTGGGGAGACACTTTCATTATGTCGAGTGGCTGTTGCGCGATAGAAATACAAATGGATCCGCCGATTTGACAGTCTATATCTGCGCATCGCCTAGTTCTATCTCCGTTTCAAATGGTCTTGCGGCCTTTGATTTGGTAATTTTGCGGACGGAGATAATATCAGACGCCGAAGCTGACAAGATTGAAAATATATATTATAGTCAAGAAGAATACAGTTACAGGAAAAAATATAAAGTTGTCGGATCTGAGAGTGTATACTCAAGCGACCTATATTATAGGCTGTTTTCACGAATTTCTGAAGACGTATTTCCGTTGGATAATACTCTTAGATTTCGGTTTGACTATCCTATCAGGTCTGATATTGCGCCGGAATCCGTTAGTATTTCGTCAAGAGCTTTCGTAGATGCTGATTTTATCAGGGTTCAAAAGATAGATATTAAAAAATATCAACTAGAAATAGAACGTAATTCACTACTGAAATTACTTTCAGCTAGTCGTGTATATGCGTCCACGCTTGAGAAAAGATCTGCTAGTATAGAAGATGCGCGACGTCGAATTGAAGAGGAGAATCATCGGCTGCGAGATCAGGTCTCCCGACTTTCTCAGCAGGTGCCGCAACCCTCATCCGTGAATCAAGACCAATCCAGGACACCAAATGTTGTGTTCGTCGAAAAGCAATACAATCCGAGGTGTGGCTCACAGGGATTTCGTGACTATGATGTTTACGTAAGCAATTTGTCTATGTTTCCGGTACAGGTTGTTATCGGGGAAGTGACTGCAGGTGTCGGTGGATTTAGACCGAATGTGGTTCGATTTAATGAAAGGACTAGGGAAATTACTTTCAGATTAGGGTCTGGGGAAAGGGAAAGATTCGTGGGTTGCCGCGGCTTCACTTCAACAAACGGAGCTCAAGAAGAGACGACTTATTCTATCATATCTAGCTCACCAATGTAGAGACTAGAGCAGAATCCCATCAGTCGGCATCGTATCCGCAGCTGAGGGCCTCGATTTACCTCGCGGGATTGGTCGTTTCGTGATTCCCTGATCGCCCGGGGCGTGGGGATCGAAATGAAGCGGCAGCCTGGATTGTTCGATATGGATGAGCGGCTGCGGCGGCTGAGCGACATCGGTGACCAACTCGAGGCGTTCGCGCGGGTGATCGAAGCCGAGGATGGCAAGTTCTTCGATGTCGCCGAGGCTTCACCTGCAATGTCGCGCCGCACTCGCATAGTCAGCCCGAGCACGGCAGGAGGGGATCGGCGTGGCGCTTACTATGAATCTTGTATTCTCGCCCTGAGCGCCACGTCGAGCTCTGACAGAAAGCCGTGAACAGGCTCCTCGCGCAACGTCTGGAAGAAGGTGTTGTAGCCCCGCGGCGTGAGCATCGTGAAGTGGTACCTTCGAGCGTGACCTTCCGCTTCAAGACGTCCGTTCAGACTTTCGAAATGCGCCCTAGCGAACTGATACTTTTTGACGTTCTCGGCCGATGGATCGGCGATCTCGTCGTCCGATTTGATTTCAACGACAATGCACGCATCACCCTGCCTGATGAAGAAGTCCGGGCTGAATTCCCCTCGCTTGGGATGCTCGCCCTTCTTCCATGCGAACTCGACGGCATAGAATCTTGTCGCAGTGTTCTTGATCCACCCGTCGATCTTAAGCGCGTTCTCCCGCTTCACCAGCTCTCGGACGAACCGCCGCTCCGGCGTCGCGTCGGCGATTACGAAGGTGAGCGGCGTCTTGAAATCGAACGGATTCGCAACTGGGACTTGGCTCTGCGCGAAATCGCCGTCGGGATCTGTAGCCTCGCTGAAGAACTCTCGCTGTTCGTCGGACACTTTGACTACCGACTGGTCCGTGAAGAAGATCGTCTTCGATCCTCTACGCAGCTCAGCGGCGCTCACGCTGTCCGGAGGCCGTTCTGAAGTTGACAGCGTCCGAAGATCTCCCGGGTGGGTCTTATAGACGACGCGCTTGGCAGCTTTGCGTCGAAGCGTCCCAAGCGCCTGCATGAAGCGCTGTCGGTTGGCGTCGATCACCCGTCCTGAGGTAACGTGGGCCTGCTTTAGGGACTCCGCGACGATCTTTTCGCATTCCTCTACTGGGAAGCGGGATGCATAGGACGTTCTGTCGTCCGGGTCCTCCGCGTCGCTGGACTCCTCGTCGATCGCGCGGAGCCGCTCGTACATCTGCCTGGCAACATCGGTCCCACTCCAAGACTTGTGCTCAATGATGGCCTTGAATGAAACGCCTTTCTCAGAAATCGCATCGACGTAGCTGATAGCCACGTCTTCAGCTTCGACTTGGGTAGGTAGCTCGACATAGCCGCTCTCGAACAGCTTGTATTCGCCCTTCTTGGCGTACTCCGTTATGTCCTCGATCCGGGTGTAATCGAGCATGTGGAGGTCGAAATTGTACTCGGAGCTAGGATCGGACCTGCACGTGACGCGTCGCTCGATTTCTAGCACCTCGTTCACCAGATGCTTGATGCGGGCAGACCAGGAGTCGTGGTTGAAGACGGTCACGACGGGATCCGCACCCGACCATGGGTCCGGTCGGCGAAGGCCGCGACCTAGAATCTGGGAGATCAGCAGCTTGCTGTTGAAGGCGCGCTCTTCGTGTGGCACGATCTGAAAGACGTTCTTGACGTCCCAGCCTTCGGACAGCATGGCCACCGACACCACGTATTCAACTGGGCTTGCGGTATCGTCAACGCGTCGGAGAAGCTGGATGTTTGGCTGATGTTCGCTCGCCGATGTCACCGGCAGCACAACTCTCGCGGTATCGATCCCGGTGTAGTCGGGTTGGCCATTCAGAAAGTCGGTCAGCTCCGCCGCGGTCTGCTTACAGGACCGGATGTCGGCCGTGATCACGATAGTGAGGGGTTTGATGTTTCGCGGGTTGAGCCGGCGCTTGTTGTCCATGTGCCGCTGGTGGACGAGTTGCCAACGCTCGTCCACGGCGGTCGTCTCCGGCATCTCTGCTACGTACTCGACCCGCTTGACGAACTTCTGCTCGATCGCCTGACGCAGCGAGTACCGGAAGACGACGTCCGAAAAGTAATCGTTCCCAACGTAGCAGGTGCCTGAAAGGCCGACCACGTATCGGAAGCCGAACATCGGATTCGCGAGGAACTCCTTCCAGCGCCGGGCGTCCGTTCCCGCGACGTTGGCGACATGGTGCGCTTCGTCGTTAAGGACAAGCGTCCGATCGCCGATACCGCTAAGGCTGTCCCTTATCGAGGAACTGACGTGCTCCAGAACGGCGTGAAAGTTCTCGATGCAGATCGCACCTGGGACGATGCTCTGCGCCGCCGATATGATCGTGGGAAATCGGAACTTGGAGGTAGCCGGCAGCAGATCTCCGAGCGAGGCATCCCCCGAAAGCTGACGGAACTTCTCGAGCAGACCCGCCTCGATCGTTCGCGAAGGGCACAGGAGGAGGACGCGATCAACCAATCCTTCGGCGAGCATGATCGCCGCAATTCCGTACATCACGTAGCTCTTGCCCGTACCCGTTGCCAGATCGACCGAACAGGACAGAATATCGGGCAATTGCAGGTGCCGGAGGAAACCGGCCATCGTGCTGTATTTCGCCTGCAGCGCATCGCTGCGGCCGAAGTTCCATTCCGCTAGATCGTGGAGCGATTTGAATTTCCTGCCGGCGAGATAGCGGAGGCAGGTCCGGATTGCCTCCTTTTGATACTCGCGGCCGCCGCAAAGGGCGTCGAGAAATGGTTCGTATGTGTCCTCGTTCCAGACCCTCGGATCGATGTCCGTCGGCACTTGGAGAACGAGTTCGTCGTTCTTGTAGATCCTGGAATCACCGGACATTCTCAGCCCTCCTTCGCGGCGGCCTTCTTCGACTTCGACTTAGAAGCCTTGACGGCCGTCGTTTCCGAGACCCCAAAGCGCGAGGCCGGGATCACCTCACGTGCCTCGTTGCCGTAAATGTCCACGAATACTGCCATGACGCTATTGCCCGCTTTCGGCAGCGGGAACTTGAATATGCCCTCAGACTTGCGGACGCCGTCGCCGAATTCGACGTGCTGGATGTCCACGACATCGGCGCTTCCGCCGAAGGCTGGATCGATCATGATCATCGACAATGTCGCCATATCGCCCGGTCGGGGCGGTGACTGCACGGCCGCCTCCGATCTGAACTTCTTGACCGCAATGAAGGCCACAGGTTCCTTGCCGGTCCGATCTATGCCGACCTCGTAGGCGACCTCGGGCGTCCGGATGAAGTCAAAGCCCACCGCGTCAACGGTGGAATTGACCTCAGCCGCGCCATCGGGCTGAACAAGTGCCAGGAACTCGGTCTTATGGAGTTCCTGGACGATCGAATACGGAATGCGCAAGGCGTAATAGCGAACTCCGCCGATATCAATGTAATCCTGCTGGAAATCAAAACATAGAGACGGTGCAATGACGAAGCAGCGAGAGCCGAGCTTGTTGCCTGCAGCCGAGTGGATGCTTTGCAGTGTGTCTTCGTCGACCCTGGCGCCGGCGAGCTTCTTGTGGTCGAAGACCATGACGCTCGCCCCCTTCAGATAACCGTCGAACTGCACCCCACCGACCCGGTGAGGCTCGTCGCGGCACTGGAAGAGTTCGAGCGCGAAGAACCGCCAGGCCTCCCACGGAAGATCGCGGAGCTTCGAAAAATCGTAGAGGCCTGCATTGCAGAGGCTGAACGGTCGCGGCTCCAGCGCAGCGCCTGTGTTGCCGATCTCCGACCGCATCTTCATCAACCGCTTCTGGATCGTGTAGATTGCGAGCTTGCCTACATCAATGCCGACCCATTTGCGGCCGAGCTTCTCCGCAACTGCTAGTGTGGTCCCCGAGCCGGCGAAGGCATCCAGGACGTAGTCACCTTCTACCGTGCATGCGGCTATCATTGGTGCCAGAAGGGTTTCGGGCTTCTGCGTTGGGTAGCGGAGGTTCTCCTTCTTATCGGCCGGCTGCAACATTGAGAGCCGCCAAACGTCGTCCAGGCGGCTGTCGTCGCTTTCGAAGTACTCGACCTTGCCATCCTCGCCGCGAACGTTGACAAGTCGCTTCGATGTGGGGTCCCAAACACGCTTCAGCATCCTCTGGGTCTCTGCACGTTCCAGCTTCGGCGCCTGGAACCTGAAGTCTGCTCCCTTGCTGTAGAAGTAGATGCACTCGTGGTTGGACGGGAAGCGGCCAATATTTCCTTGCATCTTGTTGTAGTACCACCAAACGATTTCGTTCCGAAAACGAGACTCTCCCATCACCTCGTCGAGGAGAATCTTGACGTAGTGGCCCTTCTTCCAGTCCGTATGGACGAACAGGACGCCGTCGTCCGTCAGAAGTTCCCGGATCAGGATGAGTCGCCGCCGCAGGAATTCGAGGAACTCGCTGCCAACCATGCGATCTTGGTAGGCCTTCTCCTGATCGTTCGCGGCGAAGTCGCGCTTCGTCGCGAAGGGCGGATCTATGTAGACAAGCTTGAAGCCGTGCGATCCGTCGGCGTTGACGAAGCGGCCCTTTCTCTTGTGCTCCACCAGCGACTTCATGGTCTGCAAGTTATCGCCGAAAATCAGAAGATTCTCGGCTTCTGCGCCTTCGGGTGGCGCCCCGAACGTCCGGACGCGCTGGATCGGGATAGTCAAGGTCTCGGCTAGAACTTCCTCTTCGCGCGCCTTGCCTGAATAGACGAGTTCGTACTCCCGCTTGTCCGGGGGAAAGAGGATACGTGCCCATTCCGGCGCGATGTCTTGATGCGTCGATAGGAGCTCGATCAAGGCTGCACGCTGTTCTGGGGTCATATTAGTTCTCGAATTCATATGTTTGCCGCTTCGCCACGACAGGTGCCGGCGCGGTTCATAGCCGACATACCATGCGTGGAAAAGAAGTGCTTTGCATTTAAAGCGATTGAAATGATGGAGTGGATAAGCCGCCGCTCTTCTCGCCATTGAGCCGGTTCGAGGCGATCGTCAGCCTCGCCAGATCCCGGTCCGGACGAGATCACTCGCAAGCATCCGGCCTGGACCACGGTCACGCCGCCTTGCGCGTAGCGGTCGTGGCGGGCTTCCAGTTCCACGGAAGCAGCTCCGGCACGCGGGAGACCTTGGTGTCCGGCAGCCGCGCGAGCACGTCGGCGAGCCAGGCCTGCGGGTCGACGTCGTTCATCTTCGCCGTCACGATCAACGTGTACATGAAGGCGGCCCTGTCGCCGCCGCGCTCCGAGCCGGCGAAGAGCCATGATTTTCTTCCGAGCGCGACGCCCCGCAGCGAACGCTCGGCGGCGTTGTTCGATAAGCAGATCCGCCCGTCTTCGAGGAACCGGGTGAAGGCGGTCCAGCGGTCGTGGCGGAACATGTAGTCGATCGCCCTGGCGACCGGCGCGTGCCGTGACATCTTCCCGCGCTCGGATGCCAGCCAGTCGCGCAGCGCGTTGACCCTTGGCAGGGAGTGCTCCCGCCGGGCCGCGAGGCGGGCCTCGGCGGACAGACCGTTGATCTCCCGCTCGATCTCGAAGAGCGCGTCGATCCGGGACACGGCCTCCAGCGCTATCGGGGAGATCTCGTGGGCGGGACGCTTCTTGCGGATCTGTCCGGCGATGTCGGCCAGCTCGAAGAACTTGCGCCGCGCGTGGCTCCAGCAGAGCGCGCTCGCCACCGGCGCGGGGGCGCGGTCCTCGCGGTAGAGGTCGTTGTAGCCGCCATAGGCATCCGCCTGCAGCACGCCGGTCCATCCGGCCAGGTGACCGTTGGGATGGGCCATTTCCCTGTCGCGCGAGAAGCGGAACAGCGCCGCGGGCGGCGCGCCGCCCGCGAACGGGCGGTCGTCGCGGACATAGGTCCAGAGCCGCGCCGTGACTGTGCCGCCCTTCGCCAGCAACGGCACGGTGGTATCGTCGCCGTGCAGTCTTTCCGCTGCCAGAACATGCGCGCGGATCAGTTCGTGGACGGGCTTCAGCGCCACCGCGCAGGCGCCGACCTGATCGGCAAGGGTCGAGAGGCTGAGCTCGACGCCCTCCCGGGCAAAGCGCTCGGCCTGCCGATTGAGCGGCTGATGCTGACCGAACTTCTCGAACAGGATCATCGCGAGCAGGTTTGGCCCGGCCCATCCGCGCGGCGTCGCATGGAAGGGAGCGGGGGCCTGGCTGATCTTCTCGCAGTCACGACAGGTGAACTTCTCGCGCACGGTCTGGATCACCTTCCACTGGCGCGGAATGACCTCGAGCGTGTCGGTGATATCCTCGCCCAGCTTCACGATCCGGTCCGAGCCACAGCAGGCGCAGGAGGTGGGCGCTTCGATCACCACCCGCTCGCGCGGCAGGTGGTCGGGAAACGGCTTCTTGGCCGGGTGGCGGCGCTCAAAGGCGGCGACCCTGATGCTCCTCTCCGCCTTCTCCGCGGCGATCGCATCCTCGGAAGTCGCGGCCTCGAGCTCCTCGAGCTGAAGCTCCATCTGGTCGATCAGCCGCGCGCGGCGCTCGGAGCGATGCCCGTACTGCGCGCGCCGAAGCTTGGCGATCTCCAGACGCAGGTGCTGGATCGCCGCCTCGGCGGCCGAAACGAGGCCGCGCGCGCCTGCGAGCTCGCGCTCGGCCATCTCCGCCCGCGTGGTTTGCGCCTCGGCGCGCGTCTCCGCCGCCGCGAGGGCGGCGCGCAGACGGGCGATCTCGGAGGCGGCGTCGGTCATGGCGAGAGACTATCACGCCGCCCCCACGCACAAAGGAAAATCATGCGATCACAGAGATTTAACCTGCCTTCCCGGGCCTCTGCGTCCAGCGGGGATTGCGCCAGTCGATCCCTTCCAGGAGATATCCCATCTGGGCCGAGGATATCTGCACCGCCTCGCCGGCCCCGCTCGCCGGCCAGATGAACTTCCCGGCTTCCAGCCGCTTCATGTAAAGCGACATGCCGACGCCATCATGCCACAAAATCTTAACCAGATCACCCTTGCGCCCCCGGAAGCAAAAGAGCTCGCCGCCATGGGGATCGCGCCCGAGCCCCTCCTGCACCTTGATCGCCAGGCTGTTCATGCCGCGGCGCATGTCGGTAACCCCGCCCGCGATCCAGACCTTCACTCCGGCTGGAAAGGCGATCATGTCCGCTCCAGCACCGGCAGCAGCCGCGCCAGGCTGTCCGGGTCGATCGTGGCGGGCACGATGACCCGCCGGCCGTTCGCCAGAACCACCTCGATCCGCTCCTGGCATCCGGTGTCCGCCTTCGGTGTCGCCCGCACGGCCACTTCCGGCTTGAACGTCACCGGAACGAACTGCGCGCCGGCCCGCCCGCCGAGCAGGCCGGCGCGATAGTCCGACCGCCAGCGCGTCAGCAGGGAGCGCGATATCCCGTGACGCCGGGCCGTCGCGGAACTCTGGCGGCTGCCGCGCAGGCTCTCTTCGACGATACGCAGCTTCTCTTCCTCGCTCCACAGCCGCCGCCGTCCGACGTCGGAAGCGTGGAGGATCTCGATTTCGGGTCTGAACTTAAGGTCGGCCATAAGGTCGCCTCTAAACCGAAAGGCACCTCAGCGTCAGACGGCCCTCCCCGGAGCCTTACGATCACTCCGTGGCCGAATAGATCGACCTGGCGGCGGATGCCGTCGATCTGCTGCTCGCCGAGGTCGGCGCGAAAGCGTGATAATCTCCGACAGCATCGGCGCGGGCGCCCTGAAGGCGGCCCGGGAATACGGTCGCGCCGTGGGGCACCCCGCGGCGCTGAGGCAGCGCCGTGTGGGTTGGGCTGGCAAGGAAGGGCGGACTATCCGCCAAGGGATGGTGGTGCCTTCCCCGCCAGATGGCCATTCTGGAGAAAACTTCCGTGGTGGCCGCGCTGCGGAACGTTGCCCAAGCCGAGCATGGTGCCGCAGCATAACCAATGCGACGCCGCGCCTACACTCTCAGGTCAACAGGAAATCATCCGCCGTCAGCGCGCCGGAATAATCCGCGAGCGTGATCCGCAAGGTCTCGTTCGCGCCGTTGTCGTTGTTGAAGTCGCTGTCGCCCAGTCGAAGCTCGACCAGGGTATCGGTCTGACCGTCGGTGGTGACCCGGTGATAGGCGAGTTCCCAGAGATCGGGATCATCCGTCTCCCCGACGAAGCTCGCGCCGCCCGCGACGGCCCCGTCGATGAGGATCTTGTCGCCCTCCGCCCGACTGAAATCGGTGATGGTTCCGGTCTGGGCGTAGGATACGTAGTACTCGCCGTAGTCGCTCTGGTCCCAGAGCGCGGTCGAGAACTCGAAGCGGTCCGCGCCGACGCCGCCGGTCATCACCGTGCCACCATCCCCGGCCACCAGCCGGTCGTTTCCGGCGTCGCCGTAAAGCGCGTCGCTGGCCCGGGTCTGCCACCAGGCGTGGAACTGGTCGTAATAGGCGATCGCGCCGCCGGAATAGATCACGTCGTCGCCCGCGCCACCCCGCAGGACCTCGATCGTGTCTCCGAGGCCATACACGTAATCCGCCTCGTCGGTCGCATACGGGAACCGCAGACCCTGCCCGCCGTGGATCGTGTCGTTCCCGCCGCCGCCATCGACGGAGTTGAAGCCGTAGTTGACCCAGATCTCGTTGGCGCCCGCGCTCCCGATCACCGTGTCGTCGGCGTTCCCGGTCGCGACATTCTCGATCGAGACCAGCCGGTCGACCTGCGCTAACCCCTCGGCCAGCGCCGTGCCGGCGCCGAGATCGATCCGGAGGCCGCGGTCGAGGAAGGGCGTCGCATAGCCCGCGCCATCGTCGTAGACGTACTGCGCGTGGACGAGCGTATCGGTCCCCGCGCCCCCGTCGATCTGGTCGCGCCCGTCGCTCGGCGGCCGCCAGTCATAGCCCTCCTCGGGTGTGACGTAGATGCGCGGCAGGCTCCCGCTGGTGGAATAGGCCCCTCCGGCCAGCACGTCGTTTCCGGCACCGCCCAGGAGCGTGTCGTTGCCGAGACCCCCGATCAGGGTATCCGCCCCGCCACGGCCGGCCAGGCTATCCCAGCCATCGCCGCCGGTGAGGATGTTGCCGAGACCATTGCCGGTTCCCGAGAGGGAGTTGCCGCCTGTCAGCGTGAGATGCTCGAGATTCGCCCCGAGCGTGAAGGAGACACTCGAAAGGACCGTGTCGACGCCGCCCGAAGCCCCCCCGGTGCTCTCGATCACCCGATCCCCGGCGTCGTCGACGACATAGGTGTCGTCCCCGAGCCCGCCGTTCATCGTGTCCGCGCCCAACCCTCCGTCAAGGTGGTCGGCGCCTCCGCCCGCCGTGAGGCGGTCGGCGCCCGCGCCGGTCAGGATCACATTGGCATCGGCCGTGCCCCGAACGGTGTCGTTGCCCGCGCCGGTGGTGACGCTCTCGATCGAGATCAGCGTCTCGACGGGCCAGCTCTGGCCGACGAAGGTGACGACTCCGGTTCCGAGGTCGACGCGGAGCGGCGTCGTGTTCTCGGCGTAGACCGCCATGTCGTTGCCATCGCCGCCGTCGATCACGTCGCGGCCGCCGCCGCCCTCGAGCGTGTCGTTCCCGGCGCCGCCGATCAGCGTGTCGTTACCGAGCCCGCCATACAGATAGTTGTCAGCGCCGTCGCCGATGAGCGAGTCGGCGCCGGAGCCCGCGCGGACCGCCTCGATCGAGACGAGCGTCTCGGAGGCCCAGGTCTGGCCCGGAAAGCTCGCGAGACCCGCGACGAGATCGACCACGAGCGGGGTCGTGTTGACCTCGTAGAGCACCGTGTCGAACCCGTCGCCACCGTCGAGCCGGTCGGTGCCTGTGCCGCCGTCGAGCGTGTCGTCGCCCTCGCCGCCGTAGAGGCAGTCGTTGCCGGCGCCCCCGAGCAGCAGGTCGGCGAAGCTGCCGAAATTGAAACCGCCGCTGTTCTCGCCGTAGAGCGTGTCGTTCCCGGCGCCACCGATCAGCGTATCGTTCCCCGTTCCGCCCTCGAGCAGGTCGGCGCCGCCGAGACCGGACAGGTGGTCGGCGCCGCCCAGTCCCAGAATGCGGTCCGCCCCCGCCGTGCCGGCCAGCACGTCGTTGTCCTCGGTCCCCGTGATGTCCATTGTAATCCCCCTCGTGCTCGCAATGAGCTTGCAACTCCCGGCCGGGCCGCCAGATCCGGACGGGAATCCAAAATCCCGCGGTCGCGCCGCGGGTTCGCTTCGGTCACGTCTTCGCGAAATCCGGCACCTCGGACCGCGCGGGACGCGTCGCTCCCTGCCCCGCGCGCGGGTCGGCGAGCACGCGCCCTCAACGCGTGCCCGCGCCGATCGGCGCGCGCGTAATCGGTAATGGAGTGATTAAAAATGTAGCATAGGCGGCGCGACCTGCAAAGACCCCATGGTGATGTCTGACGTGATGGCGCGGGGTCGTGTCCGCGAAGTTTCTTTCATCGCCTTGGTCAAGCGGCGATCCTCAGCAGCGGCGCGGAATGCGTACCGCCGGGATACGCGGAGAGGATGGGATCGCTGCGAAAATTGCGGCGAAGACGCGCACACCGTTTGGATCCATCCACCCTGAGCACAAACATGCGGCGCCAGGAAGCGACCGCGCGGAGAGAATCCTAGATGCCGCAATGGGCCAGCGTTCCTCTGGTTGAGCCTGGGCCAGACGATGACATTTGCGACGCCGGTCTCGTCCTCGAGCGTAACGAGCCCGGCCACGGTCAGGAGGCGGCCATCGGGCGTCCCATTCGCCTCGGCGCAGGTAACAACGCCGCGGCGCTCCAGCTCGGCGCGGAGGAAGGCGACCGGGTGTCCGCACAAGGACGGGCCCGCGTGCCAATAGTCGGACGCGACCTCGGCGTCCGGCGTCATCGTGCGCAACGTTGCCTCCGGCTCCCGCGCCTTGGCCGCTGTCTTTCCGGCGCGGGAGCCGGAGGCAACGTGGGGCAGAGGGCGGCCCGCTCTCCTTGATCGTCCGCGAGACAAGAGGCGGGTCGCGTCGACCTCGAGAGGTGAAGGGGGGCATCGAATAAACGATCTCGGAGTAGAGCGATAGATCGTCCGGCGCGACGACGATCTGTCCACCGCTCTCCCCTCAAGCCGTTTCAACCTGGCCGTGTCATCCATCAGAGCGTGTCTGAGAGCGTGTCTGAGAGGGGTCATGGCCACCGCCTGACGAGGGTCGCGATCGCGGCAATGGTGATGAGGGTTTCAGAGGTTCGCGTCAGCTGCTCGTAGTCCCGCGCGAGGCGGCGACATTTCATGATCCAGGCGAATGTTCGCTCCACAACCCAGCGCCGACGGATGACGACGAAGCCCTTCATCCAGGGCATGCGTCGGACGATCTCGAGGACGACGTGGGTCTTGTCCTTCGCCCAGGAGACCAGCTTGCCGGCATAACCGCCGTCCGCGAAGACGCGCTCGACGAAGGGGAAGCGTCGCCGGGATCGTTTCAGCACGCCCTTCGCCCCGTCGCGATCCTGGACGTCGGCGCCATGAACCTCGACGGCGAGCAGCCGGCCGTCGGTGTCGGTCAGGATATGCCGCTTACGCCCATGGATGCGTTTCCCGGCGTCGTACCCTTTGAATCCCCCTTTTGATCGGCCGTCCGGACCGTCTGACTGTCGACGATGGCCGCCGATGGCGAGGCCTCCCGGCCGGCGCGCTCCCGATCCGCCATGACGAGGGTGTGGAGCACACCGGCCCAGACCCCTTCGCGTTCCCAGCGGCGCAGGTAGTGGTAGACCGTCTGCCAGGGCGGGAAGTCATGCGGCAACAGCCGCCAGGCGCACCCCGCCCGGAGCAGATAGAGGATCGCCTCGACGATCTCTCGCTTCTCGGCCTTGCGCGGCCGACCGCCCGGCGCGGCGTCCGGGATCATGGGCGCGACTACCGCCCATTGGCTGTCGGTCAAGTCACTCGGGTAGCGTGATCGGCGGCGTTTCGGCATGGATGTCGGCTCTGGCTTCGGGAATCCGACGCCCCATGAATCACGCGGATTCAGCCTGGGGAAGCCCCCTTCTCAGACACGCTCTCAGTGTCGCGATCCTTTGGTCGCAAAACGATTGACTCATTGCTTTTCGGTGAGGTTAGGTGGCTCGGTCACCAATTCGTTATTCTCAAAGACTGCTTCGGGACAATTCAATGCTTTTTGACCGTCGATTTCTGACGGCGCTTTTCTGCGCCTGCGCGTCTTTCGCCCATGCCTCCGAGGATGAGACCGATCCCGGGTTCAGCGAAACGCCGGCCCCGATCGCCGAGGATCACGGCGCTGGCTCCGAAGCGGTCACGGAGGCATCCGAGGAGACGGCGAGCGTCGCGGCGGCGGCGGTGCCACCTGGTGACTGGGTGACCCAGCCGGATACGCGGCCGTTCGAACTCGGCATGCCGTATGAGATGCAGTCCGACGGGGCGTTCCGCTATGTCTTCCCGCTCGAGATGCCGGCGTTTCGCGGGCTCGAGCCGAAGCTCAATCTCAACTACGCCTCGCTGAGCCGGCCGATCAGCCTCGAGAGTTTCCTTGGCGACGGTTGGCGGGTGGGTGGACTCTCGAAGATCGAGCGAACCTCCATCACCGGTGGCACGCCGGACTATGCCAATACCAAGGACATCCTGCAGCTGGACGGCGAAGAGCTGCTCGCCTGCGCTGACTTCGGCGGTGACTACCCGGCGGACTACAAGGCCGACAATCCGAGCGCGAGCTGCGACGCGGGCGGCAAGCTCGTCACGATCCATGACAATTTCCTGAAGATCACCGTCAGCGGCGATCGGGGGGCCAAGGATACCACCTTCACAGTCTACCGAAAGGACGGGGTCCGCCTGAAATATGAGACGCTGGGCGCGGTGGCGGACATCGACGTGCCGGCGAGCAGTGGCTGGTACGCGCCGCTCTACAACCGCGTCTGGCTGCTGACCGAGATCCGCGATCTCCAGAGCACCCCGAATGTCGTGGCGATCCGCTATCTGGTGTCCAATGAAGGCTATGGCTATGCCTACCGTCCCTGGGATATCCAGTACGCCTCGTACCGGATCAACTTCAACTACGCCGAGGTAGATTCGGGCTTTGCCAGTCAGCTCGTCAAAAAGCCCGGTCTGACCTCCCGCCTGAACCAGCGCCTGACCGACATCGTGGTCAGCTACGATGGCGCGGCGCTCCGGAGATACACGCTCAACGCGGACCGGACCAACGCGCAGCATTACGTGCTGAAGCGCATCGAGGAGAAATTCCCGACTGATATCGCGCACACGACGAGCTTCGTGAGCCAGGCCTATCTGACACCCTACAACGACAGCGTCGGCCAGTTCGCGTTGCTGCAGAAGGTGACGAACCGGACCGGGGGCGTCACCAATGTGACCTATGCCCCGAACACGGATGCCTCGGTCGTTCAGAACGACGGGATCAGCGGCGATCGACGGCTGGTCAAGGAGATCTCTCAGGAGGACGGTCGGGGCAATACGGTGAACCGGGCGCGGTTCCTTTACACCGATGGCTTCTACGACACGGCGCGCGAACGCTCGCTTGGCTTCCGCAAGGTCCGGGCGACGCTGCCGACAATCTCGGGGGAAAGCTCGGCGCCCTATGTCGAGAGCATCTACGATAACGAATCCTACCGCTACAACGGCGTGCTCTCGAAGATCACCCGCTTCGTGAACGGCGAGGAAGCGCTCCGGATCGACTACGATTATGCCACCAAGACCTCGGGCAAGGGACCGTGGAAGGCAACCCTCTCCCGGACGATGTATGAGACCTGGGACGGCGGCTCTTACGTCCAGTCGATAACGACCTATGCCGCCAACAAGTTTGGCGAAAACACCAGGATCAGCGCGATCGGCTACAGCGACGCGGGCGCGACCGACCTCGATCCGGGCGACACGCTGGTGACCAACCTCACCTATGCGCCGGATACCGCGAAATACATCGTCGCCAATCCGACCCAGGTGGATTACCGGACCGCGGGCGGAACGCTGATCGCGCGCAATACCTTCGCCTACGACGGGCGCGGCAATCTCACCGAGGTGAAAGGCTGGACCGGGACCGCGAGCGAGACCCGGCGCGTCGCG
>QFPW01000088.1 GCA_003241785.1 Rhodovulum sulfidophilum | reverse complement strand
CACGCTCCCTCGTCTCCGGGCATGCCCGGAGACGAGGGAGCGCAAAGCGGGGATTTTTCGGTGCCCACAAACGGGGAGAATTCAATGGCCGGTCACACGCCCGGCCGCAATGCGGTTGCCTCCGGGTCGTTGACCTCTTCGACGGCCTGCACCTCGCAGAAGTGGTTGCCGCCTCCGATGCTGCCCAGGCCATCGGCGGCGATCAGCCCTTCAAGGCCTGCGGCAGCCAGTGACCGGGCGGCATCCTCTGGATCGGCACCATCGTCCAGCATCGCCAGCCGTCGGACCGCCTTGTCGATCTTCAGCCGGTGACGCGGCAGATCCAGCCGCCAGAGCGCCATGCCGCAGCCTATGTCCGGCCCCACCAGTTGCGGCCAGATCCGGTCGGCCAGAAAGGTGGCGCCGACGGGGCCGAAGCGACCGGGATGCAGATCGGGGAAGCCTGCGACGGCCACTATGCCGGGCCAAGCGGCAACCTGTGCAAGCTGATCCTCGGCACGGCCCTCGATCCAGGATTGCGATGAATAGAAACGGGAAATGCGGGCGCGCGCAGCGCTCCGCCCCCCCAAAATGGGATTGCCCATCGGGTTCGTCTTTCCATGACAGAACAAGCGGCCAAAATGGCCGCAGATGGATCGACGGGTGAAAGGAAAGCCCCGAGGGCTGTCAGACCCGCGCCAGATCCGAAGGAAGGGTTGTGATGATGAATGCTGTCATGTCATGCCCTCCTTGGCTGCGGGTGTGGCTCGCTTCAGCCAGATACACTTTCGCGCTGTTCGACGAAAGTGGGGCCCAAGAACATGCCGTCACCTGATGCACAGCGGATACACAACTGCCTGATGCGGGCTTTCGCGATCAGCAGATGCGGGATCTTACCGGAACGGCGGCATTGCGGAATGCGGCTATGCAGCATTCCCGGCGACCGACCGGCGGCTATGGGCCGGCCGGCGATAGCCGGCCCAGCCTTCGTCAAAGATCGATGGCCTCGGAGATGGTGAGATCGACGCCGAGATATCGGACGGTGCTGTCCATCTTCGTGTGGCCGAGGAGGAGCTGGACGGCGCGCAGGTTGCCGGTCTTCTTGTAGATCTGGGC
>QFPW01000087.1 GCA_003241785.1 Rhodovulum sulfidophilum | reverse complement strand
CACAAAAGTCGGGCCGTGCCGTCGACATTTGCGCCATGATTTGGTGGAGGATTCCTGAGCAGACGCACTCACGGCAATTGAATGAGATTATCAGCAATGACCAAATCAAATCTTTAATTTGGTTTTGATTGCTCCAGCAGCATTCGTTTTAAGTTAAAACTCTTGCAAAAATTCTCCAATTTAAATACTGCTTTTTTTATTTGAAAAACATCCACGACCGGTTTCGGATTTTTTACATCCATCTACGGGTGAGTTTTGATGCGAAGTGAAAATTCACAAGCAAAACGAAATCATGGTTCATTGCAATTCCTACTTTGATGACTCTTGTTCTGCTTCTACTCCTACTACGATCATTTGATGAGTTCGTCAATCGTTCCAAAAAACCCGTGTTATGACTGAGTTGATTGGGCCATCGTCATTATTAAGCAACAAATTCGGTCCGAATTTCTGTTTTGCGATCTGAATTGTTTCGTTCATGTCCAATTTTTCTGGTTGATTAACTTCTTTCAGCAATTTCAAATTGTCGGCATTTACGAAATGAACTTTGTCCAAGCAATGATCTGCGAAAGCGGATTTTCCAACTTCTTGTTTCCGAAAATGGGCTAAATGTTCTTTATAGCGAGTTATGATTTTCCGGCGGCTTTGTCCAACATAAACGGCCTCGCATCCAGGTTGGCAAGTGATGGAGTAGATTCCAGATTTTTCCTCTTCCTTTTTCTTGTCTTTTGTGCCAGTTAAGAAACGTTTCAACTTATAGCTCCCACTCTCAGGTATCACTTCTATTTCTGTCCGATTGCAAATCGAGTTTATTCGTTTTTGCCACACGCCTGCAAACGGAACACATCTTCGTTTCTTTGGATTCTCTTCGGAAATTGGTGACAAAGTCGTGATTTCACGCAGCATCTTCTTCTGGCGATGTTTTTCAATGACTCGTTTGACAGATTGATTGTTGTAGCCGTTTATGACACCAATATCCAAAATTTTTTGAAATTCCGCATTGAAATAGTAGGCGTTGGCCAGTTTTTTAAGCAGGTCTGGCGAACTGTATCCTTTTGCGACTATGTTTTCATAAACAGTTATGGCGTCGATATAGGCAAAGTCATCATAGAGCTTATCCGCTTTTGCCACCTTTCTTTCCTGGGCAACGGCAGAAAGTGTAAAAAAAACAGACAGCCATGCG
>QFPW01000048.1 GCA_003241785.1 Rhodovulum sulfidophilum | reverse complement strand
GGCCTGCGCGGCATCGCGGGCACGGTGATCGATGGCGTGTGCCGCGACGTGTCGAAGGCGCTTGGCGAGGATTACCCGATGTTCACGGCGGGCCGCTTCGCGCGAGCCTCGCGGTCCTTCCGCTGGTCTATCTCATCGCCTCGCGCTCATCATCCCCGCGGGCAATCGCGCGGCGCGGCTGGCTCCGCCGCCGCCGCGCGGCCGGTGAGCGGGTCGATGCCGAGGGTCGTGATCGCGCCCGTCCGCGCCGCCTGCGCGACCCGGAGCGCCGCCGCGTCATCGCCGCTAGCCCGCGCCGCCCCCCAGGCGCCGCGCAGGAAATGCATATGCGCGACCAGCGAGGCGGCGGCGAGACCGCGCCGCTCCAGGTCCACGCCCGCGAAGGCGCCGCTCGCGGCCAGCGCGGCGCGGGTCCGCTCGACCAGCGCAACCAGCGCCGCGGGCGTCATCAACGGGGCATGCGTCGCGCCGATGACCGTCGCGGCGTAGAAGGTGCCCATCAGGTCGCAGAGATTGGCGGGATGGATCGGGTAGAGCCCGATCGTCTGCGCGAAGGCCGCGAACACGTCTTCCCGGGCAAAGGCGCGGGCGAGCAAGGCGGCGGCCTTCGCATCCCGCGCGTCGAGGGCATCGACGAGGGGGCCCTGGAACCGGCGCAGGTCCGGATAGTCGGTGACGCCGCTCGGACAGCGGGGCGCGCCGCCGGCCCCCTCCGCGCGCTCGAACGACCGGGCGAAGGCGGGGGCGATCCAGCGGGACACCGCCGGCTGCGGCGCTTCGCTGAGCGCGTACCAGATCATCCGGGTGCTCTCGCCATCGCTCCCGGTCATCGCCGCCGTCTGCGATGGCAGGGCCACCGTTTCGACCCAGGCGCCGCTTCGCGCCCATTGGCCGGGGGTGGTTCCAACGAGGTCCTGAAACACCCGGTGGAACTGGGTGTAGCTGCCGAACCCGGCTTCGAGCGCCGCGGTCAGCAGATCGCGGCTGCGGGGATAGGCGCGGTGGAACCGCTCCAGTCGCGCGCGGTTGCGCCATTCGACAAGGCCCCGGCCGGTGTCGCGCAGGAGGAGCTGGCCGAGATAATCCGCCGTCACGCCGCACATCCGCGCGAGCTGGCCCGACCGCGGCGTTTCCGCCGAGGAGCGCAGGATCGCGAGCGCGCGTGCGACGGCGGGATGCACCGGCCCGCGAGCCGGGCCATCGCCGTTCATCGAGATATGCCAGGCGCTGCGGAGCGCGTATTCGAGGCCCGGGCGATAGACGCGCGGCTCGTCGGCGTCCTGCGACAGATGGCTGAGCAGCCGGTCGAGCGCGACCGCGTCCGCGGTCGAGAGGACGCGGCAGGGACGGCCGGCGACATCCTCCATCATCCGCGGATCGGCCATGTCGGGCTTCGCGGTCACGACCCACATGTCGAAATCCGGCGAGCGGATCAGGCGATGCGGCTGGCCCGGCAGCAGCCAGACGAGCGTGCCGGGCACCAGATCGTGCTGGCCGTCTTCAAGGAAATAGGTGCCGCGGCCGCTGACCACCAGATTGAACTCGATCTCGTCATGCACGTGATTGATCTGCAGCGCGACGCCTGGCCCGGTGCGACGCACTTCCGCCAGGACGGAGACGAAATCCGGCTTGTCTTTCATCCGGCGAATTTAGGGAACAGCGAAGGGGCCCGCAACGTTTTCAGGATTTTGACAAGAAATCGCCTGGAGAACGGCAAGAGCGGGACGAGCGCGCGCGATAAGGGGTTATTGAGCCGTTTCAACAGGGATCGCGCCCCGTGTCCGAACCGCACCATCTCTCTGCGCCTCTCGCCCGGGCAAGGCTTGTCCGGGACCAGACCTCGCGCCGCCTCGCGCTCGGCGACGCGCTGGAGGCCGGAGAAGGCGAGGCGATCGGCGAGGCCTTCGCCGATGTCGCCCGCGCGCTCGGCATAAGCGCGATCTCGGCCCGCACGGGCATCGGCGAGACGGCGATCTTCGAGGCGCTGGCCGATCCCGATCACCCGGATCTAATCCTCCTGCGTCGGATCGCGCGGCGCCTGCTCGACGGGGAAGACGGGCCTTCGGCCTGATTTAGCCACCTGACTTCACGAACATTCTCCAGAACGGGGACCCCCTCATGCCGATCTCGCCCCAAAGGCTCCGCCACCCGCTTCCCCGGACTTTCCTGCTCGCGACGACCTCGCTCGTCGGCATCGGCTTGCCCGTCTTCGCAGACAGCGGCACGCCCTGCGTGATGCAGGGCTCGGCCTGCGTGGTCTCGGAGACCGGCGCGGCCGCCACCCCGGCGAGCGGGAACGGGGGCTCCGGCGGGCCGGGCAACGCGCCCGCGGCCGTCGAGATGACGCTCGACACGCCCTATGACTACAAGAGCGGCCAGGACACTCTCTCGCCGGTCGGCCTGTCGCTCCAGGGCAGCGCCGGGGCGGGCGGAAACAGCAATGACAATGGCAATGACAACAATGGCCAGGGCGGCGATGGCGGCCAGGGCGGGGGCGGCGGCGCGATCAACTTCGCGATCGATTCGCCCGCCTCGGGCGAGGACGGCACGGTCATCTCCGGCACCTCGACCGGGGTCGCGAGCGCGCTCACGGTCGTCTCGGTGGGAGGACAGGGCGGGTCGAGCGCGCTCGGCGTCGAGAACGGCGGGGCGATTGGCACGCCGGGCGCGGGCGGCGACGGCGGCGCGGTCGGCGCGACGGTCGGAGGCCAGTTCACCGCGACGCAGTGGCGCGCCGCCGACATCTGGTCGCAGGGCGGCACCGGCGGCCGCGGGGCGAGCGGCACGACGGTTTTGAACAAGTTCGGGGGCGATGCCGCGCGGGGCGGCGACGGCGGCGCGGTCACTGTCACGATCACCGGCAATTACCAGGGCGAGACGTCGGGCGTGCATGTCCAGTCGGCGGGCGGCGATGGCGGCAAGGGCGGCGACGGCGATTCGCTCTTCTCCGGCCAGGGCGGCGACGGAGGCACAGGCGGGAACGGTCAGGCGGTCAGCGTCACGCTCAGTTCCGGCGGTTCGGGCGTCGGCCTCGGCACCAGCGAGGCCGGGCTCTGGGTCCAGTCGGTCGGCGGCGCGGGCGGCAAGGGCGGCGGCGGCGAGATCGGCGGAAACGGCGGACAGGGCGGGAATGCGGGCGCGGTCACGGTCGAGGTCGATGGCACGGTGAAGACGGCGGGCGGCAGCGCCTCGCCCGGCGTGCTCGCCCAGTCGCTCGGCAACGTGGGCGGCGACGGCGGGCGGGCGACCGACTGGTCCTTCAACCCGACGGGCGGCGATGGCAACAACGGCGGCACCTCGAGCACGGTGACGGTGACGGGCACCGGCGCGACCATCGAGACCGGCCAGCAACTTGGCGACAGCGACACCGCGCCCGGGGTGCTCGCGCAGTCGATCGGCGGCTCGGGCGGGGTCGGACCGTCCTCCACGGGCTGGTTCGCGGTCGGCGGCGCGGGGGGCGACGGCTCGGACGGCGACAAGGTGAGCGTCGCGCTGACGGATTCGCAGGTCAAGACCTTCGGCTCCGGCTCCTACGGGCTCGCCGCGCAGTCAGTGGGCGGGGGCGGCGGCGCCGGGGGCGATGCGACCGGCACGGGCATCATCGTCAACATGGTGGTCGGCGGCACCGGCGGCGGCGGGGGCGCGGCGAGCGACGCCACCGCGGCCAATCTCGGAAGCGGCCAGATCGACACGGCGGGCGATCACTCGGCGGGTATCTTGATGCAGTCGATCGGCGGGGGCGGCGGGTCCGGCGGCTCGGCCTATGGCAAGACGAAATCCCAGATCTACGGCGCTTCGATGAGCGTCGGCGGCGACGGCGGCGCGGGGGGCGCGGGGGGCACGGTCAACGCCGCGAATGCCGAGAACAACGCGGGCCGCGTGCTCACCACCGGCGCGGACAGTTTCGGCATCCTCGGCCAGTCGATCGGCGGCGGCGGCGGCGCGGGCGGCGCCTCGACCGCGAAGAGCGTCGTGAACGCGAACAAGCAGTCCGGGGCATACCTGAGCCTCTCGCTCTCGATGGCGGCCGGGGGCAAGGGCGGCAACGGGGGGGCGAGCGACAGCGTGAATCTCCGGAGCTCCGGCCTCATCGCCACCACCGGCAACGGCTCGGCCGGGATCGTGGGCCAGGCGATCGGCGGCGGCGGCGGCGCGGGCGGCGACGCCGACGCTTCCTCCTCGGCCTCCGGCAGCAAGTTCAACCTCTCGGTCTCGATCGCGCAGGGCGGCTCGGGCGGCGGCGGCGGCAACGGCGGCGCCATCGACGCGGCCAACGGCGGGCTCATCCTCACCACGGGCGAGTCGGGCGACGGGATGCTCCTCCAGTCGATCGGCGGCGGCGGCGGATCCGGCGGCGCGGGCGATGCGAAGGCCGACGCGAGCGGCGGGGACGTGTCGCTCGGGCTCGGCCTCGCGATCGGCGGCTCGGGCGCGGGCGGCGGCGAAGGGTTCGACGTCGAGGGCACAAACACGGGCGCGATCGTCACACTCGGGGACGGCGCGCACGGGATCGTCGCGCAGACGATCGGCGGCGGCGGCGGCCGGGCGGGGGGCGCCGCGGCCTCGTCGAGCGGCTCGATCAACACGCAGGTCGCGGTCGGGGGCACGGGCGGGAACGGCGGCGACACCTTCTACAAGGGCTCGAATTCGAGCGTGACCAATTCCGGCTCCATCCTCACCTTCGGGGCGGATGCGACCGCCATCCTCGCCCAGTCGATCGGCGGCGGCGGCGGCGCGGGCGGCAAGGCCGGCACGACGATGGGCAAGGACAATTCCAACGACGACGGCTCCAACGGCTCGGAGAAGAGCGTCTCCGACACGGTCGGCGACGTGGTGAAGGATTTCACCGACAACGGCTCGGGCGCGGCGGCCAAGTACAAGGACATGGGCACGCTGCTTTCGACCGCGAACAGTCTTCTCGGCTTCGAGAGCGCGCCCGGCGACGGCGACGACCTCGGCGACGATCTCGACGACACCTCCGGGTCGGGCGGCGAGACCGAGGACGACAACAAGTCGCCGAGCATCTCGATCGGCGTCTCGGTCGGGGGCAAGGGCGGCTCCGGCGGCTCGGCGGGCTACTTCACCGTGACGAATTCCGGCACCGTCGCGACCATGGGCGCGCATTCGGACGCCATCGTCGTCCAGGCGATCGGCGGCGGTGGCGGGGCGGGGGGCGCGGCCTCGACCGCGACCAGCAACGACATCTCGGGCTCGGTCGCGGTCGGTGGCTCGGGCAACAGCTCCAAGCCCAATGCGAACAACGGCGGGCGGCCCATCGTCCAGAACTCCGGCGACATCTACACGATGGGCGCGATCGCCTCGGGCATCATCGCGCAGTCGGTTGGTGGCGGTGGCGGCATCGGCGGCTCCTCGACGGCGACGAGCTCGAAGCCGAGCCTCGCCGCGGCGGAAGGGTTCGGCGCGGACTCGGGCGAGAGCATCGCGCTCGACGTCGCGGTCGGCGGCACCGGCGGGGCGAACGGCATCGGCGAGACGGCGGAGGTCGACAGTTCCGGCGCGATCGAGACCCGCGGCCACGATTCGATCGGCATCATCGCCCAGTCGATCGCGGGCGGCGGCGGCATCGTGAAGACGCTCGCGACCGACCTCGACAGCGCGGGCGGCTCGGCCAACGCCTCCTCGCAGAAGGATTTCGCGGCGAACATCAAGCTCGGCGGCGCGGGCTCCACCTCGGCGACCAACAGCAACTCCGGCGCGGTCTTCGTTACCACCACGACGGGCGGCGCGATCACCACGCGCGGCGACGACGCCTATGGCATCCTCGCCCAGTCCGTCGCGGGCGGCGGCGGGCTCGCGCTCGGCGGCAAGCCGAACGGCACCGGCGCGGGCGACTTCCTCGGCACGGGGGACAAGGCGGGCACTGTGAAGCCGGGGCTCAGCGAGAACAAGGACGACAACCAGGGCATCCACGTCGCCGTGGGCGATGACATCACCACCTCCGGCAAGGGCGCGGTCGGCGTCTTCGCCCAGTCGGTCGGTGGCTCGGGCGGCATCGCGGGCGATACCGGCTGGACGATGGAGAAGACCGCTTTCGGCCGGAACACCCCCTCCGGCACCAGCTACACCGGCAACGGCGGCGACATGGAGCTGACGCTCGGCCAGGGCGCCGCGATCGCCACCTCGGGCGACAACGCGCCCGGCGTCATCGCCCAGTCGGTCGGCGGCGGCGGCGGCTGGGTCGTGAACCAGAACGGCGCCTTCATCGGCTCGGCGGGGGGCACCGGGATCGGCGGCCTCGTCAATGTGACAGTCGATGGCGCGATCACCACCACCGGCTTCGCCTCGGCGGGCGTCTTCGCGCAATCGACGGGCGGCGCGGACAATGGCGGCTCCGGCACCGGCCACGCGATCAGCGTCGCGATCGGCTCCAAGGGCTCGATCACCGTGGGGCAGGCGAGCCTAGAGACGCCGTTCAACGGCGATGGCGCGGCGATCTATGTCGCGAATGGCGGAACCACGGAGGGCACGAATTTCAACACCGTGACCAACGCGGGCACGATCCAGACCTATGGCACCACCCGCAATTCGGTCGCGGTCTATTCGACAGGCGGCTTCACCGAGGTCACGAACACCGGCGTGATGAACGGAGACGTGCTGCTCGTGAACGGCGGCGGTTCGGGCTGCTTCACCAATTCCGGCACCTACGGCGGCGGGGACAAGGTGACGGTCGGCGACTGCCCCGTCACCAACTCGGGCACGATCGCGATCGGCAAGGCGGGCAAGACCTCGGATCTCACGATCGAGGGCGATTACGCGGGGGCCGGGCGGCTCGTGTTCGACGCCGATTTCTCGAAAGGGAAAGCCGACCGGCTCATTGTCACCGGCGATGCGAAGATCGCCGACGAGATCGAGATCCGGCCCGTCGCGATGCGCCACGGCTCGGTCGAGCTCACCAGGGTCTCGGGCACCCTCACCACCGGCGACACGCTGCGCGCCGCCGCCGCGCCGCTCTTCCGCTACGACCTCTCCGAGAAGGGCGGCGTGATCAGCGCCACGCCGGCCGCCGAGTTCTCCGGCGCCGCGGCCGGGCTCGGGCGCAATCGCGAAGCGGCGGCTGGCGCGTTGCAAGCGCTCTGGGACAGCGGCGCTCGCTTCGACACGGGCTTCACCGCGCTCGCCTCGATCGGCGCGACGGAGGTCGAATCGACGCTCGATCAGGTCTCGGGCCAGGCGCTCGGGCTTATCGGCGCCTCGCGCTACCAAACCAGCCTCGGCTTCGCCGACACGATCTTCGACAGCTGCGGCGGCATCGGGGCGAATGGCGGCCAGCCCTGTGGCTGGGGCAAGTGGGTCGGCGCCTGGAGCGACCAGGACGCCTCGGGCGGCGCGCTCGGTTATTCGACGCGGGCGAACGGCGTGCAGTTCGGGGGCGAGATCGGGCTCGCTTCCGGCGGGGTGATCGGGGGCGCGCTCGGCTACGAGGACACTTCCGCCGAGGCCGATGGCGCCGCCGGCACGGTCGACGGCAAGGCGGCGCTCGCGGGCGTCTACGGCAAATGGATGGTCGGCGACTGGCGGCTCGGCGCGGCGGCCGATCTCGGCCACGGCTGGTTCGACACGGCGCGCCGGATCGCCTTCGGCGGGCTCGACGACCGGGCGACGGGCTCCACCAACGGCTGGAACACCGGCCTGCACGCCCGCGCCGCGTGGCACCGCGAGATGGGCCCGGGCTATCTGGAGCCGCGCCTCGACTTCGGCCTCGTCCATGTCGAGACCGACGGTTTCTCCGAGCAGGGCCCGAGCCCGTTCAACCTCGCCATCGACGGCGCCAGCGACACGGTCGCCTATGCGACGCCGACGCTGGCCGCGGGGACGGAAGTCGCGCTCGGTCAGGGCGGGACGCTGCGGCTCAGCGGCGATCTCGGCTATGCGTTCCTCTCGAACGACAGCTGGTCGCCGACCGCGAGCCTGATCTCCGGCGGAAGCGAGTTCGCCGCAGAGACGCCGGTCCCGGACCGCTTCTGGACCCTCGGCCTCGGCGCCGATCTCGTCACCACCGGCAATATCACCCTCGCCGCCCGCTACGACGCCGCCTTCGGCTCCGACTACCAGAGCAACGGCGCCGAGCTTCGGTTCGAGTATCGCTTCTGAGCCGGAGCCGCCGCCCGGGGAGACACGGGCGGCGGGTGTCTTCGGCGCTGGCGCGGCCGCGAACCTAGGGTCGAGACTCAATCAAGTCCACCAGAGGATGGTCGCTGCGATGGCAACGGCTGCCTCGAAGTTTCGGGCGAGCTTGTCGTAGCGTGTGGCGACGCGACGCCAATCCTTGAGGGCGCAAAAGGCGCGCTCGATACGATTGCGCTCGCGGTAGGCGACCGGATCGTGGGGGATCGGACGTTTTCGCGAGCGAGAGGACGGGATGACGGCCTCGGTACGCCGCTCGGCGAGGGAGCGGCGCAGGCTCATCGCGTCATAGCCCTTGTCGGCGATCAGCCGGCGCGGGGCGGGCCTGGAGGCAAGCAGTTCCGGCGCGGCCGAAATGTCGGCGACATTGCCGGGTGAGAGCGAGAAGGCGGCGACGCGGCCGTGCTCGTCGCTCAGGGCATGGATTTTCGTCGTTGGTCCGCCACGCGAGCGCCCGATGGCCTGAGCTTTCGCCCCCCTTTGCCGCCATGCGCCGAACGATGCGCCCGAACGGCGGTGGAATCGAGGCTGAGATCCTTCGGGATCTCCGCCCGGGCGAACAGTTCGGCGAAGATACGGCCCCAGAGCCCCTTCCAGCTCCAACGATTGAACCGGTTGTAGATCGTCGTCGGCGGCCCGCAGATCGCCGGGCAATCCTTCCAGCGGCACCCGGATTTCAGCACGTGAACGATGCCGGATATCACCCGCCGGTCATCGACCCGTCGGGCCCCGGCCTGGTTGCTCGGCAAGAGTGGTGCGATCGCAGCCCATGCCTTGTCCGAAAGCCAGAACTCCCCCGCCATCGCTCACCTCCTCCGCCGCTCGGCAGGACAGAATCAGAGAGGCTTCATCAAATCAATATGATGATCAGGTTTTGACCCTAGGGAGCGGCCCCATAAATGGGATTCCCTGTTCTCGCGCGTTGTGATTCATCCCTCGGAAAACGGAGGGATGAATGCGACGCCACGAACTGACGGACGAGGAATGGGGGATCATCGCGCCGCTCCTTCCGAACAAGC
>QFPW01000086.1 GCA_003241785.1 Rhodovulum sulfidophilum | reverse complement strand
GGGAGGCGCTGAATTAATCGCCTCCAAATCTCCGATGACCGAATCGCTCATCGAAATCCAATCAATTCCGAAGTTAAAACGCTCGATCAGCGTCTTCTAGCCCTGCGGCGGTAGCCGCAACGCTCATTTCCCGTCATCAAGACGGATTTATCCCGTTATTGGTATCAAATGCCTCTTGGCCAGCAGCAGATTGGCCAGCCCAAACAGACTGAACATCTGCGCAGTGTTTTTCGCCAGGCCACGGTAGCGAGTCTTGCGATGATGAAAGCGGTTTTTCACCACGTGAAACGGGTGCTCGACCTTGGCGCGAACCTTGGCCTTCAGGAACTCCAGTTGATCGAGCAGCTTTCCTTCTGGCGTATCCGGTAAGGCTTTGCGTTTGCCGGGCCGCATGGCGATTTGCCATTCAACTGGCGTGTCCTGGTTTTCCTCACGCTTTTGCGCACCAACGTAACCGGCATCGGCAAACACAGTGCTCTCTTCGCCATGCAGCAGTGCATGGGCCTGCGTTACATCGTGAACATTGGCTGCGGTGGTCACCAGGCTATGCACCAGACCGGTCGCAGCATCCACGCCGATGTGCGCCTTCATGCCGAAGTGCCACTGGTTGCCTTTCTTGCTCTGATGCATCTCCGGGTCGCGTTTGCCTTCACGGTTCTTGGTCGAAGGCGGCGCCGCTATCAGCGTGGCATCCACGATGGTGCCTTCTTTGAGCAGCAAGCCCTTGGCGCTCAGATGCTGGTTAATCGCGGCGAAGATCTTCTGGGTGAGTTGGTGTGTTTCCAGCAAGCGCCGGAACTTCAGCAGGGTGGTCGCGTCCGGGGCGGACTCGTGGCTCAGGTCAATCCCGACAAACAGCCGCACGGCCTGGCTGTCGTACACCGCATCTTCCGTGCCCTCATCGGAAAGACCGAAGCATTGCTGCACGACGTACAGGCGCAACATGCGTGACAAGCCAATACTGGGCCTGCCGCGCTTGCCGGTGTTGTCGGCATAGAACGGCGCGATCTGGGCTCCCAGCAACGCCCAAGGGGCCAGTTGATCGATTTCGTTGAGGAACCGGTCGCGTCGAGTCAGCTTTTTCTTGCCGGCGTATTCTGCTTCGGAAAAGGTTTTTTGCATGTGGGCAACTCGTGCGGCGGACTTCAGCGGATTGTGCCAAGATGGGTGGCAGGAGACGAATAAATCAGCGTCTCC
>QFPW01000002.1 GCA_003241785.1 Rhodovulum sulfidophilum | reverse complement strand
GCCGGTGCAGGACGCGGCGCGGATGGGCGCGCTCCTCTCCTTCGGCGCGGCCGCCATCGCCCTGCTCGCCGGGCGGATCCTGAAGGTCGGGCGCCGCGACTGACCCGAGAACCCGCGGCGGCGGGCCGACTCGGAGCCCCGCGCGTCACATTGCGCTCGCGATCCCCGGCGGTCGCGTGCTAAGCCTGCCCCAGATCCGGACCGGCGTCGCGCCGGTCAGCCAGCATGGGGCCTTCATCGCCGTGAGAAGCGACGCTCTCTACTTTCTCGAGGGCGGTGGCACGGCGGCGCTCAACATCGCCGCCGTGGACTGGTCGGCGACGCCGCTCGGCGCGATCGAGACCTGGGGCCCGGGGCTCAGGACCGCCGTGGGAATGATGCTCGCCTCGCGCTTTCCGAAGGCGATCGTCTGGGGGCCGGAGCTGCATACGCTGCACAACGACGCCTTCGCGCTGATCCTCGGGGACAAGCCCGAGGCGCAGGGCCGGCCCTTCCCGGACGTCTGGCGGGAGGCCTGGGCGGAGATCGGCCCGATCGTCGCGCGCGCGCTCGCCGGGGAGGCGGTTTTCATCGAGGACTTCCCGCTGGTGATCAACCGGTTCGGCTATCCCGAGCGCTGCAACTTCACCTTCTGCTACAGCCCGATTCGCGACGAGACCGGCGCGGTCGCGGGGATGATGGACACCGTCATCGAGACCACCGGACGGGTCGAGAGCCAGCGGCGCCTCGAGGTGCTCAACGCCGAGCTCGCCCACCGGATGCGCAACACGATGGCGATCGTCTCGGCGATCGCGACCCAGACGCTCAAGACCCAGACGGATACCAGGGAGGCGTCGCGCGCGCTGACGGACCGGCTGCGCGCGCTCGCCGGAACGCACGAGCTGCTGGGGCGCGGCGGCTCGGTGGAGGCCGATGTCGAGACGCTGGTCCGCGCCGGGCTCGCGCCGCATGTCGGCGACCTCGACCGCGTCTCGTTCACCGGCGTCCGCGTCCCGCTGCCGGAGCGGCAGGCGCTCGCTCTCGCGCTCGCGGTGAACGAGCTCGCGACCAACGCGGTGAAGCATGGCGCGCTGACCGTGCCAACGGGGCGCGTCGAGATAGGCTGGTCGGTCGCGCCGGAGGGGGACTTCGACTTCGCCTGGCGCGAGCGTGACGGCCCGGTCGCGACGGGGCCGAAGCGGATCAGCTTCGGGACCATCCTGCTCGAGCGCATCGTGCCGGCGGATTTCCAGGGGACTGGCCGGCACGTCTTCGGCCCCGAGGGGATCGAATACCATCTCGTGGGCCACGCCGGTCGGGCGGCGACCCCCGGGGAGGACGGCTAGCCGCCCCGCCCGCCTCAGGCCGACAGCGACCGCAGGGCCTCGGCCACCTCGCGACGCGGCAGGGGTTTTCCGAAGAAGAGGCCGCGCGCGGGCATCTCCGCCTCCGACACGGCGCGAAAGCCCGATACGATGATGATCTCGATCGGCGGCCAGCGGTCGCGAACGAGCCGCGCGAGCTTGATGCCGTCCATCGAGCCCGGCATGTCGATGTCGGTCAGAAGGATCGCGATGTCCGAGCGCGTCCGCAGGATCTCGAGCGCCGCGTCCGCGTCCGCCGCCTCGAGCGCCGCGAAGCCGGCGCTCTCCACCATGTCGACGGCGTCCATCCTCAGCAGGGGTTCATCCTCGACGACCAGCACGAGCGGCTTGTCAGGTTTCGCGCGCGGCATCGCCTACCCCGATCCTGTTTCATGAGGCGTCCCGGCGCGGCGGCGCGAGGCTCTCGGGAAAGTAACTCGGTTCAGCGCGGCGCGTTCCGGCGATTCCGCTCGTCATTCGCCGGACACCGGTCCCCCCGGGGTCGGGCGACGGGGCCCGCGCGCGCCGGAACCGCGTCCGGAGCGCGGCTTTCGGCCGGCGGATGTCCCGCGGGGCCGTTTCGCGCCGGACGCGGAGCCCGGCGCGGCGGTCGTGCCCGAACCCGCGCGATCCGGCGCGTCGACGCGCCGGGGGTCGCGGGTTCGGGCGGGCCGGCTCACCCGGCGTGCTTCACTTCCGGGATCGACCAGGAGCCGTCGAGGATCGACGGCGAGCCCTCGCGTGGCCAGTAGAGCCGGAGCATCAGGATGAAACGTCCCTTCGGCGCGGGCAGCCAGTTCGCCTCCTTGTCCGCGCCGGGGCTCTCGTTCTGGATCAGGATGACGACCGAGCCGTCGGCGTTGGCCTTGAGGTCCTGGCGCGGGCTTATCGAGTAGCGGTTGATCGGATTCGCGACGAAGAAGTACTTCTCGTCGTACATGGTGAGCGACCAGAAGCCCTGGACCGGCGGGAGATCACCCTTCGGAAAGGTCAGCGTCCAGTTCTCGGATCCGTCGTAGTGCCGCAGCAGGCCGAAGGAGCCGGCGGGATTGGTGGAGGTCGGGTAGACCGCGTCCTGCGGGCGGTTCGCCCCGAGGCCGATCGCCGCGATCAGGGCGCGCTGCAGGTATTCGGTGCCATAGAGCCCGGTCTTGAGCGTGAAGCCCCAGCCGTTGATGTTCTGGATCTCGCCGCCGCTGTCCTTGAAATGCAGCATGACGCGGGCGAAGCCGAGCTGCGGGATCCGCGTCTTGAGCACGGCGTCGAGCTTGCCCGCGTCGAAATCCTTGCCGGGGACGATGCCGATCGCGGCGATCCGGTCCAGGAGCGGCTGGTCGGCCGCCGCGGGGGGATTGCGCTTCATGAGCTCGCAGCCGAGGCCGAAGAAGGCGTCGGTGTCGAGCGCGTTCACCTGGTCCCGCACCGGCGCCTTCATGTCGATCGCGGGATCGACCTTGCCCGCCGGCGGCGTCCAGTCCGCCTTGCCCCAGGCGCTGAGCGGCATGAGCTTGATCGCGTCCTGCAGCGCGTGGACGGCGGCGTAGTCCTCCGGCGTGCCGGTGCAGTAGATGCGCCCGAGCAGCCAGACGATGCTGGTCTGCGACTTGTATTCCACGACCCCCTCCGGGAGGGTCCCGCTCCAGCCGGGCCCGGTGATCGCCCAGGTCTGCGGCCCGGTCCCCGTGGTGCGCTTGCCGGGCACGTCGAAGACCGTCGTCCAGCCGTCGAGCATCGGGAACAGGGCGTAGCGGCCGTCGAAATCCGGGATCGAGACGACCCAGGGCTCCTCGCCGACGTCGACGAAGCTCGTGGTGTAGAGCGTGTCGGCGTTCGGCGCGGTCACGTCCCGGAAGCTCGAATCGGGATACTGGCGCATCTTGATCAGGTTCCCCATCGGCGCCCGGGTACCCTCCGGCGCGGCGACGTTGGTGATGACGCGGCGGGTCATCTCCATGGTCACGAGCGGATAGAGATAGGCGTAGGCCTCGAGCGCCAGCCAGAGATCCTCGCCACCCTCGCGCAGATCGTCGATCGGCCCGTCCTGCGCGGCGGCCATGCCCACGAGGGACACGCTCGCGAGCAGCGCCGTGGTTCCGAAAGCGAAGCTTCGGCGGGAGATGTTCATGAATTCCTCCAATCGGCCTGAGGCCGGAATGTCGTTAGCAGGGCGGGTAGGGCGGATAGCCGCACACTGGCCGCGTCGCGGCGGCCGCGGTCGCGTCCGCGGCGCCCGCGTACCAGGCGCCGCGATAGGCGGTCCGGCGCGCCACGCCCGCGAAGGAGAGCGGGGTGAGCGGACGGCCGATGATGTCGATGAAGACCGCCGCCGGCCCGGTCGACCCGTCGAGGCTTCCCTCGAGCACGTCGACGTCGAAGACGAGATCGGCGCCCCGCATCCGCGGATTCCTGAGCGTCACGACCGCGTCGTAGATGTCCGTCTCGGCCGAGCCGAACGCCGAGACGGTCGCGTTGGGCGGGTCCGCGTGGAAGCTGTCGGGATAGGACGGGTTCCACTCGTCTAGCAGCGTGCTGGTCAGCGCGTGGCCGGCCGCGCGCACCGGGCGATCGGCGAAGACGATCGAGTTGGTCGCGACGCCTTTCAGCGTCAGCTGGCCGTCGCCGAGCGTCGCGCCGGCGGCGTTCATGACGATGAGCGCGGGCACGACCTCGGGACGGGCCTCGCCGATCGTCTTCTGGAGGGGCACATGCGGCGCGGGCGCCGTGCCCTGGGAGAAACCCGGCCCGGCGAGCAGGCAGGGGACCGCCACCAGGGCGGAGAAGATCGCGTTGCGGAGCATGATTGATCCTCGGCGGGTCGCGCTGCGACGCCGGTTGAGGTCCGCCCGTGGCCGGCCGGACCAGGTTTGCCTTGGGGCGGGGGCTACTTCCCGGTGACCACGTCGAGCACCATCATGTCGACCTTGTCCTTGCACTCGGCGGCGAGCTTGGTGTGGATCGCCTCGGCGGTCAGCTGCTGCTCCGCGGGAAGCTGCGACGTCTCGGCCTCGAGCGCGGCGATCGTCTCCATCTGCCCGGCGTTGTCCATCAGGCTGTAGTCGCCGCAGGTGACCTCGAGCCCGGCCGCGAAGGCGGGGGCGCCGAGCAGCGAGAGCAGGCCCGCCGTGATCAGGTGACGTTTCATGCGTATTCCCTCCAGTTGGGCCGGTACGGCCTTTTCCACCCCCGGGCGCGGGGGCGTCCTCGGACGCGGAGCGTCGAGCGGATCGACGATCCGGCGAACTCCTGGGCGAGGTGCTGCCCGACCCGGCCGCGCGGCGCGGACGCGGTCATCGCGACCGGCGCGGCGGCAGGGGCAGCACGTCCAGCCGGCAAAGCGCCTCGGACATCTCGCCGAGCAGACGGTCGATCCAGCCCTCGCATTCGATTCTCCTGTCGGTCGATTCGCCGGTCAGCGCGGCCAGCGCGCGTTCCGCCGCCGCGAGTTCCTCGCACATGTCGCGGAATGTCTCGCTTCGCTCCGCCAGTCGGGCGACCCGCTCCTTCTGGTCCGGGAACCGCCGCAGCGCGTGGAAGAGATCATGAGCGAAATCGCCGTTCATCCTTCCCGCCCCGTCTCGCGATCCCGGCGCGGCGCCGCTCCGGTTGCGGTGTTCATGGCCGAGCGGCCCGAGGCGCTGAAGTTGGTACGGGGTAATTAACTCCGTTCGCGGCGCGTGATCGTGGTCCGGCGCGCGACGGAGCCCCGGAACCGGGCCCTCCCGGCCCGTCGCTCCGGGCCGGCCCTCCGTGGTCGTCGGAGCGGTGGATCAGTCCGGGCCGGCGATCCGGTAGTCCCGCCGGATCTCCGCAGTCGCGCCCCACCAGTCCGAGGCGCGTGTCCGGCGCCGGTGGGCCTCGAACGCCGCACGGTCCACGAAGCACTCCTCGACACGCCACACCAGCGGATCCGCCGTGCGCGAGACGTCGAACGAGACGCAGCCCGGCTCCGCCCGCGTGAGGCGAAGGTGCTCCGGAAGGTGGCGCCGCACGAGTTCGGCTTCCCGCGCGGAGCCGCAAATCAGCCGCCCCGTCAGCCTCACCGGGCCCCCGACCCGATCCGTGTCGTCGATCATCGGCCGTTCCTCTCCTCTGACGCGCCATGCTCGCCCGTCGGGCGACCGACGCGGAAGATCCGGCTTCGCCGCCCCGGGGCTCGACGCCGCGACCCCGGGGGAGGCCGGCTCGGGCCGGCGCCCGAAGCGCGCCGGGGCCGGGGTCGCGCGATGGCGCGGACGCCGGTCAGTCCGCGCCACCGCCGTTCGGGGAATATTTCACGCGCGCGTGGAACCGCGCCAGCTCGCTCGCGGAGGGGGCGCGGCCCGAGTAGATCTCGACATAGCGCGGCACCCGCGCCATGCGGCCGTCGCGGTCCTCCGCCACCTGCATCGCGATGTAGCCGATCTGGACGAGATAGACCGTGCGCGCCCGCACGTCGGCCTCGTCGGGCGCGAAGCCGAACCGCTCGAACATCGCCGTGATCGCGGCGAGCCGCCGGGCGTCGGCGACATTGACCCGCGCCGCCGCGGCCTCGGAGTGATGCGCCCAGCCGCGCACCGCGAAATCGAGCCGGGGCTCGAACAGCGCCTCGTCGTTGAAGACGACGAAGAGGTTGAGCACGGCCTCGGAGATGGTCTCGGCATAGGCCTCGCAGGCGTCGACGAAGGCGGTGGTGTTCTTCGTCTCCCAGGCCTCGAGCAGGGCGTCGAGCAGGGCGTTCCGGTCCTTGAAGAACCAGTAGAAGCTGGTGCGCGCGATGTTGAGGCGGCTCGCGAGCGGCTGGATCTTCACCGCGTCGAGCCCGTCCTCGACCAGCGCCTGCCTCGCGGCGTCGAGCCAGAGCTCGCGCGAGCCGCGCCAGCCGGTGTCCTTCTCGCTCGCAGGCCGCGCACCGGTTCCCATGGCGGGAACCCTAACTGCGGCCGGCGCGCCGCGCAAGACGAATGGACAGGGATGACCGTGAACTTGACACAAGTGAACATTTCGGGCATGAGCGGGGGCAGCCAACGGAGGGTGCCATGTCCAGCGATCCGCTTCTTCAGCCATACCAGCTCAAGCATCTCACGCTCCGGAACCGGCTGATCATCACCAGCCACGAGCCGGCCTATCCCGAGGACGGGATGCCGAAGGAGCGCTACCGCGCCTATCACGTCGAGCGCGCCCGGGCCGGGGTCGCGATGACGATGACGGCGGGATCCGCCTCGGTGGCGCGCGACAGCCCGCCGGTCTTCAACAACCTGCTCGCCTGGAAGGACGAGATCGTCGACTGGATGAGGGCGCTCACCGACGAATGCCACGACCACGGCTGCGCGGTGATGATCCAGCTCACGCATCTCGGCCGCCGCACCCGCTGGGACAAGGCCGACTGGCTGCCGGTGATCTCGCCGGGCCACGAGCGCGAGCCCGCGCACCGCGCCTTCCCGAAGAAGGCCGAGGACTGGGACATCGCCCGGATCATCGAGGATTACGCCGACGCGGCGGAGCGGATGCAGGCGGCCGGGCTCGACGGGATCGAGCTCCAGGCCTATGGCCATCTCATGGACCAGTTCTGGTCGCCGCTGACCAACGATCTCGACGCGCCCTATGGCGGCGACCTCGACAACCGCCTGCGCTTCACCTTCGACACGCTGCGGGCGATCCGCGACCGGGTCGGGCCGGAGTTCATCGTCGGGATCCGCTACACCGGCGACGAGGACCTGCCGGGCGGGCTGACCAAGGCGGACGGGATCGAGATCTCGCGCCGCCTGAAGCAGTCGGGCATGGTCGATTTCCTCAACGTGGTGAAGGGCCATCTCGACACCGACGCAGGGCTTACCGACATGATCCCGGTGCAGGGGATGCGCTCGGCGCCGCATCTCGACTTCGCCGGCGAGATCCGCGCGGCCACCGGCTTTCCCACCTTCCACGCCGCCAAGATCCAGGACGTGGCGACCGCGCGCCATGCGATCGCGAGCGGCAAGCTCGACATGGTCGGCATGACCCGCGCCCATATGGCCGATCCGCATATCGTCGCGAAGATCCTGCGCGGCGAGGAGGAGCGGATCCGCCCCTGCGTCGGCGCGAACTACTGCCTCGACCGGATCTACCAGGGCGGCATGGCGCTCTGCCTGCACAACCCCTCGACCGGGCGCGAGATCGAGCAGCCGCACGCCATCGCCAGGGCGGCGGCGCGGCGGCGGGTCGTCGTCGTCGGCGCCGGGCCCGCCGGGCTCGAGGCGGCGCGCGTCGCCGCCGAGCGCGGCCATGAGGTCATCGTGCACGAGGCGGCGGACAATCCCGGCGGGCAGGTCCGGCTGACCGCGCTGACGCCGCGCCGGCAGGAGATGATGTCGCTGATCGACTGGCGCTTCGCCGAATGCCAGCGGCTCGGGGTGGCCTTCCGCTTCAACAGCTTCGCCGACGCTGACGGCGTGCGGGCCGAGGCGCCCGAGGTGGTGGTGATCGCCACCGGCGGCCTGCCGCATACCGACGTGCTGGGGGCGGGCGGCGACCTCGTGGTCTCGGCCTGGGACATCCTCTCGGGCGACGTCCGGCCCGGCGCGAACGTGCTGATCTACGACGACGCGGGCGACTACGCCGGGCTTCAGGCGGCGGAGAAGATCGCCGCGACCGGGGCGCGCGTCGAGATCATGACGCGCGACCGGGCCTTCGCCCCGGAGGTGATGGCGATGTCGCTGACGCCCGCGATGCGCGAGCTGCAGAAGCGCGACGTGCTCTTCACCGTCACCTGGAAGCTCGCCGCCGTCGCGCGGAGCGGCAACGAGCTGCTCGCGACGATCGACAGCGACTACGGCGGCGTCACGCGCGAGCGGCGCGTCGACCAGGTCGTCGTGAACCACGGCACCCGGCCGCTCGACGAGCTCTATTTCGACCTGCGGGCGGGCTCGACCAATCTCGGCGAGGTCGACTACGAGGCGCTGGTCGCGGGCGCTCCGCAGGAGGTGCGCCGTGATCCCGCGGGCGCCTATCAGCTGTTCCGGATCGGCGACGCGGTGGCCGCGCGCAACACGCACGCGGCGGTCTACGACGCGTTGCGCCTCGTCCGGACACTTTGAGCCATGAGCGAGCGCGACGCGATGGCGCGGCTGTCACGTCGATGGTTCCACGACAGATTGACAATGCGCGTTCCCCGCTAACAATATCTAGTCGTCACGGTGCTGACCCGGGAGCTGATTCCCGGGTCGGAGAATAGGGAAGCCGGTGCGAGACCGGCGCTGCCCCCGCAACTGTAAGCGGCGCGTCCTTTCCATCATGCCACTGGCCCCCGGGCCGGGAAGGCGGGAGGGGCGGCGACAGCCGCGAGCCAGGAGACCTGCCGTGACGTGACAGAAACCCGGGCGGGGTGCCCCGAGGGAGTCGCGGCGCCCGTGGGTTCTTCCGCGCGCCCGTCCGCTCCTCGCGCGCTCCGCCGGAACACAGCGGGGAAGCTGATGCAGGCGGCGGAACTTCAGTCGGGCCAGGTGGCCCAGTCGACCGGACTCCAGGTGATCAAGCGCGACGGTCGGCTCGCGCCCTTCGACGCGCGCAAGATCGCGGTGGCGCTCGGCAAGGCCGTGCTCGCCGTCGAGGGCGAGGGCGCGCGGGGCTCGGAGCGGGTGCATGATCTCGTCGAGGGGCTGACCGTCGCGATCTCGGCGGCGATCGCGCGCCGGCAGGTGGCGCGGATCGCGATCGAGGACATCCAGGATCTCGCCGAGCTCGCGCTGATGCGCGGCGGCCACCACAAGGTCGCGCGGGCCTATGTGCTCTGGCGCGAGGCCCGCGCCGCCGAGCGCGCCGCCGGGGCTACGCCGGCGCCCGAGCGCTGGATGCACGACCGCGCCGGCGCGCGCGTGGCGCTCGACGTCGCGGGGCTGCGCGCGCGGATCGCGCTGGCCTGCGACGGGCTCGCCGACGTCTCGGCCGAGGCCGTGCTGGGCCGCGCGCTCGCGACGATCTACGACGGGGTGACGGCCGAGGAGCTCGACGAGGCGCTGATCCTCGGCGCGCGGAGCCTGATCGAGACCGAGCCCGGCTACGCCTTCGTCGCGGCGCGGCTGCTCGGCGACCGGCTCGGCGCCGAGGCGGTGGGCCATGTGCTCGGCCGGCCCGGGGAAACCGATCTCGCGGTCTATTTTCCGGCCTATGTCGCGCATGGAATCGCGGCGGGGCTGCTCGATCCCGCGCTGGCCGAATTCGACCTCGCCCGGCTCGCCGCCGCGCTCCGGCCCGAGCGGGACCGCGCGTTCCAGTATCTCGGGCTCCAGACGCTCTACGACCGCTACTTCCTGCACGAGCGCGGGATCCGGTTCGAACTGCCGCAGGCGTTCTTCATGCGCGTCGCCATGGGGCTCGCGCTCCGCGAGGACGACCGCGAGGCGCGGGCGATCGCGTTCTACGACCTGCTCTCGTCCTTCGACTTCATGGCCTCGACGCCCACGCTCTTCAATTCCGGCACCCCCCGGCCGCAGCTTTCCTCCTGTTTCCTCACCACGATCCCGGACGATCTCGAAGGCATCTTCGGCGGCATCCGCGACAACGCGCTGCTCGCGAAATACTCGGGCGGCATCGGCAACGACTGGACCCCGGTCCGGGGTCTCGGCGCGCATATCAAGGGGACGAATGGCGAGAGCCAGGGCATCGTGCCCTTCCTGAAGGTCGCGAACGACACGGCGATCGCCGTCAACCAGGGCGGCAAGCGCAAGGGCGCGGTCTGCGCCTATCTCGAGACCTGGCACATCGACATCGAGGAATTCCTCGACCTTCGCAAGAACACCGGCGACGACCGCCGCCGCACGCATGACATGAACACGGCGAACTGGGTGCCGGACCTGTTCATGGAGCGGGTCGAGCGGGACGGATCCTGGACGCTGTTCTCGCCCGACGAGGTGCCGGAGCTGCACGAGCTGACCGGCCGCGCCTTCCGCGCCGCCTACGAGGCCGCCGAGGCGCGCGCCGCCGCGGGCGAGATCCGGGTGCACCGCCGGGTGCGCGCGGTCGAGCTCTGGCGGCGGATGCTCTCGATGCTGTTCGAGACCGGCCACCCCTGGATCACCTTCAAGGACCCCTGCAACATCCGCTCGCCGCAGGGCCATGTCGGCGTGGTGCATTCCTCGAACCTCTGCACCGAGATCACGCTCAACACGGGCGCCGACGAGGTCGCGGTCTGCAACCTCGGCTCGGTCAATCTCGCGGCGCATGTGACGCCCGCGGGCCTCGACGCGGCGAAGCTCGCCCGCACGGTCGCCGTCGCCATGCGGATGCTCGACAATGTCATCGACGTGAACCTCTACACGATCCCCCAGGCGGAGCGGTCTAACAGGGCGCACCGCCCGGTCGGCCTCGGCCTCATGGGCTTCCAGGACGCGCTCCAGACGCTGCGCATCCCCTATGCGAGCGAGGCGGCGGTCGCCTTCGCCGACGAGGGCATGGAGGCGATCGCCTTCCACGCCATCTCCGCTTCCTGCGACCTCGCAGGCGAGCGCGGCGCCTATGCGAGCTTTCCGGGCTCGCTCTGGAGCCGGGGCATCCTGCCGCATGACTCGCTCGACCTGCTCGCGGAGGCGCGGGGGGTCGCGCCTTTCGACAAGACCGCGCGGCTCGACTGGGACGGGCTCCGGGAGCGGGCGCGCAACGGCATGCGCAACTCGAACTGCCTCGCCATCGCCCCGACCGCGACGATCTCGAACATCGTCGGCGTCAGCCAGTCGATCGAGCCCGCGTTTCAGAACCTCTACGTGAAGTCGAACATGTCGGGTGAGTTCACCGTGGTGAACGCGGCGCTGGTCGCGGACCTGAAGGCGCGCGGGCTCTGGGACGAGGTGATGATCTCCGATCTGAAATACCACGACGGCGCGCTCGGGCCGATCGCCCGGGTGCCTTCGGACCTGAAGGCGCTCTACGCCACCGCCTTCGAGATCGCGCCGGAGTGGCTGGTGCGCGCGGCCGCCCGGCGGCAGAAGTGGATCGACCAGGCGCAGAGCCTCAACCTCTACATGGCCGAACCCTCGGGCCGGAAGCTCGACGCGCTCTATCGCCTGGCCTGGAAGTCGGGGCTGAAGACCACCTATTACCTGCGCGCCAAGGCCGCGACCCGGGTCGAGAAATCCACCCTCGCGGGCGCCGACGCGACGCTGAACGCGGTGAAGGTCGGGGCGGTCTGCGCTCTCGACGACCCGACCTGCGAAGCCTGCCAGTAAGGACGCGGCCATGCTCGATCTCAACACCACGGGCCTCGGCTCGATCGACCGCGAAGGCGGCCGCGTGTCGGTCTCCGACAAGGCGATGATCAACGCCCGCGCCGACGTGAACCAGCTCCTGCCGCTCAAGTACCGCTGGGCGTGGGAGAAGTACCTCTCGGCCTGCAACAACCACTGGATGCCGACCGAGGTCTCGATGCAGGCCGACATCGCGCTCTGGAAGGGGAATGCGCTCAGCGACGACGAGCGGCGGATGGTGAAGCGCAACCTCGGCTTCTTCGCCGCCTCCGAAAGCCTCGTCGCCAACAACATCGTGCTCGCGGTCTACCGCAACCTGACGAACCCCGAATGCCGGCAGTACCTGCTGCGCCAGGCCTTCGAGGAGGCGGTGCACACCCACACCTTCCAGTACATCGTCGAAAGCCTCGGCCTCGACGAGGGCGAGCTCTTCAACATGTACCGCGAGGTGCCCTCGATCACCGACAAGGCGGCCTGGGCGCTGGAGCACACCAGGGCGCTGGAGGATCCGGGCTTCCGCACCGGCACCGAGGCGACCGACCGCGCCTTCCTGCGCGATCTCGTCGCCTTCTACGTCGTCTTCGAGGGGATGTGGTTCTACACCGGCTTCGCGCAGATCCTGTCGCTCGGCCGGCGCAACCGGATGGTCGGCATCGCCGAGCAGTACCAGTACATCCTGCGCGACGAGAGCCTGCACCTGAACTTCGGCATCGACGTCATCAACCAGATCAAGGCGGAGAACCCCCACCTCTGGACCGAGGCCTTCCAGGCCGAGGTGCGCCGGATGCTCGGCGAGGCCGCGGAGCTCGAGGCGGCCTATGCCCGCGACACGATGCCGACCGGCCTTCTCGGTCTGACGGCCGAGCTCTGCGGCGACTACATGCGCTTCATCGCCAACCGTCGCGCGGCCCAGCTCGGGCTTGGTCCCCTCTTCGCGGCGACCGAGAACCCGTTCCCCTGGATGTCGGAGACGATCGACCTGCGCAAGGAAAAGAACTTCTTCGAGACCCGGGTCACCGAATACCAGACCGGCGGCGCGCTCAGCTGGGAGTGACGCCGCCGCTTCTGCGCGACGGCGGATCGGGATAGTATCGGCCGCGCTGACAAGAACGAGCGGAGGAAGCGGAGATGCGGAAGCTGTGCGCGGCGATGTCGATCGCGATGGCGATGGCCGGAGGGGTCGCCCTGGCCCAGGAGGACACGATCGAGGAAATGGCCTCCGAGGCCGAGGTCGCCTCGGTCAACGAAACCATCGCCAAGATCGGCTGCGAGGCGGAGGAGGTCGAGAAGGAAAGTCCGACCCTCTTCGAGCTCGATGACGCGGAATGCGCGATCGGCCAGTACGACATCAAACTGGATGAGAACTTCAACATCATCAGCATGACCCGCGACGAATAGGCCCGCGCGCGGCCATTCCCTTCGGAGCCGGATCGTCCGCCGGACCGTCGAAGCGGCCGGGCCGCTCCCCCTGTGTCCGGAAAAGAGCCGCGCAGCGCCGGCGCCGCCGCGCGCCTGCCCCGCGCGCGACGCCGGAGGGCCCGAGGCCCGGCCTTCATCCCGGCCGATATCCCGGTAGCGGAGACGGCGCGCCGTGGCGCCGCCCCCGCCATCTCCGGTCGCGGCCATCGGCTTCCCAGCCTGTACCGCCCGCCCATCCTCCGCCTCCGGGCCCCGGAAACCAAGCGCCTCCTCTTCGGTCGGTAAATATCCTCGGGGGTGAACTGGCCGAAGGCCAGGAGGGGGTGGACAGCCCCCTTTGTCCGGGCCCAACCGGCGCTCACGCCGCGCGGGCGAGCGCGATGAAGGCCTCGACGTAATCGACCGCCGCGTCTCCGGCGCGGCGGCCGATATGGATGCTCTTGGCGATCCCCTCGGGGCCGAGCCGCGGCGCGCGGATCGGCAGGGTGGCGCGGTATTCCTCGATCAGCCAGTCGGGAAGCGCCGTCACCCCGCGCCCGGCGGCGACCATCCGGAGCATGATGTCGGTGGTCTCGATCACCTTGACCGCGCGCGGCAGGCAGCCGGCGGGAACGAGGAACCGCGTGTAGATGTCGAGCCGCTCCGGCGACACGGGGTAGGTGATGAGCACCTCGCCCGTCAGGTCGCCCGGCCGCGCCACCTCGCCCGCGATCGGGTGGTCCTCGGCCACGGCGAGCCGCATCTCGTAGTTGAACACCGGCTCGTAGACGAGGCCGGGCCGCTCGACGGGGTCGGGGGTGATCAGGAGGTCGATCTCGTGCCCGAGCAGGGCGCCCACGCCGCCGAACTGGAACGCTTGCCGCACGTCGACGTCGACGGCGGGCCAGGCGGCGAGATAGGGCTCGACCACCCGGAGCAGCCAGCGGTAGCAGGGGTGGCATTCCATGCCGATCCGCAGCATTCCCCGCTGCCCCCGCGCGAAATCGGCGAGCGTCGCCTCCGCCTGCTCGATCTGCGGCAGGATCCGCTGCGCCAGCGCGATCAGGTGCCGCCCGGCCTGCGTGGGCCGCAGCCGCCGGCCGTCCTTCTCCCAGAGCGCCACGCCCGCCTGCGCCTCGAGCCGCCGGATCGCATGGCTGAGCGCCGATTGCGTGAGATGCAGCGCCTCGCCGGCGGCGGTGACGCTGCCAAGCCGGTCGGTCTCGAGGAGAATCGAGAGATGCTGGCGCTCGATCATTATATGACACCTCGTCATGAAACTCTGAGAAAATGCCATTTCTCATCATGAATTGCCATCCCTATGGTCGCTCCGACTCGAACCGGAGGACTGACATGGCGACCGCCGCGAACCTGGGCTTTCCGCGCATCGGCGCGCACCGCGAGCTGAAGACCGCGACCGAGGCGTTCTGGAGAGGCGACATCGACGCGGCCGCGCTGCGCGCGACGGGGGCGGAGCTGCGCGCGCGCCACTGGCGGATCCAGCGCGACGCCGGGGTCGCCGCGATCCCGTCGAACGATTTTTCCTTCTACGACCAGATGCTCGACATGACCGCGACGCTCGGCGCGGTGCCGGAGCGGTTCGGCGCGGTCGCGGGCGAGGTGAGCCTTACTACCTATTTCGCCATGGCGCGCGGCGCCAACGGCGTTCCGGCGATGGAAATGACGAAATGGTTCGACACGAACTACCACTTCATCGTCCCCGAACTGACCGAGGACCAGGAGTTCCGCCTCGCCTCGACCAAGGCGCTCCGCGAATTCGAGGAAGCGAAGACGATCGGGATCGCGACGCGGCCCGTGATCGTCGGCCCGGTGACCTGGCTCGCGCTCGCCAAGCCGAGGGGCTCGCACTTCGACACGCTCGATCTGCTGCCGAAGGTGCTGCCGGTCTATCGCGCGCTCCTCGACGCGCTCGCGGCCGCCGGCGCCGACTGGGTCCAGGTCGATGAGCCGATCCTCGCGACGGATCTCGGCGCCGACGCGCGCGCCGCCTTCCGGACCGCCTATTACGCGCTGGCCGAGGCCCGGCCGAAGCTCATGGTCGCGAGCTATTTCGGCGCGCTCGGTCCCAATCTCGACATCGCGACGAACCTGCCGGTCGCGGGCCTGCACATCGACCTCGTCCGCGCGCCGGGAGAGCTCGACGCGGTGCTCGCCGCGCTGGCGCCGGAGGCTGTGCTGTCGCTCGGGGTGATCGACGGGCGCAACATCTGGCGCGCGGATCTCGACGCGGCGCTCGCGCCCGTCACCCTTGCGGTCGAGGCGCTCGGCCCGGACCGCGTCGAGGTCGCGCCGTCCTGCTCGCTCCTCCACGCGCCCTATGATCTCGACCTCGAGACCGACCTCGACGCCGAGCTCAGAGGCTGGCTCGCCTTCGCCCGCCAGAAGCTCTCCGAGGTGAGCGCGCTCGCCCGCGCGGCCTCGGGCGAGCGCCAGGCCGTCGCCGAAGCCTTCGCCGCGAGCGCCGCGGCGGCGCGGAGCCGCGCCGGTTCGCCCCGGATCCACGACCCGCGCGTCAAGGCGCGCGCCGCCGCGGTGACGGGCGCCTATCTCGCGCGCGCCTCGGCCTATCCGGACCGGGCGAAGCCGCAGGCGGAGCGGCTCGGCCTGCCGCGCCTGCCGACCACGACGATCGGCTCCTTCCCGCAAACCAGGGAGGTCCGCCACGCGCGCGCCGAGCACCGCAAGGGCCGGCTGGGCGACGCCGACTATCAGGCCTTCCTCGAGGCCGAAACCGCGAAATGCGTGCGGTTCCAGGAGGCGGCGGGGCTCGACATGCTGGTGCACGGCGAGTTCGAGCGCAACGACATGGTGGAATACTTCGGCGAGCAGCTCGCGGGCTTCGCCTTTACGCGGAATGGCTGGGTGCAGTCCTACGGTTCGCGCTGCGTCAAGCCGCCGGTCATTTTCGGCGACGTCTCGCGGCCGGAGCCGATGACGGTCGGCTGGTCGCGGTTCGCCCGGGGGCTGACCGACCGGCCCATGAAGGGAATGCTCACCGGGCCGGTCACGATCCTGCAATGGTCCTTCGTCCGGGACGACCAGCCCCGGTCGGAGACCTGCCGCCAGATCGGCCTCGCGATCCGCGACGAGGTGGTCGATCTCGAAGCCGCCGGCCTGCCCGCGATCCAGATCGACGAGCCGGCGCTGCGCGAGGGCCTGCCGCTCCGCCGCGCCGACTGGCCGGCCTATCTGCGCTGGGCGGTGGACGCCTTCCGCCTCGCGGCCGCCGGGGTCCGCGACGAGACGCAGATCCACACCCACATGTGCTATTCCGAGTTCAACGACATCCTGCCGGCGATCGCCGAGATGGACGCCGACGTGATCTCGATCGAGACCTCGCGCTCGGACATGGAACTGCTCGCGGCCTTCGGCGACTTTTCCTATCCGAACGAGATCGGACCCGGCGTCTGGGACATCCACAGCCCGCGCGTGCCCTCCGAGGCTGAGATGATCGGGCTGCTCCGCAAGGCGCTGGCCGTCATTCCGGCCGGGCGGCTCTGGGTCAACCCCGACTGCGGGCTGAAGACCCGGGGCTGGCCCGAGGTCGAGCAGGCCACCCGCGCGCTCGTCGCCGCCGCGCGCGCGCTCCGCGCCGAGGCCGCGGCGCCCGAGGCGGTCGGCTGACCCCGGCGCGCCGAGGCGGCGGCGGGGAACCGCCTCGCCGCCGTCATCCCGCGGAATAGGGCGCGAAGCGGCTGACGCCGCCATCGACGGCGAGCGGCTTTCCCGCCGGCGGGAAGGCGCGCTGCGGGCAGGCGGGGCGATCGCAGATCTTGCAGCCGGCGCCGATCGGCGTGGCCGCCGCGGGATCGCGCGGATCGAGCCCCCGGGAATAGACCAGCCGGTCGGCGTGGCGGATGTCGCAGCCCATGGCGATGGCGAAGGTCTTCGCGGGCGCGCCATAGCCGCCCTGGCCCCGCATGGTGGTGCGCGCGATCCAGAGGTAGCGGCGCCCGTCGGGCATCTCGGCGATCTGGGTCAGGATCTCGCCCGGCCGGGCGAAGGCCGCGTAGATCGTCCAGAGCGGGCAGGTGCCGCCGATCCGCGAGAAATGGAAATCGGTGGCCGACTGGCGCTTCGAGATATTGCCCGCGCGGTCGGTGCGGATGAAGAAGAACGGCACGCCCCGCGCCTCGGGCTTCTGCAGCGTCGAGAGCCGGTGGCAGGTGGTCTCGAAGCCGACGCCGAAGCGCCGGGCGAGCAGGTCGATGTCGTAGCGCTGGGCCTCCGCCGCCGCGAGGAAGGTCTCGTAGGGCATCAGCAGCGCGCCGGCGAAATAGTTGGCGACGCCGATCCGCGCGAGCCGCGCCGCCTCGGCGCCCCGGAAGGCGCCTTCGGCGGCGAGGGCGTCGATCTCGGCGCCGTGCTCGAGGAAGGCGAGCTGCGTCGCGAGCTGGAAGGCCCGTTGTCCCGGCGAGATCCGGGGCGAGAGCCGGAGCACGCGCGTCCCCGGATCGAAGGCGCGGAGCGTGCCGCGCTCGGCGTCCTCGATCGCGATCCCGTGCCGGGCGGAGAGACGCGCCGCGATGCCGTCGGCCATGCGCCCGATCGGGAGCCCCGCCTCGCGGACCGTCTCCTGCGCCGCCGCGTCGATTCCGGCGAGGTAGTTGCGCCGGGCGAAGAAGAAATCCCGCACCTCCTCGAAGGCCGCGGGCGTCGTCACGGCGGTCTCGCCGCCGAGCCTGGCGGCGAGGGCGTCGGCGCGCTCGCCCGCCTCCCGCGCGCGGCGGTGCAGGTCGAGGATCGACCGCGCGACGCCGGGCATGTTGGCGGCGAGCGCCCGCGCCTCGGCCAGCGCCAGCGGCGGCCCGTTCTCGGCGAGCGCGGCGCGAAGCTCGGTCACCAGCCGCGCCTCGTCCTCCTCGGCGAACAGCTGCACGTCGAGGCCGAAGACGGCGTTGAGCCGCAGGAGGACCTGCACCGTCAGCGGCCGCTGGTTCTGCTCGATCTGGTTGAGATAGCTCGGGCTAAGATCGAGCGCCCGCGCCAGCGCCGCCTGGGTCATCCCGCGCTCCTCGCGCAGGCGCCGCAAGCGCACGCCCATGAAGGTCTTCTTCATCGCCCCCTCCTTCGCAACCTTCGCAAAACTGGCGCGAGCCATTCACAAATCAACGCAAATTCAGTCATTTAGCGCGATCTCATCTGCGAATACCTCTGTCCCCGTCGCACCGCAAGCAGGGACAGGCGCCGATGGCAACGGGAAGCTTCGATCTCTCCAGTCTTCTCCGTCCGGTCATCGCGCCGGCGCCGGCCGCGCGGCCCGACGTCTATTTCTCCGCCTTCGGGCCCGACCCGTCCTGGGACGCGGTGACCCCCGAGGCTCCATCGAGAGGCACGCCGATGACCCGATCCTACGCCGCGCTCCGGAGCGCGATCCTCGCCCGCTACCCCGAGGGCGTCGCGCCCGGGGGCGTCTCGGTCGACGACATCGTCCAGCTTCGGATCCAGAACACATACGACACCCATCTCGACATCGCCCGGGCCATGGCGAAGGTGATGCGCGCCGACATGGCCGCCTATGACGCCGATCCGGCGAACTTCACCCAGAGCCTCGGCTGCTGGTCGGGCTTCCACGCGCAGCAGATGATCAAGTCGGTGAAGCGGATGCGCGGCACCGCGAAGGGCACCTATGTCTATCTCTCGGGCTGGATGGTCGCGGGGCTCCGCAACCGCTGGGGGCATCTGCCCGACCAGTCGATGCATGAGAAGACCGCCGTCGCCGAGCTGATCGAGGAAATCTACGTCTCGCTCCGCCAGGCCGACGAGGTGGCGCTCAACGACCTCTTCGCGAAGCTGCGGGCGGCGCGGAAGGCCGGCGACGGGGCCGCGGAGACCGCGGTGATCGCCGAGATCGACGGGTTCGAGAGCCATGTCGTGCCGATCATCGCGGATATCGACGCGGGCTTCGGCAACGAGCACGCGACCTATCTGCTGGCGAAGGAGCTGATCAAGGCCGGCGCCTGCTGCCTCCAGATCGAGAACCAGGTCTCGGACGCCAAGCAATGCGGCCACCAGGACGGCAAGGTCACGGTCCCGCGCGAGGATTTCATCGAGAAGCTGCGCGCCTGCCGCCTCGCCTTCGAGGAGCTGGGCGTCGAGGAGGGCGTGATCGTCGCGCGCACCGACTCGCTCGGCGCGGGGCTCACGCAGAAGGTTCCCGTGAGCCAGCGGCCGGGCGACCACGCGGCGGAATACATCAAATGGCTCAAGGTCGAGCCGATCACCGAGGCCAATCCGATCGCCGAGGGCGAGCTCGCGCTCTACCAGGGCGGCGAATTCGTGAAACCCGCGCGGCTCGCGAACGGCCTCTTCCCGTTCCGCGAGGGCACCGGCCGGGCGCGGGTGATCGAGGATTGCGTCGCCTCGCTCAACGACGGCGGCGCGGACCTGATCTGGATCGAGACCGACACGCCCAACGTCGACGAGATCGCCGCGATGGTGGCCGAGATCCGGAAGCGGGCGCCGAAGGCGAAGCTCACCTACAACAATTCGCCCTCGTTCAACTGGACGCTGAACCTGCGCCGCCAGGTCCGCGCCCAGTGGATCGCGGAGGGGAAGATCGCGGAGGCCGACTATCCGGAGGGCAACGAACTCATGAAGCCCGATTTCGACGCGACCGAGCTCGGGCTCGAGGCGGACCGGCGGCTCCGGGCGTTCCAGACCGATATCGCGGCGCGCGCCGGGGTGTTCCACAACCTCATCACGCTCCCGACCTTCCACCTGACCGCGAAGTCGATGGACGAGCTCAGCCGCGGCTATTTCGGCGCCGACAAGATGCTCGCCTATGTCGCGACCGTGCAGCGCGAGGAGATCCGTCGCGGCGTCTCGGCGGTGAAGCACCAGCACGAGGTCGGCTCCGATCTCGGCGACGCGTTCAAGGAAATGGTCTCCGGCGCGCGCGCGCTGAAGGCGGGCGGCCACGCCAACACGATGAACCAGTTCGCCGCCGAATGAGCCAGCCGCCGCCGCGCCGACCCCGCGGCGGCCCCATCCGACAGGAAAGGCACAGAGCCATGACCGCCCAGACCGAATTTCGTCGCGTCGACCTTCCCGGGAACGTCAACGTCGACCGGGCCATCCACCGCGTCGCCGAGGCGACGCATCGCCTGAACGAGGCCGTCCAGCGCGCCGTCGCCGCCGGCGTCTCGGTCGAGCTGGTGCGCGTCTCGCGCCATCACGACGGCTCCGGCAACTGGGGCGACCAGATCGTCCCGATGATCCGGGCGGCGGCCGACAAGGCCGCCGAAACGCCGGAAGCCTGAGCATGGAGACCGCCGAGGCCCGCTTCCTGGAGATGATCTTTCCCGAGCAGACGAACCATTACGGGACGCTGTTCGGAGGCAACGGGCTCGCGCTGATGAGCAAGGCCGCCTTCGTCGCCGCCACCCGCCGGGCGCGGCGCGCGGTGGTGATGGCGGCCTCCGAACGGGTCGACTTCGACGTGCCGGTGCGCCTCGGCGAGATCCTCGATCTCGTCGCCCATGTCGAGCGCGTGGGGCGCAGCTCGATGACGGTCACCGTCACCGCGACCGCCGAGGACCTGAAATCCGGCGCCCGCCGCCCCGCGATGCGCGGCCGCTTCGAGATGGTGGCCGTCGACGACGATGGCCGGCCGACGCCGATCCCCTGACCGCCGCCCCGACAGACCCGACCAACGGAGATTTGAATGCAGACCCATCCCGTGCGGACCTACAAATCGGCCGAGCCCCTCGCCCGCGAAGACCAGCTCGCCTGGAAGATCGCCGAGGTCGCGGCCGATCCGGTGCCCGTGCTGCCCGAGGTGGTCGAGATGATCGGCAACCGGATCATCGACAACGCCGCCGTCGCGGTGGCCTCGCTGAACCGCCGCCCCGTGGTGAGCGCGCGCGGCCAGGCCCTCGCCCACCCCGGCGCTCCCGGCGCCCGCGTCTTCGGCTGTGCCCCGGAAACGCGGGTCTCGCCGGAATGGGCGGCCTGGGCGAACGGGGTCGCAGTGCGCGAGCTCGACTATCACGACACCTTCCTCGCCGCCGACTACAGCCATCCGGGCGACAACATCCCCCCCGTTCTCGCGGTCGCCGAGCATCGCGGCCTCGACGGCGCGGCGCTGGTCCGGGGCCTCGCGGCGGGCTACGAGATCCAGGTCGACCTGGTGAAGGGCATCTGCCTGCACGAGCACAAGATCGACCATATCGCGCATCTCGGGCCCTCCGCCGCCGCGGGGATCGGCGCCGCGCTCGGGCTTCCGGTCGAGACGATCTACCAGGCGGTCCAGCAGGCGCTGCACGTGACCACGACGACCCGCCAGAGCCGCAAGGGCGAGATCTCGTCCTGGAAGGCCTTCGCCCCGGCCTTCGCGGGCAAGATGGCCATCGAGGCGGTCGACCGGGTGATGCGCGGCGAAGGCGCGCCCTCGCCGGCCTGGGAGGGCGAGGACGGGTTCATCGCCTGGCTGCTCGGCGGGCCGACCGCGCTCTATCACGTGCCCCTGCCCGAAACGGGCGAGGCGAAGCGGGCGATCCTCGACACCTACACCAAGGAGCATTCGGCGGAATACCAGAGCCAGGCGCTGATCGACCTGGCCCGCCGCATGGGGCCCAGGATCGGCGATCTCTCGCAGGTCCGCGACATCCTGATCGAGACCTCGCACCACACCCATTACGTGATCGGCACCGGCGCCAACGACCCGCAGAAGATGGACCCGGACGCCTCCCGCGAGACGCTCGACCACTCGATCATGTACATCTTCGCGGTCGCGCTCGAGGACGGCGGCTGGCACCACGAGAAGAGCTATGCGCCAGAGCGGGCCAGGCGGCCCGAAACCGTGGCGCTCTGGCGCAAGATCCGCACGATCGAAGAGCCGCGCTGGACGTCGCGCTACCACGACGTCGCCGACAAGGCCTTCGGCGGCCGGGTCATCGTCACGCTGCGGGATGGCCGGGTGATCGAGGACGAGCTCGCGCTCGCCGACGCGCATCCCCAGGGCGCGCGCCCGTTCGCGCGGCCCCAGTATGTCGCGAAGTTCCGGATGCTCGCCGAGGGGATCATCGCCCCGGCCGAGCAGGACCGCTTCCTCGCCGCCGTGGACCGGCTGCCGGATCTCGCGGCGGGCGAACTCGGGGAACTCGGGATCGCCGCCGCGCCGGGGAGCCTCGCCGAGGCCGCGCCCGGCCTCTTCGACGCCGCGCCCGCCCGGGTGGGGGAGATCGCCTGACCAGGACCGCGATAATCAAGCCGGAGCCCGGATCCGCGCGGCGCGCGCGGGTCCGGCGCTCCGGAAGGGAGCAAGCATGACGACCATCACACCGCCGAAGCCCAAGAAATCCGTCGCCCTCTCCGGGGTGATCGCCGGGAACACCGCGATCTGCACCGTCGGCCGGACCGGGAACGACCTGTGCTACCGGGGCTATGACATCCTGGAGCTCGCCGAGCAGGCCGAATTCGAGGAGATCGCGCATCTGCTGATCCATGGCAGCCTGCCGAACCCGGTCGAGCTCGCCGCCTACAGGACGAAGCTCGGCCGGCTGCGCGGCCTGCCCGCCGCCGTCCGGCGGAGCCTCGAGCTCCTGCCCGCCGCCGCGCATCCGATGGACGTGCTGCGGACCGGCGTCTCGACGCTCGGATGCGTGCTGCCCGAGGCGGCGGATCACGGCCACGCCGGCGCGCGCGACATCGCCGACCGGCTGATCGCCTCGCTGGGCTCGATGCTGCTCTACTGGCACCACTTCAGCCGGAACGGACGCCGGATCGAGGTCGAGACCGACGACGCGGGGATCGGCGGTCATTTCCTCCACCTGCTCCACGGCCGGGCGCCCAAGCTCGCGCATGTCCGGGCGATGGAGGCGACGCTGAACCTCTACGCCGAGCACGAGTTCAACGCCTCGACCTTCACCGCGCGGATGATCGCGGGCACCGGCGCGGACGTCTATTCCGCGGTCGCGGGCGCGATCGGCGCGCTCTCGGGGCCGAAGCACGGCGGCGCCAACGAGGTCGCCTTCGACATCCAGCAGCGCTACGACGATCCCGACGCCGCCGAGGCCGACATCCGCGCCCGGATCGCCGCGAAGGAGGTGGTGATCGGCTTCGGCCACCCGGTCTACACGATCGCCGACCCGCGCAACGCCGTGATCAAGCGGGTCGCCCGCCGCCTCGCCGAGGCGCAGGGCACCCGGCGGATGTACGACATCGCCGAGCGGATCGAGACGGTGATGGACCGCGAGCGCGGGCTCTTTCCCAATCTCGACTGGTACAGCGCCGTCTCCTACAATCTGATGGGCGTGCCGACGGCGATGTTCACCCCGCTCTTCGTGATCGCCCGGACCGCCGGCTGGGTCGCGCATGTGATCGAGCAGCGCCAGGACAACAAGATCATCCGCCCGTCCGCGAACTATACCGGCCCGGAGCCCCGCCCGTTCGTCCCGCTCGCCGAGCGCGCCGCCGCCTTCGCCGCCTGAGGAGTCACCATGCCCTATCTCGTCGCCTCCGATCTTCCCGGCGGTCCCGCCGGCGCGCGGTTCCGGGACCTTCTCGCGCGTCCCGGCATCTTCCGCCTCCCGGGCGCCCATAACGGCATGGCCGCGCTGCAGGCCCGCGCGGCCGGGTTCGAGGGGCTCTACCTCTCCGGCGCGGCGATGACCGCCTCGATGGGCCTGCCCGACCTCGGGATCATCACCGTGGACGAGGTCGCCTTCTTCATCCGCCAGATCGCCCGCGCCTCCGGCCTGCCGCTTCTCGTCGACGGCGACACCGGCTATGGCGAGGCGCTGAACGTGATGCACATGGTCCGGGCCTTCGAGGAGGCCGGCGCCGGAGCGGTTCATATCGAGGACCAGCTCCTGCCGAAGAAATGCGGCCATCTCAACGACAAGAAGCTCGCCGACGCGCGCGACATGGCCGCGAAGGTCGCCGCGGCCGTCCGCGCGCGGCGCGACCTCGTCGTGATCGCACGCACCGACGCGGCCGCGAGCGAGGGCATGGACGGCGCCATCGCCCGCGCGCGGCTCTATGTCGAGGCGGGCGCCGACGCGATCTTTCCCGAGGCGCTGACCTCCGCCGAGATGTTCCGCGCGTTCGCCGACCGGCTTCCCGGCGTGCCGCTGCTCGCCAACATGACCGAGTTCGGACGCACGCCGGTCTTCACGGCGACCGAGTTCGAGGACATGGGCTACAAGCTGGTGATCTGGCCCGTCTCCTCGCTGCGCGTCGCGAACAAGGCGCAGGCGCGGCTCTACGCGGCGCTCGCGGCCGAGGGAAAGACCTCCGCGATGCTCGGCGAGATGCAGACCCGCGCCGAGCTCTACGACCTGATCGGCCTCGCGGAGTTCGAGGCGCTCGACGCGTCCATAGCCCGGACGATCGTGCCGGCCTGGAGCGCCTGACCGAGGAGCCGCCCGGCGCGCTTCCCGCGGCCCGGCGGGTGGCCAGATCGGGAATGCCGCTGGCTTTACAAGAGATTGGTGGAGCGGGTGATGGGAATCGAACCCACGTATTCAGCTTGGAAGGCTGCTGCTCTACCATTGAGCTACACCCGCGCCCGGCTCTTATAGACGGGGCGGGCCGAGCGCCGCAAGGGTGGATGGGTCCCGGGCCGCGAGGGTACGCGGAAGCGGCCCGGCTCAGGCCCCGCCGGCGGGGACGGGCGCCGTCACGAGGGCGAGGAGGCGGGCGGCCTCCTCGGCGCAGGGGGTGAGCGTCGCGGGGTTCTCGCCGGGGAAGAAGCGGGCGCGCAGCGCGGTCGGCATCGGGCGGGGCTGGAAGATCGAGACGCGGGGACCGATGCGGGCGCTTTCGGCGGCCCAGGAGCGGACGAGCGCCTCGGCGGCGGCCTTGCCCGCGCCATAGGCGCCGTAGTTGGCGACGCCGGCGCGATCGTCGGTCACATGGATGAACTGGCCCGCGGGCGCGGCGCGCAGCAGGGGGTGGAGCATGGTGATGAGCCGCTCGGTCGCGCGGAGGTTCAGTTCGATCGCCTGGTCGAAGTCCTTGTCGGCGATATGCGCCGCCGGGGCGAGCGGCGGGGCCACCGCGGCGCAGTGGACCACCAGATCGAGGCGGCCCCAGCGCTCGTGGATCGCGAGGCAGAGCCGCGCGAGGCCCTGGCCATCGGTGAGCGACAGCGGGACCAGGGTGGGGGAGGGACCGCCGTCGGCCTCGATCGCGTCCGCGACCTCCTCGAGTCCGCCGACGGTGCGCGCGACCGCCACCACCTGGTAGCCGCGCGCGCCCAGCGCGCGGGCGACGGCGTAGCCGAGACCTCGGCTCGCGCCGGTGACCAGCGCGACCGGGCTCTCGGTCACGCCACGACCTTGAGCTTGAAGCCGTGGTCGATCATGTCCGAGGGCCGCACCGGGTACTCGCCCGAGAAGCAGGCGTCGCAGAACCGCGGCTCGCGCGGATCACGGCCCTCGCTGGCGCCGCAGGCGCGGTAGAGGCCGTCGAGCGAGACGAACTTGAGGCTGTCGACGCCGATGAACTCGCGGATCTCCTCCTCGCTCATCCGCGCGGCGATCAGCTTGGAGCGGTCGGGCGTGTCGACGCCGTAGAAGCAGGGCCACATGGTCGGCGGCGAGGCGATGCGGAAATGCACCTCGGCCGCGCCCGCGTCCATGATCATGTCCCGGATCTTCTGGCTCGTGGTGCCGCGCACGACCGAATCGTCCACCAGCACCACGCGCTTGCCCTGGATCACCGCGCGGTTGACGTTGAGCTTCAGCCGCACGCCCATGTTGCGGATCTGCTCGGTCGGCTCGATGAAGGTCCGGCCCATGTACTGGTTGCGGATGATCCCCATCGCATAGGGAATGCCCGACTGCTGGCTGAAGCCGATCGCGGCGGGGGTGCCGCTGTCGGGGACCGGGCAGACGAGATCTGCCTCGACCGGTGCTTCCTTCGCGAGTTCCTCGCCGATGCGGCGCCGGGTCTCGTAGACCGACTGGCCGCCGATCACGCTGTCGGGGCGCGAGAAGTAGACGTATTCGAAGACGCAGAAGCGCGGCTTGATCCGCTGGAACGGGAAGAAGCTCTCGACGCCGTCCTCGGTGCAGATCACCATCTCGCCCGGCTCGATCTCGCGCTCGAAGGTGGCGCCGATGATGTCGAGAGCGCAGGTCTCGGAGGCGAGCACCCAGCCGGTCTCGCCGACCCGGCCGAGCATCAGCGGCCGGACGCCGAGCGCGTCGCGCACGCCGATCAGCTTGGAGCGGGTCATGGCGACCACGGAGAAGGCGCCCTCGACCCGGCGGAGCGCGTCCTTGATCCGCTCGGGAATCGTTTTCTGGATCGAGCGCGCCATCAGGTGGATGATGCATTCGGTGTCCGAGCTCGACTGGAAGATCGAGCCGTGCCGGATCAGCTCCTCGCGCAGCGCCACGGCGTTGGTAAGATTGCCGTTATGCGCGATCGCGCAGCCGCCCATGGCGAATTCGGCGAAGAGCGGCTGGACGTCGCGAATCGCCGTCACGCCCTTCGACCCGGCGGTCGAGTAGCGGACATGGCCGATGGAAAGGCTGCCCGGCAGCGTCTCCATCAGCGAGGCCTTGGTGAAATTGTCGCGCACATAACCGAAGCGGCGGGCCTCCGAGAAGCCCGCCGCGTGGTCGTAGGAGACAATTCCGCCGGCTTCCTGGCCGCGATGCTGTAGCGCATGCAGGCCGAGGGCGACGAAGTTGGCGGCGTCCTGGACGCCGATAACGCCGAAGATGCCGCATTCCTCATGCAGCTCGTCGTCGTCGAAAGGATGAGACAACACTATTGGCACACCGCTCTGAGTCTCTGGGATCGACAGCTATATAGGGCGGTGTCGCGGGAATGTCACCCAGCGCCTATGTCGCGTGTTCGCGAACAGACCGGTTCCGGCGCGCGGCCCCGCCATCGCTCGCGTCGCGATCAGGCGGGCGGCCGCGCGCAGGAGGAGGTCAGCACCTCGTAGCGGCTCACGACCCAGGACAGGGCGGCGGGCGCGTCCTCGGTCAGCCGGGCCTGGGTGCTGTCGAGGATCGCGCGGCTACGGCTGTCGTCGACCATCGGAACGCCGCCGGCGCCGCCCAGAACCTGATTGTAGACGACGAGCGCGATGATCACGAGGAGGACGCCGCGAGCGACGCCGAAGAGGAGGCCGAGCCCCTGGTCGACCGGGCCGAGGGCCGAGTTCTGCACCGCGCCGGCGAGGAGCGGCGTGAAGAGCGAGACGATGACGAGGGCGATGGCGAAGACCACGGCGAAGCCCGCGATCAGGCCGAGCTCGCAATTCGTGCCGAGGATGTCGCGCAGCACCGGGACCTCGCGCATCAGGGGCTCGACCGCCGGGGCAAAGGCGAAGGCGGCGATGGCGGCGACGATCCAGCCGGCGATCGAGAGCATCTCGCGCACGAGGCCGCGGGCATAGGCGAGGAGGGCCGAGAGGATGATCACCGCGAGCACGGCGCCGTCGACAAGCGTGAATCCGTCCATTCCCGTTCCTTAGCCGTCCCTTGACCCAAAGCTCTTGTCTATGAACCCGGCCAGGTTCGCAACCATGTGAATGGCCAGGCCGCTCGAGGCCGGGAAGCGCGATCCCTCCGGCGCGAAGGCCTGACCGAAGCCGAGCTTCGCGGCTTCGCGGAGCCGGGCCTCGCCCTGGGCGATCGGGCGGAGCGCGCCCGAGAGGCTGATCTCGCCGAAGATCACGGCGTCGGCGGGCAGCGGGTGATCCTCGCGCGCCGAGACCAGCGCGGCCGCGACCGCGAGGTCGGCGGCGGGTTCGGAGATCCTGAGGCCGCCCGCGACGTTGAGATAGACGTCGAGCCCGGCGAAGCCGATGCCGCAGCGCGATTCGAGCACCGCGAGCACGGTGGCGAGCCGGCCCGAATCCCAGCCGACCACGCTGCGCCGCGGGGTTCCGAGCGCCGAGGGCGCGACGAGAGCCTGCACCTCGACGAGGATCGGCCGCGTGCCCTCGATGCCGGCGAAGACGACCGAGCCGGCGGTCGGCGCGCCGCGCTCGGAGAGAAAAAGCGCCGACGGATTTGCAACCTCCGCGAGACCGGCGCCGGTCATCTCGAAGACGCCGATCTCGTCGGCCGGGCCGAAGCGGTTCTTGACCGAGCGCAGCAGGCGGAACTGGTGGCCGCGCTCGCCCTCGAAATAGAGCACGGTATCAACCATGTGCTCGACGACCCGCGGGCCGGCGATCTGGCCGTCCTTGGTGACATGGCCGACGAGGATCACGGCGGTGCCCCGGCGCTTGGCGAAGGTCACGAGCTCGTGCGCCGCGGCGCGCACCTGGGCGACGGAGCCCGGCGCGCTGTCGACGTGGTCGGCCCACATGGTCTGGATCGAGTCGATGATCGCGACGCCGGGCCGCTCGGCCTCGAGCGTCGTCAGGATATCGCGCAGGTTGGTCTCGGCGGCGAGGCGGATGGGCGCGTCGGAGAGGCCGAGACGGGCGGCGCGCATCCGGATCTGCGCCGAGGCTTCCTCGCCCGAGACGTAGATCGGCGCCGGCCCCCCGGCGCGGGCGAAGGCGGCGGCGGCCTGCAGCAGCAGCGTGGACTTGCCGATCCCCGGATCGCCGCCGACGAGGATCGCCGAGGCGGGCACGAGGCCGCCGCCGAGCACGCGGTCGAGCTCCGCGATGCCGCTCAGCGTCCGGGGCGGCTCGGGCTCGGCGTGCGAGAGATCGGACAGCGGAACCTTGCGCCCGCGCGCGGCGCCGAGCGATTTCGCCGGCCCGGCGGCGAGCCCCGTGTCCTCGACGATGGAGTTCCAGGCGCCGCAGGCGTCGCAGCGCCCGGCCCATTTGGCCGTGGTCGCGCCGCATTCGAGACAGGCGTAGCGGGGCGCGCGCGCGGCCATCAGCGGATCGCGGCGATGGGTCCGGTCGCGCGCCCGTGGATGAACTGGTCGAGATAGGGGTCGGTGGCGGTCTCGATATCCCCGACCGGTCCGTGCCAGCGCACGATGCCGTCGTGCAGCATCGCCACCCGGTCGGCGACGGTGCGCACGGTGGTCATGTCATGGGTGATGGTGACGGCCGTGGCGCCCATCTCGGTCACGAGCTCGCGGATGAGATCGTTGATCACGCCGGCCATGATCGGGTCGAGCCCGGCGGTGGGCTCGTCGAAGAAGATCACATGCGGATCGGTCGCGATCGCGCGGGCGAGGCCGACGCGCTTCTGCATCCCGCCCGAGAGCTCGGCGGGGAAGAGATCCGCCGTCTCGGGTCCGAGGCCGACCCGCGCGAGCTTCTCGATCGCCTTGGCGCGCGCGGCCTTCTTCGACAGCGAGAAGGGGGAGCGGCGCAGCCGGAAGGCGACGTTCTGCCAGACCGTGAGGCTGTCGAAGAGCGCGCCGCCCTGGAACAGCATTCCGAAGTCGTTGAGGAAGGCCGCCCGGTCGATCTCGGCGCGCGGCGTTCCGTCGATCAGCACCTGGCCCTTCTCGGGCTTCAGGATGCCGAGCATGCATTTCAGCGTGACCGATTTGCCGGTGCCCGAGCCGCCGATGATGACGAGGCTTTCCCCGGGCATCACGGCGAGGTTCACCCCGGCGAGGACGCGCTTCGGCCCGAAGGACTTCTGGACGTCGACGAGCGCGATCCGGGGGGTCTCGGACGGAGCGGGCACGGGAGGGGCGGGCATGGACTGGGCGGGCGTGGGCGGGAGGGGCGTGGGCTCCGACATCAGAAGAACGCCTGCGTCAGCGCGTAGTTCGCGGCGAGGATCAGGATCGAGGAGGAGACGACGGCGTTGGTCGTCGCCTGGCCGACGCCGAGCGCGCCACGGCCGGAGTGATAGCCGTGGTAGCAGCCCATGAGCCCGAGGATGAAGCCGAAGACGGCGGCCTTCAGCAGGCTCGAGACCACGCTGACCGTGTCGATATAGGCGAGGGTGTTCTTGATATAGGCGCCAGGGTTGAAGCCGAAGGTCCCGACCGCGATCAGGTAGCCGCCGAGGATGCCGATCACGTTGGCGACAAGCACGAGGAGCGGCAGGGCGATGAGCGCGGCGAGCACGCGCGGCAGGACGAGGTATTTGAGCGGGTCGGTCGAGAGCGTCGTCAGCGCGTCGATCTGCTCGGTGACGCGCATCGTACCGATCTCGGCGGCGATGGCCGAGGAGATGCGGCCCGCGACCATCAGGCCCGCGAGCACCGGCCCGAGCTCACGCACGATGCCGATGGCGACAACCGAGGGGACGAGCTGCTCGCCCGCGATCTCGCCGCCACCCGCGCGGATCTGCAGCGCCAGGGCGGCGCCGGTGAAGAGGGCGGTCATGCCGACCACGGGCAGCGAGAAATAGCCGATCGAAAGCATCTGCTTGCCGAATTCCACCGGGTAGTACGGCGGGCGGATCGCATGCGAGATCGTCTCGAGCGTGAAGAGGGCCACGCGCCCGGTCGCGGTCAGCAGCGCGAGAACGGACCGGCCGATCGAGGCCAGGAAAGCGAAAACGAAGGCGGCAAGGTTCATGCGGGGTCCAATCGCGGCGCGGCGCCCTTGTAGACGCGTTCGTAGCGATCGCCAAGGCTCGTGAGGATTTCATAGCCGATCGTGCCCGCCGCGCGTGCGAGATCATCGATGCCCTGGCGCGCGTTCAGGATCTCGAGCTCCGCGGGCACGGTCGCGAGCTCGGTCACGTCGACGGTGAGAAGGTCCATCGAGACCCGGCCGATCAGCGGACAGGCGGTCTCGCCCGCGTAGAGGGAGACCGGTCCCTGGCCGATGGCCCGGATCAGCCCGTCGGCGTAGCCGGCCGAGACCGTGGCGACCACGGAGGGGCGTTCGGCGGTCCAGGCGGCGCCGTAGCCGACCGGCTCGCCCGGCGCGACGGCGCGGACCTGGATGACCGGCAGCGCGAGCGTGACGACCGGCAGAGCGGCGGCGAAGGGCAGGCCGCCGAAGAGGCCGATGCCGGGGCGCACGAGATCGAAGTGATAGCCCGGGCCAAGCAGGGTTCCCGGTGTGGCCGAGAGGCTGCGCGGCACGTTCGGCAGCAGCGCCGAGCGCTCGATGAAGCGGTCGAGCTGGATCGTGTTGCGGGGATGCGCGGGGACGTCGGCGCAGGCGAGATGGCTCATCACGAGATCGGGGCGAAGCGCGCGGATCCGCCCGGCGCAGGCGGAAAGATCCTCGGTCGCGAAGCCGAGCCGCTGCATGCCGCTGTCGATCTGGACCGCGCAGGGGGCGCCGGCGAGGGTCGCCTCGAACTCGGCGAGCTGTTCGGGGCTGTTGAGGCAGGGGGTGAGGGCCGCGTCGCGGCAGAGCGCCGCGTCCCCGGGCATGAAGCCGCCGAGAACCCGGATCGACGGGCCCGGTCCGATCGCCGCGCGCAGCGCCGCGCCTTCCTCGGCCAGCGCGACGAAGAAGGATCGCGCGCCCGCGGCGCGCAGCGCGGGTCCGACTTCGGCGGCGCCGAGACCGTAGGCGTCGGCCTTCAGCACGGCGCCAGTCTCGACACGGGGTCCCGCGATCGCCGCGAGGGCGCGCCAATTGGACGCGATGGCGTCGAGATTGATCGTCAGGCGCGCGCGGGCCACTCCGGTTCACTCCTTTTCGCAGGCGCGCACAGTGGTGCCGATGGACCGCCCGGGGTCAACCCCCTCCCGCCGCTCCGGCCGGCCGGCCGTGAACCGCGGCGCCGCGCGCGAGTTGTTGACTAGGCCGGGTTTTTGTTCCAGCCGGGCTCCGTGTAGGTTCGTCCGCGCGACCGGGGCGTGAGGAGAGTGCGATGCGTGAAGAGGACAAGGCCGCTCCGGAAAACGCGGCCGACCCCGCGAAGCTGGACGAGACGTCACCGGCCGGCGAGGCGACCGAGACGCGCGCGGCCGAGGAGGAGGCCCGCGAGCGCGCGCGCGCCGAGAAGGCGGCGGCGGAGGAAGCCGCGCGGGCCGAGGAGGCGGCGCGGCTCGCAGCCGAGATCGCCGAGGAGATCGACGGCGACAAGCTGACGCGGCGCAAGGTCGAGGCGGTGCTCGAGGCGGTCGAGGCGGAGAACCGGTTCCGTCTGGAGGAGCTGCTCGAACCGCTGCACGTGGCCGACATCGCCGACCTTCTGGAGCAGATCAGCCGACCCGAGCGCCGCGATCTGGTGGCGCTCTGGGGCGAAGCCTTCGATGGCGCGGTGCTGTCGGAACTCGACGAGGGCGTCCGGGACGAGATCCTGGAGGAGCTGCCGGATTCGGTCCTGAAGGCCGCGGCGCAGGAGCTCGAAACCGACGACGTGGTCGATCTCGCCGAGGATCTCGACGAGCCGCAGCGCGAGCGCCTGCTCGGCGCGCTCGATCTCGTGGACCGGATCGCGGTCGAGCGCTCGCTCGCGCACTACGAGGACTATTCCGCCGGCCGGCTGATGCAGAGCGAGGTGGTGCTCGCCCCCGAGCACTGGACCGTCGGCGAGGCGATCGACTTCATGCGCAACGAGGAGGAGCTGCCGGGGAGCTTCTACGACATCATCATCGTCAACCCGCAGCTGCGTCCGATCGGCCTCGTCGGGCTTGGGCGGCTGATGGCCGCGGCGCGGACCACGCGGTTACGCGACCTGATGAGCGAGGATTTCCGGACCTTCGGCGTCGATCAGGCTCAGGAGGAGGTCGCGCATGACTTCAACAAGTACCACCTGATCTCGGCGCCGGTCGTCGACGCCGACGGCCGGCTCGCCGGGGTGATCACGATCGACGACGCGATGGAAGTGCTGGAGGAGGAGACCGAGGAGGACCTTCGCCTGCTCGCGGGCGTCGGCGACGAGGGGCTGAACGACACCGTGCTCGAGATCGCGCGGGCACGGGTTGTCTGGCTCGGGATCAATCTCTGCACCGCGATCATGGCGGCGCTGGTGATCTCGCTGTTCACCAACACGATCGAGGCCGTGGTGGCGCTGGCTGTGCTGATGCCGATCGTGGCCTCGATGGGCGGAAACGCCGGGACCCAGACGCTGACGGTGACGGTCCGCGCGCTCGCGACGCGAAACCTGACGGCCTCGAACATGCCGCGCGTGATCTGGCGCGAGGCGCGGGTCGGGATGATCAACGGGCTCGGCTTCGCGACGGCGATCGGGATGATCGCCGGCGCGTATTTTCACGATCCGAAGCTGGGGGTGGCGATCGGGCTCGCGATGACGGGAAACATGATCATGGCGGCGCTCGCCGGGGTCCTCATCCCGATCGGGCTCGAAAAGGCGGGAGCGGACCCGGCGCTCGCCTCGGGAACCTTCGTCACGACGATCACCGATATGTTCGGCTTCTTCTCGTTCCTCGGGCTGGCGACGCTCCTTCTGATGTGAGCGTCGCCTCCGCGGGCATCACATGTCCCGCTGGGTCCGGGCCGCCTCGTTCGACAGCGCCTCGCCGCCGGATTGGATGTCCTGTCCGGCCCCTTGCATCGTGTTGCACCCGGCGAGCCCGATGAAAAGGCCGAGGGCGAGAACGGTGCTGATGATACGCATGGCAACCTCTTGCTAGTTCGCCCTCATCCAACGCCGCCGGTCCGGAAGGGTTTCAACCGAAGTCGATGTCCGAGCCGGACTGGTAGGGTTTCACCAGATTCGAGAACCGGGTGAAGGCGCCCTCGAAGGCGAGCCGGACGGTGCCGACAGGCCCGTGGCGCTGCTTGCCGATGATGCATTCGGCCTTGCCATGCAGATCGCTCATCTTCGTCTGCCATTCGGCGTATTTCGGGTCGTTCTGCGGCGGCTCCAGCCGCTCGTGGTAGTATTCTTCGCGGAAGACGAACATCACCACGTCGGCGTCCTGCTCGATCGAGCCCGACTCGCGCAGGTCGGAGAGCTGGGGGCGCTTGTCCTCGCGGCTCTCGACCTGGCGCGAGAGCTGGGAGAGCGCGATCACGGGAATGTTCAGCTCCTTCGCGATCGCCTTCAGGCCCTGCGTGATCTCGGAGACCTCCTGCACCCGGCCTTCGGAGCGCGCGCTCGCGCCCTTGGCCAGCTGCAGGTAGTCGATGATCAGGACGTCGAGCCCGTGCTGGCGCTTCAGGCGCCGGGCGCGGGCGGCGATGGCGTTGATCGGAAGCGCCGGCGTGTCGTCGATGAAGAGCGGGCAGTTCTCGAGGTCGCGCGCGGCCTGGATGAAGCGGCGCATCTCCTCCTCGGTCATGTCGCCGCGGCGGATCTGGTCCGATGGCACCCGGCTCGCCTCCGAGAGGATGCGGGCGGCGAGCTGCTCGGAGGACATTTCGAGCGAATAGAAGCCGACGACGCCACCTTCGACCGCGCCCTCGCTGCCATCAGGCCTGACGCCGCGCTTGTAGGCGCGGGCGATGTTGTAGGCGATGTTGGTGGCGAGCGCGGTCTTGCCCATCGAAGGGCGGCCGGCGAGGATCAGCAGGTCCGAATTGTGAAGCCCGCCCAGCCACTTGTCGAGGTCGGCGAGGCCGGAGGAGATGCCGGCGAGCCCGCCGTCGCGAAGGTAGGCCGCGTTCGCGACGTTCACCGCCTCGGTCACCGCGCGGCGGAAGGTGACGAAGCCCTTGTCGACCTTGCCCTGCTCGCCGAGCTGGTAGAGCTCCTGCTCGGCGGCGACGATCTGGTCACGCGGCTCGCTGTCGAGGTCCATCCGCATCGCCTTCTCGGCGATGCCCTGGCCGATCACGATGAGATCGCGGCGGATGGCGAGATCGTAGATGAGCTGGGCGTAGTCGCGGGCGGCGAAGAGCGAGATCGCGGCGCCGGCGAGGCGGACGAGGTAGGCCGGGCCGCCGAGCTCGGCGAGGCCCGCGTCGTCGTCGAAGAAGGCCTTCAGGGTGACCGGGGTCGCGAGGGCGTTGCGCTTGATGCGCTCGCCCGCCACCTCGTAGATCCGGGCATGGACCGGGTCGAAGAAATGGTCGGGCTTCAGGATCGTGGCGACCCGGTCGTAGACGTCGTTGTTGACCAGAAGCGCGCCCAGGAGCGCCTGCTCGGCCTCGACGTTGTGCGGCAGGGTGATGCCCGAGATCTCCTCGGGCGCGGCGGGTCCGTCGGCCATGCTGCTCTCTCCTCGAAGCGGTCGTTATAGCCCGGAAGATCCGGCGCGCCGCCTGTGAGTTGCGGGGATAGCGGGGATGACCTACCGCCGGCAAGTGCTGGCGAAGAGGACGCGGCTCGGCGATAGTGATCGTCTTCCCGGTGGTCACGGCCGGGAGTCGACTGACAGGGGTGTCGGCCATGGACATGGGGAAGCAGGGCGGCGCCGCGGCGCGCACGGAGCTCGATTCCGCGGAGATGGGTTTGCTCGCGCATATCTACCGGGGCGAGGTCTACCGAAGCACGATCTGGCGAACCCGGCTCGACCAGACCACGAACTGGGCGGTGGTGACGACGGGGCTCGCGCTGTCGCTGACCTTCGCGGGGCCGGGGGCCTCGCCGCTGCCGCTGATCCTGGTCGGGCTTCTCGTGATGGTGTTCCTGATGTTCGAGGCCCGGCGCTACCGCTATTTCAACGTCTGGCGCGCGCGCTGCCGCATCCTGGAGACCGACGTCTGCGGCCCGCTGCTGCGCGGCGAGGGGGTCACGCTCGACGGCGACTGGAGCCGGATGCTCGCGAACGACTACCAGCGCCCGGATTTCCACATCAGCTATTTCCGCGCGATCGGCCGCAGGATCCGGAAGAACTACGGCTACATCCTCGCGGTGCAGGCGGTCGCCTATTACGGCAAGCTCGCGATCCATCCGATCTCGGTGCCGAACTGGGACGTCTTCTTCATCCGCGCGGCGATCGGCCCGATCCCGGGCTGGTTCGTGGTCTGCGCGGGGCTGGTGTTCCACGGCGCCTGGGTCGTGATCGCCGTCGTGACGCTGGTCCAGGACCGGCGGGCCTGGCGGGAACGGACGCGGATGGCGGTGGGATAGCCGCCGCCAACGAAAAAGCCCCGCCGGAGGGCGGGGCTTCGTATGTCGGGTCGGGAGCCTTGGCTCAGCGGTCGTCGCTGTCGGGGTCGACCGCGCCGCCGATGTCGTCGAAGAGCTCCTGGATATCGAACTCGGCCTCGGCGTCGGCTTCGGCCTGGAGCTGCTGGATGCTCTTGCCGGAGGCCTGCATCGCGGCCTCCTCCTGGCTGCGGGCGACGTTGACGGTGATCGTCGCGGCCACTTCGGGGTGCAGGTGCACCTCGAGGTCGTGCAGGCCAAGCTCCTTGATCGGGTGGTTCAGGACCACCTGGCGCTTGTCGAGCGTGAAGCCCGCCTCGGTCGCCGCCTCGGCGACGTCGCGGGTGTTGACCGAACCGTAGAGCGCGCCGCCGTCGGAGGCGGAGCGAATCACCACGAAGGTCTGGCCGTCGAGCTTGGCGGCGACCTTCTCGGCCTCGCCCTTGAGCTCGAGGTTGCGCGCTTCGAGCTGCGCGCGCTCACCCTCGAACCGCTTCATGTTCGCGGCGGTGGCGCGGAGCGCCTTGCCCTGCGGCAGCAGGAAGTTGCGGGCGTAGCCCTGCTTGACGGTCACCACCTCGCCCATCTGGCCGAGCTTGGCGACGCGCTCGAGAAGTACGACTTCCATCTCGTTGGCTCCTTACTTCACGGCGTAGGGCAGGAGGGCGACGAAGCGGGCGCGCTTGATCGCGCGGGCGAGCTCACGCTGCTTCTTCGAGGAGACGGCGGTGATGCGCGAGGGCACGATCTTGCCGCGTTCGGAGATGTAGCGCTGGAGCAGCTTCACGTCCTTGTAGTCGATCTTCGGCGCGTTCTGGCCGGAGAACGGGCAGGACTTGCGACGACGGAAAAACGGTTTGTTCGCCATGGCTTATCCCTCCTCAGTTCTCGTCTTCGCGGCGCGGACGGCGCGGGCCGCGGTCGCCCCGGTCACCGCGCTCGTCGCGCTGGTTCTTCGACTGGACCACCGCCGAGGGGCCTTCCTCATGCGCCTCGACCTTCACGGTCAGGACGCGCATGACGTCCTCGTGCAGGCGCATCAGCCGCTCCATCTCGACGACCGCCGCCGAGGGGGCGTCGGACTTCAGGAACGCATAGTGCCCCTTGCGGTTCTTGTTGATCTTGTAGGCCATCGTCTTGAGGCCCCAGTACTCCTGGCCGACCACGGCGCCGCCGTTGTCCTTCAGGACCTGGCCGAAGTGCTCGATGAGACCCTCGGCCTGCGCGTTGGACAGATCCTGACGCGCGATGAAGACATGCTCGTAAAGAGACATATGTCACCTGTTTCCAGCGGGCTTCAAAATGGAACCAACCCCCTCCTGGTCCATACGAGAGGCCGCGCGACGCAATCCTTGGAGGGATGCGGGCCTATGTCAGATCAGGGGCGAAAAGGCAAGGGGCGGTGCCCCGCGGCACCGCTCTCGTCCTCTCCGGCGTCAGCCGTTCCGATAGGTGTAGGCGTAGCCGTTCAGCGCCGGGGCGCCGCCGAGATGGGCGTAGAGGACGCGGGAGCCCTTCGGGAAGAAGCCCTTCCGGGTGAGGTCGATCATGCCCTGCATGGATTTGCCCTCGTAGACCGGGTCGGTGATCATCGCCTCGGTCCGGGCGGCGAGGCGGATCGCCTCGTTGGTCTCGCGGCTCGGCACGCCATAGGCCGGATAGGCGTAGTCGGGGTTGATGTGGATGTCGGCCTCGGTGAGTTCCTGTCCGAGTTCGACGAGGTCGGCGGTGCGCTCGGCGATCTCGCGGACCTGGGCGCGGGTCTGGTCGGGCGTGCCGGAGCCGTCGATGCCGATCACGCGGTCGGCGCGGCCGTCGGCCTTGAAGCCGACGATCATCCCGGCCTGGGTCGAGCCGGTGACGACGCACACCACTATATAGTCGAAGGCGAAGCCGAGCTCGGCCTCCTGCGCCCGGACCTCCTCGGCGAAGCCGACGTAGCCGAGGCCGCCGAGCGGGTGGACCGAGGCGCCGGCGGGGATGCCATAGGGCACGCCGCCCTCGTCGCGGACCGACTGCATCGCTTCTTCCCAGCTCTGCCGGATGCCGATGTCGAACCCGTCCTCGACGATGCGGCTGTCGGCGCCCATCAGGCGGGTCATCAGGATATTGCCGACCCGGTCGTAGACGGCGTCCTCGTGCGGGACCCAGCTTTCCTGGACGAGGCGGCATTTGAGGCCGAGCTTCGCGGCGACGGCGGCGACCATGCGGGTGTGGTTCGACTGTACGCCGCCGATTGAGACGAGGGTGTCGGCGCCGGAGGCGAGGATGTCGGGCACGATGTATTCGAGCTTGCGCAGCTTGTTGCCGCCCATGGCGAGGCCGGAGTTGCAGTCCTCGCGCTTGGCGTAGATCTCGACATCGCCACCGAGCGCGGCGGTGAGCCGGGGCAGGTGCTCGATCGGGGTCGGGCCGAAGGTCAGGGGGTAGCGTTCAAATTTGTCGAGGCGCATCGGGGGCTCCGTGTCGAAAGGGTCCCGGTCCGACTAACACGGCAGCGGCGATGGGTGCTTTCAATCTGAGGCGCTTGAATGCAGTGTCCTCGCATAGAATGCGCTACTGACGGTGTATACAGATCAAAACTGTGGACAGAATGAAAGAATCTTCCGAGGGCGAGCTGGACCGAATCGACCTGCGGCTTTTGCGCCTGCTGCAGGCGGATGGGCGGATGTCGAACGCCGAGCTGGCGGAGCGGATCAGCGTGAGCCCCGCGACCTGCCACCGGCGGACGCGGCGGCTGATCGAGGCGGGGATCGTGCGCGGCGTGCGCGCGGAGATCGCGCCGGAGCGGGTCGGGCTCGGGACCGCGGTGCTTGTCGGCGTGGTGCTGGATCGTTCGACGCCGGAGAGTTTCGCGGCCTTCGAAGCGGCGGTGCTGGCGCTGCCGGTGGTGCTCGACTGTCACCTCGTCGCCGGCGATTTCGATTACCTGCTGAAGATACGGGCGCGCGACATGGCGGATTTCAACAAGCTTCACGCCGAGGCGCTGATCGCGCTGCCGGGCGTGCGGCAGACGCGGACGTTCTTCGTGATGAAGGAGGTGAAGGAGGGCGGGGCGCTCGCGTTCTGAGCGGGGCGCCTCGGGGGAGAAGAGCGTGGTAGGCGGAATCGCCCACCCTACGGGGTGGACGCGTGGGTGAGCGGGCGCTAGTCAGGCGGCGGAACATCGGGGGGACCGGCGATGAAACGGGCGTTCGTCTTTCCTGGGCAGGGCGCCCAGGTGATCGGCATGGGCAAGGATCTCGCGGACGCCTATCCGGCGGCGGCGGCGGTGTTCGAGGAGGTCGACGCGGCGCTGGGCGAGAAGCTCTCGGCGGTGATCTGGGACGGCGACATCGCCGAGTTGACGCTGACCGCGAACGCGCAGCCCGCACTGATGGCGACCTCGCTCGCGGCGTTCCGGGCGATGGAGACCGAGGGTTTCGGCATCGAGAACGCCGCCTTCGTCGCCGGGCATTCGCTTGGAGAATATTCGGCGCTGGCGGCCGCCGGCGCGCTCAGCGTGACGGACGCGGCGCGCCTCCTGCGCCTGCGCGGGAGCGCGATGCAGGCGGCGGTGCCGGTCGGCGAAGGGGCGATGGCGGCGCTGCTCGGGCTCGATCTCGCGACCGCCGAGGCGGTGGCGGCGGAGGCGGCCGAGGGCGCGGTTTGCGAGGCCGCGAACGACAACGATCCGGCGCAGGTCGTGGTCTCGGGGACAAGGGCCGCGGTCGAGCGGGCGGTGGAGATCGCCAAGGCGAAGGGCGCGAAGCGGGCGCTGCTCCTGCCCGTGAGCGCGCCCTTCCATTGCGCGCTGATGGCGCCGGCGGCCGAGACGATGCGAGCCGCGCTCGCCGGAACCGAGATCAAGGCGCCGGCGGTGCCTTTGGTCGCGAACGTGATCGCCGAGGCGGTCAGCGATCCGGACGAGATCCGGCGGCTCCTCGTGGCGCAGGTGACGGGCCGGGTCCGCTGGCGCGAGAGCGTGCTCTGGATGGCCGGGCAGGGCGTCGGGGAAATGGTCGAGATCGGTGCCGGCAAGGCGTTGAGCGGGATGATCCGGCGCATCGCCAAGAACGTCGCGCTCCGCGCGGTCAACGGCCCGGCGGATGTCGCCGCGCTGGCGGGCGCCGAGGCCTGAGGGAGAAGAGACATGTTTGATCTGACGGGCAAATGCGCGCTGGTGACCGGCGCGTCGGGCGGGATCGGCGGCGCGGTCGCGCGCGCGCTGGCGGCCCGGGGCGCCAGGGTGGCGCTTTCCGGGACGCGGGTCGCGCCGCTCGAGGCGCTCGCGGCGGAGCTGGGCGGCGGGGCGGTCGTGGTGCCCTGCGATCTCTCCGATCCCGAGGCGGTCGACGCGCTGCCGAAGCGGGCGACCGAGGCGCTGGGCGGGCTCGACATTCTCGTCAACAACGCCGGGATCACCCGCGACCAGCTTTTCATGCGCATGTCGGACGAGGACTGGGCGACGGTGATCGCGGTCAACCTCACGAGCGTCATGAAGCTCTCGCGGGGCGCGCTGCGCGGCATGATGAAGGCGCGCTGGGGGCGGATCATCAACATCAGCTCGGTCGTCGGCGTGACCGGGAACCCGGGCCAGGCGAATTACGCGGCGAGCAAGGCGGGCGTGATCGGCATGTCGAAGAGCCTCGCGCAGGAGGTGGCGAGCCGGGGCGTGACGGTGAACTGCGTGGCACCGGGCTTCATCGCGACGGCGATGACGGACGCGCTGAACGAGGAGCAGCGGGCGCGGATCCTCACGCAGATCCCGGCCGGGCGGATGGGAAGCGCGGAGGAGATCGCCGCGGCGGTCGTCTACCTCGCCTCCGCGGAAGGTGGCTACGTCACCGGGCAAACCCTTCATGTCAATGGCGGAATGGCGATGATCTGAGCCGGCCGGGGCCGCTCGGGGCGTCCCGCATTAACATTTGCGGCCGCTCACGGTTATGGTATAGCGCGCGACGGGCTGTACCCGACTTTCGGAGCAGAGCGGACCCGCGCGGTGGCCCGAGGCCGGATGAACAATGGATTGAGAGTCCCGGACCGGGATCCAAAGAGGAAGAGACAATGAGCGATATCGCAGAGCGCGTCAAAAAGATCGTCGTGGAGCATCTGAACGTTGACGAGGCGAAGGTCACCGACAACGCTTCCTTCATCGACGACCTCGGCGCGGACAGCCTCGACACGGTCGAGCTCGTGATGGCGTTCGAGGAGGAGTTCGGCATCGAGATTCCGGACGACGCGGCCGAGACGATCCAGACCTATGGCGACGCGGTGAAGTTCATCACGGCCAATTCCTGATCCGACGATCCGGAAGAGTTTCGAGCGGCGCCCGGGAAATCGGGCGCCGCTTTCGTTTTCAGCCGCGCGCGGAATGTGCCGCGCCCCGGCATCTTCCTGGCGGACGCCGGGGGGGGCGGGCCCGCCCGGAGGACCGGCGGTCCGCTTCTCCATGACATCCGGGCGTCGGGCTTGTCGCCTCGCGGGCTTCGGGATAAAGGGTCGCGAAAGCGAGAAGGGGGCGTGAAAATGACGAAGCGGCGCGTGGTTATCACCGGACTTGGCCTGGTCTCGCCCCTGGCCTGCGGCGTGGAGGAGACCTGGACGCGGCTGATCGCCGGCCAGTCCGGCGCCGGCAAGATCACCCGGTTCGACGCGAGCCACCTCGCCTGCGACATCGCCTGCGAGATCCCGCGCGGCGACGGGTCCGACGGCACGTTCAATCCGGACGACTGGATGCAGCCCAAGGACCAGCGCAAGGTCGGGGATTTCATCCTCTATGCGATGGCCGCCGCGCAGCAGGCGGTCGAGGACGCGGGCTGGACGCCCGAGGACGAGACCGAGCGCGAGCGCACCGGCGTCATCATCGGCTCGGGCATCGGCGGTCTCGAGAACATCGCCGAGACCGCGATCACGCTGAAGGAGAAGGGGCCGCGGCGCGTGTCGCCGTTCTTCATCCCCGGCAGCCTGATCAACCTCTGCTCGGGCCAGGTCTCGATCCGCTACGGATTCAAGGGGCCGAACCATTCGGTGGTCACCGCCTGCTCGACCGGCGCGCATGCGATCGGCGACGGGGCGCGGATGATCAAGTACGGCGACGCCGACGTGATGATCGCCGGCGGCGCGGAGGCCGCGATCTGCGAGATCGGGATCGCCGGCTTCGCGGCCTGCAAGGCGCTGTCGACCGCCTTCAACGAGGAGCCGGAGAAGGCGAGCCGGCCCTATGACAGGGACCGCGACGGCTTCGTCATGGGCGAGGGGGCCGGGGTCGTCGTTCTCGAGGAATACGAGCACGCGAAGGCGCGCGGCGCCAAGATCTACGCCGAGGTGGTCGGTTATGGCCTTTCGGGCGACGCCTATCACATCACCTCGCCGGCGCCGGACGGCGACGGGGGCTACCGCGCGATGGCCGCGGCCCTGCGCGACGCCGGGCTCGTGGCGGCGGACGTCGATTATGTCAACGCGCATGGCACCTCCACCCCGCTCGGCGACGAGATCGAGCTCGGCGCGGTGGCGCGGTTGCTGGGGAACGCGGCGAGCAAGGTGACGATGTCCTCGACCAAGTCGGCGACCGGGCATCTGCTCGGCGCGGCGGGCGCGATCGAGGCGATCTTCTGCGTTCTCGCGCTGCGCGATCAGGTGGCGCCGCCGACGCTGAATCTCGACAACCCGAGCGTCGAGACGCCGATCGATCTGGCGCCCAAGGCGGCGGTCGAGCGCGAGATCAACGTCGCGCTCTCGAATTCGTTTGGTTTCGGGGGCACCAATGCCTCGCTCGTCCTGCGCCGATTGGTGTAGGCTCGGCGCATGTTCCGGAATATCGCCGCCAATGCCCTGACCATCCTGATCGTGGCGCTCGCGCTGTTGTTCGGCGTGATCGTCTGGGGACAGCGGCAATACGAGGCGCCCGGGCCGCTGGCCGAGCCTCTGGTGATGGAGGTCGACCGCGGCGAAGGGCTCGCAAGCGTCGCGCGCAAGCTCGAGGACGGCGGTGCGATCAGCGACGCGGCGCTGTTCCGCGTGGCGGCGCGCTACACGAAGCAGGACCAGGGCCTCCGCTACGGCGAGTATCAGATCCCGGCGGGAGCGTCGGTGCGCGACATCCTGGCCCTGATGAACCGGGGTGGCAACGTGCTGCGCCAGGTCATCGTGCCCGAGGGCTGGACCAGCTGGCAGGTCGTGCAGATGCTGAACGACCATGACGACCTGAGCGGCGAGATCGCCGAGGTGCCGCCCGAAGGCTGGCTCGCCCCGGCGGGCTATGATTTCCAGCGGGGCGATACCCGGCAGTCGCTGATCGACCGGATGCGGACCGAGCAGGAGCGTATCGTCGCCGAGGCCTGGGCGAACCGCAAGCAGGGGCTGCCGATCAACACGCCCGAGGAGCTGCTGACGCTTGCCTCGATCGTCGAGAAGGAGACCGGTCAGCCCGAGGAGCGGCCGATGGTCGCCTCGGTGTTCGAGAACCGGCTGAAGCGCGGGATGCGGCTGCAGACGGACCCGACGGTGATCTACGGGCTGACGATGGGCAAGGAGGTGCTGGGCCGCGGGCTGCGGGCGAGCGAGCTCAGCCGGCCGACGCCCTACAACACCTATGTGATCGCGGGCCTGCCGCCGACGCCGATCGCCAACCCAGGCCGGCAGGCGATCGAGGCCACGGCGAATCCCGCCGATGGCGAGATGCTCTATTTCGTCGCGGACGGAACGGGCGGCCATGCCTTCGCGGCGACCCTGAGCGAGCACAACCGCAACGTCGCCGCCTGGCGGCGGATCGAGGCGGACCAGCGCCGCGTCCAGCAGGAGAACGACGCGGCGGCCAGCCAGTAGCGGTGTTTTTTGCAACCTCAGATTTAGGGGTTGACAGACAGGACGCCCTAAGGTATACCTTCGGGCAAGCTGGTAGAGATGCGACGGCGGGCGTGCCTTAGGGCGCGGCCCGCCTTTGTGTTTCTGGCCCGGGCGGAGCAGCCAGGGCGACCATCACATGACATTCTCAGCTGACGAATTGGCGGCGCCGGGCGATCTGCTCGCGCGTGCGCGGGAATTGTACCGTGATCTCTCCGTGGCGCTTCACGGGCGGATCGCACGGGAGATCGACGGGGAGGACCCCGGCGGCGGCAGGCGGAACGAGGCCCTGATCCAGGCGCATCGGGCCGCCCTGCGCGCCGTTCTCGAGATCGAGGCGGGTCTTGGCGAACGAAGCAGAACCGACGGGGCGGGCGGAGAGCTCGACCTTGACGCCGCGCGCGCGGAGATCCTTGCGCGACTTGCTCGCTGGTCTGAGCGCGGCTGAGCGCGACCGTTTCCTCGACGGTCTGTCGCCCAACGCGGTCGCCGCCCTGCCCTGGCTCTTCGAGCACTGGGCGCTGGCGGGACACCAGTTGCCGCCCGAGGGCGACTGGACGACCTGGGTGATCCTGGGCGGGCGCGGCGCGGGCAAGACACGCGCGGGCGCGGAATGGATCCGCGCCCGCGTCGAGGGCGCGCGCCCCGGTGATCCCGGGGACTGCGCGCGCATCGCGCTGGTGGCGGAAACGCTCGACCAGGCGCGCGACGTGATGGTGTTCGGCGAGTCGGGGATCCTGCGCTGCTCGCCGCCGGACCGCCGACCCGAGTGGCAGGCGACCCGCCGGCGACTGCTCTGGCCGAACGGGGCGGAGGCGCGGATCTTCTCGGCGAGCGATCCGGAAAGCCTGCGCGGGCCGCAATTCGACTGCGCCTGGAGCGACGAGCTCGCGAAATGGCCGAAGGGGCAGGCGACATGGGACATGCTGCAGTTCGGGATTCGGCTTGGGGAGCGGCCCCGGCAGCTGGTGACGACGACGCCCCGGAACAACGCGCTGCTGCGCGCGCTGCTCGCCGACGCCGAGACGGCGGTGACCCACGCGCCGACCGAGGCGAACCGGATGCATCTCGCGAAGAGCTTTCTCGAGACGGTGACACGGCGCTACGCGGGGAGCCGGCTCGGGCGGCAGGAGCTCGAGGGTGCGATGCTGAGCGACGTCGAAGGCGCGCTCTGGACCTGGGACATGCTGGAGGCCGCGCGGGTGCCGCGGGCACTCGATCTCGGGCGGATCGTCGTCGCGGTCGACCCGCCGGTGAGCGCGGGCGAGGACGCGGACGAATGCGGCATCATCGTCGCGGGGGTCCAGCGCACGGGATCGCCCGGCGACTGGGTCGCGGAGGTGATCCATGACGGCAGCGTGCGCGGCCTGACCCCGACGGGCTGGGCCGAGCGGGCGGTGGAGCTGTTCCACCGCTTCGGCGCGGACCGGCTGGTCGCCGAGGTGAACCAGGGCGGCGACCTGGTGCAGACGGTGATCCGGCAGGTCGCGCCGCTGGTGCCGTTCCGGGCCGTGCGGGCCTCGAAGGGCAAGGCGGCGCGGGCCGAGCCGGTCGCGGCGCTCTACGAGCAGGGCCGGATCTGCCATCGCGGCGCCTTCCCGGCGCTCGAGGACCAGATGACGGCGATGAGCGTCGCGGGCTTCACCGGGCGCGGCAGTCCGGATCGCGTGGACGCGCTGGTCTGGGCGATGACCGAGCTGATGATCGACCCGGCGGGAGACTGGCGGAACCCGCGGGTGCGCGGGCTCTGATCGCGCGCGCACGGCGACCAAGCGATATCGGAATGCAATTCGGGGAGCGGACTTCATGGTCTTGCAAATCTTTCGCGCGCGGAGCCGGGAGGCTCCGGAGCAGAAGGCCTCGGCCGCGGCGCCCGTGATCGCGTTCCAGGGGGCGGGCCGGGCGGCGTGGTCGGCGCGCGACCCCGGGACGCTGGCGCGGATCGGGTTTCTCGACAATCCGGTCGGATACCGCTGCGTGAAGCTCATAGCCGAGGCCGCCGCGGCGGTGCCGGTGGTCGCGCAGGATCTCGACCGCCGGTTCGAGGCGCATCCGGTCCTCGACCTGCTCGCGGCGCCTAATCCGGGGCAGGGGGGCGGGGCGCTGTTCGAGGCGTTCTATGGCAACCTGCTCCTGACCGGCGACGGCTATCTCGAGGCGGCGGGCAGCCATGGCTCGGGCGGGCCGCGCGAGCTCTACTGCCTTCGGTCCGACCGGATGGGCGTGGTGCCGGGAGCCGACGGCTGGCCGGTCGCCTACGAATACACGGTCGGCGCGCGCAAGCATGTCTTCGACACCCGGGGGGCGGACCACACCCCGATCCTGCACGTGCGGAGCTTTCATCCGACCGACGACCACTATGGCCTAACGCCGCTGCGCGCGGCGGCGAGCGCGATCGACGTGCACAATTCGGCCGGAGCCTGGTCGAAGGGGTTGCTCGACAACGCGGCGCGGCCCTCGGGCGCCATCGTCTATCGCGGCGCGGACGGGATGGGGGCGCTGGGCGCGGACCAGTACAGCCGGCTCGTCGATGAGATCGAGCGCAACCATCAGGGCGCGCGTAACGCCGGGCGTCCGATGCTGCTCGAGGGCGGGCTCGACTGGAAGCCGATGGGCTTCTCGCCCTCGGACATGGAGTTCCACAAGACCAAGGAGGCGGCGGCGCGGGACATCGCGCTCGCCTTCGGAGTGCCGCCGATGCTGCTCGGGCTTCCGGGGGACAACACCTATGCCAACTACCAGGAAGCGCATCGCGCCTTCTACCGGCTGACGGTGCTGCCGATGGTGGCGAAGACGCTGGCGGCGCTGTCGGGATGGCTGCCGCCGTTCTACGGCGCCGCGTTCCAGCTGCGCGTCGACGAGGACAACGTGCCCGCCTTGTCGGCGGAGCGCGAGGCGCTCTGGTCGCGGATCACCTCGGCGGACTTCCTGAGCGAGGCGGAGAAGCGGCGGCTGCTCGGCCTGCCGGCCGCGCGGGAGGCGTGATGGCGACGCCGGTGCGCGGCGGCGGGTCGCGGTTTCTCTATGAGCCCTTCGACGTGGCTTCGGCGCGGATCGAGGTCAACGAGCGCATCGCGGAGGAGCGCTGGGCGCAGCTCGAGCGGCGGCTCGCGCAGATCGAGGTCGGGATCGACCGGCTGGAGCGGCGGATCTGGGTCGCGGTCTATGGCGCCGCCTCGCTCATCCTCGCGGATATCGCCTACGGGCTGCTCAGCATCACCGGCTCCTGAGGAGGTAGCATGAACTTCGCATCTGAAGGCGGGCTCGAGACCAAGTTCGCCCGGTTCGGCGGCGATCTCGGCCTCGGCGAGGGCGCCGAGATCACCGGTTACGCGAGCCTGTTCGGCGCGGTGGACCAGGGCGGCGACGTGGTCGCGGCCGGCGCCTATGGCCGCTCGCTGACCCGGCTCGCGGCGGCGGGCGGCAAGGTCAAGATGCTCTGGCAGCACGACCCGGCGCAGCCGATCGGCGTCTGGGACGACGTGCGCGAGGACGGCCGCGGGCTGTTCGTGCGCGGCCGGATCCTGACGGAGGTCCGCGCCGGACAGGAGGCGCTGGCGTTGTTGCGGGCGGGCGCGATCGACGGGCTCTCGATCGGCTACCGCACGATCACCGCCGAGAAGCGGACCGGGGGGCGCCTGCTCCACGAGGTCGAGCTCTGGGAGGTGTCGCTCGTCACCTTTCCGATGCTGCCCGGGGCGCGCGCCAGCGCCGGGACCGGGCGCGAGGATCCCGAGGAGGATCTGGCGCTGACGCTGGCCGAGAGCCTTCGGGCGGCGCGGGAGATGCTGGCGTGACCGCCGGCGGGTTCAAACATCAAGGAAGCAAGCGCGATGCAGAAGCCTGAGTTCAAGTCCCGCCCCGAGACGGCGGGCCTGAGGGACCCGCGGGGAGAGGTGAAGACCGCCCTGGTCGGCTTCCTCGGCGAATTCGCCGCGTTTCAGGCGGAGATCAAATCGAAGCTCAAGGAACAGGAAACCCAGCTCGCCATGCTCGATCGCCAGTCCATCGCCCTGTCCCGTCCCCCCCTCGCGCGTGGCGCCGAGGCGGAAGCCCCGCACAAGAAGGCCTTCGCGGCCTATCTGCGCTCGGGCGACGACGACGGGTTGCGCGGGCTGAGCCTCGAGGGCAAGGCGCTGTCGAGCGCCGTCGCGGCGGACGGGGGGTATCTCGTCGATCCGCAGACCGCGGCGCAGATCGTGGGTGTGCTGCGCTCCGCCGCTTCGATCCGGTCGATCGCCAACGTGGTGAGCGTCGAGGCCAGCGCCTTCGACGTACTCGTGGACCATACCGAGGCGGGCGCGGGCTGGGCGACCGAGACGGCGGAGCGGACCGAGACCGGAACGCCGCAGGTCGACCGGATCTCGATCCCGCTGCACGAGCTCTCGGCGCTGCCCAAGGCCTCGCAGCGGCTGCTCGATGACAGCGCCTTCGACGTGGAGGGCTGGCTCGCGCAGCGCATCGCCGACAAGTTCAGCCGGGCCGAGGCGCAGGCCTTCCTCAATGGCGACGGGATCGACAAGCCGACCGGGCTGCTGAGCTATCCCAAGGTGGACAATGACCTGTGGGCCTGGGGCTCGCTCGGCTACGTCCCCACCGGCGCGGAGGGCGATTTTCTGGCGAGCGATCCGGCGGACGCGGTGGTCGATCTCGTCTACGCGCTCGGCGCGCGCTACCGCGCCAACGCGACCTTCGTGATGAACTCGAAGACCGCCGGCGCGGTCCGCAAGATGAAGGACGCGGACGGACGGTTCCTCTGGTCCGACGGACTGGCCGCCGCGGAGCCGGCGCGGCTCATGGGCTATCCGGTGCTGATCGCCGAGGACATGCCGGATATCGCGCCGAACGCTTATGCGATCGCCTTCGGCGATTTCCGCGCCGGCTATACCGTCGCGGAGCGGCCGGACCTGCGCATCCTGCGCGACCCGTTCTCGGCGAAGCCGCACGTCCTCTTCTACGCCACGAAGCGCATCGGGGGCGACGTCAGCGACTTCGCCGCCGTCAAGCTCCTGAAGTTCGCGGTCGCCTGAGGCCGGAAGGCCCCTTCCGATCGCGAAGGCCGGCCCCGCGGGCCCGGTCTGGTGCCCCCGCGTTCGACCAGCCGCTGCTCCTCCTTCCGCTCGGGGAGCGCGGGGGCGCCTTCGCCTGTCGCATTACGTCTTGCCGATCCGCGAGCGAGGATAACGCCGATGATCTTGACGGAAGTGAGCGCCCCCCCGACGGCGGCGATGCCGATCCGCGCCTTCGGGGAGCATCTGCGGCTCGGGACCGGGTTCGCGGACGATGGCGCGCAGGACGCGGTGCTGGAGCTCTATCTCCGCGCCGCGATGGCCGCGATCGAGGCGCGGATCGGAGCCGCCCTGCTGACACGGGCCTTCGTCCTGACGCTCGCGCGCTGGGAATCCGAGGCCAGCCAGCCGCTTCCCATCGCGCCGGTCCGCTCGGTGGAGGCGATCACGATCGGCACGGCCGACGAGACGCGGACCGAGGTCGCGACGGAGGCCTGGTCGCTGATCCGCGACAACCGTCGGCCCCGGATCGTCGGCCGCTTCGGGCGCTACCTGCCGCGGATCCCGCGCGGGGGCGAGGCCGAGATCCGTTTCATCGCGGGCCACGGCGCGGCGTGGGCCGATGTCCCGGCCGACCTGCGGCAGGCGGTGCTGCTGCTTGCCGCGCATTTCTACGAGAACCGGTCCGACGGCGCGGTCTCCGGCGCGGCGATCCCGTTCGGGGTCCTGGTGCTGATCGAGGCCCATCGTGCGATCCGGATCGGGATGGGCGCGTGAACGGGCCCGGAGATCTGACGCGTCCGCTGCTGCTCGAGGAGAGCGTCCGCGGCGACGACGGCGCCGGAGGAGGCGTCCTGACCTGGGTTCCGGTCGGCACGCTCTGGGCGCATGTGGCTGTCCGGCGCGGCGGCGAGGCGTTCGTCGCCGGGCGCCCGGAGGCGCGGGTGACCTATCGGATCCTGGTTCGCGGAGCGCCGGCGGGGGCGCGTTCGCGGCCCCGCGCCGACCAGCGGTTCCGCGAGGGCGCGCGGATCTTCGACATCCTCAGCGTCGCGGAGGCCGATCCCAGGGGGCGGTATCTCGAGATCCTGGCCGAGGAGGGACGCGCGTCATGACGATGGCCTACGCGGAGGCGCTGCAGCGCGCGGTCTACGCGCGCCTGAGCGGGGACGCGGCGCTCGGCGCGCTGGTCGGAGATGCGATCTATGACGCTCCGCCCGAGCGGTCGGATGTCGCGAAGATCGCGCATCTGACGCTGGGGGAGGATCGTGCGCGGCCGTTCGATACCAAGACGAGCCGGGGCGCGCGGCATGAATTCGCGGTCGGCGTGCATTCGGGCGAGGACGGGTTCGCGACGGCGAAGCGGATCGCGGCGGCGGTCTGCGACGCGCTGGTCGGGGCGCCGCTCTCCCTGGAGCGCGGGCATCTGGTTTCGATCGACTTCGTCCGGGCGACGGCGGAACGGGCGGCGGCCCCGGCGAAGCGGGCGGTGACGCTGCTCTTTCGCGCCGTCATCGACCAGGACGGGTGATCTCAGTGGCAACGAGAGGATGAGAAGATGGCGGCGCAGAGAGGCAAGGATCTTCTCCTGAAGCTGGATCTCAACGGAGCGGGCGTGTTCCAGACCTTCGCCGGTCTCAGGACGTCGCGCGTCACCTTCAACGCCGAGACCGTCGATGTGACGAACCTCGGCAGCGAGGGGCGTTGGCGCGAGCTGCTCGGCGGCGCGGGCGCGCGCAGCGCGTCGATCAGCGGCTCGGGCGTGTTCCGGGACGAGGCGACGGACGAGCGCGCGCGCGCGATCTTCTTCGCCGGCGAGATCCCCCGATTCCAGGTGATCATTCCCGATTTCGGGATCGTGACGGGACCGTTCCAGATCACCACGCTCGAATACGCCGGCGATCACGATGGCGAGGCGACCTACGAGATCGCCCTCGCGTCGGCGGGCTCGATCAGTTTCGAGGCGCTGTGATGGCGAACCCCTATCGCGGCGAGGTGACGCTGAGCGTCGACGGCGCGCCGCGGGTGCTGCGGCTGACGCTCGGGGCGCTCGCGGAGCTCGAGACGAAGCTCGAGTGCGACTCCCTGCTCGAGCTGATCGCGCGGTTCGAGAAGGGCGCCTTCCGGGTGCGGGACCTGATCGGCCTGCTCGCCGCCGGGCTGAGCGGCGGCGGCTGGCGGATCGACGAGGCGGAGCTTCTGGCCCGCCGGATCGACGGCGGTCCGCTCGCGGCGGCGCAGGCGGCCGCGCGGCTGCTTCGGCTGACCTTCACGCTGCCCGGGGACGGGCCGGGCGACGAGCGGTGAAACGGATCGACTGGCCGAGGCTGATGCGCCTCGGTCTCGTCGATCTTCGGCTGCGGCCGAGGGATTTCTGGGATCTGACGCCGGCCGAACTGCTGCTCCTCGCCGGGCATGGCGCGGGACAAGCGGCGCTGACCCGGGCGGGGCTCGCGACGCTCGCGGCCCGGTTCCCCGACGGGGCGGGCGCGGGACATGCGGAGGAAGAAGATGGCTGACTACGAGAGCGAGCTCGCTCGGCTCGAGACGCAATTCGCCGGGCTGGAGGGCAGTCTTTCCGGGCTCGAGGGAGTCGCATCGGCGTTCCGGCGCGAGCTCGAAGGCGTCGGCGGGACGATGAAGGAGGCCGGGCGGGATGCGACGAGCATGTCCCGCTCGGTCTCCTCCTCGCTGCGCCGGGCATTCGAGGGCGTCATCTTCGACGGCGAGTCACTCTCGGACGCGCTGGCGGGCATCGGGCGCGGGCTGAGCGGCGCGGTTCTTAACCAGGCGCTGGCACCGGTGCAGAGTTCCGTCGGCTCGGCGGTGCAGTCGATGCTGGGGGGGCTGTTGGGCTTCGCCAAAGGTGGCGCCTTTCTCGGCGGGCGCGTCCGCGCCTTCGCGCGGGGCGGGGTGGTCGACCGGCCCACCACCTTTCCGATGCGCGGCGCGACGGGCCTGATGGGCGAGGCCGGACCCGAGGCGATCATGCCGCTCGCGCGGGGCGCCGACGGGCGGCTTGGCGTGCGGGCCGGAGCGCAGGGTTCGGTGAACGTCACGATGAACATTTCGACGCCCGACGTCGGCGGCTTCCAGCGTTCGCGCGGTCAGATCGCCGCCGAGATGAGCCGGGCGCTGCAGCGCGGCCGGCGCAATCTGTGAGGGCGCGATGAACTTTCATGAAGTGCGGTTTCCGGCGCCGTTGTCCGTCGGATCGAGCGGCGGACCCGAGCGCCGGACCGAGATCGTGACCCTGCGCAACGGGTCGGAAGAGCGCAACACACCCTGGCGCCACTCCCGCCGCCGCTACGACGCGGGGCTTGGTGTCCGCTCGCTCGATGACCTCGCGGAGGTCACGGCGTTCTTCGAGGCGCGCCAGGGGCAGCTCTTCGGGTTTCGCTGGAAGGACTGGGCGGACTTCAAGTCTTGCCGGCCCTCGGAGCAGCCGGGTCCGTCCGACCAGTGGATCGGGACCGGGGATGGCGACACGCGGACCTTCGCCTTGACCAAGGCCTATGCCTCGGGGGACCAGACATATCGACGCCCGATCACGAAGCCGGTCGCCGGGAGCGTCGTGGTCGCGGTGGCGGGCGTAATTCGAACGGCGGCGGGATTTGGTCTGGACCCCGCGACGGGCGTCGTGACGCTCACCGAGGCGCCCGCGGAGGGCGCCGCCGTCACCGCGGGGTTCGAGTTCGACGTGCCGGTGCGATTCGACACGGATCGGATCGCGGTCAGCGTTTCGGGCTTCCTGGCGGGCGAGATACCGGCGGTGCCGGTCATCGAGGTGCGGGTCTAATGCGGACGCTCCACGCTGGTCTTCAGGCCCATCTCGACGGCGGGGCCACAAGCCTCTGCCGGTGCTGGCTGGTGACGCGCGCGGATGGGGTCTCGTTTGGCTTCACGGACCACGACGACGATCTGGCTTTCGGGGGGCACGACTTCCGGGCGGGAAGCGGAATGGACGCGAGTGCCCTGAAGACCGGGACCGGCCTCAGCGTCGACAACGCCTCAGTCGTCGGCGCGCTGAGCGACGCCGGAGTGACCGAGGCCGATATCCGCGCGGGTCGTTTCGATGGCGCCGAGGTCAGCCACTGGCTGGTGAACTGGCGCGATCCGGACCAGCGCGCGTTGCTGTTTCGCGGGACTTTCGGCGAGATCAGCCGGGCGGATGGCGGTTTCGAGGTCGAGTTGCGCGGGCCGGCGGAGGCTCTCAACGTCGCGCGCGGTCGCGCTCTTCTGCGCCGGTGCGACGCCATCCTCGGCGACGCGCGCTGCGGCGTCGATCTCGCGCGGCCGAGCCTCTCGGTGACAGTGCCGGCGCGATCGGGAAATGCCGGGCGCGTGGTCGTGGGCGGGCTCATGGACTACGAGGCTGGGTGGTTCGCCGGCGGTGTCCTGAATTGGGAGAGCGGTGCGAACGCCGGGCTCACGGGGCGGGTTCGCGCGGACGAGACCAGCGGAGCCGACCGGGTCCTCCGTCTGTGGGAGGAGCCGCCCTTCGCGGTCAAGGAGGGCGATATGGCGCGGATCGTCGCGGGTTGCGACAAGCTCGCGAGCACCTGTCGGACCAAGTTCGACAACTTTCTGAATTTCAGAGGCTTTCCCGACATTCCCGGTGAAGACTGGGTCACGGCTTACCCCAAGGATGGCGAGGCGCATGATGGCGGAAGTCGGTCAAGCTGAACCGCGCGCGCGGGGGGCGCGGATAGTGGCCTGCGCGCGGGCCTGGATCGGCACGCCGTATCGCCACCAGGCGAGCTGCAAGGGGGCGGGCACCGACTGCCTTGGTCTCCTCCGGGGGATCTGGCGTGAGCTGCTCGGGGCGGAACCGGAGGCGGTGCCGCCGTATACCTCGGATTGGGCGGAGGTTGGTCGCGGCGAGGACCTGCTCGAAGCGGCGCGGCGGCATCTGGATGCCATCGCGCGCGCGGAGGCCGTCCCCGGGGACGTTCTCGTGCTGCGCATGGCCGATGGCGCAACTGCCAAGCATGTCGGCATCCTCGCCCGCGCGCCTGAGGGGCACGAGACGATCGTTCATGCCTATTCCGGCCACGGCGTGGTCGAGTCGCCGCTTACGCCCGCCTGGTCGCGCCGGGTCGCCGGCGCCTTTCGCTTTCCCGACCGGAGGAATTGATGGCGACGTTGTTCCTCGCCGCCGCTGGCGCGGCGGTCGGCGGTGGCCTCGGCGGCTCGATCGCCGGGCTGGCGTCGGGCGCGCTCGGCAAGGCCATGGGCGCCACGCTCGGGTCGGTCATAGACCAGAGGCTGCTCGGTGTCGGCTCGGATCCCGTGGAGACCGGGCGGGTCGATCGCTTCCGGGTCATGGGCGCGAGCGAAGGCGCCGTCCTGCCGCGGGTCTTCGGGCGGGTCCGGGTCGCGGGACAGATGATCTGGTCGAGCCGGTTCCTCGAGACGGTCAACGCCTCCAACGTGGGATCGAAAGGCGGAGGCGGGCAGGTCCGGGAGTACAGCTACTCGGTCAGCTTCGCCGTCGCGCTTTGCGAGGGCGAAATCCTGCGCGTGGGCCGGATCTGGGCCGACGGGGCGGTGCTCGACCAGTCCTCGGTCAGCTGGCGGCTGCATCTCGGCACCGAGACGCAGGTCGCGGACCCGAAGATCTGCGCGATCGAGGGGCATGAAAGCGCGCCGGCCTATCGCGGGACGGCCTATGCCGTGTTCGACGATCTCGATCTCGGATCGTTCGGCAATCGAATCCCGCAGCTCAATTTCGAGGTCTTCCGCCGTCCCCGGATCGACGCGGCGATCACGCCGAGGCATCCGGCGGAGCGTATCCGGGGCGTGGCGCTGGTGCCGGGCAGCGGGGAGTACACGCTGTCCACCGAGGTGGTCAGGTTCGACCGAGGCAAGGGCGACGTCGAAACCCTCAACGTCCATAACGATCTCGGGGTGCCCGACCTTCTAGCCTCCACCGCGCAGATGACGGCGGAGTTGCCGGCGCTCGAATCCGTGTCGCTGGTCGTGAGCTGGTTCGGCGATGACCTTCGGTGCGGTCGCTGCGCGCTCCGGCCCGCCGTCGAGCAGAAGGAGGAGGATGCCACGATGCCGTGGCAGGTGGGGGGCGAGGGGCGCGCCACCGCGCGGGTTGTGAACTGGGTTGATGGCAGGCCTCTCTTCGGCGGAACACCCGCCGATGCCTCGGTGATCCAGGCGATCCGGCATCTCCGGGAACTCGGCAAGGCCGTGATGTTCTATCCGTTCATCATGATGGACATCGTCGCGGGCAATGGGCTGCCCGATCCCTGGAGCGACGCGCCGGACCAGCCCGTGGTTCCGTGGCGGGGTCGTATCACGACTTCGTCCGCCGCCGGCCGGCCTGGATCCCCGGATCGGACGAGCGCCGCCGCCTCCGAGGTCGCGGCGTTCTTCGGGGAGGCGCAAGCCAGCGACTTCTCTCAGGATGGCTCCACGGTGATCTACGTGGGGCCGGATGAGTGGTCCTATCGCCGGTTCATTCTTCACTACGCGCATCTTTGCGCGCTGGCGGGGGGCGTCGACGCGTTCTGTGTCGGGTCGGAAATGCGCGGCCTGACGCAGATCCGCTCCGAGGGCGACGCCTATCCCGCTGTCCAGGCCCTGCGCGCCCTGGCAGCGGACGTCCGGGGGATTCTCGGCCCGGAAACCAAGATCGGCTACGCGGCCGACTGGTCGGAGTATTTCGGTCATCATCCGGGCGACGGATCGAACGACGTCCTGTTCCATCTCGACCCCCTCTGGGCAGACGCGAACATCGATTTCGTAGGAATCGACAATTACATGCCGCTCTCGGACTGGCGGTCCGAGGAGGACCACGCGGACGCGGCGAACGGGACGATCTACGATCTTGGCTACCTCACCGGGAACGTCGCGGGCGGGGAGGGTTTCGACTGGTACTACGCGGATCAGGCCGCGCGCGCGCGTCAGGACCGCAGCGCGATCCGCGACGGTGCCTGGGGAGAGGATTGGCTGTTCCGCTACAAGGACATCCGGTCCTGGTGGTCGCAGCCGCACCACGACCGCCCCGGGGGTGTCCGGGCGTCGGTTGCCACGGAATGGATCCCGGGATCGAAGCCGATCTGGTTCACCGAGCTCGGGTGTCCCGCGGTGGACAAGGGCACGAACCAGCCGAACGTGTTCTTCGATCCGAAATCCTCGGAGAGCTTCCTGCCGTATCATTCGTCGGGCGCCCGGGACGACCTGATCCAGCAGCGCTATCTCCAGGCCATGTTCACCTTCTGGGAAGACGCCGGCAACAATCCCGAGGCGGCGCTCTATCCCGGTCGGATGGTTGATCTATCGCGAGCGCATGTCTGGGCCTGGGACGCGCGGCCCTGGCCGGACTTCCCCGACCGGCTCGAGACATGGTCCGACGGCGAAAACTACGCCTTGGGCCACTGGCTGAATGGACGCGCGGCGGTTCTCTCGGTGGCGGAGGTGGTCGCGGATCTGGTTGGGCCGGCATCGGAGCGGCTCGGGCTGAGCGGGCTTCATGGCGCGCTGACAGGATATTCGGTCGACGCCGTCGAGTCCGCCCGCCAGAGCCTGCAGCCGTTGATGCTGGTCCATGGATTTGACGGGTATGCAGAGGCCGGCGATCTGGTTTTCGCCTCGCGCGACGGTCGCCGCGCGACCATAATCGAGACCGAGCGTCTCGTCGATGATCCGGCGGGGACCTTCATTTCCCGAACCCGCGCGCCGCTCGCGGAGACGGCGAGCAGGGTGGGACTCAGCTTTATCAGAGCCGACTCCGATTATCAGGCGGGCGCCGTCGAGGCTGCCATCGACGGCTTGGGGGAGACCGCGCAGTCGAGCACCGCGGTCGTGCTCCGAGAATCCCAAGCGCGCGCCGTGGCGGAACGTTGGCTGGCGGAGAGTACGATCGCGCGCGACGGGATCGAATTCACCCTGCCACCTTCGGCGCTCGCGCTTTCCTCGGGAGACGTGCTCCGCCTCGACGATGGCGGTGAGTTCTACCGCGTCGACAAGGTGGAGGCGCTTGGCTCCCGCGCGATCGGCGGCGTGCGCGTGGAACGAGGAGTTTACGAGAGCTTCCGCTGCGCGGATGTCGGGCGATCCGTCCGGGGCCCGGCGATCCCTCTACCCATCCACGTGGAGTTCCTGGACCTGCCCCTGCTGACCGGCGAGGAGGTTCCGCATGCTCCATACGTAGCCTTCGTCGGCGGAGACTTCGCCGGCGGCGCCGCGATCTATTCGGCGCCCGAGGATCGCGGCTACAGGCTGAACACGACCCTGAAGCGACGCGCGGTCCTGGGCGAGACTTTGACGGCGCTGCCCAGGGCCGAACCGGGATTGTGGATGCCGGCGACGTTGGAGATTCGCCTTCGCCGGGGTGTCCTCCAGTCCCGGCGAGCCTCCGAGGTACTGGGCGGCGCCAACGTGGCCGCGGTCCGGTTCGGCGACGCCGACTGGGAGATCCTGCAGTTCGAGAAGGCGGAGCTGGTCGACGGGATCTACCGGATAGGCAACCTTCTTCGCGGGCAGGCCGGCACGGATGGAGTGCTGCCAGCCGTCTGGCCGATCGGGAGCGACTTCATCCTCATCGACTCGGCCGTGGCGCAGCTGGACTTGCCGCTCAGCGCGCGTGGCCTGGAGCGTCACTACCGCTACGGACCCGCGTCCAGGGCCTACGACCACGCCAGCTACCGGCACTCCGCCGAGACGTTCAACGCCGCGGGTCTGCGGCCATACGCGCCCGCGCATCTCGAAGCGCGACGCCGGGAAGACGGGGCGATCGTGCTCCGCTGGATCAGGCGGACCCGTCTCGACGGCGATAGCTGGCAGGGCGCCGATGTGCCTTTGGGCGAAGGCACGGAGGCCTACAGCGTACGAATCCTCGGAGGCGGCCAGCTATTGCGGGAGTTCACGGTTCCCTCGGCCGCGGCGACCTATGCCTCGGAGGATCAGGATCTCGATGGCGCGGAGGGGGCGATTACCTTCGCCGTGGCGCAGATCTCCGAACAGTTCGGCCCCGGCCCCTACACGAGGATCACATTCAATGGCTAAGACAGCGAACCTCGGTCTGCCGCTGATCGCGCCCTCGCAGGCCCAGAAGCATGTGACCGTCAACGACGCGCTCTCGCGTCTGGACGCCGTGACCCAGCTCCGTGTGCTCGACACAGCGGGCGCAGTGCCGCCGGCCGAGGCCGACGATGGCGCGTGCTACGTCGTCGCGAGCGGGGCGATCGGAGACTGGGCGGGCAGGAGCAGCCAGATCGCGTTCCGCAGCAACGGAGGCTGGCTGTTCCTCGAACCCGCTTCCGGGTGGCGCGCCTGGAACGTGAACGAGGCGACGTCGGTCGTCTTCGACGGCACGGAATGGGTTTCGGGCGCGGCGGCGATGTCAGCGCATGGGGCATGCACGATCGCGGAGATCTCGGAATTCGAGTATGCTATCACACCCGGGGCGGCCCACACGATCGCGGGCGCGATCCCCGCCAATTCGCAGGTCCTGGGCGTCTCCGGCCGGGTTCTCGAGGCGATCACGGGCACGGGCGTTTCCGGATGGAGGATCGGCGTCCCAGGCGCCGAAGGCCGGTTCGGCACCGGCCTTGGAACCGGCGCGGGATCCTATCTGCTCGGGTTGAGCGGGGCTCCGACAGCCTATTACGCGGACACGCCGCTCACGGTCGGCGCCGAGGGTGGCGTGTTCGCCTCCGGGCGCTTGAGGATCGCGGTCCATGTCTTGCGGCTGAGGCCGCCGCGCTAGCAGCGCGGAAGTGGCGCCTCGGATGCGCTCAACTCGGGAGCAACTTGCCCGTTCGCTCCGGAAGGGCTTCAGTGCCGGCGATTTTCCCGATGATTTTGCCACTCCAGGCGTAGGGCTGCTCGTGGCGTGCGAAAAGCACGCCGCCCGTGTGAGCCCTGACGGCGACGGGAGGCGCCCCCAGTGGGTCGACGATCTCCGCGATCAGGTCTCCTTCGGCGACATGGGCCCCGAGCGCCGCCTTGTAGACGACGATTCCGGCGGTGGGCGCCGTCACCTGCTGCATCGCCTCGAGCGGCGTGGCCTCGCAAAGCGGGGGCGGCGGCGCGTCGGGGCTGCCCCTCAACAGGCCTCGGCGCGTCAGGAAGCGGAACAGCGCGAGCGCGTCGCTCCGGGCGAGTTCCGCGTCGACGTCGTTGTTCGACCGCATCTCGAGCGTCGCCGACAGGCACGCGGGAGGGATCGGCGCCTCGGGATTCTCGCGCGCGAGAATCCACCACGGCCCGCCGACGGCCTCGTCGAAAGGGTTGCCGCCGGAGAGTTCCGCCAGCAGCACCGCCCGCGCGCCGATCTCGGCGGCGAGGTCGGACGCCGCGGGCCAGAGGGGGGTGCCCGTGTAGAGATGGACCTCCGCCTCGTTGTCGGCGTGAAGGTCGAGCATGAAGTCGGCGTCGTGTGAGAGCGTGAGCAGGGCATGCCGAAGCGCCCCGACTTCGGTCAGCGGAGACTGCGCCGCGAGCACGTCGGCCATCGCGGTCCGGATCAGCTCGACGTTCGCTTCCGGATCGGGACCGAGCTTTCCCTCGAGCGCGGGGCTGATCAACGCGGCGAGGTCGAGATAGTCGCGATTAAAGTTTCCGGCGGTATTGTTCTCGTACCGGCCGAGCAGGAATCCCGTTCGGTGTTGCGCGAGCCCGATCGGGTTGGCCACCGGCACGAGCACGATTTCGCCCAGAATGTCGCCCTTCGCCTCCGCCGTGGCAAGCATCTCGGCGAGAAGCGACAAGATGAGCATGCCGGGCAACTCATCCGCGTGAAGGCCCGCCTGCAAATAGGCCTTAGGCCGAGCACTTGGCGTCCCGAAGCGCAAGAGGGTCAGCTCGCGCCGCGTGCCGGGTGCGATCGATGGCAGGCGGATCGTCTCTCGTCGGCCGGGCGAAGCGATCTTTTCCGTCCCCGAGTTGCCGCTATCCATGTCCAGCCTCTCCCTCTCGGCTTCGCGCGCGGAATTTCGTTCTTTTCCGAACGGCTGCCTCGGATTACCACTGGTGGTGCGCGGTTAACAGGAGCAGCAATGGAAATCGTCTCGTCCTCGGTTTACGTCGGGCCCAATGTCTACTCGCGCCAGCCGATGATCCGGCTGACGCTGGACCTGCACAGACGCGCCGAGACGCCGGTACGCGACTACGCCGATGCGTTGCTTCCGCCGCTGCTTCGCGAGTTTCCGACCCTTTCGATCGCGCTGACGGAGACGGGCGAGCCGTTGCTGCCGCGCTTGCGGGAAGCGGCGGACTGCTATCTCGGTGAACTGCTCGCCCATGTCGCTCTGGCGCTGCAGATCCGCGCCGGCGCGCCGTCGGACGGCGCCTTCACGCGGCCCTCGAGCGACCCGGAGCTGGTCGAGGTGCTCTACGGTTACGAGTCCCGCGAAGTCGGGCTGGAAGCGGGCGAAGTCGCGCGGGAGATCATTCTCGACCTGATCGCCCCCGAGGAGGACGCCGACGAGTCGAGTATCACCGACGAGATCGAGAGCTTCGTTTCTTATGCCAGCCGCCGCGCGCTCGGGCCATCGGCTCTGGCGCTCGTTCACGCGGCGGAGGCGCGGGACATCCCTTGGGTCCGCCTCAACGAGGCGAGCATGATCCAGGTCGGCCAAGGCAAGTATTCGAAGCGGATCGAGGCCGCGCTGACCAGCCAGACCTCGCATATCGCCGTGGAGATCGCTTCGGACAAGGAACTGTGCGCCAAGCTGCTCTCCGATCTCGGCCTGCCGGTGCCGAAGCAGGTCTTCGTGCGCGACGCCGATGACGCGGTCGAGGCCGCGCTCGACATCGGTTATCCGGTGGTCGTGAAGCCGGTTGACGGCAACCACGGCCGGGGAGTCGCGGTCAACCTCACCACCGAGGAAGAGGTGGCGGAGGCCTTCGAGCGCGCCGCGAACGAAGGCTCGGGTGTCGTGGTCGAAAGCATGATCCTCGGCGACGACCACCGGCTTTTCGTGGTGAACGGGGAACTCGTCGCCGCGGCGCGGCGCATGCCTGGGCATGTGGTCGGCGACGGGTCGAAGACCATCGCCGAACTGGTAGAGATCGTGAATCAGGACCCGCGCCGCGGTGTCGGGCACGAGAACATGTTGACCCGGCTGGAACTCGACGACGCGGCGGACGTACTGCTGAAGACCAAGGGTTACACGCACGAGACGGTGGCGTCCGAGGGTGAGGTCGTCTACCTGCGCAAGACCGCCAACATCTCGACCGGCGGCACGGCGATCGACGTGACCGACGTGATCCACCCCGACAACAAGCTGATGGCGGAACGGGCCATCAAGGCGGTCGGCCTCGACATCGGCGGCGTCGATTTTCTGACGACCGATATCACCAAGAGCTTCCGCGAGACCGGCGGCGCGATCTGCGAGATCAACGCGGGCCCGGGGATGCGGATGCACATCGCCCCCTCGGAAGGCAAAAGCCGCGACGTGGGCGGCAAGGTGATGGAGATGCTGTTCCCGGCCGGGACACCGAGCCGGATCCCGATCGCGGCGCTCACCGGGACCAACGGCAAGACCACGACCGCGCGCATGCTGGCCCATGTGCTGAAGATGGCGGGCCACGTGGTCGGGCAGACCTCGACCGACGCGGTCTACATCGACGGCAACGTCACGGTGCGGGGGGACATGACCGGGCCGGTAGCCGCCTCGATGGTCCTGCGCGACCCGTCGGTCGACATGGCGGTGCTCGAGACCGCGCGCGGTGGCATCGTGCGCGCGGGCCTCGGCTATCGCTACTGCGACGTGGGCGCGGTGTTGAACGTCACCTCGGACCATCTCGGGCTCGGGGGGGTCGACACGGTCGAGGAACTCGCCGAGGTGAAGCGGCTGGTGGTCGAAGTCGCGAAGAACTGCGCGGTGTTGAACGCCGATGACGAGCAGACGCTGAAGATGGCGGCCTTCACCAACGCCAAGGAGATCTGCTACGTCACGCGCAATCCCGAGCATCCGCTGGTGCGCGAGCACATCCGGCTCGGGCAGCCGGCGGTTGTGCTGGAGCAGGGGCTGAACGGCGACCAGATCGTGATCTACACCAACGGCGCGCAGATACCGCTGATCTGGACGCATCTCATTCCCGCGACGCTCGAAGGCAAGGCGATGCACAACGTCGAGAACGCGATGTTCACGGCGGCCATGGCGCATGCGCTCGGCCTGACGCTCGATCAGGTCCGCAATGGGCTCAGGACGTTCGACAATACATTCTACCAGAGCCCGGGCCGGATGAACGTCTATGACGAGCACGGCTTCCGGGTGATCCTGGATTATGGCCACAACGAGGCGGCGGTCGGCGCGATGGTCGACCTTGTCGAGCGACTGCAGCCGCTCGGCAAGCGCATCGTCTGCGTCACCTGTCCGGGTGACCGGCGCGACGAGGATGTGCGCGCGATCGCGGCGAAGGTGGCCGGCCATTTCGACCATTACATCTGCCACTCGGACGACAACCCGCGCGGACGGGCGCCGGAGGATGTGCCGGAGATGATCCGCGACACGCTGATCGAACTCGGCGTATCGCCCGAGGCGATCCAGATCGTCCTGAAGGAGGAGGACTCGGTCAACGCCGCGCTTGCCATGGCGCGGCCGCAGGACCTCGTGCTCATCTTCTGCGACGGGATTACCCGGTCCTGGAAACAGATCATCTACTTCAGCCCGGTCGAGAAGGCGACGCCGGTGCCGCCCGAGGCGTTGGTGGCGGCGTCCGGATTTGACGTGCCCGACGGTTATCGCATCCTGAGCGACGAGCGCGGCGTGCGTATCGTTCCCAATTGACTGATCGGAAAAAGCGCATGGCCCCCTGGTCCATGCTCGCCGAGCGGGCAGCCGCCGGTGGCAAGCGGCTCGCCGTCATCGGCGGGCGGCTGGAGGACGACAACGTCGCGATCTATGGTGAGATGCACCGCCTGTCCGGGGGCCGGATTCTCGTGTTCCCGACCGCCTCGGGCGAGCCGCGCGAGGTCGGCAAGGAGACGGTCGCCGCTTTCCGTGGCCACGGGTTCGAGGCGGAGGTCTGCGACCTGCATGCCGGCAACGCGGCGCGCGCGGCGTTCGACCCGCGCAACGTCGCGATGATCGGTGACTATCGTTCGGTCTATTTCACCGGTGGCGACCAGTCGAAGATCGTCGACGCGCTGATCCAGAAGGGCGCCGAGACGCCGGTGCTGGCGGCCATCCGCGCCGCGCACACGGCCGGCGGGTTGATCGCCGGGTCGAGCGCGGGCGCCGCGATGATGTCCGGACCGATGATCCTCGGCGGCACCTCGCTCGAATCGGTGGTGCACGGAATTACCACGGATCCCTCGGCGCCCGGGCTGCTGATGGGCCAAGGGCTTGGCTTCTTCGAATACGGGATGGTGGACCAGCACTTCATCAAGCGCGGGCGACTCGGCCGGCTGATCGTCGGCATGGAGCAGGCTGGGGTGCGCGGCGGTTTCGGCGTCGACGAGAACACCGCGCTACTGGTCGAAGGTGACGTGGCGCGGGTCTGCGGCGAGTACGGCGTGATGCTTGTCGACTATGCCGATCACGCCGAAGACGAGGGTGAGCGGGAGTTCCGGCTCTCCTATGTCGATGACGGCGACTGGATCGACCTGACGCGGCTGCGCGCCTATCCGGGCGCGGCGAAGCGGCGGGTGCGCAAGCGCGAGGTCGCGTATCGCGCGCCGGCGAATTCGCGGCGCAATGTGTTCGGCGCCTACGCGCTTTACGACTTGATGGCGCGGCTCGTTCTCGGCGATCCGGAGGTCTATACCGAGGACCAGGGCGAGGCGCTGGACGTGAAGACCGGCGTCAATGCCACCGTGGCGCTGGAAAGGGCGCGGCGGATCTCGCTCGGGATGATCGCGACGCCTGAGACCGGGCTCCGCATGACCGCGTTGAACTTTCGCGCCAGGTTGTTGCGCGAGCAGCTGAGCGCGACCCGCGTGGCCGATCGGGCGGGTCGCCGAGGGTGGAGCTTCGGGGCGCCGGTCAATCCGGCCGCGCCGATGGTTCTGCTGGGATCCTCGCCGCTCAGCTCCGATGCCACCGGAATGCTCGGATCGATCCGCGACCTGATGGGGGCGGGAGAGATCGGCGTGATCGCCGCCGCCTCGGCGGAGCCGGCGCGCACCGCCGCCGAACATGTCCGCATGCTCGAGCGCAACGGCCTCCGCGGCGTTGATCTCGGTGTGACGATCGACACGGTCGAGTATGTCTCGGCCGATCCCGATCAACTGAACCGGATCGCCGAACTCGACGCGATCCTTCTCTGCGGCGGCAACCAGATCCGGCTCGTCGAAACCATGCTGCATCGGGGCGAGGAGAGCGGCGTCCTGCGCGCGATCGCGCGGGCGCATTCGCGGGGCGCGGTCCTGATCGCGCCGAGCGGCGCCGCCGCCGCCCTCTCCTCGGTGATGATCGCGGGTGGAACCTCCGAGGAGGCGCTGCGCTACGGCGTGACCTCCGACCTTGGCCACCCGGGCCTGGTCATCCAGGAGGGAATCGGCCTGTTCGGAAGCGGCATCATTGATCAGAACCTCATTTCCTCCGGGCGCCTAGGCCGGCTCGTCGTCGCCTGCGCCGAGGAGAACGAGCGTTTCGGGATCGGGGTCTGCGAGGACAGCGCGGTCGTATGCCGCGAAGGCGGGACGGTGCTCGAGGCGCGGGGCCGCCACGGTTTCGTTCTGGTGGACACGCTCGCATCCGACCTGACCCTGCACAGCGACAGTTTCGTTGCCAGGGGCATCCGCCTGACCTTGATCGGTCCCGGCGATTCGGTGAGCCTCTCCTCGGGCGCGGTCGCCCGGGCGCCAGTCGACCGGACCGCGCGCAACCTGCTGGAGCGGTTGGTCGCCAATCTCGCGCGCGACGTCGGCGCCCCCCCGAACGGAGGAAGCGCCGCCCGTCGCGCGCACGTGCGCATGCGGGAGCACGACGCGCTGACGGCGATTCTCGATCTCGAATCGCCGCGCGACGAGTTCGATTGAGCCGGTCACGGACTCGAGGGGCATGGTTGCCCTTGGTCGTCCGCGACTGCCGTCAGACGGCGAGACGCGCCGCGACGGGGTCCAGGCCGGGGAGATCAGGTCCGACCGGAACGATCCCCGTCGGGTTCAGGGCCTTGATCGAGTAATAGCCGCGCTTGATATGGTCGATGCTGACCGTCTCGCGAACACCCGGAACCGCCAGGATCCGCGCGAGATAGGCGCTCAGGGCGGGGTAGTCGATCAGCCGTCGCAGGTTGCACTTGAAAAGGCCGTGGTAGGCGGCGTCGAACCGGACAAGCGTCACGAAGAGCCTGACATCGGCCTCCGTCAGCCGCGTTCCAAGCAGGTACGGCCCGCCAAGCGAAAGCCGCTCCTCCAGTTCGTCCAACTGCCCGAAGACCTCCCCGAATGCTTCCTCGTAGGCGATCTGCGTCGTGGCGAACCCGGCGCGATAGACGCCGTTGTTGAGCCGCGGATAGACGCGGTCATTGAGAGCGTCGATCTCCGGGCGCAGATCCTCCGGGTAGAGGTCCACCTCCCCGCGTGCGAGATCCCCGAAACCGGAATTGAACATCCGCACGATCTCGGCGGATTCATTGCTTACGATGGTTCCGCGTTGCTTGTCCCAAAGCACCGGCACCGTGGCGCGGCCGGTATAGGTCGGGTCGGCCCGGGTATAGATCTCGTGCAGATAGGTCGCGTCGTTCAGCGGGTCGCGGTCCGATCCCGGGTAGTCGCCGAAGCGCCAGCCCTGATCGCCGATCATGGGCTCGACGACGGAGACGCTGACCACTTCCTCCAGCCCCTTGAGCTTCCGAGCGATCAAGGTGCGGGACGCCCAGGGACAGATCAGCGCGACATAGAGGTGGTATCTGCCGGCCTCGGCCTTGAAACCCGGCTCGCCTGTCGGCCCGGCGCCGCCGTCCGGCGTGATCCAGCTTCGGAAGCCGGACACCTGTCGCACGAACCCTCCCTTCGCGTCGGTCGCCTGCACCGGCTGCCAGTTGTCGGTCCACTTTCCATCCACGAGCATCGCACGCGTCCTCTCCGGTCATTTCATCTTCTGGGGACCCATATGCCTTGAACTCCCGCGCGGGATTAGCCGGTCGCGCGGGAGATCATTCATTCCGGATCGGACATATTCGGGAGCGAAGCAGCGGCCATTGCAGCGGATTCGCCGCCGCGGGCGCGTCACCGACGACCGGAAGCAACGAGGCCAGGCGTCAGGCCTGGCCGAGCTTCGCCAGGCGCGCGGCGCGAAGCTGCGCGAAATCGTCGCCGGCGTGGTAGCTCGACCGGGTCAGGGGCGTCGCCGACACCATGAGGAAACCCTTGCCATAGGCCGACTTCTCGTAGGACGCGAATTCCTCGGGAGTCACGAAGCGCTCCACCGCGTGATGCTTCGGCGTCGGCTGCAGGTACTGGCCGATGGTCAGGAAATCGACGTCGGCCGCGCGCATGTCGTCCATCACCTGCCCGACGGAGCGCCGGTCCTCGCCGAGCCCGACCATGATGCCGGACTTGGTGAACATCGACGGATCGAGCTCCTTCACCCGCTGCAGCAGGCGCAGCGAATGGAAATAGCGGGCGCCGGGCCGCACCTCCGGGTAGAGTCCGGGCACGGTTTCGAGGTTGTGGTTGAAGACGTCGGGCTTGGCCGCGACGACCGTCTCGAGCGCGCCGGGCCCGCATTTGAGGAAATCCGGCGTCAACACCTCGATCGTGGTCGTCGGATTCTTGCGCCGCACCGCGCGGATCGTCTGGGCGATGTGCTCGGCCCCGCCGTCGGCGAGGTCGTCGCGGTCGACGGAGGTGATCACGACGTGGTTCAGGCCGAGCTTCTCCACCGCGACGGCGACACGGACCGGCTCGAACATGTCGAGCGCGTCGGGGCGGCCCGTGGCGATGTTGCAGAAGGTGCAGCCTCGGGTGCAGATCTCGCCCATGATCATCATGGTGGCGTGGCCCTGGCTCCAGCACTCACCGACGTTCGGGCAGCCGGCTTCCTCGCAGACCGTCACGAGGCGATTCTCTCGCATAATCTCGCGCGTCTTCTTGTAGCCTTCCGAGGTCGGGGCCTTGACGCGGATCCAGTCCGGCTTGCGCAGGATCGGAGTGTCGGCGCGATGCGCCTTCTCCGGATGCCGTTGCGCGCGGTCCTTGATGTCGCGGCTGCTCATGGTTCCCCTCGGTCGCTCGGCCGGGCTGACGGGCGTCCGGCATCGCGACAACATATGCGCGCCGCGCCGGAATGTCAGGGGGGGAAAAGCCGGGGATCCCGTCGCCCCGGTCGCGGCCTCGCCGTCAGCTCGACGCGGCGTCCGAAGCCGATGGGCCGCCGGAGCCCGGGGCCGCCTCCGCGGGGAGGCGGCTCTCGGCATGGGCGATCTCGGCGCGGCCCGCCTCGGCGAGAAGGCGGGCGAGTTCGGCGAACCAGCCATCGTCGGCCGAGCGTGCGCGACGGACGAGGCCGATGGAGCGCGAAGGCTCGGGCGCGCAGAACCGCCGGAGCGCGAGGGCGGGCGCAGCGGCGACCTCGACGCGAAGCGCGAGCTCCGGCATCAGCGTGAGCCCGAAGCCCTCCTCGACCAGACGGCAGAGCGTCGAGAGGCTGGACGCGCGAAGGTCGAGTCGGCCGGCGTCGCGGCCGAGTGCGCAGGCGGCCAGCGCCTGATCGGTCAGGCAGTGCCCGTCCTCGAGCAGCAGCAGCCGGTCGGACCGCATTTCGTCGGGCTGAATCGGGCGGGCGCCGAAGGCCGCGATCTGCGTCGCGGAGCCGGCGAGCAGGAATCGATCCTCGAACAGCGGCGCCTCCGAGAGGTCCGGCGCGCCGATCGGCAGCGCGACCACCGCGGCGTCGAGCGCCCCCCGGCGCAGCTCGTCGAGCAAAGTCTGGGTCTGCCCCTCGCGCACGCCGAGGTCGAGCGCGAGATCGCGTCCGCGCAGCAGCGGCAGCGCGGCGGGCAGGAGGTAGGGCGCCACGGTCGGGATGATCCCGAGCCGCAGCCGCCCGCCGAGCCCGCTCCGCCATCGCGCGATGCGGCGCAATTCCCCCATTTCCTCCATGATCCGGCGCGCATGCGCCAGCGCCTCGCGCCCCGCCGGCGTCGGAACCACCGCGCGCGGCCGTCGTTCGAAGAGCTCGACCCCGAGCGCCGCCTCGAGCTCCCGGATCTGCACCGACAGCGCCGGCTGGCTCACGTTGACGGACGCGGCCGCGCGACCGAAGCCGCCCTCCTCCGCGAGGGCGATCATGTAGCGCAGCTGACGCAGCGTAATATCCATAATTTGGAATTATCAAAACCTGAAGGAAATACAACTTCCCACTATCGGTGCCGGGGCGCTATCAACGTCTCAGCCAATCCAAAGGCACGAGCCGCTAGGGGGAGCGATTATGGACGCTGTGGTTGACGAGAAGGCGGGCGGCTGCCCGATGGGACATGGGGCGACGATCGCCTCGAATTCGGCGATGCGCGGCAATCGCGACTGGTGGCCGAACCAGCTCAACCTGAAGATCCTGCATCGGAATTCCGCGCTGAGCACGGCCTGGTCGAATCCGATGGGCCCGGCCTTCGATTACGCCGAGCAATTCAAGGCGCTGGATTACGACGCGCTGAAGGCGGATCTCGTCGCGCTGATGACCGACAGCCAGGACTGGTGGCCGGCCGACTTCGGCCATTACGGCGGGCTCTTCATCCGCATGGCCTGGCACTCGGCCGGCACCTACCGGGTCGGCGACGGCCGGGGCGGCGCCGGCGGCGGACAGCAGCGGTTCGCGCCGCTCAACTCCTGGCCCGACAACGTCAATCTCGACAAGGCGCGCCGGCTGCTCTGGCCGATCAAGCAGAAGTACGGCGACAGGATCTCCTGGGCCGATCTCTACGTGCTGACCGGCAACGTCGCGCTCGAATCGATGGGCTTCAAGACCTTCGGCTTCGCCGGCGGCAGGGTCGACACCTGGGAGCCCGAGGACGACGTCTACTGGGGCGGCGAATCCGAATGGCTCGCGACCAGCGACAAGCCGAACAGCCGCTATTCGGGCGACCGCGACCTCGAGAATCCGCTCGCGGCGGTGCAGATGGGCCTCATCTACGTCAATCCCGAGGGACCGGACGGCAATCCCGATCCGCTTCTGGCCGCGAAGGACATCCGCGAGACCTTCGGACGGATGGCGATGAACGACGAGGAGACCGTCGCCCTGATCGCCGGGGGCCACACTTTCGGCAAGACCCACGGCGCGGGCGACGCCGCGCTGGTGGGCGTCGAGCCCGAGGCGGCCCCGCTCGAGGATATGGGCTTCGGCTGGATCAGCAAGCACGGCTCCGGCAAGGCGGGCGACGCGATCACGAGCGGCCTCGAGGTGATCTGGACCTCGACCCCGACGAAGTGGAGCAACAACTTCTTCTGGAACCTGTTCGGCTACGAATGGGAACTGACCAAGAGCCCGGCCGGCGCGCATCAGTGGACGCCGAAGAACGGCGGGGGCGCCAACACGATCCCCGATCCGTTCGACAAGACCAAGCGGCGCGCGCCGATGATGCTGACGACCGACCTCGCGCTCCGGTTCGACCCGGAGTACGAGAAGATCTCGCGGCGCTTCTACGAGGATCCGGACGCCTTCGCCGACGCCTTCGCCCGCGCCTGGTTCAAGCTCACCCACCGCGACCTGGGGCCGAAGTCGCGCTATCTCGGCCCGGAAGTGCCGGCCGAGGACCTGCTGTGGCAGGATCCGGTTCCGCCGGTCGACCATCCGCTCGTCGACGGGGCCGATCAGGCCGCGCTGAAGGCGAAGATCCTCGCCTCGGGCCTCACGATCTCGGAACTGGTCTCCACGGCCTGGGCCTCGGCCTCGACCTTCCGCGGTTCTGACAAGCGGGGCGGCGCGAATGGCGCCCGGATCCGCCTCGCGCCGCAGAAGGACTGGGAGGTCAACGAGCCCGAGAAGCTCGCGAAGGTTCTCGCGGTGCTCGAGGGCATCAAGGCCGACTTCGACGCCACCGCCACCGGCGGCAAGAAGATCTCGCTCGCCGACCTCATCGTCCTCGCCGGCAACGCCGGTGTCGAGGCGGCGGCGACCAAGGCCGGCTCGCCGGTCGACGTGCCCTTCGCGCCCGGACGGACCGACGCGACCGACGCGCAGACCGACGTCGAGTCCTTCGCGTTCCTTGAGCCGAAGGCGGACGGGTTCCGCAACTACCAGAAGAGGCGCTACAGCGTGACGGGCGAGGAGCTCCTGGTCGACAAGGCCCAGCTTCTCACCCTGACCGCGCCGGAGATGACCGTCCTTTTCGGCGGCCTGCGCGTCCTCGGGGCGAACCATGGCGGCTCGACGCATGGCGTGCTCACCGACCGTCCCGGGACGCTGACCACGGATTATTTCGTGAACCTGCTCGACATGGCGACGAAATGGACTCCGGTCGACGCCGAGGAGGAGGTCTTCGAGGGCCGCGACCGGGCCACGGGCTCGGTCAAATGGACCGGCACGCGGGTCGACCTGGTCTTCGGCTCCAATTCGCAGCTCCGCGGGCTGGCCGAGGTCTACGGCCAGTCCGGCGCCCAGCCGAAGTTCGTCAAGGACTTCGTCGCGGCCTGGACCAAGGTGATGAACGCCGACCGGTTCGATCTCGCCTGATCTGACCGGAAGCGAATCGCGGGGGCGCCGGGTGGAAACGTCCGGCGCCCTTCGCTTGCGCCCTTGCGCGTGGCCCGGAACGATGCGCTAGAACGGGCGCGTCGATGGCGCGCGAGGAGGCGAGGATGCGAGCAGGATTGACCCGGCACCGGCGCGGAGGCGCGCGGTGACCCCGCCCGAGGCGATCGCGGTGGAGCGGAGCCCGGAGGTAGCCGAGGCGATGGCCGATGGCCGTCCGGTGGTGGCGCTCGAATCGACCATCATCACGCATGGCATGCCCTGGCCCCGCAATGTCGAGACCGCGCGGGCGGTCGAGGCCGAGGTGCGCGCCAACGGCGCCGTGCCCGCGACGATCGCGGTCATCGACGGCGAGTTGCGCGCGGGTCTGACAGGCGAGGAACTCGACCGGCTCGCCAGGGCGGAAGGCGTGTTCAAGGCGACCCGCCGCGACCTCGCCCCGGTGATCGCCAAGCGCGCGACCGCCGGCACGACCGTCGCGGCCACGATGGTCATCGCGGCGATGGCGGGCATCCCGGTCTTCGCGACCGGCGGCATCGGCGGCGTGCACCGCGGCGCCTCCGAGACCTTCGACATCTCCGCCGACCTGACCGAGCTCGCGACCACGCCGGTCACCGTGGTCTGCGCCGGCGCCAAGTCGATCCTCGACATCCCGAAGACGCTCGAGGTGCTCGAGACCCGCGGCGTCCCGGTGCTCGGCTTCCGCACCCATGCCTTTCCCGCCTTCTTCACCCGCGACAGCGGCGAGCGGCTCGACTTCTCCTGCGACACGCCGGAGGAGATCGCCGCGGTGATCGCGACGCATCGCGCGCTCGGTTTCCAGAGCGGCCTGCTGGTCGCGAACCCGATCCCCGAGGCGGACGCGCTCGACGCCGCGGCGCTCGACGGGCGCATCTCCCGGGCGCTCGCCGACGCCGAGGCGCGCGGGGTCGCGCGCAAGGAGGTGACCCCCTATCTGCTCGGCCGGGTGCTGGAACTGACCGAGGGTCGCAGCCTCGAGGCCAATGTCGCGCTCGTGCGGAACAACGCCGCGCTCGCGGCGCGGATCGCCGGCGCCCTCGCGGCGCGGCATGGCTGAGGCGGGCGCCGTCGTCGTCATCGGCGACGTGATGACCGATATTCTCGTCCGCCCCGAGGGGCCGATCGTCGCCGGCTCGGACCGCCGGGCAGAGATCCGGACGATCCCGGGCGGCGGCGGCGGCAACCAGGCGGCCTGGCTCGCGCATCACGGCGCCCGGGTCCGGCTCGCGGCCCGGGTCGCGGCGGCGGACCGCGCGCGGCTGGCCGCGGCGGCGCGCGCCGATGGCGTCGAGCCCTGGCTCGGCGCCGATCCCGACCGGGCCACCGGCGTGCTCGTGGCCCTGGTGGGCGCGGACGGCGAGCGGAGCTTCCTCACCGATCGGGGCGCGAACCTCGGGCTTTGCGCCGCTGACCTGCCCGACGCGCTGCTCGAGGGCGCGCGCCTCGTCCATGTCTCGGGCTACGCGCTGATGGCGCCGGGGCCGCGGGCGGCGGTGCTCGGCTTCCTCGACCGGGCGCGCGCGGCGGGCCTCGCCGTCTCGGTCGATCCGGGCTCCGCGAGCTTTCTCGCCGAGATGGGGCCCGCGGCTTTCCTCGACGGGATCGCGGGCGCCGACTTCTTCTTTCCCAACGCGGCCGAAGCGGAGATTCTCACCGATCTCGGCGACCCCGAGGCCCAGCTCGCCCGGCTCGCGCCGCGCTTCGGTCGGGTCGCGCTCAAGCGGGGCGCGCGCGGGGCGATGCTGGCACATGGTCCGGCGCGGTGGTCCAATCCCGCGCCCCGCGTCGCCGCGATCGATACGACCGGCGCGGGGGACGCCTTTCTCGGCGCCTTCCTCGCGGCCTGGCTCCGCGGCGCGGAGAATTCCCGCTGCCTCGAGGTGGCGATCGCCGCCGGCGCCGCCGCGACGACCGCGCTCGGCGCGCGGCCGCCCCGGATGGCCGTGTCAGCCGACGCGGCCGCCCATCGATGAGATGGTCCAGCGCGTCGCCTCGTCGAGAAGGCTCGTCATCGCGGCGTTGAAGGCGTTCGCGACGGTCAGCGGGTCGGTCCCCGCCAGCGGCGCGTGCCGTTCGATGATCCGCGAGCCGACGAGCCGGCGGTCCGCGTCGCGCACCATCGTGAGGGTGAGCCGGACGGTGACCTGATCCGGCTGGCCCGCGGGCGTCAGCTCGGCCTGGAATGCCTGGATGTCGGTCAGGAGCACGTAGTCGGGCAAGGGGCCCGCCGCGTCGCCGCCGACATAGCCCACGGCGCCCGAATTCGCGATCGCCCGGATCAGCAGCGTCTGGATCTGCCGCGGCGCCGAATCGACCCAGCGGCTGTCCGGCAGATAGGCGACCTGCAGCGCGTTCGGCTTGATCACCATCCGATCGGAATCGAAGGCGCCGAGCGCGCTCGGCGCGGCGACGAGCAGCACGCGGCGCGAGGTCGGCGCCGCGCGCGCCGGCGTGCCCGCGGCGACGCCGAGATCGAAGGTCGGCAGCGGCTGCGAGGCGGTGTTGAGCGATGCGACCGCGCCGCAGCCGCCGAGAAGCACCACCGGCAGAACGAGCGCCAGGGTCGCGCGGGCGAGGGATCGAGCGCTCATCGTCTGTACTCCGGAAGCGTATTGCCAAGGAAGAAGCGGGTGGGGTTCCGCTGGATATCCGCGATCAGCCGGTCGAGCGAGGCGACGAGCACCCGTGCCTCGGAGGCGAAGGCGTCGAAGTTCGGCAGGCCGCGCGCGGCGAAATTGTTGATCGCAGGCCCCGAGGTCGCCGCCACCGCGTTGAGCTGCGCGACGAGCTGGTCGGCCCGCCCGAGCGTGTCGCGGATCTGCCCGGTGATCGCCGGCAGATCCGCCGCGACCGTGGTGGCCGAGGCCGACAGCCGCGCCGCCGAATCCCGCAGGTCGGCCGCCATCGGCGCCAGGTCGGTCTGGAGCACCGAATTGGCGGTGCCGAGCGCGGTGTCGGCGGCGGCCAGCGTGCCGCGCGCGTCGTCCGCGAGCGTCCCGACCTGCGCGAGGGTCCGGCTGGCGTCGGCGAAGGTCACGGCCCCCACGGAGAAGGCGCGGTCCGCGTTCGCGATCAGCGAGGGCAGGCCGCCCGTCGCCGACGTGAGGTCGGTGCTCAGCTGGGTGATCGCCGCGTTCGCCTTGGCGGTCGCGTCGTCCACGCTCGCGACGATCCGGGGAACGTCCTGATCCAGCGTCCGGTTCAGCGAATCGAGCGCCTGGTTCGCGCGCTGGAAGGTGCCGCGGGCGTCGGTGACGAGCCCGGTGCCCTCGCCGTCGACCAGGGTCTGGATGCTGGTCGCCGTCCCGCCGATCGTCGTCAGCGTGTCGCGCGTCTTGCTCAGCGTCTCGTCCAGGCCCGCGATCGTCGCGCGCAGCTCGACCAGCCGGGCGTCGGCGGTGTCCGCGACCACGCCGACGCCCTTGAGCGTCGCCTCGCCATTGGCCTGGAGCGTCGCGACCATCGCGTCGAGCGACTGGATCGTCGCGTCGATCCGCCCGACCAGCGGCGGGATCTCGTCCCGGATCACCGCGTTCGCCCCGTCGAACGTGGTATTCGCGGTGCCGAGCGTGGTCGTCGCGGCGTCGAGCGCGCGGTTGGCCTCGCCGAAGGTGGTCTTGGCCGCGTCGAGCGCGGAGACGATCGCCGGGCCCGCGGTGTCGAGCTGCGCGGTGAAATCGCCGAAATGGCTCGTCGCCTGCGAGATGGACTGCGCGACGCCCGGGACTTCGCCGAGCGCGCTGTCGAGCGAGGCGGAGGCGCCCTCGAGATTGCCGAGGATCTGCGCGACATGGGCGACGTTCTGCGCGCTCAGCAGCGCTTCGGCGCGGTTCATCAGGACGGTCGCCTGGGTGAGCAGGTTCGGGGCCGACTGGGTCAGCGTCTGGACGATCGAGCGTTGGGCGACGATCACCGGCACCGCGCCGTTCGCGTCCTGCAGTCGCTCCGACCGCGGGTCGCCGCCGTCGAGCTCGATGAAGGAGAGACCCGTCACGCCCTGGGCGCGAAGCTGGGCCGTGGTGTCGACCTTGACCGGCGTGTCGGCGTCGACCTGGACCCGGACGATGACCTTGGACGGATCCTTTTCATAAAGGTCGACCGAGGTCGCCTGTCCGACCGAGACACCGTTGAACCGCACGTCTCCGCCGACCGCGAGGCCCGAGACATTGTCGAACAGAATGTCGAAATGCGCGTACTGCCGATCGAGTTGCAGATTGGCGAGCCAGATGAAGAATCCGAGGACGCCAAGCACTCCCGCGAGTGTGAAGGCCCCGATGAGCACATAGTTCGCCCGGGTTTCCATCTCCCCTCCGATCTGTTCGCGTCCGGCCCCGCCCGCGACCTCGCGACCGCGGCGCTCCGGCGGCCGACACCGGTGAGTAACCCGCCGAAATGCCGGTGACGAGCAGTTTTTGCAGTGCGTCGAAAGCAGCGACCGACCGGGTCGCGCCGGTCACGCCGAGGCGAGGGCGGCACGGGCGCGCGGACCATGGAAATATTCGTGCACCCAGGGATGATCGACGGTGAGCATCTCGCTCATCGTGCCGGTCACCAGCACCTTCTTTTCCGCGAGCACGGCGATCCGGTCGCAGACCGCGTGCAGGCTGTCGAGATCGTGCGTCACGAGGAAGACGGTCAGCCCGAGGCTCTTCTGCAGCTCCCGGATCAGCTGGTCGAAGGCCGCCGCGCCGATCGGGTCGAGCCCCGCGGTCGGCTCGTCGAGGAAGACGATCTCGGGGTCGAGGGCCAGCGCCCGGGCGAGGCCGGCGCGCTTCTTCATGCCGCCCGAAAGCTCGGACGGATATTTGTCGTTGGCGTTCCGCGGCAATCCCGCGAGGCTGACCTTGAGCTCGGCGAGCGCGCGGCGGGTCTTCGGGTCGAGGTTCGTCTGGCCGCGCATCGGCACTTCGACGTTTTCGGCGACGGTCAGCGCCGAGAAGAGCGCGCCGTCCTGGAACATCACGCCCCAGCGCCGCTCCACGTTCTGGCGCTCGGGCAGGGACGCCCTCAGCATGTCGGTGCCGAAGACCCTGATCGCGCCGCTCGCGGGCTCGGTCAGCCCGGCGATCTCGCGCAGAAGCACCGATTTTCCGGTGCCCGAGCCGCCGACGATGCCGAGCACCTCGCCCCGGAACACGTCGAGGTTCAGCCCGTCATGCACCGTATGGGTGCCGAAACGGGTGACGAGGTCGCGCACCTCGATGACGACCTCGCGGCCGTCCTGCCCGCGCGCCGGGTCCGAAAGATCGCTCACACGCCCACCAATGCGAAGAAGACCGAGAACAGCGCGTCGGCGGCGATCACGAGGAAGATCGCGGCGACGACCGACTGCGAGGTCATCCGCCCAAGCGATTCCGCGTTGCCCTCGACGCACATGCCCTTGAAGCAGCCGACGATCGCGATGATCACCGCGAAGAACGGCGCCTTGATGATGCCGACGAGATAGTGCCAGACGCCGACCGAGTTCTGCAGCCGCGTGATGTACATGAGCGGCGAGACGTCGAGCTCGATCCAGGCCATCACGAGGCCGCCGAGCAGGCCCATGCAATTCGCGATGAAGCCGAGGATCGGCAGCATCAGGAGCAGCGCCAGAACCCGCGGCACGACCAGCACCTCGATCGGGTCGAGGCCGAGCGTGCGCATCGCGTCGATTTCCTCGCGCATCTTCATCGAGCCGATCGCCGCGGTGAAGGCGGAGCCGGAGCGGCCGGCGACGATGATCGCGGTCAGCAGGATCCCGAGCTCGCGCAGCACCGAGATCGCGATCAGGTCGACGATGAAGATCCCGGCGCCGAACTGCTTGAGCTGCGCCGCGCCCTGGAAGGCGAGCACGACGCCGATCAGGAAGGACATGAGCGAGACGATCGGCACCGCGTTGAGCCCGACCTCGCGCATGTGAAAGACCGTCGAGGTCCAGCGGATGCGCCAGGGCGTGAGCGCGAGCACGGCGAAGCGCGCCAGCGTGCGGCCGAGGAAATCGAGCAGCGCGAGCGCGCCGGCCCCGGTCTCGGCCGCGTATTCGCCCACCTGTTCCAGCCACTGGACGAAGCCCGTCCGGGGCTTCGCCGCGGCCTCTTCCTCGGGAACGGACTTGCGCACGGTCTCGATCAGCGAGGCCTGCACCGGCGAGGCGTTCTCGACCGCCACCGACAGCCCCTCGGCCTCGAGCCGGCGCGCGAGGTCGATGACGAGCCAGGCGCCCGAGGTGTCGAGCTTCTCGACCCCGCCGAGATCGAGCTTCACCGCGTTCTTCGCCGCGAGATCGGCGAGCGCGCGCTGCGCCGCGGACAGCGTCGCGATGACGAGCCGGCCGGAGAAGACGACCCGCGTGGCCGCGTCCGACCGTTCGATGCTGACCCCGGCCTCGGCCATCGTGTTCCTCCGCTGCGGCGCGAAGTGGATCACGCCCGGCGCGCCGCCGCAAGGGCCGGTCGGGGCGCGGATGGCCTCTGGCGCGTCGCCACCCGATGCGCCAACCTGCGGCGTGCCCAGGGGCGAGGAGGCCAGGATGGACGTCGAGCTCAGATTTTCCCGGGCGGAGTTCGCCGAGCGGCTGTCGGCGACGCGGAGCGCGATGGCGGAGCGCGGCGTCGAGGCGCTGATCGTCAGCGACCCGACCAACATGAACTGGCTCACCGGCTATGACGGCTGGTCGTTCTACGTGCACCAGGCGGTGATCATCCCGCCCGACGGCGAGCCGATCTGGTTCGGCCGGGCGATGGACGCCGAGGGCGCGCTCCGGACCGTCTACATGGCGCGGGACCGGATCCGCGGCTATCCCGACAGCTACGTCCAGTCGACCGAGCGCCATCCGATGCGGGTGCTGGGCGGCCTCCTGTCCGACCTCGGGCTCGGCGCGGCGCGGATCGGGGTTGAGCTCGACAACTACTGGTACACCGCCGCGGCCCACGCCACGCTGACCGGCGCGCTGCCGGCGGCGCGGTTCCTCGACGCGACCGGGCTCGTGAACTGGCGGCGCGCGGTCAAGAGCGCCCGGGAGCTCGACTATATGCGCAAGGCGGCGCGGATCGTCGAGGCGATGCACGCGCGCATCGCCGAGGTGATCGAGCCCGGGATGCGCAAATGCGACCTGGTGGCCGAGATCTATTCCGCCGGCATCAGGGGCGCCGACGGCGTCGGCGGCGATTATCCGGCGATCGTGCCGATGCTGCCCTCGGGCGCGGACGCCGCCGCGCCGCACCTGACCTGGGACGACAAGCCGATGAAGGCGGGCGAGGGCACGTTCTTCGAGATCGCCGGCTGTTACCACCGCTACCACGTGCCGCTCAGCCGCACCGTCTTCCTCGGCGAACCGACGAAGGAATTCCGCGCCGCCGAGGAGGCGGTGCTCGAGGGCATGGAGGCGGGGCTCGCGGCCGCCCGGCCCGGCAACAGCTGCGAGGACATCGCGATCGCCTTCTTTGATACGCTCGCGAAATTCGGCTTCGAGAAGGACAGCCGCACCGGCTATTCGATCGGCGCGAGCTACCCGCCCGACTGGGGCGAGCGCACGATGAGCCTGCGTCGCGGCGACACCACCGAGCTCAGGCCCGGCATGTGCTTCCATTTCATGACCGGCCTCTGGCTGCGCGACATGGGCCTCGAGATCACCGAGAGCATCGTCCTGACCGAGACCGGCGCCGAATGCCTCGCCGACGTGCCGCGCAAGCTCCTGGTGAAACCGTGAGCGCGTCCCGGGCGCGCCACCGCCACACGTGCGCCGCCGCCCCCGATCTGATCCGGGGCCTCGACGCCATGTCCCCGCGCCTCCGCCCGAGTCGTCGAGGTCCCGGGTCGAGCCCGGGACAGCGGCGAGGGAGCCCCCGCGCGCCACTTCCCGATTGCCCTTCCGCTTCCCCGGGCTTGACCCGGGGCCCCGACGCTCTGTCCTCGCGCCTCCGCCCCGAGCGTCGAGGTCCCGGGTCAGGCCCGGGACGGCGGACCTCCCGCGGGAGGTCCGCCGCATGAGGCCCTCGCCGATCGTCCCCGACGTCGACTTCGAGGCGAAGGGCAAGCAGCACGGACACTTGCGCCTGCCCCACAGCCGCGACGATTCCGCCTGGGGCTCGGTGATGATCCCGGTCACCGTGGTGGCGGGCGCGCCCGGACCGACCGCGCTCCTGACCGGGGCGAACCATGGCGACGAATACGAAGGGCCGCTCGCGCTCTTCGACCTCGCCCGCGCGCTGGAGCCCGAGACGCTGACCGGCCGGGTGATCATCGTTCCGGCGCTCAACTATCCCGCCTTCCGCGCCGGCACGCGCACCTCGCCGATCGACCGGGGCAACCTCAACCGGCTCTTCCCCGGCCGGCCCGATGGCACCGTCACCGAGAAGATCGCCGATTTCGTCACGCGCGAGCTCCTGCCCCGCGCCGACCTCGTGCTCGACTTCCACTCCGGTGGGCGCACGCTCGATTTCGTGCCCTTCGCCGCCGCGCATGTCCTGCCCGACGCCGGGCAGGAGGCCCGCGCGATGGCGGCCGTCGCCGCCTTCGGCGCGCCCTGGTCGGCGCGGATGGTCGAAATCGACGCCGTCGGCATGTTCGACACCACCGCCGAGGAGCGCGGCAAGGTCTTCGTCACCACCGAACTCGGCGGCGGCGGCACGGCCCGCGCCGAAACCGTGGCGATCGCCCGGCGGGGCGTCGCGAACCTGCTTCGCCACGCGGGCATCCTCCCGGGCGCGCCCGAGCCGGGCGAGACCCGCTGGCTCGACATGCCCGAGGGCTGTTTCAGCTTCGCGCCGCGCGACGGCCTGGTCGAGACCACGTTCGATCTCGGCGCGCCGGTCCGGGCCGGCGAGGTCATCGCGCGGATCCACGCGGTCGACCGGACCGGCGTCGCGCCCGAGGAGATACGCGCCGGGATCGGCGGCATCCTCGCGGCGCGGCACTTCCCGGGGCTGATCCAGGCCGGCGACTGCGCGGCGGTGGTCGCGGTGCCGGCTTGACCTGACGCGGGCCGGCGCGGCATCGAGGATCTTTCGGCGAGGGAGACGCGCGATGGAGACGCTGGACATACTGGAGCGCCTGATCGCGTTCCCGACCGTGAGCCGCGACCCGAACGCGCCGCTCATGGACTATGTCGCCGAAACGCTGCGCGCGGGCGGGATCGAGCCGGTGCTGATCCCCAACGCCGACGGCTCCAAGGCTAATCTTTTCGCGAGTGTCGGCGGGCACGAGGGCGGCGTCATGCTCTCGGGCCATACCGACGTGGTCCCGGTCGACGGCCAGGACTGGACCAGGGCACCCTTCGCGCTGACGCGGGACGGGGGCCGGCTCTACGGCCGGGGCGCGGCCGACATGAAGGGCTTCGTCGCCTCGGCGATCGCCGCGATGCTGCGCGCCCGGCGGATGGATCTCGCCAGCCCGCTGCATCTCGCGCTCTCCTATGACGAGGAACTGGGCTGCCTCGGCGTGCATTCGCTGATCGAGCTGATCGCCAGGGGCCCGGCGCGGCCGGCGATGTGCATCGTCGGCGAGCCGACCGAGCTGCGCGTCGCGACCGGCCACAAGGGCAAGACCGGCATGCGCGCGACCTGTCGCGGCGTCGAGGCGCATTCCGCGCTCGCGCCGACCGGGCTCAACGCGCTCCACCTCGCCGCCGATCTGATGGCGGTGATCCGCGCCGAACAGGCGCGGGTCGCGGAGGAGGGCGCGCGCGACGGCGATTACGACGTGCCCTATTCGACGCTGCATGTCGGCAAGCTCAACGGCGGCGTCGCCCTCAACATCGTGCCCAATCTCGCGGTGATGGATTTCGAGCTCCGCAACGTCGCCGCCGACCGGCCGGACGCGGTGCTTGCGCCGGTCCACGCCGCGGCCGAACGCCTGACCGCCGAGGCGCGGGCGCGCTTCCCCGAGGCCGGGATCGAGATCGAGGTCTTCAACACCTATCCCGGCCTCGACACGCCGGGCGCCGCCGAGGTGGTGCGCTTCGTGCAGTCGCTGACCGGCGCGAACGGCACGATCAAGGTCGCCTTCGGCACCGAGGGCGGGCTCTTCACCGAGAAGCTCGGCCTGCCGACCGTGGTCTGCGGCCCGGGGTCGATGGCGCAGGGGCACAAGCCCGATGAATTCGTGACCGAGGAGCAGCTCGGCCGCTGCGACGCGATGCTCGATACCTTGCTCGACCGGCTGCGCGCGGGCCTGTAGGGCGGACCTCGGTCCGCCGTGGCCGGCAGGCGGACCGAGGTCCGCCCTACGGCACCCTGTCGCGCCACAGCCCCGGCACGCCCTCCGTGCCGATCACCTCGCGGCAGTGGTCGAGGAAGGCCGAGACCGTCGCCGTGCGATGCGCGCCGCGCGACAGCACGAGCCCCAGCCGCAGCGGCGCGAGCCCCGCGAGCGGCACGAATTCGAGCCGCTTGCCATCCGGCGCCATGTCGTGCTGCGCCCGCGCGTTGATGAGCGTGTAGCCGAAGCCGTTCGCGACCATGGCCCGGGCCACCGACATGTCGCGGGTGCGCTCGCCGATCCGGGGACGAAGGCCGACGCGGCCGAAGATCGACAGGAAATAGTCGCCGCTGTAGGGCAGGTCGAGCAGCACCATCGGCCGGCTCACCAGATCCTCGGGCCGGAGCGCGCCCGCGCCGGCGAGCGGATCGTCGGGCGGCAGCATCACGAAGGGCGGCAGTTCGGCCAGCGGCTCGAACACGATGTCGCTCGGCACGCCGAGGTCGTAGGTCAGGCCGACGTCGATGTCGGCCACCCGCAGCCGCTCGATGATCTCGGCGTGGTCGAGCTCGTATTGCCGCACCGCCACCGCGTCGAACCGGCTCTCGAACCGGCGGCGCAGCTCGGGCAGCACCAGCTGCGCGAAGGTGATGAGGCAGCCGACGCCGAGCGGGCCGCGCACCACGCCCGACATATCGCTCGCGAGACTGTTGAGCTCGTCGGCCGCCGCCAGCACGGCGCGCGCCTGGACGAGGAAGGCGCGCCCGGCGCCGGTCGGGGTCATGCCATGCGCGTGCTTGCGGATGAAGAGCGGCAGGCCGAACTCGGCCTCCACCTGGGCGATGGCGGTCGAGATCGAGGGCGCCGACACGTTCACCCGGTCCGCCGCCTGGGTCACGCCCCCGGCCTCGCCGACCGCGACGAGATATTCAAGCTGGCGCAATGTGAACCTGAGCGGCATGGGGCGATCCGCGTTCCGTCCGTTCCGTGCATAGCCCGAGAAGCGGTCCCGGCGCAATTCGGACAAGTAGCGGTTGAAATGCTGGCGCCGCGGCGAATTCACGGCTAGACTGCGGGCAATTAACCGCGCCGGGAGCAACCCGGGCGGAGATGGCAGTGAGCGCAGGCAGAGTGACAAGGGCGGTTCCATGACCGATATGGTCTTTGGCGCGACTCCGGCGAAATCCGGGGAAGCGATCATTCCCGAATGGTGGCGGACCGTCGATCGCTGGTCGCTCGCCGCGATCGTAGCACTCTTCCTGATCGGCCTCCTGCTCTGCCTCGCCGCCTCGCCGCCGCTCGCGGTCCGCAACGGGCTCGACCCGTTCTATTATTTCTGGCGGCAGGTCGGTTTCGGCGTCGTAGCACTCTTCGTTCTCGTCACCGTCTCGATGGCCTCGCCGGTCCGGCTGCGCCGCTGGGGCGTGGTGGCCTTCTTCTTCTCCTTCGTCGCGCTGGCGTTCCTGCCCTTCTTCGGCACCGACTTCGGCAAGGGGGCGATCCGCTGGTATTCGCTCAAGGTGATCTCGGTCCAGCCGGCGGAATTCCTGAAGCCCTCCTTCGCGATCTTCGCCGCCTGGCTCATGGCGGCGAGCTATGACCTGAAGGGGCCGCCCGGCAAGGCGCTGAGCTTCGTGATCGCCGTGACCATCACCACGATGCTGGCGCTGCAGCCCGACTTCGGCCAGGCGGGGCTCATCATCGCGACCTGGGCGCTCATGTATTTCGCGGCCGGGGCGCCGGTGACGCTGCTCTCGGGCGTCGGCGCCGGGGTGATCGGCGTCGGCTGGTTCGCCTACCATAATTCCGAGCATGTGGCGCGGCGCATCAACGGCTTCCTGTCGGAGGAGGTCGATCCGCTGACCCAGATCGGCTTCGCGTCGAACGCGATCCAGGAGGGCGGGATCTTCGGCGTCGGCGTCGGCAACGGCTCGGTCAAATGGACGCTGCCCGACGCGCATACCGATTTCATCATCGCGGTCGCCGCCGAGGAATACGGGCTGATCCTCTGCCTCGTCGTGATGGCGCTCTACGCGACCGTGGTCGCGCGCGCGCTGATCCGGCTCGTCGGCGAGCGTGATCCCTTCATCCGCCTCGCCGGCACCGGTCTCGCCTGCCAGTTCGGCATGCAGGCGATGATCAACATGGGCGTCGCGGTCCGTCTCCTGCCCGCCAAGGGCATGACGCTGCCGCTCATCTCCTACGGCGGCTCGTCGCTGATCGCCGCCTGCCTTGGCCTCGGCGCGCTGCTCGCCATGACGCGTGAACGCCCGCGGCCCGATGACATGGAAGATATCCTTGGCCCGGTCCGCTGAGAAACCGCCGCTGCTCGTGATCGGCGCCGGCGGAACGGGAGGGCACATGTTCCCCGCGCAGGCGCTCGCCGAGGAAATGCTCGCGCGCGGCTGGCGCGTGCGGCTCGCGACCGACGCGCGCGGCGCGCGCTACGCCGGCGGCTTCCCGCCCGAGGTCGAGCGCCGCGTGACCCGCGCCGGCACCTTCGCGCAGGGCAGCCTGCTCGCCCGGGTGCTCGCGCCGCTCTCGATCGCCGTCGGCGCGATCTCGAGCACCGTTTCGATGCTGCGCGACCGCCCCGCCTGCGTCGCGGGCTTCGGCGGCTACCCGGCGCTGCCCGCGATGATCGCGGCCTGGACGCTGCGGCTGCCCCGGCTGATCCACGAGCAGAACGGCGTGCTCGGCCGCGTCAACCGCGCTTTCGCGAAACGGGTCGACGTGGTCGCCTGCGGCACCTGGCCGACCGACCTGCCCGCCGGCACGCGCCATGTCCATACCGGCAACCCGGTCCGGAGCGTCGTGCTCGCCCAAGCTGCGGCGCCCTATGATCCTCCGGGGCCGCATCCGATGGGCCTGCTCGTGATCGGCGGCTCGCAGGGCGCGGGCGTGTTCTCGCGGGTGATGCCCGAGGCGCTGATGCTGCTCGACCCGAGCCTCCGCGACCGGCTGCGCGTGAGCCAGCAGGTCCGGCCCGAGGACATGGCGCGGATGCAGGACAGCTTTCGCGGGCTTCGCATCCGGGGCGACCTGCGCGGCTTCTTCGACGACGTGCCGAAGCGGCTCGCCGAGGCCGCGCTGGTGATCAGCCGGGCGGGCGCGAGCTCGATCGCCGATATCACGGTGATCGGCCGGCCCTCGATCCTGATCCCGTTTCCGGCGGCGATGGACGACCACCAGACGGCGAATGCGCGGGGCCTCGTCGAGGCGGGCGGCGCCTTCATGATCCAGGAGGCGGATTTGACTCCCGATCTGCTCGCTGGGCATATCACCGCGATTCTCGAGGATTCGGAAGGGGCGGAGGCGATGGCGGCCGCCGCGCTGTCGCAGGGACGGCCCGACGCGGCCGGGCAACTCGCGGGGCTCGTCGAGCATCTCGCGCAACAAGGAGGCAGTGCATGAACGGACAGACCAGGCTTCCGCACGACATCGGTGCGATCCATTTCACCGGTATCGGCGGCATTGGCATGTCCGGCATCGCCGAGGTCCTCCTCACCCATGGCTTCACGGTCCAGGGCTCCGACCTTCGGCCAAGCCCGATCACCGAGCGGCTCGCCAAGCGCGGCGCCACGATCTTCATCGGCCAGCGGGCCGAGAACATCGAGGGCGCGCAGGTCATGGTGATCTCCTCGGCGATCAAGCCGGGCAACCCGGAGCTCGACGCTGCCCGGGCGCGGCACCTGCCGGTGGTGCGCCGCGCCGAGATGCTGGCCGAGCTGATGCGCCTGAAGTCGAACGTCGCCGTCGCGGGCACCCACGGCAAGACCACGACCACCTCGATGGTCGCGGCGCTCCTGGACGCGGGCGGCATGGATCCGACCGTGGTCAACGGCGGCGTCATCCACGCCTATGGCTCGAACGCGCGCATCGGCGCCGGCGACTGGATGGTGGTCGAGGCGGACGAAAGCGACGGCAGCTTCAACAAGCTGCCCGCGACGGTCGCGGTCGTCACCAACATCGATCCCGAGCACCTTGACCACTACGGCGATTTCGAGGCGCTGAAGGCGGGCTTCGACACCTTCGTCTCCAACATTCCCTTCTACGGCCTCGCGGTCTGCTGCATCGACCATCCCGAAGTGCAGGCGCTGGTCGGCCGGATCACCGACCGCCGGGTCGCCACCTATGGCTTCAGCCCGCAGGCCGACGTGCAGGCCAGGAACCTGACCTTCGAGAACGGCGGCGCCCGGTTCGACGTGGCGCTCAACGCCGAGGGCCAGGTGATCGAGGGCGTGAAGCTGCCGATGACCGGCGACCACAACGTCTCGAACGCGCTGGCCGCCGTCGCCGTCGCGCGGCACCTGAAGATCTCCAAGGAGGCGATCCGGGCGGCGCTCGCCGGGTTCAAGGGGGTCAGCCGGCGCTTCACCAAGGTCGGAGTCGTGAACGGCGTGACGATCATCGACGACTACGGCCACCACCCGGTCGAGATCGCCGCCGTGCTGAAGGCCGCGCGGCAGGCGACCAAGGGCCGCGTCATCGCCGTGCACCAGCCGCACCGCTACAGCCGGCTGCGCGATCTCTTCACCCAGTTCTGCGCCTGTTTCAACGACGCGGACACCGTGGCGATCGCCGATATCTACGCGGCGGGCGAAACGCCGATCGAGGGCATGAGCCGCGACACGCTGGTCGGCGGGCTCATCGCCCATGGCCACCGCCGGGCGCTGCCGCTGGCCGGCGAGGAGGCGCTCGCCGATTTCGTCCGCGCCGAATGCCGGCCGGGCGACATGCTCGTCTGCCTCGGCGCCGGGTCGATCAGCGCCTGGGCCAACGCGCTGCCGGGCCGGCTCGCCGAGAAGAACGGCGCGAAGGAACCGGCGGAGGCGTGAGCCCCCGCCGCCCGGCGGCGATCAGCGATAGACGATGCCGCCGTCGGTCAGGATCGCCTGGCCGGTGATGTAGTCGGAATCGTCGCTCGCGAGGAAGGCGACCAGCGCCGCGACGTCCTCGGGGGTCTGGGCGCGGCCGAGCGCGATCCCGTCGACGTATTTCTTGTAGGTCTCGCCCTTCGGCGCGCCGGTGATCTCGGCGAAACGCTCATCGATCTCGACCCACATGTCGGTGCCGACTATGCCGGGGCAATAGGCGTTCACCGTGATGCCCGCGCTCGCGTATTCCTTGGCGGCGGCCTGGGTCAGCGCGCGCACCGCGAACTTGGTCGCCGAATAGACGCCGAGCATGGCGAAGCCGTCGTGGCCGGCGATCGAGCTCGCGTTGATGATCTTGCCCTTCTGGCCCCGCTCCTTGAACTTCGCCGCCGCGGCCTGGATGCCCCAGACCACGCCATCGACGTTGATGCGGAAGATCCGGTCGAGATCCTCCTGCGTCACGTCCGAGAGGGGCTTCACCTGGGCGATGCCGGCGTTGTTGACGATCACGTCGAAGCCGCCGAGTTCCGTCTCGGCATGCGCGACGGCCGCGTAGACCTGCGCGCGGTCGCTGACGTCGGCGGCGAAGGTCGAGGCCTTCCGCCCCAGCGCGCGCACTTCCTCGGCGACCGCCCCGAGCTTGTCCTCCTTGAGGTCGACGAGCGCGATGTTCGCGCCGTCCTTGGCGAGCCGCAGCGCGATGCCGCGCCCGATACCCTGGGCCGCGCCGGTGACGAGGATCGTTTTACCATCGAGAGACATGTCGGTCTTCCTTCGTAGTCGCGATATGCCGCCCCGCGCAGGGCGGGCCGGGAGGAACGTCCGGCGCCGGCGGCGACTCCGCCGGCTCGCGGGACGTCGTCCTCCTTCTTAGAATAAGGTGGTCCACGACGTTTTCCCGCGCGAAGTCTTGCCGATCGGAACCCGCCGATATGTCGAGAATGCATGGGAGCGTGAGCTTGGCCCCGGGACGGCGCGGCCTTGCCAAGCGGGCGGGCGGGCGGTTAGCCAAGGCGTCGTCGCAAAAATCGGGGCAGGCATGGGCGAGTTCGAAATCGACGCTTCGGCGGTGCGCGGCGCGCTGACGCCGGGCAGGGCGATGGCGGATCTGACCTGGCTCCGGGTCGGCGGGCCGGCGGACTGGCTGTTCCAGCCGGCCGACGCGGCGGACCTCGCGGCCTTCCTCGCCGCGCTGCCGGCCGGGGTCCCGGTCTTCCCGATGGGCGTGGGGTCCAATCTCATCGTGCGCGACGGGGGGATCGACGGCGTCGTCATCCGCCTCGGCCGCGCCTTCGCCGAGGTGCGGGTCGAGGGCGACCGGGTGATCGCCGGCGCCGCCGCGCTCGACTCCCGCGTCGCGCGCCGGGCGGTGGAGGCGGGGCTCGACCTCACCTTCCTGCGCACCATCCCGGGTTCGATCGGCGGCGCCGCGCGGATGAACGCCGGCTGCTATGGCGCCTATATCGCGGATGTCTTCGAGAGCGCGCGCGCGATCGACCGCGGCGGGAGGAGCGTGACGCTCGGTCGCGCGGAGATGGGATTCTCCTACCGCCATACCGATCTTCCGCCCGACCTCGTCATCACCGAGGTGACGCTCCGCGCCGCGCCCGGAGATCCGGAGGCGCTCGCGGCGCGGATGGCGGATCAGGTGGCGAAACGCGACGCCAGCCAGCCGATGAAGGAACGCTCCGCCGGCTCGACTTTCCGCAATCCCGCCGGGTTCTCCTCGACCGGACGGGCGGATGATTCCCACGAGCTTAAGGCCTGGAGCCTGATCGAGCGGGCGGGCATGCGCGGCGCCGCGCGGGGCGGTGCCCGAATGTCGGCCAAACATGCCAATTTTCTCATCAACGAGGGTGGGGCGACCGCCGCCGATCTGGAGAATCTTGGTGAAGAAGTCCGAAAAAGGGTTTTGGATTCAACCGGAATCCAGCTAGAGTGGGAAATCATGCGGATCGGCCGAAGATAAGGCCGGACGCGGGCGACCCCAACCGAAGGTCCTAAGGGCCACGGGGCGTCGACAAAGAACGAGGCGGGCATGTCGAGCAGGACAGCGGCCCGTATCGCGGTCCTTTTGGGCGGCCGGTCGGCCGAGCGCGAAGTGTCGCTCGTCTCCGGACGCGAATGCGCGACCGCGCTGCGGGAAGAAGGCTATGAAGTGATCGAGGTCGACGCCGGCCCCGATCTGGCCGCCGTCCTGACCGCGGCGAAGCCCGATGTGGTGCTCAACGCGCTGCATGGACGGTGGGGCGAGGACGGCTGCGTCCAGGGCATCCTCGAATGGCTCGGGATCCCCTACACGCATTCCGGCGTGCTCGCCTCCGCGCTCGCCATGGACAAGGCGCGCGCGAAGCAGGTCTTCGCGGCGGCGGGCCTCCCGGTCGCCGAGGGCCGCCTGTGCTGCAAGGCCGAGGTTCGCGCCAGCCACCCGATCCAGCCGCCCTATGTCGTGAAGCCGGTGAACGAGGGCTCCTCGGTCGGCGTCTATCTCGTGCACGAGATGGCGAACGGCCCGGCGCAGGTCTCCGACGAGATGCCCGAGGTGCTGCTGGTCGAGCAGTACATTCCCGGCCGCGAGCTCACGACCGCGGTGATGGGCGACCGGCCGCTGCTCGTGACGGATATCATCTCCGAGGGCTGGTACGACTATCACGCGAAATATTCCGCCGGCGGCTCGCGCCACGTGGTCCCGGCCGAGATCCCCGCGGAGATCACCGAGGCCTGCCTGGACTACGCGCTGCGCGCGCACCGGGCGCTCGGCTGCCGCGGCGTCAGCCGCACCGATTTCCGCTGGGACGAGAGCCGCGGCCTCGCCGGGCTCTACCTGCTCGAGACCAACACCCAGCCGGGGATGACCCCGACCTCGCTCGCCCCGGAACAGGCGGCGCGCTGCGGCATCTCCTTCGGGGCGCTGGTGCGCTGGATGGTGGAGGACGCCTCGTGCGACCGCTGACCGCCCAGCCGACCCCCGGGCAGATCCGGAAGCCGCGCCGCGATCCGGCGCCCTCCCGGCTGCGGTATCGGCTGGACCGGCTGTGGCTGCGCCCCGGCGTCCGCCGCGCGGTCAATCTCGGCGTGCCGACCCTCGCCCTGGTGCTCGCCGCCTGGACGCTCCTCGCCCAGTTCGAGGCGAAGGACCGCGCCATCGCCGCCTACCAGGCGCTGCGCGAGGCGGTGATCCACCGGCCGCAGTTCGCGGTCACCAGCATCGAGGTTCCCGACGCCAGCGCCGATCTCGCCGAGCAGGTCCGGACGGCGGCCTTCGTATCGCTGCCGACCAATTCGCTCGAGGTCGATGTCAACGCCGTGCGCGACCGGGTCGAGGCGCTCGGCGCGGTCGAGAGCGCGCGGGTCCGCGTGCTCACGAGCGGCGTGCTCGAGATCCGCGCGGTGGAACGCCTGCCCGTCGTCGTCTGGCGCTCCGACCAGGGGGTGATGCTGCTCGACATGGGCGGCGCCCGGGTCGCGGAGATCGACAGCCGGCTGCGCCGCGTCGACCTGCCGCTGATCGCCGGCGCCGGCGCCGACGCGCATGTCGCCGAAGCCGTGGCGCTGCTCGCCGAGGCCGCCCCGGTGCGGGAGCGGGTGCGCGGCCTGGTGCGGGTCGGCGAGCGGCGCTGGGATCTCGTGCTCGACCGCGACCAGGTGATCCGTCTGCCCGAGAGCGATCCCGCGGCGGCGCTCAAGCATGTGATGGCGCTCGAAACCGGCGAGAAGCTGTTCGAGCGCGAGGTGACGGTGGTCGACATGCGCGATCCGCGCCGTCCGATGCTGCGATTGACCCCCTTCGGGAAGGAAGAAGTGACGCGCGTGCGCGCGCAAGCCGCGGGAGAAAAGGCATGAAGCGTCAGCTTTACGAGGTGCAGCGGGCGATGCGGGCCCGCCGCGAGGCGGCGCTGAAACGCGGCGTGATCGCCGTGCTCGACATCGGCACGGCGAAGGTGGCCTGCCTCGTGCTGCAATTCGTTCCGGACGACGCGGTGGCCGACGGCCGTCCGACGCTCCGCCAGGGCGCGTTCCGGGTGATCGGCGCGGCGAACACCCGCTCGCGCGGCGTCGCCTTCGGCGAGATTTCCGCGATGGAGGAATGCGAGCGCGCGATCCGGACCGCGATCCAGGGCGCGCAGAAGATGGCGGGCCTGCGGGTCGACCACGTGCTCGTCAGCTTCGCCGGCGGACGGCCGCGCTCCTACGGGCTCACCGGCACGGCCGAGGTCCAGCATGGCGCGGTCGCCGAGCGGGACATCGGCCACGTGCTCTCGGCCTGCGAGGTCCCGGACTACGGACCCGATCTCGAGGCGATCCACGCGCTGCCGGTCAACTTCTGCCTCGACGGCCGCACCGGGCTGACCGACCCGCGCGGCCAGATCGGCCGCACGCTCGAATGCGACATGCATCTGCTGACGATCCAGACCGCCGCGCTGCGCAACGTGCTGCATTGCATCCGGCGCTGCGACCTCGAGCTCGCCGGCGTGACCGTCGCGGCCTATGCGAGCGGGATCTCGAGCCTGATCGAGGACGAGCAGGAGCTCGGCGCCGCCTGCGTCGACATCGGCGCGGGGACGACGGGCCTCTCGGTCTTCGTCCGCCGCCAGCTCATCTACGCCGATTCCGTCCGGATGGGCGGGGCGCATGTGACCTCGGACATCGCGAAGGGCCTGCAGATCACGCCGCAGGAGGCCGAGCGGCTCAAGACCATGCACGGCGGGCTGGTCGCGACCGGGCTCGACGACCGCGACATGATCGAGCTTCCCTCGGCGCTCGCCGGCTGGGACGGCGAGCGGCGGTTCGTCAGCCGGTCCGAGCTCATCGGCGTAATGCGCCCGCGCGTCGAGGAAATCCTCGAGGAGGTGCGCGAGCGGCTCGACGCCTCGGGCTTCGAATACCTGCCGAGCCAGCGCATCGTCCTGACCGGGGGCAGCGCGCAGATCCCGGGCCTCGAGATCGTCGCCTCGCGCATCCTCGGCCGCCAGTGCCGGGTCGGCAAGCCGCTGCAGGTCCAGGGCCTGCCGCGCTCGGCGACCGGCGCCGCCTTCGCGACCGCGGTGGGGCTCGCGCTGCACGTCTCCCACCCCCAGGACGAATGCTGGGATTTCGAGGTTCCCGCCGACCGGCAGGGGGCGCGGCGCATGACCCGCGCGCTGCGCTGGTTCAAGGAAAACTGGTGATTTTGTGCAACAGGTGACACTTATCAGTGCATCTTGTGGTGATACCCAACATATTGGGGTTGACCTGTTGTTTTTTCGTGACGGTAGCGCCGTTTGCCGCTACCCTTCGAATCAAGAACGAAGAATGCCGCGCGGGGGCGCGGTGGCAGGGGCACAAGAAACAGGCGGACCTCAGAAATGGCTTTGAATCTCAGCATTCCCGTGACGAATGATCTCAGCCCCCGTATCACCGTGATCGGTGTCGGTGGCGCGGGCGGAAACGCCGTCAACAACATGATCGAGAACCAGTTGGAGGGCTGCGAGTTCGTGGTCGCCAACACGGACGCCCAGGCGCTGCAGCAGAGCCAGGCGAGCAACAAGCTCCAGCTCGGCGCGCGCGTGACCGAGGGTCTCGGCGCCGGCGCCCGGCCCGAGGTGGGCGCCGCGGCGGCCGAGGAATCGATCGAGGATATCGTCGACCGGCTCAGCGGTTGCCACATGTGCTTCATCACCGCCGGCATGGGCGGCGGCACCGGCACCGGCGCCGCGCCGATCATCGCCAAGGCCGCGCGCGAGATGGGCGTGCTGACCGTCGGCGTCGTGACCAAGCCCTTCCAGTTCGAGGGCGGGCGCCGCATGCGCCAGGCCGAGAACGGCGTCGAGGAGCTGCAGAAGCACGTCGACACGCTGATCATCATCCCGAACCAGAACCTGTTCCGGCTCGCCAACGAGAAGACCACCTTCACCGAGGCCTTCGCGCTCGCCGACGACGTGCTCTACCAGGGCGTCAAGGGCGTGACCGACCTCATGGTGCGCCCGGGCATGATCAACCTCGACTTCGCCGACGTCCGCTCGGTGATGAACGAGATGGGCAAGGCGATGATGGGCACCGGCGAGGCGACCGGCGAGGACCGCGCCGTCCAGGCCGCCGAGAAGGCGATCGCCAACCCGCTGCTCGACGAGATCAGCCTCAAGGGCGCCAAGGGCGTTCTCATCAACATCACCGCCGGCCCCGACCTGACGCTCTTCGAACTCGACGAAGCCGCGAACCGCATCCGCTCGGAAGTCGATCCGGACGCGAACATCATGGTCGGCTCGACGCTCGATCCGGAAATGGCCGGCATGATGCGCGTCTCCGTCGTCGCGACCGGCATCGACGCGCTGGCGCGCGCCGAGGCGGCGCCGGCGACGCAGAAGGCCGCCACGCCCGCCGTGGCGCCCGCCCGCCCGGCCGCCGCGCCGGCGCCGGCCGCCGGCAACGTGACGCATTTCGCCGCGCCGGAGCCGGTCGAGGACGTGGCCGCCGCCGAGCCCGAGTTCGAGGCCCTGCGCCCGGCCGCGCCGGCGCAGCCGCGCACGACGCCCTTCGGGCAGCCGCGGATCGAGTCCGCCGACGGCCAGCCGCGCCGTCCGGGCGAGCCGTCGCCCGAGGCGCTGCGGCGCCTGCAGGCCGCCGTGCACAACGTCCCGAAGACCCCGTCGATGGCGCCGCAGGCCGCCGGCACCCCCGCGCCCCGAGAGGCGGAGCGGCACAGCCGGCTCACCATCAACAGCCTCATCCACCGCATGACCGGTCAGACCGCCCGCGACGAGGCCCCCGCCCGCCCGCGCGTGGAAGAGCCGGGCATCTCCGCGGCGCGGCATGTCGCCGAGCCGGAATACGAGGATACCGAGCGCGAACGCGTCGACATTCCCGCCTTCCTCCGTCGGCAGGCGAACTGAGGCACGCTCTCCGCGATCCGTCGCGTACCGAGCGTCGAGGCACCCGTTCGCGGGTGCCTTTTCTTTTGCGCCGACGAGTTGAGCGGGTGTCGGGCGGGGCCGGGAGCGCCCCGTCCGGCGCGGCCGGGGTCCCCGATCGAAGACTGTTACAAACGGTCACAAAGCTTGATTTGTCGCAAAACCATCCACTTCCTACATTCCGTTCAACAAGACGGCCTGGATCCGGGGGATTCCGCTTGGCGTCGTCTTCGATGAATTGAGGGCTGAGATGCAAACGACTTTGAAGCGCGACGTGTCGCTCGTTGGCATGGGCCTCCATTCGGGGCGCCCGGCGCGCCTTCTGCTGCGTCCGGCGACCCAGGGGGGCATCCGCTTCCGCCGCGTCGACGTGACGGACCGCGACAACCTGATCCCGGCGCGCTACGACCGCGTGACCGACACGACGCTCTGCACGCTCTTGAGCAACGAGGCGGGCGTGTCCGTCTCGACCGTCGAGCACCTGATGGCGGCGCTGGCGGGCACCGGGGTCACCCATGTCGAGATCGAGATCGACGGGCCGGAAGTTCCGATCATGGACGGCAGCGGGCTGCGCTTCGCGCAGGCGATCCTGAAGGCCGGGCTGCGTCCGCTCGAAGGGGCGGCGCGGGCGATCCGGATCCTGAAGCCGGTCGTGCTCGAGGAGAAGGGCGGGGTCTACGCCGCGCTCAGCCCGGCGCGGACGCTGTCGATCGATTTCGAGATCGACTTCGCCGAGGCGGCGATCAGCCGGCAGGCGAAGTCGCTCTCCATGGTCAACGGCGCCTTCCTGCACGAGCTCGCCGATTGCCGCACCTTCTGCCGCCGCGTCGACGTCGAGGCGATGCAGGCGCGCGGCCTCGCGCTCGGCGGCTCGCTCGACAACGCGATCGTCGTCGACGGGGACAAGATCCTGAACCCGGGCGGCCTGCGCCGCGCGGACGAGTTCGTCCGGCACAAGATGCTGGATGCGCTCGGCGATCTGGCCCTCGCCGGCGCGCCGATCCTCGGCGCCTACCGCGGCGTGCGCGCCGGCCATGGCGTGACCAACCGGCTCCTGCGCGCGCTTTTCGCGACCGAGGGGGCCTGGGAGGAGGTCATGCTCGACGCGGAGGAGGCGGCGTTTCTTCCCGGGGCGGGCGTCGACGCCGGTGATATCGCCCGCGCGGGCTGACGTTCCGCGCGCGGCTCTCGGCGCGGCCCGGCCCGGGCTGCGCTTTTCGTTTTACCCCCCTCGAAAAGCTGTGCTATCTGAACCCGCCGGGCCTCAAAGGCAACGCCGCCCGGGCCGGAACTTCTGAGGGTCAGGATGGGAATGGAGCGTTTGACAGGTCGTGGTCTGGCGCTCGTGTGCTTGTTCGGAACCTCCCTCGTGCTCGCGGGCTGCGGCGGCGGGTTGCGCCTGCCGAGCCTGAGCGGCGAGAGCAGCCGCGAAGCCCAGCTCGAGGCGCAGACGCCGCAGCAGCTCTACATGAGCGGCGAGGCGCTGCTGTCCGAAGGCAATCCCAAGGCCGCCGGCGACATGTTCGGCGAGGTCGAGCGGCTCTACCCCTATTCCGACTGGGCCAAGCGCTCGATGCTGATGTCGGCCTTCGCCTATCATGAAGCCGCGCAGTACGATCAGAGCCGGTCGGCCGCGCAGCGGTATATCGAATTCTATCCCGCCGACGTCGACGCGCCCTACGCGCAGTTCATCATCGCGCTCAGCTACTACGACCAGATCGTCGATATCGGCCGCGACCAGGACAACACCTTCCAGGCCCTGCAGGAAATGCGCGACATCATCGAGCGCTATCCCGACAGCGAATACGCGAAGTCGGCGCAGATGAAGTTCGAGCTCGCCCTCGACCACCTCGCGGGCAAGGAGATGGAGATCGGGCGGTACTATCTCAATCGCGGCCATTACACGGCGGCGATCAACCGGTTCCGCGTCGTGGTCGAGGAATACCAGACCACGACCCAGACGCCCGAAGCGCTCTATCGCCTGGTCGAGGCCTATCTGTCGCTCGGCCTGACGCAGGAGGCGCAGACGGCGGCGGCCATCCTCGGGCACAACTTCCAGGGCTCGGAATGGTATCAGCGCGCCTATGCGCTGCTGACCGGCCGCGGGCTCCAGCCGGAGAACGCCGGCGACAGCTGGCTCAACCAGACCTACCGTCAGGTGGTCCTCGGGGAATGGCGCTGACGGGGGCCAGGACCCCCGGCGTCGCGGGAGGCGCGCGGTGCTGAACACGCTCCTCATTCGGGACATGCTGCTGATCGCGGAGGCGGAGCTCGCCTTCGCGCCCGGCCTCAACGTCCTGACCGGCGAGACCGGCGCCGGAAAATCGATCCTGCTCGATTCGCTCGGCTTCGTGCTCGGCTGGCGCACCCGCGCCGATCTCGTGCGCGCGGGCGCGGCGCAGGGCGAGGTGACGGCGGAGTTCACCTTGCCGGCCGATCACCCCGCCTTCGCGCTCCTCGCCGAGGCGGGGATCGACGGCGCCGGGGGCGAGCTGATCCTGCGCCGCACCGTGACCCCCGAAGGCCGCCGGCAGGCCTATGCCAACGACCGCCGCGTCGCGGCCGAGACGTTGCGCGGCCTCTCGGACCTGCTCGTCGAGCTGCATGGCCAGCAGGACGACCGCGGCCTGCTCGACCCCCGCGGCCACCGGACGCTGCTCGACGCCTTCGCGGGCCACGCGGCGCTCCTCGCCGCGACCCGCGCGGCCTGGACCGACTGGGCCGAGACGCGGCGTGCGCTCGAGGCCGAGCGGGCCGCGCTCGAGGAGGCCGCGCGGGACGCGGACTATCTCGGGCACGCGGTGGCCGAGCTCGACGCGCTCGATCCCGGTCCGCGCGAGGAACCCGAGCTCGATGCCCGGCGAAGGACGCTGCGCGCCGCCGCGCGCATCCGCGAGGACGTGGCCAAGGCCGCCGCCGCGCTTGGCCCGGACGGCGCCGAAGGTCCCCTGATCCAGGCGCTGCGCTGGCTCGAAGGCGCCGCGGAACAGGCGGAAGGGGCGCTCGACCCGGCGCTCGATGCGATGGCCCGGGTGCTGGAGGAACTGTCCGGCGCCGCCTCGGCGGTGGAGACCGCGCTCGATGGGCTGACCGCCGATCCGGGGGAGCTCGAGACCGTCGAGGAACGGCTCTTCGCGATCCGCGGTCTCGCGCGCAAGCACCAGATCGCGCCCGAACTGCTCCCCGAGCTCGCCGAGGATCTGCGCGCGCGGCTCGGGCGCATCACCGACGGCGCCGGCGCGATCGCCCGGCTGGAGGCCGCGGCCGCAGCGGCGGAGACCGCCTATGGCGCCGTCGCCGCCGAGCTCGGCGCGAGCCGCCGCGCCGCCGCCCTCCGGCTCGACGCCGCGATGGTGGAGCAGCTCGAGCCGCTCCGCCTCGGCCGGGCGCTGTTCCGGACCGAGGTCGAGACCGGCGAGGCCGGGCCCGACGGCGCCGACCGGGTCCGCTTCGCCGCCGCGACCAATCCCGGCGCGCCGGCCGGCCCGCTGGAGCGGATCGCCTCGGGTGGCGAACTGTCGCGCTTCCTGCTGGCGCTCAAGGTCTGCCTGAGCGCGAACGCGCAGGATCCGACGCTGATCTTCGACGAGATCGACCGCGGCGTCGGCGGCGCCACCGCCGACGCGGTCGGCCGCCGCCTCAAGGCGCTCGGCGCCGAGGCGCAGATCCTCGTCGTCACGCATTCCCCCCAGGTCGCCGCGCGCGGCGGGCATCATTGGCGCGTCGGCAAGAGCGTCGAGGGGGGCGCGGCGGTGACGCGGGTCGACGAGCTCGCGCCCGACGAGCGGGTGGAGGAGATCGCGCGGATGCTCGCCGGGGATACCGTCACGGACGCCGCCCGCGCGGCGGCGCGGGCGCTGCTCGAAAGCTGAGGGAAGGTGGGCGGATCGCCCACCCTACGGGCCTCGCACGCGCGCCGGCGTAGGGTGGGCGATCCGCCCACCTTCCGCCCGCGCCGCGCTCAGAGCTCTTCGAGCGTCACCAGGTTCGGCTGGAAGGCGAGGTAGCCCGCGATGCGCGAAACCGTCTCGGTCGGCGTCTCGATGGTCCAGGCGGCGTCGCGGATCGTCCGGCTCTTGGTCACGATGTTGAAATAGCGCGCCATGCCCTTCTGGGCGTTGGGCAGGGTGGTCTCGGACGGCTCGAGGAAGGCCATGGCCAGATCCTCGCGCGGGAAGAGGATGACCGGCGCGCAGTTCTCCTCGATGAGCTCGAGCGCCCGCGTGCTCTCCCCGATCACGGCGCCATCGGCGCGGACGACCCAATCGCCTTCGGTGGCTTGGACACGGATCTTGGCAGTCAGCATGGGAGTCTCCTTTCTCGATCGGCCGCCGCGCCTGGGGCGCGCGGCCGGACGTTGGTCAGATCGGGCTTCAGATCGGGGCGCAGGCGCGGGCGAGCCAGCCGGCGGTGGCGGGGGCGACCGCCGGTCCGACCTCGGCGAGCACCCGGGCATGATAGGCGTCGAGCCAGGCGATCTCGTCCGGGGCGAGCAGATCCCGGGCGATCAGCCGGCGGTCGATCGGCGCGAGCGTCAGCGTCTCGAAGCCGAGCATCGCCCGCTCGCCGCCCGCGGGCGTCTCGGGCCCGTGCACGGCGACGAGGTTCTCGGTGCGGATCCCGAAGGCGCCGTCACGGTAATAGCCCGGCTCGACCGAGACGATCATTCCGGGCCGGAGCGGCTCGGCGCCGCGCACCGAGAGGCTCTGCGGCCCCTCGTGCACGCCGAGATAGGCGCCGACGCCATGGCCGGTGCCGTGGTCGTAGTCTAGCCCGGCGTTCCAGAGCGCGGCGCGGGCGAGCACGTCGATGTCGCGGCCGGTGCGCCCCTCGGGCCAGCGCTGGCGCGAGACGGCGATGAGCCCCTTCAGCACCAGCGTGAACGGCGCGATCGCCGCCTCGAGCGGGGCGCCGATCGCCACGGTGCGGGTGATGTCGGTAGTGCCGTCGGGATATTGCGCGCCGCTGTCGACGAGCAGCAGGTCGCCGGGACGCACCGGCCGGTCGCTGTCCTTGGTCACGCGGTAGTGGACGATGGCGCCATGCGGACCCGCGCCGCAGATCGTCTCGAAGGAGATGTCGCGCAGCGCCCCGGTCGCGGCGCGCAGCGCCTCGAGCTTGGTGACGACGCTGATCTCGGTCGCGTCGGCGGGCAGCTGGTTGAGCCAGCAAAGGAACTCGGCCATGGCCGCCGCGTCGCGCAGATGCGCCGCGCGGGAGCCTGCGAGCTCGGCCTCGGTCTTGCAGGCCTTGGGCAGCAGGCAGGGATCGACGGCCCAGCTCACCTCCGCCTTCGGATTGGCCTCGATCCGGTCGGCGATCCAGACCGGGGCGCGGGCGCGGTCGAGCCCGATCCGGCCCGCGAGCGCGTCGAGCGCGGGGCCGAAGTCCTCCCGCGCCCGCGCCGCGACTTCCGCGCCGAGATGCGCCGCGGTCTCGGACCCGACCTGGGCGGGATCGACGAAGAGTTGTGCCCGCCCGTCGGCGCCGAGGATCGCGAAGGCGCGCGGCACCGGCGTGCGCGCGATATCGGCGCCGCGCACGTTCAGGAGCCAGGCGATGGAATCGGGCAGCGTCAGCACGTAGGCGGCGAGCCCGGCGTCGGCGAGGCCGCGGGCGAGCTCCGCGCGCTTCTCGGCCGAGGAACGCCCCGCGAGATGATCGGGATGGGGCACGATCGGCGCGGCCGGGGGCGGCGGCTGGTCCTCCCAGGCGGCGTCGACGAGGTTGTCGACACGGGCGAGTCCGATCTGGCGGGGCGCGAGCTTCTCGGCGAGCCGCTCGATCTCCGCCGGGCTGTGCAGCCAGGGATCGAAGCCGAGCCGCCCGCCGCCGGGGATCGCCGCGATCAGCCAGTCGCTCAGCGCGTCTTCCGGGATGCGCAGCGTCTCGAAGACCGCGAGGTCGATCTGGTCGCGCACCTGCAGCCGGTAGCGGCCATCGACGAAGACCACCGCGCGGTCGCGCGCGACGACCGCGTTGCCGGCGGATCCCGTGAAGCCGGTGAGCCAGGCCAGCCGTTCGTCGCGCGGGGCGACGTTCTCGCCCTGATGCGCGTCGGCGCGCGGCACGAGGAAGGCGTCGACCCCGGCCTCAGCCATCGCCGCGCGCAGCGCCGCCACGCGTGGCGCCCCGGTCTCGGGCGTGGTCCGGCGCCGGAAATCCTGAAACATCCTGCCCCCTTTGCTGGCCCGCGCACGCGCCCTCTGGTTTATCGACGGTTTGCGATCGCGGTCAATGAAGGATAGGTTCGGGTCGCCGTGATTCAACCAAGGGAAGAATAGGATGCGCGCGATCCTCGCAGTGATCCTGATGGGGCTCGGCGTCTGGCAGGCGGTCGCCGACTGGAACGCGACGATCGGCCTCGGATACGCCTACCGGCTGACCCCGGTCGGGCAGGTGATCGCGGATATGGCGCCGGAGGTCTATCCGCGCCTGATGGCGGCATGGCAGGGGACGCGGATCCCCTACCTCTGGGACCCGATCGGGCGGATCCTGATGGCTTTGCCGATGGCGCTGGTCCTCGTCGTGCCCGGCCTGCTCCTGTGGCTCGGGCGCAAGCGGAAGCGCTGAGAAGGCAGGGCGGACCGAGGTCCGCCCCGCGGTGGCGCGGCGGTCCGCCGCGCTTACCCCGCCCGGGGTCCCTCCTGCACCAGCTGGTGGATGAAGCCGAGCTTCTCCACCACGGCCGGGCTCAGCGCGAAAGGATAGGCGTCGGGCTGGCCCATGCTGCGGTTGAGGCTGTTGAGCGCCACGGTGAGCGGGACCCAGGCCGCGACCAGCTGGCCGATGTCCGCCGCGCGATAGGCGTCGAAGCCCACGGCCGCGTTCACCTCCGGCGCGTCGGTCACCACCGGATTGACCGCGACGCCGAAGCTCGCCGCGGTGTCGAGCGTGTCGATCATGTGCAGGTAATGCGTCCAGGTCTCGGCGAAGTCTTCCCAGGGATGCATGGTCGCATAGGCCGAGATGTAGTTGAGCGCCCAGTCCGGCGGGGCGCCGTTCTGGTAATGCGCCTGCAGCGCCTCGCCGTAGTCGAGGCTCTCGTCGCCGAAGACCGCGCGGCACTCCTCCACGCGTCCGGAATCGCGCACCAGCATGTCCCAGTAGTAATGCCCCACTTCGTGGCGGAAATGCCCGAGCAGGGTGCGATAGGGCTCGCCGAGCTCGGTGCGCCGGCGCTCCCGCTCGGCGGAATCCGCCTCGGCGATGTTGAGCACGATCGTCCCCTCGTCATGCCCGGTCAGCACCGGGTCGCCGCCCTGGACATCGGCGAGGAACTTGAAGCGCAGCTTGTTGTGCGCGCCGCCCGGGCTCTCGAACGGCAGGTTGAGCCGCGTCAGCGCGTAGACGAGCCGCCGCTTGGCGGTCTCGATCGCCTGCCAGTGCTCGAGGTTGCCCGGCATGTTGAGGTCGGGGATGGTCTCGTTGAGCGCGCAGGCGTCGCAGAAGGGCTCGTCCGATTCCGCGTGGACGAGCCAGTTGCAGCCGAGGTCGGCGGCGTTCTGGCACGGGCGCCAGAGCGAGCCGTCACCGTTGAACGGCGATTGCTGGCCGTCCGTCTCGGTGTTCATCGCGCTGAGCAGCAGCCGGTCGGGAAGATAGCCGAGCGGCAGACCGCAGCGCACGCAGCCGACATTCTCGAAATGGACGAGCTGGCCGCAGTTCTGGCAGGCGAAAAGTTTCATCGTTCAAAAATCCCTATGCGGCCCGCGCTCCGGCGCGGGCCGTTTGGTCGAGGTTTCGCTTTCAGAAAAGGTCGGGACGTCGGCCCCGGCTCAGGTGCGCGAGGCGCGCGGGCCGAACAGGAGCCAGACGATGAAGCCCACGACCGGCAGGATCAGGATGCCGAGCACCCAAAGCACCTTGTTCAGCGTCTTGTCGCCCGAACCGATCACCGAAATGATCGCCCAGATGTCGAGCGCCAGAATGATCAGGCCAAGAATGCCGCCGTATTGAATGCGCATCTCGTCTCTCCGTCATCGCGCGCTCTCCGCCCGAGCGCGCGGGGTTTTGGTTCGGTGTCCCGCGGTCGGCGGCAGTCAACGAATGCTTAGCGCATTCGTTCCGGCGTCCAAGAAAAAAGTCAGGCGCGGGCGCGGCGCCCGGCGCGGGCCATCCGGAGAGGGTCGTTGTCGAACAGCGCGGCGAGCTGCTCGGTCATCGCGCCGGCGAGCTGCTCCACGTCGGTGATCGTGACCGCGCGCGAATAGTACCGCGTCACGTCATGGCCGATGCCGATCGCGATCAGCTCGACCGCGCGGCGCCGCTCGATCATCGCGATCACGTCGCGCAGGTGCTTCTCGAGATAGTTCGCGGGATTGACCGACAGGGTGGAATCGTCGACCGGCGCGCCGTCGGAGATCACCATCAGGACCCGCCGCGCCTCGGGACGCGCGGTCAGCCGGCGGTGCGCCCATTCCAGCGCCTCGCCGTCGATGTTCTCCTTCAGCAGCCCTTCCTTCATCATCAGCCCGAGATTGGCGCGGGCGCGGCGCCAGGGCGCCTCGGCCGACTTGTAGATGATGTGCCGCAGGTCGTTGAGCCGGCCGGGCAGGGCCGGGCGCTGCGCGGCGAGCCACTGCTCGCGGCTCTGCCCGCCCTTCCAGGCCCGGGTGGTGAAGCCGAGGATCTCGACCTTCACCTGGCAGCGCTCGAGCGTGCGGGCGAGCACGTCGGCCGAGATCGCGGCGATCGAGATCGGCCGGCCGCGCATCGAGCCGGAATTGTCGAGGAGCAGCGTCACCACGGTGTCGCGGAACTCGGTGTCGCGCTCGCGCTTGAACGACAGCGGCGTCATCGGATTGGCGACGACGCGCGCGAGCCTTCCGGCGTCGAGCGTGCCCTCCTCGAGGTCGAATTCCCAGGCGCGGTTCTGCTGCGCCTGCAGCCGGCGCTGCAGCCGGTTGGCGAGGCGCGAGACCGCGCCCTTCAGCGGCTCGAGCTGCTGGTCGAGATAGGCGCGCAGCCGCTCGAGCTCGGCGGTCTCCGCGAGCTCCTCGGCCGCGATCTCCTCGTCGAAGTCGGTGCGGAAGACCTTGTAGCCCGGATCGGCGTCGGAATAGGGCGGGGGCGGGCGGTCGTCCGGCGGCTCGCCCTGGTCGGTCTCGGCCTCGAGGTCCGGATCGGCGTCCTCGCTCGAATCGACCGAGGCGCGCATCTGCTCCGGATCGCCGGCCTGGTCCGAGGTGTTCTGGTCGGTGCCGGTCTCTTCCTCGGCTTCGTCCGGCGCGTCGCACTCGGAGCTTTCCTGCTCCTCGCGGTCCTCCTCGGCCTCGGTCTCCGGATCCTCCTCCTCGTCGTCGAGCTGGTCCGGGTCCTCGCCGAGCTGGTCGCCGTAGCCGAGGTCCTCGATCACCCGCCGCGCCGCCTTGGCGAAGGCGCGCTGGTCGTCGAGCGCGCCCTGGAGCGCGTCGAAGGTCTCGCCGGCGTTCTGCTCGAGAAAGCCGCGCCAGAGCTCCATCACGTTTTCCGCGCCCTTCGGCAGCGGCCGGCCGGTCGCGAGATGGCGCAGGAGGTAGCCCGCCGCCTGCGCCATCGGCGCGCGCGTCTTGTCGGTGATCTCGGCGTAGCCGTAGCGCCGCGCCTCGTCGGCGATCTTCGCGTCGATGTTGCCGGCGGTGCCCGGCATCGCCCGCGCCCCCATCGCCTCGCAGCGCGCGGTTTCCATGCATTCGAACAGCGCCGCCGCCATCTCGCCCTCCGGCGCGTAGCGGCGGTGCAGCGAGTCGTCGTGATAGCGCAGCCGGAGCGCGTAGGCGTCGGCGGTTCCGCGCGCGAGCATCACCTCGTCGCGCGTCATCCGCCGCGTCACCTGCGGCAGGCGCAGCGCCTGGTTGGTGAGGCCCGGCGGGTCGACCGAGAAGCCGACGGTCAGTTCCGGCTGGCCCGCCATGGCCTTGGTCGCCTCGGCGAGCGCCTTCTTGAACGGATCGGCGGGATTGTCTGAAGGCTTGCTCATGCTCCTGATAGACCCCGCGCTCGCCCGCTCCGCAAGGGAGATTTCGCCCTCAGGCGACCTTCGGCGCGGAGAACTGGTCGAAGGCGCGCAGCGCGTCGGCCGCGTACATGAGCGCCGGTCCGCCGCCCATGTAGACGCACATGCCGAGCACCTCGGCCACCTCGTCCCGCGTGGCGCCGAAATCGACCAGGGCCTTGGCGTGAAAGCCGACGCAGCCGTCGCAGCGCTGCGTCACGCCGATGGCGAGCGCGATCATCTCCTTGGTCTTCGCATCCACCGCGCCCGGCGCGCCGGCCGCCTTGGCAAGCGCGCCGAACCCCTGCATCACCGCGGGCACGGCCCGCCGCATCTCGGCCGTGTACGCGCCGATGCCGCCGGTGATCTCACGATAGTCCTTGGTCATGGCCATCCTCGGGCTTGTCATTTCGCAAATTAATGATATGATGAAAACATGAAATGTAAAGGGGCGCCGATGGAGTGGAGCTTGGACATGGCGGCGAAGGCCGAGGGGGTGGCGGGGTTCCTCAAGGGGCTCGCCAATCCGCATCGGCTGCTGATCCTGTGCTGCCTCGCGGAGGGCGAGAGGAATGTGACCGAGCTGATCGGGGCCACCGGTCTCGCGCAGACCTCGATGTCCCAGCATCTCGCCAAGCTTCGGGACGAGGGGATCGTCGCCGCCCGTCGCGACCATCGCAGCCTCTATTACCGGATCGAGCACCCGGCGGTGCTGGAGCTGATGACGACGCTCTACCGCCATTTCTGCGCGAAGGAAGACAGGACATGACCGTGAACACCGTCACCGTGGCCGAGGCCGCCCGCTGGATCGCGGCGGGGGAGGCGATCCTCGTCGATGTGCGCGCGCCCGACGAGTTCCGCGCGGAGCATATCGCGGCCGCCGTCTCGCTGCCGCTCGCCACGCTGCCGGGAGCGCTCGCGAACCTGCCCGCCGGGCGCCGTCTGGTGTTCCAGTGCCTGAGGGGCGGCCGGGGCGCCTCGGCCTGCGCGCTCGCCGCCGGGTCGGCGCCCGAGAGCTACAACCTCGAGGGCGGGATCGAGGCCTGGAAGGCCGCGGGCCTGCCGGTGGTCGGCGCGGCGCCCGCGGGCCCGCCGCTGTTCCGGCAGGTACAGATCGCGGTCGGCCTGATCGTGCTGGCGCTGATCCTCGCGGGCTTCCTGGTGGCGCCGGTCTTCTTCGCGCTGGCCGGGGTCGTCGGAGCGATGCTGGCGCTCGCGGGCGTCACCGGCTGGTGCGGCATGGCGCTCCTGCTCCGGCGGATGCCCTGGAACCGGGCCGGGGCGGCGTAGCGGCCCGGCGGGGAGGGCGGACATTGGTCCGCCCCGATCCCTTACCCGAGGCTGACGCTCGCCGCGCTTTCGGGCAGTTCCTTGTCGAAGCAGCGCTGGTAGAACTCCGCCACCGTCTGCCGCTCGAGCTCGTCGCATTTGTTGAGGAAGGTCAGGCGGAAGGCGAAGCCGACGTCGCCGAAGATCTTCGCGTTCTCGGCCCAGGCGAGCACGGTGCGGGGCGACATGACCGTCGAGAGATCGCCGTTCATGAAGGCCGCGCGCGTGAGGTCGGCGACGGTGACCATCTGGCTCACCGTCTTCCTGCCCTCGGGCGTCGCATAGCCCGGGTATTTCGCCAGCACGATGTTCGCCTCGTCGTCGTGCGGCAGGTAGTTAAGCGTGACGACCAGGTTCCAGCGGTCCATCTGGCCCTGGTTGATCTGCTGGGTGCCGTGGTAGAGGCCGGTGGTGTCGCCGAGACCGACCGTGTTCGCGGTCGAGAACAGGCGGAAGAACGGATGCGGCCGGATCACCTTGTTCTGATCGAGAAGCGTCAGCTTGCCGTCGACCTCGAGCACGCGCTGGATCACGAACATCACGTCCGGGCGGCCGGCGTCGTATTCGTCGAAGACGATCGCGACCGGGTTGCGCAGCGCCCAGGGCAGGATGCCCTCCTGGAACTCGGTGACCTGCACGCCTTCCTTGAGCCGGATCGCGTCCTTGCCGATCAGGTCGATGCGGCTGATGTGGCTGTCGAGGTTCACGCGCACGCAGGCCCAGTTGAGCCGCGCCGCGACCTGCTCGATATGCGTCGACTTGCCGGTGCCGTGATAACCCTGGATCATCACGCGGCGGTTGTGCGCGAAGCCCGCGAGGATCGCGAGCGTCGTGTCGCGGTCGAAGCGATAGGTCGGGTCGATGTCCGGCACCCGGTCGGTGTGCTCCGCGAAACCCTTCACGGTCATGTCGCTGTCGATCCCGAAGAGATCGCGCACGCTCATGTCCACCGTGGGTTCCGCCAACATTTCCAATCCGCCGTCCGCCATGTCACTCGCTCCTCCGGGGCGCGGTCGCCCCTCCGTCCAGAGATGTGTCCCAATTGTTCCGCCGACGCAACCCGGGCCGCCGGTCGTCCGGCCCTTAGTCGCGGAAGCTCCGGCTCACCTTGATCTGCTCCCAGGCCCAGACCACCTCGGCCAGCCGCGCCTCGTCGTCGCGGCGGCCGCCGTTCATGTCGGGGTGCAGGTCCTTGACCAGCGCCTTGTAGATCTTGCGGATCTCGGCCTTGGTCTGGGTGTCCTGCGCGTCGAGGATCTCGAGCGCGCGGCGCTCGGTCGGGGGCAGCCGGCGGCGCGCGACGGTGCCGCGCGGCGCGCCGGGGTTGAGCGTCGCGTTGTCGCCGAGCAGCTCGGCCGGATCGGTGAAGCCGAACCGCTGCCACGCCTTGCCCTCGGCGTGGGGCCGCTGGCCGCGATCGACCGTGCCGCTGAACGGATGGGTCGGGCGTTCCCAGACCCGGTCGGCCGCGAACTGCTGCTCGAGCTCCGCCTCGCTGTGGGACTCGAAGAAGTTCCACTTGAGATTGTATTCCCGGATGTGGTCCATGCAGAACCACAGGAAGTCGTCGAGGTGGTCGGGGGATTTCGGCGCGCGATATTTCCCCGGCTTCCCGCAGCCGGGCTTGTCGCAGGCGCGAACGGAGGATTCCACGGCGCCGCTCAGGCCCCGCGACCGCGCCCGCCGCTTCTTGTCGGCGGAGACGGAAATGTCGAATTCAAACGGAGAGCGGCGGCTCATCTTCGGCCGTTCCTTTCCAAGCGCCTGCGGCGGTTTCCCGACTCGGGGGCGTCAGTTTAGTGTTTTGTCGCCGGGGGCCAAGGGCTGTTGGCGGCGTCGACGGGAGAAGAAATCTTGAGCGGTATCAAAGCGGAACAACTCGAACGGAAACTCAGGGCGGCCTTCGCGCCCACCCGGCTCGAAGTCATCGACGAAAGCGACCAGCATCGCGGCCATGGCGGCTGGCGCGAGGGCGGCGGCACGCATTTCCGCGTCGTGATGCGCGCGCCGGGCTTCGCCGGGCAAAGCCGCGTCGCGCGGTCGCGCGCGGTGCACGCGGCGCTGGCCGACGAACTCGCCGGGGGCGTCCACGCGCTGGCGCTCGACCTCGCCCCGGCGGAATAGGCCTCAGTTCTTCTCGGCGGGGCCAAGGCTCGGGCGATAGGTCTCCGCCGCCCGCTCGCCGGCGAGCTCGGCCGCCGAGGCGCCGAGGCTCGGCTCGCGCCGCGGCGTCTCGACCGCGCGCGGGACGGCGGAGGCCTCGGCGCGCGCCGCCTCGGTGGCGATCCTCGGGCTGAGATGCTCCCGCGGCTTGCGGAATACAAGCACCGTGTGCTCCTCGGTCTTCGACCGGCTGAACCAGCCCCCCGGGGTCTGGATCGACAGCTGCTCGGAGCCGTAATACTCCCAGCCCTGCCGCGCGACCTCGTTGATCGCGTCGTTCAGCGTCAGCGCGAAGCGATCGGCGACGCCGGAGACGCCCTTCACCTTCTTCGCCTTCTTCGGCGCGGGGACGATCTTGTAGTCGTAATAGCTCATCTCAACCGTCCCTCGTTCATTCCAGCCCGAGCTTCGCGCGGACCAGCGCGTTCACCGTCTGCGGCGCGGCCTTGCCGCCCGTCGCCTTCATCACCTGGCCGACGAACCAGCCCGCCATCGAGGGCTTCTCCTTCGCCTGCGCGACCTTGTCGGGGTTCGCCGCGATCACCGCGTCCACCGCCGCCTCGATCGCGCCGGTATCGGTCACCTGCTTCAGCCCGCGGCTCTCGACGATCTCGGCCGGATCGCCGCCCTCGGTCCAGAGGATCTCGAACACGTCCTTCGCGATCTTGCCCGAGATGACGTCGCGCGCAATCAGTTCAATCAGCGGGCCGAGTTGCTCGGGACGAACAGGGCTCGTCTCAACGGTCAGACCTTCTTTATTCACCCTGCCGAAAAGTTCGTTGATCACCCAATTCGCTACGTCTTTGCCTTTCGTAAGAGGCACTCCCCGGGTGCTCAGCAAATCACCCGTTTCAGCGTCGTAACGCAACACTTCAGCGCCATCGATAGCATTGATGCAGTCTATAACACGTTCGAAATAATCGGCGCTGGCGACATCTGCAGTGAGAACCCGGGCATCATACTCGGGAATATCGAACCCTTTTGCGAACCGCGCCTTCTTCGCGTCCGGAAGCTCGGGCAGGCCGGCGCCGATCTCGTCGACGAAGGACTGCTCCAGCTCGAGCGGCAGCAGGTCGGGATCGGGGAAGTAGCGGTAGTCGTGCGCCTCTTCCTTCGAGCGCATCGAGCGCGTCTCGCCCCGGTTCGGATCGTAGAGCCGGGTTTCCTGGTCGATCGTCCCGCCATCCTCGAGGATCGCGATCTGGCGCCGCGCCTCGTATTCGATCGCCTGCTGGATGAAGCGCATCGAGTTCATGTTCTTGATCTCGCAGCGCGTGCCGAGATGCGAGAAATCCTGCGTCGCCTGGTATTTCTCGTAGGCGCCGACCGGGCAGACGCTGACGTTCACGTCGGCCCGGAGCGAGCCTTCCTGCATGTTGCCGTCGCAGGTGCCGAGGTAGCGCAGGATCTGGCGCAGCTTGCGCACGTATTCCGCCGCTTCCTCCGGCCCCCGGATGTCGGGCTTCGAGACGATCTCCATCAGCGCGACGCCCGAGCGGTTGAGGTCGACATAGGAGAGGTTCGGGTCGAGGTCGTGCACCGACTTGCCCGCGTCCTGCTCGAGATGGATCCGCTCGACCCGCACCTTGCGCGCGACGCCGGGCGCGAGATCGACCAGGATCTCGCCCTCGCCCACGATCGGGTGGTAGAGCTGGCTGATCTGGTAGCCCTGCGGCAGGTCGGGGTAGAAGTAGTTCTTCCGGTCGAAGCGCGAGAAGAGGTTGATCTTCGCCTTCAGCCCGAGGCCGGTCCGCACCGCCTGCGCGACGCAGTATTCGTTGATCACCGGCAGCATGCCGGGCATCGCCGCGTCCACGAGGCTCACGTTCGAGTTCGGCTCGGCGCCGAAGGTGGTCGAGGCGCCGGAGAAGAGCTTGGAGTTCGACGTGACCTGCGCGTGCACCTCCATCCCGATCACGAGTTCCCAGTCGCCCTTGGCGCCGGGGATGATCTTCGGATCCGGTTCGGTATAGGCGAGCTCGGTCATCGTTCCGCTCTCAATATGCGCGTGGGATGTGCCGTCTTACTTGGCCGGGGCCCGCGCGGCAAGGCCCGCGGGACGCGCTTGCCTGGGCGGGGCGGAAACGGGAAGATGGCGCGGCACCGATCCGGGACAAGACCATGAAAAGACTGCTCACGCTCCTTCTCCTCGCGCCGCTCGGCGCCTGCGTCCAGGGCGATATTCCGGTGCCGGCCTCGGGGCCCGGCCGGCAGGAGGCGATCTGCGCGATCGCCTTCTCGCAATGGCTCGGCATCAATTCGCACGATGTCCGCGTCACGGGCCGGAGCGCGGGCGGCGCGAACGCCGTCGTCGGTCTCTCGGCCGCGGAGCCGCGCGCGACGGCGACCTGCGAGATCACCCCCGAATACGTCATCGCGAAGATGACGACGGAATAGCCCCGCCGCCTCAGATCATCAGCCGGGCCGGGCGCAGCGGGGTGGGGCGGCCGTAGCGGGGGGCGGTCAGCACGGTCTGCGGCTTGTGCCCGCCAAGCTCGAGCGCACGGGCCTTGAGGATCTCGATCGCCGCCGAGGAATCGGCCGGCAGCGTCTCGGGGTCGATCGGGGTCCCGACGGTGATCCGGTACGGCTGGTGCGTCTTGTTCAGCACCTCGTGGAACAGCGTGATGTCGCGCAGCGTCGGGTGGATCTTGTCGAAGAGGTAGAACAGCGCCGAATTGCGCGCCCGGATGTGCAGCGGCACGACGGGCAGGTTGAATCGGCGCGCCATCATCGCGCCCGAGGCCATCCAGGGCCGCTCGTGCAGCGACAGCCGCCGGCGCTTCGCGAGCCGGCCCGAGGGGAACAGCACGCCGACGCGGCCGTCGCCGAAGGCGCGGTGCGCGTAGGCCATGGTCTCGCGGTTCTGCCGGTGGCTGCGCTTCTCCGGGCGCCACTCGACCGGGGCGATCACCGCCTCGAGCTGCGGCAGGATCCGGAGCGCGTCGGCGTTGGCGAAGAAGAAGAGATCCGGCCGCGCCTTGGCGAGCGCGCCGTAGAGCACGATCCCGTCGGCGATCCCGGTCGGGTGGTTCGCGACCACGAGGCAGGGCCCGGACTTCGGCAGGTTGTCGAGCCCGGTGATCTCGACGTGATGCGCGATCATGTCGGCGAGCGAGAGCATGATCTCGGCCCCCGGCATCGGATCGAGCGCGCGCTGGATCTTCAGCGTGCGCTGGTACTGGAGCACCTTGTAGAGCACGGAGCGCGCGGCGGCGACGGCGGGGCCGGGGCGCCGGAGCCAGGGGGCGCGCTCCTCGATCAGTTGATCCAGCACTTCGCTCATTTTCGCCGACCTACGCTGACAGGATAACGCCAATGTGACAAGTCGCGACGCAAACGCCCGAGCCCGCCGTCAGTTCACGGCCGGGCGCAGCAGCCGCGACACGATCTCGCCGGTATCGCGCGACAGGCCGTCGAGCGCCGCGAGCCGCTCGAGCTGCCCGCGCAGCAGCGTCTGCCGGCGCGCGTCGAACAGGCGCCAGTTGCCGAGCGTCGCGGTCAGCCGCGCGGTGGTCTGCGGGTTGACCGGATCGAGCCGGATCATCCAGTCGACGAAGAGCGCGTAGCCCGCGCCGTCCGGCCGGTGGAAGCCCGCCGGATTCGCCATCGCGAAGGTGCCCATGAGCGAACGGAACCGGTTCGGGTTGCGCCATTCGAAATCCGGGTGCCGCGTCAGCTCGGCGACCACCTCGGCGGCCTGTTCCGGCGGGGTCTGCGCCGCCTGGACCGCGAACCACTTGTCGACCACGTGGCGGTTGTCGCGCCAGTCGGCGTGGAACCGCGACAGCGGCTCGGCGCCCGCGCCGGCCGCGACGAGCAGCGACAGCGCGCCCATCCGCTCGGTCATGTTGTCGGCGGCGTCGAACTGCGCCCGCGCGGCCGCGGCCCCGGGGTCGGTCGCGGTCAGGAATTCGAGCGCGCGGGCGCGAAGCGCGCGGCGCCCCGCCATCGCGGCGTCGGGCGTGTAGGCGCCCGTGACCGCGTTCGCGGCGTAGAGCTTCTCGGCCCGCGGGCCGAGCGCCTCGGCGATCCGCGTCGTCAGCGCGCGGCGCGCGGCGTGGATCCGGGTCGGATCCGGCACGCCGCCCCGGCCGGCGACATGGCCGATCACCTCCTCCTCGGAGGGCAGCCCGAGCAGCAGCGCCTTGAACGCGGGGTCGAGCCCGGCGTCGTCGGCGACGGTGACGAGCGCCGCGAGATGATCGGGATCGACCGCCGCGCCGGCGTCCTCGGCGAGCGCCGCGATCGCCTCGAGCGCGGCGCCGCGGCCCGCTTCCCATTTGTTGAACGTGTCGCGGTCGTGCGCGAGCAGGAAGGCGCGGTCCTTGGCCGCGACCGTCCGCTCGAGGATCACCGGCGCGGAGAATTCGCGCAGCAGCGAGGTGACCGGCCGCTCCGGCAGGTCCCAGCTCAGCGCGCGCGTCTGGTCCGAAAGCTCGATCAGCCCGGAATCGAGCTCGGTGCCATCGGCGGCGATCAGCCCGTAGGCGACCGGGATCACCATCGGCGCCTTCTCCGGCTGGCCGGGCGTCGGCGGCACGGTCTGGGTCAGGCTGAGCGTGTAGCGCCCATCCGCCCAGCTCTCCTCGGCGGCGAGGCGCGGGGTGCCGGCCTGCGAATACCAGAGCTTGAACTGCGCGAGGTCGCGGCCCGAGGCGTCCTCGAAGACGCGGATCCAGTCCTCGATCGTGCAGGCCTGGCCGTCGTGGCGGTCGAAATAGAGGTCGAGCGCGGCGCGATAGGTCTCGGGGCCGACCAGCCGGCGCAGCATCCTGATCACCTCGGCGCCCTTCTCGTAGACGGTGGCGGTGTAGAAGTTGTTGATCTCGACGTATTCCTCGGGCCGCACCGGATGGGCGAGCGGGCCGCCGTCCTCGCGGAACTGCGCGCCGCGCAGCCGGATCACGTCCTCGATCCGCTTCACCGCCGCCGAGCGCTGGTCGGCCGAGAACTGCTGGTCGCGGAAGACGGTCAGCCCTTCCTTCAGGCAGAGCTGGAACCAGTCGCGGCAGGTGATCCGGTTGCCGGTCCAGTTGTGGAAATACTCGTGCGCGATGATGGTCTCGATCGACTTGTAGTCGGCGTCGGTCGCGGTCTCGGGGCTCGCGAGCACGTAGCGCGAGTTGAAGACATTGAGCCCCTTGTTCTCCATCGCCCCCATGTTGAAATCATCGACCGCGACGATCATGAACCGGTCGAGGTCGTATTCGCGCCCGTAGACCTCCTCGTCCCAGGCCATCGAGCGCTTGAGCGCGTCCATCGCATAGCCGCAGCGGTCCTCGTCGCCGGGACGGACCCAGATCTGCAGCAGCACCTCCCGGCCGGAGCGGGTGGTGAAATGATCCTCGACGGCGCGCAGGTCGCCCGCGACGAGGGCGAAGAGATAGCTGGGCTTCGGGAAGGGGTCCTCCCATTCCGCCCAGCCGTCGCCGGCGGCGAGCAGGTTGCCGTTCGAGAGCAGGACCGGCGCCTCCCCCTCGATCCGCACGCGAAAGCGCGCCATCACGTCGGGCCGGTCGGGGTAGAAGGTGATCTTGCGGAAGCCCTGCGCCTCGCACTGGGTGCAGTACATGCCGCCCGACATGTAGAGCCCCTCGAGCGCGGAATTGGCCTCGGGCGCGATCTCGGTCTCGGCCTCCCAGACGAAGGGCGCGTCCGGCACATGCGCGGCGTCGACCGTCAGCCCCTCGTCATCGAGGGCGAGCGCGTTCGAAGGCACCGGGGCGCCGTCGATCGCCGCGGAGACGAGCTTCAGAAGCCGCCCGTCGAGCCGAAGGTCGCGCGGACCCTCCCCGGCGCGCGCCGGGTTCGGCGCCAGATGGAGCCGCGCCGTGACCCGCGTCGCTCCGGGGGCGAGGCGGAAGGTCAGCTCGACCTGATCGAGCAGGAAGGCTGGCGGGCGATAATCTTCGAGTCGGATCAGAGGGGGCTGGGCGTCGAGGCGCATCTGGGGGCCGCTCCCGGGTTGGTGGCCGTGTCGCGCGCGAGGGCGTTTTGGTGCCCCTCGGGCCGGCGGAACCTGTCACAAAGGTGAAGAAAGGGTCAAGGGCGAGGATGTCGCGACGCAAGACGGGTTTGCGCCAGCCGGTTAGCTCCCGCGGTTGCGAAATTCGCCGCGGTGCACCATCATCCTTTCCACAAGCGGAACATTAAGGTCCCGCGTCGCATTGTCCGGAGTACTGATCATGAAGAACGCAAGCCTTATGGCGGCGGCCGCGGCTGCTTTCGCTCTGCCCGCCTTCGCCGACGACATCACCCTCGACACCGCCCTCCAGGCCCGGAGCCTGCATGACGGCCCCGCCGACATGACGGTCTACTACCAGCCGGCCGCCGAGGCGGGTTTCGTCGAGGTCACCGCGACCTACGCGCCGCGCGACGGGTCCCGGGATCCCGGTCGCCTCGTCCTGCGGCTGCGGAACGGCGACGGCGTCAGCTTCGCGCTTCCGGGGATCCAGGACGTCACCTATTCCTTCGCCCGCGCGGCGGACACGGTGACGGTGCGCGCGACGCCGGCGCTCAAGACGGCGTCGGTCGAGTAACGGCCTGTAGGAAACCGTGACACGCGCGTGTCACGGTTTCTCCTCGACGCAGGCGCAGCATTGGCCTATATCTGGTTCTGGTTCAAACGCTGGATCCCACGCGGAAAATGCCCAGACCTGTCATCGGCATCATCGGCAACGCTCACACGATCAACGATCAATACGCGGTCCAGGCCGTCGGCCTTTCGAACATCGAGGCGGTGGCGACGCTGACCGGCGCGATCCCGCTCATCGTCCCGGCGCTGCCCATGGTCGGCGCGGTCGCCGATCTGCTCTGCGCCTGCGACGGCTTCGTCTTCACCGGCGGTCGCCCGAACGTCCATCCCAGCCATTACGGCCACGAGGCCACCGAGAAGCACGGGATGTTCGATCCCGACCGCGACGCGGTGACGTTGCCGCTCATCCGCGAATGCGTGGCGCGCGGCGTGCCCATCTTCGGCATCTGCCGCGGCTTTCAGGAGATCAACGTCGCCTTCGGCGGCACGCTGCACCCTGAGATCCGCGAGATCCCGGGGCGGATCAACCACCGCATGCCCCCCGACGGCACGCTGGAGGAAAAGTTCGAGCATCGCCACACGGTCCGGCTCGCGCCCGACGGCCAGTTCAGCCGCATCCTCGGCGCCGACGAGGTGATGGTGAATTCGCTGCACGGGCAGGGCATCCTCGAGAAGGGTCCGCGCGTCGAGATCGAGGGCTACGCGCCCGACACGACGCCGGAGGCGATCGTGATCCGGGAGGCGCAGGGCTTCGCCATGGCGGTGCAGTGGCACCCGGAATGGAACGCGGCCAACGACCCGGTATCGCGCCCGCTGTTCCAGGCCTTCGGAGCGGCGGTCGGCGCGCGCGGCGGCCACTGAGCCCCGCGGGCGGCCGCTTGGTCGAGTTCCTGATCGTGGCGCTCGGCGCCGGGCTCGGCGGCGCGCTCCGCCATGGCGTCAACCTCGGCGCGGCGCGGCTCCTCGGGCTCGGCTACCCCTTCGGCACGCTCATCGTGAACCTGAGCGGCTCCTTCGCGATGGGGCTTCTGACCGCGATGTTTCTCGCCCATCCCGCGATCGCGCCGGCGTGGCGCCTCGCGCTCACCACCGGCGTCCTCGGCGGCTTCACCACCTTCTCGACCTTCGCGCTCGACGCCGGGGTGATGATCGAGCGCGGGGCATGGCCGCGGGCCGCGCTCTACGTCGCGCTTTCGGTCGCCGGCGCGATCGCGGGCCTTTTCCTCGGCCTGTCGCTCGGCGCCTGATCAGAGCAGCAGATCGTGGCCCGTCAGCGCGTTGGTGCCGACGTCGACCTGGAATTCGGCGCGCCCGTCGCCGTCGAGATCGCCCGACAGCACGCCATGCGCGTTGCGAAGCTCCCCCGCCGCGCCGGAGAAGGCGGCGCCGCCGATGAAGTCGAAGCCCTGATGCCCGGAGCGCGTCGTGTCGGCGTCGAGCCGCGACAGGTCGATCAGATCGACGCCGCGCTCGAAATCCACGATCGTGTCGCGCTCGGCGGGGACGGCCGGGGAATGGTCAGCGTCGCGGAAGACGAAGACATCCGGGCCGGAGCCGCCCCGGAGCACGTCCGCGCCGGCGCCGCCCTCGAGCGAATCCGCGCCCGGCCCGCCCGAGAGCGTGTCGGCGCCGGGGCCTCCCACGAGCCGGTCGTCGCCGGGACCGCCGCGAAGCACGTCGTCGCCCGCGCCGCCGAGGAGCGTGTCGTTCCCGTGGCCGCCCTGAAGCGTATCGTCGCCGGTCCCGCCGGAGAGGCGGTCGCTGCCCCGCCCCCCGACGAGGCTGTCATCGCCCGCGCCGCCGTAGATTCGGTCGTTTCCGCCGCCGCCGGACACGGTGTCGTTCCCGTTCCCGCCCCGGAAGATATCGGCGAAACCGGTCAGCGTCGCGCGGTCGTCGCCATCGGTCCCGAGGATGGTCGGGGGGCCGGCCGGATCGGTCGCGGTCCCGAACCACACATGATAGATCCGCCCGCCGTAGGGGCCGGGGCCCGGGGACGTGTCGACGCCGAGGCCGATCGCCCGCCAGTCCATCGACGCCCAGGCGCCCTCGTTGGTCAGGATCGCGTCATGCGGCGGGGAATCCTGCCAGCCCTTCAGTGCCTCGCCCGTGGTCGCGTAGCCGGCGCCGGTGATCTCGTAGCCCTGGGAGGGATAATCGGTGCCGAGCCGCTCCGGGGCCTCCCACATCGCCCGCGGGGTCGAGCCGTCGGCCATGTAGGGCGCGTCGCTCCAGCTGTGGAGATTGGCGCCGGAGGGCAGGTCGAGCTCGGCGCGCCAGATGTTCTCGCGCGTGTCGACGACGTGCCGCCCGGCGGTCAGCGTCAGGCTCGCCGACAGCCGGATCGGGTCGAGCCCGCGGTCCGCGCGGTAGTCCATGATCTGGTGATAGAGCCTGAGCTCCGCGAGGCTGAGCGTGTCCTGCCGGGTCGGCTCGTAGATATCCGTGGCCATGGGGGCCTCCGTTGGAGCCCCCCGCCGGGGCTAGAGCATCGACGGCACCACCTGATCGGGCGGACGATGGCCGTCGGCGAAGGTCTTGATGTTGAGGATCACCTTCTCGCCCATCTCGAGCCGGCCCTCCTCCGTCGCCGAGCTCATGTGAGGCAGAAGCAGCACGTTGGGCAATTCACGAAGCCGCGGGTTGATCTCGTGGCCATGCTCGTAGACGTCGAGGCCGGCGCCCGCGAGCTCGCCCGCGCGCAGCATCCGGGTCAGCGCGTTCTCGTCGACGACCTCGCCGCGGGCGGTGTTCACGAGATAGGCGGTCGGCTTCATCAGCTTCAGCCGCCGGGCGTTCAGGAGGTGGAAGGTCGAGGGCGTGTGCGGCACGTGGATCGTCAGGATGTCGATCCGCGCCAGCATCTGGTCGAGGCTTTCCCACCAAGTCGCCTCGAGCGCCGCCTCGGTCTCGGGATGCACGCGCCGGCGGGCGTGGTAGTGGACCTCGAGCCCGAAGGGCCGGGCCCGGGCGGCGACGGCCCGGCCGATGCCGCCGAGGCCGAGGATGCCGAGCCGCTTGCCGGCGATCCGATGCCCCATGAGCGCCGTGGGGCTCCAGCCGCGCCAATCGCCCGAGCGCATCAGCGCCGCGCCCTCCGGCAGGCGGCGGGGCACCGAGAGGATGAGCGCCATCGCCATGTCGGCGGTGTCCTCGGCCAGCACGCCCGGCGTGTTCGAGACGATGACGCCGCGCTGCAGCGCGGTCGCGACGTCGATATGGTCGAATCCGGCGCCGTAGTTCGCGATCAGCTTCAGCCGCGGCCCCGCCTGGGCGAGCAGCCGCGCGTCGAGCCGGTCGGTGATGGTAGGCACCAGCACGTCGGCGTCGGCGATCGCGGCGACGAGCTTCTCCGGCGTCATCGGCGCGTCGTCGGCGTTGAGCGTGACGTCGAAGAGTTCGCGCATCCGCGCCTCGACGGGTTCCGGGAGGCGCCGGGTCACGACGACTTTGATTCTCGGCGGCGCCATGAGCTTTCCTGTTCCTCTAAGGCCGGTTTTTGCTATTGTTGCGGCATAATTGCACGGGGAGAACGGAGGAATCCAGACACTTCCCGGCATACGTTGGTCGAGAGCGGTATCCATGCCCGAACCCCATCGCCGGCCCCGGCTTCCCGCCGTCGGCCTGGCCGTCCTCATGGCGCTGGCCACGCCCGCGCCGGCGCCCGCCGAGGGGGGCGGAACCTCCGGCGCGGCGCCCGCCGCGGTCGGCCCGGTCACGCATCTGCCGCTGCCCCGGTTCGTATCGCTGCGCGGCGAGGGCGCCAACGCGCGGCGGGGGCCCAATCTCGATCAGCGGGTGGACTGGGAATTCGTCCGCCGCGGCATGCCGCTCGAGGTGACGGCGGAATACGGCAACTGGCGCCGGGTCCGCGACTTCGAGGGGCAGGGCGGCTGGGTGCATCAGGCGCTGCTGTCGGGCACGCGCACCGCGGTCATCGTCGCGGCCGGGCCGGTCGAGCTGCGCGACGCGCCGGAGCCCGGCTCCCGCGTCGTCGCGGTCGCCGAGCCCGGCGTGATCGGGCGGCTCGCGGCCTGTCAGGGCGCGTGGTGCGAGTTGAGCGCGGGCGGGTCCCAGGGCTGGCTGCCGCGCGCGACGCTCTGGGGCGTCGGCCCGGACGAGACGCTGGAATAGCGCGGAGCGGCGGCGCCGCTCAGGCGACCTCTCGGCGCAGCCGGATGACGACGTCGACCCGGCTCAGCTTCGCGCCCGCGGGCAGCGTCGGATCGCCGACCAGCCGGACCGCGTCGTTCGGCGCGTCGGTGAGGAAGCCGTCCTCTTCCCAGTAGTAATGGGGATGGTCGTCGATGCGCGTGTCGAAATACGACCGCGTGCCATCGACCGTGACCTCGTTCATCAGCCCGGCCGAGCAGAAGGCCTTCAGCGTGTTGTAGACCGTCGCGAGCGAGACCGAGACCTCGAGCGAGCGGGCCGCCTCGTGGAGCGTCTCGGCCGTCACGTGACGGTCACGTCCATCGCCCACCAGAAGCTCCGCGAGGGCAAGCCGCTGCCGTGTCGGCCGGAGACCCGCTCCGGTCAACCATTTCGCGGCACGCAGGCGTGCCTGACGACGATCCGGTTCCGCACCCGGCATTTTTCGCCTCCGAAGGACAGCTACATACCTCAGATAACCAAATACCTGAGAATTTTCCAGTGGCATTCGCCTAGATTTCGCGCAGCCGTCGCGGGGCCGCGACGGGCGGCTTCCGCGGCCGCCGCGCCCCCGGGAGCGCCCCTTGCGCCGCGCGCGCCTCCGGTGCTAGGGATCGCGCGGTTTCAATGGAGCACAGGGCAGTCCGGGCAGGACCGCGAACAACAATGAACGACCGTCCGAGCAGTATTGATTATGAAGGGCTTCTGGCCTGCGCCAGGGGCGAGTTGTTCGGACCGGGCAACCCGCAGCTGCCGGCGCCGCCCATGCTCATGTTCGACCGGATCACCGAGATTTCGTCCGACGGCGGAACGAACGGCCTCGGACATGTTGTCGCGGAGTTCGACATCAACCCGGAGCTCTGGTTCTTCGCCTGCCACTTCATCGGCGACCCGGTGATGCCGGGCTGCCTCGGGCTCGACGCGCTCTGGCAGCTCACCGGCTTCGCGCTCGGCTGGCGCGGCATGCTCGGCCGCGGCCGGGCGCTCGGCGTCGGCGAGGTCAAGTTCACGGGCATGGTGACCCCCGAGGTCAAGCTCGTCGAGTACAACGTCGATTTCACCCGGATCATCGACCGCAAGCTGAAGCTGGGCATGGCCAACGGGACCATGAAGGCGGACGGCAAGGTGATCTACACCGCCACCGACATGAAGGTCGGGCTGTTTCAGGAATAGCCTCCAGGAGGATCCGCCCATGCGCCGCGTCGTCGTCACCGGCCTCGGCATCGTCTCTTCGATCGGCAACGACGCGGATGCCGTCGCGGCCGCTCTTAAGGCCGGGAAATCCGGCATCAGCTTCGCTCCCGAATACGCCGAGCATGGTTTCCGCAGCCAGGTCCAGGGCAAGCCGGAGATCGACGTCGCCGAGCATATCGACAAGCGCCAGCTGCGCTTCATGGGCGACGGCGCGGCCTACGCCTATATCGCGATGCGGCAGGCGATCGCCGACGCGGGTCTCGAGGACAGCGACGTCTCGAACGAGCGCACCGGCCTCATCGCGGGCTCGGGCGGCCCCTCGACGCGCAACATGTTCGAGGCGCACCGCACCGTGATCGAGAAGGGCGGCCCGAAGCGGATGGGGCCCTTCATGGTCACCCGCTGCATGTCCTCGACCGTCTCGGCCTGCCTCGCGACGCCCTTCAAGATCAAGGGCCTCAACTACTCGATCACCTCGGCCTGCTCGACCAGCGCGCATTGCATCGGCAACGGCGTCGAGCAGATCCAGTTCGGCAAGCAGGACATCGTCTTCGCCGGCGGCGGCGAGGAACTCGACTGGACCCTTTCGTGTTTGTTCGACGCGATGGGCGCCATGAGCACGAAGTTCAACAACCGGCCGCAAGCCGCCTCCCGCGCCTTCGACGCGGACCGCGACGGATTCGTAATCGCCGGCGGCGGCGGGATGGTCGTGCTCGAGGAGCTCGAGCACGCCAAGGCGCGCGGCGCGAAGATCTACGCCGAGGTGACGGGCTACGGCGCGACCTCGGACGGCCACGACATGGTCGCGCCCTCGGGCGTCGGCGGCGAGCGCGCGATGCGGCTCGCGCTCCAGGGCCTCGGCCCCGATCGCCGCGTGGGCTATATCAACGCCCATGGCACCTCCACCCCGGTCGGCGACGTGCCCGAGGTCGAGGCGGTGCGCCGGGTCTTCGGCGAGGAAGGCGCGCCGGTGATCAGCTCGACCAAGTCGATGACCGGCCACAGCCAGGGCGCCACCGGCGCGCAGGAGGCGATCTACTGCATGCTGATGCTGCGCGACGACTTCATCGCGCCGTCGATCAACATCGACACGCTCGATCCGGCGATCCGCCCGGGCGAGATCGCCACCACGCGCGTCGACGACGCCGGGCTCGACTCGGTCATGTCGAACAGCTTCGGCATCGGCGGCACCAACGCCTCGCTGATCATGAGCCGCTACCATGGATGAGATCCCGGCCGCTGGCACGCTGACCGGCCCGGGACTGCTCGCGGGAAAGCGCGCGCTGATCCTCGGCGTCGCGAACGACCATTCGATCGCCTGGGGGATCGCGAAGGCGATGCACGCGGCGGGCGCCGAGCTCGCCTTCACCTACCAGGGCTCGGGCTTCGGCCGCCGGGTGGTGCCGCTCGCCGAGTCGCTCGGCGCGAAGCACATCATCGAGGCGGACGTGCAGGACGCGGCCTCGCTCGACGCGGTCTTCGCGACGATCGACTCCGGCTGGGGCGGGCTCGACATCCTCGTCCATGCGATCGCCTTCTCCGACAAGGCCGAGCTCGACGGGCTGTTCCTCGACACCAGCCGGGCGAACTTCCTCAATTCGCTCGATATCTCCTGCTACAGCCTGGTGGAGCTGACCCGGCGCGCCGCGCCGCTGATGCGCCCGGGCGCCTCGATCATGACGCTGACCTACATCGGCGCGCAGCGCGTGACGCCGCATTACAACGTCATGGGCGTGGCCAAGGCGGCGCTGGAAAGCTCGGTGCGCTATCTCGCGAACGACGTCGGGCCGCGCGGCATCCGCGTCAACGCGATCAGCGCGGGGCCGATGCGCACGCTGGCGGGCGCGGCGATCGCGGGCGCGCGCAAGGTCTATCACGCGGTCGAGCGCAACGCGCCGCTGCGCGCCAACGCGACGCTCGAGGCGGTGGGCGGCACGGCGGTCTATCTCGCCTCCGATCTCTCGGCGAGCGTGACCGGCGAGATCATCTTCGTCGACGGCGGCTTCCACCTGCTCGGCATGGCCCAGCCCGAGAACCTGCCATAGGAGGAGAGCCATGTTCCGGGCCATCGTCTTCGACGCCTATGGAACGCTCTTCGACGTGGACGCCGCCGCGCGGCGCGTGGCGGCGGAACCCGGCCGCGCCGGCTTCGCGGCCGTCTGGCCCCGGGTCTCCGCCGACTGGCGGCGCAAGCAGCTCGAATATACCTGGCTCCGCGCGATCACCGGCGCCCACGCCGATTTCTGGCGCGTCACCTGCGACGCGCTGGACTGGGCGCTCGAGGCGTCCGGCATGGCCGAGCACGACCTGCGCGACCGGCTGCTCGCGCTCTACTGGGAGCTCGACGCCTTTCCCGAGGCGGCGGAGGCGCTCGACGCGCTGCGCGCGGACGGATACGCGACCGCGATCCTCTCGAACGGCACGTCGGAGCTGATCGAGGCCGCGGTCCGGCACAGCGGGCTCGCCGCGCGGTTCGACGCGCTCCTCTCGGTCGAGGCGGCCGGGGTCTACAAGCCGTCCCCCAGGGTATACGACCTCGTCCCCGCGCATTTCGATTGCGCCCCGGGCGAGATCCTGTTCGTCTCCTCGAACGGCTGGGATGCCTGCTCGGCCGCCCACTACGGGTTCCGGACCGTCTGGGTGAACCGCGGTCGCGCCCCGATGGAGCGGCTCGCGGCGGTCCCCGATCACGAGGTCAGCGACCTCGGCGGCCTGCGCGCCGCCATCGCGCGAGACTGGGCGAAGGAGGGTTCATGACGCGGCGCTTCACGACCTCGGACGGGCTCTCGCTCGCCTATACCGACGTGGGCGCCGGGCGTCCCCTGCTCGGCCTGCCCGGGCTTACGCGCAACGCGGCGGATTTCGAGGATCTGGCCGCGGCGCTCGGGCCGGGCTACCGGCTGATCGCGCTCACCTCGCGCGGGCGGCACGGCTCGGACTTCGATCCCGAGTGGAAGAACTACAACGTCGCCGTCGAGGGGCGCGACGCGGTCGAACTGCTCGATCACCTCGGCCTCGACAGGGCGACGGTCATCGGCACGTCGCGCGGCGGGCTGATCGCGATGCTGCTGGCGCTCCTGGCCAAGGACCGGCTCGCGGCGGTTCTGCTCAACGACATCGGCCCGGAGATCGCGCCCGGCGGCCTGGAGCGGATCATGGGCTATCTGGGCGTTCCGCCGAAGGGCAAGACCTACGCCGAGGTCGCCGCCGCGCTGCGGGCGACGGCGGCGGCGGAATTCCCCGACGTGCCGCTCGACCGCTGGGAGATCGGCGCCCGGCGCTGGTTCAGCGAGACGCCGGACGGGATCGCGCTCAACTACGACCCGAAGCTCCGCGACGCGGTGCTCGCCGGGGCGGTCGAGCCGGCGGGCGACATGTGGCCGCTGTTCGACGCCTTTGCGGGGATCCCGCTCGCGGTGCTGCGCGGGGCGAATTCCGACCTGCTGACCGCCGAGACCGTCGCGAAGATGAAGGCGCGGCGGCCGGATCTGATCGTGGCCGAGGTGCCGAACCGGGGCCATGTCCCCTTCCTCGACGAGCCGGAGGCGCTGGCCGCGCTCGACGAACTGCTCGCGAGGCCCACGCCATGAGCGATTTCGGTGCGATCCGGGCGGCGGCGGACCGCGCGCGCGGGCGGATCCGGCGCACGCCGCTCCTGACCAGCCCGGCGCTCGACCGGCTCGCCGGGCGGCGGGTCTGGCTGAAGGCGGAATGCCTGCAGGTGACCGGCTCCTTCAAGGCGCGCGGCGGCTGGGCCGCGCTCTCGGCGCTGCCGCCCGAGGCGCGGGCGCGCGGGGTGCTCGCCTTCTCCTCGGGCAACCACGCGCAGGGCGTCGCGCGCGCCGCGCTGGAATTCGGCGCGCCGGCGGTGATCCTGATGCCCTCGGACGCGCCGGCGGTGAAGGTCGAGAACACGAGGGCGCTCGGCGCCGAGGTGGTGCTCTACGACCGTGCGACGCAGGACCGCGCCGAGATCGGCGCGCGCATCGCCGGGGAGCGCGGCCTGACCATCATCCCGCCCTATGATCACCCGGAGGTGATCGCGGGGCAGGGCACCACCGGGCTCGAGATCGCCGAGCAGGCGCGCGAGGTCGGCGTCGCCGGCGCCGACGTCCTCGTCTGCTGCGGCGGCGGGGGGCTCAGCGCGGGGATCGCGCTGGCGCTCGAGGCGCTGGCGCCGGACCTGCGCGTGCGACCGACCGAGCCGGAGCGGTTCGACGACATGGCCCGCTCGCTCGCCGCGCATGCGCGGGTCGAGAACGCGGCGCTCTCGGGCTCGATCTGCGACGCGATCCTGACGCCGCGCCCGGGCGAGATGACCTTCCCGATCCTGTCGCGTCTCGCCGGACCCGGGCTCGTCGTGTCCGACGAGGAGGCGCTGCGGGCCGTGGCGCTCGCCTTCGCGCATCTGCGCGTGGTGCTCGAGCCGGGCGGCGCCGTGGCGCTCGCCGCCGCGCTCTTCCACCGCGACGAGATCGCGGGCGACAGCGTCATCGCGATCGGTTCGGGCGGCAACGTGGATTCCGCGCTTTTCGCGGATACGATCCGGCGCTACGCGGTCTGACCGCCCCGCGCCGTGGGGTGGGCGATTCCGCCCACCCCACCTCACCCGCGGCGCCGGCTCAGCCGTGCTTCGCGATCCAGCGCGAAAAGCTCTCGAGAAAGCCGCGCATCAGCCCGCGCGTCTTCTCGCTGGTGAAGTTCCCCTCGGCGTCGATCGCGTCCGGCGTGAGCTGGTAGTACATCTCGGGCTGCCCCATCAGCACGGTGCCCCGGCCGACGACAAGCTGGCGGAGCAGGTTCTGCGCGACGGCGGTCCCGACGCCGCCGCCCGTGGCGCCGGTGATCGCGGTGGGCTTGCCGCCCCAGCTGTCCTGTCCCATCGGGCGCGAGCCCCAGTCGATCGCGTTCTTGATCGCGGGGGTATAGGCGCGGTTGTATTCGGGCGTCACGAAGAGCACGCCATGCGCGGCCGCGATGCTTTCCTTCAGCGCGAGGACGCCCTTCGGCGGATCGGCCCAGAGGTCCTCGTTGTAGAGCGGCAGGTCGAGGTCGGGATAGTCGAACGCGAAGAGATCGGCGCCAAGCCGTTCCAGCGCCTTCGCGTATTTCCGGTTGATCGAATCCTTGCGCAGGCTGCCGACCAGCACTGAGACAGTATGCATTCGGTGTTCCTTCCTTTCGCCTCCGGGGCGCCGCCGACTCTAGCACTCCGGAGGATCCGGGAAAGAGCGTCAGCCGTCCTGGCGGATCCGCGCGTTGGTCGGATCGTAGGGGCTGTCCTCGGTGATCTCGCAATCCCAGAGCCGGTTCTGCATCTTCACCTTGAGCTTCCGGCCCGCCGCGGCGTCGTCCGGGCGGACATAGCCCATGCCGATCGATTTGCCGAACGCGACCGAATAGCCGCCGGAGGTCAGGCGCCCCACCTTCTCGCCTTCGGGCGTGTAGAGCGCCTCGCGGCCCCAGGGATCGGCGTCCGAGGGCCCGTCGATCAGCAGCGTCACGCATTTCGAGCGGATGCCCTTGGCCTCCATCGCCGCCTTGCCGTGGAACGCCTTGCCGAGATCGACGAAGCGCGGCAGGTCGGCCTCAAGCGGGGTGGCGTCGCGGCCAAGCTCGGTGCCGAAGGCGCGATAGCTCTTCTCCTGCCGCAGCCAGTTCTGCGCCCGGGCGCCGACGAGCCTGAGGCCGAGCGGCTCGCCCGCCTCCATCAGCTTGTCGAAGAGGTAGTTCTGCATCTCGATCGGGTGATGCAGCTCCCAGCCGAGCTCGCCGGTATAGGCGACCCGGAGCGCGTTGACCGGGCACATCAGGAGCTCGATGTTCCGCGCCGAGAGCCAGGGGAAGCGCTTGTTCGAGAGCGCGGTTTCCGGCTCCGCGTCGCGGATCAGCTTCTTCAGGATGTCCCGGGAATTGGGGCCGGCGAGGGCGAAGACGCCGATCTGGGTGGTGACGTCCTGGATCTCGACGTAGCCGAATTCCGGCGCCTTGTCCTCGGCGGCCTTGCGCAGGAAATCGGCGTCGTAGTCGGCCCAGGCGCCGGCGGAGACGAGATAGTATTCATGCTCGGCCCGGCGCAGGATCGTGTATTCGGTCCGGGTCGTGCCCGCGGCGGTCAGCGCGTAGGTGAGCGACAGCCGGCCGAGCTTCGGCAGCTTGTTGCAGGTGAACCAGTCGAGGAAGGCGGTGGCGCCCGGCCCCTTGACCACGTGCTTGGCGAAGGCCGAGGCGTCGATCAGCCCGGCGGTCTCGCGGATCGCCGTCGCTTCCTCGACCGCGTAGCGCCACCAGCCGCCGCGGCGGAACGAGCGGGATTCGTGGTCGTCGAAGCCTTCGGGCGCGTAGTAGATCGGGCGTTCCCAGCCGTTCACGGTACCGAACTGCGCGCCGCGCGCCTTCTCCCGCTCATAGGCCGGGTTGGTGCGCAGCGGCCGGCAGGCCTCGCGCTCCTCGTCGGGGTGGTGGAGCACGAAGACGTGCTCGTAGGATTCCTCGTTCTTGCGCGCCGCGTATTCGGTGGTGACCCAGGAGCCGAAGCGCTTGGGATCGAGGCTCGCCATGTCGATCTCGGCCTCGCCCTCGACCATCATCTGCGCGAGGTAGTGGCCGGTGCCCCCGGCGGCGGTGATGCCGAAGGAGAAGCCCTCGGCGAGCCACATGTTGCGCAGGCCGGGCGCCGGGCCGACGAGGGGATTGCCGTCGGGCGTGTAGCAGATCGGGCCGTTGAAATCGTCCTTGAGGCCCACCGTCTCCGAGGTCGGAAGGCGGTGGATGAAGGACATGTATTCCTCCTCGATCCGCTCGAGATCGAGCGGGAAGAGGTCGGCGCGGAAGCTGTCGGGCACGCCGAATTCGAACCGCGCGGGCGCGCCGTCCTCGTAGGGGCCGAGGATCCAGCCGCCGCGCTCCTCGCGCACGTACCAGAGCGCGTCGGCGTCGCGGATCACCGGATGCTCCGGGTTCGACTTGCGCCATTCGACCAGCGCCGGATCGGGCTCGGTGACGATGAACTGGTGCTCGACCGGGATCGCCGGGCTCTTGATGCCGAGCAGCTTCGCGGTGCGCTGGGCGTGGTTGCCGGTGGCGGTGACGACATGCTCGGCGCGGATCTCGAACGTGTCCTCGGAGGGCAGCAGGTTGCCGCCGCGCTCGGCCATCATGTGGCCGCGCACGATCCATTCCGAGCCGGTCCATTCGTAGCTGTCGACCTGCGCCTTGCGCACGATCTCGACGCCGCGCTGGCGCGCGCCCTTGGCCATCGCCTGGGTCACGTCCGCGGGGTTGATGTAGCCGTCGGTGGGGTGGAAGAGCGCGCCCTTCAGATCCTCGGTGTTGATGAGCGGCCAGCGGCTCTTGATCTGCGCGGCGGTCAGGAATTCGTAGGGGATGCCCACGGTCTCGGCGGTGGAGGCGTAGAGCTGGTACTCGTCCATCCGCGCGTCGGTCTGGGCCATGCGCAGGTTGCCGACCACCGAGAAGCCAGCGTTGAGCCCGGTCTCGGCCTCCAGCGTCTTGTAGAACTTCACCGAGTAATCGTGGATGTGGCTGGTCGCGTAGCCCATGTTGAAGAGCGGCAGCAGGCCGGCGGCGTGCCAGGTCGAGCCGGAGGTCAGCTCGTCGCGCTCGAGCAGCACGACATCCGACCATCCCGCCTTGGCCAGATGATAGGCGATACCGGCCCCGACGGCGCCGCCGCCGACCACAACCGCGCGCGCATGGCTTTTCATCCTCGTCCGTCCTCGATGCCTGGAGTGAGCCTTAAAGAAGCCGTTTAGACGAAACGCGCGTGGTCCGAAGGCGACGCGCCGACAGGTCGCGAGCGATTTCCGACCCGGAACCATTTCGAGTCCCGCCGCGTTGACCGCCGCGAAGAGAACGCGGCCGTGCCCGGACGCCGGAGACTTCACAGAAGGAGGAACTTGCCATGAAGGCTTTCGCACTGCTCACCGCCTCGGCCATCGCGCTCGCGGCCTGCTCGTCCGAGCCCGAGGTTCCGACGCGGCAGGCGATCTCGGAGATCACGGTCAACGCGGATCTGAGCGCGATCGGCAACCGGCAAGCGGTGAACTACTGGACCAACCTCAGCACCGATCTGAAGACCGCGCTCGCGAACGAATTCGTCAACGACATCTCGCCCGACGGCGCGCGCCTGACCGTGGACGTCGACGCGCTGTCGCTCGCCAATTCCTATACCGCGCAGTTCGGGGAGGGCTCGGTGCTGAGCGGCCGGGTGACCGTGACCGACGCCCGCGGCGCGCCGCTCGGCACCTATAACGTGAGCGCGAGCTCGAGCCAGGCGATGGAAGGGATGGGGGCGCAGCCGGGGCAGCGGGTCTCGCCGAACAGCACCGAATTCTATCAGTCGCTGGTGCGGGCCTTCGCGCGGGGCGTCGACGGCGCGGTCAACGCGGGCGTCGCCCCCTAGCCGCGTCCGACCTCGGGTCTTGACCTGACACGCGAACCTCCCGATCTTCCCCCCGACAATTAACAGGGAGGTTCGCCATGTCAGACGCACTTACAAGAAAGGCGGACACCTCGACGCTGATCGGGGAATGGGACGGGAAATTCGGCCTTCCCGCCTTCGACCGGATCGAGATCGACGCCTTCGCCCCCGCCTTCGACCAGGCGATGGCGCGCGCGCGCGGGCGGATCGACGCGATCGCCGCCGATCCCGCCGAACCGACCTTCGCCAATACGATCGAAGCCATGGAGCGCGCCGAGGTCGAGCTCGACCGCGTGGCGGCGCTGTTCTTCAACATCGCGGGCGCGCATAGCAACGACGCGCTCGAGGCGCTGCGCAGCGAGCTCAGCCCGAAGCTCTCGGGGCACAGCTCGGCCACGATGCTGAACGCCCCGCTCTTCGCGCGGATCGACGCGCTCGTGGGCCGCGTCGACACGCTCGGCCTCACGCCGGAGCAGGAGCGGGTGCTGACGCTCTATCACCGGATGTTCCGCCGCGCGGGCGCGAAGCTCGAGGGCGCGGATCGCGACCGGCTCGCGGATGTGATGCGGCGGCTCGCCTCGCTCGGCACCGCCTTCGGCCAGAACGTGCTCGCCGACGAGAAATCCTGGGAGCTGGCGCTCGCGCCCGAGGATCTCGAAGGGCTGCCGGATTTCGTCGTCGCCTCCGCCGCCGAGGCCGCCAAGGAGCGTGGCCGCGAGGGGCATGTCGTGACGCTGTCGCGCAGCCTCATCGTGCCCTTCCTGCAATTCTCGCCGCGCCGCGACCTGCGCGAGAAGGCGTATCTCGCCTGGGTGGCGCGCGGCGCCAATGGCGGCGCGACGGACAATCGCGACATCGTCGCGGAGATGCTGGCGCTGCGCGAGGAGCGGGCCCGGCTGCTCGGCTACGCGAGCTTCGCGGACTTCAAGCTCGAGACCGAGATGGCGAAGACGCCGGGGGCGGTGCGCGATCTCCTGATGGCGGTCTGGACCCCGGCCAAGGCGAAGGCGGAGGAAGACGCCGCGCGGCTCGCCGAACTGATGCGCGAGGACGGCGTCAACGGCGCGCTCGAACCCTGGGACTGGCGCTATTACTCCGCCATCCGGCAGAAGCGCGAGCATGACCTCGACGAGGCGGAGCTGAAGCCCTACCTCGAGCTCGACCACATGATCGCCGCCGCCTTCGACGTCGCGACCCGGCTCTTCGGGCTCGATTTCGCGCCGATCGACACGCCGCTCTATCACCCGGACGCGCGCGCCTGGGAGGTGCGCAAGGACGGTCGGCACATGGGCGTCTTCATCGGCGACTATTTCGCGCGGCCCTCGAAACGGTCCGGCGCCTGGTGCTCGACCTTCCGCGCGCAATCGACCTTCGACGGCGAGACGCGGCCGATCGTCGTCAACGTCTGCAATTTCGCCAAGGCGCCGGCGGGCGCGGCGAACCTGCTCACCTTCGACGACGCGCGCACGCTGTTCCACGAGTTCGGCCACGCGCTGCACAGCCTGCTCTCGGATGTAACCTATCCTTTCATTTCCGGCACCTCGGTGGCGCGCGATTTCGTCGAATTGCCGAGCCAGCTCTACGAGCACTGGCTGTCCACGCCGGAGGTCCTGTCGGCGCACGCCCGCCACGCGGCGACCGGCGCGGCCATGCCGGAGGCGCTGCTCGAGCGGCTGCTCGCCGCGCGCAACTACGACCAGGGCTTCGCGACGGTGGAATACGTGACCTCGGCGATGGTCGATCTCGACTTCCATTCCGGCGCCGCGCCGGCCGATCCGATGGCGGCGCAGGGCGAGACGCTGGCGCGGCTCGGCGTGCCGCGCGCGATCCGGATGCGCCACGCCACGCCGCATTTCGCGCATGTCTTCGCCGGCGACGGCTATTCGTCGGGCTATTATTCCTACATGTGGTCCGAAGTGATGGACGCCGACGCCTTCGCCGCGTTCCGCGAGACCGGCGACGTCTTCGATCCGGAGGTCGCGGAGCGCCTGGCGCGCTGCGTCTATTCCGCCGGCGGGTCGAGGGACGCGGCCGAGCTCTACACCGAATTCCGCGGGCGCTTGCCGGGAGTCGACGCTCTTCTGCGTCAGCGCGGGTTGTTGGAAGCCTGACAACCACTCGACATGCGATTGACAACTGTCGTCGCATGGAATTTTCCAGTATCGGTGATTTCACGCGGGGCAGGATTATTGTCGGAACCTGTCCCGCTACGACCTTCGGTCTAAGCCGTGGAAATCGTTGCATTGAAATTGCAGTGGCGGCGAGACGTAACGGCGCGATACGATTAAACGGCGCTGTCTGCTTGACTTTTGTCCGTGTTGTCGGCCCCGGTTCGGCGGAAAGTCGCTCATCGAACTCATGCCTCAGGTAGAATTCAACCTCGCAGGTCGCGATCAAGCGTTGTAAACCCTGTCCCCGCCTTCGAACTCACCCTCTATAATGTCATTGCGCTTGCGGGGTGTCCCCCGGGACATACTTGCCGGGGAGAACGCGACCCCGGGGCTTCACAGCGGAGTGATAAAAAAATTCCTGCGTGTTTTAGCGGAACTCTTGTTTCTTTCTGACAATATAAATAAGCTGGTGCAACATCGGTTTCGTGGTTTGCGCGGTTCGCGTCGCACGACCGATTACCGCGCAAAGCGTACCGGAGAATGTTCCGGAGTAATCGGATTAGTCAGGAAAAGCAGAAGATGGTTGAAGATCAGACGATTGGCCGGGGTGAAATCCTGGCGCTCACGACAGAAATCGTCTCGGCGCATGTCGCGAACAATGCTGTCGTGCAGAACGAAGTTCCGGAACTCATTCAGTCTGTGTTTGCCAAGCTGGCCGAACTCGCCTCCGGTGAAGAGGCCGCTTCCGTCGAACTCACGCCGGCGGTTCCGGTGAAGAAATCCGTTACCGACGACTACATAATCTGTCTCGAGGACGGAAAGAAACTCAAGATGCTGAAACGGCATCTGATGACCGCCTATAACATGACGCCGGAGGAATATCGGGCGAAGTGGGGCTTGAAGGCGGATTATCCGATGGTGGCGCCGAACTACGCCGCGAAGCGCCAGGAGCTGGCGAAGAAGATCGGGCTTGGCCGCAAGCCGCGGGCCAAGTAAACCCGGCCACGCACATCACGGGATTCCAAGAGGCACCGGGCCGCGAGGCCCGCGTGCCTTTTGGCTTGAAGGGATCTTACATGGCCGCCTCGGGAAAGAAGCTCTTCGTCAAGACCTACGGCTGTCAGATGAACGTCTATGACAGCGAACGCATGACCTCCGCCCTGGCGGCCCAGGGGTATCAGGCCACCGAGACGGCCGAGGACGCCGATCTCATCCTGCTCAACACCTGCCATATCCGGGAGAAGGCGGCGGAGAAGGTCTATTCCGACATCGGCCGCCTCCGGCCGCTCAAGGCCGCGCGGCCCGACCTTCGCATCGGCGTCACCGGCTGCGTCGCCCAGGCCGAGGGCGACGAGATCCTGCGCCGCGCGCCGCTCGTGGACCTGGTCGTGGGGCCGCAGGCCTACCACCGGCTGCCCGCGATGCTCGACCGCGCCGAGGCGGGGGATCGGCCGGTCGATACCGAGTTCCCGGCCGAGGACAAGTTCGACCACCTGCCCGAGGCGCCGCGCGCCCGCCGGGCACCGACCGCGTTCCTCACGGTCCAGGAGGGCTGCGACAAGTTCTGCGCCTTCTGCGTCGTGCCCTACACCCGGGGCTCCGAGGTCTCGCGGCCGGCGGGGCGCATCCTCGCGGAGGCGCGGGATCTCGTGGCGCGCGGCGTCGCGGAGATCACGCTGCTCGGCCAGAACGTCAACGCCTACGCGGACGAGCACGGCCAGACGCTCGCCGGTCTGGTGCGCGACCTCGCCGCGATCGAGGGGCTGGAGCGGATCCGCTACACGACCTCGCATCCGAACGACATGGCCGACGATCTCATCGCCGCGCATGGCGCCGAGCCGAAGCTGATGCCGTTCCTGCACCTGCCGGTGCAGTCGGGCAGCGACCGGATCCTGAAGGCGATGAACCGCAAGCATACCGCCGAGGCCTATCTGCGCCTGATCGAGCGCATCCGCGCCGCGCGGCCGGACATCGCGCTGTCGGGCGATTTCATCACCGGCTTCCCGGGCGAGACCGAGGCGGATTTCGCCGACACGCTGGCGCTGGTCGAGGCGGTGAACTACGCGCAGGCCTTCTCCTTCGCCTATTCGCCGCGGCCCGGCACGCCGGCGGCGGGGCGCGAGGATCTGCCGGCCGAGGTGAAGTCCGAGCGGCTGATCCGGTTGCAGGCGCTGCTGGCGCGCCAGCAAGCGGCGTTCCAGGACAGCATGATCGGGCGCGACCTGTCGGTGCTGATCGAGAAGCCGGGTCGCGACGCGGGGCAGGTGGTGGGCAAGTCGCCCTACCTCAACGCGGTGCATGTCGACGCGGGCGCCGAGCTGATCGGCCGGGTCGTCCGGGCCCGGATCACCTCGGCGGGCCGCAACTCGCTCTTCGGCGCGCTGCTCGACGTGGCCTGAACGGGGTGTCGACGCCTCCGGCCTTGCGCGCCGCGCCGGGGCGCCCGTGAGGAATTCCTTACCTTTCGCGTGTCCTGTCGGAACCGGCTGGACCCGGATCCGCGCCGGCGCCGTGGGCGGCGTCCCGCTCCTCCGGACCCGCGGACGCGGTCCGGGATATCCGGCCCTACCTTGCGCTTGCGCGGCCTGTCCGGCTGGGGCAGTCTCGGGCGAGACGTGTCCTTCTTGCTCTTGCCGCCGGAGGCCAATTGGCGATCAACGCCCCCTATCCCGCCCCGTCCCCGGATGAAACATCCGACAGCGTCCTGCAGTTTCCGGACAACCGCCTGCTCATAGATCTCTGCGGCGAGCTGGACCGCAACATCGTCCAGATCGAGCAGCGTCTGGGCGTCGCGATCCATCGGCGCGGCAATCATCTCGCGCTCCACGGCTCGGCCCAGGAGCGCGCGGCGGCGGAACAGGTGCTGCGCGCGCTCTACGCCCGGCTCGAGCAGGGCCGGCCGGTCACCTCGGGCGATATCGACGCGGTGATTCGCATGGGGCCGGCGGAAGCCGAACCGCGACCGGCCAGGCCGAAGCCCGGCCAGCTCGAGATGTTCGGCGGCGCGCCGGTCGAGATCCGCACCCGCCGCAAGGTGGTCGAGCCGCGCACCGCGACCCAGCGCGCCTATGTCAACGACCTCTTCCGCTACGAGCTCGTCTTCGGCCTCGGCCCCGCCGGCACCGGCAAGACCTATCTCGCCGTCGCCGCCGCCGTGGCGATGTTCATCGAGGGCCGCGTCGACAAGATCATCCTGAGCCGTCCGGCCGTCGAGGCGGGGGAGCGGCTCGGCTTCCTGCCCGGCGACATGAAGGACAAGGTCGATCCCTACATGCAGCCGCTCTACGACGCGCTGAACGACTTCTTCCCGCCGAAACAGGTGCAGAAGATGATCGAGGAGAAGCAGATCGAGATCGCGCCGCTGGCCTTCATGCGCGGGCGCACGCTCGCGAACGCCTTCGTCGTGCTCGACGAGGCGCAGAACGCGACCACGATGCAGATGAAGATGTTCCTCACCCGTCTCGGCGAGGGCAGCCGCATGGCGATCACCGGCGACGTGACGCAGATCGACCTGCCGCGCGGCGTGATGTCCGGCCTGATCGAGGCCGAGCGCGTGCTGCGCGGCGTCGAGGGAATCGGCTTCACCCGGTTCACCGCCGAGGACGTGGTGCGGCACCCGATGGTCGCGAAGATCATCCGCGCCTATGACAGCGCCCGGCCGCACGACGGCTGACGCGAGGGCACGGGGATGACCGAGGAGGAGACGCGGCTCGTCGATCTCGTGATCGAGGAGCCGCGCTGGGAGGCGGCGGGGCTCGGCGCGCTCGCCGAGGTCGCGGCCCGCGCGGCGCTCTCGGCGGCCGGGCGCGACCCGGCGCGGCACGAGATCAGCCTGCTCGGCTGCGACGACGCGCGGATCGCCGTGCTGAACGCCGATTTCCGCGGCAAGCCGAAGCCGACCAACATCCTGTCCTGGCCGGCCTTCGAGGACGAGATCCCGGACCCCGACCCCGACGATCCCGAGCCGGTCTTCCTCGGCGATCTCGCGATCGCCTTCGAGACCTGCGCCCGCGAGGCGGAGGAGGCGGGCGTGCCGCTCGCCGACCACACGCGCCATCTTGTGGTGCACGGCCTCCTGCATCTGCTCGGCTACGACCACGAGATGGAGGACGAGGCCGATGCGATGGAATCTTTCGAGACGAAAATACTTGCCTCCCTGGGGGTGCCGGACCCATATTCCCGCTAGGGGCGCCCCTCGGGCGCGTGTTTTCGGATAGGGAGATATGGGCGAGGCACAAGACGGGCACCCGGCAACGGGGCAGCACGCGTCCGAAGACGGAGAGTCGGACAGTCCCGCCAGATCGTCTTTCTTCTCGCGCCTGTTCCGGCGCGAGAGCTTGGACGAAGAGCGCTCAGGCGACGCGGAAGACGAGGCGGATCCCGGGGGCACCTCCGACGAGATCCTCGAGAACCTGCGCGACCTCGCGTCGACCCGGGTCGACGACGTCTCGGTTCCGCGGGCGGATATCATCGCGATCGCCGACGATTGCTCGCTCGCGGGCGTGGTCGCCACGTTTCGCGAAAGCACGCTGTCGCGGCTTCCGGTCTATACCGAGACGCTGGACCAGCCGCGGGGCATGATTCACCTCAAGGACCTCGCGCTGACCTATGGCTTCGGCGCGCCGGCCGAGGGGTTCGAGATCGGGCCGCTGCTGCGCCCGCTGCTCTACGTGCCGCCCTCGATGGGCATCGGCGCTCTGCTGGCGAAGATGCGCGCGGCGCATATCCACATGGCGCTGGTCATCGACGAATACGGCGGGGTCGACGGGCTCGTGACGATCGAGGACCTGGTCGAGCAGATCGTGGGCGACATTTCCGACGAGCATGACGAGGCCGAGCGCCAGCTCTGGGCGCGGGAGCCCGACGGTTCGATCGTGGCGCAGGCGCGGGTGGAGCTCGAGGATTTCGAGGACGAGACCGGGATCGAGCTGGTGCCGCCCGACCGGGCGGACGAGGTCGACACGCTCGGCGGGCTCGTGGTGCGGCTCGCCGGCCGGGTGCCGGCGCTGGGCGAGATCATCGCGCATCCCGCCGGCCACGAATTCGAGATCCTGGACGGCGACCCCAGGCGGATCACGCAGCTGCGGCTGCGGCCGAAGCCCGAAGTGATCGCCGGCGCGGCGGCGGCCGAGTAACCGGGACCATTCCAATGCAGGCCCTGGCGCGGCGGGCGCGCGAACTCGGCGGCTGGCGCGCCCGCGTGCTCGGCCTCGCCGCGGGCATCGCGCTCGCGGCGGGGCAGCCTCCGGTCTCCTGGCCCATCGTGCTCTTCCTCGCGCTGCCGGCGCTGCTCTGGCTCATGGACGGGACGCGGAGCGCCGCCGCGGCCTTCGGGCTCGGCTGGTCCGCCGGCGTCGGCTTCTTCGGCGCCGGGCTCTTCTGGATCGTCGATCCATTTTTGGTCGAGCCCGAGGTCTTCGGCTGGCTCGCGCCGATCGCGCTCCTCGGCATGGCCGCCGGCCTCGCCCTGTTCTGGGGCGCGGCCTTCGCGATCGCGCGGCGCTTCTGGCGGCCGGGCTGGACCCGGGCCGTCCTGCTCGCCGCGGTCTGGACCCTCGCCGAGGTGGCGCGGGGCCATGTGCTGACCGGCTTTCCCTGGGCGCTGCCGGCCTATGCCTGGATCGAGACGCCGGTGGCGCAGACGCTGGCGCTGGTCGGACCCTACGGGCTCAGCTTCCTCACCCTGCTCGCGGGGCTCCTCCTCGGCACGCTCGGCCTCCCGGGGGTCGGGGTGGCGGTCGCGCTCGTCACGCTCGGCTGGGGCTTCGGCGCCTGGCGGCTGGCCGAGCCGCTGCCCGCGCGGCCGGAGCCGGTCCAGGTGCGGCTGGTCCAGCCCAACATGCCGCAGGACCAGAAGTGGCTGCCCGGCAAGGAGGAAGAGTTCTTCCGCCGGCATCTCGCGCTCAGCGCCGCGCCGGCCGATGTGATGCCCGATGTCACGATCTGGTCCGAGACCGCCGTCGCCTTCATCCTCGACCAGGATCCGATGGCCCAGGCGGTCGCCGCCGGCTCGGTCGGGCCGGACGGGCATCTCCTGCTCGGCATCCGCCGTTTCGAGGACGGGCCGGAGGGCCGGCGCTGGTACAATTCGCTCGCCGCGCTCGCGCCCGATGGCGCGACCGAGGCGGTCTACGACAAGGCCCGGCTGGTCCCGTTCGGCGAGTATATCCCGCTGAAGGACCTCGCCGCCCGGCTCGGCATCCCGGCGCTGACGACGCTGACCCGGGGCGGCTTCAGCGCCGGTCCCGGTCCGAGGGTGGTGACCGCGGCCGGTGTGCCGCCCTTCCTGCCGCTCATCTGCTACGAGGCGATCTTCCCGGGCGCCGCGCGGGTCCCCGGGGACCGGCCGGAATGGCTGGTCCAGGTGACGAACGACGCCTGGTTCGGCGAGGCCTCCGGTCCCTACCAGCATTTCGCCCAGGCGCGGGCGCGCGCGATCGAGCAGGGGCTGCCGCTCGCCCGCGCGGCCAATACCGGGATCTCGGCGATGGTCGATCCGCGCGGCCAGATCGTCGCCATGCTCGGCCTTGGCCAAACGGGTTATGTTGACGCCGCTCTGCCTTCCGGACTACCACCAACGGCGTACTCGCGGATCGGCGACGTTCCGACTATCTTAGTAGTGATCGCAATTCTCCTATTAACTGTCACAGTTTTTTCAGGTGGCGTTGAACGGCCCCGGCCCCGATAAATATCTTGTGTGGGGTTCCGTCGTAGTTGGCCCGCGTCGCGTTCCACGGCTGAACGCGGATGATCGGGCGCTCCGGACGGATTTATTGAGGTTAGACAAGTGCCATTGACGGCGAACAGGATTGATCAACACGTTGGCGCTCGGATGCGCGCGCGCCGCGAGGCGCTCGGGGTCAGCCAGGGGCGGCTCGGGCGGCAGCTCGGGCTGACCTTCTCGCAGATCCAGAAATACGAGAAGGGCTCTAACCGGATCGGGGCCGGCCGGCTCTACCAGATCGCGGTCTTTCTCAACGTCCCCCTCAGCTATTTCTTCGAGGGGCTGGAGGGTGCGACGCCGGAGGTGCTCGGCACGCCCCCGGTCCGGGACGAGGCGAGCGAGCTCGTCGACGCCTTCCGGGCCATCGCGGGGCAGGGCACCCGCCAGTCGGTCCTGGCGCTGGTGCGCTCCCTGTCCGGCCGGCCGCCGATGGCGGAACCGGCGGAGCGCTGAGCCCGGGGCGCCCCGCCGCGCCCGGCCGGCCGCCGATCGCGCGCGAGGGCGCCCGGTGCTCCGGGAGCGCGGTCGCGCCGGCGCGCCTCGGCGCCCCGCGGCCCGCGCGCCGCCGGAGCCAGACGATCCGCGCCCAAAGATCCGCGCCAGAGATCCGCGCCCGCCAATCCGTGCCCGCCAATCCGCCCGCGCGCGTCCCATGATCGGGACGCGCGCGGCGCGTCGTCCCGGCGCCCCGACCCGTCCGCGCCGCGACGGCGGATCGGTCGTTGACCTCGCTTCCCGGGGTGGCTTAGGAACGCGGAGGAATGTCGAGAGGGATTGTCCATGAGTAATCGCGGCGACTACATCTTCGCTTCGGAATCCGTGTCCGAAGGCCATCCTGACAAGGTTTGCGACCGCATCTCGGACGCCGTCCTGGACGCCTTCCTCTCGGCCGATCCCGAGGCGCGCGTCGCCTGCGAGACCTTCGCGACCACCGACCGCGTCGTGGTCGGCGGCGAGGTGCGCGGGCCCGGCGACGTGCTGGCCCGGGTCGAGGACATCGTGCGCGACTGCGTCAAGGACATCGGCTACGAGCAGAAGGGGTTCCACTGGGCCACGCTGCACGTCCACAACTACATCCATGGCCAGTCCGAGCACATCGCCCAGGGCGTCGACGCGGGCGACGGCAAGGAAGAGGGCGCCGGCGACCAGGGCATCATGTTCGGCTACGCGGTGAACGAGACGCCGGAGCTGATGCCCGCGCCGATCCACTACGCGCATGCGATCCTCCGCCGCCTCGCCGAGGTGCGCAAGGACGGCACCGAGGCCCGGCTCGGGCCCGATGCGAAGTCGCAGCTGTCGCTGCGCTACGAGAACGGCGTCCCGGTCGAGGTCTCGAGCCTCGTGCTCTCGACCCAGCATCTGGACGAGGACATGACCTCGGCGGACGTGCGCGCGATGGTCGAGCCCTATATCCGCGAGGTCCTGCCCGAGGGCTGGCTCACCGACGCGACCGCCTGGCACGTCAACCCGACCGGCCGCTTCGTCATCGGCGGGCCGGACGGCGACGCGGGCCTCACCGGCCGCAAGATCATCGTCGACACCTACGGCGGCGCGGCCCCGCATGGCGGCGGCGCCTTCTCGGGCAAGGATCCGACCAAGGTCGACCGCTCGGCCGCCTACGCCGCGCGCTACCTCGCGAAGAACGTGGTCGCCGCCGGGCTGGCGCATCGCTGCGTGATCCAGCTTTCCTATGCGATCGGCGTCGCCAAGCCGCTCTCGATCTACGCCGATACCTTCGGCACCGGCGAAGTGCCGGAGGCGGTGATCGAGGCCGCGCTGACCAATGTGATGGACCTGACGCCGCGCGGCATCCGCACCCATCTCGGTCTCAACAAGGCGATCTACCAGCGCACCTCCGCCTACGGCCATTTCGGCCGCGCGGCGGACGCCGACGGCGGCTTCTCCTGGGAGCGCACCGATCTGACCGAGGCGCTGAAAAAGGCCGTCTGACCGCCGGTCCCGGCGGCCGGCGACCCGGCCGCCGCTTCCGCGAAGGATGCGAGACATGGATGAAGAGACGACCGGCGCGGCGCGGCCGCGCCGCGACTTTTACGGCCGCAGGCACGGCAAGTCGCTGCGGCCGAACCAGCGCCGGCATCTCGCCGAGCTCCTGCCGCGCCTGAGCGTGCCGCTCGACCCGGCGCCGGTCGATCTCGCCCGGCTGTTCGGCTCGGAACGCCCGGTCTGGCTCGAGATCGGCTTCGGCGGCGGCGAGCATCTCGCGCATCAGGCGCTCGCGAATCCGGGCGTCGGGCTCATCGGCTGCGAAGCCTTCGTGAACGGCGTCGCGATGGCGCTCAACCAGATCGAGGAGGCGGGGATCGAACCCGCCGGCATCAAGCGCGACCTGCCCGGCGCGGCGCCCGAGGCCACGCCTCCGCCCCCGGCCGGCAATGTCCGGATCCACGCCGGCGACGCGCGCGACCTGCTCGACGCGCTCGCCGACGCCTGCCTCTCACGGGTCTTCCTGCTCTACCCCGACCCCTGGCCCAAGGCGCGCCACGCCCGCCGCCGCTTCACCAGCGTCGAGAACCTCGCCGTGCTCGCCCGGGTGATGGCGCCGGGCGCCGAGCTCAGGGTCGCGACCGACATCCCCGGCTATGTCGAGCACACGCGCGAAGCGATCGCCGCCGTGCCGGAACTCTTCGAGACCGTCGCGCGCGACACCGCCGCGCCCTGGAGCGACTGGCATCGCACCCGCTACGAGGCGAAGGCGATCCGCGAGGGCCGCGCGCCGAACTACCTGAGCTTCCTGCGCCGGGGCTGACGGCGACGGGGATGGCCGCCTTGGGCCCGACCCGAGTGCGCACCGTCAGCCTCGAGGCCCCGGACGGCGCCGCGCGGAGAACCCCCGCGTTCATACAGGTTTGCTAACCTGGAGAGCAGTCGAGAGCCGGGCCAATGGGCCCGGCTCCACTTCAAAAGACTCGCGCGCACCGCGCGCTCCTTCTGGCCGGCAAAGGCCGGCCGCGCGGCGAAGCCGCGCCCCGATGGACCAAGCCCGCGCGATCGCGTAAACGGGCTCCGGTTTAGAACACCCGAAGAGGATTCCGCGATGGCCGGACATGGCGCGCCCGCCCCGATGCGTTCCACCAGGACCGGCCCGCTCTCGGGCACGGCGGAGATCCCCGGCGACAAGTCGATCTCGCACCGCGCGCTGATCCTCGGCGCGCTCTGTGTGGGCGAGACGCGGATCACCGGGCTCCTGGAGGGCGAGGACGTGCTCGACACCGGCCGCGCGATGGCGGCCTTCGGCGCGACGGTCGAGCGGCTCGGCCCGGGCGCCTGGCGCGTCGCGGGCGTCGGCGTCGGCGGCTTCCGCGAGCCCTCCGACGTGATCGACTGCGGCAATTCCGGGACCGGCGTCCGGCTCATCATGGGCGCGGTAGCGACCTCGGACCTGACCGCGATCTTCACCGGCGACGCCTCGCTGCGCTCGCGCCCGATGGGCCGGGTGACCGAGCCCCTCGCGCTCTTCGGCGCGACGGCGCGCGGCCGCAGCGGCGGGCGCCTGCCGCTCGCGCTCACCGGCGCCCGCCAGCCGCTGCCCGTGACCTACCAGACCCCGGTCCCCTCGGCGCAGGTGAAATCGGCCGTCCTGCTCGCCGGGCTGAACGCGCCCGGCATCACCACGGTGATCGAGCGCGAGGCGACCCGCGACCATACCGAGCGGATGCTGGCCGGGTTCGGCGCCGAGGTGACGACGGAGCTCACGGACGAGGGCCGGGTGATCACGCTGCGCGGCCAGCCGGAGCTGCGGCCGCAGGTGATCGCGGTGCCGCGCGATCCGTCGAGCGCCGCCTTCCCGGTCGCCGCCGCGCTGCTCGCGGCGGGCTCCGAGGTGCTGGTCCCCGGGATCGGGCTCAACCCGACCCGCGCGGGCTTCTACGACACGCTGGTCGAGATGGGCGCCGACATCGCCTTCGAGAACCGCCGCGAGGAGGGGGGCGAGCCGACCGCCGACCTGCGCGTCCGGCATTCGCCGCTGGAGGGGATCGAGGTGCCGCCCGAGCGCGCCGCCTCGATGATCGACGAATACCCGATCCTCGCCGCGCTCGCCGCCACCGCCGAGGGCAAGACGGTGATGCGCGGCGTCAAGGAGCTGCGGGTGAAGGAGAGCGACCGGCTCGACGCGATGGCCCGCGGGCTCGAGGCCTGCGGCGTCACGATCGAGGAGGGACCGGATTTCCTGATCGTGCACGGCCTGGGCGCCGACGGCGTGCCGGGCGGGGCCACGGTCGAAAGCCGGCTCGACCACCGGATCGCGATGGCCTTCCTCTGCCTCGGCCTCGCGACGAAGCGGCCTGTGACGGTCGACGACGGCGGCCCCATCACCACCAGCTTCCCGAACTTCGTCCCGCTGATGCGCGGCCTCGGCGCGGAGATCGGCTGATGGCGCGCGGAAAGCTCCGGACGGGCGCGGTTCTCGTCGCGCTCTGCGCCGGTTCGGGCGCGGGGGCCGACGACGCGACGGAGGCGAAACTTCGGCTCGCGCGCGAGTACATCGGCTATTCCATGGAAGCGCTGGGCTCCGATGCCATCGTGGCGCAGATGTCCGAACCGATCCTGCGCCAGATCCAGTCGCGCCAGCCGGCGCTCTGGGCGGCGAAGAGCACGGTGCTGACCCCGATCGTCCAGGACGCGATGGGCGCGAGCCTGCGCGAGGCCATGCTCGGGACCGATGTCGCGATGGCGGACAGTTTCACGCTCGCGGAACTCACGGCGCTCCGCGATTTCTACGCGAGCCCGAACGGCCGCTCCGTGATGGGCAAGATGCCCGGCTTCATGGGGCAGGTCATGCCCGGGGTGATGGAGCGGACGAGCCGTGACCTCGCGCCGATGCTCGAGCGTCTGGCAGCCGAAGGTGTCGAACTCCAATGATCTTCACGGTCGCGATCGACGGGCCGGCGGCGGCCGGCAAGGGCACGATCAGCCGCGCGGTGGCCGCCGAGTTCGGCTTCGGCCTGCTCGACACCGGGCTGCTCTATCGCGCGGTCGGCGCGCAGGCGCTGCACGACGGGCGCGGGGTGATCGACCCGCTCTGGGCGGCGGAGATCGCCAAGCGGCTCGATCCCGCGGATCTCGAGAGCCCGGACCTGCGCACCGCGCGGGCGGGGCAGGCGGCCTCGAAGGTCGCGGCCCTGCCGGCGGTGCGCGCGGCGCTGCTCGACTTCCAGAAGCGCTTCGCCCGGCGCGAGGGCGGCGCGGTGCTCGACGGCCGCGACATCGGCACGGTGATCTGCCCCGAGGCGGAGGCGAAGCTCTTCGTCACCGCGAGCGACGCGGTCCGCGCCGCCCGCCGCCACGCCGAGCTCGGCGCCGGCACGGTTGATTCGGTGCTCGCCGATCTTCGCGCGCGCGACGCGCGGGACGCGGAGCGCGACGTCGCCCCGCTCCGCGCCGCGGAGGGGGCCTTCTTGCTCGACACCACCGGGATGACTATATCCGAGGCGGTAGCCGCCGCGATCGGCTACGTCGGAAGGCGCATGACGCCGGCTAGGGCTTGACCCGCGCCCGGTTTTGGTCTTTGAGCGCCCATCAACCTATCCGAAAGACCGGTGGATCCAACCGCCCGGCCAGCAACACCCATACGGAGACCTTAATGTCGTCCAACGCGACACTGGAAGATTTCGAAGCCCTGCTCAACGAAAGCTTTGAGCTGGAGACCCCCGACGAGGGTACCGTCGTCAAGGGCACCGTCCTCGCGATCGAAGCGGGACAGGCCATCATCGACATCGGCTACAAGATGGAAGGCCGCGTCGATCTGAAGGAATTCACCGCTCCCGGCAAGGCGACCGAACTGCAGGTCGGCGACACCGTCGAGGTCTACCTCGACCGCGTCGAGAACGCCCGGGGCGAAGCGGTCCTCTCCCGTGAGAAGGCCCGCCGCGAGGAAGCCTGGGACCGCCTCGAGAAGGCGGCCGCGAAGGAAGAGCGCGTCGAAGGCCAGATCTTCGGCCGCGTGAAGGGTGGCTTCACCGTCGATCTCGGCGGCGCCGTGGCCTTCCTGCCCGGCTCCCAGGTCGATGTGCGCCCGGTCCGCGACGCGGGCCCGCTCATGCACATGAACCAGCCGTTCCAGATCCTGAAGATGGACCGTCGCCGCGGCAATATCGTCGTGTCGCGCCGCGCCGTCCTGGAAGAGTCCCGCGCCGAGCAGCGCGCCGAGATCGTCGCCCGCCTGCGCGAGGGCGAAGTGGTCGACGGCGTGGTCAAGAACATCACCGAATACGGCGCCTTCGTCGATCTCGGTGGCGTCGACGGCCTGCTGCACGTGACCGACATGGCCTGGCGCCGCGTCAACCACCCGTCCGAGATCCTGAACATCGGCGAGACCGTCAAGGTCCAGGTGATCAAGATCAACAAGGAAACCCAGCGCATCAGCCTCGGCATGAAGCAGCTGCTGGCGGATCCGTGGGATTCGGTCGAATCGAAGTTCCCGATCGGCTCGAAGCATCTCGGTCGCGTCACCAACATCACCGACTACGGCGCCTTCGTGGAGCTGGAGCCGGGGGTCGAGGGGCTCGTCCACGTCTCCGAGATGTCCTGGACCAAGAAGAACGTCCACCCGGGCAAGATCGTCTCCACCTCGCAGGAAGTGGAAGTCCTGGTGCTCGAGATCGACTCGGCCAAGCGCCGCGTCTCGCTCGGCCTGAAGCAGACCCAGGGCAACCCGTGGGACAACTTCGCCCGGACCCATCCGAACGGGACCGAGGTCGAAGGCGAGATCAAGAACATCACCGAATTCGGTCTGTTCATCGGTCTCGACGGCGACATCGACGGCATGGTCCATCTTTCGGACCTCGACTGGAACCGCTCCGGCGAGGACGCGATCCAGGACTACCACAAGGGCGACGTCGTCCGCGCGGTGGTGACCGACGTCGACGTCGAGAAGGAGCGCATCTCGCTCTCGATCAAGGCGCTTGGCGCGGACACCTTCGCCGACGCGACCTCGGGCGTGAAGCGGGGCGACATCGTGACCGTCACCGTGACCGCGATCGAGGACGGTGGCATCGAGGTCGAGTACGACGGGATGAAGGCCTTCATCCGCCGGTCGGATCTCAGCCGCGACCGGTCCGAGCAGCGCCCCGAGCGGTTCACCAAGGGCGACAAGGTCGATGCGCGCATCACCAACATCGACTCGAAGACCCGCCGGCTCGGCCTGTCGATCAAGGCGCGCGAGATCGCCGAGGAAAAGGAAGCCGTGGAGCAGTACGGGTCGTCCGACTCGGGCGCCTCGCTCGGCGACATCCTCGGCGCGGCGCTCCGCAAGCGCGAGAACGACTGATCTTCGCGAGACATCGCGACCACTTCTGGAATGGCGCCCCCCGGGGCGCCATTTCGCGTTTCGGGACCCCGGTGCGCGGCTTTCCAACCGGCGGGATCGGTGCGACTGTGCCCCGGCATCCGCCGAGCCACTGGACCGAGACCCATGACCCCATTCCCCGAGACCCGACCCGTCATCGGAGGCCGCGATGGCTGAGCGGTTCCAGGATCCCTATGTCCGCGACTTCTACGAGGAGCGTCGCCGGAAATGGCGGCGCTCGGCCTTCTGGCGCGGCTTTCTCGTCGCGGCCGTGCTCGGGCTCATCCTCGGGCTGCTGCTGCTCGGACGCGGCGGCCTGCCGGGCGAGCGGATCGCGCGTTACGAGGTGACGGGCATGATCCTCGACGACCCGGAGCGCGACGAGCTCCTCGACGAGATCGCCCGCGACGACCAGACCCGGGCGCTCATCCTCCGGATCAACTCGCCGGGGGGCACCACGGCCGGGTCGGAGGCGCTCTTCGCCTCGGTGCGGGCCATCGCGGAGCAGAAGCCCGTGGTCGCGGTGCTGGGCGAGCTCGCGGCCTCGGGCGGCTATGTCGCGGCGATCTCGGCCGATCACATCGTCGCGCGCGGCAACACGCTCACGGGCTCGATCGGCGTCATCATGGAATACCCGACGTTCACCGACCTGATGTCGAAGGTCGGCATCGGCTACGAGACCGTGCGCTCCTCCGAGCTCAAGGCCGAGCCCTCGCCGTTCCGGCCGACCAATCCGGAGGCGCGCCTGCTCGACCAGGCGATGATCGACGAGAGCTTCGCCTGGTTCCGCGGCCTCGTCGGCGCGCGGCGGGGGCTGAGCGGCGAGGCGCTCGACGCGGTCGCGACCGGCGGGGTCTTCACCGGCCGGGTCGCGCGCGACAACGGCCTCGTCGACGAGATCGGCGGCGAGCCCGAGGCGCTGGCCTGGCTCGAATCGCGGGACCCCGCGCTCGCCGGTCTGTCGGTCGAGGATCGCGAAGTGTCGCGAGACGAGCCTTTCCTCGCCCGCTGGCTCGGCCTTTCGGGCGCAAGCGGCGGGATTCTCGGAGAAATATCGGCCCGAAGCGGTATGAAGCTCTATTCCCTCATGCGCTGAATCCTGCCAGTATGCCGCGCGTCAGTGTCGAAGTGCCGGCCGCCTCGGCGCGGCCAATGTTCAGGATGGCGTGATGATAAAGTCTGAGCTGATCCAGAAGATCGCCGAGGAAAATCCGCATCTGTTCCAGCGCGACGTCGAGCGGATCGTCAGCACCATCTTCGACGAGATCATCGAGGCGATGGCACAGGGCAACCGCGTGGAACTTCGCGGCTTCGGCGCCTTCTCGGTAAAAAAGCGCGAGGCGCGGCAGGGCCGCAACCCGCGCACCGGCGACGCCGTCGAGGTCGAGGAGAAGCATGTGCCCTTCTTCAAGACCGGCAAGCTGTTGCGCGACCGGCTCAATCAGGGCTAGATCACACCTCCGGATACGGGAGCCCCCATGCGCACGGTGAAAATCCTTCTTCTCGCGGTCATCCTCGTGGCCATCGTCGTCCTGTCGCTCGCGAACCGGGGACTGGTCACGCTGAACCTGCTGCCCGAGGGGATGGCGACGCTGATGCCGGTCTCGGTCCAGGTGCCGCTGTTTCTCGTCAGCCTCGTCTCGATCCTGATCGGCATGATCGTAGGCTATCTTCTCGAATGGCTGCGCGAGCACAAGCATCGCCGCCGCGCCACCGACAAGGCGCGCGAGGCCGCCCGGCTCAGCCGCGAGATGGATCACCTGCGCAAGACGACGAACAAGCCCGAGGACGAGGTCCTGGCTCTGATCGGTAACTGAGAGAGTTTGGTGCGCGTAAAGATCTGTGGGCTGAGATCCCGCGCCGAGGTGCGCGCGGCGGTCGCGGCCGGAGCTTCCTACGGCGGGCTCGTGTTCTTCCCGCGCTCGCCCCGGCACCTGACGCTCGGGGACGCGCGCTGGATCGCCCAGGCGATGCCGGAGGGCTTCACGCGCGTGGCGCTGACCGTCAACGCCACCGACGACCAGCTCGACGCCATCGTCGAGGCGGTCCAGCTCGACATGCTGCAGCTCCACGGCTCCGAGGCGCCGGCCCGTGTCTCCGAGATCCGGAACCGCTATGGCCTGCCGGTGATGAAGGCGCTCGGCGTCGCCGAGGAGGATGACCTCGCGGTCATCCCCGAATACGCCGAGGTCGCCGACCAGCTCCTGCTCGACGCCCGCCCGCCGCGCGGCGCGAACTTGCCGGGCGGCAATGGCGTGAGCTTCGACTGGCGCCTGCTGTCGGGGCGCCGCTGGTCGAAGCCCTGGATGCTCGCGGGCGGGCTCACCGCCGAGAACGTGGCCGAGGCGATCACGATTTCCGGCGCCCGCCAGGTCGACGTCTCCTCGGGGGTCGAGATCGCCCCGGGCTACAAGGATCCCCGGCTCGTCACCGCCTTCTGCGCGGCGGCGCTGGGCACGGACGGGCCGCGCGGATCGGCTCTGGACGGGCCGGGTGTCGCCGTTTAGGAAGACCCGCACCTCTCGAGCGGAGCCCGATCCCCATGCAAGACGCCCCCCGGCCCAATTCATTCCGCGCTGGCCCGGATGAGCGCGGCCGCTTCGGCGACTTCGGCGGCCGCTTCGTTTCCGAGACGCTGATGCCGCTGATCCTCGATCTCGAGGCGGAATACGAGAAGGCGAAGACCGACGCCGCCTTCTGGGCCGAGATGGACGATCTCTGGAAGCACTACGTCGGCCGGCCGTCGCCGCTCTATTTCGCCGAGCGGCTGACCGAGCGGCTTGGCGGGGCGAGGATCTACCTCAAGCGGGACGAGCTCAACCACACCGGCGCGCACAAGATCAACAACGTGCTGGGCCAGATCCTGCTCGCCCGTCGCATGGGCAAGACCCGGATCATCGCCGAGACCGGCGCGGGCCAGCATGGCGTGGCGACCGCGACGGTCTGCGCCCGCTTCGGGCTCAAGTGCATCGTCTTCATGGGCGCGACCGACGTCGAGCGGCAGAAGCCCAACGTGTTCCGCATGCGCCTCCTCGGCGCCGAGGTCGTGCCGGTGACGAGCGGGCGGGGCACGCTCAAGGACGCGATGAACGAGGCGCTGCGCGACTGGGTCACCAACGTGCGCGACACTTTCTACTGCATCGGCACCGTCGCCGGCCCGCATCCCTATCCGGCGCTGGTGCGCGACTTCCAGTCGATCATCGGCAAGGAGGCGCGCGAGCAGATCCTCGAGCGCGAGGGCCGGCTGCCCGACACGCTCGTCGCCTGCATCGGCGGGGGCTCGAATGCGATGGGGCTGTTCCACCCCTTCCTCGACGACCCCGACGTGCGCATCATCGGGGTCGAAGCCGGCGGCCACGGCGTCGACGAGCGGATGGAACACGCCGCCTCGCTGACCGGCGGGCGGCCCGGCGTGCTGCACGGCAACCGGACCTACCTGCTGCAGGACGCCGACGGCCAGATCATCGAGGGCCATTCGATCTCGGCCGGGCTCGACTATCCCGGCATCGGCCCGGAGCACGCCTGGCTGCACGACATGGGCCGGGTCGAATACGTCTCGGTGACCGACGCCGAGGCGCTCGAGGCGTTCCAGCTCTGCTGCGTGACCGAGGGGATCATCCCCGCGCTCGAACCCGCGCACGCGCTCGCCCATGTGACGAAGCTCGCGCCGACGCTGCCGGCGGACAATCTGCTCGTAATGAACATGTGCGGCCGGGGCGACAAGGACATCTTCACCGTCGCCGAGGCGCTCGGCACCCGGATCTAATCGACGGATCTGATCGGCCGGGCGCGCGGCGAAATCCGTTTCAATCCCCGGCCCGCCGCTGTATACCGACGCCTCCGCAGCGGGCCCGGATATGCGCCCGAAGAGAGAGCACGTTACGTTATGGAAAACACATTCGCGATCGGGGACCTCGTGGTCCTCACGGCGGGTTCGATGCGCATGGCGGTCGAATCGGTCGACGGCGCGCAGGTCAGCTGCGTCTGGTGCCACGAAGGCAAGATCGGCCGCGACACCTTCGACGCGCGCCTGGTGAAGAAGTGGGAGTTCCGCGAGGACGAGCGCCCGGCGCGCCCGGCCGGTGGCCCCGGCGGCGGCAAGCCGTTCCGCGGTGACCGTGAAGGCGGCGGCAAGCCCTATGGCGCGCGCGACCGCGACGACCGCCCGCGCGACGACAAGCCGCGCGGCAAGCCCGGCTGGGACGGCAAGCCGCGCGAGAAGAAGTACTTCCGCAAGGACGGCTGATCCCCGACCCCGAGGGCGCCCGAGCGGCGCCCTTTTTCATGCGTGGGGGCTTGTGGGGAGGAGCGGCGTGCCCAAGGCTCGACCCGGGGCCTCCACGCTCTGTCGCGTCGGCGGCGCGCGGGACTCGAGGTCCCGGGTCAGGCCCGGGACAGCGGAGCGCGAGGGCTGGCGGCGGCGCCCGGAAGCCGGATCGCGCGTCGGATGCGCCGCGCCCGCCGGGCCTCAGCGGAATCGGTCCGCGAGCCGCCTGAGCGCGTCCATGGGGCCGTCGCTCTCGCCCGCCGTCCCACCGTCCGGCGTGGGCGTCTTCGGCGCGGGAGGCGCCGCCTCGGGCTTCCCGGCCGCTTCGGGCTTCGGCTTCGGTGGCGCGAGCCGCTGGGCGACGGCCGTCAGGAACCGCGCGCCGTCGGTCGCGAGCAGCGGCGCCTCGGCCGCGACGGCGGCGAGCAGCGGGTCGAGCCAGGCCTCGTCCGCCTTGGCGAAATCCCCGAGCACGTAGTTGCTGACCAGCCGCTTGTCGCCGGGATGGCCGATCCCCATCCGGACCCGCTGGAAGGCCGCGCCGATATGCGCGTCGATCGAGCGCAGCCCGTTGTGCCCCGCGTGGCCGCCGCCGGTCTTGAACCGCAGCTTGCCGGGCGCGAGGTCGAGCTCGTCGTGCAGCACCAGCACGTCGGCGGGGGCGAGCTTGTAGAAGGCCATCGCCGCGCGCACGCTGTCGCCCGAGAGGTTCATGAAGGTCTCGGGCTTCAGGAGCAGCGCCTTCTCGGACCCGAGCCGGCCCTCGGAGATCAGGCCCTGGAACTTCGACCGCCACGGGCCGAAGCCCCGCGCCTCGGCGATCGCCTCGACGGCGAGAAAGCCGATGTTGTGCCGGTTGCGCGCATATTGCCCGCCCGGATTGCCGAGCCCCACGATCAGCTTCATCGTTCCTCCGCCTTCCGTTCCGGCCGTGCCCCCGGCCCAAACGCGAACGCGCCGCGAAATCTCCGCGGCGCGTCTCTGCTTTTCTCGATCAGCCCGGGAAACCGCCATGCCGTCCCCCGGGGCGCGCGCCTTGGCCGATCAGGCCTCGGCTTCGTCCGCTTCCTCGTTGTCCGCGGAGCGCAGACCCGAGGGCGCCTGGATGTTGGCGATGACGAAATCGCGGTCAGTGATCGTCGGCTTGACGCCGGCGGGCAGCGTCACGTCCGAGATGTGGATATGCGCGTTGATCGCGAGGCCGGTCAGGTCGACCGTGAGCTTCTCCGGGATGTTGCCGGCGGTCACGACGAGCTCGACTTCCTGGCGCACGACGGTCAGCACGCCGCCGCGCTTGATGCCCGGGGACTTCTCGGCGTTGATGAACTCGACCGGGACGTAGAGGTTGATCCGGCTGCGCTCGGAGAGACGCAGGAAATCGACATGCGTCGGCAGGTCCTTCACCACGTCGCGCTCGACCGCGCGGCAGATCACGGTGTTGTCCTCGCCGTCGACCTTGACGTTGAGCAGGGTGGACTTGAACTTGCCCGCCTTCAGCGCCTTGAGAAGTTCGTTGAACTTCACGTTGATCGGCTGCGGATCCTTGCCGCCACCGTAGATGATCCCGGGGACAAGTCCCTCGCGGCGGGCAGTGCGGGCGGCCCCCTTGCCGACCCCTGCGCGCGCCACGGCTTCGAGAACCGGATTCTCAGCCATGTCTGTGCTCCTCGAATGGCATAGGCGGCCTTCCTCCAAGGGTGTAAGGCCGCGAGCCGCGCCCATAGACGATTTGGGCCGGGAAGGGAAGGGCAAAGCCTGTCGCGCCCCGGAAATAACGGCTCGCCGGCGGTCGGCGCCCGCCCGCCGGCCCGCCCGCGGCGTGGCGCGGGATTATTCGACGATCACGCTGGCCACGACCTCGCGCGGCGGCTCGCTCTGGTCGCGCACGCGGAGATCGTAGACGCCCGGGCGCATCGGGTGGAAGCTGAAACGCGCCGTTCCCGCCTCGTCGCATTCGATCGCGCGGAAGGTCAGGCCCTGAACGTAGAACTCCATCCCCCCGACGCTCAGCACGCGAAGGTGTGAATTGGCGAGCAATTCGTCGGCCTCGACGTGCAGCCCGCCCGCCTCGGCCGCGGCCTCCGGACAGACGAGGTTGACGCGGTAATAGCCGCCGAGCGCCAGCGGGATCTCGGTGTCCGCCAGCGTCGGCTCGCCCTCGGGGCCGGTTCCGACCTCGATCACCACGTCGGTGGGCGGGCCGAGCACGATCTTTCCCGATGTCTCGTCGGCCCGCGCGGCCGAATGGGCGGTCAGGCAGAGAAGGCCGGCGATCACGCCGGACAGGTATCGTCGCATGTCCATCCTCCCGGATCTTTATTTGGCGCGCGGTATCCCACCGCGGCGCCGGGGAGGAGAGCACGACATCCACCGCGCTTCAACGCGCTGCCCCGGAGGAAAACTTCGCCTCTTGGCCGGGATATCTGTCCCGGCCGGGCGGCTCCGGCGCGGCGGCTCAGCCGTGCGCGCCCGCCGCCACCTCGCGCACGAAGGCGAGCACGGTCTCCGGGCTCTCGCCCCGGCCGATCCGGTCCACGATGGCCGAGCCCACCACCGCGCCGTCCGCGACGCCCGCGATCTCGCGCGCGGTCTCGGCCGACTTGATGCCGAAGCCGACGCAGACCGGCAGCTCGGTCCCCGCCTTGATCCGCGCGACCTCGGGCCCGACGGCGGCGGCGTTCGCCGAGGCCGAGCCGGTGATGCCGGTGATCGAGACGTAGTAGACGAAGCCCGAGGTGTTGCTCAGCACCTTCGGCAGGCGCTTGTCGTCGGTCGTGGGCGTCGCGAGGCGGATGAAGTTGAGCCCCGCCGCCTGCGCGGGCAGGCAGAGCTCGTCGTCCTCCTCGGGCGGCAGGTCCACGACGATGAGCCCGTCGACCCCGGCCTCGACCGCCTCGGCGAGGAAGCGGTCGACGCCCCGCGCGTAGATCGGGTTGTAGTAGCCCATCAGCACGATCGGCGTCTCGGCGTCGCCTTCGCGGAACGCCTTCACCATCGCGAGGGTCCGGGTCATGGTCTGCCCGCCCGCCAGCGCGCGCTGGCCGGCGAGCTGGATCGCCGGGCCGTCGGCCATCGGGTCGGTGAAGGGCATGCCGATCTCGATCACGTCGGCGCCCGCCGCCGGCAGGCCGGCGAGGATCGCCTCGAAGGTCGCCGCGTCCGGATCGCCCGCCATCACGAAGGTGACGAAGGCCTTGCGCCCCTCGGCCTTGAGTTTCGCGAAACGCGCCTCGATCCGTGTCATCCGTCTCTCCCCGGTCCGTCGCCCGTGCCAATCCGCCCCGTGCATGCCGCGTGGGCGCGCGAAAGGCAATGGCCCGCGCCTTGACGCACGGGTCCCGCGCGCCATAGATGCGCCCGGGATCGAGGGAGGCCGCGCCATGGGTTTCAAGACAGGGATCGTCGGACTGCCGAACGTCGGCAAGTCCACGCTCTTCAACGCGCTGACGCGGACCGCCGCGGCGCAGGCGGCGAACTTTCCGTTCTGCACGATCGAGCCCAACGTGGGCGAGGTCAGCGTGCCCGACGACCGGCTCGACAAGCTCGCCGGGATCGCGAAATCGAAGCAGATCATCCCGACGCGGATGACCTTCGTCGACATCGCGGGGCTGGTGCGCGGCGCCTCGAAGGGCGAGGGGCTCGGCAACCAGTTCCTCGCCAATATCCGCGAATGCGACGCGATCGCCCATGTGCTGCGCTGTTTCGAGGATGGCGACGTGACGCATGTCGAGGGCCGGGTCGATCCGGTCGCCGACGCGGAGACGGTCGAGACCGAGCTGATGCTCGCCGACCTCGAGAGCGTCGAGAAGCGGATCGCGGGCCTGCAGCGCAAGCTCAAGGGTGGCGACAAGGAGGCGGCGGACCAAGCGCGGCTGCTCGAGGCGGCCAAGGCGGCGCTCGAGGCGGGCAAGCCCGCGCGCAGCGTCGAGATCGCCGACGAGGACGCGCGCACCTGGCGCCTGCTGCAGCTTCTGACCGGCAAGCCGGTGCTCTATGTCTGCAACGTCGAGGAAGGGAACGCGGCGACCGGCAACGCGCATTCCGACGCCGTGGCGAAGATGGCGGCGGAGCAGGGCGCGGCCTCGGTGGTGATCTCGGCCGCGATCGAGGAGGAGATCGCCCAGCTCGACGACGCCGAGCGCGCGGAATTCCTCGAGTCGCTCGGCCTGCACGAGGCCGGGCTCGACCGGCTCATCAAGGCGGGCTACGCGCTCCTCGGCCTCAGGACCTATTTCACCGTCGGCCCGAAGGAGGCCCGCGCCTGGACGATCCCGGACGGCGCCACCGCGCCGCAGGCGGCCGGCGTGATCCACGGCGATTTCGAGCGCGGCTTCATCCGCGCCGAGACCATCGCCTACGACGACTACGTCGCGCTCGGCGGCGAGCAGGGGGCCAAGGAGGCGGGCAAGATGCGCGCCGAGGGCAAGGCCTACAAGGTCGCCGACGGCGACGTGCTGCACTTCCTCTTCAACGGCTGACGCCTTGGCCCTCCCGCCGGTGCCAGCGCGACGCCGCCCCGGGCTCGACCCGGGGCCCCGACGCTCGGGCGCGGTGTCGGGGGAGTCGAGGTCCCGGATCGGGTCCGGGACAGCGGCGCGCCCGGGGGCCGCGCGGTGAGCCCGAGCCTCACCCTCGTCCTCGGCGGCGCGCGCTCGGGCAAGAGCCGCCACGGCGAGGCGCTGATCGCCGCCCATCCCGCGCCCTGGCGCTATGTGGCGACCGCCGAGGCGCTCGACGCCGAGATGGCGGCGCGGATCGCCGAGCATCGCGACCGCCGCGACGCGCGCTGGATCACCACCGAGGCGCCGCGCGATCTCGCGGGCGCGCTCGCCGCGATGCCCGAGGGCGCGCCGGTGCTCATCGACTGCCTGACGCTCTGGCTCTCGAACCTGCTGCTCGCCGAGGCCGATCTCGCGGCCGAGACCACGCGGCTCGTGGAGATGCTGGCCGCGCCGCGCGGGCCCTGGGTCGCGATCGCGAACGAGGTCGGGCTCGGCATCGTGCCCGACAACGCGCTGGCCCGGCGGTTCCGCGACGCGGCGGGGGTGCTGAATCAACGCCTCGCCGCGCGCGCGGACCGGGTGCTGCTCACCGTGGCGGGGATACCCGTGACGGTGAAGTAGCGCCGGGGATGGCGGACCGAGGTCCGCCCTCCGCGACCGTCCCGTAGGGCGGACATTTGTCCGCCATTCCCCCGCCGCCTACCGCCGCTCCCCCGCGAGCCTCACGCCCCGAAGCCGGAGCGCGTTCGCGATCACCGAGACCGAGCTGAGGCTCATCGCCGCCGCCGCGAACATCGGCGACAGCAGGTGCCCGGTGAAGGGATAGAGCACGCCGGCGGCGATCGGCACGCCGATTCCGTTGTAGACGAGCGCGAAGAACAGGTTCTGCCGGATGTTGCCGAGCGTCGCCTCGGCCAGGCTCCGCGCGCGGGCGATCCCGGCCATGTCGCCCTTCACCAGCGTGATCCCGGCGCTTTCGATCGCGACGTCGGCGCCGGTCCCCATCGCGATCCCGACATCGGCCGCGGCGAGCGCCGGCGCGTCGTTCACCCCGTCCCCGGCCATCGCGACCTTCGCGCCCTGGGCGCGCAGCTCGGCGACGAGGTCGGCCTTGTCCTTCGGCGTGAGCCCGGCGCGGATCTCGTCGACGCCCACCCGGGCGGCGACGGCGGCGGCGGTGGCGGGGTTGTCGCCGGTCGCCATCACTACGCGGAACCCGAGCGCCTTGAGGTCGGCGACCGCGTTGGCGGCGTCCGCCTTCACCGGGTCGGCGACGGCGAGCGCGCCGACGAAGCGGCCGTCGGCGGCGACGAAGACCACCGTCTCGCCCCGGGCCTGGCGCGCCTCGACCCCTTCGGCCGCGACCGCGATCCCCGCCGCGCGCATCAGCGCCGCGTTGCCGACCCCGACCGCGACCTCGCCGACGCGGCCGGTCGCGCCCTGTCCGGTCACCGAGGCGAAGTCGGCGACCGGGACGAGCGCCACGCCGCGCGCCTCGGCGCCGGCGATGATCGCCGCGCCGAGCGGATGTTCCGAGGCGCGCTCGAGGCTCGCGGCCCAGCGCAGCAGATCCGCCTCCGCGACACCGGCGGCGGGCAGGACCGCCGTCAGCTTCGGCTTGCCCTCGGTCAGCGTGCCGGTCTTGTCGATCACCAGCGTGTCGACGCTCGCGAGCGTCTCGAGCGCGGCGGCGTCGCGCACCAGCACGCCGGCCCTGGCGCCGCGCCCCATCGCGGTCATGACCGACATCGGCGTGGCGAGGCCGAGCGCGCAGGGACAGGCGATGATCAGGACCGAGATCGCCGAGACGAGCGCGTAGGCGAGCGCCGGCGAGGGGCCGAAGGCCGCCCAGCCGAGGAAGGCGAGCACGGCGACCGCGATCACCGCCGGCACGAACCAGCGTGCCACGCGGTCGGCCACCGCCTGGATCGGCGCGCGGCTGCGCTGCGCGGTCGCGACCAGCGCGATGATCTGGGCGAGCACGGTCTCGGACCCGACCTTGCGCGCGACGATCACGAGCCCGCCCTGGCCGTTGAGCGTGCCCGCCGTCACCTCGGCGCCCGGCACCTTCTCGACCGGCAGCGGCTCGCCGGTCAGCATGCTTTCGTCGACGCTCGAGACGCCCTCGGCCACGTCGCCGTCGACCGGGATCTTCTCGCCCGGCCGGACGCGCAGCCGGTCGCCGGCGCGAACGGCGTCGAGCGGCACGTCCTCCTCGGTCCCGTCGGCGCCGAGCCGCCGCGCGGTCTTCGGCGCGAGATCCATCAGCTCGCGGATCGCCGAGCCCGTGCGCTCGCGCGCGCCGAGCTCGAGGATCTGGCCGAGCAGCACCAGCACGATGATGACGGCGGCCGCCTCGAAATAGCGCCCGACCGCGCCGGAATGGTCGCGGAACCCGGCCGGGAACAGGCCGGGGGCCAGCACCGCGACCAGGCTGAAGAGATAGGCCGCCGCGACGCCGAGCGCGATCAGGCTGAACATGTTGAGCCGCCAGGTCCGGAACGAGACCCAGCCGCGCTCGAGAAAGGGCTTGCCGCACCAGAGCACCACCGGCGTCGCGAGCAGGAGCTCGGCCCAGCCGCGCCAGCCGCCGCCCCCCGAGTCGTGGCCGCCGCCGAGCCCCAGCATCGGCGCCATCGCGATCCCGACGAGCGGGATCGTCAGCGCGGCGCCGACCGCGAAGCGGCGCTTGAAGTCGACGAGCTCGGGATTGGGTCCGGCATCCGCCGGCGGAATCCCCATCGGCTCCAGCGCCATGCCGCAGATCGGGCAGGTGCCCGGGCCGACCTGCCGGATCTCGGGATCCATCGGGCAGGTGTAGATCGTGCCCTCGGGCATCGGCTCGGGCGGGGTGCGGGGGCCGAGGTATTTCTCGGGATCGGCCTCGAACTTGGCCCGGCAGCCCTGCGAGCAGAAATAGGCCTTCTCGCCGTCATGGCGCAGGAAGTGCCGGGCCGAGGCGCGGTCGACCTTCATGCCGCAGACCGGATCGGTCGCGGTCAGCCAGGCCTCGGGGTCGGCCGCGAATTTCGTGGCGCAGCCCTGGCAGCAGAAATGGAAGGTCCGGCCGTCGTGCTCCACGCGGGGCTTGCCCGCCGCGGGATCGATCTCCATGCCGCAGACCGGGTCGCGGATCATCTCCGTCGCAATCGCTTCTTCCCGCACGACGATCCTCCTTCAAATTCCTGTCGCGCACCCCATATGCTCCTTCCAGTCGCTGGAAGGTCAAGGCGGGAGATCGAACTCATGAACATCGGCGAAGTGGCGGAGCTGAGCGGGCTGCCGACCAAGACGATCCGCTATTACGAGGAGATCGGACTGGTGCGCCCGATGCGCGGCGCGAACGGCTATCGCCGGTTCGGCCCGGGCGAGATGAACCGGCTGAGCTTCATCGGCCGCGCCCGTTCGCTCGGCTTCACGATCGAGGATTGCCGCGCGCTGCTCGCGCTGCGCGAGGACGGCGCGCGGGCGAGCGCCGATGTGAAGGCGCTGACCGAGCATCATATCGAGAGCATCGACCGCAAGATCGCCGAGCTCGAGGCGATGCGCGCGACCCTGCGCGGGCTGGCGGGCCGCTGCCACGGCGACGACCGGCCGGACTGCCCGATCCTCGACCGGCTGGCGGGCGAGGGCGCGGCCGCGGGCTGAGCCGGGCGGGGGGATGGCGGACCGAGGTCCGCCCTACGGTCCGGTCGCGTAGGGCGGACCTCGGTCCGCCATCCCCCCGCCGCCTTGACTTCCCGCCGCGCCGTGGGTCTAGAGTGGCCGCCCCCTGAGACGACCGCGAGGCCAACGCCATGACCCGATCCGAAGCCAAAGCCTTGATTTCGCGGGCTTCCCGATGACGGCCCCGGCGGAAACCGAGCCCCGGATCGCCCGGACCATCGCCGGCGAGATCGCCGCGCGACCGGAACAGGTGAAGGCGGCGGTCGAGCTGCTCGACGGCGGCGCGACGGTGCCCTTCGTCGCGCGCTATCGCAAGGAGGCGACCGGCGGGCTCGACGATACCCAGCTGCGCCTGCTCGCCGACCGGCTCGCCTATCTGCGCGAGCTCGAGCAGCGCCGGGCGACGATCCTCGCCTCGATCACCGAGCAGGGGAAGCTGACCCCGGAACTCGAGGGCCGGATCGCCGGCGCCGACACCAAGGCGGTGCTCGAGGATCTCTATCTCCCCTACAAGCCGAAGCGGCGCACCAAGGCGATGATCGCGCGCGAGAAGGGCCTCGCGCCGCTCGCCGAGGCGATCCTCGCCGACCGCGCGACCCCGCCCGCGACGCTGGCCGAGGGCTTCGTGACCGCCGAGGTCGCCGATACGAAGGAGGCGCTCGCCGGGGCGCGCGACATCCTGGTCGAGGGGCTGTCGGAGGACGCGGGGCTGATCGGCCGGCTGCGCGAGTTCCTGGAGGCGGAGGCGATCCTGAGCGCGAAGGTGGTCGCGGGGCAGGAGGAGAAGGGCGCGAAGTTCTCCGATTACTTCGCCCATTCCGAGCGCTGGGCGGGCGTGCCGAGCCACCGGGCGCTCGCGATGATGCGCGGCGCCAACGAGGGCGCGCTGACGCTCGACATCGGGCCGGAGCCCGAGGCGGGCGGCCCACGTGTCGAGGCGATGGTGGCGGGCGCGCTCGGGGTCCGGGCCGGCGCCGCGCCGGGCGATCTCTGGCTCGGCGAGGTCGCGCGCTGGGCCTGGCGCACCCGGCTCGGCCTCTCGATGATGCTCGACCTGCAGGCGAGTCTGCGCGAGCGCGCGCAGGAGGAGGCGATCCGGGTCTTCGCGCGCAACCTCAAGGACCTGCTGCTCGCGGCGCCGGCCGGCGCGCGGGCGACGATGGGGCTCGATCCAGGCATCCGGACCGGCGTGAAGGTCGCGGTGGTCGATGCCACCGGCAAGGTGCTCGCGACGGACACCGTCTATCCGTTCCAGCCGCGGAACGACCTGCGCGGCGCGCAGGGCGCGATCGCGCGGCTGATCCGCGCGCATGGCGTCGAGCTGATCGCGATCGGCAACGGCACCGCGAGCCGCGAGACCGAGCGGATGGTCGCGGAATTGCTCGGCGACCTGCCGGCGCCGAAGCCGACCAAGGTGATCGTGTCGGAGGCCGGCGCCTCGGTCTATTCCGCTTCCGAGACGGCGTCGAAGGAGCTCCCGGGGCTCGACGTCTCGCTGCGCGGCGCGGTCTCGATCGCGCGGCGGCTGCAGGACCCCTTGGCCGAGCTCGTCAAGATCGAGCCCAAGGCGATCGGCGTGGGCCAGTACCAGCACGACGTCGACCAGTTCCGCCTCGGCCGCTCGCTCGGCGCGGTGGTCGAGGACGCGGTGAACGCGGTCGGCGTCGATCTCAACACCGCCTCGGCGCCGCTGCTCGCCTATGTCTCCGGCGTCGGACCGTCGCTCGCGGAGGCGATCGTCGCGCACCGCGACGCGAACGGCGCCTTCGCGAGGCGGCGCGATCTGCTTAAGGTGGCGCGCCTCGGCCCGCGCGCCTTCGAGCAATGCGCGGGTTTCCTGCGCATAAGGGGCGGGACCGAGCCGCTCGACGCCTCGGCGGTGCATCCGGAGGCCTATGACGTCGCGCGGCGGATCGTGAAGGCCTGCGGGCGCGAGATCACGAGCCTGATGGGCGACGAGGCGCGGCTGCGCGCGGTCGACCCGGCCGAGTTCACCGACGCGACCTTCGGCCTTCCCACCGTGCGCGACATCCTCGCCGAGCTCGCCAAGCCCGGCCGCGATCCGCGCCCCGGCTTCGTCACCGCGAGCTTCGCCGAGGGGGTCGAGGAAATCTCCGACCTGAGGCCCGGGATGCGGCTCGAAGGCACGGTGACCAATGTCGCGGCCTTCGGCGCCTTCGTCGACATCGGCGTGCATCAGGACGGGCTCGTGCATGTGAGCCAGCTCGCCGACCGGTTCGTGAAGGACCCGCACGAGGTGGTGAAGGCCGGCGACGTGGTGAAGGTGCGCGTGCTCGAGGTCGACATCCCGCGCAAGCGGATCTCGCTCTCGATGCGCAAGGACGCCGAGGCCGCGCCCCGTCCCGGTCAGCGCGGCGCCGAGGACCGGGGCCGGGGCGGCCCGGATCGCGGCGGCCCCGGCGGCCCGAAGGGGCCGCGCGGCAAGGGAAGCCCCGCGCCGCGCGAGCCGAAGGGCGACGCCACCGGCTCGTTCGGCGCCGCGCTCCTCGACGCGCTGAAAGGGCGCTGACCCGTCGCGGGCGCGCCGGGGCCGAGCTTCCGGCGTGCCCGCGGGCGGCGCCCGTCAATCACCATTGCTTGATCCGCCTGCGACTTGTGCGCGCACCTTCTGGGCGCTAGCAAGCCAATATCCGAGTCGTTTGGTCAGGTGCTCGCCGGGCCGGGCTCGATATCCTCACCGCGGGGCGGGCCGATGCTGGCGTCATTTCTCATCATGCTGCGGGAGGGGATCGAGGCGGCGCTGATCGTCGGGATCATCGCGGGCTATCTCGCGCGGACCGGGCGGAGCGGCTGGCTGCCGACGGTCTGGATCGGCGTCCTGCTCGCCATCGCGCTCTCGCTGTTCGTCGGCGCCGCCGTGCTCGCGATAGGGGCCGAGTTCCCGCAGAAGACGCAGGAGCTTTTCGAGGCGGCGGTCGGCGCCGCCGCGGTCTGCATCCTGATCTCGATGGTGTTCTGGATGCGCAAGGCGGCGCGCTCGATCCGCTCCGAGATGGAGCACGAGCTCGAGGCGGCCTTCGCCGACCGCCGCGGGCCGACCTGGGCGCTGATCGGGATGACCTTCTTCGCCGTCGCGCGCGAGGGGCTCGAATCGGTGTTCTTCCTGCTCGCGATCTTCCAGCAGAGCCCCGGGCCCTCCGCGCCGATCGGCGCGCTGCTCGGTCTCGGCTGCGCGGCGCTGGTCGGCTACGGGATCTTCCGGGGCGGCCTGCGGCTCAACCTGCGCCGGTTCTTCCTCTGGACCGGCGTCTTCATCATCTTCGTCGCCGCCGGGCTCGCCGCCTCGGTCCTGCGCAACCTGCACGAGGCGGGGATCTGGAACCATCTCCAGACGCCGGCCTGGGATCTGTCGCACGCGCTGCCGCTCTCCTCCGTGACGGGCACGCTGCTTTCCGGGCTGTTCGGCTACCACGACACGCCGGCGATCGGCGAGGTGATCGTCTGGGCGCTGGTGCTCGGGGTCACGCTCTTCTTCTTCCTGCGCCCGGCCGCCGCCGCGCCGGCGCCGCGCTCCTCCCGTCGCGAGGCCTGAGGTCCGATGCCCAACCCCCCGAGTGAACCCGTCTCCCGCGCCGCGACCCGCGCGATGCTGATCGGCGCGGCCGTGCTGGTGCTGCTCGGCGTCGCCGCGGTCTGGGTCGCCGCGCGCAAGGGCGCCGCGCCGCCCGCGGCCGACGCGGTCGCGGTCACGGTGACCGACGCGACCTGCGAGCCGGCGGTGCTCGAAGTGCCGGCGGGGCGGCGCAGCTTCCTGATCCACAACGCCTCCGACCGGCCGCTGGAATGGGAGATCCTCGACGGCGTCATGGTGGTGGCCGAGCGCGAGAACATCGCCCCCGGCATCACCGCGACGCTGACCGAGCGGCTCGATCCCGGCACCTACGAGATCACCTGCGGCCTGCTCTCCAATCCGCGCGGCACGCTGACCGTGGTCGCGACGGCGGAATCCGAGGCGGCGAAGAAGGCGCCCGAAACGCGCGAATTCATCGGGCCGCTGTCCGAATACCGCGTCTATCTCGCCCGGCGCTCGGGCCAGATCCTGGTCGCGACCGCCACGCTGGCCGAGAAGATCGCGGCCGGCGACGTCGAAGGGGCCAAGGAGGCCTGGCTCGCGGCGCGGGTGCCGTGGCGCGAGATGGCGCCGGTCTCCGGACGGATCGCCGATCTCGCGAACAGCATGGATCCGCAGGCGGAATACCTCGCCCAGCGGGAGGAGGATCCGGGCTTCACCGGGTTCCACCGGATCGAATACGGGCTCTGGGTCCGGAACTCGACCGAGGGCCTGGAGCCGGTGGCCGACAAGCTGCTCGCCGACGCCGCGGCGCTGAGGGACCGGCTCGGCAAGCTCGCGGTCGCGCCGGCCGATCTCGCGGGGAACGCCGCCGATCTCGCGCGGCGGGTCGCCGATCAGGCGCCGGGATCGCAGGCGCCCTACAGCCAGACGGATCTCGCCGAATTCTCGGCCGACCTCGCCGGCATCTCGAAATCGGCGCTTCTCGTCGATCCCCTGGTCGCGACCGCCGATCCCGCCGCCTCCGGGGCGCTGCGGGGCGCGCTGGAGAGCGCCCAGGGAATGCTCGACGGGTTCAAGGTCGAGGGCGCCTGGCCGTCCTACGACGCGGTCGACGCGGCGGGGCGGGCGCGCATCGCCGCCGCCTTCGCGGCGGTGGCCGAGGCGGCCGCGGCCTATAACGCGGCGATCGGGCTGGAGTGACGCGGATGTCCGAAGACGCCTTCCGCCCCAGCCGCCGCGGCCTCCTGACCGGAGCCGCCGCGCTGGTCGCCGCGCCCGCGCTGGCGCGGGCGGCCGGGCCTGAAACGCCGGAGCGCGGGCAGGTCGCCGACGCGCCGGTCGCCGACACGGCGCGGTTCACCGACAGCGTCCCGCCCTTCGGCGCGCATCAGGCCGGCATCGTCACGCCGCGCCCGGCCAACGGGGCGGTCGCCGCCTTCCACGTCGTCGCGGCGGACCCCGCCGATCTCGAGCGGCTGTTCCGCCGGCTCACCGATCGCATCGTCCTGCTCACCCGGGGCGGACCGACGCCGGAGGCCGATCCGAAGCTGCCGCCGCCCGACAGCGGCATCCTCGGCCCGGTGATCGCGCCGGACGCGCTCACGATCACCGTCGGCCTCGGCGCCACGCTGTTCGAGGACCGGCCCTGGCTGGCGCCGCTCGCGCCCCGCGCGCTCACGCGGATGACGAAGTTTCCGAACGACGCGCTGGTCGCCGATCTCTGCCACGGCGATCTCTCGATCCAGTTCTGCGCCAACACGCAGGAGACCGTGATCCACGCGCTGCGCGACGTCGTGAAGAAGCTGCCCGACCAGCTGGTGCTGAAATGGGCGCAGGTCGGGAGCGTGCCCGTCGTCGTGACGCCGCCCGACGCGCCGCCCGAGAGCGCGCGCAACCTGCTCGGCTTCCGCGACGGCTCGGCCAATCCCGACAGCGCCGACCCCGCGCTGATGGACCGCGTCGTCTGGGTCACCGCCGAAAACGGCGAGCCCGGCTGGGCGCTGGGCGGCAGCTACCAGGCGGTCCGGATCATCCGCAACCTGGTCGAACGCTGGGACCGCACCCCGCTCGGCGAGCAGGAGCGGATCTTCGGCCGGACCAAGATGAGCGGCGCCCCGCTCGACCGGCCCGACGGGACCGAGGCGATGGTGCCCGACTTCGCCGCCGATCCGGGAGGCGACGTGATCCCCGCGACCGCGCATATCCGTCTCGCCAATCCGCGCACCGCCGAAAGCGCCGCGAACCTGATCCTGCGCCGGCCGTTCAACTACGTGAACGGCGTGCTCAGGAACGGCCAGCTCGACCAGGGGCTCCTCTTCATCGCCTGGCAGGCGGATCTCGAGAAGGGCTTCGTCGCCGTGCAGCGCCGCCTCGATGGCGAGCCGCTGGAGGAATACGTCAAGCCCGTCGGCGGCGGCTATTTCTTCGCCCCGCCGGGCTTCGGGGGCGGCGAGGACTACCTCGGCCGCGCCCTGATCGCCGCGATTTCCCCGACCAGCCAGACCTCCAGCCAGCCGGGATAACGACCGGCGCCGGGCGCGCGCGACGCGTCGGCGGCCCAACAGAAGGAGTCATCCGATGCGCTTGCTCACCCTCTCCACCGCGGCCGGGGCGCTCCTGCTCTCGCAGGGCCTGGCCCAGGCCGCCGACGCGACGCTCGACCTCGTCGCGCCGATCGCGGACTACAAGATCTACGTCTCGGAGCGCGTCGACACGCTCGTCGCCGACACGAGCGCGTTCGTCGCCGCGATCAACGCAGGCGACGTCGAGAAGGCGAAGGCGCTCTTCGCCCCGACCCGGATCAGCTACGAGGCGGTGGAGCCGATCGCCGAGCTCTTCTCCGATCTCGACGTCTCGATCGACAGCCGCGCCGACGACTACGAGAAGGCCGAGGCCGATCCGGCCTTCCCCGGCTTCCACCGGCTGGAATACGGGCTCTGGGAAAAGAACTCGACCGAGGGGCTCGGCCCGGTCGCCGACAAGCTGCTCGCCGACGTGAAGGAGCTCCAGGGCCGGATCGAGAGCCTGACCTTCCCGCCCGAGGTCGTGGTCGGCGGCGCCGGCGCGCTGATGGAGGAGGTCGCGGCGACCAAGATCTCCGGCGAGGAGGACCGCTACAGCCACACCGATCTCTACGACTTCCGCGGCAATGTCGACGGGTCGCAGAAGATCGTCGAGCTGGTGCGCCCGCTCGTCACCGACCAGGCCTTCCTCAAGCAGGTCGACGACAATTTCGCGACCGTGGACGCGATCCTCGACAAGTACCAGGCGGGCGACGGCTACGTGACCTACGACAAGCTGACCGAGCCCGACCGCGTGACGCTCGCCGCCGCGATCAACACGCTCGCGGAGGACCTCTCGACGCTGCGCGGCCAGCTCGGGCTCGACTGACCGGCGGGGCGGTGAAACGGCGGACCGAGGTCCGCCCTACGTTCGCGCGGTTCGGTAGGGCGGACCCTGGTCCGCCGCTTCGCCGCGCGCCTCTACGTCGCGCTCGCCACCAATGCTTAAGTCGGAGGCCGACGCCATGGCGCCGGCCGCCATCCTCTGCCACTGTCGGGCGAGACACGACGGTTTGGGAGGATCGCGCGTGGATGGAACGGAGCGGGTGACGGCCGGAGAGCCCGTCGCCGCCCTCGCCGCCGAGATGCGCGCCGCGCTGATCGGACATGAGGATCTCGTCGAACGGCTGATGACCGCGCTGCTCGCGCGCGGACACGTCCTGATCGAAGGGCCGCCCGGCCTCGCGAAGACCCGCGCGGTCAAGCGGCTCGCCAGCGGGCTCGACGGCGGTTTCGCCCGCGTCCAGTGCACGCCGGACCTGATGCCCTCGGATCTCACCGGCACCCAGGTCTTCCGCCGCCAGACCGAGACCTTCGATTTCGTCGAGGGGCCGATCTTCCATTCGCTGGTGCTGGTCGACGAGATCAACCGCGCGCCGCCCAAGGTGCAGTCGGCGCTCTTGGAGGCGATGGCCGAGGCGCAGGTGACGGCGGGCGGCGTGACGCGGCCCTTGCCCGATCCGTTCATGGTCGTCGCGACGCAGAATTCTATCGAGCACGAGGGCACCTTTCCGCTGCCCGAGGCGCAGCTCGACCGCTTCCTCCTGCATGTCGATCTCGCGCTGCCTTCGGCGGCGCGGGAGCGCGAGATCCTCGATCTGGTCGAGAGCGAGGCGGGGGAGGCGCCGGCGCCGCCCGCCGAGCGGCTGAGCCACGCGGCGCTGCGCGACGCGCGGGCGGCGGTGGCGCGGGTCCATCTCGCCCCCGCTCTGCGCGATTTCATCGTTCGGCTGGTCGTCGGCACGCGCGAGACCGAGGGCACGCCGATCGAGGGGCTGGTCGAGCACGCGGTCTCGCCGCGCGGCACGCTGGCGCTCGCCGCCTCCGCCCGGGCGCGTGCGCTGATCCACGGCCGCGACCACGCGCTGCCCGAGGACGTCGAGACGCTGGCGCCCGACACGCTCGCGCATCGGCTGATCCCGAGCTGGCGCGCCACCTCCGAAGGGCTTTCGGCGCGCGACATCGTCGACCGGCTGCTCGGCCATGTCCGGCCCTGGTGACGCCGCCCCGTCCGCGACCGGGGTCACCGCGGCGCGGCTGATGGCGCTGGGCGCGCGCGCGGCGCGGACGCGGGCCGCGCGGCCGGAGCTGGCGCGCCGGCCGGGCACCACCGCGACGCGGCCGCGCGGGCAGGGGCACGAGATCCGCGAGATCCGCCCCTTCGCCGAGGGCGACGACCCGCGCCATCTCGACGCCGCCGCGACCGCGCGGACCGGCGCGCCGCAGGTGCGCGGCTTTCACGAGGATCACGACCGCGCGCTGATGCTGATCGCCGATTTCCGCCGGCCGATGCTCTGGGGCACGGCGCGGCTGCGCTCGGTCGCGGTCGCCGAGGCGCTGGCGCTCGCGGGCTGGCAGGCGGTCGGCGACGGCGGCGCGGTCGGCGTGGCGGCGCTGACCGACGACGGCATCCTGACCGAACGGCCGGCGAACCGGGCGCGGAGCATGGCCCGAGTCGCGGGCTGCCTCGCCCGCGCCCATGCCCGGGCGCTGGGGCTCGAGGCGCATGCCACGCGCGACCTCGCCCCCGATCTCGCCCGCGCCGGCCGCCTCGCGCCGCGCGGCGCGCGCGTCCTGCTCGGCTCGGCGCTCGACCAGCCGGGGCCGGGGATCGCCGCGGTGCTCGACGGCATCCGCCGCCGGGGCGCGTTCCGGATCCTGCTGCCGCTCGACCCGTTCGAGCTGGCGCCCCCCGCCGCGGCGCTGCCCTATCTCGGCCCGGGGGGCGCCGCGCTCGGCGCCTTCGACGGGCTGCCGGGCGCGCGGGCGGCGCGGCTCGACCATCTGCGCCGGAGCGGGATCGCCGCGGAGGATCTTCCGACCGGCGCCGCGCCCGGAGCGGCGGCGTGACCCCCGAGGAGTTCATCGCGGCGCTGCACGCGCCCCGGCTGCCCGAGGGCGCGGCGGGGCTCGACGCCGGCGCGCTCGTCGCGGCCTTCGGGCTCGGGCTCCTGATCGCCTTCGGCTTCTTCGCGCTGGTCCGGCCGGCCTTTCGCGCCCGCCGCGGCGCCCCCCGGCCGGGCGAGCTGCTCGCCGGTCTCGCCGCGCTGCCCGAAGCGGCGCGCCCGCTCGCCGCGGCGCGGCTCTTCTCTGGGCTCGGCGCGCCCGTCCCGGAGACCGTGGCGCGCGGGCTCTACCGCCCGGGCGCCAAGCTCGACACGGGCGAGGTCGAGGCCGCGCTCGCCCGGGCCTGGGCCGGCGCGGACGGCGCGGCGCGGAGGGCGGCGCATGTTTGAGCTCCAGGCCCCGCTCGCGCTCCTGCTGCTGCCGCTGCCCTTCCTCGCCGCGCGGCTTCTGCCGCCCCGCGACCCGGCCGAGGGCGCGCTGCGCCTGCCGCCCGGGATCGCCGCGGCGGCGCGGCCCGGCGCGTTCGGCGCGCGGTCGCGGCGCCTGCGCCTCGCGCTCGCGGCGCTCACCTGGGCCGCGCTCATCCTGGCGCTCGCGGGGCCGGTCCGGCTGGTCGAGACGCGCGACACGAGCGCGAGCGGCCGCGACATCATCCTCGCGCTCGACATGTCGGGCAGCATGCTGACCGAGGATTTCGACCTCGACGGCGAGCCGGTCTCGCGGCTCGACGCGGTCAAGCGCGTGGCGGCGCGCTTCGTCGCGGCGCGGGCGGGCGACCGGATCGGGCTCGTGCTCTTCGGCGACCGCGCCTATGTCGCGGCGCCGCTGACCTGGGACCTCGCCGCCGTGGGCCGCGCGATCGAGGAGGCGAGCGTCGGCGTCACCGGCCGGTCGACCGCGATCGCCGAGGGGATGGGGCTCGCGCTGAAACGCGTCCTCGCCGCCGACGGCCGCTCGCGGATCATCGTCCTGCTCTCGGACGGGCGCGACACGACGCATAGGCTCGACGCGGCCGAGGTCGCGCGCCTCGCCGCCACGCATGACGTGCGGGTGCATACGATCGCGCTCGGACCCGCCGACATGGAGAACCAGCCCCAGGACCGCGACGCGGTCGATACCGGGACGCTGCGGGCGATCGCCGAGGCCTCGGGCGGCCGCGCCTACCGGGTGCGGGGCACCGAGGACCTGCTCGAGATGGCCGCCGACCTCGACCGGCTGGAGCCAAACCCCTCGGGCCGGCCGCCGGTCCTGACGCCGCGGCCGCTCTGGCCCTGGCCGGCCGGGGTCGCCCTCCTCGGCGCGACGCTGCTCGGCCTGCTCCGGACCGAGGCCCGCCCGCGACGGAGGCTCGCGTGACGCTCGTCCTGCTCCGTCCGCTCTGGCTGCTCGCGCTCGCGCCGCTGGCCGCGCTCGCGGTCCTCGTCTGGCGGCGGCGCGCGGCGGGCGGCTGGGAGGCGATCCTGACGCCCGAGCTCCGCGCCTTCCTTGGCGCACGCGGTGATCTCGGCGCGCCGGGCGGGCGCTGGCCGCCGCTCATCCCCTTCGCGCTCGCCGCGCTCGTCGCGCTGGCGCTGAGCGGCCCGGCGCGGCCTCGGCAGGAGGGCGCCGGCTTCGCGCGGCTCGATCCGCTGGTCCTGATGATCGACCTCTCGCCCTCGGTGACCGCGGGGGCCAATCTCGGCGACGCCCAGGCCGCCGCCGCCTGGCTGCTCGCGCATAACGCGGCGCGGCCGGTCGGCGTGATCCTCTATTCCTCGGACGCCTATCTCGCCTCCGCCCCGACCAGCGATCCCGAGACGCTGCGCGGGCTGATCGGCGTGCTCGACGCCGAGACCATGCCGGTCGCGGGCAGCCGGCCCGACATCGCGCTGTCGCAGGCGGCGGAGCTCTTCACCGCCCCCGGGATGCCGGGGATCGGCGGCACCGATATCGTGATGATCTCGGACGGCGGCGGCGCCGACACGCGCGCGGTCGAGCAGGCCGGGCGGCTCGCCGCCCGCGGCGCCCGGGTCTGGGCGCTGACCCTCGACCGCGCCGACGGCCCGCCGGAGGCGCCGCCCCCGGCCCCCGGGGCGCTGGCGGCGGTCGCGAGGGCGGGCGGCGGCGCCACGCGCCCGGCGCGCGATCCGGGATCGCTGGCCGATGCGATCATGGCGGCCCGCGCGCGGGAGCTGGCGCGGGGCCCCGCGGCGCCGGAGGTCTTCGCCGACCTCGGCCGCTGGCTGCTCCTCCTCGCGCTGCCCGTCGCGGCGCTGCTGTTCCGCCCGGACCGGAGGCCCGCGGCATGAGGCGCCCGTCGCGCACGACGCTGCTGCTTCTCGTCGCGCTCGCCGCGATCGCGCTGCCCGGCCGCGACGCCTGGGGCCGGCTCGCCTACGCGGCCGGGATGCCGGGGGTGGCGGCCCGGCTCCTCGCCGACCCATCCGCGCGCGGCGTGGCGCTCTACCGCTCGGGCGATTACGCCGGGGCCGACCGCGCCTTCGCCGCGGCGGGCCGGGTCGCGACCTACAATCGCGGCCTCAGCCTCGCCGCGACCGGCGACTACAAGCTCTCCCGCGCATATTTCGACGCGGTGCTTTTCGCCAATCCGGCCGATTCCGAGGCGCGGGCCAACCGCGCGCTGGTCGACGCGCTGGTGCCGCCGGTGATCGGCGCGGGCGACGGGACCGGGCGCATCGCCGCGCGGATGCGCCCGCTGCCGGGCGGGCGGTTCTCCCACGAGCAACGGCCGCTCGACGAGGGGCGGCGGGTCGCCGACGACGCCTGGCTCGCGACGCTGCCCGACGATCCGGGCGAATTCCTGCGGCTGCGCCTCGCCGACGAATACACCCGCCGCGTCTCGCTCGGCCTCATCCCGCCGCAGGAGGATGGCGACACATGGTGATCCGCGCCTCCCTGCTCGCGGCGCTCCTCGCCGCGCCGGCGCTGGCGGAGGAGACGCCGGGCAAGTTGCTCGAGATCATCGCGCGCCCGCGCGTCACGCCGGTGGTGGCGGGCGAGATGGTGCCGGTGACGATTCGGGGCGTCTACGACACCGAGATCGCGCTCGAGGAGATGAAAATCGCCCCGAGCCCCGGCTTCGACTGGATCCAGCTCGCCCCCGACGACTGGCGCGACGAGATGATCGGCGGGCTCCGCCGCCGCGTGGTCGAGCGCCATCTCGCGGTCTTTCCCAAGGTGAGCGGGCTCGACACCTTCGGGCCGGTCGACCACGTGCTGACCGCGATCGGGGCGGATTCGCACCGCGAGGACGTGACGGCGCACGCGCAGCCGGTCACCATCGCCGTGGCGCCGATGCCCGACGATCCGCCGTTCGAGAAGCCCTGGGGCTGGCGCTTCGCCGCGTCCGACGTCACGATCACCGACCAGCTGAGCACCGACCCCGCCGAGCTCGGGGATGGCGAGACGGTGACGCGCACCGTGACCCTGCGCGCCGAGGGCGCGCTGCCCGAGATGCTGCCGCCGCGCCCGGTGGTGCAGGCGCCCTGGCTCATCACCTTCACCGGACCGGTCGAGCAGAGCCTGGAGCGCGACGCGAACGGGCTTGCCTCGAGCGTGGTCTGGACCTGGCAGTTCCGCCCGGAGACCGGCGAGCCCGGCGTGCTGCCGCCGATCCCGATTCCCTATTTCAACACGGTGACGCGCAAGGTGGAGGCGGTCGAGATCCCGGCGCTGCCGATCGGCTATGCGAGCTTCGAGGGCTCGCAGGTGCCGGGCGGCGAGATGAAGGGGCGGGTCCGGCTCGCCTATGGCGCGGCGCTCGGGCTCGGGATCGCGGGCGGGCTCGCCGCCGGGGTGGTCCGGCGCGAGGGCCGCGCGGGCTGGCTGGCCCGTGCCTGGCGCGCGCGATCGCCCGGGCCGCTCTGGCGGCTGCGTCGCGCGGCGCGGACCGGCGACCTGCTGGCGCTGCGGCGCGCGGCGGGAGAATACCTGACCGAGGGCGAGGCGCGCCGGCCGCGGGTCCGCGCCGCGGCGCTCGCCAGACTCGACGCGGCGATCTACGGCTTGGGGGCGTTGGAGTTCGATCGGGCGGGCTTCGTCCGGGAACTTCGGTCGGCGGCGCGGGGCTGAGCGATGGCGCCCGCCCTTTGGGCGGGCGCGGCGGAGCGGCCCTTTGGCCGCGAGGGAAGGTTTCTCCCCGCCTGTAGGCGGGGCCCCTCGCTCCGGGATCTGCGATCCCTGCGCGGTCTGCTCGATAGATTTCCAGGCCGTATGAACATGGGGAGAAGCGAGCCGCGGGTGAAGCGCCAGGCGGCCGTGACAAGGGCGCGGGGTGAGGGAAGCGGCGCTTCCGGAGGTCCGCCGCCCCGGGCTTGACCCGGGGCCCCGAGGCTCGGTCCGGGCGGTGGTTCCCGGGTGTCGAGGCCCGGGTCGAGCCCGGGGCCTCGGGTACGGGGGGGCGCCGGCGGATCAGCGCGCGGCGGCGAGGCCGGCGACGCGGCGGAGCGCGAGCTGGTAGCCCTGCGTGCCGCAGCCGACGATGACGCCGTCGGCGCGGAGGGAGATGTAGGAATGGTGGCGGAAGCTCTCGCGCTTGTGGACGTTCGAGATATGCACCTCGATCACCACCCCGTCGAAGGCGTTGAGGGCGTCGAGGATCGCGATCGAGGTATGGGTGAAGGCGCCCGGATTGATCACGATCCCGCTCGCGGCGTCGCGCGCCTCGTGGATCCAGTCGACGATCTGGCCTTCCCAGTTCGACTGCAGGAACCGGGTCCGGAGCCCGAGCTCGTCGCCGAGCGCGCCGCAGTCGCGCTCCACGTCGGCGAGCGTCTCGCGCCCGTAGATCTCGGGCTGGCGCTTGCCGAGCAGGTTCAGGTTCGGCCCGTTCAGGATGTAGACGAAATTCGACATGGGGGATCTCGCGGCTGCTCCGTGTCTCCTCTAGCGGAGCCGGGCACCCGCGTCACCCAGGTCGCGGAAGAAGGGATCCTATGCGCCTCCCGCGGGGGAGGCGCATAGGGCGTGGCCGTCGCGGCGACGGTTCACTGGTCGGTGTCGCGGTTGAACTTCGCCTGGGCGATCTCGGTCAGCGTCAGCCCGGCGGCTTCGTCCTGGTCGAGGCCGGCGTTGGCGATCAGCTGCGCGCGGGCGGCCGGGTTCTGCGCCGAACGCGTCGCGATGCTGGCGGCGCCCTTCACCGGCAGGCGGTCACCGCCCGTCTGGGTCCGGTTGAACTTGATCGCGGCGAGCTGGCCGAGCGACAGCCCCTCGGCCTCGTCGGAGGAAACGCCGACCGAGCGGGCGAAACGATCCCGGTTCGCGGCGCTGGCGGGCTCGCGGGCCACGATCAGCGGCGTCGCGTCGCCGCGGTCGCCGCGGTTGAACTTCGCCTGGGCGATCTCGGCGAGGCTGAGGTCGGAGGCTTCCGCCTGGGAGAGGCCGGCCGCGGCGACGAGCTGGTCGTTGGCGGCGAAGGCGGGCGCGGCGGCCGAGAGGGCGATCGCGGCGGCGGCGAGAAGGTTGATGTTGGTCTTCATGGTCTTGGTCCTTTTCAAAATCGCTATCCATGCGATTGCATCTAGGTATATGCGTTTGCATGCGGATGGCAATGTGGATGCAGATGCATTTTGTTTGACAGAGTGTTCGCGGGCCGGAAACGCTCCGAGCTTGATGCAGCTGCATTGAGTTGCTACCTTCACGCGCATGTCCCACGATCTCTGCGATTCCGCCTTCCTCGCCTGGACGCGCCTCGCGCGCGCTCACGGGGCCGCGCTCGGCCGCGTGGAGCGGGCGTTGAAGGAGGCCGGCCTGCCGCCGCTCGCCTGGTACGACGCGCTCGTCGAGCTCGAGGGCGCCGGCGCCGAGGGTTTGCGCCCGTTCCTGCTGGAGCGGCGCCTCGACCTGCCGCAATACGGCCTATCGCGGCTGCTGGCCCGGCTGGAGGAGGCCGGGCTGATCGCGCGCCGCGGCTGCCCGCGCGACGGGCGGGGCTTGATCGTCGGCATCACCGAGGCCGGGCGCGAGACGCGGAGCCGGATGACGCCGGTCTATCGCGCCGCGCTGCAGGAGACGGTCGGCTGCCGGCTGTCCTCCGAGGAGGCCGCGACGCTCGCGACGCTGCTCGGTCGTCTGCTCACCTGCGCCGAGGAGCCGGCGCCCGCTCCCGCGTCCTGATCCCGGCCCCGGGCTTGGGAGTGAGCGTTCCGCCCATCCGCCGCCGCCTCCCGCCAGAGCGACGCCGCCCGGCCCAATCGCGTCCAAGGTGGAAAGAGTGATGTGCGATCTTCACCGTATCCTTTCCGTCCTGGCAAGCGCATCGTCCGGCACGCGGCGGAGGCCGGATTCGAAACGGGTCCGATCCGCGCGGAAAAGGACAGGATCATGAGCACCATCGCAATCATCGGAACCGGAAACATCGGCGCGGGGCTCGCGCGCGTCTTCGGCAAGGCCGGCAATGCCATCCTCCTCGCCGACACCAAGGGCGGCGCCGAGGCCGCCGTGAAACTGCGGGAGGCCGGGGTGGCCGCCGAGGCGCGGGACGTCGCCGCGGCGGTCGGCGCGGCCGAGATCGTCATCCTCGCGACGCCCTATGGCGCGGCGGCCACGCTCGCCGGCGCGGCGGACTTCACCGGCAAGATCGTCATCGACGTGTCGAACCCGGTCACGGCCGATTTCTCGGGCCTCGAGCTCGGCCATGACACCTCCGCCGCCGAGGAGATCGCGAAGCTCCTGCCGGGCGCCACGGTGGTGAAGGCGTTCAACACCGTCTTCGCGCAGCACTACGCGGGCGACCTGATGCTCGAGGGGCGCCGGATCCAGACCTTCGTCGCGTCCGACGACGCGGCGGCGCGCGCCGCGGTCGTGGCGCTGGCCGCCGGCGCGGGATTCGACGCCCGCGAGGCCGGTCCGCTCGCCAACGCGCGCTATCTCGAGCCGCTCGGCTACATGAACATCCAGTTCGGCTACATGCTCGGCCTCGGGACCGGGATCGCGCCGGCCTGGCTCGGCTGAGACGCGCGGGGAGAGCGGCGATGTCCGAATCCCTCATCGTCTTCCTGCATGGCGTCGGGGGCCGCGGCGCCGATTTCGCCGGCCTCGCCGAGGCCTGGCGCGACGCGCTGCCGGGCGCGGTCTTCGCGGCGCCCGACGGGCCGGAGCCCTTCGACATGGGCGGCCCGGGACGGCAGTGGTTCAGCGTGCGCGGCGTGACCGAGGCGAACCGCCCCGGGCGCGTGGCGGCGGCGCGGCCCGACTTCGACCGGATCCTCGCGGCGACGCTCGCGCGGGCCGGCTTCGCCGACCGTCCCGGGCGGGTCGCCCTTGTGGGTTTCTCGCAAGGGTCTATCATGGCTCTCGACGCGCTCGCCCACGGCCGCTGGCCGGTTGCCGGGGTGGTCGCCTTCTCCGGACGTCTCGCCGCGCCGGAGCCGCTCGCGCCGGCGCGCGCGACGCGGCTCCTGTTGGTGCACGGCATGGCGGACCGGGTGATGCCCGTCGCCGAGGCCGAAAGCGCCGCGCAGCGGTTCGCCGCGGCGGGCGCGACGGTCACCAAGCGCCTCCTCCCCGGAGAGGGGCACACGATCTCACCCGCGGGCGCGGAAGCGGCCCGGGACTACCTCGCGGAGGTGCTCGGCTCCCGAGCCTGACCCGCCGCGGATCTCGGTGAAAGCCGCTCCGGGTCACGACCGGGGCGGCGAAGGTTTCTCTTAAGCAAGGAGGGTGCCCTTGACGGACCCTGGACACACAATCGGCGCGCTCGCGAAGGCCTGGCTCTGGCTGCTCGGCCTCGTTCTCGTCGCCGCCGGACTGTTCTTTCTCGTCGGGGGCGCCCGCCTCGCGTGGCAGGGAGGCAGCTGGTATTTTCTGATCGCCGGAGCGGCGATCCTGGCCTCGGGCGTGCTCGTGGCGCTGCGCGAGCCCTCGGGGGGTCGCCTTTTCATCCTCACCTTCCTCGCCACCATCCCCTGGGCGCTCTGGGAGGTCGGGCTCACCTACTGGCCGCTGGTCTCGCGCCTCTTCGCGATGGGCATCGGCGCCCTGGTCGTCGTCCTGACGCTGCCGATCCTGCGCCGCGCGGCGGGGCAGCGGCCGCTCTGGGGCCCGACGCTCGTCGCCGCCGCGGTCTTCGCGGTCGGCATCGTCGCGACCGGCGTGACGGCCTTCTCGCCGCGCGGGGTGATCGCGCCGACCGAGATCCTCGCCGCGCCGACCGCCTCCGATCCCGCGGCGCCGGTTCCGGACTGGGCCGCCTGGGGCGCGAACAACGCCGGCACCCGCTTCTCCGCGCTCGGCGACATCACGCCCGAGAACGTCACGGGTCTCGAGGTCGCCTGGACCGCGCATACCGGCGAGACGCCGGAAAGCACCGGCTCGGGCGCCGAGGATCAGAACACGCCGATCCAGATCGGCGACGCGCTCTACATCTGCACCGCCTATGGCACGGTGATCTCGCTCGACGCCGATACCGGCGCCGAGAAATGGCGCCATGTCTCGGGCGGCACCACCCCGGCCTGGCAGCGGTGCCGGGGCGTCGCCTATTACGACGCCGCGACGGCGGAGCGGGTCACCCCCGAACCGGCCGACGCGACGGCGGACGCGGTGGCGAGCCCCCGCCGGATCTTCGTGCCCACGGTCGACGCGCGGCTGATCGGGCTCGACGCCGATACCGGCCAGCCGGCGGCGGGCTTCGGCGTCGACGGCGTTGTCGACCTCAAGGTCGGCATGGGCGAGGTGAAGCCCGGCTACTACCAGCAGACCTCGACGCCGCTGGTCGCCGGCAATCTCGTCATCGTCGGCGGCCGCGTGGCGGACAACAACGAGATCGGCGAGCCGCCGGGCGTGGTGCGGGCCTTCGACGTGCTGACCGGCGAGCTGGTCTGGGCCTGGGATCCGGGCAATCCCGAGGTGACCCGCGAGCCGCTGTCGCCCGAGGGCTACACCCGCGGCACGCCGAACGTCTGGGCGGCGATGAGCTACGATCCGGCGCTCGGCCTCGTCTACCTGCCGACCGGCAACGCGACGCCCGACTTCTGGGCGGGCAGCCGCACCGCGCTCGACGACGAGTTCTCCTCCTCGATCGTGGCGCTCAATGTCGCGACCGGACGCGTCGTCTGGCACTTCCAGGCCGTGCACCACGACCTCTGGGACTTCGACGTGCCGTCGCAGCCGGTGCTCTATGACATCCCGAACGCCGACGGCACCACCACGCCGGCGGTGATCTCGGTGCAGAAGAGCGGCATGATCTACGTGCTCGACCGGGCCACCGGCGAGCCGATCACCGAGGTGCAAAACCTGCCGGTGCCCCAGGGCGACGTCCCGGGCGAGCGCTACTCGCCGACCCAGCCCTTCTCGGTCGGGATGCCGATGATCGGCAACCAGACGCTGACCGAGACGGACATGTGGGGCGCCACGCCCTTCGACCAGCTGCTCTGCCGCATCTCCTTCACGGCCATGCGGCACCAGGGGGTCTTCACGCCTCCGGGGCTGGACCGGTCGCTGCAGTTCCCGGGCTCGCTCGGGGGGATGAACTGGGGCTCGGTCTCGATCGATCCGACGACGAATCTGATGTTCGTCAACGACATGCGGCTCGGTCTCGCCAACTACCTCATCCCGCGGGACCAGGTTCAGGGCGGCAATGGCATCGAGATGGGCGTGGTGCCCCAGCTCGGCACCCCGTTCGGCGCGATGCGCGAGCGCTATCTCTCGCCGCTCGGCATTCCCTGCCAGGCGCCGCCCTTCGGCACGCTGTCGGCGATCGACCTCGTCTCGCACGAGCTGGTCTGGCAGGTGCCGGTCGGGACGGTGGAGGACACCGGGCCGCTCGGGCTGCGCATGGGTCTGCCGATCCCGATCGGGATGCCGACGCTCGGGCCGACGCTCGCGACCCACTCGGGGCTCGTCTTCATCGCCGGCACGCAGGATTTCTACCTGCGCGCCTATGACAGCCGCACCGGCGCCGAGGTCTGGAAGGCGCGGCTGCCGGTCGGCAGCCAGGGCGGGCCGATGACGTACCGCTCGCCGAAGACGGGCAAGCAGTACGTGGTCGTGACCGCGGGCGGCGCGCGCCAGTCGCCGGACCGGGGCGACTACGTGGTCGCCTACGCCTTGCCCTGACGGGCCTCGACCCAACCATCGCGCCGCCCCCGCTCGGGCGGCGCGACCCGGCGATCTCGGGCGCGCGGTTCCTGGCCGCGCGCCATTTTTTTGTCCCGGGGCGATCGCCGACGCGGACAACCGCGGCGGCCGGCGGCTATGTCGGGAGGGGCGAAGAGGGCATGGGGACGGCATGATGGCACGGATGATTCTCCTGGTTTTGGGATTCGGCGCGCTGGCGCCCGCCGCCGGAGTGGCCGCCGCGCCCTGCGCCGGCGTGGATACCGCGCTGACCGAGGCGCGCGAGGCGGCCTCCGCGCCGCTCGTCGCGCAATCGGTGTCGGCCGAGGTCGCGGCGAAGGACGTTTCCGTCGGGCATTATTTCGCCGAGGGAGCCTGGTTCGTTATCGGCGCCGAGATTCCGGTCGCGGACGGGGAAGGCTATTTCTTCTTCGAGCGCGCGGGCGGGGCCGCGCGGCTCCACGACGTCTGGGGCGGCTACGCCGATCCGTCCGAGGCCGGCGCGCTCGCCGATTGGGCGCGCGCGCTCGGCGCGCCGGACGCGCTCGCTCGCTGCTTCGCCGACGTGGTCACCCGCTGAACGCGCCTTCCGGCCGGCCACTCCGCGCGGGTTTCGGCGGGGAGCCGCGGTTGTCGTGATCGCTTCTCGCAAATCCGCCGGTTTCCTGTCACCGATCCGCCTCCCGCCGGTCGCCGCCGCGCCTTAGACGGGGCAAGGCCGGGAGGTCGGCGCCCGGCCGGCACGGCGGGTCCGCTCCCGGGACCGCCACGAGGAAGGCTCCGCATGGTCCAGCTCGCGCTTCTCCTGCTCGGCGCCCGCGCCGTCCGGCCGCTCTGGCCGTTCCTGCTCGGCCTCGGGCTCGCCTGGATGGCGCTCGGCGGCTGGCTGCTGCTCAATCTCGGGGACCGTCGCGTCGTCTATGTCGAGGATACGCTCGCCGTCTTCCTCGCGCTCGAGGGGCTGGTGCTGCTCGCGGCGGGCGGGGCGCTCGGCCTGCGGCGCCACTGGGGCGCGGCCGCGCGGGGGCTGTGCTTCCTCTTCGCGGCCTTTCTCGTCTTCAACGTCGAATGGGACCACAATTTCGGCGCGATGGTGGTGTTCGGCGCGGCCTTCCTGATCGACGGCGCGCTCAGGATCGCCTCGGCGCTGGTGCTGCGCGACGCGCGGCTCGTCCGGGGCGTGGTGACGGGCGTCGTCTCGATCATCCTCGGCTTCGTCATCTTCGCGCGCTGGCCCCTGCCGCGGGATCTGACCGTGCCCTTCTGCATGGCGCTGCTGTTTCTCTCCTCCGGCCTCTCGATCCTGCGCGCCGCGCGCCAGCTCCGCCGGCTGGCGCCGGGCGCCTCGGTGACGCGACTGCCGTTCTACGCCGCGACCAACTGGCAGGCGCGGGGCGTCGCCGTGCCGACGACCGCCGCCGCGCCGGTCGACGGGGCGCTCAACCTGCGGATCTGGACCGCGACGGGCTCGGCCGACGACCCCGAGCGCTATTTCCTCGTCGAGCGCTACATCGCGACCCTCGACCATGCCGGCCGCGTCTCGACCGGCCACGCGGCGCTCGAGGTGCCGCCCGACCTCTACGTGAGCCACTACCCGGCGCGCGAGATCGAGCGCAATTCGGACGAGCTCCTCACCATCCTCCACGCCGGCCGGCAGAACGACGTGCCGGGCAAGTTCCAGCCGTCGCTCGCGGTCGAGGCGGCGGACTGGTGCATGCCGGACCAGACCGTCACGCTCCGGCGCTACAACGACGCGGCGCTGCGGGCCTTCTGGGCCGATTACGCGCGCGACACGACCTACAACCTCGCCGCGCGCAACTGCTCGACCACCGTCGCGCTCTGCCTCGACGCCGCGACCGAGGGCCTCGCCTCGACGGGGCGTCCGCTCCGGGACTTCGCCCGGCTGATGCTCAATCCCGAGTTCTGGATGCTCCGCCTCGTGCGGGCCCGGGCCGAGGCGATGACCTGGACGCCGGGGCTCGTGCTCGATTACGCGCGGCTGCTGCGCCGCGTGCTCGAGCACGGCGAGCGGCGCTGGCGCGACCGGCTCGCCGCGGCCTGGGCAGAACGGCGCGCGGGGCGCCGCGCATGAGCCCCGAGGCCCGCGCCCAGGCGGCGATCATCGCGACCGCGGCCGCCTTCGGCCTGACCTACGGGCTGAGCGCGCCGCTGATCGCGCTCGAGCTCGACGCGCGCGGCGTCTCGGGCGCGGTGATCGGCGCCAACGCGGCGATGCACGCGGTCGGGGTGCTCATGATCGCGCCGGCGCTGCCCCGGATCGTGGCGCGCGCCGGCCTCGCCGGTCCGGCGCGGATCGCGCTCGTCGCGGCGGCCGTGCTGCTGGCGCTCTTCCCCGCGCTGCCGCTGATCGGGGTCTGGTTCCTGCTCCGGATCCTGCTCGGCATGTCGGCCGAATCGCTGTTCGTCATCTCCGAGACCTGGCTTTCGCAGACCGCGGACACCCGCTCGCGGGCGCGGGTCATGGGGATCTATGTCGCGGCCATGTCGGCGGGGATAGCACTCGGCCCGGCGATCCTGTCCGTCTCGGGCCGGGACGGCGCGGCGCCCTTCCTGATCGGCGCCGCGCTCGCGCTCGCGGCGCTGGCGATCCTCGTCGCGACCCGGCCCGCGGAAGCGCCGCCCGAGCCGCCGGGCGGCGCCGGACTGGCGCGCTACCTCCGGCTTGCCCCGCTCGCCATCGCGGCGGCGGCGCTCAACGCCGCGATCGAGGCGGCCGGGCTCACGCTCCTGCCGCTCTACGCGATGGGGCTCGGCTGGACCGAGGCCCAGGGCACGCTGCTCCTGAGCGTGCTGCTCGTCGGCGCCATCCTCCTGCAGCTCCCGATCGGCTGGCTGGGCGGGCGGGTCGATCGCGGCCGGCTCACGATCGCCCTCGCGCTTCTGTCGGGCCTCGGAGCCCTCGCCTGGCCCTTCGCCTTCGGGCATCCCTGGCTCGCCTGGCCGCTGGTCTTCCTCTGGGGCGGCGCCTTCGTCGGCATCTACACGCTGGCGCTGACCGATGTCGGCGAGCGTTTCGCTGGCGCCGACCTGGCCGGGATCTTCGCCGCCATGTCCGTCGCCTGGGGCCTCGGGGCGCTTCTCGGGCCGCTGCTCGGCGGCGTCGCGACGGAGGCGACGCGGCACGGGCTGCCGCTCCTGACGGCGGCGCTCTGCCTCGTTTTCGCGCTGGCGAGCCGCGCGGCGCGCTAAGCGCGCGCTGTCAGGATTCGCGCGTTTTTGCGCGGGCCGATCATCGATTGCCCGCCCCGGGGCCTTGCCGCGTGAAACCGCGGCGCGCGACCGCTTAACTCCGGGGGCGTTCCGACGCCGATATGACAAAAAGGGGTATCGATCTTGCGAGGAAGTCTGGTTCTGGTCGGCCTGCTCACGCTCCTCTCCGCCTGCGACACGCCGCCACCGTCGGGCTACGACGGCCCGCATGGCGTGGGCGCGATCGTCGACAATCCCGACGACGTGTCCAACTGGCCGACCTGCTCGGACGGCGCGCAGCATCCCGATTGCTCCTACGCGCCGGAAGGCTACTGAGATGCGCGCGCGCCGGCGGCTCGGCGGCGCCGTCCCGCTCACCCTGGTCCTGCTCGCGGCCGCGCCCGCGCCCGCGGCGAGCGCGGCGGATTGCACGCTGCTCACCGATCCGGCGCGGGTCGCCGCCTGCGTCGGCGACGACTACGCCAACGCCGACGCCACGCTGAACCGTTCGTACCAGAGCGTGATGCACGGGCTCGATCCCCAGGGAAAGGCGCTGCTGCGCGACGCCGAGCGCGCCTGGATCGGCTTTCGCGACAAGCATTGCGCCTTCGTCGGCGCCGCGAGCGGCGGCGGCAGCATCCAGGCCATGGTGATCGGCCAGTGCCAGACCGAGCTCACCATCGATCGCATCGCGCAGCTCGCCTGGCAGCTCACCTGCGATCCGACCGACGCCGCCTGCGCGCGGTGATCCCGCGCCGCCCGCGCGCCGTCAGGCGCGCAGGCCCGGGAACAGGTCGAACCCGCCGTCGCGCAGCATGTCGACGGCCTCCGCCCCGGTGATCGCGTCGCCGTGCGCCAGCGCCGGGACCTTCGCGCCGAGGGATTCCTCGAAGGCGAGGGCCGCGCGCAGCGCGCCCTTTCCCAGCACCGACAGCGGCCGGTCCGGCGGAAAGAGCGCGGCGTCGAATTCCGGCACCGGCCGGGGCGCGACCTCCGGCCAGGCGTCGGGCTCCCGCGGATTCTCCAGCGAAAGGACCGGGGCGATGTCCCGGGCGATCGCGTCGCGCGCCGTGAGCGGCGCTCCGAGCCCCCAGCGTTCGCGCATGGTCCGGATCAGCGAGGTGGCGCGGTATTCCCCGGTGACCACCGCGCGCTCCGGGATCCAGGCGGAGATCGCGATCGCGGGCAGGCGCTGGCCGGACCGGTCGAAGGTGAATCCCATCTGGCCGGCCGGCGCCGCGGGATCGGGCGGCGGCGCCGGGGGCGGGGGGACGTGGTCGTAGGTGCCTCCGGCCTCGTCGAAGACGACGAGCAGCAGGGTGTTGCGATGGTTCGACCCGTCAGGCGACGCCGAGCTCCGGACCGCGTCGTAGATCTGCGCGAGCAGGGCCTCGCCGCCGAGCAGCGACGAGGGCTCGTCGAAGGGCAGCCCACGCAGGAGCGCCGCGATCGGCGGGTGCATGTCGTTGTGGCCGTGCCACATATTGGGCTCGATGAAGGCATAGGTCGGCAGGCGGCCGGCTTCCGCGTCCTCGAGGAAATCGGCGACGGTCGAGAAATTCGTCGCGAACCGCCCGCGCAGCCGCGCGGCGTGGATGATGCCAGTGAAGGACATCGGGCTCGGGGCGTCGCAATAGACCCGCCAGGTCAGCCCCTTCGCCTCGAGCCGCTCGAACAGCGTCTCGGCGGTGTTCCGGACCGGGAAGGCGTCGGCCGGCGGGTAGTTGAGGACGAAGCCCGAGGCGGTCGCGGCGTGGAAGAAAGAGCGGTTGGTGAAGGTCTGCGACGGCACCTCGCAGAACCAGTGGTCGAAGGTGGCGAAGCCCTTCGCCAGCGTCGAGAGGACCGGCATCTGCCCGGGCGTGTAGCCGGTCATGATCTGGGAATATTCCGCGTAGGTCGGCTGGCGCCCCATCTCGGCGGTGAAGGCGCCGATGTAGTCTGCGACGAACCCGTCCATCGTCGGCCGCCGCCCGGGATCGTCCGGGGCGTTCCACGGCGCCACCATCTTCGACAGCGGCTTGAAGCGGTTCGCCGGATCGAGGATGCCGAAGAGGTCGGTGTTGATATGCGGATATTCCTCGCCCGGATCGGGGCGCGGCGTGTTCATGTCCGGGGCCACGCCATAGGGCACGGACCCGGCCTCGGCGCCGTGCTCGGCCCAGTCGGGGATCGGGTTCCTCAGGTCCTTGCCTATCACCCCCTCGAACGCCCGGACCTCGCCGGGTTCGTAGAGCCGCCCGAGCAGGTTGTCGAAGGAGCGGTTCTCGAACATAAGGACCACGACGTGATCGAGCGCGGCGCCCCTGTCGGCGGCGACCGAGGGGCCCCGCGCCGCGGCGATTCCCGGCAGCGCGGCGCTGGCCGCGGTCGCGCCCGCGATCTGGACGAATTTCCGGCGTCTCATCTTTTCCCCTCCTGGCCCGGGTGTCCGCGGGCGGCGCCTCGACGCCGCCCGGCCAGCCTTCGGCGGCTCAGTTGCCCGGCCGCGCCTTCATCCGCGCCTCGGCGTCCGAGATCTGCGCCTTCAGGGCGGAGAGGTTGAACGACGCCGGATCCTGCATCGGCGGATAGTCGATCGCGGACCTGGCCAGTTCGCCGACCACGTCCTGCACGGAGACGAACCGCCAGAACTCGCGGGCGAAGAACTCGTTGCCATAGCCGAAGGCGCCGTCGAGCGGGGTCTGCCCCGAGATCATCGGCGTGCGCTCGAACGGGTCCTGCCGGATGTTGATCATCTCCGGCATGTCGGTGGTGACCTTCGGCCCCGTCCATCCCGAGGGCTGCTGGTAGAAGATGAACTTGAAATCGTCGAGGCGGATGGCCCCGAGCCGCGCCTCGCCGAAATAGAGCACCTCGTGCCGCGCCGAGGGCCCGGTCCCGGTGAGGAGCGCGGTCTGGTCGTAGCCGTCGAGGTGGTTCCTGTAGGTCACGCCGCCGAGTTCGACGCCCCGGAGGAGCTGTTGGGTGATGTCCGGGTTCCCGGCGGCGGTCATCAGCGTCGGAAACCAGTCGAGGCTCGAGAAGATGCCGTTCTCGGCCGAGCCGGGCTTGACCTTGCCGGGCCAGCGGATGATCGCCGGCACGCGGAACCCGCCCTCGTAGACGGTGCCCTTGGTGCCCTTGAACGGGGTCATGGCGCCATCGGGCCAGGTGAAGACCTCGGCGCCGTTGTCCGTCGAGAAGATGACGATGGTGTTGTCCGCCTCGCCGATGTCGTCGAGATGCTTCATGAGCGCGCCGACGCTGTCGTCCATCTGCGCCATGCCGGCCTCCTCGAGGCCGTAGTTGGTCTCGCTGTTCATCATCGCCTGGTACGCGGGCGACAGGAACGTCCAGACGTGCATCCGGGTGGTGTTGTGCCAGATGAAGAACGGCTTGCCGTCCGCCTTGGCCTTGTCCATGAAGCCGTTCGTCATCTCGACCAGCTTCTCGTCCAGCGTGCCCATGTTGTATTTGGCCCTGGGCGTGATGTCGTGCATGTTCTGCACGTCCGACATGTCCGCGAAGGGCGCCAGCGGCCCCTCGTCGACGATCCGCTGCCTGCCGATCTCGCCCCAGCGCGGCATCACCGTCTTGTCCTCGGTGTCCGTCGCCCAGCTGTGCACCAGATTGCGCGGCCCGATCTTGTCGCGATAGGCCTGATCGTTCGGGAACGAGTACCAGTACGGGTCCGACATCGCGTCGAGGTGGTAGAGATATCCGAAGAACTCGTCGAAGCCGTGCACCGTGGGCAGGAACTTGTTCAGGTCGCCGAGGTGGTTCTTGCCGAACTGCCCGGTGGCATAGCCCTCGGCCTTCAGCGCGGTGGCGAGCGTCACGGCCTGCGCCGGCATGCCCACGTCGGCGCCGGCCTGGCCGACGGTGGTGAGCCCGGTGCGGATCGGCAGCTCGCCGGTGATGAAATTGGCGCGGCCGGCGGTGCAGCTCGCCTCCGCGTAATAGTCGGTAAACATCATGCCCTCGGCGGCGAGCCTGTCGAGGTTCGGCGTCCGGCCGGACATGATGCCCCGGCCGTAGGCGCCGATGTTGAACCATCCGACGTCGTCGCCCATGATGAACAGGATGTTGGGCTTCGTCTCCTGCGCCGCCGCCGGCTCCGCCACGACGAGCGCGGCCGCCATCGAGGACATCAGGGCAAGCACCAGACCGCGTTTTGACATCCGTCATTCCCCCTGCCGCCGCGTGGGATCGACTGCTCGCGATTGGCAAGAAATCCGGAAGGAACAGAAATGACTTATCGAGCAATCGGCCGGACCGCCAACGGCGTCACGCGGTCCGCGTGTTACCAGGCGCCTTCGCGCTACCGAGCGGGCCCCTCGGGGCGGGAACCTCGGGGACGTGCCCTCGGATGCCCGATCCCGCCCGGCGCCTGAAGGGCGGGCCGGGATCGTCTTCCGTCCGCGGCCTCGAACTCGGCCGATACGGTCGATGTTCCCGCCGCGAGACTCATCTCATCCGCGCCGATCTTACGGCATCGCACGCCGGAATGGGAGCCTCTCGCGTCCTCCCCCGGCAGGATGGACCCGGACGCGTGGCCGAGGCGGCGCCGTTCGGTCGCGGCTGTCTTGCCCGCCTTCTCGTATCGGCGGACCTCCGAAGCGCTTCGCCCTACAAGGGCTCGTACCGCTCGCATGAGCTCGGCAACTTGTCCGGGCTCTCCGCGTAGAGCACGCGCGGAGCAAAGCCGGGACAACCGTGCCCGGCGACTCGGTGTCCCGGGAGCTTCGTCGTTTGCGTCGCGAGCGGAGCCAACGTGAGGGCTGAGCTGTTCGGCGTCTGGCCCGGCGCGGCCACCGCCACCGGCTGAGATTGGGCGAGGCCCGGGGACGCGGAGGTTTGCGCGGGAAGCTGCGGCGCGGGAGCGGCCGCCACCGGTGGCGACGGCGCGACGGCGGCCACCGCCACGGGCGTGGTGAGCGCGACCGGCGCGGCGCCGGCGGGCGTCGCGGCCCCAGCCGCCGCTGCGAGCGCGGCAACCGCGGGCGCGTTGCTCAGTGGGGCAAGTGTCACGTTCAGAGGATTCGGTTTGAGATCAAGCATGGCGCCGGTGCCGGCGTCTACGCCGGCACCGATGATCCCGCCCAGGATCACGTTGCCGGCCATCGCGACCCCGCCGCCTCCGGCGACGCCATTCGTCACATGCGCGCGCGCGGTCTCGTATCCGAGCTTCGAGATCGTCACGTCGAACTCCGATCGTCTGGGCATCTTGAGAGCGCAGGGCGATACGCATGCGAAGCCGTTAGTCGTCGTCACCTGCGCTTGGCTCGGAACTGTATTGACCTCGAACACATCGTTCGTGCCGCGAGTGATCGTCGCGCAAGCCGAAACTAGCAGGGCGCAACTGAGCCCTGTTAACCAATGCAGTCCCATAAATTTCCCCCGCACCCTAATCGTGTACCGATTTTAGTTCAGAGCAATCGATTCGAGTCGATGGGATTTATGGCGAAGTTGGTGATGATACGGGCGCGGATGAGCTAATAGCCCCTATCCGCCAAGGATCTGGCCCCGGGAAGGCCCGTTCTCGCGGGGCGAGGTGAGAAGCCCTACGCGCAATCCGGGAGCGCGGCCATGGACACACTAAATCATGGCGCGGTTAGCCGTGCCTTTATAGCGCCCAATATTTGGATTTGGTGGAGCCAAGGGGGATCGAACCCCTGACCTCTTGCATGCCATGCAAGCGCTCTCCCAGCTGAGCTATGGCCCCGTGGAGGCGGCTTTTAGGAGCAGTCGGGCCGGGGTGCAAGCGGAAAAACGCGCGATCCGCCCAGGATGTCGGATTTCCGTCCGGGAGCCTGAAAATGCCGGAAAAGAAACGAAAAAGCCCCGGCGCGGAACGCCGGGGCCTTGCGAAGGCGACCGTCGGGGAGACGGCGTCAGTTCTCTTCCTCGTTGCCGGCGACATCGGCGATGTCGTCGATGTCGACGTTGTCTTCCTCGTCCTCGAGGATCTCGTCGCTCATGTCGTCGTCGCTGTCGATCACGTCGTCGTCCGCGTCCAGATCCGGCAGATCCTCGATATCCATCGGCTCCGGCTTCACTTTCTCCGGGCGCAGGACCTTGGCCTTCACCGCCGTGAGGCTGTCGACCGTGAAGGTCGTCCCGCATTCGGGGCAGGTCATCGGATCCTTGGTCAGGTCGTAGAATCGGGAGCCGCAGTGCGGGCAAACGCGCTTAACGCCCCATTCGTCCTTGGGCATCGGGGAATCCTTGCGTGCTGTGGGAATCAAATCCGGCGTCGCATGCCACGCGGGGGTGGCTTTGTCAAAGGGGTAGCCCGCGACAATGGCATCTTAGCCATAGGACGAAAGAATGCCCATGCCTCGGGCGAATGCGTCTTGATAGCGGCGGGAAGCGGATTATCCTCGGTAACATAATTTCGTGGGGGTGGGTATGCTTCTGTACCACGCATATGAAATGACGCACGCGGCGCTGACGCCGATGCGCGCCGCCGCGCGGGTCGGCCAGGAGATGGTGAGCAACCCGCTCAACATCCTGTCCGACAGCTATGGCAACCGGGCGGTCTCCGCCGCGCTCGACATGTTCATCCAGGCGACCCGGCGCTACGGCAAGCCCGCCTTCGGCCTCGAATCGACCTTGGTCGACGGGCAGGAGACGCCCGTCGTCGAGCAGGTGGTCTGGGCGAAGCCGTTCTGCGAGCTGCTCCACTTCCGCCGCGACTCGGCCGCCGCCGCCGCGCGCCGGGACCCCAAGGTGCTGATCGTGGCGCCGATGTCGGGCCATTACGCCACGCTGCTGCGCGGCACGGTGAAGCAGATGCTGCCCGAGCACGACGTCTATGTCACCGACTGGGTCGACGCCCGCCAGGTGCCGCTGTCGAAGGGCAACTTCGACCTCGAGGATTACACCGACTATGTGACCGAGATGGTCCAGACGCTGGCGCGCGACGGCGAGCGGGTGCATGTGATGGCGGTCTGCCAGCCCGGCGTCCCCGCGCTCGTCTCGGCGAGCGTCATGGCGATGGACCGCGATCCGCTGCGCCCGGCCTCGCTCATCCTCATGGGCTCGCCGATCGATACCGCCCGGAACCCCAAGCAGCCGAACGAGCTGGCGCAGGCGCATCCGCTGAGCTGGTTCGAGAAGAACGTCGTGGTGCGCGTGCCCTGGCCCAACCCGGGCGCGATGCGCCGGGTCTATCCGGGGTTCCTGCAGCTTTCGGGCTTTCTCTCGATGAACCTCGACCGCCACGTCGACGCGCATGTGGCGCAGTTCAACAACCTCGTCCGCGGCGACGGCGACGGCGCCGAGGCGCACCGCCGGTTCTACGACGAATACATGGCGGTGATGGATCTCAGCGCCGACTTCTACCTCCAGACGATCGAACGGGTGTTCCAGAAGCGGCTGCTCGCCACCGGCGCCTATCTCCACCGCGACCGGCTGGTCGATCCCGGCGCGATGACCGATGTCGCGCTGATGACGATCGAGGGCGAGAAGGACGACATCACCGGCCTCGGCCAGACCGAGGCGGCGCAGACGCTCGCGACCGGGCTCGGCGAGGCCGATCGCGCGCATCTCGTGGTGGCGGGCGTCGGGCATTACGGGGTCTTCAACGGCTCGCGCTGGCGCGGCGAGACGCAGCCGAAGGTGCGCGACTTCATCGCGGCGCATCGGCGCGAGGTGGTGATGCCCCGGATCCGCCTGGTCGGGGCGCCATCCTGACCGGCGCGGCGCGGCCGGCGGCGGCGCCCTAGCGGGGGGCCGCGCGCTTGGCGGGAATCCTGCGGATCGGCGATCCCGAGATCGCGGTGCGGCTGCGCCGGGACGCGCGCTCGCGCCGCATGGTGCTGCGCGTCGCGGGGCTCGCCACCGGCGGGCCGGTGCTGACCATTCCCGCGGCGACGCCGCTCGCGGCCGCGCGCTCCTTTCTCGACGATCACGAGGACTGGCTGCGCCGGCACATGGCCGCGCGGCCGCATGTCCCGGTCCGCGACGGCACCGAGCTTCCCTTCGGCGACGGCCGGCTGGTAATCCGCGCCGCGCCGGAGCTGCGCCGGCCGCAGCGCGCCGGCGACGAGCTGCGGGTCCCCGGCCGGGCCGAGGACCTGCCGGGCCGGGTCGCCGCCTATCTGCGCGAGGCCGCGCGCGAGGCCTGCGCCGTCGCGACCGACCGCCACGCCGCGGCGCTCGGCCGGCCGGCGCGGCAGATCACGCTGCGCGATCCGCGCGGGCGCTGGGGCTCCTGCACCGCCCGGGGCGATCTGATGTATTCCTGGCGCCTCGTGCTGGCGCCGAGCGCGGTGCTCGATTACGTCGTCGCGCACGAGGTCGCCCATCTCGCCGAGCTGAACCATTCGCCCCGATTCTGGGCGGTCGTGGCCGAGCTTTGCCCGGGCTACGCGAAGCCGCGCGCCTGGCTGAGCGCCGAGGGGGCGCGGCTGCACGGCTACGATTTCGCGCGCCCCGGGCCGGCATAAGATCCGCCGCCGCGCGCGATCTCCTTGACGGCACCGGCCGCTTCGTGATCCCCATCGCGCATGATCGAGCCGCGCGAACGCCCCAGCCAGACGCCCCCGGGGGGAGACACGTCCCTCACCGCGCATGAGCGGGTCTATCGCGGGCTTCGAGCGCGGGTCATGCACGGGCTGATCGCGCCGGGCGCCTCGATGACGCTGCGCGGCATCGCCGCAGAATACCAGGTCTCGACCACCCCCGCCCGCGAGGCGGTGCGCCGGCTCGTCGCCGAGGGCGCTCTGAAGCTTTCCGCCTCCGGCCGGGTCTCGACGCCGGAGCTCACCAACGAGCGGATCGAGGAGCTCGCATCCCTGCGCGCGCTGCTCGAGCCCGAGCTCGCCAGCCGCGCGCTGCCCCGCGCGCATGTGGCGCTGATCGACCGGATGCAGGCGATCAACAACGTGATCGACGAGATGATCGTGAAGGGCGACGCGGCGGGCTACGTGCGGACCAACCTCGAGTTCCACCGCACGCTCTACCTGCGTGCCCAGGCGCCGGCGATGCTCGGGCTGATCGAGACCGTCTGGCTGCAGTCCGGCCCGACCATGCGCGCGCTCTACGAGCGGCTGCAGCGGCGGCAGGCGTCCGAGAACCACCGCAAGATCATCGCGGCGCTGAAGGCGGGCGACAATCCCGGCCTGCGCCTCGCGGTGCGGATGGATGTGACCCAGGGGCTCAGGATGCTGGCGGGGTAGGGGCGGTCTTCCCGGCCGGTTCGCCGACGGGCAAATCCGGATAGCTCTCGGCCTCCCCTCCGCGCTCCGGCCGATCGGACCGGGCAAGAGGTCACGGGCGCCTCGTCAGCTTGGAAAGGCACTGGAATCAGGGGCGGGCACGAAGCTTATCGACCATGAGCATGTTGCGTGCCTTCTCTTCCGCGCGTTCTTTCCACGCGGGATACGCGAGGAAAGGTGAGCCGATGATCCCGATGAAAAACACGAAATTCAGCGCGAATACGATCAGGGCACGGCCCCAGAACCCGTGGGCCGCGTAGTAGATCGGACCCAAGAGAAACGCCCAGAGCCAGCTCGCGCAGGTCGATTCATCGAGGCTTGGGGCGAGGAGCGCGACTTCCGCCTTCTCCGCGATGGATTCGGCGGCCAGTCTGGAGACCCTGTCGCCCCGATCCGTAGCAAGCGTTCCGGACATTTCATGCACCGTTCAATGGCTGTGGCGCCCAGATTCGGCGCGACGCATGAACGGGGCCTTAACCGGAAGGCCCTGTCTCGGCGGGGGCGGACGCGTGTCCGCCCCGCCGCCGATCAGACGTGGATCGGCCCGTCGCCGCAGGCGAGCGCGGCTTCGCGCACGGCTTCCGAGCAGGTCGGATGCGCGTGGCAGGTGCGCGCCACGTCCTCGGCCGCCGCGCCGAATTCCATCGCGACGCAGATCTCGTGGATCATCTCGCCGGCCTGCGGGCCGACGATATGCGCGCCGAGGATCCGGTCGGTCTCCTTGTCGGCCAGGATCTTCACGAAACCGTCGGCCTGCAGCAGCGCCTTGGCCCGGGCGTTGCCCATGAAGGGGAACTTGCCGACCTTGTAGGCGCGGCCGGCGGCCTTCAGGCTCTCCTCGGTCTCGCCGACCGCCGCCACCTCGGGCGTCGTGTAGATGACGCCGGGGATCACGCCGTAGTTCACGTGGCCGTGCTGGCCCGCGATGGTCTCGGCGACCGCCATGCCCTCGTCCTCGGCCTTGTGCGCCAGCATCGGCCCCTGGATCGCGTCGCCGATCGCGTAGATCCCGGGCACGTTGGTTCGCCAGTGCGCGTCGGTCTTCACGACGCCGCGCTCGGTCACCTCGACGCCGATCGCCTCGAGCCCGAGGCCCTTCGAATAGGCGCGGCGCCCGGTCGCGACCAGGACCACGTCGGCCTCGACGGCGCCCTCGCTCTCGTCCTTGCGCAGCTTGTAGCTGACCTTGGCGCCGGTCTCGCCCTTGGTCACGCCCTGCACGGCGGCGCCCAGCACGAAGTTGATGCCCTGCTTGGTCAAGAGCTTCTGGAAGGTCTTCACCACCTCGCCGTCCATGCCGGGCGTGATCTGGTCGAGGAACTCGACGACCGTCACCTGGCTCCCGAGCCGCGCGTAGACCGAGCCGAGCTCGAGGCCGATCACGCCGGCGCCGATCACCGCGAGCCGCTTCGGCACGCCGCCGAGCTCGAGCGCGCCGGTCGAGGTCACGACCACCTTCTCGTCGACCTCGACGCCGGGCAGGCTCGCCGCCTCCGAGCCGGTGGCGATCACGATGTTCTTCGCCTTGTGCGCGGTTCCGTCGACCGTCACCTCGCCCGGCGCGGTGATCGCGCCCCAGCCCTTGATCCAGTCGATCTTGTTCTTCTTGAACAGGAACTCGATGCCCTTGGTGTTGCCGTCGACCGTCGACTGCTTGTAGGCGAGCATGCCCGGCCAGTCGATTTCCGGCGTCGCGACCTTGAGGCCCATCTTGGCGAAGTTGTGGCTCGCCTCGTGGAAGAGCTCCGAGGCGTGCAGCAGCGCCTTCGAAGGGATGCAGCCGACGTTGAGGCAGGTGCCGCCGAGCGTCGCCCGGCCCTCGACGCAGGCGACCTTCAGACCGAGCTGCGCGCACCGGATGGCACAGACATAGCCGCCCGGCCCCGCGCCGATGACGATCACATCATAATCAGCCATGTATCACTCCTCGCGGCGCCTCGCGCCAATTATCAAAACAGGGCGGACAGGATCATGACCAGGGTCGCGGCGAGGCCAACCCCGAAAATGACCGACCGCCACGGCGACCAGCCGAATGCGTAGGCGGGCACGTAGAGCACCCGCGCGACGAGATAGATCCAGGCGCAGGCGGCGGTGAGACCCGACGCCTTGCCCGAGAGGGTCACGACCACGACCGCGATCGTGAAGAGCGCCAGCGCCTCGAAATGATTGGCGGCGGCGCGCCGGAGCCGCCCCGTCAGGGGCGAGAACTCCGGCCGCGTGTCGCGCGGGCCGACGTTCCACTCCGGGCCGATGTCGCGGTTCATCACCCAGTTGGCGTGCATGATCTGCCCGGCCTGCAGGATCGCGGCGAGCGCGAGCACGGTGAGTTCGGGGGTCATGTCACGCCTCCGTGCGAGACGCGCCCCCTGGCTTTCCCGAGGGGGCGCACCGGATCAGAGATCCATCAGCAGGCGGCGCGGATCCTCGAGGGCTTCCTTGACGCGGACGAGGAAGGTGACCGCGCCCTTGCCGTCGACGATCCGGTGGTCGTAGCTCAGCGCGAGATACATCATCGGCCGGATCACCACCTGGCCCTTGATCGCCATCGGGCGCTCCTGGATCTTGTGCATGCCGAGGATGCCCGACTGCGGCGGATTCAGGATCGGCGAGGACATCAGCGAGCCGTAGACGCCGCCGTTCGAGATCGTGAAGGTGCCACCCTGCATCTCGGCCATCGAGAGCTTGCCGTCGCGGGCCTTCACGCCGAGCGCCGCGATCGTCTTCTCGATATCGGCGAAGGACATCTGGTCCGCGTCGCGCACCACGGGGACGACGAGCCCGGTCGGGGTGCCGACCGCGACGCCCATGTGGACGAAGTTCTTGTAGACGATGTCGGTGCCGTCGATCTCGGCGTTGACCTCCGGGACCTCCTTCAGCGCGTGGCAGCAGGCCTTGGTGAAGAAGGACATGAAGCCGAGCTTCACCTTGTGCTTCTTCTCGAACAGGTCCTTGTACTCGTTGCGCAGCTCCATCACGCCGGTCATGTCCACCTCGTTGTAGGTGGTGAGCATGGCGGCGGTGCTCTGCGCCTCCTTCAGGCGCCGGGCGATGGTCTGGCGCAGGCGGGTCATCTTGACCCGCTCCTCGCGCGAGGCGTCCTCGGCCGGTACAGCGGCGCGCGGGATCGGCGCCGGCGCGGGGGCCGGGGCGGCGGCCGGCTGGGGCGCCGGGGCGCGCAGCACGTCCTCCTTCATGATCCGCCCGTCGCGGCCGGTGCCGGTCACGTCGGAGGCGCCGAGCCCGCGGTCGGCCATCAGCTTGTTCGCCGAGGGCGCGTTCTCGACGTCGCGCGACGCGGTCGCGGCCGGAGCGGCGGCGGCCTGGGCCGGCGCCGGGGCGGCGGCCGCGCTCGCGGCGGCGCCGCCGGCGATCACGCCGAGCTTGCCGCCGGCCGAGACCGTCGCGCCCTGCGGCGCGAGGATCTCGCTCAGCACGCCCGCGGCGGGCGAGGGGACCTCGACCGAGACCTTGTCGGTCTCGAGCTCGCAGAGAAGCTCGTCCTGCGCCACGGCGTCGCCGAGCTTCTTGAACCAGGTCGAGACGGTGGCCTCGCTGACGCTCTCGCCGAGGGTCGGAACCATGATGTCGACCGAACGCGCGTTGGCGGGCGCCGATTCGGCGCCTTCGGAGGCTTCCTTGCCCGGCTCGGCCGCGGCCTTCACCGCCGGCTCCGCCGCCGCCTCGGGCGCCGCGACCGTCTTCTTGGCCGCCGCCGGCTTGGCCTCGGCCTTCTCGTCGATCATGGCGAGCAGCGCGTCGAGGCCGACGGTCTCGCCTTCCTTGGCGACGATCTCGGTCAGGACGCCGGCGGCGGTCGCCGGCACTTCGACGGTCACCTTGTCGGTCTCGAGCTCGCAGAGCATCTCGTCCACCGCGACCGCGTCGCCCACCTTCTTGAACCAGGTGGCGACGGTCGCCTCGCTGACGCTCTCGCCCAGCGTTGGCACGCGAATCTCGGCCATTGTCTTATCGGTCCTTCCTGAGGGTCAGTGCCTCGTCCACCAGCTGTTCCTGCTGGAGCTTGTGCTGCTTCGCGAGCCCGGTCGCCGGCGAGGCCGAGGACGGACGCCCGACATAGGCCGGCCGCGGGTATTTCGCGCCGATCCGGCCCAGCACCCATTCGATGTTCGGCTCGACGAAGGTCCAGTAGCCCTGGTTCTTCGGCTCTTCCTGGCACCAGACGACCTGGGCGTCCTTGAACCGGCCGAGCTCCTTCGTGAGGCTGAGCGCCGGGAACGGATAGAACTGCTCGAGCCGCATGATGTAGACGTTGTCGATGCCGCGCGCGTCGCGCTCCTCGAGCAGGTCGTAGTAGACCTTGCCCGAGCACATGACGACCCGCTTGATCTTGTCGTCCGAGACCAGCGCCCCGGCCTGTTCCGGGCCCTTGTCCGCGTCGTCCCAGAGCACGCGATGGAAGCTCGACCCCTTCGAGAACTGGGTGAGGTCGGAGACCGCGAGCTTGTGGCGCAGCAGCGACTTCGGCGTCATCAGGATCAAGGGCTTGCGGAAGCTGCGGTGCAGCTGCCGGCGCAGGATGTGGAAATAGTTCGCCGGCGTGGTGCAGTTCGCGACGATCCAGTTGTCCGCCGCGCACATCTGCAGGAACCGCTCGGGCCGCGCCGAGCTGTGTTCCGGGCCCTGGCCCTCGTAGCCATGCGGCAGCAGCATCACGAGGCCCGACATCCGGAGCCACTTCGCTTCGCCCGAGGAGATGAACTGGTCGACCATGATCTGGGCGCCGTTGGCGAAGTCGCCGAACTGCGCCTCCCAGAGCACGAGCGCGTTCGGCTCGGCGAGCGAGTAGCCGTACTCGTAGCCAAGCACGGCGTATTCCGAGAGCATCGAGTCCACGACCTCGTAGGCCGCCTGTCCCTCGTCGATGTGGTTGAGCGGCAGGTAGCGTTCCTCGCTCGTCTGGTCGACGATGCCTGAATGCCGCTGGCTGAAGGTGCCCCGGGTGACGTCCTGGCCCGAGAGGCGCACCGGATAGCCCTCGGTGAGGAGGGTGCCGAAGGCGAGCGCCTCGGCCGTGGCCCAGTCGATGCCCTGGCCGGTCTCGATCATCTGCCGCTTCGCGTCGAGCATGCGCTGCACGGTGCGGTGCGGGTTGAAGCCCTCGGGCAGCGCGGTGAGCGCCGCGCCGACCTTCTTCAGCCGGGCCAGCTCGACGCCGGTCTTGCCCCGCTGGTAGCGGCCCTCGCGCTTGCCGAGGCCGGACCAGCGCCCGTCCAGCCAGTCGGCCTTGTTCGGGCGATAATCCTTGCCGGAGTCGAACTCGGCGTTCAGATGCGCCTGGAAGGCGGCCTTCATGTCCTCGATCTCGCCTTCGGGGATGAGACCGTCCTTCACGAGCCGCTCGGTATAGAGCTGCAGCGTGGTCTTGTGCCCCTTGATCGCCGTGTACATCAGGGGCTGGGTGAACATGGGCTCGTCGCCCTCGTTATGCCCGAACCGGCGATAGCAGAACATGTCGATCACGACGTCCTTGCCGAAGCGCTGCCGGAATTCGGTCGCGACGCGGGCGGCGTGCACCACCGCCTCGGGGTCGTCGCCGTTCACGTGGAAGATCGGCGCCTCGACCATCAGCGCGATGTCGGTCGGATAGGGCGAGGAGCGCGAATACATCGGCGCGGTGGTGAAGCCGATCTGGTTGTTCACGACGATATGGATCGTCCCGCCGGTGCGGTGGCCCTTCAGGCCCGAGAGGCCGAAGCATTCCGCCACGACGCCCTGGCCGGCGAAGGCCGCGTCGCCGTGCAGCAGCACGGGCAGGACCTTCACCCGCTCCTCGTCATGCATCTGCGCCTGCTTGGCGCGCGCCTTGCCGAGCACGACCGGATCGACCGCCTCGAGGTGCGACGGGTTCGCGGTGAGCGAGAGATGCACCCGGTTGCCGTCGAACTCGCGGTCCGACGAGGCGCCGAGGTGGTACTTCACGTCGCCGGAACCCTCGACCTCCTCGGGCTTGTAGCTGCCGCCCTGGAATTCGTTGAAGATCGCGCGGTAGGGCTTGCCCATCACGTTGGCGAGCACGCTGAGGCGGCCGCGGTGCGGCATGCCGATCACGATCTCCTCGACGCCGAGCGAGCCGCCGCGCTTGATCACCTGCTCCATCGCCGGGATCAGCGCCTCGCCGCCGTCGAGGCCGAAGCGCTTGGTGCCGGTGTACTTGATCTGCAGGAACTTCTCGAAGCCCTCGGCCTCGACCAGCTTGTTCAGGATCGCGCGCCGCCCTTCCTGGGTGAAGCGGATCTCCTTGCCGTAGCCCTCGATCCGCTCCTTCAGCCAGGAGGATTCCTCGGGGTTCGAGATATGCATGTACTGCAGCGCGAAGGTGCCGCAGTAGGTGCGCTTCAGGATCTCGAGGATCTGCCGCATCGAGGCGGTCTCGAGTCCGAGCACGTTGTCGAGGAAGATCGGCCGGTCCATGTCGGCCGGGCCGAAGCCGTAGCTTTCCGGACGCAGCTCCGGATGCGGCACCGGCGCGGTCAGCCGCAGCGGGTCGAGATCGGCGATCAGGTGGCCGCGGATGCGGTAGGCGCGGATGATCATCAGCGCGCGCAAGGAGTCGAGCACCGCCTGCTGGACCTGGCTCTCGGAGAGCGTGACGCCCTTCTCGACGGCCTTGGCCTGGACCTTCTCCGCGACCTTCTTGCCCGGCTCCGGGCCCCATTGCCCGTCGAGCGCGGCGGTCAGCTCGTCGTTCGGGACCGGCGGCCAGTCACCGCGCGCCCAGCTCGGGCCCTGGGCGTTCGCGATCGCATCGGCGCCGGGATCCCCGAGGCCCTTGAAGAACTCGGCCCAAGTCGCGTCCACCGAGGCGGGATCCTCGGCGTAGCGCGCCTGAAGCGCCTCGACGTATTCCGCGTTCTGCCCCTGCAGGAACGAGGAATTCTGAAAGACCGTGTTCTGCGACTGTTCGGTCATGGTGCAACGGGACTTGCCCGCTCCTTTGCATAACCCGGCGGCCCGCCCGGCCCCGGCGTGAACTCCCCGCCCGGCCCGAATGGCCGGACGGGGTCGGTGGTGACTAGCCGCGGCCGATCGCCTTCAGGACCGCCTCGCCGAGACCGGCGGGGCTGTCGGCGACCACGAAGCCCGCGGACTTCATCGCCTCGATCTTGTCCTCGGCGCCGCCCTTGCCGCCGGCGACGATCGCGCCCGCGTGGCCCATGCGGCGGCCCTTCGGCGCGGTGCGGCCCGCGATGAAGCCCGCGATCGGCTTCGCCCGGCCGCGCTTGGCCTCGTCCTTGATGAACTGCGCCGCTTCTTCCTCGGCCGAACCGCCGATCTCGCCGATCATGATGATCGACTCGGTCTCCGGATCGTCGAGCAGCCATTCGAGCACGTCGAGATGCTCCGTCCCCTTGATCGGGTCGCCGCCGATGCCGACGCAGGTGGACTGGCCGAGGCCCGCGGCGGTGGTCTGCGCGACCGCCTCGTAGGTAAGCGTGCCCGAGCGGGACACAACCCCGACCGAGCCGCGCTTGTGGATGTGGCCCGGCATGATGCCGATCTTGCAGGCGTCCGGCGTGATGACGCCCGGGCAGTTCGGCCCGATCAGGATCGAGCGCGAGCCGGCGAGGGCGCGCTTGACCTTCATCATGTCGAGCACCGGGATGCCCTCGGTGATCGCGACGATGAGCTCGATCTCGGCGTCGATCGCCTCGAGGATCGCGTCCGCGGCGAAGGGCGGCGGCACGTAGATCGAGGTCGCGGTCGCCCCGGTCTTCTCTTTGGCCTCGGCCACGGTGTCGAAGACCGGCAGGCCGATGTGGCTGGATCCGCCCTTGCCCGGTGTCACGCCGCCGACCACCTTGGTGCCGTAGGCGATCGCCTGCTCGGAGTGGAAGGTGCCCTGCGCGCCGGTGAAGCCCTGGCAGATTACCTTGGTGTTCTCATTGACGAGGATGGCCATGCTCAGGCGCCTTTCACGGCTTTGACGATCTTCTCGGCCGCGTCGGAGAGATTGTCCGCCGCGATGACCGCGAGGCCGCTTTCGTTCAGGATCTTCTTGCCGAGCTCGACGTTCGTGCCCTCCAGCCGGACCACCAGCGGCACCTTGAGGCCGACCGCCTTCACCGCGGCGATCACGCCCTCGGCGATGACGTCGCAGCGCATGATGCCGCCGAAGATGTTGACGAGGATGCCCTTCACGTTCGGATCGGAGGTGATGATCTTGAACGCCTCGGTGACCTTCTCCTTCGTGGCGCCGCCGCCGACGTCGAGGAAGTTCGCCGGCTCCGCGCCGTAGAGCTTGATGATGTCCATCGTGGCCATCGCGAGGCCGGCACCGTTGACCATGCAGCCGATCTCGCCGTCGAGCGCGATGTAGTTGAGGTCGAATTTCGACGCCGCGAGCTCCTTCGGATCCTCCTCGGTCTCGTCGCGCAGCGCCATGATCGCCGGCTGGCGGTAGAGCGAGTTCGAATCGAACCCGACCTTCGCGTCGAGGCACTTGAGGTCGCCGCCGGTCGTGACGATCAGCGGGTTGATCTCGACCATCTCGGCGTCCTTCTCGAGGAACAGCTTGTAGAGCTTGTTCACGAGATCGACGCACTGGCGGACCTGCTTGCCCTCGAGCCCGAGCCCGAGCGCGAAGGCGACGCGGCGGCCGTGGAAGCCGGAGATGCCGGAGGCCGGGTCGACCGAGAAGGAGACGATCTTCTCCGGGGTCTTCGCGGCGACTTCCTCGATGTCCATGCCGCCCTCGGTCGAGACGACGAAGGCGACGCGCGAGGTCACGCGGTCGACGAGCAGCGCGAGATAGAGCTCGCGCGCGATGTCCGAGCCGTCCTCGATGTAGACGCGGTTGACGGTCTTGCCGACCGGGCCGGTCTGGTGCGTGACCAGCGTGCGGCCGAGCATCTTCTGCGCTTCCTCGGCGGCCTCGGCGACCGACTTGGTGATGCGCACGCCGCCCTTTTCGCCGGCGCTTTCTTCCTTGAACTTGCCCTTGCCGCGGCCGCCCGCGTGGATCTGCGCCTTGACGACCCAGATCGGCCCGCCCAGTTCGCCAGCCGCCGCCTTCGCCTCTTCGGCGCGCAGGACGATCCGCCCGTCGGAAACGGGCAGGCCGTATTCCTTCAGCAGCTGCTTGGCCTGGTATTCGTGAATGTTCATATGCCGCCCATCCTTCGGCCCCGCCGGGGCTTCGATCTCGGTCCGACGGGCACGCAAGAGCCGCGACACGCGGCCTTCCCGTCTCGACGCGGGATTGCGTAGGCGCGGTTTTCGGGCGATGCAAATGAATTGAACGCGCTTTCCGCGCTTGGGCCGCAAAAGCCGAATTTTGTGATCACATGATTTTTTGCTGTGATCACGCAGCGCCCGGCGCGGGCGCGCGGGGCCGGGGCGGCTGATTCGACGCCGATCCGCCGCCACGCGGCCCAAGGCCGGAACGACGAGGGGCCCCGCCTCGGCCGAGACGGAGCCCCCCGGAAGTCACGAGGCCGAGGTCAGGCGAGGCTCGGGTCGATGCCCTTGCAGGCCTCGACGAGGCCCTTCACCGCGTCGACCGACTTGTCGAACATCGCCTTCTCGGCCTTGTCGAGCGCGATCTCTACCACCTTCTCGATGCCGCCGGCGCCGATCACGGTCGGGACGCCGACATACATGCCCTTCAGCCCGTAGGCGCCGTCGAGATAGGCGGCGCAGGGCAGGACGCGCTTCTGGTCCTTCAGATAGGCTTCCGCCATCTCGATCGCCGAGGCGGCCGGGGCGTAGAAGGCCGAGCCGGTCTTGAGGAGGCCGACGATCTCGGCGCCGCCGTCGCGGGTGCGCTGCACGATCGCGTCGAGCTTCTCCTGCGTGGTCCAGCCCATCTTGACGAGGTCCGGGAGCGGGATGCCGGCGACGGTGGAATAGCGGGTCAGCGGCACCATCGTGTCGCCATGGCCGCCGAGCACGAAGGCGGTCACGTCCTTGACCGAGACGTTGAACTCGGTGGCGAGGAAGTGCCGGAAGCGGGCGGAGTCGAGCACGCCCGCCATGCCGACGACCTTCTCGGTCGGCAGGCCGGAGAATTCGCGCAGCGCCCAGACCATCGCGTCGAGCGGGTTGGTGATGCAGATGACGAAGGCGTTCGGCGCGTTGGCGGCGATGCCCTCGCCGACCGACTTCATCACCTTGAGGTTGATGCCGAGCAGGTCGTCGCGGCTCATGCCCGGCTTGCGGGCGACGCCGGCGGTGACGATGCAGACATCGGCGCCCGCGATCGCCTCGTAGGAATTGGCGCCGGTGACGACCGCGTCGAACTTGTCGACCGGGGCGCTCTCGGCGATGTCGAGCGCCTTGCCCTGCGGCGTGCCCTCGGCGATGTCGAACAGAACCACGTCGCCGAGTTCCTTGAGCGCCGCCAGATGCGCGAGCGTACCACCGATCTGGCCCGCGCCGATCAACGCGATCTTCGGTCTTGCCATGAGCCCGTTCTCTCTCTGTGAGGAAAAAAACGCGATTTGGCTAGCCGCTCGCCAGAGCATTAGCAAGACGCAAAAGCCCGTCCCCTCCCGCGGCCGGCGCGCGCGAGGACGCCCGCGTCAGAGCGGGCGGCCGGGCGCGGGCGCCGCGACGGCGGGCGCCGCGAGCCAGTCGCGGCCCGCCGCCAGCAGGCAGGTCGTGCCGTCGGCCTCGGTGCGCAGCAGCGTCCAGGTGCCGGTGGCTTCGGAGGCGAACAGCTCGATGAGACGCGCCTTCCCGGCGAGGCCGAGGCCGCGTGGCGTCTCGCCGAAATCGGCGGCGAGCCGCGCCACCACCTCCGATCGCGCGGCGCAGGGCGGGGCGTCGCGCGCCTCGGCCGGCGGCGTGGTCCAGACGAGCGTGGCGCCGATCGAGGCGCGGATCAGGTGCGAGAGAACGGGCATCCGCTGGGCCTTTCGCGGTCCCGGGGGGCTTCCGCCCGGGCGGTTGAGGTCTGCCCGGAGGCTGTCCCGGGACGGCCAAGAAATGCTTAACGGGGACCGCGCGGGGCTCGGCTTCGGCGCGCAACGCCGCGACGCGCCACGGGTGAGAGCTCAGGTTTGGCCTTGTCATCCGGTAAGGTATGTGCGCATCTTGCCGCGGCGCAGCAAGAAAATTACGCGATGGAACAAGATATCCAACCTTTCCGCTCCGTCCTCTACATGCCGGGATCCCGTCCGCGCGCGCTCGAGAAGGCGCGCGGTCTCGCGGCCGACGCACTGATCCTCGATCTCGAGGACGCGGTCGCGCCCTCCGAGAAGGAGCGGGCGCGGGAACTGGTCGCCGAGGCGGTGGAGGCGGGCGGCTACGGCCTGCGGCGGCTGCTCGTCCGGGTGAACGGGCTCGACACGCGCTGGGGCGAGGACGACATCGCCCGCGCCTCGAAGGCCGGGCCGCATGCGATCCTGGTGCCGAAGGTCGAGGCGCCCGCGGATCTCCACCGCGTCGCGGAGCTGATGGCCGCCGCCGGCGCGCCCGCCCACACCCGGATCTGGGCGATGATGGAGACGCCGCGCGGCATGCTGAACGCCGGCGCGATCGCCGCCGCGCATCCGTTGCTCGAAGGCTTCGTGATCGGCACCAACGATCTCGTCAAGGATCTCGGCGCCGCGCATACCTCCGACCGGACGCCGCTTCTCACCAGCCTGTCGCTCTGCCTGCTCGCCGCGCGGGCCGAGGGGCTCGTCTGCGTCGACGGCGTGCACAACGCCTTCCAGGATCGCGAGGGGCTGCGCGCCGTCTGCGTCCAGGGCCGCGACATGGGCATGGACGGCAAGTCGCTGATCCATCCCGACCAGATCGCGATCGCCAACGAGGTCTTCGCGCCCTCGGCCGAGGATCTCGCGCTCGCGACGGCGCAGGTCGAGGCCTTCGAGGAGGCCGAGGCGCGCGGCGAGGGCGTCGCGGTGCTGAACGGCCGGATCGTCGAGAACCTGCACGTCGCCTCGGCCCGCCGCCTGCTGGCGCGCGCCGGCGCGATCGCGGCGATGACCGAGGCGGTCGTCGCCTGACCAGTCCGGGCCGGGCGCGAGGCGCCGGCCCGCGGGACCCGGCCGCCCGCCGATACCGGCGGCGGCGTTCGCAGCCAGACCGCCGGCCAAGGCGGCTCAGCCATGGAGGAGACCCGGAATGGCACTTCTCGTGATCGGCATCGCCCTCTGGATCGCCGCGCATCTCTTCAAGCGGGTCGCGCCCGGCGCGCGCGGCGATCTCGCGGCGCGGCTCGGCGCCGGGCCGGCGCGCGGGATCTTCGCGGCGCTGATCGGCCTGTCGCTGGTCCTGATCGTGATCGGCTTCCGCGCCGCGCCCTATGTCGCGGTCTACACCCCGCCGGGCTGGACCGTGCATCTCAACAACCTCCTGATGCTGATCGCCGTCTTCCTCTTCGGCGCCGCCAACGCGCCGAGCCGGGTCAAGACCGTGCTGCGCAACCCGATGCTGACCGGGGTGCTGCTCTGGGCGATCGCGCATATCCTGGTGAACGGCGACCTGGCGGGACTGATCCTGTTCGGCGCCATGGGGCTCTGGGCCATCGCGAGCATGGCCCTGATCGACACCGCGGCGCCCAGGGCGCCCGTCGGACCGGTTCCGCCGATGGCGGACCTGCGCCTCGCGCTCATTTCGCTCGTCGTCTTCGCGGCCATCGCCGGCATTCACGCCTGGCTCGGCCGCTGGCCTTTCCCGGGGTAACGCACATGCTGGCCTATCGCTTCCTGACCGAGGACGACACCTCGGCCTTCTGCCACAAGGTAACCCGCGCGCTCGACGCCGGCTGGGCGCTGCACGGCGCGCCGAGCTACGCCTTCGACCCGGTGCGCGGCGTCATGCGCTGCGGCCAGGCGGTGGTGAAGGAGGTCGAAGGCCATTACGACCCGTCGATCAAGCTCGGTGATCTCTGACATGAACCAGACCAAGGCCACGTTCGACTTCAAGACCAGCGCGGGCAATTTCTTCGAGGATTACCGGATCGGGCAGGTGATCCGCCACGCCGTGCCGCGCACCGCGACCGAGGGCGACCGCGCGCTCTACACCGCGCTCTACCCGAGCCGCTTCGCGCTCTATTCCTCCGACGAATTCGCGCGGGCGAGCGGCCTCGCGCGGAGCCCGCTCGAGGACCTAATCGGCTTTCACATCGTCTTCGGCAAGACGGTGCCCGACGTCAGCCTGAACGCCGTCGCCAATCTCGGCTACGCCGAGGGCCGGTTCCTCGCGCCGGTCCATCCCGGCGACACGCTGACCTCGGTCAGCGAGGTGATCGGGCTGAAGGAGAACTCGAACGGGACGAGCGGCGTCGTCTATGTCCGCACCACCGGCTTCCGCCAGGACGGCGCGCCGGTGATGAGCTACGTGCGCTGGGTGATGGTGCGCAAGCGCGACCACGCGGCGCCGGCGCCGCTGACGGTGATCCCGACCCTCGCGACCGTGGTCGCGGCCGAGAGCCTCGCGATTCCCAAGGGGCTCGACTTCTCGACCTATGACGAGGTGCTGGCCGGCGGCCGGCACCGCTGGGGCGACTACGCGGTCGGGGAGCGGATCGACCACGTCGACCGCGTCACGATCGAGGAAGCCGAGCACATGATGGCCACCCGGCTGTGGCAGAACACCTCGAAGGTGCATTTCGACGCCACGCTGCGCGAGGACGGCCGGCGGCTGATCTACGGCGGTCATGTGATCAGCCTCGCGCGCGCGCTGTCGTTCAACGGGCTCACCAACGCGCAGATGATCGCGGCGATCAACGCCGGGTCGCATGCCAACCCCTGTTTCGCCGGCGACACGGTCGGCGCCTGGAGCGAGGTGCTCGATCTCGCGGAGACGGCGAACCCCTCGGTCGGGGCGCTCCGGCTCAGACTTGTCGCCCATACGAAAGAGGCCGAACCCTTTTCGCTCAAGGACGAAAACGGGCGCTATGCCAAGGGCGTTCTGCTCGATCTCGACTACTGGGCGCTGCTGCCGAAATGAGCAGCCGGGCTTTGTGATCACAGCTTTCGGGGCTGTGATCACAAAGCTATTTCGCACTTGCGTTCGTCAAAAAAACACCGGAAACAGGGTGCGCTAGCGCTGGACGGCGCGGACTCAGGTCGCATCGGTCTCGGCGCGGGACCAGGCGGATCCCGCGTAACGGGATCCCCGGCGACGGTAGGGAGGCGAAGACGATGGCAGATGTGAATCCCCCGAACAGACCACTCTCGCCATTCATGATCGGGCAGGTCTATCGGCCGCAGATCACCTCGGTCCTGTCGATCCTGCACCGCGTCGCCGGCGTCGGACTGACGCTCGCCGCGATCCTGGTCGTCTGGTGGCTGCTGGCGCTCGGCGCCGGGCCCGAGTCCTTCTCCTTCGTCGACGGGCTGCTCACCTCCTGGATCGGCGGGCTGATCCTGATCGGTTCGCTCGCGGCCTTCTGGTACCATTTCTGCAACGGCATTCGGCACCTGTTCTGGGACGCGGGCTACGGCTTCGACCTGCCGACCGTGCACAAGAGCGGCAAGGCCGTGGTGGCCGCCACCGTCGTTCTGACGATCCTGACCCTGATCCTGGCCTTCTGAGAGGGGAGCGCGAGATGAGCTATCGTACCGACCGGCAGCGCGTCGACGGCCTCGGCTCGGCCAAGGAGGGCGTCGGCCACTGGTGGAGCCAGCGGATCACCTCGATCGCGCTGGTGCCGCTGACGCTGCTCTTCGTTTTCCCCTTCGCGCGGCACCTCGGCCAGGACTACGCGGCGGTTCGCGCCGCCTACGCGCATCCGTTCAACGCGATCGTAGCGCTCCTGCTGATCGTGACCGTGTTCATCCATCTGAAGCAGGGGCTGCAGGTGGTGATCGAGGACTATGTCCACGACAAGCCGATGCTGGTCGCGCTCCAGCTCCTCAACACGCTGTTCTGCTGGGGCATGGGGCTGATCGGCGTCTTCGCCGTCGCCCGGATCGCCCTCGCCGGCTGAAAGGACGCTTGAATGTCTGCCTATACGTTCGTCGACCATGTCTATGATGTCGTCGTTGTCGGCGCCGGCGGCTCGGGGCTCCGCGCCACGCTCGGCATGGCGGAGCAGGGTCTCCGGACCGCCTGCGTCACCAAGGTCTTCCCGACCCGCTCCCACACCGTCGCGGCGCAGGGCGGCATCGCCGCCTCGCTCGGCAACATGGGGCCGGACAGCTGGCAGTGGCACCTCTACGACACCGTGAAGGGGTCGGACTGGCTCGGTGACACCGACGCGATGGAGTACCTCGCCCGGGAAGCGCCGAAGGCGGTCTACGAGCTCGAGCACTACGGCGTGCCCTTCTCCCGCACCGAGTCGGGCAAGATCTACCAGCGCCCGTTCGGCGGCCACACCACCGAATTCGGCGAGGGCCCGCCCGTGCAGCGCACCTGCGCCGCGGCCGACCGTACCGGCCACGCGATCCTGCACACGCTCTACGGCCGCTCCCTGAAGGAGAAGGCGGAGTTCTACATCGAGTATTTCGCCATCGACCTGATCATGGCGGAGGACGGCTCCTGCCAGGGCGTGCTGGCGTGGAAGCTCGACGACGGCACGCTGCACCGCTTCAACGCGAAGATGGTGGTGCTCGCGACCGGCGGCTATGGCCGCGCCTATTTCTCGGCGACCTCCGCCCATACCTGCACCGGCGACGGCGGCGGCATGGTCGCGCGCCAGGGCCTGCCGCTGCAGGACATGGAATTCGTGCAGTTCCACCCGACCGGCATCTATGGCTCGGGCTGCCTCATCACCGAGGGCGCGCGCGGCGAGGGCGGCTATCTCACCAATTCCGAGGGCGAGCGGTTCATGGAACGCTACGCACCCACCTACAAGGATCTCGCCTCGCGCGACGTCGTCTCGCGCTGCATGACGATCGAGATCCGCGAGGGCAGGGGCGTGGGTCCGAACAAGGACCACATCTTCCTCAACCTCAACCACCTGCCGCCCGAGGCGCTGCACGAGCGGCTGCCCGGCATCTCGGAATCGGCGAAGATCTTCGCCGGCGTCGACGTCACCAAGGCGCCGATCCCGGTGCTGCCGACCGTGCACTACAACATGGGCGGCATCCCGACCAACTACTGGGGCGAGGTGCTGAACCCGACCGCGGAGGAGCCGGACCGGATCCTTCCCGGCCTCATGGCGGTGGGCGAGGCCGGGTGCGCCTCGGTCCACGGCGCCAACCGGCTCGGCTCGAACAGCCTGATCGACCTCGTGGTCTTCGGCCGCGCCGCCGCGATCAAGGCGGGCGAGGTCGTCGATCCGAAGGCCCCGAACCGGCCGCTGAACCAGGCCTCGGTCGACAAGGCCGTCGCGCGGTTCGACGCGCTCCGGCACGCCGCGGGCGACATCGCGACCGCCGATCTGCGGCTCTCGATGCAGCGCACGATGCAGGCCGACGCGGCGGTGTTCCGCACCGACAAGACGCTGGCCGAGGGCGTCGAGAAGATGAAGGCGGTCGCCGAGCAGATGGCGAGCATCAAGGTCTCCGACCGCTCGCTGATCTGGAACTCCGATCTCATGGAGACGCTGGAGCTCACCAACCTGATGCCGAACGCGCTCGCGACCATCGTCGCGGCCGAGGCGCGCAAGGAGAGCCGCGGCGCCCACGCGCACGAGGACTGGCCGAACCGCGACGACGTGAACTGGCGCAAGCACAGCCTCGCGGTCGTCGGCGACGACAACTCGGTGACGCTCGCCTATCGCCCGGTGCACCTCGACCCGCTGACGACGCAGGACGAGGGCGGGATCGACCTGAAGAAGATCGCGCCCAAGGCGCGCGTGTACTGAGGAGGCGGCGAGATGGCAGAATTCAAGCTTCCGAAGAACAGCCGGATGGTGGCCGGCAAGTCCTGGCCGAAGCCGGAGGGCGCGACGAACGTGCGCGCCTTCAAGATCTACCGTTACGATCCGGATTCGGGCCAGAACCCCCGGATCGACACGTATTTCGTCGACATGGACACTTGCGGTCCGATGGTTCTCGACGCGCTGATCAAGATCAAGAACGAGATCGACCCGACGCTGACCTTCCGCCGCTCCTGCCGCGAGGGCATCTGCGGCTCCTGCGCGATGAACATCGACGGGATCAACCGGCTCGCCTGCATCTGGGGCATGGACGAGATCAAGGGCGACGTGAAGATCTACCCGCTGCCGCACATGCCGGTGGTGAAGGATCTCGTCACCGACCTCACGCATTTCTATGCGCAGCATGCCTCGATCATGCCCTGGCTCGAGACCAAGACCAACGAGCCGGCGACCGAGTGGAAGCAGTCGATCGACGACCGCCGCAAGCTCGACGGCCTCTATGAATGCGTGATGTGCGCCTGCTGCTCGACCTCTTGCCCGAGCTACTGGTGGAACGGCGACCGCTATCTCGGCCCAGCGGCGCTGCTGCACGCCTATCGCTGGATCATCGACAGCCGCGACGAGGCGACGGGCGAGCGGCTCGACGAGCTCGAGGATCCGTTCAAGCTCTACCGCTGCCATACGATCATGAACTGCGCCCAGACCTGCCCGAAGGGGCTGAACCCCGCGAAGGCGATCGCCTCGATCAAGCAGCTGATGGTCGAACGGCGGATGTGAGCCGGCGTTCGCGCCAACGGTTTCGCCGCCCCGGAGCTGATCCCGGGCCTCGAAACTCGGAAAACGGCGTTTCGGGATATGGCACCGAGGCCCCGGGTCGCGCCCGGGGCAGTGGAACTCCCGGTCGAGGCGGTTCACCCGAAGTGCATCCGGTAAGATCGCCACCGCGAAATCACCTCGGACAAAAGAAAAGGCCCGATCCGGCGGATCGGGCCTTCCTCATTTCCAAGGCGGACCCCGGCCGGGATCCGCCGAGCTCCCCTTAGGGGTTCGCGGGCGCAGTCCCGGGCGTTGCGGGAGCCGCGGGCACCTCGGGCGCCGGGGTCTCGCCCGCCGGCGGTTCGGCGCCGGGCGTGGTCGGATTGGTTACCGCCGGCGGTTCGGCCGGGGTCGGCGCGGTGACGGCGGGCGGTTCCGGCGCGGTCACGGGCGCCGAGGTTCCGGTCGGCTCGGTCGGAGCCGGGGTCATTTCGCTCGTCCCGAACAGCCCCGCCAGCCATGCGATCGCGAGGAGCACAACCAGGGCCGCCGCGGCCCAGAGCCAGGTGCGCGAGCCTCCGCCCTGCGCCGGCTCCGTCACCTTCGGGCTACGATATTCTGCCATGTTTTCCCTCCATGCAGTGGTGTCTCAGCGGCCAGCGGAAAGGTGGTTTCCACCGGCCGCTCGGTGGCGAGGCGCGCGTCCTCCGGTTCCGGCTCGGCGCGCGCTTCCACGCGGTCCACCCGGTCGCCGAAGGCTTCGGGATGGCTCATGATCTCCTGGACCTGAGGCACCTCCGAGCTCGGAACCGTCGCCGACACCACGAAATCTCCGCGCCGGACCGCGTCCTGATAGGCGCGGATATCGGCCTCGGGCAGGTCGAGGTCGCGGATGACCGAATCGTACAGGCCGAAATCGGCCGCGTCGTCGATGCCGGTCACCCGGTCCGGGATGACGTGAACGCGGGCGATCTCGATGCCATGATCGCGCAACGCTTGGCGCACGAGGTCGGCGCTCGTGAAACGGCGGTAGATGGCCGTGACGTTCTGCTCTTGAAGCATGGTCTCCTCCAGCGGGGTCGTTGCCATATGCCTAAGAAATGCGCAGGCATCGGATCGGTTCCGCCGGAATCCCGGGATCGGCGGAAACTCTCCGCCGTCGGGACGGGAGGGGTCGCGCGGCTCAGGCGGCGGCGCGGCCCTCCAGATCGACCAACGCGACGATGTCGAGCATGATCCGGTTCAGCTCGAAATCCTTCGGCGTGTAGACCCGGGCGACGCCCTGCGCGCGCAGCGTTTCCGCGTCCGCCTCGGGGATGATGCCGCCGACGACGAGCGGGATGTCGTCGAGACCGGCCGCCCGCATCCGCCCGAGCACCTCCTCGACCAGCGGCAGGTGGCTGCCCGAGAGGATCGAGAGGCCGATCACATGCACCGATTCCTCGAGCGCCGCGTTGACGATCTGCGCCGGGGTGAGGCGGATGCCCTCGTAGAGCACCTCCATGCCGGAATCCCGCGCCCGGACCGCGATCTGCTCGGCGCCGTTGGAATGGCCGTCGAGGCCGGGCTTGCCGACGAGGAACTTGATCCGCCGGCCGAGCCGCTCGCTCGCGGCCTCGACCGCCGCCCGGACCTCGGCGAGGTTGCCGGCGGGCGAGGCGGCGGCCTTGCCGACGCCGGTCGGGGCGCGGTACTCGCCGAAGATCTCGCGCATCGCGGCGCCCCATTCGCCGGTGGTCACGCCCGCCTTCGCGCAGGCGACCGAGGGGGGCATGATGTTCTCGCCGGCGCGCGCCGCCGCCTTGAGCGCGTCGAGCGCCGCTTCGACGGCCGCGGCGTCGCGGCTCTCGCGCCAGGCCTTCAGGGTCGCGATCTGCGCGGCCTCGACGGCCGGGTCGACCACCATGATACCGCCGTCGCCCGCGGTGAGCGGGCTCGGCTCGCCCTCGGCGAATTTGTTCACGCCGACCACGGTCGTGGTCCCGGCCTCGATCCGCCCGAGCCGCGCGGTGTTCGCGCTGACGAGCTGCGATTTCATATAGTCGATCGCCGCGACGGCGCCGCCCATCTCGTCGATCTTGGCGAGCTCCGCCCGGGCGCCGTCCTTCAGCGCCTCGACCTTGCGGTCGACCGCCGGGTTGCCGTCGAAGAGGTCCTCGTATTCGAGCAGGTCGGTCTCATAGGCCATGATCTGCTGCATCCGGAGCGACCACTGCTGGTCCCAGGGCCGGGGCAGGCCGAGCGCCTCGTTCCAGGCCGGCAGCTGCACCGCGCGGGCGCGGGCCTTCTTCGAGAGCACGACGGCCAGCATCTCGATCAGGATGCGATAGACGTTGTTCTCCGGCTGCTGCTCGGTCAGGCCTAGCGAATTCACCTGCACCCCGTAGCGGAAGCGGCGCAGCTTCGGGTTCTCGACGCCGTAGCGGGTCGCGGTGATCTCGTCCCAGAGATCGACGAAGGCGCGCATCTTGCACATCTCGGTCACGAAGCGGATGCCCGCGTTGACGAAGAAGGAGATGCGGCTGACGACCTCGGGGAAATCCTCGGCCGGAACCTGGCCTTTCACCTGGTCGAGCACCGCGCAGGCGGTGGCGAGCGCGTAGGCCAGCTCCTGCTCCGGCGTCGCCCCCGCCTCCTGCAGATGGTAGGAGCAGACGTTCATCGGGTTCCACTTCGGCACGTGTCCGTAGCAGAACTCGGCGATGTCGGCGATCAGCTTCAGGCTCGGCGCGGGCGGAAAGACATATGTGCCGCGGCTGAGATACTCCTTGATGATGTCGTTCTGCACCGTGCCCTGCAGCTTCGCGATATCGGCGCCCTGTTCCTCGGCGACGGATATATAGAGCGCGAGCAGCCAGCCGGCGGTCGCGTTGATCGTCATCGAGGTGTTCATCATCTCGAGCGGGATCTCGCTGAACAGCGCCCGCATGTCGCCGATATGGCTGACGGGCACGCCGACCTTGCCGACCTCGCCGCGCGACAGGACATGGTCGCTGTCATAGCCGGTCTGGGTCGGCAGATCGAAGGCCACCGACAGCCCGGTCTGGCCCCGAGACAGGTTCTGGCGGTAGAGCGCGTTCGACTTCTCCGCCGTGGAATGGCCCGCGTAGGTGCGGAAGAGCCAGGGTTTGTCGCGTTGGATTTCGCTCATGTTCTGCAGCCACCATTCGAATCGCGCCGGTCTGATCGGGGCGAGGCATTGTGCATCGCAACGACGAGGCTTCGGCAACTTTATTACGTTCGAGGTTATCCGGGGTCAATAAACTTGCGCCAAAAGTGGGGGGTTGGCCGCGAGCCAATGGGGTTGCGCGGCCCGCTGGATAATGTAAAGGATCATCTCAAGCAAAATTCGCAAGATTGTTGCGCGTGCGCCCCTGGCGCCGCCTTCTACCGAAAGGAAACGCCCGATGGCTCCGCTGGACGCGCCCGCGACGCAACCGATCTATGACGCGCCGCAGAAGGATCTCTACGAGGTCGGGGAGATCCCGCCGCTCGGCTTCGTTCCGAAGCAGATGTACGCCTGGACCATCCGCCGCGAGCGGCACGGCGAGCCCGATGAGTCGTTCAAGGTCGAGGTCGTCGACACGCCGAAGCTCGATTCGAACGAGGTCCTGGTCTTCGTGATGGCGGCGGGCGTCAATTATAATGGCGTCTGGGCCGGGCTCGGGATCCCGATCAGCCCGTTCGACGTCCACAAGGCGCCGTTCCACATCGCGGGCTCCGACGCCTCCGGGATCGTCTGGGCGGTCGGCGACAAGGTGAAGCGCTGGAAGGTCGGCGACGAGGTCGTCATCCACTGCAACCAGGACGACGGCGACGACGAGCACTGCAACGGCGGCGACCCGATGTTCTCGCCGAGCCAGCGGATCTGGGGCTACGAGACGCCGAACGGCAGCTTCGCGCAGTTCACCAATGTCCAGAGCCAGCAGCTGATGCCGCGCCCCCAGCACCTGACCTGGGAGGAGGCGGCCTGCTACACCCTGACGCTCGCCACCGCCTATCGGATGCTGTTCGGCCACGCGCCGCATGACCTGAAGCCGGGCCAGAACGTGCTGGTCTGGGGCGCCTCGGGCGGCCTCGGCTCGTTCGCGGTCCAGCTCGCGGCGACGGCCGGCGCGCATGCGATCGGCGTCATCTCCGAGGAGAACAAGCGCGACTTCGTCCTGTCGCTCGGCGCGAAGGGCGTGATCAACCGCCGGGACTTCAAGTGCTGGGGCCAGATGCCCAAGGTCAACACGCCGGAATACAAGGAGTGGCTGAGCGAGTCGCGCAAGTTCGGCAAGGCGATCTGGGACATCGTCGGCAAGGGCGTGAACGTCGACATGGTGTTCGAGCACCCGGGCGAGTCGACGATCCCGGTCTCGGTCCTGATGGTGAAGAAGGGCGGCATGGTCGTCATCTGCGCCGGCACCTCGGGCTACAATCTCACGATGGACGCGCGCTACCTCTGGATGCACCAGAAGCGCGTCCAGGGCAGCCATTTCGCCAACCTCAAGCAGGCGAGCGCGGCGAATCAGCTGGTGATCGACCGGCGCATCGACCCCTGCATGTCGGAGGTCTTCCCCTGGGCCGAGATCCCCGACGCCCATGTGAAGATGCGCCGGAACGAGCACAAGCCGGGCAACATGGCGGTCCTCGTGAGCGCGCCGCGCACCGGCCTGCGGACCTTCGCCGACACGATCGAGGCCAGCCGCGGCGCCTGATTCACTCCGGGTGAATCGATTCGAATTGGACTCAACCCAAGATAGAACACGCTTGGGTTGAGTCGGGTGCAATGATTTCAATGATTTACAGACGAGCCGCCCCACGATTTCAGGGGGATCAATATTGGCGAGTTCATCGTGCCGGATCAGTCTGGTATTAACCACTCGTGTGGAGCCGGCGGGCGCGAAGGAGTTGCCAAGATGAAAGCCGACTGGGTGATTGATATTTTAAAGGATATCAGGCAGTTTTCCGAGAAGAGCGGTTTGTTCGAACTGGCGGAGCAGCTTGACGACGCGATTTTCGTCGCCGCCCGCGAGATCACACTCGCCGGATCGGGAATGGGCGACGGTGTATCGGGAAAAACTGGAACCTACCCTGGAGCGACTGCAGACCACGAGGTCCATTGAGGATCTTCACGTCTGGGCCCATGAGTTGCGCGACCGGCTCGCGGTGCGCCACGTCATCTACCATACCGCCAATCTGAAGGGCGAGCAGGTCGGGGCCTTCACCTATGACATCGCCTGGGTCCGGCACTATATCGCGCGAAATTACCGGGCGATCGACCCCGTGGTGCTCGGCGCGCTGCGGCGGTTCCATCCGATGGACTGGAAGACGCTCGACTGGTCGGGCGCGCAGGCCCGGCGGATGATGCGCGAGGCGCTGGAGCACGGGCTCGGCAACCAGGGATGGTCGGTGCCGATCTGGGGCCCGAGCGGCGAGTTCGCGATGTTCTCGGTCAACCACCAGGCCGACGACGCCGCCTGGCAGGATTATACCCGGGTCCATGCCAAGGACATCCTGCTGGTCTCGCATCTGGTGCACCAGCAGGCGCGCCGGATCCTCGACAGCGAGGGTCAGCCTGTCGCCCCGCGAGCGCGAGGTGCTGGCGCGGCTCAGCTTCGGCGAGAGCCGGGCGCGGGTGGCGGACGGGCTCCACATCTCCGAGAACACGCTGCGCGCCTATATCGATTCCGCCCGGCACAAGCTCGGCGCGATGAACGTCACCCATGCCGTGGCGCTCGCCACGGCGCGGGGGATCATCGTGCCGAACGGGGTGTTGCCGAAATACTGAGGCGGCGCACGCTCGGCCTTTCTTAAGCCCGGCGATCGAAACGTGACCTCCAGGTTAGAGATCTTGGAGGAAATCATGATCCGGTTCATCTACGCGGAAGACCTCAAGAACTTCCCGGTTCTCGCCGAGAGCATGTTTCGGGATCGCGCCGAGCAGTTCCGCGCCCGGCTCGGCTGGGACGTCGAGGTCAACGAATACGGATGGGAGCGCGATGAATACGACGCGCTCAACCCGCTCTACATCCTCTGGGAGGATGCCCGCGGCCGGCATGCCGGCTCGATGCGCACGCTGCCGACGCTCGGGCGCACGATGATCAACGATCACTTCACCCATCTGACCGACGGCGTCCGGATCGTGAGCCCGCTGATCTGGGAATGTACCCGCTTCTGCCTCGCCCCGGGCGCGCAGCCCAGGGTCGCCGCCGGGCTGCTGATGGCTGGGCTCGAGATGGGGCTGCGCTTCGGCCTCGACCAGGCGATCGGGGTCTTCGACGCGCGCATGCCCCGGATCTATGGCAGGCTCGGGCACAGCCCCGACGTGATCGGCTCGACCGGCGAGGGGCGCGACCGCGTCTCGGTCGGGATCTGGCGGATCACCGAGGAGGCGCTCGAGGAGATCGGCCGGCGCTCCGGCTTGCGTCCCTCGGAGGTCGCCGCCTGGTTCGACGCCTCCTTCGCCGCGCCGGTTCCCGCGGGCGAGGTCGCCCGGGTGGCGTGAGCGGCGCGGGGGGGGGGCGGACCGAGGTCCGCCCTACGAGACCGTCGCGGCGGGGCGCACCCCGGTCCGCCATCCGCCGCCCCCGCCGATCCTTCTGGCCCACGCGGAGCCGAGCAAGTATCACCGACGCGTCAGGTAAGGGGCGCGGATGGAATTCTCGGCGGATCAGGAGCGGGCGCGGGAGCGCATCCTCGCGGTGCTCGCGCAGGCGGGTGTCGATCTCGACGCCGGCGCCGCCGGGCCCGCGGGCGAGGGGCCGTCCGAGCGGCTCGCGGTGCTCGGCAAGGCCGGATCGGGCAAGACGCTGCTCCTGAGCGAGATCGTCAAGCAGCTCGTGGCGATCGGGCTGAAGCCCGTCACCGGTGATTTCGAGACCCGCGACACCAAGGCGCGGACCTTCGCCGTGCTCGCGCCGACGAACAAGGCCGCTGGCGTGCTGCGCAACCGGGGTGTGCCCGCGACGACGATCCACCGCGTGCTCTACACGCCGCTCTATCATCCCGACTACGAGGCGCTCGCCGAATGGCTGGTCGGCGAGGGCGAACGGCCCGAGGGGACCGAGCTTACCCCGGAGGCGCTCGACCGCGCCAAGGCCTTCTACGCGCGCCACCCCTCGGTCCCCGGCGCGCTCGCCTCGGCGGGGCTGCGCGGCTCGGATTTCATCCGGGGCTGGAAGCGGCGCGAGGACCCGCTCGACATCGGGCTGATCGACGAAGCCTCGATGCTCGACGCGACGCAATACGCCGACCTCAGCCAGCTCTTCTCGACGCTCGTGCTCTTCGGCGATCCGGCCCAGCTCGCGCCGGTGGGCGGCGGCGGCGCGATGGTCTTCGACGCGATGCCCGAGGAAAGCCGGCTGACGCTCTCGCGCGTCCACCGGCAGGCCGAGGACAATCCGATCCTCGACCTCGCCCACGCGCTCGGCGATCCGGACCTGGAATTCCCCGCCTTCGAGGACATGATCCACGCCGCCGCGCGCCGCGACGACCGCGTCGTGGTGGCGCAGCGGGCGGACGCGGCGGCGATGGCGCGCGCCCCGATGCTCGTCTGGCGCAACGCGACGCGGGTGCGGCTGATCCAGGGCTTCCGCGCGGTCCATGGCGCGCCGGCCGACGACCTCATCCCGGGCGAGCCGCTGATCTGCGACGGGATCGAGCTGCCGCTGAAGCATCGGCGCAAGCGGATGGACCTCGAGGCGCGCGGGCTCATCAAGGGGGCGCAGGCGATCTACCTCGGCCCGGGGCGCAAGCCCGGCTTCAGCCGGCTGCACCTGCCCGGCAGCGAGGAGGGCGATCTCAGCGTCGCCTCGATCATCCAGATCGAGGTCCCGGGCGCGGAAGAGCCGGTGATCCCGACCGCAGCCTCGATGGGCGTCGTGTTCCTCCATGGCGCGGCGGTGACGATCCATAAGGCGCAGGGCTCGCAATGGTCCGACGTGCAGGTCTTCGCCCCCGATCTCTACGCCGCCTCGCGGACCGGAAGGGTCGAATCCGGCGTCGCCCTCTGGAAGCGGCTCGCCTATGTCGCGATCACCCGCGCCGAGCACCGGCTGGTCTGGGTCACGCGCTACATGCTGTCGCGCCCGAGCGCGCCGCTCGGCGTCGACGATCTCGAGCGGCGCGCGCCGATCCTCGCGCTCGAGGCGGAAACCGAGGACTGAGTTCCGGTCACTTGTATTCGATGAGGCGCGCGCGGCGGGTGAGGCGGTATTCCAGCACGCCGAGCGCCTCGGGCAGCTTGCCGAGCACCGTGAAGGCCGCCCATTCCCAGGCGTCTCGATCCGATCCCGCGCGCCGGGCGAGGCGCGCCACCTGCGCCGGATAGGCGAGCAGGAGCAGCGCGGCGAATCCGGCCGCCGGGACGGAGGGCGCGGCGGCGATCCCGCCAAGCGCCAGGGCGGGCAGGGCGGCGCCCCAGAGCAGCGCGCGGCGCGTCTCGGCGACCCAGTGCCGCTCCGGCGGCGCGCCGTGCAGCCCGGCGCCGGCGGCGAAGGCGTAGCCCGCGCGCCGCGACCGCCGCCACCACTGGCGAAAGCGCGTCATGGCCGCGTCGTGCCAGCACATCTCGGCGTCGATCCGCCAGACCCGCCAGCCGGAGGCGCGCAGCCGCACGCAGAGCTCGGGCTCCTCGCCCGCGATCAGGTCGGAGCGATAGCCGCCGATCGCCACCACCGGGGCGAACCGGGCGAGCGCGTCGCCGCCGCAGGCCCGCGCCTCGCCCGGGGGCGTGTCCCACTCCCGGTCGCAGATCCGGTTGTAGACCGAGGTGCCCGGAAAGCGCTCGCGGCGGCGGCCGCAGGCGATGGCGACGTCGGGGTGCGCGTCGAGAAAGGCGCGGGCGCGCGCGATCCAGTCGGGCCGGAGCACGCAATCGCCGTCGATGAGCTGGACGTATTCCGGCGGCGGGGCGGGCCGGGCGCGGAGCGCGGCGAGCCCCGCGTTGCGCGCCCGCGCCGCGGTGAAGGGCCGGTCGAGATCGAGCAGCACCACCTCGGCCCCCATCGCCTGCGCGCGCGCCGGGCTGCCGTCGGTCGAGCCCGAATCGACGTAGATCACCGGGCCGGCGACGCCGATGACCGAGGCGAGGCAGTCGCGCAGCCGCGCCCCCTCGTTGCGCCCGATGACGACGGCCGCGACCCCGCCGCGCTGGACCGCGGCCCGGGGCGCCGCGTCCTCCGGCGCGGCGACCCCGCTGGGGATGCTCGCGGCGGGCGCCGGGTCGAGGAAGGCGGTGAGGCTTAATCCGTCGGTCATATCGCGCGGCCAAGGTCCGGTTTCCGATGAGTCGGAACGCTAGGCGCGGTTTCGTTGACGCGCCTCTAACGGGCGGAGCTTCCGCCGACCAGGTCGCATGTGCCGGAGGAGCCGCGGGGATGCCGAACACGATCGCCTATCTGGCGCTTCTGGCCTGGCCGGGCGTGGCGGTCGCGCTCTTCCGGCTGCTGCCGCTCGAGCGCGCGGTGATCTGGGCGATCCTCGGGCCCTATCTCTTCCTGCCGCCGGTCGCCGCCTTCGACTTCCCGCTGGTGCCGCAGCTCGACAAGGTCTCGATCCCGAGCGCCTCGGCCTTCCTCGTCTGCGTCGCGATGCTCGGCCACCGCGTGCCGATCCTGCCGGCCTCGCCGGTCGCGAAGGTGCTGGTCGTCCTCTTCCTCGCCACGCCGGTCGCCTCGGTGCTGACCAATTCCGATCCGATCTGGTTCGGGGTGGGGGGGCTCCCCGGGCTCCGCGTCCACGATTCGATCTCGGCCGCGATCTCGCAGGCGATCGCGCTCACGCCGTTCCTGCTCGGCCGGCGCTTTCTCGGCACCGAGGCGGCGATGCGCGAGCTTCTGGTCGCGCTGGTGATCGCGGGCCTCGTCTATTCGGTGCCGATGCTGATCGAGATCCGGCTGAGCCCGCAGCTCAACGTCTGGATCTTCGGCTTCTTCCAGCACGACTTCGGCCAGATGATGCGGCAGGGCGGCTTCCGGCCGATCGTCTTCCTGCAGCACGGGCTCTGGGTCGCCTTCCTGACCTTCATGACGCTGGTCGCCGCCGTGGCGCTCTGGCGCTGGCCGCCCCGGCCCGGCGACCGGTTCCGCTATTTCCTCGCGAGCGGCTATCTCGCGGCGCTGCTCGTGCTCTGCAAGAGCGCGGCGGTGCTGGTCTACGCGGTGGCCGCGCTGCCGCTCGCCCGGTTCGCGACGCCCGCCGCGCAGCTTCGGGTCGCGGCGCTGCTCGGGCTCGTCGCGGTCAGCTATCCGCTGCTGCGCGGCGCGCAGCTCGTGCCGGTCGACGCGATGATCGCCCGCGCCGAGGCCTTCAGCGAGGACCGGGCGCGCTCGATCCAGTTCCGGTTCCACAACGAGGAGATGCTGCTCGCCCACGCGCGCGAGCGCCCGTTGTTCGGCTGGGGCCCCTGGGGACGCAATCAGCTCTACGATCCCCGCTCGGGCGAGATGATCTCGGTCACCGACGGGCGCTGGGTCATCGTGATCGGCACCTATGGCTGGTCGGGCTACATCGCCGAGTTCGGCCTGCTCGCGCTGCCGCTCCTGATGCTCGCGCGGCGGAGCTTCGGCGCGGGACGGCGCGCGCTCGCGGCGCGGGCCGGGCCGGTCGCGCTGCTCCTCGGCTTCAACATGATCGACATGCTGCCGAACGCGACGATCATCCCCTTCACCTGGCTCCTCGCCGGAGCCCTGCTCGGCTACGCCGAGGCGCCCCGCGCCGCGCCGGAGGAGGCGGCCGCTCCGGCGGCGCCCCCGGCACGGCCGCGGACGATCCTCTGACTTGTCTTCACCGCCTGTTAAGCGGCGGGCGCGATAGCCGGGGGCGGCGCTCTCGGTCGGCGCCTGTCCGGGGAGGCGGCGGCGTGGGCGGGATCAGGATCGGCTATCTCGTCCCGCAGTTCCCGGGCCAGACCCATGCCTTCTTCTGGCGCGAGATCGCCGAGCTCGAGCGGCTCGGCGCCGAGGTCGCGGTCTTCTCCACGCGCCTGCCGCCGCCCGCGCTCATCGCGCACGACTGGTCGGAGCGGGCGATCGCGCGCACCACCTATCTCGGCCCGCCGGGGATCGCGGGCGGGCTCGTCGCGCTCGCGGGCATCGCACCGGCGCTCTGGGCCGAGGCCCGGGCCGGCGGCTTCGCGCGCGACCTGCTCCTGTGCGCGGACCCCGCCCGACGGCTCGCGCGGCTCTGCGCGCGGCGCGGCGTGGCGCATCTCCACGTCCATTCCTGTGGCCGCGCGGCGCTCGTCGCGGCGCTGGCGCGGACGCGCTTCGGCGGCGTGCCCTACGGCCTGACCCTGCACGGCCCGCTCACCGACTACGGACCGGGGCAGGGCCTGAAATGGCGCGCCGCGGCCTTCGGCACGGTCATCACCCGCAAGCTCATGGGCGAGGTCGCGGCGCTGCTCGGTCCCGAGATCGCCGGGCGCTGCGTGGTCCAGGCGATGGGCGTCGACACCGCGCGCTTCACCCGCGTCGCGCCCTATGCGCCGCCCGCCCCGGGCGCGCCGTTCCGGATCTTCGCCTGCGGCCGGCTCAACCCGGTCAAGGGCCACGCCGAGCTCGCGGGCGCCGTGGCGCTGCTCGCCGCGCGCGGCGTCGACGCGCGGCTCGTGATCGCGGGCGAGGATGACGACGGGGGCGGCGGCTACCGCCGCGCGCTCGAGGCGCGCATTGACGAGCTCGGGATCGCCGACCGGGTCGAGCTGCTCGGCGCGGTCGGCGAGGCCGAGATCCGCGCGCGCCTCTCGGCCGCGCAGGTCTTCGCCCTCGCTTCCTGGCACGAGCCGCTCGGCGTCGCCTACATGGAGGCGATGAGCTGTGGAGTGCCGGTCGTCGGCACCGACGCGGGCGGGGTGCGCGAGCTGATCGCCGACGGCGAGAGCGGCGTGCTCGTCCCGCCGCGCGACCCCGAGGCGCTCGCGCGCGCGCTCGCCGCGCTCGCGGCCGATCCCGGGCGCTGCCGCGAGCTGGGCGCGGCGGGTCGGGCGCGCGTCGTCGCGGGCTTCGATTCGCGCCTCGGCGCGCGCCTGATCCTGGAGCGCGCGGAGGCGGCGGCGCGCGAGGCGGCGCGGCCTGACCCGCGGTCCGGGGACCTCGCGCTCGAGGCCCGCCCGTGACCGGCCGGCCGCGCGTGCTCGTCATCGCCGAGGCCGCGAATCCGGAATGGGTCAGCGTGCCGCTGGTCGGCTGGTCGCTCGCCGAGGCGCTGCGCGCCGTCGCCGATATCCATATCGTCACGCAGGTCCGCAACCGCGACGCCTTCCTGCGCGCCGGCCGCGTCGAGGGCGTCGATTTCACCGCGCTCGATTCCGAGGCGCTGGCGCGGCCGGCCTGGACGCTCGCCTCGGTGCTCCGGATGGGCGAGGGCAAGGGCTGGACCATGGTCCAGGCGCTGGGCGCGCTCTCCTATCCCTGGTTCGAGCATCTGCTCTGGCGCCGGTTCGGCCCGGAGATCCAGGCCGGCCGCTACGACATCGTCCACCGCGTGACGCCGCTCAGCCCGACGGTGCCGAGCCCGGTCGCCGCGAAATGCGCCGCCGCCGGCGTGCCCTTCGTGCTCGGGCCGCTCAACGGCGGGGTGCCCTGGCCGAAGGCCTTCGACGCCGAGCGGCGGGCGGAGCGGGAATGGCTGTCCTATGTGCGCGGCGCCTATCGCCTGCTGCCCGGGCGCCGGGGAACCATGGCGGCGGCGGCGATCCTCGCCGGCTCGCGCCATACCGAGCGCGAGTTGCCGGAGGCGGCCCGGGCGCGGACGGTCTACCTGCCGGAGAACGCCGTCGATCCGGCGCGCTTCGCCCCCCGGGCGCGCCCATGCGCGGGGCCGCTTCGCGCCTGCTTCATCGGGCGGATGGTGCCCTACAAGGGCCCGGACATGCTGCTCGAGGCGGCGGCGCCCCCGCTGCGCGACGGGCGGCTGAGGCTCGAGATGATCGGCGATGGCCCGATGCTCGCGGGGCTTCGGGCGCAAGCGGCTGCGCTCGGGATCGCCGGGGCGGTGACGTTCCACGGCTGGCTCGCGCATCGCGCGGTGCGGGACGTCGCGGCGGAGTGCCAGCTGCTCGCCTTCCCCTCGATCCGCGAGTTCGGCGGCGGCGTCGTGCTCGAGGCGATGGCGCTCGGCCTCGCGCCGCTCGTCGTCGACTACGCCGGCCCGGGCGAGCTGGTCGCACCGGGAACCGGGTACAAGCTGCCGCTCGGGTCGCGGGCCGAGATCGTCGCGCGCTTCGCCGGGGCGCTCGACGCGCTCGCGGCCGATCCGGCCGGGGTCGCCGCGACCGGCGCGCGGGCGCGGGCGCGCGTCCTGGAGGACTTCACCTGGGATGCCAAGGCGGCGCAGGTCGCGCGGGTCTACGACTGGGTGCTCGGCCGCGCCGGGAAGCCGGTCTTCTTCCCCGAGGCGGCGCCCCGGCTGGAACCCCCGCGCCGCGCGGCCATCCTCCTGGGAGCAGGGGAATGAGCGGCGCCGCTCTCACGCGCGTCCTCCCGCCGCCGGCGACCACCCGTCGCGCGGCGGTCGAGGCGGCGCGGCTGCCGGCCGCGCTCGGCGTGGTCTGGTTCCACATGCAGGCGCCGGGCTGGCGGATCGCCTGTGGCGCCCTCGGACTATTCATCATCCTCGCGGTGGTCTTCGCCGCCGGGGCGGTGGCGCGACAGGGCCGCGCCGCCTTCCTGCGCGGACGCCTCGCCCGGCTCGCGCCGCCTTGGCTCTTCTGGAGCGGCTTCTACCTCGCCACTACCGCCGCGCTGCTGCGCGACCCCCTCGCGGCGCTCACGCCCGCGAGCCCGCGCGCCTTCCTGATCGGCGGGGCGCTGCACCTCTGGTTCCTGCCGTTCCTGCTGCTCGCCTCGGGTCTCGTCGCGCTGGTCGCGCCGGCCCTCCGCGCCCGGCGGGGCTTCGCGGCGCTGTTCATGGTCGCCCTGCCGCTCGCGGTCGGCTGCTTCTGGGCACAGGCGGCGCTCAGCCCGCCGGCGCCCTTCGCGCAATGGGCGTTCGGCCTGCCCTGCGTGCTCTACGCGCTGCTCGCCGCGCGGGACGGGGAGGGCGCCCCGGCCCGTCTCGGCTTCCTCGCGCTCGTCGCCGCGGGCGCCTTCGCCCTCGGCGCGCGCGAGGATATCGGCCCGTTCCTGATCACGGCCCTCGGCTTCGAGCTCGTCTGGCGGCTCGGCCCGCGCGGGGGCTGGCTCGCCGCCGGAAGCGGCTGCGCCTTCGGCGTCTACCTGCTGCATCCGTTCTTCATCCTCGTCTACCACAAGCTTCTCGCGGGTGACGGGCGGAGCCCGGAGGCGGTGCTCCTCGTCTTCGCCGCCAGCTTCCTCGCCACGGCGGCGCTGCGGCGCGTCCCGTCGATGCGGCGCTTCCTCTGATGCGGGTCGAAAAGCGGACAAATGAACGCGAATTCCGCGCCATTAACGCTTCCTTCGCGCCGCCGTCCCTAGCGTCGCGGGAACAGGCTACAATCAACGGATCCGAGCGATCCGAGATCGGTTAATATTCTCATGTCAAACGAGCACGATATCGCCATCGTCGGCATGGCCGCGCATTTGCCGGGGGCCGGCGACGTCGCGACCTATTGGGAAAACCTGCGCGCCGGGGTCGAGTCGATCCGCGTGCTTTCGGAGGCGGAACTGCTCGCCGCCGGCGAGGCGCCCGAGGCGCTGCGCGATCCGAACTACGTCCGCGCCGCGGCGCCGCTCGACGGGTTCGACCGGTTCGACGCGGAGTTCTTCGGCTTCGGCCCGAAGGAGGCGGCGATCCTCGATCCGCAGCATCGCCAGTTCCTCGAGGTCGCCTGGGAGGCGCTGGAGGACGCGGGCCACGTGCCCGGGAAGTTCCGGGGCGCGATCGGCGTCTGGGCCGGCTGCGGCATGGGATCGTATTTCTACTTCAACCTCTGCCGGAACCCCGGTCTCGTCGCGGACACCGGCCTGTTCCTGCTGCGCCACACCGGCAACGACAAGGACTTCCTCGCGACCCGCGCCAGCCATGTCTTCGACCTGCGGGGCCCGAGCATCAACGTGCAGACCGCCTGCTCCACCTCGCTCGTCGCGGTGCACTACGCCTGCCAGTCGCTGCTCTCGGGCGAATGCGACATGGCGCTGGCGGGCGGGGTGACGATCGAGCTGCCGCAGGGGCGCGGCTATCATTTCAAGGAGGGCGAGATCCTGTCGCCCGACGGGCATTGCCACGCCTTCGACCATCGGGCCCGAGGGACGGTCTTCGGGAGCGGCGCGGGGGTCGTGGCGCTGCGCCGCCTCGGCGACGCGCTCGCCGACGGCGACCACGTCTGGGCGGTGATCAGGGGCGGCGCGGTCAACAACGACGGCGCGGCCAAGGCCGGCTATCTCGCGCCCTCGGTGGACGGCCAGGCGAAGGCGATCGCCGAGGCCCACGCCGTCGCGGGGATAACGGCCGACACGATCGGCTATGTCGAATGCCATGGCACCGGCACGGCGATCGGCGATCCGATCGAGGTCGCCGCGCTCACCCAGGCGTTTCGCGAGACGACGGCGAGGACGGGCTTCTGCAAGCTCGGCTCGGTCAAGACCAACATCGGCCATTGCGACACGGCGGCAGGCGTCGCCGGCCTGATCAAGTCGGCGCTCGCGCTGACCCACGCCGAGATCCCGCCGAGCCTCGGCTACGAGGCGCCGAACCCTTCGATCGACTTCGCGGCCAGCCCCTTCGCGGTGGCCGCCGCGCTCACGCCTTGGCCGCGGGGCGCCACGCCCCGCCGGGCGGGGGTGAACGCGCTCGGCGTCGGCGGCACCAACGCGCATCTGGTGCTCGAGGAGGCGCCTGAACCGGCGGCCCCGGAGGCATCCGACTGGCCGTACCAGATCCTCACCCTCTCGGCCCGGAGCAAGGCCGCGCTCGACGGCAACGCGAAGGCGCTCGCGGCGCATCTGCGCGCGAACCCCGATCTCGACCTCGCCGACGTCGCCTTCACCCTGCGCGAGGGGCGGCGGGATTTCGAGCGGCGGCGCGTGCTGGTCGCGGGCGGCGTGGCGGAGGCGGCGGAACTGCTCGAAAGCGGCGAGCCCCGGCGCGTGTTCGACCATGTGGCACTCGGCGAGGATCCGGAGCTCGTCTTCCTGTTCCCCGGTGGCGGCGCGCAATACGCCGGCATGGCGCGCGACCTCTACGAGACCGAGCCGGTGTTTCGCGAATGGATGGACCGGGGGCTCGAGGTGCTCGCACCCCGGCTCGATTTCGACCCGCGCGCGCTCTGGCTGCCGGAGCCGGGGCGGGAGGCCGAGGCCGAGGCGGCGCTGCGCCGGCCTTCCGTGCAACTGCCGCTGATCATGATCGTCGAATACGCGCTCGCCCGGCTCTGGATGAGCTGGGGCGCGCGGCCCGCCGCGCTGATCGGGCATTCGATGGGCGAGAACACCGCCGCCTGCCTCGCCGGGGTGATGCGCTTCGAGGATTGCGTCGGTCTCGTGCACCTGCGCGGCCAGCTCTTCGACACCTTGGCGCCGGGCGGAATGCTGAGCGTCTCGCTCCCGGCGGAGGAACTGCGCGCGCTGATGCCGCCGGAGCTCGACCTCGCGGCGGTGAACGCGCCCGGGCTCTGCGTGGCCTCCGGGCCGCTCGACGCGCTGGCGGCGCTGGCGGCGGAGCTGGGACGGCGCGAGATCGACTGTCAGCGGATCCCGATCGACGTCGCGGCGCATTCGCGCATGCTCGACCCGATCCTGCCCAGGTTCCGCGCCTATCTCGCCGGGCTCGACCTGAGGGTGCCGGAGATCCCCATCGTCTCGAACCGTACCGGAACCTTCCTGACCGCGGCCGAGGCGACCGATCCGGACTACTGGACCGGCCATCTGCGCGGCGCGGTGCGCTTCGCCGATTGCCTGGCAACGCTGGCCGGGGAGCCCCGGGTGTTTCTCGAGGTCGGCCCCGGCAAGGCGCTCGCCTCGCTCGCGCGCGCGCAGGGCACGATCCCCGCCAACCAGGTGCTGAGCACGCTGCGGCATGCGCGGGAGGAGATCGCCGACGACGCCTATTTCCTCGGCGTTCTCGGCCGGCTGACCGCGCTGGGGCTGCCGATGGACTGGGAGCCGATCTGGGGAACCGCGCGGCGCCGGCGGCTGTCGCTGCCGACCTATGCCTTTCAGCGTGCCTCCTATTTCATCGAGCCCTCGGAGCCCGTCGCGGCCCCCGAAGGCGCCGCGCGGATGGGCGCGGTCGCCGATTTCGGCTGGCGGCCGGTCTGGCTGCCCCGGCTCGCCGAATGCGAGATCGATGTCGCGGCGGGGATCGGGACCGCGCCGAAGGAGACCTGGCTCCTTTTCATGGACGCGGTGGGGATCGGGACGCGGCTCGCGGACCGGCTCCGCGCGGCCGGCCACCGCGTGATCGAGGCCCGCGCCGGCGACGCCTTCGCGCGCATCGGACCGGACACCTTCGTGCTGGCGCCGGAGCAGGGCGCCGAGGGGTTCGCGCGGATGATCCGCGACCTCGTGGCCGAAGCGGCGGTGCCGACCCGGATCGCGCATCTCTGGCTCCTGACGCGGGAGGAGACTTTCCGCCCCGGCAGCTCCTTCTTCCACCGCAACAAGGAGCAGGGCTTCTACGCGCTCCTTCACCTCGCCCAGGCGCTCGCCACCGAGGCGCCGGAGGCGCCGGCGCATCTCGTCGCGGTCACCTCGGGCGCGGTCCGCGTCGCCGACGAGCCGCTGCCCTATCCCGAGAAGGCGACCGTGCTCGGCCCGGTCGGGGTGATCCCGCGCGAGCTCGCCGGCGTGACCTGCGCGCTCCTCGACGTCGAGGTCCCGGCGGGCGGCCGACGCCGCGTCGCCGCCGCGTTGGACGCGCTCGCGGAACGGGTGCTCGAGGAGCTCCTGGCGGAGCCCGCGAACGGCGTCGCCGCGCTGCGCGGGGCGCGGCGCCTCGCGCTCGACTACCGCCGGGCGCCGCTGCCGGAAGCGCCCGCCGGGGCGGAGGTGGATGGCGCCTGGCTCATCACCGGCGGCTTTGGCGGCATCGGCCAGGCGGTGGCCGAGGATCTGGCGCGGCGCGGCGCGGCGAAGCTCGTGCTCGTCGCGCGCGACGCGCCCGCGGGTCCGGCGCCGACCGGCGCGGCGGGACGCCGGGCGGCGATGGTCGCGCGGCTCGAGGCGCTGGGCGCCGAGGTGCTGACGGTCGCCGCGGACGTCTGCGACATCGAGGAGATGCGCGCCGGGATCGCCCGCGCGGAGGCGCGCTTCGGCCGGATCGCCGGGGTGGTCCACGCCGCGGGCGTGGTCCGCGACGGCGGGCTCGTGGGCAAGACGGTCGGCGAGATCGAGGAGGTCTTCGCCGCGAAGATCCAGGGCACCCGCGTGCTCGACACGCTGTTCCCGGACGGGACGCTCGACCGGCTCGTGCTGTTCTCCTCGAGTTCGACGGTGACGAACCCGGCGGGCCAGGTCGACTACGTCGCGGCCAACGCTTATCTCAACGCCTTCGCCGACGCGCGGCGCGGCGGCGCGACCCGGGTGCTCGCCATCGCCTGGGGCATCTGGGCCGAGATCGGCATGGCCGCCGAGGCGATGGCGGCGCGCCTCGGCGCGGGGCCACCCGAACCGGACCGGCCGATCGACCTGCCGCTCCTGAAGATCGCCGCGACCACCGCCGACGGCGCGCGGGAGTTCCGCGCCACGCTTTCCGCGCGCGAGACCTGGGTGCTCGACGAGCACCGGACCGGCGCGGGCGCCGCGGTCCTGCCCGGCACAGGCACGCTCGAGATCGCGGCCGAGGCCTGGCGCGCCGCGGGCTGGACCGGCGCCTTCGAGATCCGCGACCTCGTCTTCGCGCGGCCGTTCGCGGTCGCGGACGGGACCGGGCGCGAGCTGCGCGTCCGCCTCGACCCCGAGGCGGACGGCGCGCGGTTCGAGGTTCGGGGCGCCGTTGTGCTCGACGGCCGCGCCGGGGCTGAGCTGACCGCGCAGGGCACGCTCGCCCCGGCCGCGGTTCCGCGCCCGCCGCGCCTCGATCTCGCGGCGCTCCGCGCCCGGCTGGGCGCTCCGGTGACGGCGACCGACGGCGAGACGCTGGTGTCGCCGCAGGAGGCGCATCTCGCCTTCGGCCCGCGCTGGCGGGTTCTGCGGAGCACGCGGCTCGGGGACGGCGAGGGGCTGGCCGAGCTCGCGCTGCCGCCGGCGGCGCGCGGCGATCTTGGCCAGGGCTGGTCGCTGCATCCCGCGCTGATGGATCTCGCGACCGGCTGGGCGATGGCGCTGATCCCCGGCTATGCGCCGACGCATCTCTGGGTGCCGATGTCCTACGGGCTCGTCCGGGTGCACGCGCCCTTGGGCGAGCGCATCGTGAGCCATGTCCGGATCGCCGCCGGAGCCTCGGCCGACCAGGGCGCGGTCGCCTTCGACGTGACGCTCTGCGATTCCGAGGGCGCGGTGCTGGTCGAGGTGTCGCGCTTCACCATCCGCCGCGTCGCGGCGGGCCGGGACTTCGGCGCCACCGACGCGCCGGCGCCGGGGCTCGTCGCCTTCGACGCGGCGCCCGGCGCCGCCCGCGCGCCGCTCTCGCCCGCCGAGGCGCGGCTCGCCCGCGACCTCGCCCGCGGCATCCGCCCGGAGGAGGGCGTCGAGGCCTTCCGCCGCGCGCTCGCCGGGCCCTGGTCGCGCGTCGTGGTCTCGGCGCTCGATCTCGACGGCCTGAGGGCCGAGGCCGACCGGCCGCTCCAGGTCCTCGCCCCCCCGAAGGGCTTCGACCGCCCGGCGCTCGACAGCGCCTTCGTCGCGCCGCGCGATCCCCTGGAGGCGAGGCTCGCGGACTTCTGGCGCGGCCTGCTCGGCGTCGCCGAGGTCGGGGTCGAGGACAGCTTCTTCGATCTCGGCGGCCATTCGCTGATCGCGGCGCGGCTCTTCGTGATGATCCGCAAGGAATGGGGCGTCGACCTGCCGATCTCCGCGCTGTTCGAGGCGCCGACCATCGCCAGGATCGCCGCCCTCGTCGCGGCGCGCGCGCCCGGGGCCCGGGGCGGGGAGGAGGTCGCCGCCCCGGTGGTCGCGCGCCCGCCGCGCTACACGCATCTTGTGCCGATGCATTCGGGCGCGCCCGGCCCCGGCACGCCGCTGTTCCTCGTCGCGGGCATGTTCGGCAACGTGCTGAACCTGCGCCATCTCGCGCATCTGCTCGGCCCCGACCGGCCGGTCTACGGGCTGCAGGCCAAGGGTCTTCATGGCGGCGAGGAGCCGCACCGGACCTTCGAGGCGGCGGCGGCGAGCTGCCTCGCCGAGCTGCGCGAGATCCAGCCGGACGGTCCCTATCTGCTCGGTGGTTTCTCGGGCGGCGGGATCACCGCCTATGAGATGGCGCGCCAGCTCGGGCCGGAGGCGGTCGCGGCGCTGGTGATGCTCGACACGCCGATCCCGGCGCGGCCGCCGCTGTCGCGGCGCGACCGGCTGCTGATCCGGGGGCGGGAGCTGCGCGCCGGGGGGGCGGCTTTCGTGACCGGCTGGGCCCGCGCCAAATGGCGCTACGAGGCGACGCGCCTGCGCGACAGGTTCGCGCCGCCGGCGCCGGTCGCCGAGCCGCATGCCTTCCACGACAAGCGGATCGAGGCGGCCTTCCTCGGCGCGCTGCCGCTTTATGCGACGCCGCGCTGGGAGGGGCCGCTCCTGCTGCTGCGCCCGCCGCTCGACCCGCGCTGGCGCGTCTCGGGCGGGCGGTTCGTCGATGCCGAGCGGGAATATGTCTATCCGGACAACGACTGGACGCGGTTCGCGCCGCGCACCGAGGTGATCGAGGTCCCGGGCGACCACGATTCGATGGTGCTCGAGCCGAACGTGCGGGTGCTGGTCGCCCGGCTCCGGACCGCGCTCGCCGCGGCGGACCGCGCCACCGCCGCGCGGCTGGCGGCGGAGTAGCGGAGATGCGGGATCCAAGCGTGCTGACGGTGATCCTGAACTACCGCACCGGGGAAATGACGCTCACGGCGCTGCGCCACGCGGTCCGCGCGATGGCGGGCATCCCGGGCGGGATCGTCGTCGTCGACAACGACTCCGGCGACGGCTCCCTCGCGCTGCTGCGCGCCGCCGTGGCGGAGGAGGGCTGGGACCGCGACGGCCGCGTCCGGGTGATCGGCGCCGGCCGCAACGGCGGCTATGGCGCCGGCAACAATCTCGGGATCCGCGCCGGCCTGCCGGGCGGGGAGAAGCCGGATTTCGTCTATGTGCTGAACTCGGACGCCTTCCCCGAGCCCGACGCGATCCACTGGCTGCGGTACTATCTCGCCCGGGTTCCGCGCGCCGGCTTCGCCGGCAGCCTGGTGTTCGGCGAGGATGGCGCCACGCATGCCACGGCCTTCCGCTTCCCCTCGATCGCGAGCGAGCTCGAAGGGGCCGCGCGCCTCGGGCCGCTGTCGCGGCTGCTGGCGGAGGCCGTGATCGCGCCGCCGCCACCGTCCGAGGCGGCCGTGGTCGGCTGGCTGGCGGGGGCGAGCGTGCTGATGCGCCGGGAGATGCTCGACGGGATCGGGCTCTTCGACGAGGGCTTCTTCCTCTATTTCGAGGAGACCGACCTCTTCCTGCGCGCCCGGCGCGCCGGATGGAGCGCGCTCTATGTGCCCGAGAGCCGCGTCCTGCACCTCGGCTCAGTCTCGACCGGCATGGGGGGATGGCGGCGCACGCCGCGCTACTGGTTCGACTCGCGGCTGCGGTATTTCGTCAAGAACCACGGCGCCGCCTACGCCGCCGCCGCCACGCTCGCGCATGTGACGGGCGGGCTCATCTGGCGGGCGCGGCGGCTCGTCACGCGCCAGCCGCCCTGCGATCCGCCGAAATTCCTGACCGACCTGCTCGGCCACGCCGCGACCACCGCCACGCGGCGCTTGCTGCGCGGCCGGGACGCGGCCGGCCACCCGCTCGTCCGCGGCCGCTGACCGGCCGCCGTTCCGCTCGTCTTCGGAGTATGCCCGCATGACCGCCATTTCCTGCCTCCTCGTCGGTGACGAATCCCTGCTGGCCCGGTGCGGCGAGATCCTGCTCGAGCGCGGCGACGCGATCGCGGGCGTCGTGACCCGCGCGCCCGAGATCCGCGCCTGGGCGGAGGGCAGGGGTCTCGGCGTCGAGCCCTGGGGCGCGGATCTGGCCGACCGGCTCTGCGACGTCCGCTTCGACTGGCTGCTCTCGATCGCGAACCTCACGCTGATCCCGGAGCCGGTGCTCGCGCTGGCCCGGCGGGGCGCGGTCAACTTCCATGACGGCCCGCTGCCGACCTATGCCGGGATCAACGCGCCGGTCTGGGCGATCCTGAACCGCGAGGCCGGGCACGGGATCACCTGGCACCGGATCGCGGCCGGGATCGACAGCGGCGGGATCCTCGGCCAGCGGATCTTCCCGATCACCCCGGACGAGACCGCGCTGAGCCTGAACGCGAAATGCTTCGCCGCCGCGATCGAGAGCTTCCCCGAGGTCGCGGGGGCGCTCGAGGCCGGCGTGCCCGAGGGTTGGCCGCAGGATCCCGCGCGGCGGAGCTATTTCGCCCGGGACCGGCGGCCGGAGGCGGGCGCGCTGCTCGACCTCGCGCGCCCGGCGGCGGAGCTCGCGGCGCTGGTCCGCGGGCTCGATCACGGCGCCTACTGGAACCCGCTCGCGGTTCCGAAGCTGCGGGCGCCCGGTGGGACGATCGTCGCGGTCCGGACGGCGGAGGTCCTCGAAGGGATCGGGGCGGCGGGAGCCGTGCTCGGCGCCGACGCCGGGACCGTGACGGTCGCGACCGGCGCGGGCGCGCTCCGGCTCGGCGGGATCCGCGCGCTCGACGGGCGGCCGATCGATCCCGCGACCGTGTTCCGACCGGGCGAGACCTGCGGCGAGACCGACCCCGGGGCGTGCGGCCGGATCACCGCCGCGCTGGCGGGCCGCCCGCGGTCCGAACCGATCTGGCGCGCCGCGCTCGCGTCCTTCGATGGCGCCGAGCTGCCGCGGCTCGGCGCGCCGCGCGGGACCTTCGCCGAACTCGCGATCCCGCTGGGACCGATCACGCCGGCGCGGGCGGCCGCGCTTCTCGGGGCGCTCGTGGCACGGATGGGCGGGAAGGAGAGCTTCGATCTCGCGCTCGCGACCGGGGAAGTCGCGGCGGCCGCTTCGGACAGCGAGGGGCTGGTTTCTCCCTGGGTGCCGCTGCGCGTCGCGGCGCCCGCCGAAACGACGCTCGCCGCGCTGGCGGCGGAACTCGACGCGGGCCTCGCGCGGGCCCGCGCGGCGGGGGCCTTCGCCCGCGACCTGCCGCTCCGCGATCCGGCGATCGGCGCCGTCGCGACGCCGGTGGCGGGCCTCGCGCTCGACGGCGCGGGTCCGATCCCGGGCACGGCGGTCACGCTCGCCGCCGGCCCGGAGGGGGTGGTTCTTCATCACGACGAAGGCTGCCTCGGCGTGCGCGCCGCCGCCACGCTGGCCGACCGGCTGATGGCCTTCGCCGCCGCGGCGGAGACGCGGGCGCTTGGCGACCTGCCGATCCTGACCCCGGCGGAGGAGGCGAGCTTCGCCGCCTGGAACGCCACCGCCACCGACTACGACGCGATCCGCTGCGTTCACGAGCAGATCGAGGCCCAGGTGGACCGGACGCCGGAGGCGGTCGCGCTGACCTTCGAGGGCGTCTCGCTCAGCTATGCCGAGCTCGACGCCCGCGCGAACCGGCTCGCGCATGCGCTCAGGGGGCTCGGCGTCGGGCCCGAGGTGCTGGTGGCGCTCTGCGTCCCGCGCTCGGCCGAGCTCGTGATCGGCGCGCTCGCGATCCAGAAGGCTGGCGGCGCCTATGTGCCGCTCGACCCCGCCTATCCCGCCGACCGGCTGGCGATCTACATCGAGGACAGCGCCGCGCCGGTCATCGTCGCGCGCTCCGATACCGTCGCCGCGCTGCCGCCAAGCGCGGCGACGGTCGTGGTGATGGACGAGGACCCGGGGGTCGCCGCCGCGCCCGCGACGCGGATCGCGGGCGGCGCCACCCCGGCCGACCTCGCCTATGTCATCTTCACCTCCGGCTCGACCGGCCGGCCGAAGGGGGTGATGATCGAGCATCGCAACGTCTCGAATTTCTTCGCTGGCATGGACGCGCGCGTGGCGCCGGAGCCGCCGGGCGTCTGGCTCGCGGTGACGAGCCTCAGCTTCGACATCTCGGTCTTGGAGCTCTTCTGGACGCTGGCGCGCGGTTTTGAGGTCGTGCTCTCGGGCGACGAGAGCCGCGCGCTGGTCGCGGGCGCCGCGACCTCGGCGCGCGGCATGGAGATGAGCCTCTTCTACTGGGGCAACGACGACGGCCCGGGCGCGAAGAAATACGAGCTGCTGCTCGAGGGCGCGAAATTCGCCGACGCGCACGGCTTTTACGCCGTCTGGACGCCGGAGCGGCATTTCCACGCCTTCGGCGGCCCCTATCCGAACCCGGCGGTGACCGGCGCCGCCGTCGCGGCGGTGACGAAGCGGATCGGCGTGCGCGCCGGATCCTGCGTCGCGCCGCTGCACCATACCGCGCGGATCGCCGAGGAATGGGCGGTGATCGACAATCTGACCGAGGGCCGCGCCGGCCTCGCCATCGCCTCGGGCTGGCAGCCGGACGATTTCGTGCTGCGTCCCGAAACCGCGCCGCCGGCCAACAAGGCGGCGATGTTCCGGGCGATCGAGGAGCTGCGCCGGCTCTGGCGCGGCGAGGCCGTGGAGTTTCCGCGGCCCGGCGGCGGCGTGCTCCCGGTCGTGACCCAGCCGCGCCCGGTCTCGACCGCCCTGCCGGTCTGGGTGACGACCGCCGGCAATCCCGAGACCTGGCGGGAGGCGGGCGCGATCGGCGCCAATGTGCTGACGCATCTGCTCGGCCAGTCGATCGCCGAGGTGCGCGGGAAGGTCGGTATCTACCACGCCGCGCTTCGGGCGGCGGGCCATGACCCGGCGGACCACAAGGTCACGCTGATGCTGCATACCTTCGTCGCGGCGGATCGCGAGATGGCGCGGGAGATCGCGCGGGAGCCGATGAAGGACTATCTCCGCGCCGCCGCCGCGCTCATCAAGCAATACGCCTGGGCCTTCCCCGCGTTCAAGAAGCCGTCGGGCGCGACCAACCCGATGGACATCGACCTGCGCGCGCTCTCGGAGGCGGAACTCGACGGCATCCTCGACTTCGCCTTCCTGCGCTACTTCGAGGATTCGGGCCTGTTCGGGACGGTGGAGGACTGCGTCGCGCGGATCGAGGCGCTGAAGGCGATCGGCGTCGACGAGGTGGCCTGCCTCATCGACTACGGCATCGCCCCCGCGACCGTGCTCGAAGGGCTGCGTCCGCTCGCCGAGGTGCTGGCGCGGGCGAACCGGGGGGCGGCGGGCCCGGCGGCGGATGATTTCTCGATCGCGGCGCAGCTCACGCGGCACAAGGTCACGCATCTGCAGTGCACGCCGAGCATGGCGCGGATGATCGCGATGAACGCGGAGGCGAGGCGGGCGCTGGGCGGGCTCCGGGTGCTGATGCTGGGCGGCGAGCCGCTGCCGGGCGCGCTGGTCGCGGAGTTCAGGGCCGCGACCCCGGCGCGGATCGAGAACATGTACGGGCCGACCGAGACCACGATCTGGTCGACCACCGAGACCGCGCGCGGCGGCGAGGGGATCGTCAACATCGGCGCGCCGATCGCCAATACCCAGGTCCATGTGCTCGACCCGCGCGGCGCCCGCGTGCCGGTCGGCGTGCCGGGCGAGCTCCATATCGGCGGCCATGGCGTCGCGCGCGGCTACTGGCGCCGGCCCGACCTGACGGCGGAACGGTTCCTGCCCGATCCCTTCGTCAGCCCGGAGGCCGCGGCGCCCTGGGGGGCGCGGATGTACCGCACCGGCGACCTCGTCGCCTGGCGGCCGGACGGGCGGCTCGATTTCCTCGGCCGCGCCGACCATCAGGTGAAGATCCGCGGCCACCGGATCGAGCTCGGCGAGATCGAGGCGGCGCTGGAGGCCGAACCCGGCGTGCGCCAGGCGGTGGCCATGGCGCGCGAGGATACGCCGGGCAACGTCCGGATCGTGGGCTACGTCGTCGCCGAGGGCGCGGACGAGGCGGCGCTGCGGGCCGCGCTCGCCGCCCGGCTGCCGGAGCACATGGTGCCGGCGCGGATCGTGGCGCTCGACGCCTTCCCGCTGACGCCGAACCGCAAGGTCGACCGCAAGGCGCTGCCCGCGCCGGCCGAGGCCACGCGGGTCGAGGGTTTCGTCGCGCCGGCCTCGGATACCGAGGCGCGGATCGCGGCGATCTGGTCGCGCATCCTCGGCGTGCCCCGCATCGGCGCGCGCGACAGCTTCTTCGCGCTGGGCGGGCACTCGCTGCTCGCGGTGCAGGCGCATCGCGAGATCCGCGAGGCGCTGGACGCACCGGGGCTCGCCATCACCGACATTTTCCGCTTCCCGACGCTCGGCGCGCTCGCCCGTCACATCGACCCGCGCGATCCGGGCCCGGCGCCCGCCGAGGCGCCGGGCCGCGCCGAGGCGCGCGCCTCGGCGATGGCGCGCCGCCGCGACCTGCGCGCCGCGCGGGGCCGGCCGTGATCGCCGAGGAGACGACCGCCGAAGCCGTGGCGCGGGCGCTCCGCGCCGCCTGCCCGCCGGAGGTGGCGGTGGCGACGCTCGACGCCCGCGTGTCGCGCGACGGTCTGGTCGGGTTCGAGCACGCGGCGACCCGCGGCATGATCGAGCGGCGGCGGCGGGAGTTCACCGGCGGCCGGCTCGCGGCGCGCGCGGCGATGGCAGCACTCGGGGTCGCGCCCGGGGCGGTGCCGATGGGCCGGGACCGCGCGCCGGTCTGGCCGGGCGGCGTCCTGGGCTCGATCACCCATTCCGCCGCGGTCTGCGCCGCCGCGGTCGCGCGACGCGGCGCGGTCCTGGCGATCGGGATCGATGTCGAGGCCGACCGGCCGCTGCCGCCGGCCCTGGTCGCGGTCTGCTGCGGCCCGGCCGAGCGCGACTGGCTGGAGCGCCAGCCGGCGGCCGAGCGCGGGCGCCTCGCGATGCTGATCTTCAGCGCCAAGGAAAGCGCCTACAAATGCCAGTATCCGCTGAGCGGCGCGCTGCTCGGCTATCATGACCTCGAGATCCTTCCCGACCGCGCACGGGGCGGCTTCACCGCCCGCTTCGGGATCGCGGCCGGGCCCTTCGCCCCGGGGTTCCGCCTTGGCGGGCGGTTCGGCTTCGCGGCGGGGCAGGTCGTCACGGTGGCGACCCTGCCGGCCTGATGGGCCTCGCGATTCAGGCCACGGTCGCGCCCCGCGCATGCGCCGCCGCGACCGCCTCGGCGACCCGCAGCGCGTTGGCCGCGATCGTGAGGCTCGGGTTGATGCCGGTCGAGCTCGGCATGAAGGAGGCGTCGGCGACATAGAGGTTCGCGATCCCGTGCGCGCGGCAGTCGGGATCGAGCACGCTCGTCCGGGGATCGGCGCCGAAGCGCAGCGTGCCGCAGGCATGGGCGTGGTTCAGCTCCGGCTCGACATGCAGGAAGAACGCGCGGAAGGCCGCGAGCCGCGCCCGGATCAGCCGCCGGAAGGCCGCGCGCCGCGCGAGAAGCTCCGGCGCCAGCCGGTATTCGAACCGGATCGCGCCGGGATCGGCGGGATCGAGCAGCACCCGGTTGCCGGGATAGGCGAGGTCCTCGAGCAGGCCGACGAAGATCCGCGCGTCGCCGAAGACCCGCGCGGCGGCGAAGGCGGGCAGGCGGGCGAGCGCCCGCAGCGGGCGCAGCGGTGCGAGGGGCGAGCGGTCGAACCGCTCGCGCAGGTAGTGGAGGATGTTGCCGTAGCTCGCGGCCATGCCCATCGACTGCAGATGGCCGTAGCGCGCGCCCTCGACGGCGTAGAAGTCGCGCATCGCGACGGTGTTGATCGAACTGGTGAAATCCGCCCGCCGCTCCGGCCAGATCGCGAGGCGCTCATTGAGATGGAACATCAGGTTCCGCCCGACCAGCCCGGAGCGGTTGGCGAGCCCGTCGGGCCAGTCCTCGCTCGCGGAGGCGAGCAGCAGCCGGGGCGAGCCGAAGGCGCCGGCGGCGAGGACGAAGACCCGCGCCTCGAGCCGCAGCGCCACGCCGCCCCGGCGCGCCTCGACATGGGTGACACGGCCCGCGGTGCTTCGAAGCGCCGTGACCGCGCAGCGGTCGAGCACCGCCGCGCGGCCGCTCCGGAGCGCGGGTTCTACCCCGGCGGAACGGCCGTCCATCTTGCAGCCGCGCGGGCAATGCCGCCCGAAGCACTCGGCGCAGCCGGGCAGGTAGCGCGCGCCGACATGCTTGCGGTAGGGGTGCAGGCCCGCGCGCCGGAAGGCCGCCATCATCGCCGCGTCGCCCGGCGAGAGCAGCGGCGGCGGCCCGAGCCGGGGCGTCTCGTCTGACAGCGGATCGGGCCCGCCGCGCACGTCGAGCAGCGCCTCGGCTGCTTCGAGATGACGCCGGAAGACGTCGTAGCCGATGGGCCAGCCGCCGGTCGGATGCGGCATCGTCGGCGTCGATTCGAGATCGTGGCGCTCCGGCCGCTCCAGCGTGGCGGCGTAGAGCGCCGAGGAGCCGCCGACCCCGGTGCCGAGCGGCGGAAAGAACCGCGTCTCGCGGCCGTCGACCACCCCGCGCGCCATCTCGGGCCAGAGGCCGTGATCGAGCCGGTCCGCCGGCGCCGCGAGACCGTCGCCCCAGAGATCGCGATCCGTGCGGGGCACCTCCGGTCCGTGCTCGAGGAACAGCACGTCGAGCCCGCTCTCGGCCAGCCGGCGGCCGGCGACGCCGCCGCCGAGGCCGGCGCCGATCACGATGACGTCCCAGCGCCGCGTCTCCGGCGCGATGGCGAGGGGCGCGTTCACGACGCGCGCGCCGGGAAACGGGGCGGGCGGGCCGCGCGGGCGGGGATCGCGTTTACCAAGGCTGCTCCCGATGATCGACAGGCCCGCGAGGTCCGGGCGACAACGGAGGCTCGGGGCGAGAGATTACGAACGGGTGAAGCGTCCCGCCCCTTCGATGGTGGAGATTGTCCGATGCTGGGGTTTCTCGCGGCGCTCTTGCCCTTCGCGATCGCCGAGGCGGCCGGGCCTCCGGCGCGGCCGGTCGCGGCGGGCGAGATCGTCGCCGACGCGGGCGCCACGCCGGCGCTGGGCATGGGGCTGTCGGGCGTGGTCGACTGGTCGACCGAGCAGCCCTTCATCGACGTGATGAAGACCGCCAGGCCCTGGGTCGGCCACCTGCCGGGCCAGTGGGGCGGCTGGGAACACGCGGATCTCGCGCGCGCCGGCGCGCTCGACGCGGACGGCTGGCCCCGGTTCATCCCGCCCGAGCTCGGCGGGATCTCGACCCTGTTCCTGACCGGGCAGCCCGAGGCGGCGACCGGCCTCGCCGGGCGCTACCGCCTCACCTACGAGGGCGAGGGCGAGATCGCGCTCGAGGGCCGGGTGACGCGCGTCACCCGCCGGCCGGGCGAGATCCGGTTCGACTACGCCCCCGGCGAGGGGTTCGTGCTGCTCGGCATCCGGTCGAGCGATCCGCGCGGCACCGGCGCCTACCTGCGGAACATCCGGGTGGTGGCCGAGCGCGACATCGACCTTTTCGAGGCCGGCGCGGTCTTCAACCCGCGCTGGATCGCGCGGATCAGGGGCATCCGCGCGGCGCGGTTCATGGACTGGATGGACACCAACGATTCCGAACAGGTCGACTGGGCGGACCGGCCGAGGCCCGGCGACTACACCTACGCGCGGGTCGGCGTGCCGGTCGAGGTCATGGTGGCGCTCGCCAACCAGCTCGCCGTCGACCCCTGGTTCACCATGCCGCACCGCGCGACCGACGCCTATGCGCGCGCCTTCGCGGAATATGTCCGCGACCATCTCGACCCCCGGCGGAAGACCTATGTCGAATGGTCGAACGAGGTCTGGAACTGGCAGTTCGGCCAGACGGACTGGGCGCTCGAACAGGCGCGGGCGCGCTGGGGCGCCGACGCGCCGGGCGACGCCTTCATGCAATACGCGGGTCTGCGCGCCGCCGAGGTGGCGCGGATCTGGACGGAGGTCTTCGGCCCCCGCGCCGACCGGCTGACCCGGGTGGTCGCGACCCAGACCGGCTGGCTCGGCCTCGAGGCGCCGCTGCTCGAGGCGCCGCTCTACGTCGCCGAGGATCCGGGCCGGAACCGGCCGCCGGCCGAGGCCTTCGACGCCTACGCGGTCACCGGCTATTTCGGCAATCTCCTCGGCGGCGCCAAGGCGCCGCTGGTGCGCGGCTGGCTCGCCGAGGGCGACGCCGAGGCGAAGGCGGTGCGCGAATTGCGCGACGGCGCGCTCTCGGGCGAGCCGGGGGATTCGCTCGAGGCGCTCGTCGGCCGCTACTGGCCCTATCAGGCCGAGGTCGCGCGGCGCCACGGGCTCGAGCTCGTGATGTACGAGGGCGGCACCCATGTCGTGGGCACCGGCCCCGCGGCCGACGACACGGCGCTGACCGATTTCCTGATCGGGCTCAACTATTCGGAGGCGATGGGCAGGCTCTACGACGAGTTGCTCGACGGCTGGCGCGCGGCGGGCGGCACGCTCTTCAACGCCTTCGTCGACGTGGCGGGGCCGAGCAAATGGGGCAGCTGGGGCGCGCTGCGCCATCTCGACGACGCGACGCCGCGCTGGGACGCGCTCATGGAGTTCAACGCCTCGCATCCGGCGTGGTGGGACGACCGCCCCGCCTCGGATTTCGTCGCGGGCCGGCTGCTGCGCGGCGACGGCCGGATCGCGGGCGGGCCGGGGGACGACCTGCTGCTCGGCGGCGCGGGGGACGACACGCTCGCGGCCGGGGGGGGCGAGGACAGCCTGCACGGCGGCGGCGGAGCGGACACCGCGCTGCTCCCGGGCGCGCCGGACGAATACCGGTTCCGCGCCGACGGTCCGGCGATGATCGCCGAGCGGGCGGGCACGCGCGACCGGATCCGGCTTTTCGCGATCGAGCAGGTGGCCTTCACCGATGGCGGCGAGACGCGGCGGGCGGATTTCATCCTTCGCTAACGCCGGCGTGGTCGGATGTCCCGATCCCAGCGGCGCCAAGGACGGCCATGCTCAGCGTCATCATCCCCGCCCATGACGAGGCCGGCTACATCGGACGCTGCCTCGCGGCCGTGTTCGAGGCCGAGGATCCCGGCTGCCCGGTCGAGGTGATCGTCAGCGCCAACGCCTGCCGCGACGCCACCGTCGCCCTCGCGCGGGGCTACGAGGTGGTCGCGCGCCGCCGGGGCTGGCCGCTCGTCATCATCGACCGGCCCGAGCCGGGCAAGCCCGGCGCGCTCAACGCCGCCGAGGCGCTCGCGGCGCCCGGCACGCGGGTCTATCTCGACGCCGACGTGGTGATCGCGCCCGCGATGCTCGCCCGCCTCGAGGAGGCGCTCGGCGTCGCCGAGCCGCGCTACGCGAGCGGCCGGCTCAGCGTCGAGCTGGCGGCCAGCGCCTTCAGCCGCCGCTACGCGCGGTTCTGGACGCGGCTGCCCTTCGTCGCGGAAACGGTGCCGGGCTGCGGTCTCTTCGCGGTGAACGCCGCCGGGCGGGCGCGCTGGGGCGCCTTCCCCGACATCATCGCCGACGACATCTTCGCCCGGCTGCGCTTCGCGCCGGCCGAGCGGATCGCGGTGCCGGCGCCCTATCTCTGGCCGGTCGCCGAAGGGTTCGGGGCGCTGGTGCGCGTCCGGCGGCGGCAGGACGCGGGCGTCGCCGAGATCGCTCGGCGCTTCCCCGACCTGCTCGCGAACGAGGACAAGCCCCGGATCGGCCTCGGCCGGCTGCTGCGGCTCGCCGCCTCCGACCCCTCGGGCCTCGCCGCCTACGCCGCCGTGGCGCTCGCGGTCCGCGCGCGGGCACCGGCGCGCGAGTGGAGCCGGGGCCGATGATCGCCGACCTCGAGACCCCGCCGGGACCGAGCCGTCGCGCCCGGGCCCGGCTCTCCGGCCTCGGTGCCCTGCTGGGGCTCGAGCTCGCGGCGCTCGCCGCCGCCTACCAGCTCCTGACCTCGATCGAATGCGCGGCGACCGACGCGGCGCTCGCCTGCCGCGGGCTGCGCGGCCTGCTCGCCCGGGCGATCGCCGTCGGGGCCGCGCTCGCGGTCTACCTCTGGGCGCGGCCAGCGGCGCGCGCCCAGCTCGGCCGCGCCATGGCGGCCGGGGGCGCGCCGGGCTGGGCCGTGCTCCACGCGCTCGGCGTCGCGCTGATGTTCGCGCCGCTGGCCTTCGGCGAGCTGCTCGCGAGCCGGTTCACGCTCGCGCTCGCCGCCATGCTCGCCGGCGCGGCGGCGGCGGCGGGCGGCGCGCTCTTCTGGCTCGCGCGGCCGGCGGCGTGGCGGGACTGGATGGCGGGCGAGCGGGGCGCGCCCCTCGCCGTCGCCGCCGCGGCCTTCGCGCTGCCCGATCTCGCCGAGCTCGCGCTGCCGCTCTGGGACCGGCCGGAGCTCACCCGGCTCACCTTCCTCGGCGCCGCGGGCCTGCTCCGGCTCGTCGACGCGGCGCCGGTGGTGGCGCCCGGCGCCTATCTGATCGGGCTCGACGGCTTCGTCGTCCATATCGCGCGGCAGTGCTCGGGCGTGGAGGGCGCGGCGCTGGTGCTCGGCTTCGCCGCGCTCTACGCGATCCTGTTCCGATCCGAGACGCGTCTGGCGCGCTTCTGGCTGCTGCTGGTGCCGCTGGCGCTGCTTCTGAGCTGGGCGTTCAACGTGCTCCGCATCGCGGTCCTGATCGTGATCGGCGCCCGCCTCTCGCCGGAGCTCGCGACCAACGGCTTTCACAGCTACGCGGGCTGGATCCTCTTCACCCTGCTCGCCCTCGGCCTGCTCGCGCTGGCGCGGAGCCTGCCCTTCCTCGACGCCACCGGACGATCCGGCGTGGCGGGCGACGCCGCGACGGACGACGACACCGCGACGCGGCGGCCGCGCGGATCCTGCCCTTCGTCGCGACGATGCTGGCCGGGGCGGCGCTGCCGATCGCCTTCGTCGTGCCCGATCTCGGCTATCCGCTGCGCCTCCTCGTGGTGCTGCCCGTGCTCTGGCGCTTCCGCCGCCACTACGCGCCGCTCCTGCGCGCGGGGCCCGATCCGCTGGCGGGGCTCGCCGGGCTCGGCGTCGGGCTCGGCTGGATCGCGACCCGTCCCGCGGCGGCCGACGGCGCGCTCGACGCGGCGCTGGCGGGGCTCGGGGCGGGCCTGCTCGGGCTCTGGATCGCCGCGCGGCTCGTCGGGACCGTGCTCGTCGCGCCGCTGGTCGAGGAGCTGTTCTTCCGCGGCTATGTCCTCGCGCGAATCGACCGGGGCGGCGCCTCGCGCCTCGTCGCGGTCGCGGTCTCGACCCTGCTCTTCGCGCTGCCGCACGGGCGCTGGCTCGCGGCGGGCCTCGCGGGGCTGGTCTTCGCCGGCCTCGCGATCGGCCGCGGCCTCGCGCCCGCGATCCAGGCGCATGTCGCGGCCAATCTCACCATCGCGCTCTTCGCGCTCGCGCGCGGTGACTGGGGCGCGATCTGAGGCCGGGCGGCCCGCCGTCGCCGCGTTGCAATATCGTCTCGATTGCGCGCTAATGACCGGGAGAACAACCGGCCGGGCGGAGGGACGCGCGCATGAAGAAGGCGATCAAACCGGAACAGGCGGCGGAGATGATCCCCGACGGCGCGGTCGTGATGATCGGCGGCTTCATGGGCGTCGGCACGCCCGACCGGCTGATCGACGCCATGGTGGCGCGCGGGGTCAAGGACCTGACGGTGATCGCGAACGACGCGGCGCTGCCCGGCAAGGGGATCGGCAAGCTCGTCTCGGCCCGGGCGGTGCGCAAGGGGATCATGTCGCATATCGGGCTCAATCCCGAATTCCAGAGCCAGATGATCGCCGGCGAGGTCGAGGTCGAGCTGGTGCCGCAGGGCACGCTGGTCGAGCGCATCCGCGCCGCCGGCGTGGGCCTCGGCGGCGTCCTGACCGCGACCGGGGTCGGCACGCCGGTCGCCGAGGGCAAGCAGGTCCTGGAGCTCGCCGGGAAATCCTACCTGGTCGAAACCCCGCTCCACGCCGATTTCGCGCTGATCCGCGCCTATCAGGCGGATTACGCGGGCAACCTCTGCTATTCGCTGACCGCGCATAATTTCAACCCGATCATGGCGCTCGCCGGCGCCACGGTGATCGCGGAACCGGAGCTGATCGTGCCCATCGGCGTGATCCCGCCCGACGCGGTGAAGACGCCGGGCGTGCTGATCGACCACCTGCTGGGGAGGGCCGCGTGATGGACGGGGCGAGGACGATGAGCCCGAAGGAAGTGATCGCCCGGCGCGTGGCGGGCGAGATCCATCCCGGCATGCTCGTGAATCTCGGCATCGGCCTGCCGAGCATGGTGGCGAATTACATCCCCGCCGATTTCGGCGTGTTCTTCCAGGCCGAGAACGGGGTGATCGGCCTCGGCGCCCGGCCGCCGGAGGGGATGGAGGATCCGCACCTGACCGACGCCGGCGGCGGCTTCGTCACCGCCGTGCCCGGCGCCGCCTCGATCGACAGCGCGATGAGCTTCGGGCTGATCCGGGGCGGGCATCTCGACATGACCGTGCTCGGCGGATTGCAGGTCGACGAGCGCGGATATCTCGCGAACTGGATGGTGCCGGGACAGATGGTGCCGGGGATGGGCGGCGCGATGGATCTGGTCGCGGGCGCGAAACGGGTTATCGTGGCCATGGTGCATTCGGCCAAGGGCGCGGCGAAGATCGTGCCCGAATGCACGCTGCCTCTGACCGCGGCGCGGCGGGTCAGCCTGATCGTCACCGAGATGGCGGTGATCGAGCCGACCGAGGAAGGGCTGGTCCTGCGCGAGCGCGGGCCGGGCGTCGCGGTCGAGGATATCGTCGCCGCCACTACCGCGCGGCTGCTGATCCCCGGCGATCCGCCGGAAATGACACTGGTCTGAGCGGCGCCGGCCTCGTCCCGGGCCGCCCAGCGAGGCCCGGGAGACTGCCATGTGCCGCAACATCAAGCCGCTCTTCAACTTCGAGCCGCCGGCGACCCAGTTCGAGATCCGCGCCGCCGCGCTTCAATATGTGCGCAAGATCAGTGGCTTCCAGAAGCCTTCCGCGGCCAACGAGGCCGCCTTCGACAAGGCGGTCGACGAGATCACCCAGACCTCCGCCGCCCTGATCTGGGCGCTCGTGACCACCGCGACGCCGCGCGACCGGGCGGTCGAGGCCGAGAAGGCCCGCGAGCGGTCGCGGTCGCGGTTCGGCGGCTGAACCCGCCACCCGCGACAAACCGCGCCGGGCGCGAGAATTCGTTTCTCGGCAGGAAATCGCATGCTATCCCTTGGAAAGTCAGGGGAGGCGTCGATGAGCGTGAGGCTGGATCAGGACCCGCATGCGGTGCGCGAGCCGCGCGAGAACCGGCTGGAGCTTGCGATCGGGCACGAGGTGCGCACGCATCGCAAGCGGCTCGGCATCACGGTGACCGATCTCGCGGCGGCGACCGGGATCTCGGTCGGGATGCTGTCGAAGATCGAGAACGGCAACATCTCGCCGTCGCTGACCACGTTGCGCGCGCTCGCCGCCGGACTCGGCGTGCCGATCACCGCGTTGTTCCGGGGCTACGAGGAGCCGCGCAACGCGGTCTTCGTCAAGGCGGGCGAGGGGGTCGAGCTCGAGCGGCGCGGCACCCGGGCCGGGCACCAGTACCACCTGCTCGGCCATATCGAGCATGACACCAGCGGCGTGGTGGTCGAGCCCTACATGATCTCGCTCACCACCCGCTCCGACGTCTTCCCCACCTTCCAGCACGAGGGGATGGAATTCCTCTACATGCTCGAGGGCGCCGTGACCTACCGCCACGGCGACGCGCTCTATCCGATGCGCCCGGGCGACAGTCTGTTCTTCGACGCCGACGCGCCGCATGGTCCCGAGGTGCTCGACGACCTGCCCGCGCGCTACCTGTCGATCATCTGCTACGCGAAGAGCCGGAGCGGCGGCGACTGATCGCGATTTCGGTGGTGGTGCGGGGACGGCGGACGCGCGATAACGGGTCGAGCCGCGCGCGCCGCCCGTCCGGGGCGGTCCGCCGCCCAATGGGGACGAGACCGAGATGCAGACCCTTTCCGACCAAGGCCAGGAGATCGCCCGCGCCGCCGCCGAGCGCCACGGCGTGAGCGTCGAGGCCGCCGCCGAAATGCTCCGCGCGCTGGCCGCCGGCTACGGCAACCAGGCGCAGTTCAGCCATCCCGAACTCGGCGGCATGGGGCAATGGTCGCGCGGCGGCATGCTGATGATCGGCGACATGTTCAACAACGGGCTGAAGGCGCGGGTCGACGCGCTCGCGACCGATCTCTCCGCCGAGGTCGGCCGCGTCGACGTGCTGCGGCGCGAGGCCGCTCCGGGCTTCGCGAGCTCCGGCTGGCCGGCCGAATTCGGCGCGCCCGCGACGAGCGGCGCGCAGAACGACATGCGCTACGCCTTCTTCCCGGCCGCGCGGCGGCTGGTGATCGCGCGGGGCGGCGTGACCGAGATCTACGACAGCGGCGACAACATGATCACCGGCGTCGGGCAGCAGCAGGGCGGCGACCAGACGGTCTCCTTCTCGACCGCGCAGGGGCCGCTCAGCCTCGCCGCGCTGCGCCGGATCGACGCGGCCCCCGCCGCCGCGCCCGAGCCCGTGAAACCGGCGGCGCCGGAGCCCGTGATCCCGGCGGCCGCGCCCGTGGCGCCGGAGCCGCCGCGCGCCGCCGCGCCGTCGCGCCCCGTCGAGCCGGCCCGTCCCGCCGAGGCACCCGCCGCCGCGCCGGCGCCGGGCGGCGGAGACGTGCTGGCGACGATCGAGAAGCTCGCCGACCTGCGCGACCGCGGGATCCTCAGTGAGGAGGAGTTCGCGGCCAAGAAGTCCGAGCTGCTCGGCCGGCTCTGAGGCCCGCCGCCCGGCGCCCGGCTTGACAGGCCGGGTGGGGGGCGGGGTAATGGGACCGAAAAGAACGAGCAGGACAGGTCCCAGCATGACACGACGCGCGGTCCGCGCCTTCATGGCCCTCGCCCTGACGGGGCTTTCGCTCGCCGCCTGCGGCGACGCGCCGCCGCCCGCCGCGACCCCCGAGGCCTCCCGCGCCGCGCTCAACCCCAACGAGACCCCCGAGCTGCGCGCGCTGATCGAGCGCTACGCCGACGACTACGGCGTGCCGCGCGACCTGGTGCAGCGCGTGGTGATCCGCGAGTCGCGGCATCGGCCCGGGGCGCGCAACGGCCCCTATTACGGGCTGATGCAGATCCTGCCCGGCACGGCCCGGACCATGGGCTATCGCGGCGGCCCCGAAGGTCTGCTCGATCCCGACACCAACCTCCGCTACGGCGTGAAGTACCTGCGCGGCGCCTGGCTCGTCTCCGACGGCGACCGGGACGAGGCTGTCGGCTGGTACGCGCGCGGCTATTATTACGAGGCGAAGAAGAAGGGCCTGCTCGAGGAAACCGGGCTGCGCTGAACGCGCCCGCCGGGGCTTTCCCATTCGAGCTTCCCGCCTGGCGCCGCGGCAGCCATGCGCGCGCCGTGGCGCTCTGGACGCTCGTCGCGCCCGCCGTATACCACTGTGTCCCAAACCATATCGGGGAGGGAACCGGATGAGCCAGGGCAGGATCGCCCACGCGGGTCTGCGCGCCAAGGTCACGACGGCGGAGGCCGCCGCCGCGCTGATCGGATCCGGCGAGACCGTGGGGATGAGCGGCTTCACCGGCTCGGGCTATCCGAAGGCGGTCCCGGTCGCGCTCGCGGCCCGGATCGAGGCCGAGAACGCCCGCGGCAATCCGTTCCGCGTCCGGGTCTGGACCGGCGCCTCCACCGGACCCGAACTCGACGGCGCGCTCGCCCGCGCGCATGGCATCGAGTTCCGCCTGCCGTACAATTCCGACCCCATCGCCCGCGAGCAGATCAATCGCGGCGAGATGGAATATTTCGACATGCATCTCAGCCAGGTCGCGCCGATGGCCTGGCAGGGCTTCCTCGGCAAGCTCGACTTCGCGGTGATCGAGATCGCCGGGATCACGGCGGACGGCGCCCTGATCCCGTCCTCGTCGGTCGGCAACAACAAGACCTGGATCGACGTCGCCGACAAGGTGATCCTCGAGGTCAACGGCTGGCAGAACCCGGGCCTCGACGGGATGCACGACATCTACTACGGCACCGCGCTGCCGCCGAACCGGGTGCCGATCCCGATCATCCGGCCCTCGGACCGGATCGGCCAGCCGCATTTCCGCTGCGACCCCGAAAAGATCGTGGCGATCGTCGAGACCGACGCGCCGGACCGGACCTCGCCCTTCGCGCCGCCCGACCCGGCCTCCACCGCGATCGCCGGGCATCTGCTCGATTTCCTCGGCCACGAGGTCGCGCGCGGCCGGCTGCCCGCCACGCTGCTGCCCTTGCAGTCGGGCGTCGGCAATATCGCGAACGCGGTGCTCGCCGGGCTCGTCGATTCGCGCTTCGAGAACCTCACCTCCTACACCGAGGTGCTGCAGGACGGGATGCTCGACCTCGTCGACTCGGGCAAGCTCGTCTTCGCCTCGGCGACCTCGCTCTCGCTCAGCCCGGACGCGACCGCGCGGTTCAACGCCGACCTCGGCCGCTACCGAGAGCGGATCCTGCTCCGGCCGCAGGAGATCTCGAACCATCCCGAGGTGGTGCGCCGGCTCGGCTGCGTCGCGATGAACGGGATGATCGAGGCCGACATCTACGGCAACGTGAACTCGACCCATGTGATGGGCTCGCGGATCCAGAACGGGATCGGCGGCTCGGGCGATTTCGCGCGCAACGCCTATCTCTCGATCTTCCTCTCGCCCTCGACGGCCAAGGGCGGCGCGATCTCGGCGATCGTGCCGCACGTCTCGCACACCGATCACATCAACCAGGACGTGCAGATCATCGTCACCGAGCAGGGGCTGGCCGACCTGCGCGGCCTGTCGCCGAAGCAGAAGGCGGCGGTGGTGATCGCGAACTGCGCCCATCCCGACTATCGCCCGATGCTCGAGGACTATTACGCGCGGGCGCTCCGGGGCTCCTACGGCCAGCAGACGCCGACCCTGCTCGACGAGACGCTGTCCTGGCACGCGCGCTTCGTCGGGACCGGGACGATGAAACCCTGACCCTCCCCGCCCGGTCCGTGCTAGGCTCCGCGCGGAGGCGGGATCGGGAGAGGCGAATGAAGAACCCCTGGATGAGCGCCTGGCTCAGCGCCGCGAACAAGGCGGCTGGGCCGATGCGCGGCGCCTGGATGGCCGAGGCCGAGCGGCGGCGCAGGGCCTTCCTCGATCAATGGATGAAGAGCATGACCGCCGGGCTCGCCGCGACGCGGCCGAAACCCGCGCCGAAGCGCCGCCCGAAGAAGAAATAGCCGCCGGGGCTCAGTCGTCGTCCTGGGTCAGGGTGTCGTTCGCCAGCGTCGCGGCCTCGGTGAGCGAGCGGTCGGGATGGCCGGCGCACTGCCGCGCGACCTCGTCCGCCCAGTCGCGCGCGGCCTGCTCGTCCTCGGCGCCGATGTCGTCGCCGAAGGGCTCGACCCCGCGCAGCGCCGCGACCCGGCCGCCGTCGTCGAGCGCCTCGTAGGCGGCGCAGCGCGTCGTGTCCGTCTGGTCCGGCCCGGGCGCGAGCTGCGCGGCGGCGGGGCCGGGGACGGCGCAGAGCGGGACGAAGAGGAACGGGGCGAGGACGAGGCGGCGCATGGGGACCCTCCGGCGCGGTTTTCCCGCCGATAGCACGGGTCCGGCGCGGCGGAAAGGGCGCGGGCCCTCCGGCGGGCGCCTCGTCCGGGCGGCCGGCCTCGCGGGCGAGGTCGGGACGGTGGGCGGAATCGCCCACCCTACGGCCGGGGCGTGCTATGCTGCGCGCCGGACCAGCTCCGCCAAGGGAGGGTTGCTTGCGCGCCAGCCTCGTTCCCGCCGCCCTCGTCCTCGCCGGGTTGCCGTGGGCCGCGCCGGCGATCGAGTTCGGCGCGGCCTCGGGCCTGTCGCAGCGCGCGGCCTGCGTCGCCTTCGCGATGACCGATCTCGCGGCGCGCCAGCGCGCCGGCACGCTCGCCCCGGCCGAGTACCGCGCCCGCGCCGCGGCGCTCGCGGCCTCGGTGAAGGGGCAGGGCGGGCGGCCGAACGCCGGGCTGGAGCGGCGGATCGACGAGATGCTCGAATATATCGCCGCGGAGCGTCCCGGCCCTTCCGAGATCGCCGCCTGGACCACGCGCTGCCAAAGCGTGTTCCGGCCCTGAGGCCCGCTTACGAGACGCCCGGACGCGCGTCAGAACCGCAGCCGGTAGTCGAGCGCGAACCGCTCGACGAGCCCGCTCTCGTATTCGAGCCGCAGCAGCCCGCGGGCGCCGAAATCGCGCGTGGCGCCGAGCGCGTGGGTCGCGGGGCCGAGCGGATCGCCCTCGAGCGTCATCCGCTGGCGGAACCGGGGGCTGAGGCGGAAGCGCTCGGTGACCTGCCAGGAGACGTCGCCCTCGAAGGCCATCACGCGCGCGCGTTCGTCGAGGCGGAACTCGGTATCCACCCGCGCCCGGCCGCCGATCGGATGCTCGAGATCGAGCGTGACCGCGCCGCCCGACGCGCCCGCGTCGCCGATCCCCGCGAGGTGGTAGTCGAAGCGCATGTCGAGCTCGGTCCGCCCCAGCGACGGGCGCAGGCCGAGCGCGAAGAGATAGGAGGTGTGATAGCCCGCCTCGGGATAGAGCCCGGCCTCGACCCGCCCGTAGAGCTCGCGCGCCTCGAACCGCAGATGGTCGATGATCGCGGGCTCGGACCCGCGCCGGAGCTCGCGGCCGTAGCTCAACGGCTGCGCCTCGGCTTGGCTGGCGAGCAGGACAAGGGCGATCAACGCGCCGCGAACGTTTCCGGTCGGTGGCATCGGGGGAAGGTTAAGGCGCGGAGCGGGGAGGGCAAGCGCGGGACGAGCGGGGCGCGGGGAATTGCCGACGGGTAGGGGGATCCCAGTGGCCGTATGCGATCCCAAGCGAGGACTGGAGAATAGCTCGCCGACGCTAGTCTCTCAACGAAAGGCTATACTCGGATCTCGAAGCGACAGCTCTGCGGACGGGCACATTGCCTGATACAAATTTCTTTATGAATTCAGAAAATTCTCTGCTCGCGTTGCATCCGAGAACAATTTCGGAGCACTTATAGGGCGCAACGCTCTGGTAGCCGGGCTTCATGTTAATGTCGCCGATCGCTCTCCACTCGCGCTCATGCTTCCAGTGATCTGATTTGGTAAGAAGAAAAGCTCGGTCGAAGTGTGACTTGGCCTCAAGAACAATATCTTGAAGATCTGGTCCGAATTGGATCTCTCCGGAGCAGTAGGAACTGTAGGTTATTATATCCGTATCTCTAACTAATGGCCTATCTTCAACGTAAAATATGGGGAGAATGTCTAAGTTATCTTTATAAATCATTGATTTATCTAAAGATAGCTCGTAGCAGAAAGATGAGTGGCTTCTTCCATAGTAGCTCCACATCAATATATCTAGTGGGCTAGTGGAAAAACAGCAAATATTCGCATGCTCTAAAATGTTATCATGAGCCTCTTTCGCTGACGGCGTAAGAGAATTTAGTGCTTTTCGCCTGTTCGCCTTCGCGATTTTTCGGTCCTGTCCGATCCCATCTATTAGTTCGTCTATCTTTCGCTGAGAGATTGGAAAGTACTTCTCTCGCGTAGCTCTCCTCATATCTTCGACGTATCGCGTAATCTCCCATGGGGCGCTGGGCCGAAACCGAGGCTTGGTATCAAACGGGTCGTTCTGGCTTGAAAGGGTTGAAAACCAAGCCCTTCCGCGTAACGCCTCTCGTATCTCCAGCTCCATCCTCTGGCGATTGTCGCTGCTCCCAAGGTCGTCCTCTGAGTACCCTCGATACCGATACAGAGCTGCCGGAAGCTCCATCAATCATCCATCTTCAGCGCGTTGATGAACGCTTCCTGCGGGATATCGACCCGCCCGAACTGGCGCATCTTCTTCTTGCCCGCCTTCTGCTTGTCCAGGAGCTTGCGCTTGCGCGAGGCGTCGCCGCCGTAGCACTTCGCGGTGACGTCCTTGCGGAGCGCCGAGATCGTCTCGCGGGCGATGATGCGGCCGCCGATCGCCGCCTGGATCGGGATCTTGAACAGGTGCTGCGGGATCAGCTCCTTCAGCTTCTCGACCATCGCGCGGCCGCGCGCCTCGGCGCGGGCGCGGTGGACCATGGTCGAGAGCGCGTCGACCGGCTCGTCGTTGACCAGCACCTGCATCTTGACGAGGTCGTCCTCCTGATACCCGGTCACGGTATAGTCGAAGGAGGCATAGCCCTTGGTCACCGACTTCAGCCGGTCGTAGAAGTCGAACACCACCTCGTTGAGCGGCAGGTCATAGACCACCATCGCGCGCGATCCGGCGTAGGTGAGGTCGAGCTGCACGCCGCGGCGGTCCTGGCAGAGCTTCAGCACGTCGCCGAGGTATTCGTCGGGCACGAGGATCGTCGCCTTGATCCGCGGCTCCTTGATATGGTCGATCTTCACCACGTCCGGCATGTCGGCCGGGTTGTGCAGCTCGATCATCGTCCCGTCGGTCTTGAAGACCTGGTAGACCACCGAGGGCGCGGTGGTGATGAGGTCGAGGTTGTACTCGCGCTCCAGCCGGTCGCGGATCACCTCGAGATGCAGGAGGCCGAGGAAGCCGCAGCGGAAGCCGAAGCCGAGCGCGGCCGAGGTTTCCATCTCGGCGGAGAAGCTGGCGTCGTTGAGCTGCAGCTTCTCGATCGCGTCGCGCAAGGCCTCGAAATCCGAGGCGTCGACCGGGAAGAGGCCGCAGAACACCACCGGGATCGAGGGCTTGAAGCCCGGGAGGGGCGTGGTCGTGCCCTTGCGCTCGTGGGTGATCGTGTCGCCGACGCGGGTGTCGCGCACCTGCTTGATCGAGGCGGTGAGAAAGCCGATCTCGCCGGGGCCAAGCTCCTCGACCGCCTGCATGCCGGGGCGGAACACGCCGACCCGGTCGACCGGGTAGAGCGCGTTGGTCGACATCATCTTGATCCGGTCGCCCTTGCGAAGCCTGCCGTCGACGATCCGGACGAGGACGACGACGCCGAGATAGGCGTCGTACCAGCTGTCGACCAGCATCGCCTTCAGCGGCGCATCCGCGTCGCCATGCGGATGGGGCAGACGGGTGACGATCGCCTCGAGCACGTCCGGAATGCCGATCCCGGTCTTGGCCGAGATGCGGATCGCGTCCTGCGCCTCGATGCCGATCACGTCCTCGATCTGCTCGATCACCCGCTCCGGCTCGGCGGCGGGCAGGTCGATCTTGTTCAGGACCGGAACGATCTCGTGGCCCGCGTCGATCGCCTGGTAGACATTGGCGAGGGTCTGCGCCTCGACGCCCTGGGAGGCGTCCACGACGAGGAGCGAGCCCTCGACCGCGCGCATCGAGCGGCTGACCTCATAGGCGAAATCGACGTGGCCGGGGGTATCGATCAGGTTCAGGACATAGTCCTGGCCGTCCTGGGCGCGATAGTCGAGCCGGACGGTGTTCGCCTTGATCGTGATGCCCCGTTCGCGCTCGATATCCATCGAATCGAGCAATTGCTCTTTCATCTCGCGGTCCGAGACGGTGCCGGTCGCCTGGATGAGCCGGTCGGCCAGGGTGGATTTCCCGTGGTCGATATGGGCGACGATGGAGAAGTTGCGGATGCGCGAAATGTCGGTCATGGGCGGCGATATGCGGCCCTTTCCGCGAAGCCGTCAAGTGGCGCGGAAGTCTTCGCGTCGCTCAGTTCTGGGCGGCGCGGTCGCGCAGGATGCCGAGGATCTGGTCCTCCGGCGCCGGGGCGCGCTTCGGCGCGGTTCCGGGCAGCCAGAGCTCGAGATGCCCGGTCCGGGGCGGCGGCGAGAAGGAGGTGAAGTCGCGCGCGACCGCGCCGGTCGCCTCGGCGAGCGCCCGGGCGGCCTCGGCGTCGGCGGCGTGGAAGTAGCGCACGTTCGCGGCGCTCATGTCGACGTTCACCCGCGCGCTCTGGGTGTTCGGGAAGCCGGCGGCGGTGATGCTCTCGGTCGCCGCCGTGACTTCCGCCGCGGGCGTGTTGGCCGGGTAGTTGATCACCACCCGCGTGGCGGGGAAGCGCGCCGCGACCGCGGCGGTCGCGGCGTCCCCGGTCGCGGCGAGCCCGGGCGAGGTCTGGGCGACCCCGGCGGGGCGCGGCCGGGGGCGGGGCGCGAAATATTCGGTGGCGAGCGCCGCGGGCGCGGCGGCGGTCGGCTCCAGCGCCGCGATCTGCTCGCTGGTGAGGTCGGGGACCGAGGTCGCGGTCAGGTCGAGCTCGACCTCGTCCGCCGCGGCGGCGGCTGGCGGCTCGACCGCCGCGAGCACGGGCCGGGCCTCGGCTTCGGGCGGAAGGCTCGCCACCGGCTCCGGCGCGGGCGCGGCCGACGCCTCGGGCAGGGGGGCCGCCACCTCGGCGACGGGCGCCACGGGTTCGGCGCCGGGCGACAGCAGCAGCGCCGCCGCGCCGAGGCCGAGCCCCGCGACGAGGAAAGAGCCCAGGATCGGCATCAGATGCGCGCGGCCGAAGCCGAGCACCTGGTCGAGCGCCGCGTGTGCGTCCGGCAGCGTGGCGCGGAGCGCGCCGAGGCGCGCCGCGACCGCCGCGCGCGGGGCGCGGGGCGCGGGCTCCGCCGGGGCCGGCGCGATGGCGGGCGCGGGCGTGACGGCGGGCGCGGGCGTCGCGTCGCGGGAAAGCGCGAAGGGCGGGACGAAGGCGGACTTGGGCTTTTCGGGCCAGGAGAAGCCGGGGCGGGCGGGAAGCTCCTCCCGCGCCCAGGCGATGCGCGGATCCTGCGGCGCGGCGAGCTCGCCTTCGCCGCCCCTCCGCGCGAGCGCCACGGCGCGGCGTTCCCGCGCGTCGCGCAGGCGTTCCTCGAACGCCGTCGCATCCAGGAATTCCGATATGCGCGCCCTGTCGCTTCCGCCACTCGGCGCGCGTCGCAGAAGACTCTCTTCAATCACCGCCTGCCCCCTTAGCCTCGAGCCGGGTATCCGCGAAGGTCCCGATCTTCCGCGGACGGGGTCGGCGCGCCGGTCTTGATCGCCGGCCGACGCGTCTCCACGCCTAGCGCGCTGGCGACGCGAACCACCCGGCCAGACCGGCGCGAAGGGCGAATTCACGGCATCCTGCGTGAAAACGCTACGGCTGGCCGCTGTAATAGGTCAAGAGAACCTATTGAGATTAAAAGGGATCGGCAGTTCTCCGCCAATCCGTTTCTTGTCTCGTCTGCATCTAGCCTTCGAAGGCGCGATTTCCTCTACCAGTGGTAGCGGCTTCGGCTCACGCGACCAGGGTCGCCTCGGTGGCGGCTCTCGCCTCGTCCTCGGTCACGCCGTCGGCGAGTTCGACCAGCCGGAGCCCGCCCTCGACCACGTCGAAGACGCCGAGATTGGTGATGATCCGGTCGACCACGGCCTGGCCGGTCAGGGGCAGCGTGCATTCGCGCAGCAGCTTGGACTCGCCGTGCTTGGAGGTATGGTCCATCACGACGACGACGCGCTTGACGCCCGCGACGAGGTCCATCGCCCCGCCCATGCCCTTCACGAGCTTCTTCGGGATCATCCAGTTCGCGAGGTCGCCGGCCTCGGACACTTCCATCGCGCCGAGGATCGCCATGTCGATCTTGCCGCCCCGGATCATCGCGAAACTGTCCGCCGAGGAGAAATAGGAGGTGCGGTCGAGCTCGGTGATCGTCTGCTTGCCGGCGTTGATGAGATCGGGGTCGAGCTCGGCCTCGGTCGGGAACGGGCCCATGCCGAGCATGCCGTTCTCCGACTGCAGCGTCACGTCGACGCCCTCGGGGATGTAGTTCGACACCAGTGTCGGGATGCCGATCCCGAGGTTCACATACATGCCGTCGCGCAGCTCCCGCGCCGCGCGCGCGGCCATCTGATCGCGGTTCCAGGGCATTCGCTGCTCACTCCCTTAGCGGCTATTTGTCGTTCAGCTTCGCGCGACCAGGGCGGGCGCGCCGAAGCTGTCGAGGAAATCGAAGATATGAGCCAGGCAGATCTCGCCATAGGCCGCGTTGAGGTGGAGGTGATCGCCCTCGGGATGCGGCTGGCCGCCCGTCAGGCTGATCGAGCCCAGGCTGAACCGCGCCGCGGTCAACCCGTTCGGCTGGATGGTCTCCCTCGGCTGCGGGATCAGCGTCGCGCCCATTTCGGCCACCACGGTGGCGAAGACCGCGGAATAGGCCGTCAGGACCGCGTCGACGCCCTCCGGACTGTCGGCGATGCCTCGCCAGGCAGCGTAGCGCGGATCCTCGCTGCGCAGGCAGGTCTCGTCCGGGCGGCTGCGCTCCAGCAGGACCAGCGGCCGGGAGGCGACGCGCTTGAACAGGTTCGCGTTCATCGAGGCCTCGGCGATATGCCGGCAGATCGCCTCGAACGCCGCCCGCGACAGCCGGGTCGGCGCGCCGACCTCGCGCAGCCCGTCGATGTCGCTCGCGAGCATGAGCTCCGCGAGTTGCGTGTACGGATTGCCGAAGCCGACCAGCAGGACCAGATCGAAGTCCGTGACGTCGATCCGGACCCGTCCGTTCAGCCGCTCGACCATCCTGGTGACGCCCGGCTTGTCGGAGCGCCCGGTCGGGACGCCGAAAACCCTGCCGTCGCCGCGCAGGTACTTGAACTGCGGCTGCGGCGCCACGAAGAAGTCGATCCGGTGGCGGGGGTGCCTTTCGCCGAGAGCGCTCCAGGCGTGGCGCAGCGCCACGGTGTGCGAATTTCCGAGAATGAGCGCGTGGGTCATTTGGAGAAAGCCTCGAGCAGCGACTCCTCGCAGATCACATTGTCGGCCCGCCGGGCCTTTTTCGTCGTCGCGCTGACCGAGGCTTCCGCCTTCGGGGCGGGCGCGGCCTCGATGCCATGCGCGCGCTTGAAGAGACCCATGGCGGTCGCGACCCCCGCCGCCGAGACGCTCCGCATGTTCGGCTCGTAATAGGCGCCCCGCGCGTTCTGGGAGGTGATGACCTCGAACGAGGGAAAGTAGTCGATGTCCTTGTAGCGGGCGGTGAGCATCCCGCAGACCGCGCGCAGCACGGACTTGGAGTAGCAGGTCGCGACCTCGACGTGGTTGCCGGTCGCGGTCGCCGTCAGCGGAACCGGGGAAACGGTGACGAGGAAGCGCACCTTCGGGTTCACCTTCCTCAGGCTGGCGCGGAAATGCTCGAAATCCGCGAGGACCTCGAAGGCGTCGTAATTCTTGAAGGAATAGACGTCCGGGTCGTAGCTGCCCGCGATGGTGCCCGGCGCCGTCGGGTAGACCGTGCCGCTCGCGGTATGGATCCAGGCCTCGGTCAGCCCGAAGGTGAACACGAAGAGGTCGGCGGACCGGAAGGCCTCGAGGATTCGCGCGAGGTGATGGCGCCGGTGCGCGCGGACGAGCTCCTCGCTCTCGAGCCCGTCCGGCTCGACGCCGGGACGCTGGGCGTCGAAGAAGCGCCCGCCGCGGCGCCAGACCGGCTCGGCCGGCTCGACCAGGCCCTGCGCCTCGTCGAAGAGCTGCGCGAGCTGGCGGGTCGTGTAGATATTGGCGTAGCGCCCGGTGAAGACGCGGTAGCCGAAGCGCTGTGCGAGCGCCTCGGGGATCGCCGCGGGCAGCGGCTCGGCGTCGAGGACATTGAAGCCCGACTCGCGCAGCGCCCGGCCGACGTGCTGCGCGAAGCAGCTGCCGGCCGTCGCGATGCGCATGTCCCGGCTCACCCGGAAGCGGGGCACGTAGACGTCGCCCGGATCGAGCGGCGCGCGCTCGCTCACGCCGCTGCGCCAGAAGGCGCGCGGCGGAAGCTGCGCGTAAGGGGAGGTGTTCTCGCGCTTTTCCATCGCTCAGGCGGCCCGGATCGTCCGCTGCTCGACCCGCTTCTCGAATTCGCCCTGGATGATGCGGTGCACGAAGATGCCGGGCGTGTGGATCATGTCGGGCTCGAGTTCGCCGACCGGCACGATCTCCTCGACCTCGGCGACGCAGACCTTGCCGCAGGTCGCGGCGTTCGGATTGAAGTTCCGCGCGGTCTTGCGGTAGACGAGGTTGCCCTGCGCGTCGCCCTTCCAGGCCTTGACGATCGAGAGGTCGGCGACGATGCCGCGCTCGAGGATATAGGTCTCGCCGTCGAAGTCCTTGTGTTCCTTGCCCTCGGCGATCACCGTCCCGACCCCGGTCTTGGTGTAGAACCCGGGGATGCCGGCGCCGCCCGCGCGCATCCGCTCGGCGAGCGTGCCCTGCGGGTTGAACTCGAGCTCGAGCTCGCCCGAGAGATACTGGCGCATGAATTCGGCGTTCTCGCCGACATAGGACGAGATCATCTTCTTCACCTGCCGCGTCCCGAGCAGCACGCCGAGGCCGAACCCGTCGACGCCGGCGTTGTTCGAGGCGACGGTAAGGTCCTTCACGCCCGCGTCGCGGATCGCCGCGATCAGGTTCTCGGGGATGCCGCAGAGGCCGAAGCCGCCCGCCGCGATCAGCATTCCGTCCGTGAGCAGCCCGTCGAGCGCGGCCGCCGCCGTAGGATAGACCTTCTTCATCGGAATAATCCCCTGTCCGTCGGGTCGTCGAAATAGCAACGATCTTAGTCTTGGAAGCCGGAGGCCCTGTCAAGCGGGCCGGGTCGCCCGGTCAGATCCGCCCGAGCAGCGCGGTCAGTTCGGCGCGCAGGCCCGCGACCTCGGCCGCGGCGGTCGAGCGCGGCTGGGTCTCGTTCGCGGTCGATCCGCTCAGAAGCGCCTGGCCATAGGCGAGCCGGTTGCCGAACTGCGTGGCGAGCAGGAGGGCGCGCGCGTCGCCGAGCTGGCCCAGCACCTCCTCGAGCGATCCGTGCCTCGGCGGGACGCGGTTGAGCAGGATCCTGAGCTCGGTGCGCGCCTTGCGCGCCGCCTCGAGCACCGAGGCGAGCGCCCAGACGTCGAGCGGCGAGGGCTGGCAGGGCGCGATCACGAGGTCGCTGTCGCGGATCACGCTGTCGAGCAGCGTCGAGGCCGCGCCGGGACAGTCGATCAGCACGTAGTCATGCGCCTTGCGCGCCGCGCGGATGTCGGAGGCGGCGCGGTAGTCGCGGGTCTCGACCTCGGTGAGCGCGGGATCGGCCCGGAGCGCCGCCCAGCGGGTCAGCGAGGCCTGCGGATCGAGGTCGATGATCGCGACCGAGCGGCCGGCCGAGCCCCAGGCGGTCGCGAGATGCGCGAGCACGGTTGTCTTGCCCGAACCGCCCTTCTGCTGGGCGAACGTCACGACCTTTCCCATATGCTGGGTCTCCCTGCGCTTTCGCATCACTATATTGGGATTTGATGGTCAGGGAAGCGACAATTCGCGCCTCGGGAGAGTGGTCCGCCCGGCGAATGGCTCTGGCCGAGGCCGGTGGCGCGGGCTAAGTAACCGCCGCGACGCGCGCGCGATGGGAGATGACGAGCGAATGGCCAGGATCACCTATATCGAGTTCAACGGCACCCCGCACGAGGTGGAGGTTCCGACCGGACTGACCGTGATGGAAGGCGCGCGCGACAACAACATCCCCGGCATCGAGGCCGATTGCGGCGGCGCCTGCGCCTGCTCGACCTGCCACGTCTACGTCGACGCCGCCTGGGTCGAGCGGCTGCCGCCGAGGGACGAGATGGAAACGGACATGCTCGACTTCGCCTGGGAGCCCGATCCGGTGACGAGCCGCCTGACCTGCCAGCTCACGGTGAACGACGCGCTCGACGGGCTGGTCGTGCGGATGCCCGAAAAACAGATCTGAAGCGGGATTCGGTTTGCCTAAACACGCGCCAGACGCCGCGTGTCTGGCGGACTATCAGCCATTACTTGAAGAAGTTTCGCGCCACGCGCGCGCCGCTATTCTGGACATGAAGTTTCCGTGACTGGATTATCTCCCCAGGGGGAGATGTCCGCGCCGGCGCCGCGCCCCCGCGGATCCGGCGGCATGGTCATCCCTCGCGCACAACGAGGAGAGAGCCGATGGCGGAAGCCGTACATCCCGTAGACGAGGTGCTGCCCGCGCCGAAACTGTTCACGCTCGGCCTCCAGCACGTGCTGGTGATGTACGCGGGCGCGATCGCCGTGCCGCTCATCGTCGGGCGCGCGCTGCAGCTGTCGCCGCAGGATGTCGCCTTCCTGATCTCGGCCGACCTCTTCGTATGCGGCATCGTCTCGATCATCCAGTCGTTCGGTGCCGGGCCCTGGTTCGGCATCAAGATGCCGGTGATGATGGGCGTCACCTTCGCGAGCGTGGGGCCGATGGTGTCGATCGGCCTCGCCAACCCCGGGCCGGACGGCGCGCGCATGATCTTCGGCGCGATCATCGGCGCCGGCGTCATCGCGATGCTGCTCGCCCCGCTGATGGGCCGGCTGCTGCGCTTCTTTCCGCCGGTTGTGACCGGCACGATCATCCTGGTGATCGGCGTCTCGCTGATGCGCGTGGGCATCAACTGGATCTTCGGCAACCCGGTCGGGCCGACGGCGCCGAAGCTGATCGATCCCGCGCACGCCGAATGGCTGAAGGCCGCGACCGACGCCGCCGGCGCCGGCACGCTGCCCGCGCCGCCCGCCGGCTTCGCCGCCGCCGCGACGATGAACAACCCGCTCTACGCGCCGCCGATCAACATGCTGATCTCGATCATCGTGCTCGGCGTGGTCATCGCGATCGCGCGCTACGCGAAGGGCTTCCTCGCCAACATCGCGGTCCTCGCGGGCATCGTCGTCGGCGGCGTCCTCGCCGTCATCTTCGGCATGATGCATTTCGACAAGATCGCCGAGGCGGCCTGGTTCGGCCCGATCATGCCCTTCCACTTCGGGACGCCGATCTTCGACCCGGTGCTCATCATCACCATGACGCTGGTGATGATCGTGGTTATGATAGAATCGACCGGCATGTTCCTCGCCCTGAGCGAGATTACCGGCAAGAAGATCAGCCAGAAGGAACTGACCGCCGGCCTGCGGACGGACGGTCTCGGCACGCTGATCGGCGGCGTCTTCAACACCTTCCCCTACACGAGCTTCTCGCAGAACGTCGGCCTCGTCGGCGTCACCGGGGTGCGCTCGCGCTTCGTCTGCGTCGCGGGCGGCGTGATCATGATCGTGCTCGGCCTGCTGCCGAAGATGGCGGCGATGGTCGAATCGCTGCCGACGGTCGTGCTCGGCGGCGCGGGACTGGTCATGTTCGGCATGGTCGCGGCGACCGGCGTGCGCATCCTCTCGGCGGTCGATTTCACCAAGAACCGCAACAACCTCTTCGTGGTCGCGATCTCGCTCGGCCTCGGGATGATCCCGCTCATCGCGCCGAACTTCGTCATGTGGCTGCCGCACGCGATCCATCCGCTGATCGACTCCGGCATCCTGCTCGCGGCGATCGGCTCGGTCCTGCTCAACGCCTTCTTCAACGGCGCGGGCGCGAGCGAGGAGGAGATGCGCGCGGCGGCGATGGCCGGCGGCGAGCACTGAGGGATCTGTCATCGAATGGATCGGGGCCGCTCCTTCCGGGGGCGGCCGCTTTCTTTTGCTCCGCTCACCAGAAACAGGGGGCCGATCCCTGTTCCCGGACCCGCTTTCTTTTCGCCGGGATAACCGGAGCGGCGGGGCGCTCAACGGCCTTCGGCCGTCCTCCACCGCGTTCCGGCCCTTCGGGTGATCGCCCCGCCGCCCCGGTTCTCCTGTTCCGGCGAAAGCGGCTCCGGAAACAGGGAACTCGCGCGACGCCTGGTCGCCTCCCGAGACGCGAACAGCCGCCCCGGGGGACGGCTGTCGGGATCAGTCGGAACCGAATGATCAGGTCAGGCGAGCATCCCGAGCGGATGCTCGAGATTGGTCTTCACCGCCTCGAGGAACTGCGCCCCGAGCGCGCCGTCGATCACCCGGTGGTCGACGGAGAGCGTGACGGACATGACCGTCGCGACGACGATCTCGCCCGCGGCGTTCACCACCGGCTTCTTGACCCCGGCGCCGACCGCGAGGATCGAGGCGTGCGGCGGGTTGATCACCGCGTCGAAGTTCTCGATCCCCATCATGCCGAGGTTCGAGATCGCGAAGCTGCCGCCCTGGTATTCCTGGGGGCTGAGCTTGCGGTCGCGGGCGCGCTTGGCGAGGTCCTTCATCTCGGCGGAGAGCGCCGAGAGCGACTTCTGGTTGGCGTCGCGCAGGACCGGCGTGAAAAGCCCGCCCTCGATCGCGACCGCCACCGCGACGTCGGAGGCCTTCATCCTGAGCACGCGGTCGCCGGCCCAGACCGCGTTGCAGTCCGGCACCTGCTGCAGCGCCAGGGCGCAGGCCTTGATGATGAAGTCGTTCACCGACAGCTTCACGCCGCGCGCTTCCAGCTCCTTGTTGAGCTGGCCACGGAACTTCATCAGCGCGTCGAGCTCGATGTCGCGGCGCAGGTAGAAATGCGGGATGGTCGACTTCGCCTCGCTGAGACGCGCGGCGATCGTCTTGCGCATCCCGTCGAGCTTGACCTCCTCGTACTCCCGGCCCTGGTACATCGCCTTGATCGCGTCGAGCGACGGACCGGCCGGCGCCGCGGCGGGAGCCGCCTTCGCCGGGGCGGGGGTCGCGCCCGGCGCCGGGGCGGCCGCGGCGGGAGCGGGCGCCGCGCCCGGCTTCGCGCTCTCGACATCGGCCTTCACGACCCGGCCGCCGGGGCCGCTGCCCTTGATCGCGGCGAGGTCGAGGCCCTTCTCCGCCGCGATCCGCCTGGCGAGCGGCGAGGCGAAGACCCGGGCCCCGGAGGACGCGGCCGGGGCGGGCGCGGTGGCCGGGGCGGGGGCCGCCGGAGCGGCCGCGGCGGGAGCCGCCTCCGCCGGGGCGGCCTTCGCGGCGGGGGCCGCCGCCGGCGCGGCGAGCGCGTCGGCGGATTCGCCTTCCTCGAGCAGGATCGCGATCGGCTCGTTCACCTTCACGCCCTCGGTGCCCTCGGCGATCAGGATCTTGCCGACGGTGCCCTCGTCGACCGCCTCGAATTCCATCGTGGCCTTGTCGGTCTCGATCTCGGCGAGGACCTGGCCGGAGGAGACGGTGTCGCCCTCCTTGACCAGCCATTTCGACAGGGTGCCCTCCTCCATCGTCGGGGAGAGCGCCGGCATCAGGATATTGATGGACATGAGCGCTTCCTCAGCGATAGGTCACGGCTTTCACCGCGCCGATGACCTCGGCCGTGGTGACGAGGGCGAATTTCTCGAGATTGGCGGCGTAGGGCATCGGCACGTCCTTGCCCGCGCAGCAGATCACCGGCGCGTCGAGATAGTCGAACGCCTCGCGCATGATCGTCGCGGCCACGTAGTTGCCGACCGAGCCCTGCGGGAAGCCTTCCTCGACCGTCACGCAGCGGTTGGTCTTCCGCACCGAGGCGATCACCGTCGCGGTATCCATCGGGCGCAGCGTCCTGAGGTCGATCACCTCGGCCTCGACGCCCTCCTTCGCCAGTTCCTCGGCCGCCTGCAGCGCATAGGTCATGCCGATGCCGAAGGAGACGATCGTGACGTCGGTGCCGGCGCGCGCGATCTTCGCCTTTCCGAAGGGGATGGTGAAATCCTCGAGCTCCGGCACCTCGAAGGAGCGGCCGTAGAGGATCTCGTTCTCGAGGAAGATCACCGGGTTGGCGTCGCGGATCGCCGACTTCAGCAGGCCCTTCGCGTCGGCCGCCGTGTAGGGCATCACCACCTTGAGGCCGGGGATGTTGGCGTAGAGCGCGGCGAAATCGTGGCTGTGCTGGGCCGCGACGCGCGCCGCGGCGCCGTTCGGGCCGCGGAAGACGATCGGACAGCCCATCTGGCCGCCCGACATGTAGAGCGTCTTCGCGGCCGAGTTGATGATGTGGTCGATCGCCTGCAGCGCGAAGTTGAAGGTCATGAACTCGACGATCGGCCTCAGCCCCGCGAAGGCCGCGCCGACCGCGATGCCGGTGAAGCCATGTTCGGTGATCGGCGTGTCGATCACCCGCTTCGGGCCGAACTGGTCGAGCAGGCCCTGGGAGATCTTGTAGGCGCCCTGGTACTCGCCGACTTCCTCGCCCATCAGGAAGACGTCGGCGTCGCGCCGCATCTCCTCGGCCATCGCGTCGCGCAGCGCCTCGCGCACGGTCTGCGACTTGAAGGTGGTGCCGGCCGGCACGTCCGGCTCCGGCTCCGGCGGCGCCGACCGCGGCTGCGCCGGCATCGCCGCGGCGGGCGCCTCCTCGGGCTCGGCGACGGTCTCGGCCGCCTTCTGCGCGGGGGCCGCCTCCGCCGTCTCGGCGGCCGAGGCGTCCTCGCCCTCGCCGAGCAGCACGGCGATCGGCGTGTTCACCTTCACCCCCTCGGTGCCATCGGTGACGAGGATCTTGCCCATCGTCCCCTCGTCGACCGCCTCGAATTCCATCGTGGCCTTGTCGGTCTCGATCTCGGCGAGGATCTGGCCGGAGGTGACGGCGTCGCCCTCCTTCACCAGCCATTTCGAGAGGGTGCCTTCCTCCATCGTCGGCGAGAGCGCCGGCATCAGGATCTGAGTTGCCATGTTCCGCGCTCCCTTAGGCGTAGATGTCGGTCCAGAGCTCGGCCTCGGCCGGCTCGGGGCTCTCCTGGGCGAACTGGGCGGCCTCGTTGACCACCGCCTTGATGTCGCGGTCGACCGACTTCAGCTCGTCCTCGCTCGCGAGGTTGCCCGAGACCAGCATGTCGCGCACGTGGTCGATCGGGTCGCGCTCCTCACGCATCTTCTGCACTTCCTCGCGGGTGCGGTACTTCGCCGGGTCCGACATCGAATGACCGCGGTAGCGGTAGGTGTTCATCTCGAGGATGTAGGGGCCTTCGCCCGCGCGGCAGTGCGCGATCGCCTTCTCGGCCGCCGCCTTCACCGCCATCACGTCCATGCCGTCCACGGCCTCGCCGGGGATGCCGAACGCCTCGCCGCGGGTGTAGAGGGCGGGGGTCGAGGAGGCGCGCTTCAGGCTGGTGCCCATCGCATACTGGTTGTTCTCGATCACGAAGACGCAGGGCAGCTTCCAGAGGCTCGCGATATTGAAGGTCTCGTAGACCTGGCCCTGGTTCGCCGCGCCGTCGCCGAAATAGGCGAAGGAGACGTTGTCGTTGCCGCGATACCAGTTGGCGAAGGCGAGACCCGCGCCGATCGGCACCTGGGCGCCGACGATGCCATGGCCGCCGTAGAAGTTCTTCTCGGAGGAGAACATGTGCATCGAGCCGCCCTTGCCGCGGGAGTAGCCCCCCTCGCGGCCGGTGAGCTCGGCCATCACGCCCTTCGGATCCATGCCGCAGGCCAGCATGTGGCCGTGGTCGCGGTAGGAGGTGACGCGCTGGTCGCCTTCCTTGGTCGCGGCCTCGATGCCGACGACGACCGCCTCCTGGCCGATGTAGAGGTGGCAGAAACCGCCGATCAGGCCCATGCCGTAGAGCTGGCCCGCCTTTTCCTCGAACCGGCGGATGAGCAGCATGTCGCGGTAATAGGCGATCAGCTCCTCCTTCGACGCGTTCGATTTGGTGCTGGGTCGTCGTGTCGCAGCCATCAGTCTTCCCTCCCGCGGGATCGCAGATAGTTCAGCATTAAACTATTTGATTATAGCCCGGTTGGCGCGGGATGAAACCCCCTGAATCGCGCGGGGCGGAGGTCAGCGGATGATGAGTTCGTCGGGGCGGCCGAGGCCGAGCACGCGGCGGGCCTGTTCGTCGAGCAGCTCGAGATCGACCGAGCCGGTCGAGAGCCGCCGGGTCTTGTCGCCGAGCGCGGCGCGTTCGGCGCGAAGCGACTCGAGTTCGGTCTCGAGTCCGCGGGCTTCCGCCTCGGTCTGAAACAGCCGGAACAGGCCGTACTCGCCCTGGAGCGCGGCGAAGGCGAGATAGCCGATCAGCGCGGCCACGACGATCACGAAGATCGCCCCGCCGAATCCGCCCCGGCGCTGTTCGATGTCGCGGTAGGTCACGCCTGCTCTCTGCCCGTTCTTGTTTGGGTGAGCATGACAAAACTCGGGGCGCAGGGGAATCCCCTCCGACGAGGGGATGGGCGGTTTAGCGCCGGCGTGCGACGGACCGCCTCACACGTAGGCTTCGCGCGCCACCAGCCGGCGCGGCGCGTCCGGGTCATGGGCCGGCAGGATCACCGTCGGCTGGCGGCTGGCGAAATCGCGAATGCGGCCCAGCGTCGCGCGGGCGGTCGCGGGGTCGTTGGTGACGCCGTCCGTCTGATCCGCGCGCAGGTTGTCCTGCGAATAGGTGGCGTCGCCGGCGAGGAAATAGGTGACATCGTCGTCCTTCACCACCACCGCGCAATGCCCGGCGACATGCCCGGGCGTCGGAACCATCAGGATGCGTCCGTCGGCCGTCAGCGCGTGCGAGGCGGGGAAGGGGCCGACGGGGGGGCCATCCATGTCCACGAGCTCCGGCTTCAGCCAGATCGGCCAGCGCATGGGCAGGCAGCCCATCAGCGCGCCCTTGATGCCGGTCGATACCGCGTGGTTTTCCCGCGACCCGATGACGGGGGTATGCGGAAAATGGTCGAGCCCCCCGGTGTGGTCGTGGTGGAAATGCGTGAGAACCACGGCCTTGAGATCGCGGGCCGGGTCGAGGCCCATGGCCGCGAGCCGCGGTCCGATTTCCTCGGTCGGGGCGACCCGGATGGATACCTGCCGATAGAACGGGTTCCACCCGGGCAGGTACCCCGGCACGGAATTCCGCCAGGTGTCGCCGGTGTCGACGAGGAACCGGCCTTCGGGGTGCTCGACCAGATAACACAGGATCGGCAGCGGATCGACCCAGTGCTGGTCGCGGAAGATGTCGATCTTGCGGCCGAAACCGCCGCGGCCGTCATGCCCGACCCGCTGAGCCGTCTTCATCCGGGCCTTGCCCGTCTCGATCGCGGTAACCCGTATCATGATGCGCATCCATAAAAGAACGAACGTTCGTTTTATGATCCTCGCCATCGCGTTTGTAAAGAACGATCGTTCGGTTTAAGCAGCGGCATGCCAAAGATCTCCGAAGAGCGCCGCGCGGCGCGACGCGCCCAGATTCTCGAAGCCGCCTGGACCTGCTTCCAGCGCCAGGGGCTGCACGCGACCACGATGGACGATATCATCCGGGGTTCCGGCCTCTCGGCGGGCGCGGTCTATTCCTACTTTCCCGGCAAGGAGGATCTCATCGTGGCGGCGGTGACCACGTCGCTCGGCGATCTGCGGGCCTTGTTCGCGCCGGTCCTGCTGGGGCGGCCCGTGCCGGGGCCCGATGAACTCCTGCGGCGCATCGCGGGGATCGTGACGTCCTATACCGCGCATGAGAGCTATGACCTGCGCCGGATCGCCTTGCTCGGATGGGCGGAGGCGCAGCGAAACGAACGGCTGCGCGAGACCATGCGCGGCTTCTACCTGCCTTTCAGGGAGCGGCTGGAGGAGGTCGCGGCCGTGTGGCGCTCCGAAGGGGTGGTGGAAGCGGATGCCGGCGCGGCGGAGATCGCGAAGCTGATCTTCGCGGCCATTCTCGGCTTCGTCGCGCAGTCGGCGATCCTCGACGACGTCGCGGCGGCCGACCTCGGGGATGGGCTGCGCGGGCTGATGCGAGAGCCGCCCGCGTAGGCGCCCGGCGCTCACCTGTCGCGGGCGAACCGCCGGCCCGCGGCCGAAGGGATCAGCGGCGACGCGGTGCGGGGCCGCGGCGCCTATATTCGACGGGCGGGCGGTCGCCCGCCCGCCGCCGAAAGCTCAGGCGCGGCCCTTGTAGATGTCGACGAGCTTGTCGAGCATCGACAGCGCGTCCTCGCGCGAGCGCTGGAAGGTGTTGCGGCCGATGATCGAGCCGTTGCCGCCGCCGTCGCGGATCGCGCGCGCGTCCTCGTAGACCGCGTCCGCGCCCTTGGCCGCGCCGCCCGAGAAGACGACGATGCGCCGGCCGGAGAAGGCCGCGTCCATGCAGTGCTTCACGCGCGCGGCCTGGGTCGAGATGTCGATGCCGGTCTTCTCGTAGACCTTCTTCGCCTCGCCCTGCTCGAGATGGTCGGTCGAGAGCTTGATCTTGATGATATGCGCGCCGAGCAGCGCCGCGATCTGCGCCGCGTAGGCGCCGACGTCGATCGCCGTCTCGCCGGCCTTCGAGAGATCCTCGCCGCGCGGATAGGACCAGAGCACGGTGGGAATGCCCTTCGCCGCCGCTTCCTCGCGCATGGCCGAAATTTCTTCGAACATGTCGAGGCCGACCGAGGAGCCCGGGTAGATCGTGAAGCCGATCGCCGAGCAGCCGAGCCGAAGCGCGTCGTCGACCGAGCCGGTGATCGCCTGGCTGTAGGGGGCCGAGCCCGGCACGAGCGAGTTCGAGGAATTGACCTTCAGGATCGTCGGGATCTGGCCCGCGAACGTGTCGGCGCCCGCCTCGATCATGCCGAGCGGCGCCGCGTAGGCGTTGAGCCCGGCGTCGATCGCCATCTGGTAGTGGTAGTGCGGGTCATAGGCGGCCGGGTTCGGCGCGAAGCTGCGCGCCGGCCCATGTTCGAAGCCCTGGTCGACCGGCAGGATAATCATCTTGCCCGTGCCGCCAAGCCGTCCGTGCATCAGCATCCGGCACAGGTTGCCCTTCACGCCGGGATTGTCGGTCTCGTAATAGCCGAGGATCTTCTGCACGGTACGCGTTGACTTCATGGTCTTTCCTCTACTGGTGAACTCTAAGGGAACGCTATCGGACGGGTCAGGCCTGGTCGAGCGCCGCGACGCCGGGCAGGGTCTTTCCCTCCAGCCATTCGAGAAAGGCGCCGCCCGCCGTCGAGACATAGGTGAAGGAAGCGGCCGCGCCGCTCGCGTTCAGCGCGGCGACGGTGTCGCCGCCGCCCGCGACGGAGAGAAGCTTGCCCGCCCTGGTGAGCGCGGCCGCCTCGGTCGCCGCCGCGTCGGTCGCGGTGTTGAAGGGCGGGATCTCGAAGGCGCCGAGCGGGCCGTTCCAGACCAGCGTCTTCGCCTTGCCGAAGACCTCCTTGACCTCGGCGACCGCCTTCGGCCCCGCGTCGAGGATCATCTTGTCGGCCGGGCAGGCGTCCGCGGCGACCACCTCGGAGGCGGCGCCGGCCTTGAATTCGCCCGCGACGACCACGTCCGCCGGGAGGATCAGCGCGCAGTTCGCCGCCTCGGCCTTGGCCATGATCTCCTGCGCGGTGCCGGTCATGTCATGCTCGCAGAGCGACTTGCCGACGTCGATGCCCTGGGCCGCGAGGAAGGTGTTCGCCATGCCGCCGCCGATGACGATGCTGTCGACCTTGTCGATCAGGTTGCCGAGGAGCTCGAGCTTGGTCGAGACCTTGGCGCCGCCGACAACCGCGACGACCGGATGCTCGGGCTTGCCGAGGGCCTTGCCGAGCGCGGTCAGCTCCGCCTGCATCAGCCGGCCGGCGCAGCAGGGCATCAGCCGCGCGATCCCCTCGGTCGAGGCATGGGCGCGGTGCGCGGCGGAGAAGGCGTCGTTGCAGTAGACGTCGCCGAGCGCGGCCAGTTCCCGGGCGAATTCGGGATCGTTCTTCTCTTCCCCGGCGTGGAACCGGGTGTTCTCGAGCAGCAGGACGCCGCCGTCGGGCAGGGCGTCGACCGCCGCCTTGGCGACCGGGCCGACGCAGTCATCGGCGAAGGCGATCTTCTGGCCGAGCACCGCCTCGAGCGCCGGCAGCGTGACCTTCAGGCTCATGGAGGGGACGACCTTGCCCTTCGGCCGGTCGAAATGCGCGAGCAGGACCGGCTTGCCGCCCTTGGCGAGGATATCCTGGATGGTCGGGGCGATCCGCTCGATCCGGGTCGCGTCGGTGACCTTGCCGTCCTCGACCGGAACGTTGATGTCGACCCGCGTGAGGACGACCTTGCCGTCGAGATCGATGTCGTCGAGCGATTTCCAGCCCATGGTACCCCCTAAAAGCGCCGGCCCTCGCGGCCGGCCATCACAGCAGTGCTTCGGCCTCCGCCGCCACCGCCTCGGCGGTGATGCCGAAATGCGGGTAGAGCGCCCCGATCGGGCCCGAGGCGCCGAAGCCGGTCATGCCGACGAAGCCAGCCTTCTTCTCCGCGCCGCGCTCGCCCATCAGCCAGCGGTCCCAGCCGAAGCGCAGCCCGGCCTCGACCGCGACCCGGACCGGGCCGGCGGGCAGGACCTTCTTGCGATAAGCCTCGTCCTGCCTGGCGAAGAGCTCGAAGGACGGCATCGAGACGACCCGGGTGCCGATGCCCTTGCCCTCGAGGATGGCGCGCGCGTTCATCGCGATCTCGACCTCGGACCCGGTGGCGATCAGGATCGCGCGCCGCTTGCCGGTCGCCTCGGCCAGCACATAGGCGCCCTGGGCCGAGAGGTTGCGGCGGTTGTGCGCGGTCCGGAGCACCGGCAGGTTCTGCCGCGTGAGCGCGAGCACGGTCGGCGCGGTCGGGCTCGTCAGCGCGATCTCCCAGGCCTCGGCGGTCTCGATCGTGTCGGCCGGGCGCAGCACCTGGAGGTTCGGGATCGCGCGGAGCGCCGCGAGATGCTCGACCGGCTGGTGGGTCGGTCCGTCCTCGCCGAGGCCGATCGAGTCATGCGTCAGCACATAGGTGATGGGCAGCCCCATCAGCGCCGAGAGCCGGATCGCGCCGCGCGCGTAGTCGGAGAAGACGAGGAAGGTGCCGCCGTAGGGGACGAGCCCGCCATGCGCCGCGATCCCGTTCATCGCCGCGGCCATGCCATGCTCGCGGATTCCGTAGTGGATGTAGCGGCCGGCGCGGTTCTCCGCGTCGAAGACGCCGAGCCCCTTGGTCAGCGTGTTGTTCGAGCCGGTGAGGTCGGCGGAACCCCCGAGCGTCTCGGGTACGGTCGCGTTGATCACCTCGAGCGCCATCTCGGAGGACTTGCGCGTCGCGACCTTCTTTCCCGCCTCGGATTCGGCCTTCTTGAAGGCATTGAGCGCGGAGGCGAGCTTCGGATGCGGCTGGCCGTGGTTCGCGCGCTCGAAATCGGCGCGCTTGGCGTTCGAGAGCTTGCCGAGCCGTTCATGCCAGGCCGCATGCGCCTCGGCGCCCTTCGACCCCGTCGCGCGCCATTCGGAGATGATCTCGTTCGGGATCTCGAACGGCGGGTAGCTCCAGCCGTAGATCTCGCGGACCTTGGCGATCTCCTCGTCGCCGAGCGGCGAGCCATGCGCGCCCTTGGTGTCCTGCTTGGTCGGGGCGCCGAAGCCGATATGGGTGCGGCAGGCGATCAGCGCCGGCTTGTCGGTCGCGCGCGCCTCGGCGATCGCGCGGTCGATGTCCTCGGGGTCATGCCCGTCGCAGGCATGCGTCGACCAGCCGGAGGCGGCGAAACGGGCGAGCTGGTCGGTCTTGTCCGACAGCGACACCTTGCCGTCGATCGAGATGCCGTTGTCGTCCCAGAGCACGATCAGCCGGTCGAGCTTCTGCATCCCCGCGAGGCCGATCGCCTCTTGGCTGATGCCCTCCATCAGGCAGCCGTCGCCGGCGATGACGTAGGTGTGGTGGTCGACGATCTTGCGGCCCCATTTGGCCGCGAGATGCGCCTCGGCGATTGCCATGCCGACCGCGGTCGCGATGCCCTGGCCGAGCGGGCCGGTGGTGGTCTCGATGCCGTTGCCCGGATGCCGCTCGGGATGGCCCTCGGTCTTCGAGCCCAGCTGGCGGAACCGCTGGATCTCGTCGATCGTCATGCCCGGATAGCCGGTGAGATAGAGCAGCCCATAGAGCAGCATCGAGCCGTGGCCGGCGGAGAGCACGAAGCGGTCGCGGTCGGGCCAGTTCGGCGCGGAGGCATCGAACTTCAGATACTTTTCGAACAGCACCGTAGCCACGTCGGCCATGCCCATCGGCATGCCGGGGTGACCCGAGTTCGCCTTCTGGACCGCGTCGACCGCGAGCATTCGGAGCGCCGCCGCCTTCATCCAGTGTTGCGGGAAGCGCTGGCGGAGTTCGTCGATTTCCACGGCTGCGGGCCTTCTTGTTATGGCGCGGGAGGCGTCCCGCGGGGCGACTGTGCGCACTGATAGCAGGCGGTTCCGCGTGGTCAAGGCGGTTCTCGGGCGCTTCGCGGCCAGTTTTGGGCCGTTTCGGCCTGATACCGCCCGGCGCGGGGCCTGCGCTGATTGCAATGCGGCGAGGCTCTGCCTAAAACGGCGATGTGACGTTTTGAAAGCGCGGAAATGAGCCAGATCACAGAGCTTGACGAGCAGATCACCGAGGCGCTGGGGCGGCTGCGCGCCGCGCTCGCGGCGCGCGAGGCGGCGGCGGCGGCCGAGGCGGACGGTCCGGACCCGAAGGAACGGATCACCGCGCTCGAGAGCGAGAAGGCGGAGCTCGCCGAGGAGCTCGCCCGGCTTCAGGCCAAGCGCGACAAGGACGTCGCCGCGCTCGACGACCTGATCGCCCAGCTGAAGCCGCTGATTCAGGAGGTGGGAGATGCCTGAGCTTTTGCTTGAGATCGGCGGCCGGATGTTCGAGGTCGCCTGCGAGCCCGGTCAGGAGAATTCGCTGCACCGCGCCGCGCGGCTGCTCGACAACGAGGCGGTGAAGATCGAGGGCGCCATCGGCCGCCAGCCCGAGAAGCGGGTGCTGCTGCTCGCGGGTCTCATGCTCGCCGACACGACGAGCGGTCTCGAGGACCGGCTGGCCGCGACCGAGGAGCGGCTGCGCCAGGCCGAGGAGCGGGTGCGGATCGCCGAGGCGAAATCGGCGATGCTGGCCGCGAACGCGCTGAAGATGGAGACCGAGGCGACGCATCGCCTGACCGCCTCCGACATCGAGAAGCTGCGCGACGAAAACGAGGCCGCGCTCGCGACCCTCGCCCGCGTGCTCGGCGAGGTCAACGCGCTGACCGAGCAGGTCGGGCGCGAGAACTGACGAAAGGCGGACCGAGGTCCGCCCTACGTTTCCGGCGCGTCCGGTTTCGGTAGGGCGGACCTCGGTCCGCCTTGTCATGGCGCGAAGGCTGTCCCGGGCTCGACCCGGGACCCCGACGTCAGTGAGGCGCGATGGCCGCTTACTTGTTCGCTTCGCGGATCTTCGCGGCCGCCTCGGTATCGAAGGCGATGCCGTTCTCGCTGAACAGCGTGTCGAGCTCGCCCGAGAGCGTCATCTCGGTGACGATGTCGCAGCCGCCGACGAATTCGCCCTTTACGTAGAGCTGCGGGATCGTCGGCCAGTCCGAGAAGCTCTTGATCCCGTCGCGCAGGCCGGGATCGGCGAGCACGTTCACGTCCTTGTAGGCGACGCCCATGTAGTTGAGGACGCCGGCGACGCGGCTCGAGAAGCCGCATTGCGGCATCGAGGCGGTGCCCTTCATGAACAGGACGACGTCGTTCGCGGTGATCTCGGCGCGGATCTGGTCATGCGCCGCGGTGGTCGTGTCAGTCGACATGTATCGGTTACTCCGGTGCCTTGGTCGTCAGGGCGAGCGCGTGCAGCTCGCCGTTCGACCCATCCATCTTGCCCTTCAGCGCCGCGTAGACGAGCTGATGCTGCTTCACGCGGTTGAGCCCGCGGAATTCCTCGGCCGTCACGCTCGCCGCGTAGTGATTGCCATCCCCCGCGAGGTCGGTGATCTCGACCTTCGCCGTCGGGAAGGCCTCGCGGATCAGGTGTTCGATATCGGCGGCTTCCATCGCCATCGCGGCGTCTCTCCTTCGCCAGGTCTTGGACCAAATCTAGGTCGGGGGGGCGAGGCGTGCAAGGGCGGGCCCGGGGCCGGTGGTGGGCATATCGCCCACCCCGCGGCGGCGGGGCGAGCTTCGGGTGGGCGATCCGCCCACCACCTCCTTCAGTCGTGGATGAAATCGCCGAACGAGCGGGGGCCGTCGCCGGTCTCGATCTCGCCGGTCACCTCCATGGCGGCGGCGTCGACCCGGCTCATCGTGTTCGAGAACCAGTTCGCGACATAGAGCGTGCGCCCGTCCTTCGTCGCCTCGATCCCTTCGGGATAGTCGCCGACCTCGATCGTGCCGATCGGGGCGAGGCTCTCGAGGTCGAAGACGGTGAGGTCGCTGCCGTAGGAATTGGTCACGAAGCCGCGGCCCTGGGCGAGCGCGACCTTGTAGGGCCGCTCGTCGGTCGGGACCGAGCCCACGACCTTCCGCGCCGCGATGTCGATCACGCTGACGCTGTTCGAGCCGACGTTGGCGGCGTAGGCCCGGGCGCCGGTGGCGTCGATCGTCACGCCGAACGGCCGCGCGCCGACGGGAATGGTCGCGAGCCGGGTGAAGCTCTTCGCGTCGATGACGCTGACCTCGTCGCTGTCGCGGTCGGCGGTCAGGATCGTGGCGCCGTCCGGAGTAACCGCGACCCCGGAGGGGCTGTGCCCGACGCCGACGATCCCGGCCGGCGCGCCGTCGCGGATCACCGTCAGCCGGTCGGCGTACCAGTCCGCGACATAGACCTCGCCGGTGACGGGATTGGCCGCGATGCCGAGTGGGCCGCCGCCGACCGCGATCGGGGTCAGCGCGCCGCTCTCGGGATCGATCGCCGTGACGGTGCCGGTCTCGGGGCTCGTCACATAGACGAGGCCCGAGGGCGCGACCGCGACGCCGGCCGGCGCGCCGGGGATCGCCCACTCGCGCAGCTTCTCGCCGCTCGCGAGATCGACCTCCCAGACCGAATTGGCGGTCTGATTGGTGAGAAATCCGCGCTCGGCCAGCGCGGGTCCGCCCAGCAGCAGGCCGGCGGCGAGCGCCGCCAGCGCCGGGCACGAGGCCGGGGTCCCGCCCATCTCAGCCCTGGTTCGCCGACTCGACCTCGGCCTTCAGGGCGTCGAGCCCCGCGCGGTAGAGATCGGTGACCGCCTTCACCGCCGCCTCGTCGTTCAGCTCGGGCGGCGGATTGTTGTTCGGGAAGCCGCGGTAGAACGCGCCCTTCCAGTGGACGAGGCTGCCGGCCGCCGTCGGTTCGACCTCGATGGTGGAGGCGTAGTTCGTCACCGGCAGGACGCTCACGTCCACGGATTCGATCCGGTATTTGTAGCTCATCTTGGCGGCGTCGTACTTGTCGAGAACCTCGACGATCTTCGGCCCGTCCGCGTTCGCGAGCGTCAGCGTTCGCACCGAGCCGATCTCGTCGCCCTTGTCGGCCTCGGTCGAGAAGATCCCGGGCAGCCAGGACATGTCGTTGAAATGGCCGATCTTCGCCCAGACGGTCTCGGGCGGGGCCGCGATCTCGACGGTCTGCTCGACCTTCTGCCGGACCGGGCCATGCGCCGAGGCGGCAACGGGCGCAAGGGCGACCACCGCCAGGGCGGTCGCGAAAGACAGAAATTTCATAGTTCCTCCCACGGGGGTTCTCGACCCTCTGGGCGGATGGTGAACCCGCGGGGGTCAGCTTTCAACCGCGGGGGTCTCGTACATTAGTCTAGGAAGGCCGCCCTCGAAGGCCGCGCGCAGGTCGGCGAGCGGCACCGCGTCGAGGCCGAGCCGCACCGTGGCGCCGCCGACTCGGCCCACGACCTGCGCCGGGACGCCGGCGCGGTCGGCCGCGGCGAGCAGCGCCACGGGATCGGTGGTGGCGACGAGATAGCGCGCCTGATCCTCGCCGAAGAACCAGCCGAGCGGCTCCTCGTCCTCGTGTGCCGGGGCGAGGGCGAGGCCGAGGCCGGCGGCGAGCGCCATCTCGGTCGCGGCGACCGCGAGCCCGCCGTCGCCGAGGTCATGCGCCGCCGCGATCAGCCCGTCGCGATGCGCGGCGCGGACGAATTCGCCCGCCGCGCGCTCGGCGGCGAGATCGACCGGAGGCGCGTCGCCCTCCTCGCGGCCGAAGAGCTCGGAGAGCAGGATCGACTGGCCGAGATGGCCCTCGGTCAGGCCGAGCAGCACCAGCCTGTCGTTCTCGCGCGGGGCGACGCCGATCACCTCGTCGAGCGTCTCCAGCAGGCCGACCGCGCCGATCGTCGGCGTCGGCAGGATCGCCGCGCCGTCGGTCTCGTTGTAGAGGCTGACGTTGCCCGAGACGATCGGCATGCCGAGCGCCTCGACCGCCGCGCCGATGCCTTTGACGCATCCCACGAACTGGCCCATGATCTCGGGCTTCTCGGGGTTGCCGAAGTTGAGATTGTCGGTGGTGGCCAGCGGCAGGGCGCCGGAGGCCGAGAGGTTGCGATAGGCCTCGGCCACCGCCTGCATGCCGCCACGCTCGGGATTGGCGCGGCAATAGCGCGGCGTCACGTCCGAAGTGAAGGCGATCGCCTTCTTCGTGCCATGGACGCGCACGATCCCGGCGTCGGACCCCGGGCGCACCACGGTATCGGCCATCACCATATGGTCGTACTGGCTCCACACCCAGGCGCGCGAGGCGAGGTTGGGGCTCGCCATCAGCTTCAGAAGCGCCTCGCCGGGCTCGATCGCGGGCAGCGGCCCGAGGGCGACCGGGGCGGGCGAGGGGATCCAGGGCCGGTCGTATTCCGGGGCGGAGCCCGAGAGCGCCTTGAGGGGCAGGTCCGCCTTCACCTCGCCGTTCAGCAGGATCAGGAACCGGTCCTCGGGGATCGTCTCGCCGACGATGGCGAAGTCGAGGTCCCATTTCTCGAAGACCGCGCGCGCCTCGGCCTCCTTCTCCGGATTGAGCACCATGAGCATCCGCTCCTGGCTCTCGGAAAGCATCATCTCGTAGGCGCTCATATGCGTCTCGCGCACCGGCACCTTCTCGAGGTCGAGCCTCACGCCGAGATCGCCCTTGTCGCCCATCTCGACGGCGGAGCAGGTGAGGCCCGCGGCGCCCATGTCCTGGATCGAGATCACCGCGCCGGTGGTCATCAACTCCATGCAGGCTTCCATGAGCCGCTTCTCGGTGAAGGGGTCGCCGACCTGCACGGTCGGGCGCTTCTCCTCGATCGACTCGTCGAATTCAGCGCTCGCCATGGTGGCGCCGCCGACGCCGTCGCGTCCGGTCTTGGCGCCGAGATAGACGACGGGCATGCCCACGCCCGAGGCGGCCGAGTAGAAGATCGCGTCGGTCCGGGCGAGCCCGGCGGCGAAGGCGTTCACGAGGCAATTGCCGTTATAGGCCGCGTGGAAACGGAGCTCGCCGCCCACGGTCGGCACGCCGAAGGCGTTGCCGTAGCCGCCGATCCCCGCGACCACGCCCGAGACCAGCGCGCGCGTCTTCGGGTGCGAGGGCTCGCCGAAGGAAAGCGCGTTCATCGCCGCGATCGGCCGCGCGCCCATGGTGAAGACGTCGCGCAGGATGCCGCCCACCCCGGTCGCGGCCCCCTGGTAGGGTTCGATATAGGAGGGGTGGTTGTGGCTCTCCATCTTGAAGACCAGCGCGTCGCCGTCGCCGATGTCCACGACGCCCGCGTTCTCGCCGGGGCCGCAGATCACCCGCGGGCCGGTGGTCGGCAGGGTGCGGAGCCATTTCTTCGAGCTCTTGTAGGAGCAGTGCTCGTTCCACATCGCCGAGAAGATGCCGAGCTCGGTCAGGGTCGGGACCCGGCCGATCAGGTCGAGGATCCGCTGGTACTCGTCCGGCTTCAGGCCATGCGCCTTGACGAGGTCCTCGGTGATTTCCGGCTCGCGGTCGAGAAGGGCGCCTGACATGGGAATCCTCGTGGGGGATGGGACGGGGCGCTTTTAATGGGCGGGACCGGGGAGGGAAAGGGGGATGGGCGTCCCGGGCGCGGCGCGCCGGCCCGGAAACCCCCTCCCGAAGCCGGTCCGGAGGTCGCGCCGGGCGGGGCGCGTGACCGTAGCCCGCGCCGCCCGGACGCGCTACGCGAAGGCCTTCTCGGAGCGGTTGGCGGCGGCGACGACCGTCGGCGCCTCAGCGGCGCGCGGCGGCTTCGCGACCCGCTCCATCATGTTGATCGAAATGTGCGGCCAGCGGATCAGCCCGGGTCGCCCGTCGAACCGGGCGAAGAAGTCGAGGAAGACGAACTGCGAATAGGCCAGCACCAGCCGCGCGTCGCCGTCCGCGTCCACCTCGTCGAGCTCCATGATCCAGAAGGTCGAGCGCATCACGGTCGCATTCGCCTGGCGCACGATGAAGGGAATGTTCCGGATGCCCGCCTCCATCACATCGGTGTCGAGCAGGAGCTCGGTCGTCCGGACGACGTTCCGGGGAAGGCCGATCCGGAGCAGGTTGTTGGCGTCCGCCGGCGTGAAGCCCGGGAAGCCGGGCGCGGGGACCACGCCCTTGAAGGGCGCGTCCACGAACCGCCTGTAGGGAAAGAGATAGGTCTGCTCCGTCGCCGCGCTCACCGCGCCCTCGATGTCGGAGGCGACGCCTTCGGGAAAGCCGGTCAGGACCGGGATGCTCGGCGGGCCGTCGAACGTCGCGGCCTTGCCGAGCGCCGTCGCCGCGTCGCCATGCGGGATCGCCGCGAGTCGCGCGACGTCGAAGCCGCTCGGGGTCTGGTCCTTCATGTGCAGGAAGAACCCGGGCTCGTGATGGATCGGCAGCTCCGGATCGCCGGCCTCGCCGCTCTCGGCGACGTCGCGCGCCGCGATCTGGGCGATCAGCTGCTCGTAGTCGAGCGCGGCGACCGTCTGGTCGGCGTTTCGCGCCGGCCTCTCGTCGGTGATGCCGCGGTTGGGGATGTCGTCGTCGACGAAGGTGAAGCTCAGCACCTCGTTGTACTGGTTCATCAGCACCCGGTAATCGCGCCGCGCGCCGGGCTCGGCGAAGGGCAGGGCGATGAGGTTCCAGCCCCGGCCGTCGAACGGGCTCAGCCCGGCGCCCGTCAGCGTGCCCGCGCCCTTGAAGAGGTTCGGCGTGCCGTCGGGGTTCGTGGCGCGATGCTCGGGCCGGACGTTCGCCCAGGTCCCGGGAAGAAGCCTGAGCGGCCCGAGGCCGGGTTCGCTCGGTCTCGCGACACGGATCTCACGCCGCGCGCCGGCGGATCTCGGGTCATAGGATGCCATGATCAAATCCACTTTCGACAAATGAAGATCGCGCTCAAAAAATTGCGCGGGCCGATTCTAACATAATCCGGCGGGCTCCGGAAACGAGCTCGCGACTTCGGGCCAATCCGCGCGGAGACCCGGTCCGACACGCGGGGCCTCGCTTTCGCCGTTCACGTGGTGAAAGGCCGGGGGGCGGCCAGCCGTGACGCCAAAAAAAAGGCCGAGCTTTATGGCTCGGCCCAAGTCCAACAGGGAGGATGAAGAGATGCGCGCGAGGCGCGCTTCGTCTTCGGGAATTGATATAGGCGCTGGGGACGCGGCCAACAATGGTCAGGAGCCCGGTATCGTTGCATTCCCGCTATATCGAAAACGCATGGCTCATTTTCGCGCATGGTTCCGGGCAACGGGTTCCCGTCCCCCGCCGCCCCGGGCTTGACCCGGGGCCTGGAAGCCCGGGAGCCGCGCAGATAGGGTCGGGGCCCCGGGTCAAGCCCGGGGCGGCGCGCAATGGCGGCGCTAGCGCGCCGGCGAGGCGGCGGCGGCGTGGTCCGCGCTGCGCTTGTAGGCGGTGATTTCCTCGAGGATGAAGTCGCGGAAGGCGGTCACGCGCTTGGAATGGCGCAGTTCCTCGACATAGGCGAGGTAGACCGGGATCGGCGCGCTCTGGTCCTCGGGCAGCACCGGCACGAGGTTCGAGCTCTCGGTGATGATGTAGTCGGGCAGGGCGCCGACGCCGATCCCCTGCATCACGCCCTGCTGGATCCCGAAATAGCTGTTCACGGTCAGGATCGACTGCGTGTTGCTCGAGAGGAACGGCAGCACGAAATCCGCGCCCGCCCGCACCTGGGGCGAGGCGGGGCTGTGGGTGATCAGCCGGTGATGCGCCAGCTCCTCGGCGCTTTTCGGCAGGCCATGCTTCTCGACATAGGCCTGGCTCGCGTAGAACCGGATCCGGACCTCCATCAGCCGGCGGCGGATCAGGTCGGCCTGGCTCGGCTCCTTCATCCGGATCGCCACGTCCGCCTCGCGCATCGCGAGGTCCAGCACCCGCTCCTCGAGCATCAGGTCGATCTTGAGCTTCGGATAGCGCTCGAAGAGCCGCGGCAGCCGCGGCGCGAGCCAGAGCGTGCCGAAGCCGGTCGTCGTGGTCACGCGGATCTCGCCGAAGACCTCGTCCTCGCTGTCGCGGATCCGCGCGGCGGTGGCGTCGAGCCGGCGGGTCATGGTCCGCGTCGCCTCGAACAGCAATTCGCCCTGCTCGGTCAGGATCAGCCCGCGCGCGTGGCGGCGGAACAGCGTGGTGTTGAGACTGACCTCCAGCGCCCGGATCTGGCGGCTCACGGCCGATTGGCTCAGATGCAGCGTTTCGCCGGCATGCGTGAGGCTGCCCGCGTCGGCGACGGCGTGGAATATTCGCAGCTTGTCCCAGTCCATTGCGGTTCCGTTCAGGGTCCCTGTCAGTTGGGATGTAGGGTTTTCCGTTCCTTATACCACAGATCTCACGGGGAGAATCGCATTGTTGTGCGCCGCGGCACAAAGTCTCCCCAAGCGGAGGGCGCTTGCGGCCGGTTTGGCCCGGGCCTAGACTGCGGGCTTGTCCCGCGAGCGAAAGGCCGCCCTGGCCAGCGGGAGGCGAAGCCGGCGCGCGGCGCGCCTGATCCGGATCGGGTGGCGCGGGAGGCCAGGATGGGGGCTCGTTCCTTCGGGGCGTCGCGGCGGACCGGGCTTCTCGCGCTGGTTCTCGCGCTCGCCGGCTGCTCCGGCGGCCTGCCGCTCGGGCCGGACGTGATGGTCCCGGGACAGCAGTTCGTGGCGGCGCAGGGCGAGGCGGACGTGATCGTGCGCACCTATGTCCTCGATCCCGCCGGCACCCGGCGCGAGGTCGCGGGCGCCACCTGCGAGGTGCGGACCGTGCTCTATTCCGCGAAGCTCGTCACGCCGGCGCGGCTGCGCCTGCCGAGCTTCGGCGCGCAATCTCCTGATCTTATGATCCATTGCGCCGCCGACGGCCTCGAGGGCGGGGTGACCCGGCCGATCCAGACCTTCTGGCGCACGGCGCCGCCCTATGGTCCGGGACCCTGGGGCTGGTACGGCTACGGGCCGGGATATTGGGGGGGCTGGGGCGGTTGGCCGGAACCAGCCTACCCGGTTTCGCAATATCCCGATGTCGAGATCCAGCTCATGTGAGGACCGGAGCGATGCGAGACTTCCTCCGCTTGGCGCCCGCCCCGGCGCTGCTCCTGCTGCTCGGGGCCTGCGCGGCCACCGCGCCCGCCACGCCGGCGCCGCCCGCCGCGCAGGGCGCGCCGCGCGCCGGCGTCGTCATGCCGCCCGCGCGGGGCGTGACGCCGCTCGTCGTCCGGACCGCCGAGCTTCGCGATGGAACGAGCGTCGAGGTCGCGGGCGCGGCCTGCGAGATCGCGACGCCCTACACCACGGCGCGGTTCGCCAGCCCCGCCTCGGTCGCCCTGCCCGACCTCGGCGCCGCGACCCCGGCCGCGACCGTCACCTGCGTCGCGGGCGGCAAGCGGGGCGCGGCCTCGGCGCAGCCCGCGACGCGCGTCGCGGACACCGGGATGAGCGGCTGGCCCGCGATCGGCGTCTCGGTCGGCGCCGGGACCGGGGGCTGGAGCGGCGGCGGCGTCAGCGTCGGCGGCTTCTGGAACGGCGGCTCCGGCAATGGCGCCTGGACCGAGGTCGTCTATCCCGACGTGCTCGTCATCTTGCGCTGACGCCGTCCCCCGCGCGCGGGAATCGCTTGCGACAAGGCCCGCGCACGGCGTAGCTGAGCCTTGGAACATCCTGAATCCGGAGAGTTGGGAATGTCGCTTTCGGTGAACGAGGCCTCGGCGGTCCTGCGGCAGGCGACGCGGGAGACGATCCGGCGGCGATCCATGTGGTTCATGCTCCAGGGCGCGTTCCTGGTCCTGGCCGGCGTCGTGGCGCTGCTCTCGCCGCTCTTCGCCTCCACCTTCTTCATCGTCTTCCTCGGCTGGATGCTGGTGATCGCCGGCATCGCGCAGGGCATCGGCCTGATCGGCGCGACCGGCGTGCATTACTTCTGGCTGCAGCTCATCTCCGCGGTGCTCGCGGTCCTGGTCGGCTTCATGCTGATCACGCGGCCCGAGGCCGGGCTGCTCGCGGCGACGCTGCTGATGGTCGCCTATTTCCTGGTCGACGGTCTGCAGCGGGTGGTCTTCGCGCTGATGATCCGGCCGATGCGCAACTGGGTCTGGATGCTGCTGAGCGGGATCCTCGGCATCGTGCTCGCGCTCGTGCTGGTCTGGAACCTGCCCGAGGCGGCGAGCTGGCTGATCGGGCTCCTGCTCGGGATCGAGCTCATCGCGGTCGGCGGCGCCATGGCCTTCCTCGCCTGGGACCTGCGGCGCGCCACCGCGCTCGGCTGATGCGCCCGACCCGGCGGCGGCTCCTCGCGGGGCTCGCCGCGCTCGCCACCGCCCGGCCCGCGCTCGCGGGCCCGGTCGCCGCGATCGGCGAGCGGGTGTTTCCCGGCGTCGTCTTCGCCGGGCCGGCGGACGTGCACGCGCTCGCGATCACCATCGACGACGGGCCCGATCCCGAGACCACGCCGCTCATCATGGACGCACTCGAGGGCGCGGGGGCGCGCGGCACCTTCATGCTGATCGGCGAGAACGCCCGCGCGGCGCCCGAGACCGTCGCGGAGATCGTCCGCCGCGGCCATGAGATCGGCCACCACATGGACCGCGACGAGATGACCGCGCGCCTCGACGACGCGGCGCTGGAGCGCGGCGTGGCCGAGACGGCGGAGTTCCTGCGCCGCTTCGGTCCGGTGCGCTTCCTGCGGCCCGGCTGGGGCGTGCCCACGCGGCGCATCGTCGAGATGGCGGCCCGATACGATCTGACCGTGGTCGTCGGGGACGTGGCGCCGATGGACACGAGCGAGCCGCAGCGGCTGGTGACCGAGCCCTGGCTCCTGATGAACGCGCATCCGGGCGCGATCCTGACCGTGCACGACCTCGGCGCGCGCGGCCGCGCCACCGCCGCCTTCATCGGCGAGGCGGCGCGCAGCTTCGCGGCCGAGGGGCTGCGCCCGGTGACGCTGAGCGAGCTGATCCCGGCGACGCGCGCAGGGTAGCCGGGGGGCGCCCGGGCGCCGCTGGCACCGGCTTACCCGGGGCTCGACCCGGGGCCTCGACGCCGTTTCGGAGCGGTGGCCCGCGGGGGTCGGGGCCCCGGGTCGAACCCGGAGAAGCGGTGGCTCTCAGGCCGGCTCGCCCGCCACGATCGCCCCGGTCTTGAGGTAGTCGAGCACGATCCGCCGCATCGTCTTGATCGCCCGGGCATAGTTGAACGTCGGGAACATCACGTTGCGGAACAGGCTGCCGTCGAGGAAGGTCGAGATGAAGAGCGCGGTGTCGCGCGGATCGACCGGACGGAACTCCCCCTCGGCGATGCCCTGCCGGATCGCCGCGCCGAGCACCTCGGCCTCCTGATCGTAGAAGGCCCGGATCGCCTGGTCGACATGCGGCGTGCGGTTGTGCGTGCTCGCATAGTCGAGGCTCATCTTCGCGACCTTCTGGAACTGGACGAACTGCCGGATGTGCAGGTCGATCCAGGCCGAGATCACCGCCTCGGGCGTGCGCGCCTCGCGCGTCACCGAGGCGAACTGGTCGAAGGCCTCCTCGACGACCCGGGCGATCGTCCGCATGAAGAGCTCTTCCTTGTTGTCGAAGTAGTAATAGAGGTGGGACGGGTTCATCCCCGCGGCGAGCGCGATGTCCTTGACGGTGACGGTCGAGTAGTTCTGCTCGGCGAAGAGGTCGAGCGCCACGCGGCACATGATGTCGGGCGGCGATCCCGCGGTGATCCTCAGGCGGCCGTCGCTCTCGCGCGCGGCGCGGACGGCGCCGCGGCGGCGCGGCGTCTCGCGCCGGACCGGGGTCTGGGTCGCCATCTGGGCCACCGTCTGAGGCGCTGGCCGGGCTTCCGCCGAAGTAATCTCGGCCTTCCCGGCCTCGTCCGTTTCGCGACCCACCAGCGGAACGCCTTTCATCCCTTAATATACCAGGTCGTCGTGCTGCCGCCGTCGACCACGATTTGTTGACCCGTAACATAGCGGGCCCCCGCGAGATAGGCGACAGCCTCCGCCACCTCTTCGGGTGTTCCGGCGCGGGCGATCGGAATTCCGGTGACCTCCTCGGCCAGCGCGGGCTCGCGCGCCTCCCAGCCGGAATCGGCCGGCCGGATCGGCCCGGGGCAGACGCAGTTCACCCTGAGGCCGCGCGGCGCCCATTCGACCGCCATCTGCCGCGCCGCCGCGACCACCGCCGCCTTCGCCGCGCCATAGGCCCCCGCGCCGGGATAGCAGCGCAGCGCCGAGGCGCCGGCGATGCCGATGATCGCGCCGCCCTCGCCGGGCGCCGGGGCGGTCCCCATCGCGCGGGCGGCGGCGGTGGCGAAGAAGAAGAAGCCGCGGGTGTGCAGCGTGAAGAGCGCGTCCCAGTCCTCGGCGCCGAGATCGAGCAGCCGGCCCGGCCGCGATCCGCCCGCGTTGTTGACCGCGATGTCGAGCCGGCCGCCGAGCGCGACCGCGGCCGCGACGGCCGCCTCGACCGAGGCGCGGTCGCCGAGATCCATGCGGACCGCGCGGACGAAGGCGCCGCCGCGCGACAGCTCCTCGGCCGCGGCCTGCGCGCCGTCCATGTCGGCGAGCCCGGTCAGCACGACCTTGGCGCCGCCGGCGGCGAGCCGGGCGGCGATCGCCCGGCCGATGCCGCGCGCGCCGCCGGAGACGAGCGCCACCTGTCCGTCGAAGGGTTGTCCGGTCATGTGTCATCTCCCAGGATATGCCGGGCCGCGATGTAGCCCCATGTCATGTTCGGCCCCAGCGTCGTCCCCGATCCGACCGCGCGCGTCCCGAACGGATTGGCCATCGCGACCCCGGCGCAATAGAGCCCGGGGATAGGCCGGCCGGCGGTGTCGAGCACGCGGGCCCGCGCATCCGTTCTCGGGCCGCCCTTGGTCGAGAGGAAGCTCAGGTTGAACGGCAGGGCGACGAGCGGGGTTCCGATCGGCCGCAGGCGTTCGGGCCGCCGGCCACCGGGCGCCAGCGGGTCGCGGTGCCGGCCGAAATCGCGGTCCTCGCCGGACGCGGCGTCCCGGTTGAAGCGGTCGAGCGTCTCGGCGAGCGCCCCGGGCGGCAGGCCGATCCGCGCGGCGAGCTCCGCCGCCGATCCGGCCTCGCGCGCCCAGCCCGGGGCGCGGGCGAGGAAATGGCGCAGCAGCGGCGCTTCGCGCAGCGTCGCGCGGTCGGTGACGATCCAGGCGGGCAGGTGCCGCGCCGCGCCGGTCGCGGGATCGCGCGCGCCGATCACCTCGCCGAGGTTGAAGAGGTATTCGTTGACGAAGCGCCGGCCGTGGCGGTCGACGAGGATCGCGCCCGGCTCACGGTGGTGGAAGGTTCCGATCGGCAGATCCGCGCCGTCGAGCCGCGCCGGGAGCGCCGGGGCGATGTTGGCCTGGTCCATCCGGGCGAGCCGCGCGCCAACCGCCTCGGCCATCGTCGCCGCGTCGCCGGTGTTGCCGGGCGCGGAGGCGACGAGATCGACCGGGCCTACGAAATGCGCGTCGCGCCGCCCCGCGTCGCGCTCGAACCCGCCCGAGGCGAGCACCACGCCGCGGCGCGCGCGAAGGCGGAGCGGTCCCCGCGCCGTGGCACATCCGACGCCGACGACACGCCCGTCGTCGTCGCGGATGAGCTCCACGGCGCGGAGCCCGGTGGCGACGCGCCCGCCCGCCGCGATCAGGCCGCGGGCGAGGCCCGCGACCAGCGCGGTACCCTGCGCGCGGCGCCCGAGGGCGAGGCGCCCGGCGAGCCGGGGCGCCAGTCTCAGCGCGGCGCGTCCCGGACGGTGCCAGGGGTCGTAGCGGCGCGTCTCTTGATAGGTGAGCCAGTGCGGCACATGCGGCCGCTGGAGCCGGAGGCCGGCGCGGCGGAGCGGCCGGGGCGAGACCATCCGGCCGAAGGCGCGCGCGCCCGGCGCCTCGGGATAGGGATCGGCGTCGTCCGATAGCGCGAAGCGGAGCGGCGTCGCGGCCTCGACGAAGGCGAGGCAGCGGGGCGCCTCTTCGGCGAAAGCCGCCCAGAGCGGGCCTTCCTCGGCCTCCCAGCCCGCCGGGCTGACGGCGCGGATGTAGCGCAGCGCCGCTTCCGGGCCGTCCGCGATCCCGGCCGCCCTGGCGAGGTGGTTGCCGGGGATCCAGATCCCGCCGCCCGACATCGCCGTGGTGCCGCCGATCCGGTCCATCCGCTCGGCGACCAGCACGGAGAGCCCGGCATGGGCGCAGGCCAGCGCGGCGGTCAGCCCCGCGCCGCCCGAGCCCACGACGATCACGTCGTATTCCGCCGCGAGATCCGCGCCGGGGCCGGGCATGTCACGAGAAGCCGATCACGGCGCGCGGGCGATACGGCGCCTCGAGCGCGGCGACCTCCTCGGGCGTCAGCGTGAGCGCCAGCGCCTCGGCCGCGTCGGCGAGCTGCCCGGGCCTGGTCGCGCCGATCACCGGCGCCGCGACCGGATCCTTGCCCAGCAGCCAGGCGAGCGCGACCTGCGCCGGCTTCACGCCCCGCGCGGCGGAGATCTCGACCACCTTTTCCACGATCTCGCGGTCGGCGGCGATCTCCTCCTTGTAGAGCGCGGGCGTGTAGCCGTCGGTCGCGGAACGCTCCGAGCCTTCGCCCCAGGGTCGGGCGAGGCGGCCGCGGGCGAGCGGGCTCCAGGGGATAACACCCACGCCCGCGTCGCGGCAGAAGGGCAGCATCTCGCGCTCCTCCTCGCGGTAGAGCAGGTTCATGTGGTTCTGCATCACCGTGAACCGCGTCCAGCCATTGGCCTTCTGCGTCTCGATCGCCTTGCACAATTGCCAGGCGAACATCGAGGAGGCGCCGAGGTAGCGCGCCTTGCCCGCCTTCACCACGTCGTGGAGCGCCTCGAGCGTTTCCTCGAGCGGCGTCGCGTAATCCCAGCGGTGGATCATGTAGACGTCGACGTGATCGGTGCCGAGCCGTTTCAGGCTCGCGTCGATCTCCGCCAGGATCGCCTTGCGCGACAGGCCGGCGCCGTTCGGGCCGGGGCGCATCCGGTTGTAGACCTTGGTCAGGATCACGACCTCGTCGCGCGGAACCGCGCCGAGCAGGACCTGGCCGAGCGTCTCCTCGCTGCCGCCGCCGGAATAGGCGTTGGCGGTGTCGAAGAAGTTGATCCCGAGGTCGAGCGCCTTCGCGTAGAAGGGCTTGCTCGCCTCCGCGTCGAACAGCCAGCCGTGCGAGGCGGTCGGCCCCTTGGCGTAGCTCATGCAGCCGAGGCACAGGCGCGAGACGTCGAGGCCGGTGCGGCCGAGCTTGGTGTATTCCATTCTTCCGATCCTCAGACGGTCTCGCCGATGCCGTCGCGCACCCAGTCCGCGAGCTGCCAGACCGGCATTTCGAGATGGCTGAGCCGTCCCGGCGTCGCGAGTCGCGACTTCGCGCCGATCTGCTGCAGCGTGTTCACGTCGACGTCCTCCTGCGCGATCACCGCGCCCCTCTCCTTGGCCTTCGCCATCAGATCGGCGAATTCCGGGTTTTCGAGCGCGTCGCGGTGGACGAGGTGATGCCGGACCCACCAGGTCTCGTTCGCCGATTTCGGCAGGATCGTGGTCCAGCGCACCGAATTGGCCGAGGTGCCCATCAGGTGGTTCGGGAAGACGTGGTAGAGGTTGCCGGTCCGGATCTGCTCCTCGGTCCAGTTCTCGAACACCGGCAGGCCGGGAGCGAGCGCGTGATCGGTCGAGAGATCGGCGCGGAGCGGATGGCGCAGGCCGATCCAGCCCTGCTCGGGATCCTCCTTCACGAGACCCCAGCTCTCGCCCCCCGGATGGTGCGGCTGCAGCGTCTTCGCATGCGCCCCGATGTGGTGGTAGCACTCCATGAAGGTCTCGACCGCGATCTTCCAGTTGAAAGGGCAGGGGAACTCGGTCGTGTAGCCGACGATCAGGTCGTCGGTCGGGATATTGGCGAATTCCTTCGCGAGCCCGTCCATCCTGGGGCCGAGCGGCTCGGCGTCGCCCGAGAGGTTCACGTAGATCGATCCGAGCACGATCTCGGAGCGGATCTCGGGCAGGCGGCATTTCTTCGGGTCGAACCCCTGCGCCTGGTCCATGTAGGGCGCGGCCTTGAGCTGGCCGGTGAGGTCATAGCCCCAGCGGTGGAACGGGCAGGAGAACATCTTGGCGTTGCCCGATCCGCTCACCACCGGCGCCCAGCGGTGCAGGCAGACCCGCGACATCACGCGGATCCGGTCGGGGCCGCGCACCACGACCATCGGCTCGCCGAGCAGGTCGACGCTGAAATAGTCGCCGACCTTCGGGATCTGCGCGACATGGCCGACCACCATCCAGCCCGGGCGGAAGATCCGCTCGCGCTCCAGCTCGAAGAAGCTCTGCGAGGTATAGGCCGCCGGGGGCAGCGTCTCGGAATCGGCGAGGGTCTGGCCCCGGCCGCCGTGGACCGCCGAGAGGATCCGCTCGACCGGCCATTCGGCGATCTCTTCGATGCGGGCGTGTTCCATCGTCTCTCTCCTTCAGACGGTCGCGGCGGCGCGGGGCCGGGTCTCGTGGCGCAGAAGCGGCAGGACCTCGGCGCCGAAGCGCTCGAGCGAGCGCGCGGCCATCGACAGCGGCATGTCGCCGAACTGGAAGAACATGTTGTAGTGGGTCGGCCGCATCGCGGCCTGTTCCGCCACGATCCGTTCGGCGACGTATTGCGCCGAGCCGATGATGACATTGTCGCGGAAGGTGTCGAGCGGCGGCTCGCCGGGCAGCGCGGGCACGTCGATCATCGGCCCGGCGTGGCCGATCTCCTTCGCGCGGAGGCCCGTCGCCATCCGTCCGACGAAGCGCGCGCAATCGGCGGCGATCAGGGCCTCGTCCCGATCGTCGGTCACGTGGATATACTGCTGAACCCCGAGTCCGGTCGCGGGGAAGCCGGCCGCGGTCCAGGCCGCGCGGGTCTGCCCGGCCATCTCGATCAGCGCCTTCGACCCGCGCCAGCCGGCGGTGATGAAGGGGGTGGCGCCGAGGGGTCCCAGCCGTTCGATGATCCGGGGATCGCCGCCGGTGACATAGAGCGGCGGCAGCGGCGCCTGGACCGGGCGCAGCAGCATCGGCGCCTCCGGCAGGCCGAGCGCGGCGGCGGAGGTGGTCATCGCGCCGGTGGTGAGCCCTTCCTCGAGGAGGTCCCAGTATTTCAGGAACGTGTCGGCGCGCGTCGTGACGTCGACGCCGTAGCGGTCGAACTCGAACGGCTGGTAGCCGGTGCCGACCCCGAGGATCAGCCGCCCGCCCGAGAGCTGGTCGACCAGTGCTATCTCCTGCGCCACGCGCATCGGCTGGTAGAGCGGCAGCACGATCACCGCCGTGCCGAGCCGGATCCGCTTCGTCGCGCCCGCCATGTGCGCGGCCATCATGAGCGGCGAGACCGAGACCGAGTAGTTGGTGAAATGGTGCTCGGCGAACCAGGCGGCGTCGAGGCCCACGTCCTCGGCCAGGCCGACCATGACCTTCATGTCGGCGACCACCCCCGGGACCCCGTCGGGGTGGTTCCGATAGGACATCAGGTTGAAGAGACCGAATTCCATTGGTTTGCTCCTCAGGCGCCGGCGGATTCGAGCGCCGGGCGGGGCGCGTGGCCGCGGTTGTAATAGGCTTCGATCCGGGCCTGGATCAGCGACAGCACGGTGGTCGCGACCAGGTACCAGATACAGGCGACGATCAGCATCGGGATGGTCTGGAAGGTGCGCGAATAGATCGTCTGCACGGAATAGAGCAGGTCCCAGAGCGCCACGATCGAGACGATGGAGGTGGTCTTCAGCATGCCGATCGTCTGGTTGCCGGTCGGCGGCACGATGAAGCGCATCGCCTGCGGCAGCACGACGAGAAAGAGCGCCTGCCGACGGCTGAGGCCCAGCGATTTCGCCGCGTCGTCCTGGCCCGGCGCCACGCTCTTCAGGCCCGCGCGCACGATCTCCGCCATATAGGCGCCCTCGTTGAGGCCGAGGCCGAGGATCGCCGCCGTGTAGGGCGTGATGATGTCGTTGAACGAGCCGGTGAAGAAGGTGATCTCGGTGAACGGGATCCCGATCCAGTATTTCGGATAGAGCGCGGCGAGGTTGTACCAGAAGATGAGCTGTACCAGCACCGGCGTGCCGCGGAAGAACCAGGTATAGGCGCCCGCGAAGGCGCGCGAGGGCGCGCTGCCATGCGTGGTCATCAGCGCGAGCAGGATGCCGATCGCGACGCCGATCACCATCGTGATCGCCGTCAGCCAGAGCGTGGTGAAGAAGCCGCCGAGGACGGTGGGCGAGAACAGGTATTCCGCGACCACCGGCCACTGGAAGCGCTCGTTGGTGGCGACGCTCCAGGCGGCGGAGATCAGGATCAGCACTAGGAGCGCCGAGGTAATCACCACCCTCAGGCGCGGGACCTCGAACCGGAACGGGCCCGAACGGGGCGGGCCGTCTTCCTCGCTATCGCTCTTCATCATCTCTCCGGCTCTCCTCGGCGGAACAGGGGGCCCGCGCCGGACGCGGGCCCGTCGCTTGGCTCAGGGCAGCGGCTTGGTCGTGGTCATGTTGACGCCGAACTCGCTGAGCGCCGCGTGCTTGAGGTTCCACTTCTCGAAGATGGCGTCGTAGGCGCCGTTGGCCTTGAGCTCGGTGAGGCCGGCCACGAGCGCCGCCTTCAAGGGCTCGTTGTCCTTGGCGACGACGATGCCGAGGTAGTGCTTCTCTTCCAGCGGGTCGGGCATCGAGCCGATCTCGACCGGGTTGTTCGCCCGGATCTCGTCGACGGCCGAGCCCTCGGAGAGCGCGAAGTCGACGCGGCCCGAGAACAGCGCCAGCAGGACGGCGGACTGCTGCGGGAACTCTCCGATCGTGATCGGCTTCAGGCCCTGGCCCTCGCACCATTCGCTGAAGGTGGTGAGCCGGGTCAGGAAGTCGGTGCCCGACTGGCCGGCGGTGGTCAGCCCGCAGAACGACTTCGGATCCCCGGCGACGATCTTGTCGTTCGAGGCGAGGTAATAGAACTGGTTCCCGTAGGTGAGGGAGTGGTTGACGAAATCGACCACCTCCTCGCGCTCCACGCGGTCGGTGATGCATTCCATCGCCGCGTCGTAGCGCCCGCCCTGCACGCCGGGGATGAGGCCCGCGAAGTCGATCGAGGAGACCTCGAGCTTCACGCCCATCACCTGCGCCAGCGCGTCCCAGATATCGACCTCGTAGCCGACCATCTTCTTGTCGGAGGTGAACCACTGGCACGGCGGATAGTTGGCGTCGGTCGCCATCTTGAGCGTACCGGTCTCCCGGATCGCCTCGGGCAGCATCGCGTGGATGGCGGGGTTCTCCGCCTGCTCGGGGATCGGCGTGGTCGGATAGGCGTCCTGCGCGGCGGCGGGAAGCGCCAGCGCCCCCAGGGTGGCGAGGACCGTGACGGAAAGACGGGTCAGGCGCGGCGGCAAGGCAAGGATCGGCATCGGTTCTCTCCGTGGTGAGATGAAACTTCCGGGGATCGCGTTCGGCGTGGCTGGGCGCATTGTTTGATCTTCTGTTCAAATCAAACACCAGCCTGGCCGGAAGTGGCTACCGGGGAACGGGCGCTGGCAAGCCAAAACCGCGTTCTCGGCGAGGTCTGCCGAAAATTTCCGCGCGCACGGTGGCCTGTGTCTATTCATTGATCGTCATGAGGACAATGTTTGCGGGATCGCCAGGCTTAAGCCCGATTCGCGACCAGAATCACGGAGGAATCGCCGATATCCGGCATGACAGCGCGGTCCGCCCTCGAGGCGACCCCATTTATCGCAAGGCGACGAAATCGGAGGAAGCGGCGCGTTTCCGGCAAATTCACAGCCTCGTGGCGCCCGCGAGCGCCGCCGCAGGAAATTTCTGTTTGAATGTCCGATCAAAATTGCGCAGCTTGGCGCCAGCACATCACGCATGGCTTTCCAGGAGATCCGAATGACGGTGGATGAGGCGATCGCCCGCTTCGAGGCGGAGCGCGAAAAGATCTGGATGACGTCCCCCGAGGATGTGACCGCGCTCGGGCAGGGCATCGTGCCCCGCAACACCGGTGCCCGGGGACAGTATCTGTCGACCATCATCTTCGCCGAGGGCGAGGCGCGGACCTTCGCCGACGAGATGCTCTGGGGCATCATCCGGGTCTGCGAGGACACGGAGGCCGATCTCAAGACGCTGCAGGCGGTGATCGATCAGATCATCGGCTACAAGGCGTCGTTCTTCGATTTCGTCTCGCTGCCCTCCGCGGCCGAGATGGCCCGCCTCTACGTCGAGACCGCCAAGGTCTGCGAGACGACGGACGAGCTCGCCCGCCTCTCCCACGCCGCGCTCGGCTACGCCAACCGGCTGCACATGTGGGTCGACTATATCCTGCCCTGGGGGCTCGGCGACGCCTTCAAGAAGAAACCGGCGTAAGGAGACGCGCGATGAAGCTCAATCTCAACATCGCCGGCAAGGACGTCTGCAAGATCGAGGTCTGGGAGGACAAGGTTCCCCAGCTCTGCGAGCAGTTCCGCGCGAAGCTGCCGATGACCTCGATGCTCCAGCACGCCAAGCTCAACGGCGACCTCATCTTCTTCACCATGCCGATCGTCGCGCCCTGGGAGAATCTCTACGTCACGAGCGACGTGGGCAAGGAGCGCGTGGCCAAGAACGGCACCCCGGCCGGCGCGGTCTGCTTCTATTCGCCCCGGCAGCAGTTCTGCGTCGTCTACGGCGACGACGCCTCGGACGAGCCGCTGCCGATCTCCTATATCGGCGAGGTGATCGAGGGCTCCATGGAGCTCAAGGTCGCGGGGCTCGAGACCTGGTTCGACCAGAGCCGCGCCGTCACACTCAGCATCGTGGAATGACCGATGGCCCGCGATCTCAAGGATAACGACGTCGCGACGCTCCGGCAGGCGCTGGAAGCCAAGGGCGTCCGATATTGCATCGGCGCCTATGTCGACATCCACGGCGTCCAGAAGGGCAAGGTGGTGCCGCTGTCCCACCTCGCCCATATGGCGCACGGGTCCGAGCGGTATACGGGCTACGCGCTCGACGGGCTCGGCCAGATGCCGAACGAGGACGAGCTCACCTCGATCCCCGACCTCGACCATGTGATCCAGCTGCCGTGGGAGCCCAAGGTCGCCTGGATGCCGGCCGACAACCACTTCCAGGGCGCGCCCTATCCGCTCTCGACCCGCGTGGCGCTGAAATCGGTGCTCGAAAAGGCGGCCGAGCTCGGCTTCGGCTTCAATCTCGGCATCGAGGCGGAGATCTTCCTGCTGCGAAAGACGGCGGCGGGGCTCGAGACGCCCACCGCGAACGACACGCTGCTGAAGCCCTGCTACGACGTGCGCAGCTTCCTCGACAATTTCGGCTGGCTCGACAAGATGGCGAGCACGATCGACGCGCTGGGCTGGGATCTCTATTCCTTCGACCACGAGGATGCGAACGGCCAGTTCGAGTTCGACTTCCAGTACGCCGACGCGCTGACGACCTGCGACCGGCTGACCTTCTTCCGCATGATGGCGAAGCACTACGCCGAGGAGGAGGGTCTCATCGCCACGATGATGCCGAAGCCCTTCGCCGATCGCACCGGCAACGGGGCGCATTTCAACATGTCGCTCTTCGATCTCGCCACCGGTGCGAATGTCTTCGCCTGCGACCCGGCCGACGATCCGCGCGGCCTCGGGTTGACCGAGACCGGCTATCACTTCATCGGCGGCGTGCTGCGCCACGGCCGGGCGCTCTGCGCCGCCTTCGCGCCGACGGTGAACAGCTACAAGCGTCTGGTGCGGCAGGGGGCGATGGCGGGCTTCTCCTGGGCGCCGGTCTTCAACTCCTACGGCTCCAACAACCGCACGAACTCGGTCCGCGTCCCGGCCGGTGGCGGTCGCTGCGAGAGCCGGAACGCGGACGGGTCGGTGAACCCCTATCTCGCGGCGGCGCTGGTGCTCGCGGCGGGGCTCGAGGGGGTGCGCGAGAAGATCGACCCTGGCCAGCCGAACGAGGACAACCTCTACGACCTCGACGAGACCGCGCGGAAGGCGCGCGGGATCGAGTTCCTGCCGCAGACGCTGTTCGAGGCGGTCGAGGCCTTCGAGGCCGATCCGCTGGTCGAGGCGACGCTGGGCAAGGCGCTGAAGGACGAGTTCGTCCGCTACAAGCGCGCGGAATGGAACGAGTACCATCTGACGGTCAGCGCCTGGGAGACCGAGCGCTACAGCCACCTGTTCTGATGGGCGTCCCGGCGCTTCGCCGCTTCGCCCTCGGCGACGTCGCGCTCTCCCGGGGCGGCGTCCTGACCGACGCCGTCCTGACCTACCGGACCTGGGGCGACCCTTCCGCCCCGGCCGTGCTGCTGCCGTCCTACTACACCGGCACCAGCGCCTCGCAGGCCGCGATCATCGGGCCGGGCCGGGCGCTCGATCCGGGGCGGTTCTTCATCGTCGCGACCGATCTCTTCGGCAACGGGCTCGCGACCTCGCCGAGCCAGCGGCGCGCGACCGGCGCCGCGCGGTTCCCGACCGTCTCGGTCGAGGACAACGTCCGCGCGCAGGCGCGGCTGCTCGACGCGCTCGGGATAGGGGAGCTCGCGCTCATCCAGGGCTGGTCGCTCGCGGCGATCCAGGCCTGGCACTGGGCGGCGCTCTTTCCCGAGCGGGTGGCGGCGATCCTGCCGGTCTGCGGCGCCACCGGCTGCTGGCCGATCAACCGGGTCTTCCTCGCCGGGCTGCGCGCCGTCTTCGAGGCCGATCCGGATTTCGACGCGGCGCCGCCCGGACCGGGCAATCTTCCCCGCGCCTTGCGCGCCTTCGGCCGCGTCTACGCCGGCTGGGCCTATTCGGCCGCCTTCTGGCGCGAGGCGCGCTGGCGCGAGCTGGGCTTCGCGGCGCCCGAGGACCTGCTCGACTGGTGGGAGGCCGATCACCTTGGCTGGGACGCGCATGACCTGCTCGCCGCGCTCCGCGCCTGGGAGGGCGCCGACCTCGCCCGCGCCCTCGGCGCGGCGACCCTCGAGGAGGCGCTGGCGCGGGTTTCGGCGCGGGTGATCGCGATGCCCTGCGACACCGACCGCTACTTCACGCTCGAGGAGAACCGGCTCGAGATCGCCGCCGTCCCCGGCGCCGAGCTTCGCCCGATCGTCTCGCCCTTCGGCCATTGCGCCGGCGCGCCGGGCCGGTTCGCGGCGGAAACCGCGGCGATCGACGCCGCCGCCCGCGCGCTGCTGTCCCGCTGAGCGGCGGATATCCTCGGGAAGACCCTACGCGCGGATCGGGCTCACTGACCTGGTGGGTGATGACGGGCTCGAACCGCCGACATCTTCGGTGTAAACGAAGCGCTCTACCAACTGAGCTAATCACCCGGCCGGGTCGGGGCCCCCTCCGAGAGGGGGTATGGTGGGCGATGAGGGATTTGAACCCCCGACATCTTCGATGTGAACGAAGCGCTCTACCACTGAGCTAATCGCCCGGCGGAGTGCGGGATACAGTCCCGGGCCGGGCGGCGCAAGCCTTGTTTCACGGGTTCTCGCCGATTCCCGGCAACTCCGCCTCGGGCAGGCGCAGCCAGCCGGGCAGGGCGCCGATATCGGGCAGGATGACGTCGGCGTGCGGCGCGAGGTCTTCCTCGCTCGCGGGGCCGGTCAGCACGCCGACCGTGGTCATGCCGGCGGCGCGGCCGCTGGCGAGGTCGTGCACGCTGTCGCCGATCATCGCGCAGGCCTCCGGGGCGAGGCCCGTGGCGGCGCAGAAGGCGAGGAGCATGCCCGGGGTCGGCTTCGCGCCATGGCCGCTGTCGTAGCCGGCGATGAAGGCGAAGCGGTCGAGCACGCCGGCGCGCTCGAGATGCGCGCGGGCGGGTTCCTCCGAATCGTTGGTGGCGACGCCCAGCACCAGACCCGCGTCGCGCAGCCGGTCGAGCAGCGCCGCGAGCGGCGCGGCCTCGACCTGCGGCGCGGCGGCGGTGGAGGCGACGATGTGGCGCCGGAGCGGGATCTCGCCGAAATCCGGGCGCACCGCGCGCGCCGCGTCGACCACGATCTCCATCGTCCCGGCGATGAGCAGGCTCGACTTGCGGAACCGCCGGCTCTCGAGGTCGTAGCCGAGCCTTTCCGCGAGCGCCTCGGCCCGCGCCGCGTCGCCCTCGGCGAGGCCTAGGATGAAGCCGTGGCACCAGGCCGACCAGGTCGCGTTGAAGTCGAACAGCGTCCCGTCCTTGTCGAAGATCAGACCCTGGATCGGCTCGCGCATGCCCCACTCCCCTTCGTGCCCCGTCTTTCCCTTAGCGGCTCCGCCGCGGCGGCGCAAACCGGGCGTCAGGTCCAGTCGGGAATGTCGCCGCCCGGGAGCATCGCACGCGCGCGGGCGGGCTCGGCCGGCGCGACGCCGGTCGCGCCGCAGAAGGCGAGCAGGGTCGCCTCGTCGCCGAGCAGGAAGTCGAGCACGAAGCCGAGGAATTCCGGCTCCTCGACGCGGGCGCGCAGGTCGGAGGGGGCGAGGCCGCTCGCGGCGAGGAAGGCCCCCATCGCGTCCGGCTCTCCCGCGAGCCAGATCAGCCCCTGTTCGGCGATCTCGATCGCCCGTTCGCGCCGCATCTCCGATCCCCTCGGGCGAGGCCCCGGAGGGCTACTAAACCATTCATTAACATATTCCCGCCTAGCTTCGACCCCAAGAAGCGTGGGCCGGGTCGGGACCCGTTCCAAAGGGGAAACTGGATGTCGGGTCGTGTCCTCGTCGTCGATGATGTCGCCACCAACCGGCTCCTGCTGCGGGCGAAACTGTCATCGGCCTATTACGACGTGGTCGTCGCCGAGGACGGGCCGAAGGCGCTCGAACTCGCGCGGTCCGAGCAGCCCGACATGGTCATGCTCGACGTGATGATGCCGGGGATGGACGGGTTCACCGTCTGCGCGCGGCTGAAGGCCGATCCCGAGACAGCGCATATCCCGGTGATCATGGTGACGGCGCTCGACACCGCCGAGGAGCGGATCCGGGGGCTCGAGGCCGGCGCGGACGATTTCCTGTCGAAGCCCTTCAACGATCTCGCCCTCTTCGCCCGCGTCCGCAGCCTGATGCGGATGAAGATGATGTTCGACGAGCTCCGGCTGCGCGACCTCACCTCGCGCGAGCTCGGCCTCGCCGAGTTGCTGCCCGACGCCGAGGCGGAGGGCGATCCGAGCGGGCCGATCCTGATCGCGCCGCCCGACGCGGCGCGGGGGAGCGAGCTCGCCCGCGAGCTCGGCGCGCGGCTCGCGCTCGCGACCATCGTGACGAGCTCGGAGCGCGAGGCGCTGAACCTGTCGCGGCTCGAGCTGCCCGACTGCTTCGTGGTGCACCAGCGGCTGATGGAGGGCGGCGACGGGCTGCGCCTCGTCTCGGCGCTGCGCGCCCGGCCGGAGACGCGGCAGTCGGCGGTGATCCTCGTGGTCGAGAACGGCGACGTCGACACCGCCGCGAAGGGGCTCGATCTCGGCGCCAGCGACTATATCGAGGCGCCGTTCGACGTGAACGAGCTCATCGCCCGCATCCGCTCGCAGCTTCGGCGCAAGCGCTACTCGGACCGGTTGCGCTCCAACGTCCGCAACGGGCTGAGGCTCGCGGTGATCGACCCGCTGACCGGCATCTACAACCGCCGCTACGCGAGCCAGCACATGAACCGGGTGATGGAGCGCGCCCGCGAGACCGGCGGCGTCTTCGCGGTGATGATGATCGACCTCGACAAGTTCAAGTCGATCAACGACCGCTTCGGCCACGACGCCGGCGACGCCGTGCTGCGCGAATTCTCGCGGCGGCTGCAGGAGAACATCCGGGGCGTCGATCTCGTCGCGCGCTTCGGTGGCGAGGAATTCTTCGTCGCCATGCCCGACGTCGACGCCGGCGCGGCCGGCCACGCCGCCGAACGCATCCGGCGCGCGGTCGAGGATACGCCGGTCCGGCTGCCCGGCCAGGCGGGCGAGGTCAAGGTGACGGTCAGCATCGGCGTCGCGGTCGCGGGCGCCGGCGACGACGATCCCGAGGACATCATCAAACGCGCCGATTGCGCGCTCTACCGCTCGAAGGAAGGCGGCCGCAACCGGGTGAGCTTCTTCGCCCAAGCCGCCTGAGCGGGCTCAGCCCTCGGGGCCGGGCGGCGGCGGCGGCGGACCCCTGTCCTTGTCCTTGCCCTTGTCGGTGCGGCGCAGCGCCTCGGCGAAGGCGGCGCGGTCCTCCGGCGTCATCCGGCTGATCTGATCGAGCAGGAGCTGCGAGCCGCGCTGCGCGAGCGAATCCATCAGCCGCGGTTCCCGCGTGATCACCTCGGCCACGGCGACCGGATCGTAGGGCTGCGCGACCAGCGCCTCGGCCAGCGCGGCGCGCTGGCCCCGCAGCGCCTCGCGCGGGCCGATCCAGTCGCGCCGGCTGTCGCGCAGCGCCCGGACCAGATCGTCGCGATAAGGCTCGGGCAGGGCGCGGCCGTAGTTCCAGAGCCCGGGCGGCGGCGGACCGGGGCGTTTCAGGAACGCGCCCGCGATCACGCCGCCGAGGGCGAGGTTGAGGCAGAGCGACCCGATCAGCACCCAGCGCCAGGGGGAGCCGAGGGGTCTGCGCGGGGTCACGGTGTCGTCCATTCGGGGGTCCGCTCCAGCGTGCGTTGACTATTCGAGGGCGGCGAGATCGTAGAACTCGCCGATGTCCGAGGCGGTGTCGCCGGCGACGTAGTAGCCGGCGCCGTCGGTGGTGAGGCGCGCGTAGCCCGTCGCCCCGATCAGGAGCCCGATCAGCGCGCAGGCGGTCAGCGCCGCGCCGCCGCGCCAGCCGCCGAGCAGCGCCGCGACGCCGCCCCAGCGCGGGGCTGGCCGCGCGGGCGCCGGGGTGGGGGCGGGGCGGGCCGCGGCGGAGACCTCGGCCGCGTCGCCGAGGATCCGCGACAGCAAGGCCGCGTCCGGCGGCGCCTCGGCCGCGCGCGCGGCCTTGAAGAACACCTCGAGCGCCTCGGTCTCCGGGTCGTGCCCGGGATGACGATCCGTCGTCCTCATCGCGAATTCCCCCCTCATCGCTCCTCGAACCCGAGCTCGGCGCGCCGCGGCGTCAGCAGCCGCGACAGCGTGCGCCGCGCCCGGGCGAGCAGGCTTTCCACCGCCTCGACGCTCAGCCCGAGGATCTCGGCTATCTCGATATTCGAGCGCTCCTCCATGTGCCGCAGCACCACGGCGAGCCGCTGGCGCTCCGGCAGTTCGGCGAGCGCGGCCTCGAGCGCCCGGGCCCGGTCGCGCGTCTCGAGCTCGGCGAGCGGGGCCGGGGCGCCGTCGGGCAGCTCGTCCACGCCCTCGAGCCCCTGGTCGCGCCGGCGACGCAGCCGGTCGACGCAGAGGTTGCTCGCGACCCGGTAGAGCCAGGTCGAGAGCCGCGCCTCGTCGCGCCAGTCGGGCGCCACGCGCCACATCCGGAGCAGCGTCTCCTGCGCGACATCCTCGGCCTCGGCGCGGTCGCCGAGCATCCGCCGCGCGAGGGCGAGGACGCGCGGCGCGTGCCGGAAGGTCAGCGCCCGCGCCGCCGCCTGATCGCCGTCCGCGTAGCGCGCGAGCAGCGTGGCGTCGGAGATGTCGGTCTCGCCGTCGAGGGCCATCATGATCCCGCGCTTCGCCTGACAGGTCGCAAGGTCTCGTCAGCCTTAGACCCTTGCCGGAAGAGGGAAAACCCTCAACCGCGCTTGTCGGCGCGGGGCCCGCGCTCGCCGTCGTGGCGGTCCCAGCCGGCGCGCGGACCCTTCGGCCCCTTAGCGGGGCGCGTCGCCTCGGCCTGGGAGATCGCGCCGTCGCGGTTGGCGTCGAACCGGGCGAGCAGGCCGTTCACCTGGCGCTCGGCGATCGCGCCGATCTCGATCCGGCCGCTCTCGGTCGCGTCCATGAAGGCGAGCAGCCGGTCGGCGCGTTCCGCCGCGGGATCGGGGGCGAAGACCATCAGGATGGTGTCGCGCGGGGCGGGCAGGGCCGCGATCAGCTCGGCCCGGTCGAGCGCGCCGTCGGCGTTCGCGTCGGCGGTCCCGAGCCGCTCGGTCGCCCGCGCGGTGAGCTCGTCGCGGCTGAGCATCCCGTCGCCGTTGGCGTCGATCGCGACGAAATCGATCATCGGGCCGCGCGGACCGCGGGGGCCACCCGGTCCGCCGGGACCGCCCGGGCCGCCGAGGAGGTCCGTCGGGCCACCGGCCCGCTCCTGGCCCGGCGGCGGGGGCGGCGGCGCGTCGGGCGCCGCGTCCTGCGCGAAGGCGGCGCCCGCGAGGCCCAGTCCGCCCGCGAGGGCGGCGATGGTGAGAATGCGTCGATGCGCTGTCATGGTCGAGGCTCCTTGCCCGCTGTTCTGACCGGATAGACGGCGGGGCCGCCGGGTTCCGTCGCGGCTTCACGAGAAAGCGACCGGCATCCGCCCCCCGGCATCCGACGAAGGTCCCGTCCCGGCCGCGACACGCGCGGGCTTGGCGGTCGCGGGGGCAAGCGCCTATATTGGCGCCATGTCGCAGATCCCAGCCCCGCCCCGCGCGCCCGTCCCGCCCTCCGCGCTTCCCGAACGGGACCTGCGCTCCGCGCTGCTGCGCGGCTGGTCGCGGCGCTGCCCGGCCTGCGGCGAGGGCGGGCTCTTCGAGGGATATCTCGACGTGCGCCACGATTGCCCGGCCTGCGGCACCGACCTCAGCCACCAGCGCGCCGACGACGGCCCGGCCTGGGCCACGATCATGATCGCGGGCCATATCATGGCGCCGGTGATGCTGATCGTCTTCGAGGCGTTCCGGCCCGAGGGCTGGCAGATGGCGCTCGGCTTCTCGATCGTCTTCGTCGCGCTGTCGCTCTACCTGCTGCCGCGAATCAAGGGCTGCTTCGTCGGCATCCAGTGGGCGAAGCGGATGCACGGCTTCGGCGCGGAACCGGCGCCGAAGCCCGCGCCGCCCGTTTCCGCCGCCCCCGCCATCGGCAAATGACGGGGGCCCCCCCGGACCCCGCCGCGCCGCCGATCCGGCACGCGGCGACGATCGTCATCCTGCGCGAGACCCCGGAGGGCACGCGGCTCCTGATGGGCCAGCGCGGCTCGGGCGCGGTCTTCATGCCCGACAAGTTCGTCTTCCCGGGCGGCGCGCTCGATCCCGAGGATCTGGCCGCGGCCGAGGCCGAGGGCGTGCCGGAGACCGATCCGAACCTGCTCGTCGGGACCGACCCGCTGCTCGCGCGCGCGCTCCGGCACGCGGCGGCGCGGGAATTGCGCGAGGAGACCGGCCTCGTCCCGCCCGCGCCCGACGCGCTGCGCTTCTTCTTTCGCGCCGTCACGCCGCCGGGCCGGCCCCGGCGGTTCGACGCGCGGTTCTTCCTCGCCGACGCCGCGGCGCTCGGCGGTCCGCCCGACGATTTCTCCGGCGCCGAGGACGAGCTGCGCTTCCTGCGCTGGCTGAGCCTGTCCGAGGCGCGGGCGCTCGACCTGCCGTTCATCACCGAGATCGTGCTGGCGGAGATCGCCGCGCGCGAGGCGGACCCCGGGGCGGAGCGGCCGGTGCCTTTTTTCCACCACACCGAGCGCGGTTCGCATTTCCACCTGCTCCACGCTTGACTCCGGCGGCCAAAAACGGCATTTGACCCGCCGAGAGTCCAGCTCCCGGGAGCGCGGGCCGAAGGGGTTATGCGCGGGCTGACCGCGGGACAAGGGAACGAAAATGGCGAAGCCCACCACGATCAAGATCCGGCTGAACTCCACGGCCGATACCGGGCATTTCTACGTGACGAAGAAGAATTCGCGCACGATGACCGAGAAGATGTCGGTCAAGAAGTACGACCCGGTGGCGCGCAAGCACGTCGAATACAAGGAAGGCAAGATCAAGTGATCTTGCGCCGGGCCGCCTGACGGCCCGGATCCGGGGCGCCGACGCTCCGGGCTTTCCAATGAAGATGCGACGCGAGGCGGGGCCATGGGCTCCGCCTTTGGCGTTTCGGGCGGGCCTCCCGCGCGCTCGCGGCGCTCAGGCCGGGTCGCGGTTGAGCAGCAGTTCCGGGGTGCCGGTGATCAGCGGATCGGGCGGAAGGTCGATCTTGCCGGGATAGTCGAGCTTCGTGAGGATGGCGCGCATCGAGGCGATCCGGGCGCGGCGCTTGTCCTCGGCCCAGACCACCGACCAGGGCGCGAGCGAGGTATGGCTGCGCTGGAAGGTCTCCGCGATCGCGGCGGTGTAGTCGTCCCAGCGCGACAGGCCGTCGATGTCGGTCTGGCTGAGCTTCCACTGCTTCAGCGGGTCCTTCTCGCGCTGGGTGAACTGGCGCAGCTGCTCGGCCTGGCCGATCGCGATCCAGAGCTTGATCAGGATGATCCCGTCGCGGACCAGCATGTCCTCGAACTCGGGCAGCTGCGCGAAGAACCGCTCGCGCTCGGCGGGGGTGCACCAGCCGAAGACGTGCTCGACCACGCCGCGGTTGTACCAGGAGCGGTCGAACAGGACCATCTCGCCGGTGGTCGGCAGCCGCTCGATATAGCGCTGGAAGTACCACTGGCCGCGCTCGGTCTCGTCCGGGGCGGGCAGGGCCACGACGCGGGCGAAGCGCGGGTTCAGGTTCTCGGTCACCGCCTTGATCGTGCCGCCCTTGCCGGCGGCGTCGCGGCCCTCGAACACCAGGACCACCCGCTGGCCTGTGCCGCGCAGCCAGCTCTGCACCTTCACGAGCTCGAGCTGGCAGGCCTCGTTCGCGGCCTCGTATTCGTCGGAGGACATCCGCTCGGGATAGGGGTAGCGCGGGTCGAGGATCGTGTCCTTGCCCGCCTCGCGCAGCCGGTCGCGGATCTCGGCCGGCGCGCCCTTCTTGACGAAGCGGCTGACGGCGCCGTCGAAGGGTTTCTCGGCGCCGGGCACCTTGGCCTCGGCGGCCTTTTTTCCCGGCTTCTTCTCGGACTTGGCCATCCCGGTCTCCTTCCAGCGGTCGGGACCGGACTATGGCGAAGCCGGGCGCGGCCGGCAATGGCCGCGCGGGCTCAGCCGGCGCGGGCGAGCCGCGCCAGGGCCGCCTCGACCTCGGCGGGGGCCGCGTAATGGACCATGTGGCCGACGCCCGGCAGCGGGGTCAGCCGGGCGCCCGGGACCATGGCCGCGAGCGGCTCGGCGTGGAAGCCGAAGGGCACCAGCGTGTCCTCGGTCCCGTGCAGGATCTCGACCGGCACGCGCAGGCCGGGATACCGCGGCACCATCGCCAGCAATTGCCGCCGCAGCGTCTGCAGCTGCACCGCGTTCGCGCGCAGCGTCTCGGGGGCGAAGATCCGCCGCGGGTCGATGTGGTCGATCAGGCCGCGCGGCGTGCTTTGCGGCGCGAAGAGCTCGTCGGTCAGCCGCGCGAGGCTCAGGCGCGACATCATCATCGGCAGCGCCCAGGCGAAATAGGGCGCGGTCAGCGGATGCGCGAGCAGGTCGTTGGCGAGCCCCATGCCGCCCTCCCAGCCCTGGCTCGGCGCGCCGAGGAGCAGGAGGCCCGCGACGCTCTCCGGAAACTCCAGCGCCCAGGCGAGGGCGACGGCGCCGCCGTAGCTGTGACCGACCACGATCGCCCGGTCGATGCCGAGCTCGGAGAGCGCGGCGCGCAGGATCCGCGCCTGCTGGGCGAGCTGCTCGCCCCCGCGCGTGGGCCAGCCGCTCCGGCCGTGGCCCGGCCGGTCGAAGGCGACCACGGTGTGGTTCCGCGCGAGCCGGGGCAGCAGATCGAAGCTCATGTCGGCGAGGTTGCTGCTCGCGCCATGGATCAGCACCACGGCGGGTCCCGCGCCGGCGCGCAGGTAGTGGATCGGCGCGCCGTCGACGGTCACGCTTCCGTCCTCGGCGCCGGGGAGAATTTCGTCGCGCATCTGGCTGTCGGATCCCGGGGTTCGGCCGGCGCCTCAGGCGCCGATCATCTCGATGTCGTAGGAGGTGGTCTGGTAGATCTGGTTCACCCAGTTGCCGTAGAGCAGATGCCCCGCGCCGCGCCAGAGATTCGGCGGCGTGGCGGAGGGATCATCGCCGGGAAAATAGCCGACCGGCAGCGGGATCGCCCCGTCCGAGGATTTCACGTCGCGGTCGTATTCCTCGCGCAGCGTCGTCGAATCGTATTCGAGATGGTTGAACATGTAGAGCGCGCGATGGTCCGCGTCCTCGATCAGGCAGGGGCCGACCTCGTCCGAGGCGACCAGCACCTCGAGCTCGGGATGCAATGCCACGTCCTCGGTCCGGATCTCGGTCCAGCGGCTCACGGGCACCGGGAAACGGTCGGAGAAGCCGCGCAGGAAGGGCGAGGCGGAGTCGGGCGTCCGCTCGTGCTGGAAACAGCCGAAGGCCTTCGCCGGCAGCATGTGCTTCGGCACGCCGTGGAAATGATGCAGCATCGCCATGCCGCCCCAGCAGACCGCCATCGTGTGATGCACGTTGGTCTGGGTCCAGTCGAAGAGCTCGCGCAGCTCGTCCCAGTAGGAGACGTCCTCGAAATCGAGATGCTCGATCGGCGCGCCGGTGATGACGAGCCCGTCGAACTTCTGCGTCTTCGCCTCGCGGAAGGTCTGGTAGAAGGCCTCGAGATGCGCGGCGGAGGTGTTCTTCGACTGGTGCTCGGTCATCCGGATCAGCGTGAGGTCGATCTGGAGCGGCGTGGCGCCGATCAGCCGGGCGAACTGCGTCTCGGTCTGCACCTTTTTCGGCATCAGGTTGACGAGCCCGATCCGGAGCGGGCGGATGTCCTGCCGCTGTGCCGTTTCCTCGGACATCACCATCACGCCCTCGCGCCGAAGCACGTCATGGGCGGGGAGGGTCGCGGGAATCTTGATCGGCATCGGTCCGGCCTTCGTGAAAACGAGAGCCGTCAGATAGAGGCTGGCGGCTCGTCCGGCAACCTCGCGGAGGGGTCCGGAAACAGTTCGTCGTGGATTTCGACCGTCGCGTGGTCGATCCCGAACCGCTCGGCGAGCCTGGCCTTGATCGCCCGGCGGATCGCGGCCGCGTCGGCGCCGGGCGCCACCACCGCCTCGAGCGTCGCCATCGGCCGCTCCTCGCTGATCGACCAGGCGTGGAGGTGCCGCACGGCGGCGAGGCCGGGGATGGCCGCGGTCAGGTCCGAGGCGACCGCGGCGGGGTCGAAGCCGACCGGGCTCGCCTCGAGCAGGATCCGGGCGCTGTCGCGCACGACCATGAAGGCCGAGCGCAGGATCAGCACGGCCACCAGCACCGAGAGGATCGGGTCGATCGGCGTCCAGCCGCTGGCGAGGATCACCAGCGCCGCGACGATCGCCGCGACCGAGCCGAGCAGGTCGCCCGCGACGTGCAGGATCGCCGCGCGCATGTTGAGATTGGCCCGCTCGCCCCGGGTCAGGATGCGGAACGCGACGATGTTCACGACGAGGCCCAGCGTGGCGACGGTGAGCATGAGCCCGCCCTCGACCGGCGCGGGCGCGGCGATCCGGTCCCAGGCCTCGAAGGCGATCCAGATCGCGATCAGGAACAGCGCCAGCCCGTTGACGAAGGCCGCGAGCACCGCGACCCGGTCGAAGCCGTAGGTCCGCCGCGCGTCCGGCGGCCGCCGCGCCATCCGGATCGCCGCCCAGGCCATGACGAGCGCGGCGAAGTCGGTCAGCATGTGGCCGGCGTCGGCGATGAGCGCCAGCGAGCCCGAGATCCAGCCGCCGAGCGCCTCGATGACGAGAAAGCCGCCGGTCATCAGCGCGACGGTGCCGAGCGCCTTCGAATCGGCGGCGTGGTGGTGGCCATGCGCGTGGCCGCCGGCGCCCCCGTGCCCGTGGTCTGGCCCGTGCCCGTGGTGCGGGTCGTGCTCGTGATCATGCACCGGGCCGGGCGCGTGCTCCGCCTCGGCGGGTCCGTGCTCGGCCGGCGCGGTCACGCGCGTTTCCGCCCGATCGCCTCGGCGATCAGCGCCTCGAAATCGGCCCTGTCGCGCACCGCCGCGATCTCGGCGGCCTCGACCGTCACGCCCCAGTTCTCCGCCATCGCCGCGTAGCGCGGCAGCCGGTGGTTGATGAGCGCGCGGAAGCCGTGGCGGATGAACGCGTCCGGATCGACCTTCTCCGGCGCCTCGCCGGTCCCGGCGAGATACTCGGCCCAGAGGGTCCGGAGGAAGTCCTCCTGATAGTACATCGGCTTCGGCGCGCGGTCGAAACGCGAGACCAGCGCCTCGACGTCGTCCTCGCTGCCCCGGATCCAGACCAGCAGCAGGTTCTCCGCGAGATCGCTCAGCACCGGATCGGCGGGATCGCCGGGCTCGACCACCTCGCAGAGCGAGCCCGAGCAGTCGGCGATGAAATGGCTGTAGTCGTAGATGTCGTGCGCCTTGGCGATGAAGGGCACCGCGTCGCGGGTCGCCGCGATCTCGGCCAGCCGGTGCTGGCGCTGGCGCCGGATGTATTCGTCGAAGGGGATGCCGCCCTTCGCGGGATCGCCCGGCTTGCCGAGATAGGTCGAGAGCGGGGCGAGGTTCTGGAAGGTGATGTTCGACGCGATGTAGATCGAATCGGTCCGCAGCAGCTCGCGCAGGAACGCGTTGCGCATCGCCTCGCGCTTGAAGTTGTCGACGATGTGCTCGTCCATGTAGCGCGTGCCGATGCGGAAATCGACCGAGTAGTGGAACCAGTCGGCCTCCTCGCGCAGGAGGCTTGAAATGCGCGTCTTGCCGAGGCCGGACATGCCGAACAGCGCCACGCGGCGGTGGCTGGCGCCGGTCCAGTCCCGGGGAGTTTGGTAGATCATCGAAGGCCCTTGCTTGTCGCCCAAGTGCTAGCGGGGCGGCGCGCGGCTGGCAATGCGCGTATACCGCTATGCGCGTGTGCGAAGCTCGCGCCATGGTGGAGCCGCGCGCGGCTCGGTGCTAAGCGTCGGGAAGCGCCGGGATTCGCATTTGGAAACGAGCGGTGATTGGTCGCTCCCGGCGCGCGACGTGTTTCGAGGCATCCGCCCGGACGGCCGGCGTCCCCGGGCGCATTCGAGGAGACTCCGCCGATGGCGGCCTATTTCATCGAGGCTTTGCGCAACCAGTTCGAGGAGACCGACTCCTGGCGGCACTTCGCGAACCCGCGGGACGGCGCGGCGGCGCGGCTGACCTATTCCTTCATGACCCGCGTGCCGGACGGGACCAGCGACGAATTCGGCGATCCCGAAGACAGTTTCATGACCTACATCGCCTCCGAGCGCGCCGAGGTGGAGCGGGGGCTCGCGCGCTACGAATCCGTGGCGAACATCAGGTTCGCCCGCGTCGGCGGCGAGGCGGACATCAACTTCGGCCAGTTCGACATCGACGAGGGCATGGCGGGCTATGCCTTCTACCCGATGTACGACAAGACCTCCGGCGTGCTCCGGCCCGGGGAGGTCTGGCTCGACTATCCGGATGGCGTGCTCGATCGCTATGTCATCATTCACGAGATCGGCCATGCGCTGGGCCTGAAGCATTCCTTCCGCGAGGAGGAGGACGACGCGGACGTGCCGGTCCTGCCGGGCTGGGAGGACAACGGACGCAACACCGTGATGTCATACGACCGCGACGGCGAGGATCGGGGCCTCGGCCTCTTCGACGTCATCGCGCTCCAGAGCATCTATGGCCCGGCGCGGTCGCGGCGGGGCGACAACACCTACGAGTTCGGCGAGGACAAGCTGATCTGGGACGGTGGCGGCGAGGACCGGATCACCGCGCGGGGCAGCGAGCGGGGCGTCACGATCGACCTCGCCGGCGGCAGCTGGAACCACGAGGGCGCCAAGGGTCGCTCGCTCCTCTGGGAGGGCCAGGTCTTCCTCGGGCATTTCACCGAGATCGAGCACGCGACCGGCGGGCGCCACGACGACCGGCTCTCGGGCAACGGGCTGCGCAACCGGCTCGACGGCGGCGACGGCGACGACCGCCTCTCGGGCCGCGCCGAGCGCGACCGGCTGAGCGGCGGCGACGGGAACGACGCGCTGCGCGGCGGGGCGGGCGACGACCGGCTGCTCGGCGGCGCGGGCGCGGATCTGCTGGAGGGGGGCGCCGGCGCCGATCTGCTGCGGGGCGGCGCGGGCGCGGACCGGTTCGTCTTCGAGCGGCTGGCGAGTTCCGCCGCCGCCGCGGGCGACCTGATCTTCGACTTCGCGCGGGGCGAGGGGGACCGGATCGACCTGAGCGGGATCGGCGGGCTCACCTTCCTCGGCCGATCCACCTTCTCGGGCGTCGCGGGCGAAGCGCGCTACGATCATCGGGCGGCGGAGGGCACGCGGCTGGTGATCGACGGCGACGGCGACGGCGTTCCCGATTTCCGGCTGGCGTTCGACGGCCGGATCACGCTTCGCGAGGACGACCTGATCCTCTGATCCCGGAAGGCCGGGAGATCAGAGGCGACGCCGGCCCGCGGCTTCGACAGCGCGGGCCGGCGCGGCGATCACTTGTTCATCGCCTCGAGCGAGACCTTCAGGATCGCTTCGGCCTCGGCCTTGTCGCCCCAGCCGATCACCTTGACCCACTTGCCTTCCTCGAGGTCCTTGTAGTGCTCGAAGAAGTGCTTGATCCGGTCGCGGGTCTTCTGCGGAACGTCGGTCAGTTCCTTGATATGCGCCTGGAACGGGTCGACCTTGGCGACCGGCACGGCGATCAGCTTGTCGTCCATGCCGCCGTCGTCTTCCATCTTCAGGACGCCGACCGGGCGGCAGCGGATGACGACGCCCGGGTGCAGCGGGAAGTCGCAGAGCACGAGCACGTCGGTCGGGTCACCGTCCGCGTGCAGCGTGTTCGGCACGAAGCCGTAGTTGCAGGGGTAGAACATCGGCGTGTTGACCACGCGGTCGACGAAGACGGCGCCCGAGTCCTTGTCGATCTCGTACTTGATCGGCGCGCCGCCGGCGGCGCCGCCCGTGATCTCGATCACGACGTTGATGTCCTCGGGCGGGTTCTTCCCCGCCGGGATCGCGTCGATATTCATGTCCCAACTCCTCGTTCACACGGACCATGCAAATCCGGGCGTCGGACTAGCACGGCCGGGCGCGGGGAGGAAGGGCCCCGGGGGTCGGGGGGTATCCCGGATCCCCGCTCAGGCGGCGCGCGGCCGCCGCGTGCCCTCGCGGAGGTTGATGAGGTTGGCGACGATGATCACCGCCGCGCCGACCGCGACCCAGGGGCTGAGCGGCTCGCCATAGACCAGCATGCCCACCGTCGCGATGATCGGCAGCCGCGCGAAATCCATCGGCGCCACGATCGTCGCCGGCGCCCAGGCGAGCGCGGAGGTGAGGGCGAAATGCGCGGTGACGCCGGTCAGGCCGATGACGGCGACGAAGGGCAGGTCCTGGAGCGTCGGCAGCGGGATGCCGCCCGGAATCGACAGCACGAGGCTGGCCGAGCCCTGCAGCAGCGTCATCCAGAAGATCACCGTCAGCACCGGGTCGTGCCGCATGATCTGCTTGGTGAAAATGGTGTTGAGCGCGTAGCAGAGCGCGGCGACCGCGACCGCGATCTGGCCGGGGCCGAAGGCCGAATGGCCCGGCTGCGCCACGATCAGCACGCCGACGAAACCGAGCACCGCGGCGACGAGCTTCGCGCGCGTCAGCCGCTCGCCGAGCAGCGCGGGGGCGAGCAGCGCGACCCAGATCGGGTTCGTGAACTCGATCGCCACCACCTGGCTGAGCGCGATCAGCGCGATGGCGTAGAACCACAGGTTCTGCCCCACGAAATGCACCGTGTTGCGCAGGATATGGAGCCGCAGGTTCCGGGTGCGGGCGAGACCGAAGCCGCCCGGCCGGGACGCCATCACCGCGCAGACGCAGGCGAAGCCGATGATCGAGCGATAAAGCATGAGCTCGAAGGTGTTCATATGCACGAGCAGTTCGCGCCCCGCCACCGCCATCGCCGAGAAGGACAGGATCGCCGCGCCCATCCAGAGGCCGGCTTTGACGAGGTTCTGCTGCTGCATGGGTCGACTCCTGCCGCGTTCTCTATCGCCCGGCGATGAGCGCGGCAAGCACGCGCGTCGGTTGAAGCAGTTTCCCGTTATTGGCGAAGATCGAAGAACGGCGCAGATCAGGCCGCCGCGGCCGCGAGAGCGCGGATCGCGTCGAGATCCGCGACGAAGCGCGCGTATTCCTCCGCCCGCGCCTCCGGATCGGGCAGCCGCAGCAGGTAGGAGGGATGGACCGTGAGATAGCCGGGCCGGTCGCCGAACCGGAACGGCCCCCGGTTCCGGGTGACCGGCACCCCGCGCCCGGCGAGCGCCAGCGCCGCCGAGGCGCCGAGCGCCACGGTCAGCCCGGGCGCCACGAGGTCGAGCTCGCGCTCGAGCCACCAGCGGTAGTGCCGCACCTCGCCCGCCGTCGGCGTCTGGTGCAGCCGGCGCTTGCCCATCGGCTTGAATTTGAAATGCTTGACCGCGTTGGTGAGATAGCAGGCGGCGCGATCGATCCCCGCCTCCCCGAGCGCCCGGTCGAGGAGCTGGCCGGCGGGGCCGACGAAGGGACGGCCGGCGAGATCCTCCTGGTCGCCCGGCTGCTCGCCCACGAAGGCGATCGCCGCCTGCTCCGGTCCCTCGCCCGGCACGGCGCGCGTGCCGCCCTCGACGAAGGGATCGGCCCGGGCGATGATCGCGTTGAGCTCGGCGAGCGTGCGGGGGGCCTGTTCGGCCATCGCCGCGACGGCCCGGACGGGATCGCGCTTGCGCGGCATCGCGGCCTCCTTCTCGATCATCTCGCGCGCCCGCGCCGGGGCATTGGCGATGAGCCCGGGGATCACCGCCGCCTCGGGCAGGTTGCGCCAGTACTTGCGCGGCATCTCCTGGCGCATCCGGGCGGGATTGACCCGCGCCGGGTTGAAGGCGCTCTCGTAATAGCCGGTCCAGGCCGCCTCGAACGGATCGCCCTCCGGCGCCGCGTCCTTCGTCGCGGGCGGGCCGAAGGCGAGCCGCGCGCCGTCCCAGCGGACCGAGCCCTCGGACGTCAGGATCGTCCAGTCGAGCGCGCGGAACCGGTCGCGGAAGAACGGCGCGGCGGCCTCGAGGATGAAATGCGACGGCTCGAACCAGGCGACATAGCGCTCGGCGCCCGCCTCCTCGACCCGGCGGAAGCGGACGAAGGCGTGCATCTTGTGAATGTCGCGCCGGATCTCGCGCGCCATCGCCTCGAGCCGGTGGGTCAGCGGATCGGAGGGCGTGTCGAGGAGCGCGGCCTCGCCATGCGTCAGCCGCCAGGCGAGCCGGTGGAGCAGCGCGTAGCGCTCCGGCGCGCGGTGCATCACCACGGTCTCGATCAGCTTCACGGCTGCGCGCGGCAGCGAGACCGGCGGCGCGTCCGGCCGGGCGGGCAGGCGGGCCGCGTGCAGGTCCGCCGCGCCCTCGGCGGTCCAGACCACCTGGTCGGGCGCGATCTCCCCGGCGAGCAGCGCGCGCAGCGCCGCGCGGAACCCGGCGAGGCCGGCGCCGGCGGGGGCGGCGACGGCGTACATCAGAAGAGCTCCAGCTGCTTCGGCCGCGGCGCCAGCCGGGCGCGCAGGTCGAGCCGGTCGAGCCCGGGCGCGCGATGATCCGGCGTCACGATGAAGGGCAGCGGCTTTCGCGACGAGCGGGTGAGGCGCAGGATATCGGCGAGGCGGAGCCGGGTGTGCCGCCGCGCGGCGAGGATCCGGCCGACGACGCGGGTGCCGAGACCCGGCACGCGCAGGAGTTCGGCCCGCGAGGCGCGGTTGACGTCGAGCGGGAAGATCTCGCGATGGCGCAGCGCCCAGGCGAGCTTCGGGTCGATCGCGAGGTCGAGCATGCCGCCGTCGGTCGCCGAGGCGATCTCGGCGAGCGTGAACCCGTAGGAGCGCAGCAGCCAGTCCGCCTGGTAGAGCCGGTTCTCCCGCCCCAGCGGCGGCGCCTCGGGCGGCAGGAGCCGGCTCGGCTCCGGGATCGGCGAGAAGGCGGAGTAATAGACCCGCGACAGGCGATGCACGCGGTAGAGCCGGTCGCTGGTCGTGAGCAGGTCGGTGTCGGTCGCCGCGTCCGCGCCGACGATGATCTGCGTGCTCTGCCCCGCCGGCGCGAACCGCCGCCGCTCCTCCTTCGCCTCGAGGATCCGTTCCCGCGTCTGCGCCATCGCGCCTTCGATCGCGCCGGTCGATTTCTCGGGCGCGAGCCGGGTGAGGCTGGCGGCGGATGGCAGTTCGAGGTTGACCGACAGCCGGTCCGCCCAGAGCCCGGCCTGCTCGATCAGCCAGGGGCTCGCCTCCGGGATGGTCTTGAGATGGATGTAGCCCGCGAAACCATGCTCGCGGCGCAGGCCGCGGGCGATCCGGATCATGTCCTCCATGGTCTGGTCGGGCGAGCGCGCAATGCCGGAGGACAGGAACAGCCCCTCGATATAGTTGCGCTTGTAGAAATCGAGCGTGATCGCGATCACCTCCTCCACGCTGAACCGGGCGCGGGGGGTGTTCGAGGAGCGCCGGTTGACGCAATAGGCGCAGTCGAACAGGCAGTAGTTCGTCATCAGGATCTTCAGGAGCGACACGCAGCGGCCGTCCGGCGTGTAGGAATGGCAGATCCCGTTCGAGGTCGAGCCGATCCCGCCCGGCCCCGCGCGCCGCTTCGGCGCGCCCGAGGAGGCGCAGGAGGCGTCGTATTTCGCGGCGTCGGCGAGGACGCGGAGCTTGGCGGCGAGTTTGTCGTCCATCGTAGATGTTCACCATATGTTCCGACAGAACGCAATCCGGGCTGGCGTGGTTCCAGAGAACGGGGCAGGATCGCGCCGGTTCCGAAGGGAGGGCTCGGGCGTGGCGGGAAAGATCCGGATCGGCATCGGCGGCTGGACCTTCGAGGCCTGGCGGGGAAGCTTCTACCCCGAGGGCCTGCCGCGGCGGCGCGAGCTCGAATACGCCGCGCGGGCGCTCACCAGCATCGAGATCAACGGCACCTTCTACGGCTCGCAGAAGCCCGAGAGCTTTCGCAAATGGCACGACGAGACTCCGGAGGATTTCGTCTTCGCGCTGAAGGCGCCGCGCTTCGCGACCAACCGCAAGGTGCTCGCGAGCGCGGGCGAGTCGATCGACCGGTTCTTCGCGAGCGGCGTGCTCGAACTGGGCGACAAGCTCGGCCCGATCAACTGGCAGCTCGCGGCGACCAAGAAATTCGAGCCCGAGGATGTCGCGGGCTTCCTCGACCTGCTGCCGGCCGAGGTCGGCGGCCGGAAGATCGCCCATGTGATCGAGGCGCGGCATCCGAGTTTCGCCGTGCCCGAATATCTCGACCTGCTGCGCGCCCGGGGCGTGGCGCAGGTCGTGGCGGGGGATTCGGAATATCCGCTGATCGCCGACCCGACCGCCCCTTTCGTCTACGCGCGAATCATGGGCACCAGGGAGGGCGAGGCGGCCGGTTACTCGGATCACGATCTGGAGAGCTGGGCCGCGCGGGCCCGCGCCTGGGCCGCCGGCGCCGCGCCCGAGGGGCTCGCGCCCCTCGGCGACGGGGCGGCGGACGGCGTGGCCCGCGACGTCTTCCTCTACGTGATCAGCGGCGCGAAGGCCACGAACCCCGCCGCGGCGCGGGCGCTGATCGAGCGGATCGGCTGAGGCGAAGCCGCCCCGGGGTCAGTGCGTCAGCCGGACCGAAAGGTCGCGCAGCGCCCGCCGGTCGCTGTCGGAAAGCTCCGGCATGTTGGCGGTGTGGTCGTGGAGCTCCTGGAGCAGTTCCTCGATCTCATCCATCTCGAAATCGTCGTAATCGCGGTCGGCGCGGGCGAAACTGGCGATCGTGCGGGTTCCCCGGAGCACCGCGACGGTGACGCCGTGCACGAGCCCGTAGGTCCGCGCCGCCATCAGGACCCCCGCGCTGTCGAGCGCGCGCAGGTCGCGCCAGCGGATTCGGCCGGTGTTGCCGAGCCCCCAGTGCACCGTCGGATCGTTCACCACGAGTCCGTGCTCGGAATAATGCTCGGTCCAGCGGCGCGGATAGGTCTGGAACAGATAGACCGGCGTGGTGAAGCGGATATGCAGGGCGATCGCGAAGCCGGACGGGCTGAATCCGTCGAGATCGCGCAAAATCGCAGCTATGCTCGTACTCTGAGCCATTTTCCCCCATCGCTCGCGACATGGTTGCGAACGCACTCCGACCAATCTAATCTCATGCCGATATGAATCTAAGTGTGTGACGGTCCAGGCGAAAGTGCCTTTTTGAGTCCGTCGGTTGGGTGGGATGCAGCGGTACATAGACGACTTTCAGGCTCTGGCCCCGGCCGGCTTCTACCTCGCGATCCGGGTCGGCTTCGCCTTCCCCATGGTCGAGCACAACCAGTTCCCGGCGGGCTGGGTGCGCGAGTACACGACCAGCGGCCTGATGGTGCGCGATCCGGCCATGGCCTGGGTCTACCGCAACGACGGCGCCGCGCGCTGGAGCGACCTCGAGGCCGAGGATCGCGCGGGCGTGCTCACCCTGGCGAAGGGGCATGGGCTCATGTTCGGCGCGGCGGTCGGCTGCCGTGATTCGGCCGGGGCGGGCGGACAGCGCAGTTTCGGCCTTTTCTGCCGCGCCGACCGCGAATTCGACTCCGCCGAGCTTGCCCGGCTCCGGACGCTGCTTCTCGAGGCCCACCGCGAGCACGACCGGCCGCGCAACCTCACCGCGGCGGAGCTCGAAACGCTCGGAATGGTCAAGAACGGGCTCCTGATGAAGGAGATCGCCGGGATGCTGGGCGTCTCGGAAAGCGCGGTGAAGCAACGGCTTAAGAACGCCCGACTGAAGCTCAGGGCGAAGACGGGCTCCCAGGCCGCGGCCAAGGCGACCATGCTTGGCATGATCTGAATTCGCTCCCGGCACCCCCTCGCGCGGCTTTCGCGGCTTTTCCGTCACGGGCGACGGAAATCGGCGGTTTTTGTCGCGTAAGGCCCATTGCCCCTCGCAGAACGATTAACAGACCGTTACGCTCGCGCTTAGCTTGACGCTCCCCACTTCCAAGGAGCGAGTCATGCGCAATATCACCTTCGATTTTCTCGGCCAGCATCGTCACGGCACCGCGTTTCACGGTTTCCTGAAGCTTCGCAAGAGCTTCTTCGTCGACGAACTCGGCTGGGACATTCCCCACGACGACGATGTCGAGATGGATCAGTACGACAATCCTCTCGCCCACTACTCGCTGGTCCTGCGCGGCGGCGCGGTGGTCGGCGGGGCGCGCTGCATGCCCACCACGGCGCACTGGGGCGCGCATACCTACATGCTGCGTGACGCCTTGCGCGGATCGCTGCGCGATATCCCGCCCGAGGTCATGCCCGCGGACATCGAATCGCCCGATGTCTGGGAATGCACCCGGCTCGTCATCTCGAACGAGGTGACCGGCCACGCCGAGCGCTCGACCTGTCTGTCGCTCATCGTCGCGGGCCTCGTCGAGATCGCCCGCGCGCAGGGGGCCGAGGCGCTGGTCTCGCTGTCGCCGCTGCCGCTGATGCGGGGGCTGCGCCAGCTCGGCTACGACGCCAACCGGCTGGGCGAGCCCTATCTCAACACCGGCGACGGGCGGAAATACGCCGTCCTGCAGATGCCGGCGGTCCACGCCCCGTACCGGATGCTCGCGGCGGCGGAATAGGGAGAGGCCTCTCCGGCTGTACAATAGGACAGGTTTTCGGCTCTCCCCCAAGGCGAGGTATACTCCCACGATCGAGGGCCGGTCCTCCGGGACCGGCGCCACCCCGCGGAGAAGAAGGCGGCGCCCGGTCCGGGACCCGCGCCGCGTCGTGGCCAGGCGAGCGGGGGAGCGAAGTCATGAAAGAGCACGCGGCGATGGCCGTCGAAACCAGCGGTGTCGACGCCCATGTCGGCCGGCGCCTGCGTCAGCGCCGCGAGCATCTCGGCATCAGCCAGAGCAAGATCGGACAGCGCCTCGGCCTCACCTTCAGCCAGGTGCAGAAGTACGAGAACGGGTCGAACCGGATCGGCGCCGGGCGGCTTTATCTGATGGCGCGCATCCTCGGCGTGCCGGTCAGCTATTTCTACGAGGGTCTCGGCCCGCGCGAGGGTCTCCACGACGCCATCGACGCGCCGAACGAGGCGGAGCTCTCGATGCTCGACGACGCCTTCCTCTCGATCCCGGACCCCGACACGCGCGCCTCGCTGATCGCCCTCGTGCGCTCGCTCGCCGAGGCGCGCGACGATCGCTCGGCGCATCGGCTGGCCGGGCGGCGGCTGCGGCCGAACGGGCCGAACTGAGCCCGACGGGCGCGGCGTCCCCGAGCCCCGCGCCACGCTCTGGCCTTCGGCGCGCGCGCGTGCTAGCGGGCGGCATGGACAGCGCGACCAATCCCCGTGACTTCCTCGCCGGCGTGGCCCGGGCCGAGACCGGCCTGCGCGAGCTCTTCGAGCCCACGCCGCTGCAGCGCAACGACTATCTCAGCGCGAAGCATGGCGCCGAGATCTGGCTCAAGCGCGAGGACCTGACCCCGGTCCGCTCGTACAAATTGCGCGGCGCCTCGAACGCGATGCGCAAGGCCCTGGCCGAGCACCCCGACCGCCGCCGCTTCGTCTGCGCCTCCGCCGGCAACCACGCCCAGGGCATGGCCTATGCCTGCGCGCATTTCGGCGCCGAGGGCGTGATCTTCATGCCGGTGACGACGCCCAGGCAGAAGATCGACAAGACCCGGCATTTCGGCGGCCCGGCGGTCGAGATCCGGCTGGTCGGCGACTATTTCGACGACACGCTGCGCGCCGCCCAGGCCTTCTGCGCCGAGGTGGGCGCGCTGTTCCTGCCGCCCTACGATTCGGGCGACGTCATCGAGGGCCAGGCGACCTGCGCGCTCGAGATCCTCGACCAGCTGCCGGAGGGCGTGACGCCCGACCTGCTCGTCATGCCCGTCGGCGGCGGCGGGCTCGCGGCCGGGATGGCCCAGGTCTTCGCGCGCCGGGCGCCCACGACCGCGCTCCGCTTCGTCGAGCCGCTCGGCGGCCCCAGCCTGAAGCGCGCGCTCGAGGCGGGCCAGCTCGTCACTCTGGAGAAGGTCGACAATTTCGTCGACGGCGCGGCCGTGGCGCGGATCGGCGACCTCAACTTCGACGTGCTGCACGGCTTTCCGCCCGAGGACGTGGTGATCGTCCCCGAGGACCGGCTCTGCGGCACGATGGTCGAGATGCTGAACATCGAGGGCGTGGTGCTCGAGCCCGCCGGCGCGCTCGCGATCGACGCGCTGCGCGATCTCGGCGACCTTTCGGGCAAGACCGTGGTCGCCGTGGTCTCGGGCGGCAACTTCGACTTCGAGCGCCTGCCCGAGGTCAAGGAGCGCGCGCTGCGCTGGGAGGGGCGGAAGAAGTACTTCATCCTCCGCCTGCCGCAGCGCCCCGGTGCCCTGCGCGAATTCCTCAACCTGCTCGGCCCCGAGGACGACATCTCGCGGTTCGAATACCTGAAGAAGTCCGCGCGCAACTTTGGCTCGGTGCTGATCGGGATCGAGAGCGGCTCGGCGGCGGGCGCCGACGGGGTTCGGGCGCGGATGGACGCGGCGGGCTTCACCTATCTCGACATCACCGACGACGCGGTGATCACCAATCTCATCATCTGAAGGCCCGGCCATGGCGCTCGCGCTCAACACCCTCGTCGCGGGAACGCCCACCGCGCTGCCGCCGCTCCTGATCGCGCACGGCCTGTTCGGCTCCGGGCGCAACTGGGGCATGCTGTCGAAGAAGCTCGCCGCCGATCGCGAGGTGATCGCGGTCGACATGCGCAACCACGGCGACAGCCCCTGGGACGCGGCGCATGACTACGAGGCGATGGCCGGGGATCTCGCCGGGGTGATCGAGGCCCATGGCGGCCGCGCGGCGGTGCTCGGCCATTCGATGGGCGGCAAGGCCGCGATGGTCCTGGCGCTCAGCCGCCCCGAGCTCGTCGAGCGGCTCATCGTGGTCGACGTCGCGCCGATCGCCTATACGCACGACCAGATGGCGAACATCACCGCGATGCGCGCGGTCGACCTCTCGGCGGTGAAGCGCCGCGCCGACGCCGAGGCCGGGCTCGCGGCCCATGTCGAGGATCCGGCGCTGCGCGCCTTCTTCCTGCAGAACCTGCGGCTGACGCCCGAGGGCGCGAGCTGGCGGCTGAACCTCGACGTGCTCGCGGACGAGATGCCGCGGATCCTCGGCTTTCCCGATCTCGCCGGCCCCTATCCGGGCCCGACGCTGTTCCTGACCGGCGCGCTCTCCGGCTATGTCCGGCCGGAGAACCACGCCCGGATCGCGGCGCTGTTTCCCGCCGTCCGCTTCGAGACGATCGCCGGCGCCGGGCACTGGGTGCACGCCGAGGCGCCGGGCCCGTTCCTCGAGGCGGTCGCGCGCTTTCTCGCCGCATAGCCTCTGGACGCCGCCCGCGCGCGTTGCTATGGAGCCCGCGTCGTCGCGCACGGCCCTCCGCGCGAGCGGGCCGGGGCCCGGGCGACACGGAAAGTGCCGGTGTAGCTCAGCTGGTAGAGCACGTCATTCGTAATGATGGGGTCGGGGGTTCGAGTCCCTTCACCGGCACCACTTTCCCCCTCCCGTATCCCGCCGCCCGGCCCCGGCTGTCCTCCGCCGGACGGCGCCGCTCCGGTCAGAGCACGAAGTCCTGCGCGCCGTAGGCGCTGGCCTGGACCGAGCCGTCCCGCAGGATGATCCGGATCTCGGCCGCCGCGTCGGCGTCGGTGTTGCCGATGATCTCGGTATCCGTCCCGTTGGTGATCACCCTCAGCCGGCCGGCCGCGGCGCCGCCGAAGACGAAGGCCTGGTTTCCGCCGACCCCGGTGTTGGCGTCGATCGCCGAGAGGTCGATCCGGTCGCCCGCGGCCGAGCGGAGCGGGCCGCCGAAGTCGAGGATCCGGTCGGGCGCGGCTTGGCTCGAGTCGGAGGCGAGGCCGAAGGCGAAGACGTCGTTGCCGGTGCCGCCCTCGAGCACGTCGCCGCCGCCCCCGCCCGCCAGCCGGTCGTTGCCATGCGAGCCGAGCAGTGTGTCGGCGCCCGCGCCGCCGTTCAGCGTGTCATTGGCGCCGAGGCCGAGGATCCGGTCGTTGCCGCCCGCGCCGTCGAGCCGGTTGCCCGAGACGCCGCCGATGATCCGGTTCGCGGCGTCGTTGCCGGTGAAGCGCGCGGCGTCGATCTGCACCGCCTCGACATTGGCCGGCAGGGTGAAGCTCGATTCGAGCGCCTCGTTCCGCAGCACGACGAGATCGGCGCCGCCGCCCGCCGCCTCGGTGATCGTCGCGGCGCGGTAGAGGACGTAGGTGTCGTCGCCGCCGCCGCCCGCGAGCGTGTCGCGCGGCCCGCTCATCGCGGTCACCAGCATCTCGTCGGCGCCGGTGCCGTCGGCGCGGCCGCCGTCGGCGTTGAGGACATAGCCGTTCTGGGCGAGCTGCCCGTTCATCAGCCCGCTCAGCGTGGAGCGGAGCGCGGTGTCGGCGGGGGTCAGGCCGGCGCCGGTCTCGAAATCGACCCGGTTCACATGCTCGTTCGGGTCGCGGGTGATGTTGTAGAGCTCCTGCGTGCCGTCGGGGTAGCGGGTGTAGCGATAGTCGTCGCCGCCCGGCAGCTGGACCCGGATCGAGACCGAGCCGTCGATCGTGGTGAGCGCGACGCCGCGGCCGTTCGAGGGCGCGTACCAGGAGATGTCGACGTTCTCGACGATCGGGAGCAGGCTGTCGCCGGCGAGGCCGAGCCGCGCCGGCTGGGCGACCCCCATCGAATCGAGCACGGTCGGGAAGATGTCGACCAGGCTCACGATCTGATGCGCGGTCTGGCCGCCTGCCTCGCCGGGCTCGACCAGCACGAAGGGCACCTGCGTCGCCTCCTTCCAATGGGTGAACTTGCCCCACTGGTCCTTGTCGCCGAGGTGGTAGCCGTGGTCGCTCCAGAGCAGGATCGAGGTCTCGCGCGCCAGCGCGGGATCGGCCGCGAGCGTGTCGAGGATCTGGCCGACCTTCGCGTCGGCGTAGCTGACGGCGGCGAGATAGCCGTGGATGTAATCGGCCCAGAGGTCGAGATTGGCCGCGATCGCCGGATGGTCGGGCGAGGGGACCGTCATCGGCGGCACGTCGAAATATTCGCCGTTCCCGGGGATGATCGTCCCGTCGCGCAGGCTCTGGCGCAGCGCGTCGCGGATCTCCGCCGGGTCGTAAAGGTCGTAGTAGCGCGCGGGCACCCACCAGTTGAGATGCGGCTTGGTGATGCCGACCGCGAGGAAGAACGGATCGTCGAGGTCGCCCGCCCGCGCGCGCAGGAAGCCCGTCGCCTGGGCGACCGTCGCGTCGTCGCGCAGGTCGGCGCCGCGGTAGCGGCCGACCTGGAACGGGTCGTCGTGCCAGACGTCGTCGCGCGCCACCTGCGCGTCCGAGCCGCTGTTCGGAAAGCCCATCACGAACTCGTCGAACATGACGCCCTGCTGCGCGGTGGTGATCCCGGTCTCGTCGTGGAAGATCTTGCCGAAGGAGGCGGTGTAGACGCCGGCGGCCTTCAGGACGCCGAAGAGCGTATCGGCCGGGCTGACCCGCTCGTCCCAGGGCACGTAGTTGTCGAGCACGCCGGTCTCGCTCGGCTGCAGGCCGGAGAGCACGCTGGTGCGCGACGGATTGCACACCGGAACCTGCGCCACCGCGCGGTCGAACGTCGTCCCCATATCGGCGAGTCGATCCAAGTTCGGCGTCGCGACGAGCGGCGCGAAATGGCCCCAGTTGCTCAACATGCGCATATCATCAACTGAAATCATTATAAAATTTCGAGCCATGCCCATTCTCCCGAACTGTCCGCCCAGCGCGGATGACCCAAGGTCAGGCTAGCAGAAACGCCGCCGCCCAGCCATCGCGGCCGCGGTCAGCGACCGGCGTCCCGGCACGCGGCGCGGCGCATTTTGGGCGTTCCCCCCGGGCTCCGATCGGGTAACCCTGAGCGCGACGAAGCGACGCGCGTGGCGGTGCGCCGCGGGCAGGGGAGAAGGTCGGGGATGGCAGGCGAGGTCTCACAGGTGGCGGAAGCCGCCGCGCATCACGGCGGCGGCGTCGATCTCACTTCGGTCGTGGTCCTGCTCGCGGGGGCGGTGATCGCCGTGCCGATCTTCCGCCGGCTCGGGCTCGGCTCGGTGCTCGGCTATCTCGCGGCCGGCCTCGTGATCGGCCCCTTCGGCCTCGGCTTCTTCCAGGATCCGCAGTCGATCATCCACGTGGCCGAGCTCGGCGTCGTGCTGTTCCTCTTCATCATCGGCCTCGAGATGCAGCCGTCGCGGCTCTGGTCGATGCGGGGCGAGATCTTCGGCCTCGGCCTGCTGCAGGTGGTGGGCGCCATCGCCGCGCTCACCTGCGTCGGCCTGGCACTCGGCTATCCCGCGCCCGCGAGCTTCGTCGCCGGCACCGGCTTCGTGCTGACGTCGACCGCGATCGTCATGCAGATGCTGGAGGAGCGCGGCGAGATGGCGCTCCCCATGGGGCGGCGGATCATCTCGATCCTGCTGCTCGAGGACCTCGCCATCGTGCCGCTGCTGGCGCTCGTCGCCTTCCTCGCCCCGGGCGGGGAGGAGACCACGATCGCGCAGCGCCTGACGAGCGTCGGGATCGGCCTCGCGGCGATCGCGGCGCTGATCGTCGCCGGGCGCTACCTGCTCGACCCGATGTTCCGCCTGCTCGCGCGCTTCGGCGCCCGCGAGGTGATGACCGCCGCCGCGCTCCTCGTCGTGCTCGGCGCGGCCGTCCTGATGCAGGCCGGCGGGCTCTCGATGGCGATGGGCGCCTTCCTCGCCGGCGTCCTCCTCTCGGAAAGCTCCTTCCGCCACCAGCTCGAGGCGGATGTCGAGCCGTTCCGCGGCCTCCTGCTCGGCCTGTTCTTCCTCGGCGTGGGCATGGCGCTCGACCTCGACGTGATCGCGGCGAACTGGGCGGTGATCGCGATCTGCGTCCCGGCCTACATCATGCTGAAGATGATGGTGATCTATGGCGTCGCCCGGATCCTGAAGGCGCCGAAGTCCGAGGCGCTCGAGCGCGCGGTCTTGATGGCGCAGGGCGGCGAATTCGCCTTCGTGCTCTACGCCACCGCGACCCAGGTCGGGATCCTGCTCCCGGAATGGAACGCGACGCTGACGGCGATCATCATCTGCTCGATGGCGCTGACGCCGCTCATGCTGATGCTGCACGACAGGTTCGCGCCGAAGGCGGCGCCGTCGATGGACGGGGTCGAGGAGGCGCGCGACCTCTCGTCGCGGGTGCTGCTGATCGGCTTCGGCCGCATGGGTCAGATCATCAGCCAGCCGCTGCTCGCGCGCGGGCACAGCCTCTCGATCATCGAGACCGATCCGCAGGCGATCCGCGACGCGGGCGATTTCGGCTTCAAGGTCTGGTACGGCGACGGCTCGCGCCTCGACATCCTGCGCGCCGCCGGCGCGGCCGACGCGAGCCTGATCATCGCGGCGGCGGGCGACGCGGCCGCGGTGACGCGGATCACCGAGCTCGTGAAGGCCGAATTCCCGATGGTTCCGCTGCTCGCCCGCGCCTCCGACCGGGGGCACGCGCTGGAACTCGTCAAGGCCGGGGCGGATTTCCAGCTGCGCGAGACGCTCGAATCGGCCTTCGCGATCGGGCGCGAGGCGCTGGTCCGGCTCGGCGAGGATCCCCAGGAGGCGGACGAGCTGATCGCCACCGTGCGCGGCCGCGACATCCAGCGTTTCGCGATGGAATGCGTCGAGGACATCTACGCCGGGCGCGACCTTCTGTTCGGAAACGCGGGCCAGCGGACGGAGCATTAGGTCCGGGGCCCTCCGGTCCGGCGGATGCGTGGTCCGGTTCGGCGCTGGACATGGCGGGACCGATGTCTGAAAACTGGCGTGTTTCCGGCCCGCCCGACATTCCGAGGGCGCGCCGGGGCCTGAGGGCAGCAGGCGAGGAACACAGATGACCAGTCTTCCCGCGTCGGGCACCGGCGCGCGCGCGAGTGGCCCCGATCCGGCCGCCGAGACCCCCGAGGGGGCGCTGGCGGCCTTTCAGGACGATCTCGCGGCCGCCGCGGCGCTGGAGGCCGAGCAGCGCCGCCGCGACGCCGAGGTGATCGCGCTCCGCGTCCAGATCGCCGAGGTCGAGAACCGCCACGCCGCGCTGCTCGGGAGCACGAGCTGGCGCCTCGGCTCGAAGCTGCGCCGCTTCGCCCCCGCCCCCGCGGAGGAACCGTTCCGCCCCCGGCTGCTGCGCTACCGCGCGCCCGGCCTCGTCGCCAGCCGCTCGCCCGAGAAGGTCGACCGGCTGATCGCCGCGGCCCGCGCCGGCTCCCCCGAGGCGGCGCTCGCCGATCTCGGCCGCCTGCGCGACAACTGGAAGGCCGCGCCCGAGGTCCGGGCGCTCTGCGAGCGGGCGATGGTCCTGATCGACGGCGAGGCGGCCGATCCCGCGCTCCGCGCCCGGGCGCTCGCCCGGCTTGGCGCGCTTCGCCACTGGGGCGCGGGCAGGGATGACGGGGCGGAGATCGCCTTCCTGCGCCGGGCCATCGCCGCGACGTTGCCCGGAGGCGATGCTCCGGACCGGTTCGCGCTCAACGACTGGCTCAGCCCCGATCTCGCGCTCCTCGGTCGGCCGTGGGTCATCGATCCCGCCGCGCGGATCGCCGAGATCTCGGGCGCGCTCGGCGTGCTCGCCGACGTCGATCTCACCCGCGCCGACGCGGAGGGTCCCGCGCGGCTCGACAATCTCGCCGCCAGCACACCCGCGCGCAGCGCCGGCGGCGCGCGGGTGAGCGTGATCCTCGTGGCACGGCGGGCGACGACGCTCGCGACGTCGCTCGGCTCGCTCCGGGCGCAGAGCTGGGACGAGCTCGAGATCCTCGTCGTGGACGACGCGACGACGGACGGGACCGCCGCGCTGCTCGCCGCCGCGGCCGCCGCCGATCCGCGGGTGATCCCGATCCGCGCCGAGACGCCGATGGGCCTCTACGCGGCGCGCAACCTCGCGCTCGCCCGGGCGAGCGGCGACCTCGTCGCCTGCCTCGACGCCGCCGCCTGGGCCCATCCCGCCCGGATCGCCCGGCAGGCGCGGGCGCTCCTCGGCGCGAAGAGCGCCGTGGCGTCGCAGGGCGCGCGGCTCCTGACGACCGACGACCTGCGCTTCCTCAGGGCGCCTTATGCGACGCGGCTGGCCGCGCCCGATCCGGCCGGGCTCATTTTCCGCCGCGAGCCGGTGCTCGAGCGCGCCGGCTTCTGGGACGGGGTGGCGCTCGGCGGCGACGAGGAATTCCTCGCCCGGCTCCGCGCGATCTTCGGCGCGAAGGCGCTCGCGAGCCACGACGCGCCGCTCACCCTCGCCCGCGCCGGGGAGGACGCGCCCGCCGTCACCCTCGACCAGGGCGCGGGCCGGGCCTATGCGCGGCTCTACCGCGGCCGCCACGCGGCGCTGACCGCCAGGCGCATGGGGCGGACCGCCGCGCGCGTGCCCTGGCCGGCGGAGGGGCCGCGGCCCTTCGCCACGCCGCCCATGATCCTGACCGGCCGGCCCCGGCGCGGCGCGCGCTACGACGCGATCCTGATTTCCGATTTCCGCGACGCCGGCGGCGCCGCCACCTCGAACCACGAGGAGCTGCTGGCCCAGGTCCGCGCGGGCGTGAAGACCGCCGTCGTGCAGGTCGGCCGCGACGGCCAAGACCTCGACCGGCCCCTGAACGCCGGGATCCAGGCGCTGATCGACGCGGGTCAGGTCGACGAGCTGACCGAAGGCGACGGCGCCTCGGCCGAGGTCGCGGTGATCCGCTTCCCGGCGATCTTCAGCGAGCCGCGGCGGCATGTGCCGGAGCTCGACGTCGGCGCGCTGCGCGTCGTCGTGGACCAGGCTCCGCGGCGGGCGGCGGGCGCGGCGCCGCTCTACGACATCCAGGCCGCGCGCCGCCACATCACCGGCTGGCTCGGCCAGCCGGGCGACTGGGCGCCGATCGCGCCGCAGGTGCGCGCTGGGCTGGCGCGCGACGGCGGCGGCGATCCGCTGGCGTCCGAGGACTGGGTCAGCGTCATCGACGTCGATGCCTGGAGCGTCGAGCGGCCAGCGTGGCGGGACAGCCGGCCGGTGATCGGCCGGCACGGCCGCGACGCGGCGGAGAACTGGCCGGCCAGGGCGGGGACGATCCGCGCCGTCTATCCCGAAGACGGCTCGACGCGGGTGCGCGTGCTCGGCGGCGCCACGATCCCCGAGAGGATCCTCGGGGCCAGGCCCCGCGCCTGGGAGGTGCTGTCCTCCGGCAAGGTGCCACCGCGCGACTTCCTCGCCTCCATCGACTTCTTCGTCTTCTTCGCGCCCGGCGAGCGGACGGGGGCGTTCGATGGCACGATCCTCGAGGCGATCGCCTCGGGCTGCCTCGCGATCCTGCCTCCGTCCTTCGAGTCGCTGTATGGCGAGGCCGCGCTTTATTGCGAGCCCGAAGAGGTCCAGCCGCTGGTGAAACGCTACTTCGCCGATCGCGCGGCCTATCTCGCGCGGACCGAAAAGGCGACGCGCATCGTGCGCGAGCGCTTCGGCCACGACCAGCACATCGCCCGGCTCAGGCGCGCCATGCGCGGCGCCCCGGCCATCGTCGCGGGAGAGTGACCATGCCGCGAGACACCGGCCTCGACGCCGCCGCCATCCCCGATCCGCTCGAGCGCGCCCTGCTCGACCAGCGGCTCGCCGCGCTCGAGGCCGCGAGCGCCGAGACCGCCGCCGAGATCGCCCGGCTGCGCGCCTATGGCGGCGGCGTCGAGGACGGCCACGTCGCCGCGCGGGAGAGCCTCGCCTGGCGCGTGACCGAGCCGATGCGCCGCGTCGGCCAGCTCCTGCGCCGGCGCGCGGCGAACCGGTTCGAGCCGCGCATCGCAACCGGCCGCCTCGCGGTCGAGGAGCGCGCCCGACGGGACGAGACGCTGAGGGCGATCCACCACCTCTGGGGCGGTCTCTCGGCCACCGCCGCGCCGGAGCTCGAGCGCATCGGCGCCGATCCCGTCCATGCCTGGGGCGATTGCTACGACGCGCTGACGAAGCTCTCGGCCTGGTACGCCTTCGACGGCGCCTACGCGGACGCGCTCCGGACGGTCCGCGCGGCCGGGGCGCTGCCCCGGGAGCGCGACATCGGCGACCGCCTGATGCGCGAGGGCTTCATCCTCGAGGCGATGGGCGACGCCGAAGGCGCGCGCGGGGCCTTCGCGCGGCTCGCGGCGCGGAAGGACCGGTTCGACCCCGACGCCGCGCTCGCGCTCGCCAACTACGCGACCGACGACGACGCCCGGCTCGCGGCGATCAACACCGTCCTGACCCGCGCCGGGCTCGATGCGATCCGCCGCGCGGATCTCTCCCGCCCGCTCGGCCTCGACAACCTGACCTCGGACGTCGCCCCCGCCGCCTCCGACCGGGGCCGCGTCAGCGTCATCCTCCCCTGCTTCAACGCCGAGGCCAGCATCGGGATCGCGCTCCGCTCGCTGCTCGAGCAGAGCTACCGCGACCTCGAGATCCTCGTCGTCGACGATTGCTCGACCGATGGCACGGCGGCGTGGGCCGGGGAGTTCGCGGCGCGCGATCCCCGCGTCCGGGTGATCCGGCAGGCGGTGAACGCCGGCGCCTACGCCGCGCGCAACCGGGGCCTCGCGGTCGCGACCGGGGATTTCGTCACCACCCACGACGCCGACGACTGGTCGCATCCGCGCAAGATCGAGCGGCAGGTGGAGCGGCTGGCGAAGAACGGGGGCCTCGCCGGGGTCTGCGGCTTCTGGGTCCGCTGCCGCGAGGATCTGCGGGTGACGCCGAACTGGCGCATCGGCCGGAGGATCCTGTTCTTCAGCCATTCCTCCTTCCTGTTCCGGCGCGAGCTCGTCCACGCGCTCGGCCCCTGGGATCCGGTCCGGGTCGGCGCGGACGCCGATTTCATCGCCCGGGTCCGCGCGGCCAAGGGCGAGAAGTCGGTGGCGAACCTCCTGAGCGACGCGCCGCTCGCCTTCGCGCTCGACGCCGAGACCTCGCTGACGCGCACCAGGGTCACCCATGCGCGCAGCGTCCATTTCGGGCTGCGCCAGATCTACCACGCCGTGGCGCGCGCCGACCGGCAGCGGCCGGGCGGGCCGGCGATGACCGACCGGACCTGGCGCCACGCGGCGCTGCCGCCCGAGGCGCTCGAACGCGTCGAGGCGCCGGCGGAGCTCGATCACCTCCTGATCGGCGATTGCACGGATCCCGCCGTGCTCGCGGCGATGCGGACCGAGATCGACCGGCTCGGCGCGCCCCGGATCGGGATCTTCCACTGGCCGGATTTCGCGGCGCCGCCGCGCGACCTGCCGAACGCCTATGCGATGCTGATCGCGGGCGAGGGCATCCGCGCGATCCTGCCCGGCGCGAAGGTCCGCCTCGCGGCGCGGGTCGGGATCTTCTTCGGCGCGGATCACGCGCCGGTCGACCAGCCGTTCGAGTTCGTGGACTGAGCTCGGGAAGGGCCGAGGCGCCCGGTCAGGGCAGGCGGCGGCCGGTCGCCGGGTCGAAGAAATGCGCGGCGCCGGGCGCCGGCCGGGCGCGCACGCGCTGGCCCGGCGTGAGCGCCAGGGTGCCGGGCACCCGGACGACGAGCGTGCCACCGCCCGGCAGCGCGCCATGGGCGTAGGCGTCGGCGCCGAGCAGTTCCACCGCCTCGACGGTCAGGGGCAGGCCGTCCGACGCGCCGTCTTCCGTGGCGACGGTCAGATCCTCGGGGCGAAGGCCGAGCAGGACCTCGGCGCCCGGCGCCGCGCGGCCGAGCCGGAGCGCCGCGCCGCCGAGGCTTGCGCCATCCTCGGTGCCCTCGGCGGGCAGGATGTTCATCGCCGGCGACCCGATGAACCCCGCGACGAAGGTGCTTGCGGGACGCAGGTAGATCTCCATCGGCCGGTCGATCTGCTCCGCGCGGCCCGCGTTCATCACGATCAGCCGGTCGGCGAGCGTCATCGCCTCGACCTGGTCATGCGTCACATAGAGCGCCGTGGTCCCGACCGAGCGCTGCAGCGCCTTGATCTGCAGGCGCATCTGCACCCGGAGCTTGGCGTCGAGATTGGAGAGCGGCTCGTCGAGCAGGAAGGCCGCCGGCCCCCGCGCCAGCGCCCGCCCCATCGCGACGCGCTGGCGCTGCCCGCCGGAAAGCTCGCGCGGGCGGCGGGCGAGATAGGGGGTGAGCTCCAGCATCGCGGCGGTGCGCTCGACGCGCGCGCGGAGCTCGGCCCCGCGCAGCCCGGCGATCCGGAGCCCGTAGGCCATGTTGTCGAAGACCGACATATGCGGGTAGAGCGCGTAGTTCTGGAACACCATCGCGATGTCGCGGGCGCGCGGCTCGAGATCGTTGACGACCCGCCCGCCGATCGCGACGGTGCCCGCGGTGATCGCCTCCAGCCCCGCCACCATGCGCAGCAGCGTGGACTTGCCGCAGCCCGAGGGGCCGACGATCACGATGAACTCGCCATCCGCGATGTCGATCGAGACCCCGTGGATCACCTCGGTGGAGCCGTAGTTCTTGCGGACGTCCGTGAGCGTCACCTGCGCCATTATTTCTCGGTCTCCACCAGGCCTTTGACGAACCAGCGCTGCATCAGGACGACGATCAGGATCGGCGGCAGGATGGCGAGGACGCAGGTCACCATGACGAGGTTCCAGGGGGTGTCGGCGTCCGCGAAGGAGATCATCTTGCGGAGCGCGATGATGATCGTGTTCATCGAGCTGGAATTGGTCACCAGCAGCGGCCAGAGGTATTGGGTCCAGCCGTAGATGAAGGTGATCACGAATAGCGCCGCGATATTGGTCGCGGAGAGCGGCAGCAGGATGTCCTTGAAGAACCGCCAGGGCCCGGCGCCGTCGACCCGCGCGGCCTCCAGAAGCTCGTTCGGGATCGTCATGAAGAACTGCCGGAACAGGAGCGTCGCGGTCGCCGAGGCGATCAGGGGCAGGATCAGCCCGGCGTAGGTGTCGATGAGGCGAAGGTCGACCATCACCTTGTAGGTCGGCAGGATCCGCACCTCGACGGGCAGCATCAGCGTGATGAAGATCAGCCAGAAGAACACCATCCGCAGCGGGAAGCGGAAGAAGACGATCGCATAGGCGGTCGTGATCGAGATTGCGATCTTGCCGACGGCGATCGCCACCGCGACGATCGTGGTGTTGAGGAGCAGCCGCCCGACGCTGACCCCGCCGATCCGGTTGATCCCGCCGCCGAGCGCCTCGCGGTAGTTCGCCACCGCCTCGCCGCCCGGCAGCATCGGGAGCGGCGGGCGCAGGATGGTCTGGATCGAATGCGTCGAGGCGACGAAGACGTAGTAGATCGGGAAGGCGACGGCGATGACGCCGATCACCAGCACGAGATGGGCGATCCACTGGCCGGAGCGGCTGGCGCCGACCAGCGCGGGCTCAGCCATAATGCACCCTCCGTTCGATGTAGCGGAACTGGATCGCGGTCAGCGCGATGACGAGGCCCATCAGGATCACCGACTGCGCCGCCGAGGAGCCGAGCTGCAGGTTCACGAAGCCGTCGTTGTAGACCTTGTAGACCAGCGTTTCGGTCGCCTTGCCCGGGCCGCCGCCGGTCACCGCGTGGATGATGCCGAACGTGTCGAAGAGCGCGTAGACGGTGTTGACGACGAGCAGGAAGAAGGTCGTCGGCGCGAGGAGCGGGAAGGTGATGGTCCAGAACCGCCGCGCCGAGCCCGCGCCGTCGATCGCCGCCGCCTCGAGCAGGGATTTCGGGATCGCCTGCAGGCCGGCGACGAAGAAGAGGAAATTGTAGCTGATCTGCTTCCAGATCGCCGCGCCGACGACGAGCGCCATCGCCTGGTCACCTCTGAGGAGCGGGTCCCAGCTGATCCCGAGCTGGCGCAGCGGCCAGGCGAGCGTGCCGAAGCTGGGGTTGAACAGGAACAGCCAGAGCATGCCGGCGATCGCCGTCGCGACCGCGTAGGGCCAGATCAGCAGCGTGCGGTAGAGGCCCTTGCCCCGGATCAGCTTCTCCGCCTGGGTCGCGAGCAAAAGCGCGATCGCCATCGAGAGGAACGCGGTCCAGAACGAGAAGACCGCCGTGACCTTGAGCGAATTGACATAGGCCGGGTCGGACAGCACGGCGCGGAAATTGGCGAGGCCGACGAATTGCGTCCTGAGGCCGAACGGATCCTCGCGCTGGGTCGATTGCCTGAGCGCCTGGGCGGCGGGCCAGTAGAAGAAGACGAGGCTGATCGCGAGCTGCGGCGCCACCAGGAGATAGGGCAGGAAGCGGTGCGGGAAGGTCGCGCGGGTCATGGCGGTCGGTGGTCTCCTTCCTCTGGTGGGCGGCTTCGGCGCGTCGTTTGTTCGCCGCGCCCCAGGCTCGGCCCGGGGCCCCGAAGCGGGGGCGCCGCGCCTCCCCGGGGGGTTGGTCCAGCGTCGGGCGTCGAGGTCCCGGGTCAGGCCCGGGACAGCGTCGCGAGGCGGGTCGGGGGAGCGCGCCGGACGCGGCGCCGCTTGTGCTTCGGCGCCGGCCTCTCCCCGCTGCCCCGGGCTCGACCCGGGGCCTCGAGACCGGAGCTCCGCGCCCCCGAAATCCCGCGCTCGCCCGTTACTGCCCGAGCGTGGCGCTGATCGCCGCGTTGCCGCGCTCGACGGCGTTGTCGAGCGCCTGCCGCGCGGTCTGCTGGCCCGCGAGCATCTTCTCGAATTCCTCGTTCTGGATGTCGCGGACCTGCGGCAGGTTGCCGAGCCGGACGCCCTTGGAATTCTCGGTCGGCGCCTTGCCCATCATCTGTAGGATCGGCGTCTCGCGGCCGGGGTTCTTCTCGTAGAAGCCCGATTCCTTGGTCGCCTCGTAGGCCGCCATCGTCACCGGCAGATAGCCCGAGGTCTGGTGCAGGTATTCCTGGACCGGGGTCCGCGACAGGTACTCGAAGAAGGCCGCGACGCCCTTGTAGGTCTCGTCCGACTTGCCGCCAAAGACCCAGAGGCTCGCGCCGCCCGGGATCGTGTTCTGCGGCGCGCCGGCGGCGTCGCTGTCATAGGGCAGCTGGCCGATGCCGTAGTTCATCCCGGACTTGATGATGTCGCCGAGCCCGCCCGAGCTCTCGGTGAAGATGCCGCATTCGCCGGCGAGGAAGATCTGCTTCGCCTCCGAGGTGCGGCCGCCGTATTTGAACGTGCCGTCCTTGGCGAGATCGGCGATGGCCTGGAAATGGTTCACGTAGATCGGCGCGTTGATCTCGAGCGTCACGTCGCCGCCGGCGAGGCCGTTCTCGTTTGTGCCGTAGGGCACGTTGTTCCAGGCGGCGAAGTTCTCGAGATGGATCCAGGTCAGCCAGGTCGAGGTATAGCCGCAGGGCGCGGCGCCCGAGGCCTTGATCGCCTTCGCCGCGTCCCAGACCTCGTTCCAGGTCCTGGGCGGCGTGTCCGGATCAAGCCCGGCCTTCGTGAAGATGTCCTTGTTGTAGTAGAGGATCGGCGAGGAGGAGTTGTAGGGGAAGCTCAGCATCGTGCCGTCGGGCTTCGAGTAATAGGAGACGATGCCCGGCAGGTACTGGCTCTTGTCGAAGGTCATCCCCGCCTCGGTCAGCACCTCGGCGACCGGCTTGATCGCGCCCTCGGCGGCCATCATCACGCCGGTGCCGACGTCGAAGACCTGCATGATGTCGGGCGCCTGGCCGGCGCGGAAGGCGGCGATGCCGGCGTTCAGCGTCTCGGGATAGGTGCCCTTGAACACCGGCACGACCTCGTAGGCGTCCTGCGACGCGTTGAAGTCGGTGGCGATCTTGGTGACGACCTCGGCGTTGGCGCCGGTCATGGCGTGCCACCAGCTGACCTGCGTCTTGGCTTCGGCGGAAATCGCGGCGGCCGCGCTCAGCGCGAGCGCCGAGGCGAGGATCGGGCCTCGGTACATGGTGTTCTCCCTAACGGTTCAACTCCGGTCTGTCGCCGGATAGCGTGGTCATGTAACCGTTCGACGACGGCCGTCCACCCAGCCGATGCTCCGTTTTTTCCCGCTTCGCCGCAACCCCTCGCGGGTTATGAAGGGAAAAACCCCCGGGAGGAGCATATGGGCGGCGAAGCGGAGCGGCGGCTCGCACTGGTGACGGGCGGCGGGATCGGCATCGGGAAGGCGCTGGTGGGCGCACTGGCACGGGCGGGTTGCGACATCGCCTTCTGCCATCTCGACCCCGACCCCGAGGCGGAGGCGGCGGCGACCGAGGCGCTGGCGGCGTCCGAGGGCGCGACCTGCCACGGAATCCGCGCCGACGTCGGCGACCCGGCCGGGGCGGAGGCGATCTTCGCGATGGTCGACGCCCGGTTCGGCCGGCCGGCGGAGATCCTCGTCAACAACGCCGGGACCCAGGTCTGGTCGAGCCTGCTCGACCACGAGGACGCCGACTGGGACCGGGTGATCCGGGTCAATCTCTCGGGCGCCTTCTACATGACCGCGCGCTTCGCCCGCCGGCTGGTCGCGGCGGGAAAGGGCGGGACGGTCGTCAACATCGGCTCGGGCTGCAACAAGCTCGCCTTCCCCTCGCTCGTCTCCTACACCGCCTCGAAGGGCGGCGTGGAGCAGTTCACCAAGGCGGCGGCGCTGGAGCTCGGGCCGCGCGGGATCACCGTAAACTGCGTCGCCCCGGGCGCGATCGCGACCGAGCGGACGGCGGCCGAGGCGGCGGATTACGGCGCGGCCTGGGGCGCGCTGACGCCGATGCGCCGGGTCGGCACGCCCGAGGACGTCGCGGAGGCGGTGGTCTGGCTCGCCTCGCCCGCCGCGCGCTTCGTGAGCGGCCAGACGCTCGGCGTCGATGGCGGGCTCTTCTCGCAGGCGGTCTGGGCGTCGGAACGGTAGGGCGGACCTCAGTCCGCCGCTCCGGCGCGGGGATGGCGGACCGAGGTCCGCCCTACCGTTCGGGGCGCGCCCGGCTCACGCCTCCCGGTCGGCGCCCCGGCGCAGGATGTAGGTATCCATGATCCAGCCGTGCCGCGCCCGCGCCTCGGCCCGCGCGGCGACGATATCGGGGCCGGTGGTGGCGAGCGGGCCGGCGCGCAGGATCTGCTCCGGCATGCCGAGGAACGCCCCCCACCAGATCGAGATCCCTTCCGGATCAAGGTGCTGGAAGGCGCAGTCGCCGTCGAGCATCACAACGGCGGTGTCGGGCGCCGCTTCGGGCCAGCCCTCGTCGCGCAGCCGCCGGCCGGTGGTGAGGAGCACCGGCGCGCCGATCGCATTGAGCGGGATGCCATGCGCGGCGGTCAGAAGCTGCGGCGCGGTCAGGCCGGGGACGACGGTGATCTCGAACCGGCCCGCGAGCCGGGCGATCCGGAGCGTGGAATCGTAGAGCGAGGGATCCCCCCAGACCAGCAGCGCCACCTTGCGCGCCCCGGGATGCGCCGCGAGCGCCGCGCGCCAGGCCCCGGCGATCTCGGCGTGCCAGGCGTCGACGCCTTCGCGGTAGTCGGCCCGGGCGGCGTCGCGGCGTGGCAGGTCGAATTCGGCGCTGGGCGTGTCGGGCGCGTGCTCGGCGCGGATCGCGCGGCGGAGCTCGGCGAGGTCGGCCTTCTCGGCGCCCTTGCGCGGGATCAGGATGAGGTCGGCCTCGCGCAGCCGCCGGATCGCGGCGAGGGTCAGGTGCTCGGGGTTCCCGGAGCCGATGCCGATCAGGAAGAGCTCAGGCATCGGGGTCTCCGGGCGCGTCGCCCTCGGCGAGCGGGCCGTAGAGGATCAGCGTCGCGGGCGCGGGTCCTTGGGGCGGCGCCGCGAGCTCGGCGGCGAGCGCCGCGACCGTGCCCCGGACGAGGCGCTGCCCCGGCGTCGAGACAGCCTCGGCGAGCAGCGCGGGCGTGTCGGGCGGCAGCCCCGCGGCGATCAGCCGCCCGGCGAGGGCGGCGAAGGTGCGCCGGCCCATGTGCAGCACGGTGGTCGCCCCGGGATCGGCGAGCGCCGCGAGGTCGAGATCAGGCGGCAGGCCGCCGGTCGTGTCGTGGCCGGTGACGAACTGCACCCGCCGCGCGGTCAGGCGGCGGGTCAGCGGAATCCCGGCGGCGGCGGCGGCGGCGCAGGCGGAGGGCACGCCGGGCACGATCTCGTAGCGGATCCCGGCGGCGCGGAGCGCGGTCAGCTCCTCCTCGAGCCGGCCGAAGATCCCGGAATCGCCGGATTTGAGCCGGACCACCCGTGCTCCCGTGGCGGCGTAATCGACGAGAAGCCGGCTGACGTGGTCCTGCTTCGGCGAGGGCCGCCCGGCGCGCTTGCCGACGCCGACGAGATCGGCGTCCGCCCGGGCATGGGCGAGGATCGGACCGGCGGAGAGGTCGTCGAACAGGATCGCGTCCGCCTCGCCGAGCCGTTTCACCGCGCGGAGCGTCAGCAGTTCTGGATCGCCGGGACCCGAGGAGACGAAGGAGACGAAGCCGGTCACGCGCGCGCCCCGCTGATCATAGGTGCCACGCAGTCCCGGCCCTGAGCCGGGACCTCGACGCCGGCGAGCCCGCGCCACGCCCGGGCGTCGAGGCCCCGGGTCAAGCCTGGGGCGGCGGTGGAAAAGCCGCTCACGTTTCCGCCTCCGCGATCAGATGGAAGAAGGTCCCCGTCGCGCGTCCGCGCGCCGAGCCGGTCTCCGCGACGGCCGCGCCACCGGCGTCGGTGACCGCGGCCAGCGGCGGGTCGGGCTGTTCGACGACGCTCGCGTAGTGGAACTCGTGCCCGCGCAGGCGGGCGCCGAGGCCATGGCCGGGGACCGGGCGCGCGAGCGTCGCGAGCCGGTAGCCGAGATGCATCCGCCGCTTGGCGAAGGAGCTCACGAGGCCGAGCAGCCCCGCCATGCGGTGCGTCCGGCCTTCGGCGTCGACCAGCGCCGCCCCCATCGCCATGTAACCGCCGCATTCGCCATGCACCGGGCGGGTCTCGGCGAAACGCCGGAGCCCGGCCTGGAATCCCTCGGCGGCGGCGAGCGCGTCGGCGTGAAGCTCGGGATAGCCGCCGGGCAGCCAGCAGGCGTCCGCGTCTTCCGGCGGCGCCTCGTTCGCGAGCGGCGAGAAGGGCAGGATCTCGGCTCCGGCGGCGCGCCAGCCCTGCAGGAGATGCGGATAGGTGAAGGTGAAGGCCGCGTCGCGCGCCAGCGCGATCCGCTGGCCCGGCGGCGGCGTGGCGGGCGCGGCGGCCGTCAGCGGCGTCCCCGCCGCCGCGGCGTGGATCGCCGCGAGGTCGGCATGGGCGGCGAGGAAATCGGCGAGCGCGTCGAGCCGGGCCTCCAGATCCGCCGTCTCGCCGGCCTGCACCAGCCCGAGATGGCGCTCGGGCAGCGTTAGCCGGGGCGCGCGCGGCAGCGCGCCGAGCACGGCGATCCCGGCCGCGGCCATGCCGGCGCGGGTCAGCGCCTCGTGGCGCGGGCTCGCCACCTTGTTGAGGATCACCCCGGCGAGCCTGATCCGGGGATCGAACCGCGCGAAGCCGAGCGCGGTCGCCGCCGCCGATTGCGCCTGGCCCGAGATGTCGAGCACCAGCACCACCGGCCAGCCGAACAGCGCCGCGAGATCGGCCGAGGCGCCGGTGCCGGTCTCGCCCGCGGTCGCCACCCCGTCGAAGAGCCCCATCGAGGCCTCGGCGAGCACGAGATCGGCGTCCGCGCCCCGCGCCGCGAGCCCGGCGAGGCGCGATGGCGCCATCGCCCAGCTGTCGAGATTGACCGAAGGCCGCCCGGTCGCCGCCGCGTGGAAGGCGGGGTCGATATAGTCGGGGCCGCTCTTGAACGGCTGCACGCGCAGCCCGTCGCGGGTCAGGGCGCGGGCGAGGCCGAGTGCCACCGTGGTCTTGCCGCTGCCGGAGGCGGGGGCGGCGATGAGCAGGCCCGGGGTTGTCATGCGCGTGGTCATGCGCGCGGGTCTTCGGTCTCGGGAAAGCGCGGCGCGTCGCCGGTCGGGCGGAAACGGCGGTCGTAGCCTTCGGAATAGAGCGCGCTCTCGGCGAAATCCTCCGTGCCGAGCGCCGGGCCGACGAGGATGAGCGCGGTGCGCTCGGGCCCGCCCGCGCTCGCGGCCTCCAGCGTCGCGAGCGTGGCGCGCACGACGCGCTGGTCGGGCCAGGAGGCGCGCCAGACCACCGCCGCCGCGCAGCCGGGGCCATAGTGGGGCGTCAGTTCCGCGACGACGCGGGGCAGGACATGGACCGAGAGATGCACCGCGAGCGTGGCCCCGGTCGCGCCGAAATTCGCCAGCGTCTCGCGCGGCGGCATCGCCGAGGCGCGGCCCGAGGTGCGCGTCAGCACGACCGATTGCGCCACGCCGGGCAGGGTCAGCTCCGCCCCGAGCGCGGCGGCGGCGGCGGCGAAGGCGGGAACGCCGGGGGTGACGTCGAAGGGAATGCCGAGCGCGCGCAGGCGCCGCAGCTGCTCGCCCATCGCCGACCAGACCGAGAGATCGCCGGAGTGGAGCCGCGCGACGTCGAGGCCCCGTCCATGCGCCTCCGCGATCTCGGTGATGATCGCGTCGAGCGCGAGCGGCGCGGTGTTCACGATCCGCGCGCCCGCCGGGCAATGCGCGAGAAGCGCGGCGGGCACCAGCGATCCGGCGTAGAGGCAGACCGGGGAGGCCGCGATCAGGTCGCGGCCGCGCAGGGTGATGAGGTCGGGCGCGCCGGGGCCGGCGCCGATGAAATGCACGGTCATGGGATGGTCCTCGGGACGTCGGTCGCCGCTGGTGCTCCGCCGTCCCGGACGTGATCCGGGGCGGGGTGGGCGCTTTCGGAAGCGCCGTCCCGGGCTCGACCCGAGACCTCGATCCCGGGGCGGAGCGCTCCGTCTCCGCTGTCCCGGACCTGATGCGGGACCTTGAGGCCCGAGCGCGGTGCTTTCGCGTCGAGGTCCCGGGGCGAGCCCGGGACAGCGCCAATGGTTGGGGCCTCGGCGATCGCCGCCGTCGCCATGCCGTCCGGCGCCGCGGCGCGGGGGCCGAGCAGCCGCGCGCCGGGGCCGAGCGCGGCGAGGGCGGCGGCTTCGGCGAGACTGCCCGCGCCGTGGAGCGCTTCGACCCGGGCCGAGCGGGTGAGCGTCGGCTGCGCCGCGAGATCGGGCGCGGCGATGGCGCGGATCGGCAGGCCGAGCTCGGCCGCGAGCGCGTGGAGCACCGGCGCCTCGGCCTTGGCGCTGGCGGTGGCGAGCGCCGCGAGGCCCGCCGGACCGCCCGCGGCGTCGAGCGCGGCGCGGAGCGAGGCGAGCGGCGCCCGGGCGCGGAAGCCGAGGCCCGCGATCCGGGTCGGCTTGCCCGTCGTCGGCTTGCCCGTCGTGGGGGCGGCCGTCATCGCGTGACGCTCCATTGCGTGACCGGCCGGAGCGGCTGCCAGCCGCGGGAGCGGCCGAGCGGCTCGGCGCGGGCGAAGTCCATGCGGAGGAGCTCGCCGCCACGCCGCGCGGCGAGGGCGACCAGCAGCGCCTCGGTCTCGAGCGTCACCGCGTTCGCGACGATCCGCGCGCCGGGAGGCGCGAGTTGCCAGAGCCGGTCGAAGAGCTCCGCCGAGCCGCCGCCTCCGACGAAGATCGCGTCCGGCGGCGGAAGCGCGTCGAGCGCCTCGGGCGCGCGGCCCTCGACGAGGCGGAGCCGGTCGGCGAGGCCGAAGGCGGTCGCGTTCGCGGCGATGTTGCGCGTCCGGTCGGCGCGGGGCTCGAGCGCCGTCGCGCTGGTGCCGGGCGCCGCGAGCAGCCATTCGACCGAGACCGAGCCCGAACCCGCGCCGATGTCCCAGAGATGCTCGCCGGGCCGGGGAGCCAGCGCCGCCAGCGTCAGGGCGCGGACCGGCGATTTGGTGATCTGGCCGTCGCTCGCGAAAGCCGCCTCGGGCAGGCCGGGGGCGCGCGCGCGTCCGGTGCCGCGCGGGGCCTCCGCGAGGTCGATCGCCATCGCCACCGGGGCGGCGACGTCGGTGAGGGCGAAGGCGCGGGCCGGGACGGCGCGCACCCGCTCGCGCGGGCCGCCGAGGGCTTCGAGCACGGTGAGCCGCGCCATGCCGAGGCCCCGGTCGGTGAGCCAGCCGGCGAGTTCCCCGGCGGCCGCGCCGTCGCGGAGCGTGCAGAGAATCCGGGCGCCCCGGGCGAGATGCGGCGCGAGATGCTCGGCCGGCGCGGCGTGCAGGCCGAGGCAGGTCACGCGCTCGAGCGGCCAGCCGAGCCGGGCGGCGGCGAGCGCGACGCTCGACGGCGCGGGATGGGCGCGCCATTCGCCGGGCGCGAGATGCGCCGCGATCGAGGCGCCCGCGCCGTGCCAGAACGGGTCGCCGGAGACGAGCGCGGCGGTCGGCCGGCCGCGCCGCGCGAGCAGGGGGCCGAGCGCGAAGGGCACCGGCCAGGCCTCGGCGCGGTCGGCCGCGATCGCGCCGAGCGCCAGGTGACGCGGGCCGCCGAAGACGATCTCCGCGGCGTCGAGCGTGGCGCGGCTTGCCTCGGAGAGCCCGGCGAGGCCATCCTCGCCGATGCCGATGATCGCGAGCCAGGGGGCCGCCGCGGCGGGAGGGGCGATGTCGGAGGCGGCGGTCAGCGCGGAGACGGGATCAGCCATGGGACCCCACCCGGGCCGCGTGCTGCTGCTCGGCGGCACGAGCGAGGCGAACGCGCTCGCCGAGGCGCTGGCCGCGCGGAACTGGCCGGCGGTCTATTCCTACGCCGGCCGGGTCGCCGCGCCGCGCGCGCGGCCGCTCCCGGTGCGGGTCGGCGGCTTCGGCGGCGTCGCGGGGCTTCGGGCCTATCTCCGCGCCGAGCGGATCGCGGCGGTGGTCGATGCGACGCATCCCTTCGCCGCGCGGATGAGCGCCAACGCCGCCCTGGCCTGCGCCGCCGAGGGCGTGCCGCTCCTCGCCTTCGAGCGGCCGGCGTGGGTGGCGGGGCAGGGCGACCGCTGGACCCGCGTGGCCGATGTCCCGGCGGCGGCCGAGGCCTTGCCGCGCGCGCCGACCGTGGTCTTTCTCGCGATCGGCAAGCAGGGGCTCGCACCCTTCGCCGCCCGGCCCGAGCACCGCTACCTGCTGCGGCTGGTCGATCCCGTGGACGCGCCGCCGCTCCCGAACGCCGAGGTGGTGATCGCGCGCGGACCCTTCTCCGTCGCCGAGGACCGCGCGCTGCTCCGCGAGCACGGCGTGGGCCTGATCGTCGCGAAGAATTCCGGCGGCGCGGGCGCGGAGGCGAAGCTCGCCGCGGCGCGCGACCTCGGGCTGCCGGTCCTGATGATCGACCGTCCCGCCGTGCCCGAGCGCCGCGTCGCGGGCACCGTCGCCGAGGTGATGGGCTGGCTCGCTCACGAGGCGCGCCTCGGGCTGTAGACGTGGCGCCCGACCCGCCGGGTCGCGGAATTGCCGACGAGAACGACGGTACGCATGTCGGCCATCCCGGGCGTCGCCTCCCCGAGCGTCACGGTCTCGATATGCTCCTCGGGCGTCGTCACCGCGCGGGCGAAGGTGATGAGCCGGTCCGCGCCGCAGGTCTCGCGCAGGAGGTCGAGCGCGCGGGCGAAGCCCTCGGGGCGCGCCTTCGAGCGGGGATTGTAGAGCGCGATCGCGAAATCGGCCTGCGCCGCGGCGCGCAGCCGGCGCTCGATCAACTCCCAGGGCTTGAGATTGTCCGAGAGGTTGATCGCGCAGAAATCATGGCCGAGCGGCGCGCCGGCGCGCGCGGCGGCGGCGAGCATCGCGGTGATGCCGGGCAGGACGCGGATCGGCAGCGCGGCGTGTTCCGGCGCGGCCTCCAGCGCCTCGAACACCGCCGAGGCCATGGCGAAGACGCCGGGGTCGCCCGAGGAGACGATCACCACGCGCCGACCCGCCGCCGCCAGCGTCAGCGCGAGCCGGGCGCGGTCGAGCTCCACGCGGTTGTCCGAGGCGTGGCGCGTCAGGCCGGGCCGCTCGGGCACGCGCGCGACATAGGGGAAATAGCCGATGACATCGGTCGCCTGCGCCAGCGCCTCGGCGACCTCGGGCGTCACCAGCGCCTCCGCGCCCGGGCCGAGCCCCGCGATGGCGAGCCAGCCGCTCATTCGGCGGCGGCTTCCAGGGCGGCGCGGGCCGCGCCCGGGCGGCGGCCCTGGCCATGCACCAGCACGATGGCGAAATAGGGGCAGTCGGCCGGATCGACGGCGGCGAGGCGGGCGACGCGCTCGTTCGGCATCGTGCCGCGCTCGACCAGCCAGGCGGCGTCGAGCCGGCCGACGGCGGCGAGCGCGCGGGTCAGCTTGGCGAGATTGCGGCCGATCTTCATGAAGACGAGCGCGTCCGCGCCCGAGGCGCGCCGGATCAGCTCGGCCTCGGGCAGGGTGGCGGGCAGCACGGTGAGCGCGTCGTCGCCCCAGGTGATCGGCACGCCGGTCGCGGTCCAGCAGCCGGACATGCCGGTGATCCCGGGCACGACCTCGACCGTCACCCGGTCGCGCAGCCGCCAGTGCAGATGCATGAACGAGCCGTAGAAGAACGGGTCGCCCTCGCAGATCACCACCACCTCCGCGCCGGTCGCCGCGATGGCCGCGAGCCGCTCCGCCTCGGCGTCGTAGAAGCCGGAGAGCGCGGTGTCGTATTCCTCGGTCTCGAAGCCGATTTCGGTCGTGACCGGATATTCCATCGCGATCTCGCGCGCGGAGGGCGCGATCATCCCCTCGACGATCCGCCGCGCCTGTCCCGCGCGGCCGGCCTTGCGGAAATAGGCGATGGTCGAGGCGCCCCGGATCAGCCGGTCGGCGCGCACGCTCATGAGCTCCGGATCGCCCGGACCGAGGCCGACGCAGATGACCTTGCCCTGGTTCACGGCGATCACTCCTTCTCGCTCGCGAGCGCGTTGACGGCGGCCACCGTGATCGCCGAGCCGCCGAGCCGCCCCTCGACGATCAGCGCCGGGGCGGGGGGCGCCGCGAAGAGCGCCTCCTTCGATTCCGCCGCGCCGACGAAGCCGACCGGGCAGCCGATGATCGCCGCGGGCCGCGGACAGTCCGGATCCTCGAGCATGTTCAGAAGATGAAAGAGCGCGGTCGGCGCGTTGCCGATCGCCACCAGCGCGCCGCCGAGGCGCGGCCGCAGGATCTCGAAGGCCGCGGCCGAGCGGGTATTGCCCATCTCCCGCGCGAGATCCGGCACCCTCGGATCGCGTAGCGCGCAGATGACCTCGTTGTTCGCGGGCAGGCGGGGCCGGGTGATGCCCTCGCTCACCATATAGGCGTCGCAGAGGATCGGCGCGCCGGCGGCGAGCGCGGCCCGGGCCGCCTCGGCCATGCCGGGGGTGAAGCGGATGTGCCGCTCCAGCCCGACCATGCCGGCGGCGTGGATCATCCGGACCACGACCTTCTCCTCGGCGGGGGCGAAGCGGCCGAGATCGGCCTCGCCCCTTATGGTCGCGAAGGAGCGGGCGTAGATCGCGGCCCCGTCGGTTTCGTAGAGATGCGGCATCAGGGCGTCTCGATGAGGGGGCCGGGATCGGCGGCGATGGCGGCGGCGGGGCGGGGCGGCGTCTCGGGTCGGCCGGCGGCGGAGCCGTTCCGGACGGCCGCGAAGCCCTCCCCGCCCGCGACGAGGGTTAATGGCGCGGCCTTGGGATGCGCGCAACCCTTGGCGCAGCCCGAGACATGCAGGAAGCTCCCCGAGGGCACGCGCGGCGCGAGCGCGCGGGCGAGCGGCCGGGTGGCGGCGAAGCCGGAGGGGCAGGCGGGCGCGCCGACGCAGGCGGCGACCCGGAGCAGCGGATCGGCCGGATCGGTGACGAGGCCGGGGATCGCCGGCGCGGCGTCGAGCCCGACCGCGAGCAGCATCCGCCAGGGCGTCAGCCGCAGCTCGGCGCCGGTCTCGGCCAGCGCCGCGAGGGTTTCCGCGTCGAGCGCGCCGAAGGCGAAGGCGGCGAGAAGGCCCATCGGATGCGACCCCGGCGCGGGCGGCCCGAGCGGGGCGGCGGGGGTGACATCGTTGGCGCCGGGCGGGACGGCGCCGCGCGCGACATGGGCCGCCATCCGCCCCCTGCCGCCGGAGACGCCGCCCGAGGCGAGGAACCAGCGCGCGAGCGCCACGGCGCGGGCGGGCGCCTCGGCTTCGGTCACCGCCGCGCCGAGCGCCATGCCATCGGCGCGCAGGATCAGCGCGCCCCGCGCCGAGCGTTCGAGGCGGATGTCGGCCGGCGTCCCGGTAAGGACCGGCCGCGGGCCGGTGTCGACGGCGAAGCCGAACTTGGAGGGCAGCTCCGGGCCTTCGGCGAGCGCGGCTTCCAGCGCCCGCGCGAGCGCGTCGTCCGCGGCGGTGGCGAAGGGCGTGAGCATGACGGTCCGCCGCGCCTCGGCTTCCACGCTGGCGGCGACGAGGCCGAAGGCGCGCAAGCCCTCGATCAGGGGCGCGTGGCTCTCCCGCGTCACGCCCCGGATCTGCGGGTTGGCGCGGGCCGAGAGGTCGAGCTGTCCGTTGCCATGCGTTCGCGCCAGCCGGGCGACGCCGCGCGCCTGGTCGGGGGAGAGCCGGCCGAGGGCCGGGCGCAGGCGGACGATCCAGCCGTCGCCCGATTCCATCGGGCGGAGCGCGCCGGGGCACCAGCCGCGCACGCGCGGCCCGGGCTCCGAGCGCGGTGTCCGGGCCGCGGGGATCATGCGCCGCGCTCCACCGCCGCGGCGATCGAGTTCCGCCGCGTGACCCAGAGCCCCGCCTCGCGCAGCCGGCGGAAGCGGTCGCGCAGCGCCGCGAGCGCGCCGGGGTTCGCGTCGTCCATGAAGGCGACGATCTCGGGCCGGCCGAGCGTCGCCTCGTGATAGAGGTCGAAGAGATGCGGCGGCACGGCCCGCGCGAGATGGGCGAAGGCCGCGAGATGGTCGAGCGTCGCGGTGATCTCGGCCGCGCCGCGGAAGCCGTGCCGCGTCATGCCGTCGGCCCAGACCGGATTGGCCGCCCGGGCGCGGACGACGCGGGCGATCTCTTCGGGCAGCGTCCGGGCGCGGGGCGCCTCGGGATCGGTCGCGTCGAGATGGTAGAGCGCGGGCGCGGGCCCCCCGAGCGCCGCGGCGGCGGCGGCGAAGCCCGCCTCGTGCGCGGCGTAGTCGGCCGCGAGCAAGAGGTCGGTCTCGATCAGATCCTGCGCGTGGACGAAGGCCTCGGCCGCGCCCACGCGGGCCTCGAGCGCCGCGCGGGCCGGGGTCGCCTCGCCCGCCGCGTCGAAGGCCCAGGCCGAGGCGGAAAGCCAGGCCTCGCCCGCCGCGGCGCGGCCCGCGTCGGTGTAGTCCTCGAGCGCCGCGCCCAGACCAAGCCCGTAGGCGCCGGGGCGGGGGCCGAAGACGCGCGGGCCCAGGGCGAGATAGGGATTGTCCTCCGGCGCCTCCTCGCGCTCCCCGAGCGCGGCGGCGGCCTGGTCGAAGAGCTGGGAGAGCGTCGGGAAGACGTCGCGGAACAGGCCCGAGACGCGCAGCGTGACGTCGATCCGCGGCCGGCCGAGCAGCGCGAGCGGCAGGATCTCGAACCCCGCGACCCGCTGCGAGCCCTCGTCCCAGCGCGGCGCGAGGCCCGCGAGATGCAGCGCCATCGCGAATTCCTCGCCCGCCGTGCGCATCGTGGCCGAGCCCCAGAGGTCGAGCACCAGCCCGCGCGGCCAGTCGCCATGGTCCTGCAGATGCCGTCGCAGCAGCTCCTCGGCGAGCTTCACGCCTTGGGCGTGCGCGGCGCGGGACGGCACCGCGCGCGGGTCGGTCGTGTAGAGGTTGCGCCCGGTGGGCAGCACGTCGGCGCGGCCGCGCCAGGGCGAACCCGAGGGGCCGCCCGGCACGAAACGCCCGGCGAGCGCGGCGAGAAGCCCGGCGCGCTCGCCCGCGCCGGTCTCGCCCCGGCCGTGGACGTGCAGCCCGTCGCCGAACTGGCTTTCCTTCAGGTCGCAGACGAAGCGGTCGATGCGCGGGATCGCCTCGGCCGCCGAGGCCTCCTCGGGCAGGCCGATATCCTCGGAGACGCCGCGCGCGGCGGCTTCGGCGCGGATGTCGGCGATCAGCCGGTCGCGCCGCGCCGGGTCGAGCCCGTCGGCGGTCGAATATTCGTCGAGCATCGCCTCGAGCGGCAGCAGCTCCGGCGGGATCGCCGAGGCGGTCAGCGGCGGCGGCGCGTGGCCGAGCGTGACCGCGCCGGTCCGCCGCTTCGCCTGCGCCGCCTCGCCGGGGTCGTTGACGATGAAGGGATAGACGACCGGCGTCGGGCCGATCAGCGCCTCGGGCCAGCAGTCGGCCGAGAGCGCGACCGACTTGCCCGGCAGCCATTCGAGCGTGCCATGCGCGCCGAGATGAATGAGCGCGTGGATGCCGCGGGACCGGAGCCAGAGGTAGAAGGCGACATAGGCGTGGCGGGGCACGCGGGAAAGGTCGTGGTAGTCATCCACCCGGGCGCCGGTCTCGCCCCGCTCGGGCTGGAGCGCCACGAGGACCTTCCCGCGCCGCGTGGCGGCGAAGCGGAAGGCGCCGTCGACGACCGCCGGATCATCGGCGGGGTCCCCCCAGGCGGCGGCGAGATCGGCGCGGAGCGGCTCGGGCAGGCCCGTGAGCGCGGCGGCGTAGTCCGCGAGCGGGAATCCGGGATCCGCGGCCAGGTCGGCCCCCTCGCCGCGCCGCCCCGGGCTCGACCCGGGGTCTCGACCCCCATGGGCCGCGCTCCGGCCCCGAGGTCCCGGGTCAAGCCCGGGACAGCGGGTTTCATCGCCGGGCAAGCCGCCCAGCGCCTCCGGGAGCGGCGCCGCCGTGCCGCCGGTCGCATAGCCATCGGCCGCGAGGTCCTCGAGGATCGCCTCGGCCGAGGCGAGCGCGTCGAGGCCGACCGCGTGCGCCATCTGGTCGGCGCGGCCGGGATAGGTGGAGAGCACGAGCGCCAGGCGCCGCTCGGCCGCCGGCGTCGCCGCGAGCCGGTGCCAGGCGGCGACCCGGTCGGCGATCGCGCCGATCCTGCCCGGTTCGGCGCGATGCGCGAAACGGGAAAACTGGAGCTCGGGATCGCGGCGGGTCGGCGCCTTGAAGCTCGCGACGCCGGCGAAGATCCGGCCGTCGACCTCGGGCAGCACCACGTGCATCGCGAGATCGGCGGCGGAGAGGCCCCGGGTCGAGCCTTCCCAGTCCTTCCGCCGCGCGGTCGAGAGCGCGACCTGGAACACCGGGCAGCCGGCGGCGTCGAGCGGCGAGGCGCCGTCCGCGCCCTTCGCGGAAAAGGCGGTGGCGTTGACGATCGCGGCCCATGGTTCCGATGCGAGGTGCCCGCGCAGCCACTCCGCCGAGGCGGGCGCCTTGAGCGAGGTCGCGAAGGCGCCGACGGCGTCGAAGCCGCGCGCGCGGAGCGCTTCTATCAGCACGTCGACCGGCTCGGTATCGGCGGCGGTGAGATAGGCGCGGTAGAAGGTGACGAGCGCGCGCGGGCCGGTCGCGGGCGGAAGCGCCGGGAGAACCCCGCGCGCGGGATCGTAGAACCCGTGCTCGGGCACCGATTTCGCGCCCATGACCGGCCCGGCGTAGAGCCCGGCGGCCAGCGCCATTTGCGCCAGCGCCGCCTGGGCCGCGACCGCGCCGCCCTGGTCGCAGAGATGGCCGAGCCGGCGCAGCGTCGAGACCGGCAGCGTCGAGACCGCGTCGAGCCGCGGATCCTCGCGCCCGTCCGCCGGCAGCACGGCGAGCGCGATCCCGCGCCGCCGCGCGAGATCCTGGATCGAGGCGACGCCATAGGGCCAGTAGGCCTCGCCGCCGATCAGCCGGATCAGGATGCCCTTCGCGCCGCCGAGCGTGCGCTCGACATAGGTGTCGACCGAGAGCGGATGCGCGAGCGCCACGAGATTGGCGAGCCGCAGCGACGGCAGCCCGCCCTTCGCGCGGTGCCAGCCGGCCGCGAAGGCGCCGAGGTCGCTGTCCGAGAAGGAAAGCACGACGAGATCCGCCGGATCCTGGCCGAGATCGGTCGGGACGGCGGTCTCCTCGAGCCCGTGGCTTTCCCGGAAGACGACGTGCATGGCAGGGTCAGGCCTCCGTGCGCTCCACCATGGGCTTTGCCGTGGACTCCGCCGTCGCGGCGGCGAGCACGGCGCGGATCGCCTCCGGGTCGATGTCCGCCTTCTCGGCGATCACGACCAGGGTCGACGCGCGCGGCCCGGCGCCCCAGGGCCGATCATACTGCGTCCGCACCCGCTCGCCCACCGCCTGCACGAGGAGACGCATCGGCTTGCCCCGGACCGCGACATGACCCTTCACGCGCAGGATCCCGAGCTCGCGCGCCAGCCGCGCCACGGCGGCGGCGAGCGCCTCGGGGTCGGCGATCTCGCCGAGCGCCACCACGGTCGAGTCGAAGTCGTCGTGCTCGTGCTCCTCCTCGCCGTCGTGATGCGAGGGGCGCTGGGCGAGATCCGCCTCCGCCGCGGCGTCGAGCCCGAGGATCACCCGCGGGTCGATCACGCCTTCGCTCATGGTCAGGATCGGCAGCGGCCGGGGCAGCTCGGCCTCGATCAGCGTCTTCGCCGCGGCGACCCCCTCGGGCCCGGCGAGATCGGCCTTGGAGAGCAGCACGACGTCGGCGCAGGCGAGCTGGTCCTCGAACACCTCCGAGAGCGGCGTCTCGTGCTCCGGCGCGTCGGCCGGGACGCGCGCGTCGGGGGCGAAACGCCCCGCCGCCACCGCCTCGGCGTCGGCGACCGTCACCACGCCGTCGACGGTGATGCGCGAGCGGATCGCCGGCCAGTCGAAGGCCTTCAGGAGCGGCTTCGGCAGCGCGAGGCCGGAGGTCTCGATCACGATATGGTCCGGGCGCTCGGGCAGCGCGAGCAGCGCCTCCATCGTCGGGATGAACTCGTCCGCGACGGTGCAGCAGATGCAGCCGTTGGCGAGCTCGACGATATTCGCCTCGGGGCAGTTCGCGTCGGCGCAGGCGCGCAGGAGGTCGCCGTCGACGCCCACGGTGCCGAATTCGTTGACGAGCACCGCGAGGCGGCGGCCGCCGGGATTGGCCATCAGGTGGCGGATCAGCGTCGTCTTGCCCGCGCCGAGGAAGCCGGTGACGATGGTGACGGGGACCTTGGCGAGATCGGTCATGAGGGCTCCAGTTCGAAAGGGGGGACGCGGGCGATGACGTTGCGGCGCAGGACGAGCGGGCGCTCGCGCCAGGGCACGAGCCCGTCGTCGGTCGCCGCGTAGGCGGCGGCGCCGGCGAGGATCTCGGCGGGATGCGCGGCGGGATCGAGATTGCCGTAGACATAGGTCCAGCGGCCCGGCCCGGTCAGCGCGACCGCGCAGCCGCTGGAGCAGGCCGAGAGGCATTCGACGCCGCGCAGCCGCATGCCCGGCGGAAGGTCTCCCGACGCCAGCCGGTCGAGCATGGTGGCACCCGGGCGGACCGGCGCCGCCGTCTCGCCGCTGTCCCGGGCCTGACCCGGGACCTCGACCGCCAGGCCCGGCGCCCCGGCGTCGAGGCCCCGGGTCGAGCCCGGGGCGGCGCTCAGGGGGAGGGGGTTCGCGGGGGCGGCGGTGTCTCCGGAGCCCGCCGGGACGGCCGGCGCCACGGCCGACGGCGCCGCAGCGACGGGATCCGCCCGGCGGCAGGTGACACAGACGAGCAGCGTGGTTGGGCGCGTCCGCTCCATCCCCTCCGGTTCCTTCCTCGGCATACGGGGGGCATGGCCAGCGGGACGGCCGGGCGCCGTCCATGCCGGTCGCGGAACACCCCGTCCGCCCGTCAAAATCGGCGCTGGCAGGTCTCCCGGCTCGCGGATCCCGGGCATCACGCCCGTCGATCGCCGGCCTTCCCGGCCCGCGCCTTTCGGCGGCTGGCCAGTGGATCGGCGCTCTCTCCGGTCACGGTCGCGGGGGCGGCTGGCCTCGGGGGCGGTCCCCCTAGCACATTCCCTCTTCGCCTGTCATAGACAGGAACCAGTGCCGGTTCACCTGAGGCGAGCCCGTTCCCCTTGTCAAGCGAGGAAGCGCCATGAGCGAGACCGAGAGCCCCCCGGGCGCCCCCGGCGCGGAGGTGGCGGACCAGGCGCGGCACGCCGCGAAAATGGCGAGGATCAAGGCCGCGCGCGACCGGATGATGGCGACCAAGGAGGGCGAGAAGGGCCTCGTCATCGTCCATACCGGGCCTGGCAAGGGCAAGAGCTCCTCGGGCTTCGGCATGATCCTGCGCGCGATCGCGCATGGCATGCCCTGCGCGGTGGTGCAGTTCATCAAGGGCGCCTGGGACACCGGCGAGCGGCGGCTCCTGACCACGCATTTCGGCGAGCTCTGCCAGTTCCACGCGATGGGCGAGGGCTTCACCTGGGAGACGCAGGACCGCGCGCGCGACGTCGCCGCCGCCCGCGCCGGCTGGGAGAAGGCGAAGGAGCTCATTCGCGATCCCGGCATCCGCATGGTGCTGCTCGACGAGATCAACATCGCGCTGCGCTACGACTATCTCGACCTCGGCGAGGTCTTGGCCTTCCTCGCGGCGGAGAAGCCGCCGATGACGCATGTCGTGCTCACCGGGCGGAACGCGAAGCCGGAGCTGATCGAGGCGGCGGATCTCGTCACCGAGATGACGCTGGTGAAGCACCCGTTCCGGGGCGGGATCAAGGCGCAGCCGGGGGTGGAGTTCTGAGCTTGCGGCGGCGGAGGATGGTGGGCGGATCGCCCACCCTACGGCGACGCTCCCGGGACGGCGGACCGAGGTCCGCCCTACGGTTCGCGCGGCGCCTCCGGCGGGGCGCCCCACCGCGCGGCCGGGTCGTAGGGCGGACCTTGGTCCGCCGCCGCGTCCCCTTCCCTGGGAGCGTGACATGCCCGCGCTGATGATCCAGGGCACCGGCTCGAACGTCGGCAAGTCGCTGCTCGTCGCCGGGCTCTGCCGCGCGGCGCGGGCGCGGGGGCTCCGCGTCGCGCCGTTCAAGCCGCAGAACATGTCCAACAACGCCGCCGTCACCGCCGACGGCGGCGAGATCGGCCGGGCGCAGGCGCTGCAGGCGCTGGCCTGCGGCCTCGCGCCCCGGGTCGACATGAATCCTGTGCTCTTGAAGCCCGAGACCGATACCGGCGCGCAGGTGGTCGTCCAGGGCCGCCGGCTGACGACGACGCGGGCGCGCGACTACGCCGCGCTGAAGCCGGGGCTGATGGGGGCGGTGCTCGAGAGCTTCCACAGGCTCTCGGCGGAATTCGACCTCGTGATCGTCGAGGGCGCGGGCAGCCCGGCGGAGGTGAACCTGCGCGCGGGTGACATCGCCAACATGGGCTTCGCCGCGGCGGCGGACGTGCCCGTCGTGCTCGCCGGCGACATCGACCGGGGCGGGGTGATCGCGCAGATCGTCGGCACGAAGGTGGTGCTCGATCCGGCCGACGCGGCCCGGATCGAGGGCTTCCTGGTCAACCGCTTCCGGGGCGACCCGAGCCTCTTCGACGACGGCTACCGGCTGATCGCCGAGCGCACCGGCTGGCGCGGCTTCGGCGTGGTGCCCTTCTTTCCCGACGCGGTCCGGCTGCCCGCCGAGGACGCGCTCGACCTGCCGCCCGCGATCCGGGCGGCAGGTGGCGAGGCGCGCGTCGTCTGCCTCGCGCTGTCGCGGATCGCCAATTTCGACGACCTCGATCCGCTGGCGGCCGAGCCCGGGCTCGCGGTCGGCATGGTGCGGCCCGGCGAGCCGATCCCGGGCGACGCCGCGCTCGTGATCCTGCCGGGCAGCAAGTCGACCCGGGGCGACCTCGCCTTCCTGCGCGCCCAGGGCTGGGACATCGACCTTCTCGCCCATCGCCGGCGGGGCGGGCATGTGCTCGGGATCTGCGGCGGCTACCAGATGCTCGGCCGCGTCGTCGCCGATCCCGAGGGGATCGAGGGGCCGCCGGGCGAGACGCCCGGGCTCGGCCTGCTCGACGTCGCGACGGTGATGCAAGGCGACAAGACGCTGCGCGAGGTCCGGGCGCGCCACGTGGCGAGCGGGGCGGCGCTGCGCGGCTACGAGATCCACATCGGCCGGACCGAGGGCGCCGACCGGGCGCGGCCCTTCGCCCTGGTCGAGGGCGAGGGCGCCGAGGGCGCGGTCTCGCCCGATGGCCGCGTCGCGGGCAGCTACCTGCACGGCATGTTCGCCGCCGACGATTTCCGCGCGGCGTTCCTCGGCGGCCTCGGGCTGACCGCCGGGCGCGGCGACTACGCCGCCGGCGTGGCGGCGACGCTCGACGCGCTCGGCGCCCATCTCGAACGTCATCTCGACGTCCCCGGCCTGCTCGCGCTCGCCCGGTGATTCGCTCGATTCGGCCCGCGCGGGGCCGGTTCGGCGCCTCGCGGCCGAAAGACGCGGCGTGAGGAAAATGCAACAACTCAAGATTGAATGTTGTCTGGAATCAATATGAGCGGATATCCGCTCATATAGGATCGACCTTTGGCGGATGTGTCGAAAACACCACGCAGAGGGCTGAAATCAGCCGGTTTTGAAAGGAGACTCGCTTTCCCTACGCCGCCGCGGCAATGTGATCACGGGGGCGCGGGATCGCGCTTGAGTTGTGTGGGGCTGATTAAATGATTCGTCTTGTGATGCTGGCGCTGCTTTGCAGCGCCTCCGTTGGGTATGCGGGATCGGTTGTGTCCCTCGCTGATTCGAACGCCGAACGCTCGGAGACGCGCAACGCGCGCCGGGCCGGCGGCTATGAGAGCCAGTGGAGCCAGCTGGCCGAGCGCGAGAACCTCACCGACCACGAGGGCCGGTCCGCCGGCTCCTTCGAGGACGGCGGCAAGGGCGTCGTCCGCTTCGGCGTGATGGCGGGGGCCGACGGCAAGGCGGTGGTGGCCTTCCAGGACGTCGGCGACACCAAGAACTTCAAGAGCTTCACCGTGAACGGCCAGAAGATCGACATCCCGGAGCCGCGCAAGAACGGCTCCATCCTGCGGGTGGTGATCGATTTCGGCCGCGCCGGCTGGCACAAGGTGGTCGCGGCCACCCGGATCGACAGCTCGCGCCCGGGACGGCAGGACGGCTTCTCCGTCTGCCGCAGCTGAGGCGGAGCCCGGGGGGCGCGGCCTGACGGCTAAGCCTCCGGGACGTCGACGGCGGCGGCGCTGCTCGCGAAGGGCGCGGCGCGTGCCCTCGCAAGGCGGTGAGCCGGCGACGCGGGAACAGGCAAGGAATTGGCGTCGGGCGTCGGGCCAATGGCTCCGGCGCCCGCCGCGTTCCGGGCGATGTCAGAAGCGCCGGCTCAGGACTGGCCCGTGCGCGCCGCCCCGGACTTGGTCCGGGGCCTCGAAGCCGATGGGCGACTGCTCGGAAATGGCGTCGAGGCCCGGGTCAAGCCCGGGGCGGCTCCGCGAGCCGCATCCGTCGCGCGGAGGCCGGATCAGGCCTCTCCGCCCGCGGCGACCTCCAGCGCCCGGGTCAGGCGCTCCCATTCCAGCTCGGCGCCGGGCAGGCCGAGGCGGATCCAGGACGGCGACCAGGGGAAGATCCGCGACCAGATCCGGCGCCGCGCGAGCCGGGCCCGCGCCGCCACAGCGTCGGGGGTCGCGTAGAGACGAAAGAGCGTCGTGCCGCCCGCGTGGACCCAGCCCGCCGTCCCGGCCAGCGCGTCGAGCCGCGCGGCCTCGGCCGTCAGGCGCGCGCGCGTCGCCTCGGCCCAGGCCGCGTCGGCGAGCGCGGCGCGCCCGGTCGCGATCGCCGGGCCCGAGACCGGCCAGGGCCCGGCGATGGCGCGCAGCGCGGCGATCGCCTCCGGCGCGCCGGTGACGAAGCCGAGCCTGAGGCCGGCGAGACCATGGAATTTTCCGAAGGAGCGCAGAACCAGCACGCTGCCGGGCAGGGCGCGCTGCAGCAGCGACAGTTCCGGCGCGCAATCGCCGAAGCTCTCGTCCACCACCAGCCGGCGCACGGTGCCGGCGAGCGCGACGAGGGCCTCGGGCGCGTGGCGCGCGCCGTCGGGATTGTTGGGATTGGCGAGGACGGCGAGATCGGCCCCGGCGAGGGCGGCGCGGTCGGTCACCTCGGTGACCGTCCAGCCCGCGGTCCGGAGCGCGCCGGCGTATTCGTTGTAGGTCGGGCCGAGCACCCTGGCTTCGCCGGGCGGCCCGAGCCGCGGGATCGCCTGGATCGCCGCCTGCGCCCCGGCAAGGGCCAGCGTCTCGCTCGCCGCCCTAGCCGGCACGCCCCAGGCGGCGCGCGCCGCGGCTTCGAGCGCGCTCAGCTCCGCGTGGGTGGGGAGCGCCGTGAAGGCCGCCCCGGGCAGCGGCGGCACCGGATAGGGCCGCCGGTTGATCCCGGTCGAGAGGTCGATCCAGTCCGCCGCCGCGCCGCCGTATTCGCGGATCGCGCGGTCCAGGTCGCCGCCATGATCGCGCATCGGGCGCCTCCCGATCCGGACGGCGACCTCAGCCGGCCGCGGCGATGATCCCGCCGAAATCCTCGGCCTTGAGCGAGGCGCCGCCGACCAGCGCGCCGTCGACGTTGGCGACCGCGAAGATCTCCGCCGCGTTGCCCGGCTTCACCGAGCCGCCGTAGAGCAGCCGGATGCCATGGGCGATGCCGTGGCCGAAGCGGGTCTCGAGGCTCTCGCGCAGGAAGGCGTGGACCTCGGCGATCTGCGCGAGCGTCGGCGTGCGGCCGGTGCCGATCGCCCAGACCGGCTCGTAGGCGATGACGAGATTGGACGCCGTCGCCTCCTCGGGGATCGATCCGGCGAGCTGCGCCGCGATGCTCGCGAGCGTCTGGCCGGCGTCGCGCTCCGCCTCGGTCTCGCCGACGCAGACGATCGCGACGAGCCCGGCGCGCCAGGCGGCCTCGGTCTTGCGCGCCACCGTCGCGTCGGTCTCGCCATGGTCGGCGCGCCGTTCGGAATGGCCGAGGATCACCGCCTCGGCGCCGGCGTCGGCCAGCATCTCGGCCGCGATGTCGCCGGTATGGGCGCCGAGCGTCTCCCAGTGGCAGTCCTGGCCGCCGACCGGCACGCCGCGGCCGGCGAGCCGGGCGATCAACGTCGCGGGCGGGCAGACGATCACGTCGCAGGCGGGATTGAGGTACTTGTCCACGATCGCCTCGACCACGGCGAGCGAGGATGCCCGGCCATGCATCTTCCAGTTTCCGGCGACGAGTTTGCGCAGAGCCATATCCCCCAACCCTCCAAGGAAAATCGCCTCGTGCTAGCAGAGGCGCCGGGTCAGGAAAAGCGCGGATCGTCCTCGGCCGCGACGGCTTCGAGCGCGCGGCGCGCCCAGGCGCAGGCGAGATCGGGGTCGTCGAGCGCCGCCTCGGGCAGCGTCCAGTAGTTCATCCCGCCGACGCGCCCGTTCTTGCGGGCATAGGCGAAGCGCTCGGATCCCTCGGCTTCGAGCGCGCGGGCGAGATCGTCCCGGGCCTTGAGGAAGATCCGTTCGCCGAGGCCCACGAGGCAGAAGACCTGGCCGCGCGAATAGACCGCGAGCCCGCCCATCATCGCGCGGGTGGTGACCTCGGGCAGGCCGTCGAAGAGTTCGAGGACGAAGGCGCGGGTCTCGGGCGATACCGCCATCGCGGCTCCTTTCGAGGCGGTGGGGTCCGGGACGCCGTCCCGCGACATCGAGGCGCCGGGATGCCGGCGCTCCGCTGTCCCGGGCCTGACCCGGGACCTCGAGGCCACAGGCTCCGAGCGTCGAGGTCCGGGGTCGAGCCCGGGACGGAGGGGTGCTATCTGGTACGGGGCGCGAAGAGGCCCCGCGCTCACATGCCGGCGAACTTGATCGACTCGCCGCAGCCGCAGGCGTCGACCACGTTGGGGTTGTTGAACTTGAACCCGGATTCGAGCAGGTCGGTCTTGTAGTCGATCTCGGTGCCGAACAGGAACATCTGCGCCATCGGCGCGATCATCACGCGGGCGCCGTTCTCCTCGATCACCTCGTCGTGCGGGTTGATCTCGTCGACATAGTCCATCGTGTATTCCATGCCGGCGCAACCGCCCTTCTTGACGCCGATCCTGAGGCCCTTGGTGCCGCCCTTGGCCATCAGCCGGGCGATCTGCGCCTGCGCCGCGGGGGTCATGCTGATCGGCGCTTTGCCGGGAATGCCGAACATCGGTGGGTCTCGCCTCGGTTGGAACTTCCCCGCAAAATAGGGCGGGCCGGGCCAGGTCTCAAGGGTGTCGCAGTGCGAGGAGGAGCGCGTGGGTGCCGAAGGCGATCGAGATCGCCCAGGCGAAGCTCGCGAGCGTGCCGATGATCACGTATTCGCTGGCGCGCCGGTCGCTGGCGCTCACCTCAGAGAAGCGCAGGATCGACTTCGCCGCGATCAGGAGGCCGATCCCGTCGGGCTGGTTCGCGAGCAGGAGCATCAGGATCATCAGCCGTTCCAGCCGGCCGATCAGCTGGCCGCCCCGGGGCAGGCTCGCATCCTCCTCGGGGTCGACCGGCAGCTTCAGCCCGGTCATGAGCGCGCTCACCGCGTAGCCGCCGGCCCAGACGGTGCCGATCAGCCCGGCGATGAGCGCCATCGCCTCGGGCAGCCGCGCGAGGCCGGGCAGGCGGTCGATGAGCGCGGGATCGGCCCAGATCCCCGCCGCCCAGGCGCCGGGCCAGAGGCTCGCGGCGAGCCAGATCACCACGAGATGCGCGGCCTGGTCGGCGGCGAAGGCGGCGAAGCCCGCGTGCGCGTTCCGGGCCCGTTGGCGCTCGGAATAGTGGTGCTTGAGGAGATCGGTGACGAAATGGCCGAGTGCGACGAGCAGGATCGGGCCGGGGACCGGCGCGAAGCCGAGCGCCGCCCAGGTGGCAAGCACCACCACCGCGACATGGCCGAGCAGGACGAGCGGCCGGCCCTTCCCCGCCACCATCGCCCGGCTCTGCAGCGTGAAGTCGCCGAGCACATGCCCGAGCAGGAGCGCGGTCGCGGTCTCAAGCATGGCGGGTCCGCCCAGCGCCCGTATCGTGGTCGCACGACAACCTTTCGAGGTTGTATTTCAAGTAACAACCCTTGAAGGTTGTAAAGAGGCCGGTCGCCCCGGTGGCCCGCGCCGTCCGCTCAGTGAGCCGCCGGAATACAGCCGATTTCGGCTGTATTCCCCATACAACCGGATTCGGTTGTACCCGCTCACAGCGCCCCCTCCACGGCGCGCAGCGCCTCCTGAAGCGCGAAGCCACCGCCGGCGCGCAGATGTTTCGCGACGGCCTGCTGGCTGATGCCCCGGCGTTCCGCGAGCACCTCCTGCGGCGCGTCGCCGGGCGACAGGGCCTCGAGCAGCAATTCGGCCTGACGCGGAGTCCAGAGGCGGGAGATCTCGTCGCAGAGCGCGACGACCGCGCCGATCACCGGCGCCGCGCCGGGCGGGTTCGCCCAGGATATCGCGAGGTTCCGCGCCCGCGCCATCTTGTCGAGACCGCGGCCCGAAAGCTCGAACGCCGGCCCGCCCGCGGCCGCGAGAGTCTCGGGCGAGAGGCGCGCGGGGCCGATGCCGATCGACACCCGGGTCTCGACGTCGCGCAGCGCGGCGCGCAGGCTCGCCCGGAGAAAGAGCGTCGCGCGCAGCGCGAGACGGGGCGAGGGCGCGAGGCATTGCCATCCATCGCCGCGAAACCGCTCGAACCGCGCCGGTTCGGCCCCCTCCCAGCGCGTCATCGAAGTCGCGCCGCCTTCGAGCGCCGCCATCGCGGCGTCGAGCGTCTCCGTCGAGAGTTTCGAGGACCGAATGATGTCGCCCGTCAGCACGGCGAATTCCGGCGCGTCGCGGCCGGCCTGTCCTTGCGACTGGGATTGCGACATTCTGGAACTCTCGGGCCGCCCTTGGGTCGGACCATGGCCCGGACCCGCCCGCCGGGCAACCCCCGTCAGGCCGTCCGGCCAGCGGCGCCGATTCCGCCCCGCGGCGAAGTCCCGCGCCTCACATGAACCCGAGTTCGAGCCGTGCCTCGTCGGACATCATGTCCATGCCCCATTGCGGCTCCCAGACCACGTCGACGTTGACGTGGCGCACGCCCGGGATCGGGGTGATCGCCTCGGCGACCCAGCCCGGCATCTCGCCCGCGACCGGACAGCCCGGCGCGGTCAGGCTCATCGCCACGGCGACGTCGCCCTCGTCGGAGATCTCGATCGTGTAGACGAGGCCGAGGTCGTAGATGTTCACCGGGATCTCGGGATCGTAGACGGTGCGGCAGGCCTCGACCACCTGATCATAGAGCGGATGGTCGGTGCTCGACGGACGGATCAGCGGCGTCCCCTCGATCGGGGCATCGGATTCGTCGTTCATGAAATGCGCCCTCCGCCAATTCCTGACCGCGAATATAGGATTTACCCGCGCCGCCGTAAAGGCGAGCCGCCGTGAACGGTGCCACGCGGCGGGAACCGCGCCGGCGGGCGATTTGTCGCCGCCGCGCTTCGCGGCTATGGAAGCGCGATGAGCCGAATCGAATTTGACATCGCCGCCCGCGACGGCATGGCCCGGACCGGCGTGCTCCGCATGCCGCGCGGCGAGATCCGCACGCCCGCCTTCATGCCGGTCGGCACCGCCGGCACCGTCAAGGCGATGCTGCCCGAGAGCGTGCGCGAGACCGGGGCCGACATCCTGCTCGGCAACACCTACCACCTGATGCTGCGCCCCGGCGCGGAGCGCGTCGCGCGGCTCGGCGGGCTGCACCGGTTCATGAACTGGGAGCGGCCGATCCTGACCGATTCCGGCGGTTTCCAGGTGATGAGCCTCAACGAGCTCCGGAAGCTCACCGAGGAAGGGGTCACCTTCAAAAGCCACGTCGACGGCTCGACCCATTTCCTCAGCCCCGAGACCAGCATGGAGATCCAGCGCCTGCTCGGCTCGGACATCGTGATGTGCTTCGACGAATGCCCGGCGCTGCCGGCGACCGAGGAAGCGGTCGCGGCCTCGATGCGGCTTTCCATGCGCTGGGCGCTGCGCTCGCGCGAGGCCTTCGGCGACCGGCCCGGCCACGCGCTCTTCGGCATCATGCAGGGCGGCGTGACCAGGGATCTGCGCGAGGAGAGCGCCGAGGCCCTGCGCGGGATCGGCTTCGACGGCTATGCGATCGGCGGGCTCGCGGTCGGCGAGGGGCAGGAGGCGATGTTCGGCGTCCTCGACTACGCGCCGGGCTTCCTGCCCGAGGACCGGCCGCGCTACCTGATGGGCGTCGGCAAGCCCGACGACATCGTCGGCGCGGTGATGCGCGGCGTGGACATGTTCGATTGCGTGCTGCCCTCGCGCTCCGGGCGCACCGGCCAGGTCTTCACCCGGCGTGGCGCGCTCAACATCAAGAACGCGCGCCACGCCGAGGACCCGCGCCCGCTCGACGAGGCCTGCGGCTGCCCCGCCTGCCGGAGCTATTCGCGCGCCTATCTGCACCATGTATTCAAGGCGAGCGAGATCATCGCCTCGATGCTGCTGACCTGGCACAACCTGCGCTACTATCAGGACCTGGTGGCCGGGCTGCGCGCGGCCATCGCCGAGGGCCGGCTCGCGGCCTTCGCGGCGGAATTCGAGGCCGAGCGGGCGCGGGGCGACATCGCGCCCGTCTGAGGCGCGCCGGCCGGCGGTGCGGCGCGAAGGCGGCGCGGGAAGCTGGTCGAAACCCTCCCGGAGGCGGCGATGATCCCGCGCCGCGCCCGGGTCCGGCGGACCGGAAACCCCGCGCGGGGCGGAGAGGCGGGCCGGGCGCGAGCCTCCGCCGGTCGGGCCACCCCGGGTTGCGCCCGCCGCGGCGACGTCGCAAGATGCGGACTTGAAACCGACACGTCGCCGCGCCATCTCACCCGCTGGGATCGCCCTGGTCGCCGGAATGGCCGGGTCCGGGCGCTTCGCCAGATAAGGACATACCCATGACAGAATTGAGCAGTTCGTCCTATCCCGTCCTTCCGCTGCGCGACATCGTGGTTTTCCCGCATATGATCGTGCCGCTGTTCGTGGGCCGTGAGAAGTCGGTCCGCGCGCTCGAAGCTGTGATGCAGGACGACAAGCAGATCCTTCTCGCGAGCCAGATCGACGCTTCCGAGGACGAGCCGAACGCCGACGGCATCTACCGCACCGGGGTCATCGCCAATGTGCTGCAGCTCCTGAAGCTGCCCGACGGCACCGTGAAGGTGCTGGTCGAGGGCAAGGCGCGGGTGCGGATCGAGGATTTCGTCGACAACGAGTCCTATTTCGAAGCCAAGGCGACGAAGATCGACGAGACCGAGAACGACGCCGCCGCGATCAAGGCGCTGAGCCACGCGGTCGCCGAGGAATTCGAGCGCTACGCGAAGCTCAACCGCAACATCCCCGAGGAAGCCGTCGCGGCGGTCAGCGAGAGCATGGCCCCGGGCAAGCTCGCCGACACGGTCGCGGGGCATCTCGGCGCCAAGCTCGAGGACAAGCAGAAGCTGCTCGAGGAGCCCGACGTGGGCGAGCGGCTGGAGCAGATCTACGGCCTGATGCAGGGCGAGATGTCGGTCCTGAAGGTCGAGAAGAAGATCAAGAGCCGCGTCAAGACGCAGATGGAGCGCACTCAGCGCGAGTACTATCTGAACGAGCAGATGAAGGCGATCCAGCGCGAGCTGGGCGGCGAGGAGGGCGGTCAGGACGACGCGGCCGAGTTCGAGGCGCGGATCAACGCGACCAAGCTCTCGAAGGAGGCCAAGGACAAGGCGCTGGCCGAGCTGAAGAAGCTCCGGACCATGTCGCCGATGTCGGCCGAGGCCACCGTCGTGCGCAACTACCTCGACTGGATGCTCTCGATCCCGTGGGGCAAGAAGAGCCGGATCAAGAAGGATCTCGTCCTCGCGCAGAAGGTGCTCGACGCCGACCACTACGGGCTCGAGAAGGTCAAGGACCGCATCGTCGAGTTCCTCGCGGTGCAGTCGCGCTCGGACAAGCTCAAGGGCCCGATCCTCTGCCTCGTCGGCCCCCCGGGCGTCGGCAAGACCTCGCTCGGCAAGTCGGTCGCGAAGGCGACGGGGCGCGAGTTCATCCGCATCTCGCTCGGCGGCGTCCGGGACGAGGCGGAGATCCGCGGCCACCGGCGGACCTATATCGGCTCGATGCCCGGCAAGATCATCCAGTCGATGAAGAAGGCCAAGACCACGAACCCGCTCATCCTGCTCGACGAGATCGACAAGATGGGTCAGGACTTCCGCGGCGATCCGGCCTCGGCGATGCTCGAGGTGCTCGATCCCGAGCAGAACGCGACCTTCATGGATCACTACCTGGAGGTGGAGTATGACCTGTCGAACGTGATGTTCCTCACCACGTCGAACTCGTACAACATGCCGCGTCCGCTGCTCGACCGCATGGAGATCATCTCGCTCTCGGGCTACACCGAGGACGAGAAGGCCGGCATCGCCCGGATGCACCTGGTCGAGAAGCAGGAGAAGGGCCACGGGCTGAAGAAGGGTGAGTTCGAGCTGACCGACGACGGTCTGCGCGACATCATCCGCTACTACACCCGCGAGGCCGGTGTCCGGAATCTCGAGCGCGAGATCGCGAAGCTTTGCCGCAAGGCGGTGACCGAGATCGTGAAGGGCAAGGCGACCAAGGTCGTCGTGACCCCCGAGAACCTCGAGGAGTTCCTCGGCGTGCGGCGGTTCAAGTACGGCCTCGCGGAGCTGACCGATCAGGTCGGCGTCGTCACGGGCCTCGCCTGGACCGAGGTCGGCGGCGATCTCTTGCAGATCGAGGCGCTGCGCCTGCCCGGCAAGGGCCGCATGAAGACGACCGGCAAGCTCGGCGACGTGATGAAGGAGTCGATCGACGCCGCCTCGTCCTTCGTCCGCTCCAAGGCGCCGGAGCTCGGCGTGAAGCCGACGCTGTTCGAGAGCGTGGACATCCACGTCCACGTCCCCGAGGGCGCGACGCCGAAGGACGGACCCAGCGCGGGCATCGCGATGGTCACCTCGATCGTCTCGGTCCTGACCGGCATCCCGGTCCGCCGCGACGTCGCGATGACCGGCGAGGTCACGCTGCGCGGCAACGTGCTGCCGATCGGCGGGCTGAAGGAGAAGCTGCTCGCCGCGCTCCGGGGCGGGATCACGACGGTCATGATCCCGGTCGACAACGTCAAGGATCTCCGCGAGATCCCGGACAACGTGAAGAACGGGCTCGAGCTCATTCCGGTCTCGAACGTGATGGACGTCCTCAAGGTCGCGCTGACCCGGATGCCCGAGGCGATCGACTGGGACGAGGAGGCCGAGGCGGCCAAGGCCGCCCAGGCCGCCGCCGCGACCACCGCCAGCGGCTCGGCCGTCCCGCCCGCGCATTGAGCGCGACCCGACGCGACTGACGAGAAAGCCCCGGCCCAGGCCGGGGCTTTCTTCGTTTCCGCCCGGCCGGCGCCGGATCGGCCGCCTCCTCAGGACATCCCGGCGCGGATCACCCAGACGATCGCGGCGAGGAAGGCCGTCATCACGATCACGCCGAGCACCGCGTCGATCCGGTCGGCGTATGCGACGCCCTTCCGGGTCGCGACCCGCTTCATCGCGATCGAGATCAGGAGCGAGCAGAGGATCGCGCCGAAGATCAGGAAGCCGAGCTGCTCGACCAGGCCGAACTCCGCCTTGTACCCCGCCGCGTCGAGCAGCCGGTTGAGGTTCAGGAGCGCGGCGAAGAGCGAGCCCGTGGTCATGCCGATCCGGGTGCCGAGCTCGGTGGTGGGGACGAAATAGATGAGCCCGGTGATGATGAAGGAGAAGATGAAGCCGAGGAAATCGTCGACCACGACGCCGGTCTGCGTGCGCGCGGCGGCGATCCTGAGCTCGAGTTGGGAGAAGACCTGCGGGCCGCTGTCGGCGAGGCCGAAGCGCGTCGTGTATCCGTGCTCGGTCTCGGTCAGCGTGGCGTCGCTGAGCGTCCAGTCCACCAGCGCGACATAATCGGCGATCTGGGGCGGCTGGGCGTCGGGAACGAAGCGGATCCTGTCGATCGTCTCGCCGGCCTCGACGCGGAGCAGGAGGTTCTGCTCGTCGAACGGGAAATCGGTCAGCCTGAACTCCTGATCCACGACCGCGTCGACCCGCGCCGACGTGTAGGTCCGGCCATCGGCGCCGCGCTCCTGGTAGTAGTCCCTGATCGCGGAGGACCGGGCGAGGACGTAGAGATTGTCCCGCGGATCGAAGGTGCCCTCGGGATCGATGAACCAGAGCTCGACCGAGATGTTGTAGGTGCCATCCGCCGGATTGATCGCTGAGATCGAATTCACATAGGCGCCGACGAGAATGTCCCGCGCCTCGGCGCGAAAACCGGTGAAGACCGCGAGGAACAGGAGAAGCGCAAGCAGCGGGCGTTGGCGCGAAGGGGGCATCGACGGCCTCTCGGTGTTCGGCTCGGGCAAGTATTCCCGCCTTTCTTTCGCGAGACAAGGTGATCGGTCGGCGCGCCGCCGGCCGCGCGGGTGGAGCCGGCGGCGTGGCGCGGGGCTTGACTTCGCGGGGGGCTTTGGCTCTTGGAGGGCCGGCCCGGGATCGCCCGGGCGCGACCAGATGGGAATTTCGATCGATGCATGACATCCGTTTCATCCGCGAGGCGCCGGCGGCGTTCGACAAGGGGCTGACGGACCGGGGCCTGTCGCCCGCGTCGGCCGAGATCCTGTCGCTCGACGAGACGCGCCGCGCGCGGATCACCGCCGCCGAGGCCGCGCTCGCCGAGCGCAACGCCGCGAGCAAGCTCGTAGGCGCCGCCAAGGCCAAGGGCGACACGGCGGAATTCGAGCGGCTGCGCGCGCTCGTCGGCGAGAAGAAGGACGAGATCGCCCGGCTGCAGGCCGAGGCGGACGCCGCCGACGCGCGGCTGCGCGGGCTGCTCATGGAACTGCCGAACACGCCGCGCGCGGATGTGCCGGTGGGCGCGGACGAGGCGGGCAACGTCGAGCTCCGCCGCTGGGGCACGCCGCCCGCCTTCGACTTCGCCCCGGTCGAGCATTTCCAGCTGCCGGCGGTGCGCGCGGGCATGGATTTCGAGACGGCGGCCAGGCTCTCGGGCAGCCGGTTCGTCGTGCTTTCGGGCGCGGTGGCGCGGCTGCAGCGGGCGCTGGCGCAGTTCATGCTCGACACCCATGTGACCGAGAACGGGCTCACCGAGACCTGGACTCCGGTGCTCGTGAAGGACGAGGCGATGCTCGGCACCGGGCAGCTGCCGAAGTTCACCGAGGACAGCTACCAGACCACCAACGGCTGGTGGCTGGTGCCGACCGCCGAGGTGACGCTGACCAATCTCGTCGCGGGCGAGATCGTCGAAGAGGCGAGCCTGCCGCGCCGCCACGTCGCGCATACCCAGTGCTTCCGCTCGGAGGCGGGCTCGGCCGGCAAGGACACCTCGGGCATGTTGCGCCAGCATCAGTTCGAGAAGGTCGAGATGGTCTCGATCACCCGGCCCGAGGACAGCGACGCGGAGCACGCGCGCATGACCCGCTGCGCCGAGGGCATCCTCGAGGCGCTCGGGTTGCCCTATCGCACCATCGTGCTCTGCACCGGCGACATGGGTTTCGGCGCCACGCGCACGCATGATATCGAGGTCTGGCTGCCGGGGCAGGACACCTATCGCGAGATCAGCTCGGTCTCGGTCTGCGGCGATTTCCAGGCGCGGCGGATGAACGGGCGGTTCCGCCGCGGCGAGGGGGCCCGCCCCGAATTCGTCCATACGCTGAACGGCTCGGGCCTCGCGGTCGGGCGCTGCCTGATCGCGGTGCTGGAGAACGGCCAGCGCGCCGACGGTTCGGTCGAGCTCCCCGAGGCGCTGGCGCCCTATCTGCGCGGCGCGCGGCGGCTGACGGCGGAGGGGGCGTTGGCCTGACGGCGGGGTGGTGGGCGGAATCGCCCACCCTACGCGCTCCGCTGCCCCGGGCCTGACCCGGGACCTCGACGCCGACGCGCGCGCTCCTGAATCGCCTCGGGGCTCCGGGTCAAGCCCGGGGCGCGCCTGAGAGGACGGCCGCTCTCCGGCGCGCGCCGCGTTTCCGTCGTAGGGTGGGCGATTCGCCCACCATCCCCGGGCGCGATCCCGGCGCGGCGGACCGAGGCCGCCCTACGCCGCCGAGGGGTAGAAGGCTTCGTAGATCGGGCCGAGCGTGTTGATGTTGAACAGCGACGAGACGCTGGTGCCGTTCGAGATGTTCAGGATCGCCTGACCGAACAGCGGCGCGATCGGCACGACGCGGATATTCGCCGCCGCGCGGGTCGCCGCCGAGGGTTCGATCGAATCGGTGATCACGAGGCTCTTCAGCTGCGAGCCGGTCACGCGCTCGATCGCCGGGCCGGAGAGCACGCCATGGGTGATATAGGCGTGCACCTCGCGCGCGCCCTGGCTGATCAGGAGATCGGCCGCCTTCACGAGCGTGCCGGCGGTGTCGCAGATGTCGTCGACGATCACGCAGACGCGGTCGCGGACGTCGCCGATCACCGTCATCGAGGCGACCTCGCCCGGGGCCGAGCGGCGCTTGTCGACGATCGCGAGATCGGCGTCGATGCGCTCGGCGAGTTCGCGCGCGCGCGCCACGCCGCCGACGTCGGGCGAGACGACCGTCACCTGGCTGAGGTCGGGGAAGTGATGCGCGATATCGAGGGCGAAGACCGGCGCGGCGTAGAGGTTGTCGACCGGAAGGTCGAAGAAGCCCTGGATCTGCGCCGCGTGCAGGTCCATGGTCAGCACCCGCTCGATCCCCGCGACGGTCAGCAGGTTGGCGACCAGCTTCGCCGAGATTGGCGTCCGCGCCTTCGAGCGGCGGTCCTGCCGGGCATAGCCGAAATAGGGCATCACGGCGGTGATCCGCGCCGCCGAGGACCGGCGCAGCGCGTCGCACATGATCATGAGCTCCATCAGGTTGTCGTTCGCCGGGTTCGACGTCGACTGGATGATGAACATGTCCTCGCCGCGGACGTTCTCGTAGACCTCGACGAAGATCTCCTGATCGTTGAAGCGCTCGACGCGGATGTCGACGAGCTCGACCGGCTCGCCCCGATGGATCGAGATCCGCCGGGCGATGGCGGAGGCGAGTGGCTTGTTTGAATTGCCCGCGATGAGCTTCGGCTTGAAAAGCGGATTCATTTCGTGGCCTTTCGCATGCGCGGCAATGTGCTGGCCCCCGTTATCAAAGCCGTCCGGCCTTGCAAAGACCCCTATTCCGCCTGGCGCGGCCATCGATCCCCGGCGTGGCCCCGGCGCCTCAGCGGGCGGCGCCGAGCACCCTGAGCAACGCGTCGACCTCGGCCGCGGTCTTGCTCCAGTCGCAGAAGAAGCGCGCGGCGATCGGCTCGGCGTCGGGGCCCTCGTAACTGTCCCGCGGGTTCCAGAGATAGAAGTGCGCGCCTTGCTCGGTCGCGGCGCGCAGCCGGGCCCGGGGCAGCGTCGCGAAGACCGCGTTGGCCTCGGCCGGATGCATGAGCCGCGCCCCCGGGATCGCGGCGATCCCGTCGGCGAGCCGCCGGGCGGCGGCGTTGGCGCGCCCCGCGAGCTCGAGCCAGAGCCCGTCGGCGAGATAGGCCTCGATCTGGGCCGAGAGATAGCGGTGCTTGGAGAAGAGATGCCCGCCGCGCTTGCGCCGGCGCTCGAATTCGGCGCCCCTGGCCGGATCGAAGAAGACCACCGCCTCGACGCCGAGACAGCCGTTCTTGGTGCCGCCGAGCGAGAGCACGTCGATCCCCTCGACGAGCGCGCCCGGCGCCACGCCCAGCGCCGCGACCGCGTTCGCGAAGCGCGCGCCGTCCATATGGGTGCGGAGCCCGGCGGCCTTCGCGATCCCGACGAGCTCGCCGACGAGATCGGGCGTATAGAGCGTGCCGGCCTCGGTCGCGTTGGTCAGGCTGAGCGCGCCGGCGGCGACGTTGTGCACGCCCGAACGCGCCGGGATCGCGTCGGCGAGCGCCGCGGGGTCGATCCTTCCGTCCGCGCCGGGCAGGGTGGTGAGCTTGGCGCCGTCGGAGAAGAATTCCGGCGCCGCGCATTCATCCTCCTCGATATGCGCCTGGACGTGGCAGAACACCGTCTCCCAGGGCCGGACGAGGCAGGCGAGCGCCAGCGCGTTGGCGGCGGTGCCGGTGCCGACGAGATGGACGACCGCCTCGGGCGCTCCGAAGATCGCGCGGATCCGCGCGGTGATCCGCTCCATCGCCGCCTCGGCGCCGTATCCGGGCGCGAACCCTTCGTTGGCGCGCGTCAGCGCCTCGAGCACGGCCGGATGCGCCGGGCCGCCGTTGTCGGAAGTGAACCACATCAGCACTGATCCTCGATAATGTAGTCTTCGAGGTCGTCCTCGTCGACGTCGTACTCGGCGGTCATCCGGCCCAGCATCGAGATCCCGGCGCGATGCACCGAATCGGGATCGCCGGAGATGAGCGGATGCCAGTCGTAAAGGTCGTGCCCGTCGTGGATCAGCCGGTAGGCGCAGGTCAGGGGCATCCAGTCGATGATCCGCTCGAGGCTGTCGCGGTCGATCACCACGCAGCCGGGCACGAGCTGGCGGCGCAGCGGATAGTTGCCGCAGCGGCAGGTCCCGAGGTCGAGCAGGCGGCAGGCGACCGAGGTATAGGCGACCTCGTTCGTATCCTCGTCCTCGAGCTTCAGCAGGCAGCACTTGCCGCAGCCGTCGCACAGCGCCTCCCATTCGTGGCGCGGCAGCTCGTCGAGCGGGAAGCGGCGCCAGAACTCGGGGCGCAGGTTGGCGCGATCGATCGGGTCGGGCTTACGCGGGGCGGGGCTGCGCGGTTTCATGCCGCGATCATGGCGGCGAACCCTGGTCTTCGGAAGGGGGCGCGCGCGGCTCATCCGCGTCGCTCCGCCCCGAGCCCGGCCAGCCGCCCGTGCCAGAGCGCGGGCGTCAGCGCGAAGGCGCGCCGCTCGGCGCGCGCCTCGCCGTCTGGATGCGCGAAGCCGGCGTCGGGCAGGAAGCCGAGCGTCCGGATCAGCCGGAGCGAGGGAACGTTGTCGGCCCAGGTCAGCGCGTGGATCCGCGGCAGCCGCAGCACCTCGAACCCGTGGTCGATCCAGGCGGCGGCGGCCTCGGTCGCGAAACCTTGGCCGCGATGCGCGGGGCCGATCGCCCAGCCGATCTCGCAGAGCGGCGGCTCGGGCGGCTCCCGCCGGCAGAGCGCGAGGCCGGACATGCCGAGGAAGGCGCCGTCCGTCCGCCGCTCGATGGCCGCGTAGGCGACGCCGTCCTCGTCCCAGCAGGCGCGGTAGAAGTCGAAGAGCGCGTCGGCGTCCTCGCGCGGGATCACGCGGCGCGCGTCGCCCGCGACCAGGGGATCGGCGACGAGCGCGCGGAACGCGTCGCGATCCGCCTCGGCGAAGGCGCGCAGCACGAGGCGGGCGGTGGTGATCATCGCGCCAGCCAGTCGGAACGCGACAGCGCGTAGGTCACATGGGCGCGGAGCGGGCTTCCCTCCGGGACGCCGGGATGCTCGAAGTCGCGCGCCGGGTCGCGGCGCATCCCGAGCCGGCGCATCACCGCCTGCGAGCGCAGGTTGGGTTGCGAGGTGAAGGAGACGATCTCGGGCAGGTCGAGCGCGGCGAAGGCATGGGTGAGCCAGGCCTCGGCGCCCTCGGTCGCGTAGCCCTGCCCCCAGAAGGGCCGCGCGAGCCGCCAGCCGATCTCGACCGCGCCGTCGACCGCCGTGTCGGGCATGTCGAGATAGGAGATGCCGATCATGCCGAGGAAGGCGCCGTCCCCGCGCCGCTCGGCGGCGTGGAAGGTCATGCCGTCGCGCGCCTCGCGCGCGCGCATCCGCTCGATCAGCGCGTCGCTGCCCGCGCGGTCGAGGCGGCGCGGGAAATGGCGCATCACCTCGGGGTCGGCGTTCAGCGCCGCGAAGGGCTCCGCGTCGCGGGCCTCCCACGGGCGCAGGATCAGCCGCCGGGTCTCGAGGATCATGGCAGCGGGCTCGCCCCGAGCGGCTGGCCGGCCGCCACGAGCCGGGCGCGGGTCTCGGCGACGTCGGCGCGCATCTGGGCGATCAGCGCGTCGAGCCCGTCGAAGCGCAGCTCCGGCCGCAGGTAGGAGACGAGCGCGACCGAGACCTGCGCGCCGTAGAGGTCGCCCGAGAAGTCGAGCAGATAGGCTTCGAGATTGGGGCGGGTTCCGTCGAACATCGGCCGGACGCCGAGCGAGACCGCCGCCGGGTAGCGGCCCCGGCGCGGGCCGGTCAGCACGTCGACGGTCGCGGCGTAGACACCGAACTTCGGCAGGTTGAGCGCGTCGAGCCAGATGTTGGCGGTGGGAAAGCCGAGCTCGCGTCCGCGCTTGTCGCCATGCACCACGGTGCCCTCGATCCGGTGCCAGTGGCCGAGGATCCGCGCCGCGTCGCCGGGCCGGCCCTCGGCCAGCGCGAGCCGGATCGCGCTCGAGGAGAAATCGCCCTGGTCGTCGCAGACCAGCGGCGCCACCGTGACGCCGAAGCCCGCGGCCGGTCCGAGCGCGCGCAGCATCTCGACGTCGCCGCTCCGGCCGCGGCCGAAGCGGAAATCGGCGCCGGCCACCAGATGGCGCAGGCCGAGCCCGTCGCGCAGCACGCGGGTGATGAATTCCTCGGCCTCGAGCGCCGCGAGCGCCGCGTCGAAGCGCAGCTCGTAAAGCTGCTCGACGCCGAGCTTCGCGAGCCGGTGGGCCCGCGCCTCGGCGTTCATGATCCGGAACGGCGGCGCGTCGGGGGCGAAATAGGCGCGGGGATGCGGCTCGAAGGTGACGACGCCGAACGGCGCCTCGAGCTGGGCCGCGGCCGCGCGGGCCAGCGCCAGCACCGACTGGTGTCCGAGGTGCAGCCCGTCGAAATTGCCGATCGCGGCGGCGGCGCCACGATCCGCCGCCGTGAGACCGGTATAGTCGGAGTGTCGTCGCATGGTCCCTTTCGCCGGATCCGCCCGGCGCGGGGGGATCCGTCAGTCGAACTTCCGGCTCGGCGCCAGAACCGTCGCCTCGCCCTTCAGCACGACCGTATCGCCCACGCGGCACTGGCATTCAAGCGTGACCCGGCGCTTGGCGTGGTCGATCGTGAGCACGGTGACCCGCGCCTCGACCCGGTCGCCCGGCCGCACGGGGGCCATGAATCTCAGCGTCTGGCCGAGATAGACCGTGCCATGGCCGGGAAGTTGCTCGCCGATCACCGCCGAGATCAGCCCGGCGGTCAGCATCCCGTGCGCGATCCGGCCTTGGAATATCGTGTCGCGCGCATAGGCGTCGTCGAGATGCACCGGATTGTGATCCGAGGACACCTCCGCGAAGAGCTCGATCTCCCGGTCGGTGATCGTCTTGGCGAGCGACCGCGTCATCCCGATCTCGAGATCCTCGACGCAGATCGTGCCCACCGGCAGGTTATGCTCGCGCGTATCCAACATGTCCGGCCTTTTCGCTCGCGTGTTGCGGTGCGAAGGGCATAGGGGAGAATCGGGGCTCGCGCAAGATAATTGCGCAAGAAACGCACAGAGCCCCGACCAAAGATGTAATTTAATTTCGTGCCTGGCGAGGCCGCCAGGCACGCGCCTTCGTCAGCGCAGATAGGCCATCGCGAAGAGCGGCGACAGCTTCGCTCCACCGAGCACCGCCGCGAGCCTCGCCGGATCCGGGCCGGCGGAGGGCGTGGTCGCGGTCTCCTCCGCCATCAGCCCGCCGGTGATGAAGACCGAATCGAGGTTCTCGCCCATCGCCCCGGCGATATCGGTCAGGAGCCCGTCGCCGACGCAGAGGATGCCGTCGGAGGCGACGTCCTCGCCTAGCTGGTCGAACAGCTTGCGCCGCGCCAGCGCGTAGATCGGCGGGTAGGGCTTGCCGAAGTAGAAGCTCTCGCCGCCCGCCTCGGTATAGGCGGCGGCGATCGCGCCGGCGCAATAGACCCGCTGCTCGCCGATATCGACGAAGATGTCGGGATTGGCGCAGAGCAGTTTCATCCCCTTGGTCTTGCCGTAGAGGATGGTCGCGCGATAGTCGGCCGGGGTCTCGCTCCGGTCATCGAAGAGACCGGTGCAGACGATCCCCTCCGCCTCCTCGAGCGGCACCAGCTCGACGTCGAACGGCCGGCCGTTCGCATCCGCGAAAAACGGCAGGTCGCGCTCCGGCCCGATATGATAGACGCGCCGTCCGAACATGCCATGGGCGAGCGCCTCCTGCGCCGCGTCGCCGGAGGAGACGATGAGGTCGTAGCAGTCCGCCGGCGCGCCGAGATCGGCGAGCTGGAGCGCCACGTCGGCGGCCGGGCGGGGCGAGTTCGTCAGCAGCACGACGGCGCCGCCGCGCGCGCGGAAATCCTTGAGCGCCGCGACCGCGGCCGGGAACACCTTCATGCCGTTGTGCAGGCATCCCCAGAGGTCGCAGTAGAGCACCTGGTAGCGGCCCGCGACATCGTCGAGCGATTGAATGATCTCGGTCATGGAATCTCGTCTCTCTTTTCGGGCACGCTGGTTCTCCGGCGATACCCGATCGTCCCGGCGGGCGCAAAGGCGGCGCGCGATGCCCCGCGCCGGGACGGGCTTGTCGGGGGCCGGAAGTGGTTGCTAACCTCGCGTCGTGAAATGAGGAGTGGATCGCGATGGCGGTCAGTTTTCCAGTTCGGGGCGGATGCCATTGCGGCGCGATCCGCTACAGCCTGCACGCGGAGCCCGAGTTCGCGGGGGTCTGCCACTGCGAGTCCTGCCGCCGGTCCGCCGGCACCGAGAGCGTCGGCTGGCTGACCGAGGCGATCGGCGCCTTCCAGGTCGATCATGGCGCGATCGCCCACTACGCCTCCTCGCCCGGCGTCTCGCGCGGCTTCTGCGCCGCCTGCGGCACCACGCTGACCTACCAGAACACCGCCGAGTCGATCGACGTCACGCTGGCGTCGCTCGACGACCCGGAGCTGTTTCCGCCCCGGGTCGAGCTCTGGCTCGAGGAGCGGCTGAGCTGGAACCCGGCCAATCCCCGGCTGGAGCAGCACGAACGCGGCAGCGGCGGCGGCGGCTGAGCCCCCGGGCGCGGACAATCGCTCTCCGATCTTCGGGACGGCTCGTCCGACTCACGCTTTCGTGGTAACCATGGGGAAACCCATGGGCCCGAGGGGCGGTCCGATGCGCGCCGCCGGAGCCGGTTCGCCATATTCCCCGCGCGGCCGGTTCATCCTGATCCACGGCTGCCGGAGCGCGTCGGGTCACCGGCGCGGAGCTCCCGCGATTTTCGAGGCATGACGGGGTCGGCCGCGCTTTGGCGGGCCCGCGGCGGCATGCGCTGGACAAAGGCCGCGCGGATCGCTCCGCCAGCGGCCATCCGCGCCGGTGGAACGGCGCGGCCGGGACTTCGTCGGCCGGAGTGAGGACCGGCCGGCGGGGGAGGCCCGGCCCGGACGGGCGCGGGCGGCCTTCAGCAAGGGGAGTGGGGACTCATGGCGAATTATCCGACCAACGGCGACGACGTGATCTATCCGGGAATCCGCGACGTGAGCGTCGACGGTCTCGGCGGCGACGACCATATCGTCGCCTCGCGGAGCGGTCAGCGTCTTTACGGCAATACCGGCGACGACAGGCTCGCGACCGACCTGTGGTTCTACATCGACACGGCCGGCGGCGCGGTCGGGGCGGCCTACCAGAACGGCGGCGCCGGGGCGGATCTGCTCGAGGTGTCGATGCGCTTCGAGGATACGTACCACACCCAACCGGCGGTCGATTTCTCGGCGGAGATGGCCGGAGGCGCCGGCGCCGATCAGCTGTCGCTGGAGATGATCGCGGACGCGGCGGACATGTCGGCGACGATGTCCGGCGGAGACGGCGACGACCTGATCGTCGCCAGCATGTCGAGCGCGCTGGCGGCCACCTCGGGGAACAGCGCCCATGTGATCTCGGCCTCCGGCGGCGCCGGGAACGACGTCATCCGGCTCAGCTCCACCACCGGCCCGTCGGTCTACGACGCCTTCGGCGCGACCCTGTCGGCCACCGGCGGCGCCGGCGCCGACACGCTGGTCGCCACGACCTACGGGTCGATCCTGCTCGACGCGGCCTCGGCCGTGACGCTCGACGGCGGAAGCGGCGCGGATGTGCTGCGCGCGACCGTCGAGCTCCGGAGCGAGTACGGCGTGGACGGGGACGTTCACCTGATCGGCGGCGACGGGAACGACCGGATGAACGCCGTGACCCTCGCCTACGCCGACCATCCCGCGGCGCGGAACCTGCTCGACGGCGGCGACGGGAACGACACGATGAAGGCGGTGATGGCCCTGCTCACGCCGGACTATTTCAGCCAGTCGGGCAACGTGGAGAATAGGCTGAACGGCGGGGCGGGGAACGACACGCTCACCGGCGAGATCCAGAACAGCCTCGCGACCGGCGTCTGGCGCAGCGTCGTCGACGGCGGCGCGGGGGCGGATACGCTCAGGGTGATCGGCGGCCAGGACAACGTGCTGCGCGGCGGGCCGGGCCAGGACCAGATGTGGGGCGGCGACGGCGCCGACCGCTTCGTGTTCCTGGCGCTCGGCGACAGCACGCAGGCCGCGCGCGACAGCATCCTCGGCTTCGGCGCCGGGGACCGGATCGGGGTCGCGGCGATCGACGCCGGCGCGGCGAGCGGCGACCAGGCCTTCGACTTCACCGGGACGAGCGGCGGCGCGGGCGATCTCTGGGTGGTCACGCGCGTCGACGACGCCGTGGTGATCGCCGAGACCGAGCTCGGCCAGCGGCTGGTCGTCCGGGTCGCCGACGCGGCCGGTCACGACTGGACCGCCGGGGACTTTCTCCTCTAGGCATGCCCGGGCGGGGCGGCGCGGTCCGCCCCGCCCGGGGCTTTCGCGAACGCCTTTCCGTCTCGTTCCAAAAACTCCATCGCGCGGCCCTTGACAGCGCGGGGCGGCGGCTCCTACGTAAGCGGCGCGGTTAGCACTCTCCGATGGCAAGTGCTAACAGGTCGCGCCCGGCGCGGCCTCTCAACGCCATCGCAAGTTTGGAACGCAGACTCGAAGGAGCGATTTCCATGCAATTCACCCCCCTGCACGACCGCGTTCTCGTCAAGCGCATCGAGGGCGAAGAGAAGACCAAGGGCGGTCTGATCATCCCCGACACCGCGAAGGAGAAGCCGTCCGAAGGCGAAGTCGTCGCCGTTGGCGCGGGTGCCCGCAAGGACTCGGGCGAGCTCATCGCGATGGCCGTGAAGGCCGGCGACCGCATCCTGTTCGGCAAGTGGTCCGGCACCGAGGTCAAGGTCGACGGTGAAGATCTGCTGATCATGAAGGAAAGCGACATCCTCGGCATCATCTCCGCCGGCGCCGCTTCCTCGAAGGCCGCCTGATCTCCCCCCGGACATACAGCTAAAGGAGCAGCCGCATGGCCGCGAAACAGGTTAAGTTCAACACCGACGCCCGCAACCGCATGCTGAAGGGTGTCGACATTCTCGCCGACGCCGTGAAGGTGACGCTGGGCCCGAAGGGCCGCAACGTCGTCATCGACAAGTCCTTCGGCGCGCCGCGCATCACCAAGGACGGCGTCACCGTCGCCAAGGAAATCGAACTGGAAGACAAGTTCGAGAACATGGGCGCGCAGATGGTCCGCGAAGTCGCTTCGCGCACCAACGACGAAGCGGGTGACGGCACCACCACCGCGACCGTCCTCGCCCAGGCGATCGTCCGCGAGGGCATGAAGTCGGTCGCCGCCGGCATGAACCCGATGGATCTCAAGCGCGGCATCGACCTCGCGGTCGCGACCGTCGTCGAGGCGATCAAGTCGCAGGCCCGCACCGTCTCCGGCTCGGACGAAGTCGCCCAGGTCGGCACCATCTCCGCCAACGGCGAGACCGAGATCGGCCGCCAGATCGCCGACGCGATGCAGAAGGTCGGCAACGAGGGTGTGATCACCGTCGAGGAGAACAAGGGCTTCGAGACCGAGACCGAGGTCGTCGAGGGCATGCAGTTCGACCGCGGCTACCTCTCGCCCTACTTCATCACCAACGCCGACAAGATGATCGCCGATCTCGACGACGCGCTTATCCTGCTGCACGAGAAGAAGCTCTCGTCGCTGCAGCCGATGGTTCCGCTGCTCGAGGCCGTGATCCAGAGCGGCAAGCCGCTCCTGATCATCGCCGAGGACGTGGACGGCGAAGCCCTCGCGACCCTCGTCGTGAACAAGCTGCGCGGTGGCCTGAAGATCGCCGCCGTCAAGGCGCCGGGCTTCGGTGACCGTCGCAAGGCCATGCTGCAGGATATCGCGATCCTGACCGGCGGCCAGGTGATCTCCGAGGACCTCGGCATGAAGCTCGAGAATGTCGGCCTCGACATGCTCGGCAAGGCCCGCAAGGTGTCGATCACCAAGGACGAGACCACGATCGTCGACGGTTTCGGCGAGAAGCCGGAGATCGAGGCCCGCGTCGCCCAGATCCGCGCGCAGATCGAGGAGACCACCTCGGACTACGACAAGGAGAAGCTGCAGGAGCGTCTCGCGAAGCTCGCGGGCGGCGTCGCGGTCATCCGCGTCGGCGGTGCCTCCGAGGTCGAGGTGAAGGAGCGCAAGGACCGCGTCGATGACGCGCTCAACGCGACCCGCGCCGCGGTTCAGGAAGGCGTCGTCGTCGGTGGCGGCGTGGCCCTCGTCCAGGCCTCGAAGAAGCTCGAGGGCGTCGAGGGTGCGAACAGCGACCAGAACGCCGGTATCGCGATTGTCCGCCGCGCGCTCCAGGCGCCGCTGCGCCAGATCGCCGAGAACGCGGGCGTCGACGGCGCCGTCGTCGCCGGCAAGGTGATCGAGTCCTCCGACGCGGCCTTCGGCTTCAACGCCCAGACCGAGGAATATGGCGACATGTTCAAGTTCGGCGTGATCGACCCGGCGAAGGTCGTCCGCACCGCGCTTCAGGACGCGGCCTCGGTCGCCGGCCTGCTCATCACCACCGAGGCGATGATCGCCGAGAAGCCGGAGCCGAAGGGCGCGGCCGGTGGCATGCCGGGCGGCATGGGCGGCATGGGCGGCATGGACGGGATGATGTAATCATCCCGGATCCGTCCGGAACTACGGGAACGGGGAGCCTTCGGGCTCCCCGTTTTCGTTTTGGGGCGGGTGTCGGGGAGGGGAGGGCTGAGCGCCGCTGTCCCGGGCTCGACCCGGGATAGCGCCGTTGGGGTGGCGCGGCGTCTCGTTCCCGCTGTCCCGGCCCTGAGCCGGGACCCCGAGGCCGACGCGCGGCGCGACGATGTCGTTCGTGGAGAGCCGCGCCCCAAGCGTCGAGGCCCCGGGTCGAGCCCGGGACAGGGCTGGCGAAGGGCGCGGCGTCGGGTCCCCGCTGTCCCGGCCCTGAGCCGGGACCCCGAGGCCGACGCGCGGCGCGACGGTATGGTTCGTGGAGAGCCGCGTCCCAAGCGTCGAGGTCCCGGGGCGAGCCCGGGACGGCGCCGGTGACGCGGCGCGCGCGCCGATATCGCTCAGGCGATGTCGATGTGGTCGCCGAAGATGAAGTGCTTCGTCCTGAGGTCGGCGAGGGCGAAGTCGTCGATGATCACCGAGCCGTTGTCGAGGTGGATCACCGTGTTCCCGCGCCGCGTCTCGGCGTGTTCGCGCACGTCCGCGAGGGAGTGGAACTCGGAATAGGCCGAGAGGTCGATCCGGTCGCGCCAGGTGAAATCGGCGATATGGTCGTCGCCGCCGTCCTTGAACACGAAGGTGTCGCGGCGCGTTCCGCCATAGAGCACGTCGTCGCCGGCGCCGCCGTCGAGCGTGTCCGCCTGCCGCCCCCCGCGCAGCGTGTCGTCGCCGGCGCCGCCATAGAGCCGGTCGCTGCCCCGTCCGCCGAGCAGCACGTCCTTGCCGCGCCCGCCGTAGAGATCGTCCGCGCCGCGTCCACCGCTCAGCCGGTCGTCGCCCGCGAAGCCGATCAGGAGGTCGCCCTTCGAGGTGCCGGAAAGCCGGTCGTCCCCCTTGGTCCCTCCGATCCGCGCGGCCGCGGCGAAGGCGTCGTGGTAGAGGTAGTCGATGCCGCTGGTGCGCGCGATGATGTCGGCGAGGCTCGTGTCGGCGATCGCGTCGATCAGTTCGGGATGATCGGCGAAGCGTTCCTCGTACCAGAACCTGTCGCCGTCGCGCGTGTTCTCGAACTGCGTCACGGTCAGGATCGTGGCGGTCTCGCCGAGCATCGAGCCGCTGGCTTCCTTCTCGAGCAGGATGCCGACGATCGAGTCGAGCTCGCCGATGTCGTCGCCGTAGACCGTCTTGAGCGACCGGAGCGTGGCCGCGTCGACGTCGTTCGCCGCGGCGAAGGCGTCGAAGCTCGCATAGGTCGAGAGGCCGAGCCCGGCGCGCAGCGCGTTGTAGTCGCCGACGCCGTGGTCGTCGCCCCGGGCGATGTCGACCGCCGCGAGGTCGAAGCCGAAGCCGAAGAGCTCCTGGCGGACGCCGTCGCTGACCTTGCCGTCGATCTCCTGCGCCGCCTGGGCGAGCTCGCCGCGCAGCCAGCGGTCGAGGTCCTCGGCCGAGGTGACGCCGTTCCCGCCGAAGGAGGCGGTGAAATTCGCCCCGAGCGTGATGCTGGTGCCCCGGCCGTGCTCGCCGACCTTGGCGTCGGAGGCGCTCGCCTGGTCGTGGCCGAAGCGGAAGGCGGTGGTGGTCCATTCGTTGATGATGCTGGGATCGACCGAGGCGTCGAACCCGGAATAGGCGCTGATCGCCTGCTTGCCGACCAGCTTCGCGAGATATTCGTCGTAGACGACGTGCTGGAACTCGGCTTCGTTCAGCGCCCGGGCGGTCTGGTAGACCTCCTCGGTGCTCCAGTCGGGATGCAGCTTCTCGAGCTGGTCGACGTGCCAGTTGTGGTTGCGCAGGAAGAGCGTGTGATCGGCGATGAGCTGCGCCTGCTGGTTGAGGCGGGAGTCGCCGCCGACGAAGCCGATCGGATTGGGGCCGCCGAAGGCGCCGAGCGTCCCGCCGGCCGCCGCGGCCGCCGTGATGTCATGCGCCGCCGCGATGTCCTCCGCCTTCGGCAGCAGGTCGCGGGCGGAGGTCAGCAGTTTCGCGGAGTCGGGATCGCGGAGCAGGGTGTTGATGGAATCCGCCGGGCCATAGACCTGCGAGAGGTCGAGATAGGCGGTCTGGTTGTCGATCTGCTCGCGCACATTCGGATTGAGCGGCGATTCGTCGGCGATCGTGAAATCGTCGCGCGTGAAGGTGCCGCCGAGCAGGGCCGGGTCGAGGCCCGTCACCCGTTCGGTCGAGCCGCTCTTCGAGCCGGCGATGTCATGGGTGATGAACTGGCCGAAGAACTGGAAGAACTCGTTCACCCCCTCGTGGGCGGGGCGGTCCTCGGTGGTGGCGAGCACCCGGTCGCTGATCGCCCTGGGGTCGTCGGCGCCGCCCTCGGCGTCGGGCCGGTCCCAGACCGAGCCGTCGTCCGAGCCGTAGCTGTGGGGGGTGACGCGGACATAGGCGCCGAACCTCTCGCCGCGGGCGCCGTTGTTGCCGGAGCCGTCGTTCTCGCGGCCGGCGACGACGAGGTCGGTCAGATCGACCCGATCGTAAACAGTTGACATTGCTGTTACTACCTTACACCAACTGGGTAATGACGCGCGGGCGGCCGTCGCGCCGGGGCGCGTCGAGCCGGATACCAGGCGGTCTTCCTGGCTTGGTCGGGACCTTTTCCCGGCGCCTCGCCGCGGAAACTCTCCTTGCCCCGAAGTTTGGTAGCAGCCGCGACGGAATGTCACAATCCGGTCGCGCGCTTGTGATCGGGCTGTTGCGCGCCGGTCACAGTGCGGGCCGGGGCGGCGGCGATGCGCCACGCCCCGGGGCGCCCGCCGGTCGCTTGCCATTCCGAGGGGCCGCGGCTAGTGTCCGCCGCGATTTCGAGCGGGTTCCCGGCGTCAGGCCGGGCGCGCACAAGATGGGGAACGACCGATGTTTGCTACGCCCGCGTTCGCGCAGGCCGCCGCCCAGGGTGGCGCCGCCGGAACTCTGATCAGCTTCGCGCCGATCATCCTGATCTTCCTGATCATGTACTTCCTGATGATCCGGCCGCAGCAGAAGAAGGTCAAAGAGCATCGCGCGCTGATCGAGGGGCTGCGCCGCGGCGACCAGGTTGTGACCGCCGGCGGGCTGATCGGCAAGGTGGTCAAGGTCTCGGACAACGAGCTCGAGGTCGAAGTCGCGCCGACGGTGAAGGTGCGCGTCGTGCGCTCCACCGTGACCCAGGTCCTGAGCAAGACCGTACCCGCCGAGGCGTGAGCCGCCGCGCTTCCGGCCCGGCCGGAAGCGGACCCAGGGATCGACCCGAATGCTGCAATTTCCGCTGTGGAAGCGTATCCTCATCATCGCGATCTGCGTGATCGGCGTGGTGATCGCCCTCCCGAACCTGTTCTACGCGCGCGTCGAGTCGTCCAACGACGCGGTGAAGGAGATCGAGCGGGGGGCGACCGAGACCCCGGAGCTCGCGGCCCAGATGGCGGAATGGCCGCGCTGGCTGCCGCACCAGCTCGTCAACCTCGGGCTCGACCTGCGCGGCGGCGCGCATGTTCTGGTCGAGGTGCGCACCCAGGACGTCCACGCGGAACGGCTCGAGAGCCTCTGGCCCGAGCTGCGCGACCGGCTGCGCGACCTGCGCGATCAGGTCGGGACCGTGCGCCGGCTGACCGGCACGCCGGACGAGCTCCGGATCCGGATCTCCGATCCGGCCGGAATGGACGCGGCGCTCCGGTCGATCCGCGACTTCGCCCAGCCGGTGTTCTCGCTGACCGGGACCGGCAGCCGCGAATACGAGGCGCGGGCCGAGGGCGACGTGATCGTCGTGACGCTCTCCGACGCGGAGAAGACCGCCGTCGACGAGCGCACGATGCAGCAGAGCCTCGAGATCATCCGCCGCCGCGTCGACGAGACCGGCACGCGCGAACCCTCGATCCAGCGCCAGGGCGGCGACCGCATCCTGGTCCAGGTGCCGGGCATCGGCTCGGCCGAGGAGCTGCTGCAGGTGATCGGCAAGACCGCCCGGCTGAGCTTCCACCCGGTGGTGAGCCAGACCAGCGACGCGAACGCCAATCCCGGGCTCGACAACATGCTGGTTCCGGCGATGGACCAGCAGGGGGTCTACTATATTCTCGAGCGGCGCTCGGTCGTGACTGGCGAGCAGCTCGTCGACAGCCAGCCTTCCTATGACCAGAACGGGCTGCCCTCGGTCTCGTTCCGCTTCAACCCGGCCGGCGGCCGCGCCTTCGGCGACTACACGGCGGCGAATATCGGCAAGCCCTTCGCGATCGTGCTCGACAACCAGGTGATCTCGGCGCCGGTGATCCAGAGCCATATCTCGGGCGGATCGGGCGTGATCACCGGCAATTTCTCGGTCGAGGAGGCGCAGCGGCTCGCGGTGCTGCTCCGCGCCGGCGCGCTGCCGGCGGAGATCACGGTGCTCGAGCAGCGCACCGTCGGGCCGGAGCTCGGGCAGGACTCGGTCAACGCGGGCATGCTGTCGGGGGCGGTGGCGCTGCTCGCGGTCGGCGCCTACATGATCCTGAGCTACGGCCTCTTCGGCGCCTTCGCGAGCTTCGCGATGCTGCTCAACATCGTCTTCATCTTCTCGCTGATGGGGCTGATCGGCGCCACGCTCACCATGCCCGGCATCGCCGGCATCGTGCTCTCGATCGGCATGGCGGTGGACGCGAACGTGCTGATCTTCGAGCGGATCCGCGAGGAGATGCGCACGGCCCGGGGTCCGGCGCGCGCGATCGGCCTCGGCTTCGACCGCGCCTTCGGCACGATCATGGACGCCAACGTGACGACGCTCATCGTCGCGGTCATCCTCTACATCATGGGCTCGGGCCCGGTCCGGGGCTTCGCGGTCACGCTGGGGCTCGGCATCCTGTGCTCGATCTTCACCGCGATCTACGTGACGCAGATGATGATCGGCGCCTGGTTCGACTGGCGCCGCCCCAAAAGCATTACGGTCTGAGGAGTTCCGCGATGCGTTTGCGTCTCGTTCCGGACGATACCAAAATCGACTTCCTCCGCTACATGCGGTTCTGGCTCGCGGTCTCGATCCTCGGGGTCCTCGCCTCCTTCGCCTCGCTCGCGGTCTACGGGCTGAACTACGGCGTCGACTTCCAGGGCGGCACGCTCATCATGGCCTCGACGCCCGAGACGCACGAGGTCGGCGAGTTCCGTTCGCTGCTCGAGGGGCTCGACGTCGGCGAGGTCGGGGTGACCACCGCCTCGGACACGAGCGGGGCGGGGCGCAACGTCGTGCTGATGCGCCTCGGCGTCACCGGCGAGGACGCGACGCACCAGCGCGAGGTGATCGCCCAGGTGCAGGAGGCGCTGAACGGCGCCTTCCCCGGGATCAGCTATCTGCAGATCGACACCGTCGGCGCCAAGGTCTCCGACGAGCTGGTGCGCGACGGGGTGATCGCGGTGCTGCTGTCGGTCTTCGGCATCATGATCTACATCTGGCTCAGGTTCGAATGGCAGTTCGGCCTCGGCGCCGCCGCCTCGCTCCTGCACGACGCGATCGTGGTCGTCGGCATGTTCAGCTTCTTCCAGCTCGAATTCGACCTCACCATCGTCGCCGCCGTGCTGACCGTGGTCGGCTTCTCGATCAACGACACCGTCGTCGTCTTCGACCGCGTGCGCGAGGTGCTGCGCAAGTACAAGAAGATGTCGCTCTACGACATCCTGAACCTCGCCTTCAACGAGACGCTGAGCCGCACGGTGATGACGGTGCTGACGACGATGCTCGCGCTGGTCGCCATCCTGGTCTTCGGCGGGCCGACGGTGCGGAACTTCGCGATCGCGGTGATCTTCGGCATCCTGATCGGCACCTATTCCTCGATCTACGTCGCCTCGGCCGTGGTGCTGCGGCTCGGGGTGAAGCGCGACTGGGACGCGGCGAAGAGCGACGGCGAGGCGCCGCGCAAGGCGAAGCCCGACACGGCGGCCTGAGCCGATGCGCGTCACCGAGATCCATTATCCGGGCAGCCCGCCGGTCGACGGCTACGGGCCGGGCTTCTTCCGCGTGGGCGGCCAGGTGCACCGGGGCGCGCTCCTGCTCCTGCCCGACGGGATCCAGCCCTGGGGCGGCTTCGAGGATCTCGAGCCGATCCTGGAACAGCGCGCGGCGATCGACGTTCTTCTGATGGGGATGGGCGCCGAGATCCGGGCGCTGCCCTCGGACGTGCGCGCGCGGCTCGAGGGCGCGGGCATCGGGGTCGAGATCATGGCGAGCCCGCCGGCCTGCCGGACCTACAACGTCCTTCTCGGCGAGGGGCGGCGGGTCGCGGCCGCGCTCATCCCGGTCTGATGCCCGGTTCCTTGGGGCTTCGACCGCGAAAACGCGCGTCAAGCCTTTCCCGGCGCGGCTCCGGGCACTAGAACCGGGGTCGGGCTCAGTCTCAGAATTAAGCAATGAGGTACCACGATGGCCTTCGAACTTCCCGATCTCCCCTACGCTCATGACGCGCTCGCCGCGGCCGGCATGTCCAAGGAGACGCTCGAGTTCCACCACGACATCCACCACAAGGCCTATGTCGACAACGGCAACAAGCTGATCGCCGGGACCGAATGGGAGGGCAAGTCGGTCGAGGAGATCGTCAAGGGCACCTACAAGGCCGGCGCGGTGGCGCAGTCGGGCATTTTCAACAACGCCTCCCAGCACTGGAACCACACCGAGTTCTGGCAGATGATGGCGCCCTCCTCGGCGATGCCTGGCGAGGTTGAGAAGGCGCTGACCGAGGCTTTCGGCTCGGTCGACAAGTTCAAGGAAGAGTTCGGCGCCGCCGGCGCGGGCCAGTTCGGCTCCGGCTGGGCCTGGCTCGTCAAGGACACCGACGGGTCGCTCAAGGTCACCAAGACCGAGAACGGCGTGAACCCGCTCTGCTTCGGCCAGACCGCGCTGCTCGGCTGCGACGTGTGGGAGCATTCCTACTACATCGACTTCCGCAACAAGCGCCCGGCCTATCTCACGAACTTCCTCGATAAGCTCGTGAACTGGGAATACGTCGCCTCCAAGCTCTGAGGCGCGGATCCCCGCCGTGCCCGGCGCGGCGGGGATTCCCGGGGTTATATCGACCCGGTGATTCTGTTAGGACGAGGGCACCCAGGGGTGGGGTACTTTCGTGGAGTTTCGATGATCAAGACGCATTGTCTTGGATTGTCCGTGGCCGCTTGCCTGGCCGCCGCGGACGCCTATGCCGAGACCAGCCCGCCGGCTGGAGCCGCGACGCCCGCGGCGGTGACGACCCGCTCCTTCGCCTCCCGCGTTCTCAGCGACCGGCTGAGCGTCGAGGGCTATCTCGGATACCTGTCCGGAGAATCGAAGGAGCTCGTCTATTTCGGCGGCCAGAAGCAGAGCCAGCTCGACTGGACGATCGAAAGCGCGGCCGTGGTCGGCGGGCGGCTCGACTACGCCGCGACCGGCTGGCTGACGATCGGGGTCGGCGGCTGGACCAGCCTCGCCGGCGACGTCTCGATGGTCGACTACGACTGGCTCTGGCGCGACTCGGGTTACGAGGGCTGGACCGACCGGTCGCGCCATCCCAACACCTCGCTCGAGCGCGCCTTCGAATTCGACCTCGCCGCCGCGGCGCGGGTCGCCGAGTGGAACGGGGTCTGGGTGAACGGCCTGCTTGGCTATCAGGTGCGCAACTTCAAGTTTCAGGCCTCGGACGGCGACTATCTCTATTCGACCTTCAAGCTGCATGACACCGAGGGCCGCTTCCAGGGCCCGATGGTTGACTACCAGCAATGGTGGCGCACGCCCTATGTCGGCGTCGCGGCCGGCTATGCGATGCCGCGGTGGCGGCTCAGCGGCAAGGTGATCGCGAGCCCCTTCGCCCAGGTGTCCGACGCGGACCTGCATATCGAGAACCAGCAGCTCTTCACCGGCGATTTCGGCGACACGCAGATGGCCGCGGTGACGCTGCGGGCCGAGCACGACCTGACCGAGAGCCTGATGCTGACCGCGATGGCGAACTACCAGCGGTTCTGGGAGGCGCGCGGCGACCTGACCGCGATCAACGTCGCCTTTCCGGAGTTCCGCAGCGAGATCCCGGATGGCGCCGGGGCCAGCAACGAGACGCTGATCCTCTCGCTCGGCCTCGCCTACCGGTTCTGAGCCGCCCCGCGGCCCGCGTTCCCGCGAGCGTGACGGCGCGGCGCGCGACGCGGGCCGCTTTTCGTGTTAGGCTGCGGAGACGCAGGCGGCGCGAAGCGGCCCTCGGCGAAGCGCGCGGCGCGCCGCCCTTGCCCAGCGAAGGGGGAAGGGAAGCCATGACCACGACGATCGGAAATCCGCTGTCCTGGAGCGTGAACACCGCGCGGGCGGCGGGCCATGTGCTCGGGGAGACCGCCGAGGAGATCGGCAGCCACGACACCGAGGCGAGCCACGCGCCAAGGGTCCGGCGGATCGACATCTCGGACCTGCGCGCCGCGCTGCGCGCCGGGGCCGAGGATTTCGCCGCCTGCCGCTCGGACGTGGTGTTCCTCTGCCTGCTCTATCCGGCGATCGGCGTCGCGATGATCTTCGCGGCGATGCACGGCGGGATGACGCCCCTGATCCTGCCGGCGATCTCGGGCTTCGCGCTGATCGGACCGGTCGCGGGCGTCGGGCTCTACGAGATGAGCCGGCGGCGCGAGCTCGGCGCCGAGGTCCGCTGGGCCGACGCGCTCAAGGTGCTGGAATCGCCCCGGTTCGGCGCGGTGCTGGCGCTCGGCCTGCTGCATTGCGCGATCTTCCTCGCCTGGATGATCACCGCCTTCGGGCTCAGCAACGCGATCATGGGGCCGGACCCGACCGCTTCGGCGGGCGGCTACCTCGCGCGGGTCTTCGGCACCTCGGCGGGATGGACGCTGCTCCTGGTCGGCGGGCTCGTCGGCTTCTGCTTCGCCGCGCTCGTGCTTGCGATCAGCGTCGTGTCCTTCCCGCTGCTGCTCGACCGCCATGTCGGCCTGCCGGTCGCGATCGCGACCTCGATCCGCGTGGCGCGGGAAAATCCCGTGACGGTCGCGGTCTGGGGGCTGGTCGTCGCGGGCGCGCTCCTCATCGGCGCGATCCCGTTCTTCCTCGGGCTGATCGTGGCGCTGCCGATCCTCGGCCACGCGACCTGGCACCTCTACCGCCGGGCCGTCGAATAGGCGCCGCGGGCGCCGCGCGCGGTTCTAGGGATCCGCGCGCAGCGCCGCGATCAGCGCCGGCACGTCGTCCTTCACGGCGAGGAAATCGAGGAACGACGGTTCGGCGAACCCCTTGGCGACGATATGGGCGAGCAGGGCGGTCAGCGGGTCCCAGTACCCGCCGGTGTTCAAAAGATAGATCGGCTTGGCATGCAGGCCGAGCTGCCGCCATGTCAGCACCTCGAAGAGCTCGTCGAGGCTGCCGGGACCGCCGGGAAGGGTCACGATCGCGTCGGCGTTCATGAACATGACCTTCTTGCGCTCGTGCATCGTCTCGGTGACCACGAAGGTGGCGAGGTCGCGCTTGCCGACCTCGCGCCGCACCAGATGCTCGGGGATGACGCCGAACGTGTCGCCGCCCGCGGCCATCGCCGCGCGCGCCACCGCGCCCATCAGGCCGACGTCGCCGGCGCCGTAGACGAGCCGGTGGCCCTCCGCCGCCAGCGCGGCGCCGAGCTCGCGCGCGGCGGCGGCGTAGGCCGGATCTCCACCGTCGCGCGAGCCGCAGAAGACGCAGATCGACCTTGGCGTGCCCTGAACCATTCGCCTCTCCCCCGCGACAAGCCGAAGTCGCGTTTGCATCGCACTGGTTTTGTGTCAGTTTCTTGGCTAGCAGGTCACCGTCGCGCCCGCCACCCCCAGCGGGCGACGGCGGATGGGACGAAAGGACAAGGCGCATGGCGATGACATCCTCCCGCTCCGGCACCACCGCGCTGTCGATCGGGGCGTGTCTCGCGGTCGCCGGCGCCATGGTCTATTTCATCACGCGCGACGGCGGCCAGACGGCGCCGGAGCCGGTGGCCGCGACCACCGCCGCCGCGCCGGAACCAGCCCCGCCCGAGACGAGGACCGCGGCCACGGCCCAGGGGGGCGCGCCGGCCGTCGAAGCCGCGGCGGAGCCCGCGCCGGGCAGCCCGGGCGCGCCGAGCGTCGATGTGATCCGCGTCGAGGCCGGCGGGGCGGCGATCGTCGCGGGGACCGCGCGGCCAGGCGCGAATGTGAGCGTGCTCGCCGGCGACCGCCAGCTCGCCGAGGTGAAGGCCGACGAGGCCGGCCGCTTCGTCGCGATGTTCGAGGCCGGGACCTCGACCGAGGCCCGCGCCCTGACGGTCGAGGCCGAGCAGCCGGACGGCAGCGTCGCGCGTTCGGACGCCGTGGTGCTCCTGCTGCCGACCGAGACGCCCGCTCCCGAGACACCCGCGCCCGAGGCGGTCACCCCGGCCACCCCGGCGCCCGCCGCGGAGCCGCCGGCGCCGGAGGTCGCGGCCACCGTGCTGCTGACGCCCGATTCCGCCGAGGTGACGCCGGTCGCGCCGCCGGGGTCGGACGAGGGCCAGGTTTCCTTCGCCAGCATCTCCTACGGCGAGAGCGGGGCGGTCACGCTTCAGGGCTTCGGCGAAGCGGGCGCCGCGCTCCGCGTCTACGTCGACGGCGCCCTCGCGCGCGAAGGCGCCGTCGGCGCGGACGGGCGCTGGAGCCTCGACGTGCCGGAGGCGCCGCCGGGCACCTACACGCTCCGCGTCGACCAGATCGACGCGGCGGGCAAGGTGATCAGCCGCACCGAGACCCCGTTCCGCCGCGACGGCGACGCCGCGGTCCCGGCCGCGCCGGGCGAGGTCAGCGTCGTGGTCCAGCCCGGGAACAGCCTCTGGACCCTAGCGCGGATCCACTACGGCACCGGGGTGCGCTACACCCAGATCCTCAACGCCAACACGCGGCTGATCGCCGATCCCGACCTCATCTACCCGGGCCAGGTCTTCCGCGTCCCGGGCCCGGGCGAATGACCGGGGCCGGGGCGGGCGGGCCGATCGGGCTTGGCACCGCGCGGGGCGGACGGTATACCCCGCGCCGGACCGATCGGAGAGCGGCGTGAGCCAGAGTGATTCCTTCTTCCACGAGGTGAACGAGGAAGTTCGCCGCGAGAGTCTGCGCCGCGGCATGGCGCGCTATGGCTGGCTGATCGTCGTGCTCGTGATCGCCGCCGTCGGCGGCGCCGCCTTCTACGAATGGCGCCAGTATTCCGGACAGCAGTCCGCGCAGCGGGCCGGGGACGCGCTCCGCGCGGCCTATCTCGAGACCGATCCGGCGAAACGCGCCGAGGCGCTCGCCGGCGTCGCGACGGCGGAGCCGCGCGCGGCCGCGGTCGCCTGGCTCGCCGAGGCGGGCAGCCAGATCGAGGCCGGGAACACCGACGCCGCCGCGACGACGCTCGCCACCCTCGCCGACGACGGCGCCGCGCCCGAGCTCTACCGCCAGCTCGGCGCGCTCCTGCGCGTGATGCTGCTCGGAGACGCGATGGACGGGACGGAGCGGGCGGCGACGCTCGAGACGCTGGTCTCGACCGAGTCGCCGTTCCAGGCGCTGGCGCTCGAGCAGCGCGCGCTGCTGCGTCTCGGGCAGGGCGACAGGGACGGCGCGCTCGCCGATCTCGACACGATCCTGACGCTGCCCCAGGCGCCCCAGACGCTGGGGGACCGGGCGCGCCAGCTGATCGTCGCCGCCGGAGGCACGGTCCCGCAAGCCGGGGTTGTCACCGTCCCCGCCGACACGCCATCCGACGGTTGAGCCGGGCCAGGGACGTCCACCGCATGCGCCGCTTCCTTCCGAATCCGCCGGTTTCCCTCGCGCTCGCCGCCGCCGTCCTCGTGGCGGGCTGCTCGGGCGAGGATATCCTGCCCGGCGACCGCATCCCGATCCGCCAGGTCGAGGCGCCGCTCGCCGAGACCGACCCCTCCGCCGTCCGCCCGGTGCCGCTGCCCGCGCCGGTGGTGAACGCCGAATGGTCGCACCGCAACGGCTCGGCCGCCGGCCGGCTGGTCAATCCCGCCTTCTCGACGACGCCCCAGCTGCGCTGGTCGGCGCCGATCGGCGAGGGCGACGCGCGGCGCCGGCGCATCATGACCGCGCCGATCGTGGCCCGCGGCCTCGTCTTCACCATCGACGCCGGCGGCATGGTGACCGCCGTCAGCCAGACCGGCCAGCCGGTCTGGAGCCAGAGCGTCGTGCCGCCGCGACAGCAGGCCGACAACGGCCCGGGCGGCGGCTTCGCCTACGCCGACGGCGTGCTTTACGTCACCACCGGCTTCGGCCAGGCGATGGCGCTCGATCCCGCGACCGGCAACCGGATCTGGACGCAGAACTTCGAAGGGCCGATCCGCGCGGCGCCCACCGTCTCGGGCGGGCAGGTCTTCATCGTCGTGCGCGACGATACCGGCTACGCGCTCGACGCGCGCACCGGCGAGACCCACTGGTTCGTGCGCGGCGTCGGCGGCACCGGCCTGCTTGGCGGCGCCAGCCCGGCGACGAACGGCACCCTCGTGGTCTTCCCCTTCGCCTCGGGCGAGGTTCTCGGCGTCGTGGCGCGCAACGGGCTCCAGGTCTGGGGCACCGCGGTGACCGGCGGCCGGCGCGAGCTCGCGCGAAACTTCATCGTCGACGTCAGCGGCGGCCCGGTGATCGACGGCGAGACCGTCTTCGCCTCGAACCAGAGCGGCCGCACGATCGCGCTCGACACCGACACGGGCGAGCGGCTCTGGACCGCCTCCGAAGGCTCGTACGGTGCCTCATGGCCGGTCGGCGGCTCGGTCTTCATCGTCTCCGACGAGGGCGCGCTCCTGCGGCTCGACGCGGCGACCGGCCAGGTGATCTGGCGCACGACGCTGCCGGAATACTACAACGAGAAGAAGCGGATCGAGGCGATCCCGCATTACGGCCCGATCCTCGCCGGCGGCCGCCTCTGGGTCGCGAGCGCGGACGAGACCCTGCGCTCCTTCGACCCGACCTCGGGGCGGCAGCTGAGCGCGGTCGACCTCCCGGGCGGGGCGGGCGCGCCCCCGGCGATCGCGGGGGGCGTGATGTACATCGTCAACCGGGACGGGCAGCTTCTGGCTTTCCAATAGCGGGCGAAGGGGGTAAGGATCGCCGTCTTTCGAGAACGGTTGCCGTCCCATGTCCTTCACGCTCGCCATCGTCGGCCGACCGAACGTCGGCAAGTCCACGCTGTTCAACCGGCTGGTCGGCAGGCGGCTGGCGCTGGTCGATGACCAGCCGGGCGTGACGCGGGACCTGCGCGAGGGCGCCGGCCGGCTCGGACCGCTCCGCTTCACCATCATCGACACCGCCGGGCTCGAGGAGGCGACCGACGACAGCCTGCCGGGCCGGATGCGCGCGCTGACCGAGCGCGCGGTCGACATGGCCGACGTCTGCCTCTTCCTGATCGACGCCCGGGTCGGCGTGACCGCGACCGACCGCGTTCTCGCCGAGCTGCTGCGCAAGCGCGCGCCACAGGTGATCCTCGCCGCGAACAAGGCCGAGGGCCGCGCGGCGGAGCAGGGGCTCTACGACGCCTACGAGCTCGGCCTCGGCGAGCCGCTCGCGCTCTCGGCCGAGCACGGGATCGGCATGGACGACCTTCTGCGCGCGCTCGAGCCGGTGGCCGAGCGGTTCGAGGATTCGAGCGCCATCGTGGACGTCGACGTCGAGGACATCGACGACAGCGTGGACGAGGAGGGCGAGGGCGCGATCCTGCCGCCCGGCCGTCCGATCCAGATCGCCGTGGTCGGCCGCCCCAACGCGGGCAAGTCGACGCTGGTCAACAAGATCCTCGGCGAGGATCGTCTCCTGACCGGGCCCGAGGCCGGGATCACCCGCGACGCCATCGCCGTCTCGCTCGACTGGGAGGGCACGCCCTTCCGGATCTTCGACACCGCGGGGATGCGCAAGAAGGCCAAGGTCCAGGAGAAGCTCGAGAAGCTCTCGGTCTCGGACGGCCTGCGCGCGGTCAAGTTCGCCGAGGTCGTGGTCGTGCTCCTCGACGTGCAGATCCCGTTCGAGACCCAGGACCTGCGCATCGCCGACCTCGCCGAGCGCGAGGGGCGCGCGGTGGTGGTCGCGGTCAACAAATGGGACCTCGAGGAAGACAAGTCGCACAAGCTCAACGAGCTGCGCGAGGCCTTCGGGCGCCTGCTGCCGCAGCTGCGCGGCGCGCCGATGGTCATGGTCTCGGCGCTGACCGGCAAGGGGCTCGACCGGCTGCACGCCGCGATCGTCAAGGCGCACGCGGTCTGGAACGCGCGGATCTCGACGGCGCGCCTCAACCGCTGGCTCTCGGCGCAGATCGCGGACCATCCGCCCCCCGCGCCGGGCGGGCGGCGGATCCGGCTGCGCTACATGACGCAGGTGAAGACCCGTCCGCCGACCTTCGTCGTCTTCTGCTCGCATCCCGACGCGGTGCCGGAGGACTACAAGCGGTTCCTGGTGAACGGTCTGCGGCGTGATTTCGACATGCCGGGCACGCCGATCCGGCTCTATCTGCGCGCGGGCGAGAACCCGTACAAGAACCGCAAGAAGCAGAACATCACCGCGCTCGACAAGCACAAGGCGCGCCGCGTCCGGGACTGAGGCGCGGCGGAGGCGATGTGATACGCCGCCCCGGGCTCGACCCGGGGCCCCGAGCCCCACGCGCGCGCCCGGACATGGCCTCGAGGCCCCGGGTCAAGCCCGGGGAAGCGGAGCTCCCGGACCGGCGGGATCGTCTGGAAGCCGGCTGACGCGGACGCGGCTCCCTGTGCATTCCGCTTGGGGAACTCACGCCGCCGCGCCCCTCGCTCCCGTATTACCCTTTGGGAACAGCGGCCGCGGCCGCTATGCTCTCCCGTGACCCGCGCTTCGACGGGATCGTCCCGCCCGCGCCGAAATCCGGGAGCCGCGCGCATGAAGCGGATCGTCATCTGCTGCGACGGGACGTGGAACCGTCTCGACGCCAGGAAGCGGACCAATGTCGCCAAGCTCTCCGAGGCGATCCTCGGCACGGCCATCGAGGCGGACGGCCGCGCGGTCACGCAGGTCGTCTATTACCTCGACGGCGTGGGCGCCGGGCGGGGCACCGGCGGGCTCGCGCGGGCCACGGACCGGCTGCTCGGCGGCGCCTTCGGCTGGGGGCTCGACGCGCTGATCACCGAGGCCTACCGGTTCCTCGTGCTGAACTACGAGCCCGGGGACGAGATCTATCTCTTCGGCTTCTCGCGGGGCGCCTATTGCGCGCGCTCGCTCTGCGGGCTGATCCGGCGCGCCGGGATCGTCGAGCGCCAGCATGCCGGGAGGATCCCCGAGGCCCTGGCGCTTTACCGCGACGCCTCGCCGGGCGCGGCGACGGTCGGGGAGAAGGCGCGGCGGTTCCGCGCCCGATACTCGGCCCATGTCTCCACGCTGCCCTCCTGGGCCGAGCCGGACGAGGCGACGTGGCGGGCCCGCGCCGAGCCCGCCTCGAACCCGGAGCCGCTGCGCCTGCGCCTCGCCTATCTCGGGGTCTGGGACACGGTCGGGTCGCTCGGCGTGCCGAAGGGGCTCGTCGGAGGCGCGCTCGCCGCGACGGGGCCGATGCGCCACTACCGCTTCCACGACGCGAAGCTGAGCCCGCTGCTCGACGCCGCGCGCCACGCGGTGGCGATCGACGAGCGCCGCTCGGATTTCGAGCCGACGCTCTGGTCGCTGAGGGATGTCGAGGACGAAGCCGGGCTCGACCCGGCGAATTATCCGCAGGAATGGTTTCCCGGCGTCCACGGCGCGGTCGGCGGCGGCGGCGCGGACGAGCGGCTGTCGTCGGCCGCGCTCATCTGGGTGCTGGACGGCGCCCGCGCGCGCGGGCTGAAGGTCGACGGCGGCATGTCGCGCCGCTGGGGCGAGATCGCGAGCTACGAGGGTAAGCTCGACGCCGGGCAGGGGCGCGGTGGGATCACGGACTGGATCCTCCGGCTCCGATCCCGCGATCGCGCCGCGGTCGGCGCCTTCGCGGACGTGTCGGACATCGCGCGCCGGCGGTGGAGGAACATCGCCCGCTACCGGCCCGCGCCGCTCGCCGGTCTGAGCGACGCGCTGCGCGGCTGGACCGATCCCCTGGCCGAGCCGCCGACGCCGGAGGAGGGCGGAGACGACACGTCGCCGTCCCGATAGAACTCCGCCGCCCCGGGCCTGACCCGGGGCCTCGACGCCGGGGGCGATGGTTCGAGATGGACTCGAGGCCCCGGATCAAGTCCGGGGCGGCGGAGAGAGGGGCTTGCCCCCCTGATCCACCCCGCGGGGATTTCGCAACCTTTGCCGTCTAGCTTCCCCGCGCGCGCCGATGGGCGGTCCGCCGCGCGGGGCGCATTTCCCGAGGACATCCTTGTCGATCGCCCCGCCGGGCGCCCCCGATGCCGGGGCGGTCGCGGCGCGAGGCGCGATGAAACGCATTGTCATCTGTTGCGACGGAACCTGGAAACGGCTCGACGCGCGCCATCCGACCAACGTGGTCCGGCTCGCCCAGGCGGTGGCGCCGCGCGGGCCCGATGGCGTTGCGCAGATCGTCTACCATATCGACGGTGTCGGCGCGGGGCGGGGCACCGGGCGGATCGCGCGCGCGCTCGACCGCGTGCTCGGCGGGGCCTTCGGCCAGGGGCTGCTCGGCACGATCGAGGCGGCCTACCGCTTCCTCGTCTTCAACCACGCGCCGGGCGACGAGATCTTTCTCTTCGGCTTCTCGCGCGGCGCCTTCTGCGCCCGCTCGCTCGCCGGGCTGATCCGCAACTGCGGCGTTCTCGAAAAAAGCGCCGCCGCCGCGATCCCCGAGGCGCTGGCGCTTTATCGCGGGCGCGGAGAGACCGCGCATCCCGACGCGCCGCCCGCCGTGGCCTTCCGCCGCGCGCATGCCCAGCCGGCCCATACCAGCCCGGCGGACCACGCCGCGCGGCCCGAGGCGCGCGAACCGGTCCGGATCGCCTATCTCGGCGTCTGGGACACGGTCGGATCGCTCGGCCTGCCGGTCCAGTTCCGGCTCGCGGAACTCGTGAACCGGAGCCTGCGGTTCCACGACACGCGGCTCTCGAAGGGCGTCGCGGCCGCGCGCCACGCGGTGGCGATCGACGAGCGGCGGCGGACCTTCCCGCCGGCGCTCTGGGACAATCTCGACGCGCTGAACCGAGAGGCCGGGGCGGAACGCTACGCGCAGAGCTGGTTTCCCGGCGACCACGGCTCGGTCGGGGGCGGCGGCGCGGCGCGGGCGCTGTCGGACGACGCGCTGCTCTGGGTCGCCGAGGGCGCGGTCGCGCGGGGCCTCGCGCTCGAGCCCGGGGCGCTCGCGGAATGGCGCGCGGCGCGCAATCCGATGGGCCCGCTCAGGGCCCGGCCCCGGCGCGGCCTGCTCGACGCGCTGCTCGCGCTCGGCCCCGCCGAACGCCGGGGGCCCGAGCGGCGCGCCGAGGTCGCGGAAGCCGCGATCCGCCGCTTCCGCGCCGATCCGGGCTATCGTCCGGCCGCGCTCACCCGGCTTCTCGGCGCGCCGGCGGAGGCGCCATGCCGCGCTTAGCCCGAGGGGCTGCCGACATAGGCATAGTCGCAGAAGTCGGGGGTCTGCTCGGTGAGGACCCAGACGCCGAGCCCGCCGCCCCCCGGGGCGGTGTCGACGATGTAGAGCGGGCAGATGGACTGGCGTTCGGCGACGTCGTCGTGCGGCCCCGGCACGGGATAGCTGCGGTGCACGGGCGTCGGGTCGGCTTTGGTCTCGGTCATGGTCGTCGCTCCGTCGAAAAGGGATTCGGTTTCAATGCGACAATTCTACCATGACCGGCCCCTCGCGCGCGCCATCGCGCGCGAGACGCGCCGGGCGCCGGCTCAGAGGAAGAGGTTGATGAGCAGGATCACCACCGAGGTGAGCGCGCCGTTGAGCCCGAGGGCGATGCCCGCGAAGGTGCCGGCCTCCTGGCTGACCTGGAAGGCGCGGGCGGTGCCGATGCCATGGCTCGCGACGCCGACGGCGAAGCCGCGCGCCGCGTAGTCGCGGATCCGCATCGCGTTCATGAGCGGGGTCACGACGATCGAGCCGAAGACCCCGGTCAGGATCACCAGCACGGCGGCGAGCGCCGGGATGCCGCCGATCGTCTCGGTCAGCGCCATGGCGATCGGCGCGGTGACCGATTTCGCCGCCATCGAGGCCACGACCTCGCGCGGCGCGCCGAAGGCCCAGGCGATGCCGCAGGCCGAGAAGATCGCGGTCAGCGATCCGGCGACCAGCGCCGCGCACATCGGCGCGAGATTGGCCCGCACCTGCGCCCGGTTGCGCCAGAGCGGCACGGCGAGCGCGACCGTGGCCGGGCCGAGCAGGAAATGCACGAACTGCGCGCCCTGGAAGAAGGTCTGGTAGGGCGTGCGCGTGATCGCGAGAAGCGCGATCAGCAGCCCCGCCGAGATCACCACCGGATTGGCGAGCGGATGCCGCCGGCAGGTGAGCGAGATGAAATCGCCGGCCCAGAAGGCGGCGAGCGTCACGGTCAGCCAGAGGAGCGGGGTGGTCGAGAGATAGACCCAGATCTGGTAGAAATCGCCGGGATGGGTCACAGAACCGGCCTCGCCATCATCCGCGCGACGGCGCGGAAGGTCAGCACCGTCACGACGAGGGTCAGCAGCGTCGAGACCACGAGCGCGGCGGTGATCGCGACCCAGTTCGCCTGGATGAGGCCGATCTGCTGCACGATCCCCACCGCGGCCGGCACGAAGAGCAGCGAGAGATGGCCGAGGATCGTGTCGGCGACCTTCTCGAGCGGCGCGCCGGGGCCGCCGGCGACCAGCATGCCGACGAAGAGCAGGCCCATGCCGATCACCGGACCGGGAAAGACGATGCCGAGGGTCCGGGCGAGGATCTCGCCCGCCAGCTGGCAGAGAAAGAGCAGGGTGAGGGCGGGGATCAGCATCGCGGCGCTCCGGTGTGAGGAAGGCTCAGGTTTCCCGCGATGCGCCGCCGCGCGCAAGCCGCCGCGCGCGATCGGGGAATTCCGCCGGCGGGGCTCCGCGCGGCCTCGGGTTCGGTTTGCCAACGGATCGGCGCGGAGGTATTCCTTTGGCCAAAAGGACAAGGAAGGCAGGTTCGCGATGGCAGGGGTCAGACCCGTTGTCCTGTGCATTCTCGACGGCTGGGGGCTCCGCGCGGAGACCGAGGCGAACGCGGTCGCCCTGGGGCGTACCCCGAATTTCGACCGGATCTGGGCGGGATGCCCGCATGCCCAGCTCGCGGCGCACGGGCCCGACGTCGGCCTGCCCGAGGGCCAGATGGGCAATTCCGAGGTCGGGCACATGAACATCGGCGCGGGCCGCGTCGTCTGGATGGACCTGCCCCGGATCGACAACGCGATCGCCGACGGCACCTTCGCGACCAATTCGGCGCTCGGCGGCTTCATCGCCGCGCTGCGCGAGAGCGGCGGCGTGGCGCATCTCTGCGGCCTGACCTCGCCCGGGGGCGTGCACGCGCATCAGCGCCACATGGCGGCGGTCGCGAACGCGATCACGGCGGCCGGGATCAAGGTCGAGGTGCATTGCTTTCTCGACGGGCGCGACGTGGCCCCGTCCTCGGCGGCGGCGCAGGTCGCGGAATTCGAGGCCAGCCTGCCGGTCGGCGCGCGGATCGCGACCGTCTCCGGCCGGTTCTACGCGATGGACCGCGACAACCGCTGGGAGCGAGTCTCCCAGGCGGTCGCGGCGATCCTGAAGGGCGCGGGCAAGCGGGCGGAAAGCGCCGCGGAGGCGATCGCCACCGCCTACGCCGCCGGCGAGACCGATGAGTTCGTGACGCCGACGGTGATCGGCGACTACGCCGGCGCGCGCGACGGCGACGGGCTCGCCTTCGCCAATTTCCGCGCCGACCGGGCGCGCGAGATCCTCTCGGCGCTGATCATGCCCGACTTCGGCGCCTATGACGTCGGTGTCCGGCCAAGTTTCGTCTCGGTGCTGGGCATGGTCGAGTATTCCGACGCGCTCAACACCCATATGAAGGCGATGTTCCCCTCGGGCGAGATCGTCAACACGCTCGGCCACTGGGTCGCCGCGCATGGCAAGACCCAGTTCCGGATCGCCGAGACCGAGAAATACCCGCATGTCACCTTCTTCCTGAACGGCGGCGTCGAGGTGCCCGAGACCGGCGAGGACCGCTACATGGCGCCGAGCCCGAAGGTGCGGACCTACGACCTGCAGCCCGAGATGTCGGAGCCCGAGGTCGCGGCGCATCTCGTCGGCGCGATCCGCTCGGGCAAGATGGATCTCATCGTCTGCAACTTCGCCAATCCCGACATGGTCGGCCATACCGGCGTCCTCGCGGCCGCGATCAAGGCGGTCGAGGCGGTCGACGAGGGGCTCGGCCAGGTGATCGCCGCCGTCACGGACATGGGCGGCGCGCTGGTCGTCACGGCGGACCACGGCAATTGCGAGACCATGGTCGATCCCGAGACCGGCGGGCCGCATACCGCGCATACGCTGAACCCGGTGCCGGTCATCCTGGTGAACGGTCCGGCCGGCGTCGCGCTCCGGAACGGCCGCCTCGCCGATCTGGCGCCGACGCTGCTCGAGCTCATGGGACTGCCTCAGCCGGCGGAAATGACCGGGCAGAGCCTGATCGTCCCCGCGTGACCGCGCGCCGCGCCCTCCGGATCTGGCCCGCGCTCGGCCTCGCGCTGCTCGGCGCGGTCCCGGCCGGGGCGAGCCCGGCCGAGGACATGGCGGAGGCGGCGGCGCGCATCGACGCGGCCGGGCAGGAGCTCGCCGCCGCGACGAAGGCCGAATCCCGGGTGCGGGCGCTGACCGCGGCGATCGGCGCCTACCAGTCGGCGCTCGACGTGCTGCGCGCCGGCGTCGGCGGCGCGAATGCCCGCGAGCGCGAGCTGTCGCTGGCGCTCGAGGAGCGCCGCGACGAGATCCAGCACCTGATCGCCGCGCTCGAGACCCTGGCGCGGACCCCGCCGCCGGCGCAGGGCGGGCTGCATCCGAGCGGCCCGGTCGCCGCGGCGCGGGCGGCCTCGGTGCTGTCGCGGCTGACCCCGGCCATGCAGGCGGAGGCGGAGGATCTGAAGGCCCGGTACGCCGAGCTCGAGGAGCTGCGCCGGCTGCGGGTCGAGGGCGAGCGCGACCTCGCCTCCGGGATCGCCGCGCTCGGCGCCGCGCGGACCGAGCTCGGCCACGCGCTCGACGAGCGCGCGCCGCCGCAGCCGCGCGAGACCGAGGATCCGGCGATGGCCGCGATGCTGCGCGACAGCGACACGCTGACCACGCTCGCGGCCAAGCTCGCCGCGCAGGGCGGGGGCGCGGTCCCCGCCCCGGACGCGCCGCCGCCCCGGCTGGTCCGGCCGGTGGCGGGCGAGATCGTGCGCGGCTTCGACATGCCCGACGCGGCCGGCGTAAAGCGTCCGGGGGTCACGATGCGCGCCGCCGCGCTGTCGCTGGTGACCGCTCCCGCTGACGCGATCGTGCGTTACGTGGGGCCGTTTCTCGACTATGGATATGTCGTTGTGGTGGAAACCGATGACGGCACGCTGGTCGTGCTCGCCGGGCTCGCGCAGGTGCAGGTGCGGCTCGGCCAGGCGGTGCGGCGCGGCGACCTGCTCGGCCAGCTCGGCGGTCCCGCCTACGAGGGCGGGCGGCCCGGCGCCGCGCCGGAGGCGGCGCCCGAAACGGCCGGGATCGACGGCGCCCCCGAAGACGAGGCGGCCGGCGACACTGGCGCGTTGGAAACGCTGTATATAGAAGTCAGGCATGGACAGGGGCCGGTGGACCCGGCGCAGCTGTTCGTCAGCGAGAACGGATAGGAATGGCCCGATGAGAAAACTACTGCTGGCGAGCGCGGCCGGCGCTGTCCTCGGAGTGATTGTCAGCACGCAGTTCGCCGGTCCGATCGTGGCCCAGGAGGCCGAGAAGGAAAAATCGGTCTACGAGGAGCTGGACCTGTTCGGGGATGTGTTCGAGCGCATCCGAACCTCCTATGTCGAGCCGGTCGACGACCAGAAGCTGATCGCCGCGGCCATCAACGGCATGCTCTCCTCGCTCGACCCGCATTCGAGCTACCTGCCGCCGGATGATTTCGACGACATGCAGGTGCAGACCAAGGGCGAGTTCGGCGGCCTCGGCATCGAGGTCACGCAGGAGAACGGCGTCGTCAAGGTCGTCTCGCCGATCGAGGACACGCCGGCCGACAAGGCGGGCATCAAGCCGGGCGATCTCATCACCCAGGTGAACGGCGAGAGCGTGGTCGGGCTCAACCTCAACGAGGCGGTCGACATGATGCGGGGCCCGGTCGGCTCCGAGATCACCATCACCATCCAGCGCGAGGGCACGCCGGATCCGTTCGACGTCAAGCTGACGCGCGAGACCATCACGGTATCGCCGGTCAAGAGCCAGGTGATCGACAACGTCGTCGTGCTGCGCGTCTCGACCTTCAACGAGCAGACCTTCCCGAATCTCGAGAAGCAGCTCGCCGAGCAGGTCGAGGCCGCCGGCGGCATGGACAAGGTGACGGGCTTCGTGCTCGACCTCAGGAACGACCCGGGCGGTCTCCTGAACCAGGCGATCTCGGTCGTCGACGCCTTCCTCGATTCGGGCGAGATCGTCTCGACCCGCGGCCGCGACCCGCGCGACAGCGAGCGCTACAACGCGACGCCGGGCGATCTCGCGGCCGGCAAGCCGATGGTCGTGCTCGTGAACGGCGGCTCGGCCAGCGCCTCGGAAATCGTCGCGGGCGCGCTGCAGGACCACCGCCGGGCGGTGATCCTCGGCACGCAGAGCTTCGGCAAGGGCTCGGTCCAGACCATCATGCCGGTGCAGGACGACGGCGCGCTGCGCCTGACCACCGCGCGCTACTACACGCCCTCGGGCCGGTCGATCCAGGCGCTCGGCATCGCGCCCGACATCGTGGTCGAGCAGCCCGCGCCCGGCGCCGAGCCGGAGGCGCAGGCGGAGACCCCGGCGCCGCAGATGCGCTCCGAGGCCGATCTGCGCGGCGCGCTCACCAACGATTCGCTGACCGAGGACGAGAAGAAGCAGCTCGAGGCGGCGAAGACGCACCAGGAAGAGACCGCGAAGCTCCGCGCCGAGGATTATCAGCTGAGCTACGCCGTCGATATGCTGCGCGGCATCGCCTATATCCAGGCCGAGAACTGAGCCGCGTGGATCAAGTGGTCGACCCGGCGAGCCTGCCGTACCGGCCCTGCGTCGGCGTCGTGCTCGCCAATCCGGCGGGGCTTGTCTTCGCCGGGCGGCGGCTCGACACGCCCGACGCCTGGCAGATGCCGCAGGGCGGCATCGACGCGGGCGAGGAGCCGCTCGAGGCGGCGCTGCGCGAGCTCGGCGAGGAAACCGGCGTCACGCCGGGCGCGGTCGAGTTCGTGGCGCTCACTTCGGACTGGCTGACCTACGACCTGCCGCCGGAACTGCTCGGAAAGGTCTGGAAGGGCAAGTACCGCGGGCAGCGCCAGCTCTGGGCGCTGTTCCGCTTCCACGGCGCCGATTCGGAGGTGCGGATCGACCAGCCCCACCCGGAGTTCGCCGAATGGGCCTGGATGCGCCCGGCCGACATCGTCGCGGGGATCGTGCCCTTCAAGCGCGGGATCTACGCCCGCGTCTTCGCGGAATTCGGCGCCCAGCTCGCATAGCGCCCGGAGGGCGGACCCCGGTCCGTCTCCCTCTCGCGCCGAGATCGCGGGGGAACGCCCCGACGCGGCGGACCGAAGGTCCGCCCTACGTCTCGCGCGCGAGGTCCTCGGCCGGCTGGAGCGGAAAGAACGCGCCGCCGGACCAGAGGCCGAACTGGGCCACGCCCGCGACGGTCTCCTCGACGCCGAGCTCGGCCAGCCGGTAGAAGCTCTTGCGGTCGATCAGCGCCTCGAGATTGGCGCGGACCAGCACATAGGGCGCGGGCTCGCCCGTCGCGGGATCCCGCGCGAGGCGGATCGGCCGGTCGGGGCCGGCCGTGGTCTCGTCGCCGGTCAGCGTGGTGAAGGTCAGCGTCTGCTCCCGGCCCTCGCCCTCGACGGCGAAATCGACCGCGAGGAAGGGGGCGTCGTCGACGGTGATCCCGACCTTCTCGACTGGGGTCACGAGATAGTAGCGGTCGCCCTCGCGCTTCAGAATCGTGGAGAAGAGCCGCGTCAGCGCCGGCCGGCCGATCGGGGTGCCGAGATAGAACCAGGTCCCGTCCCGGGCGACCCGCATGTCGAGATCCCCGCAAAACGGCGGGTTCCACAAGTGTACGGGCGGCAAGCCTTTTTTGCCCGCCTCGCGCGCGGTGGCGGCGAGGGTGTCGGCGGAAGGCGGCTTGTCCGGTTTGTGATCTTGGTTGACCATCGTCTCGGTGGCGGGATCAGTAAATCTCGGTCAGAGTGGAGAGGAAGTCCTTTGATATGAAGCATAGGGCCGGGGGGAGAGACGGACAACACGGGATGCGCGTTGGGCGCGCGGAAAGGCAGGAGCAATGAGCGCGGATATGAGTAACTCGGACGGCCTTGTCGCGGAAATCGAGGAGGTTGGCGCGAGACTCGCGCGGGCGCGGGAGATGGTCGGACGCCGAATCATCGGCCAGGACGACGCGGTCGAACAGGTCCTGATCGCGATCCTCTGCGGCGGCCACGCGCTTCTCGTCGGCGTTCCGGGCCTCGCCAAGACGAGGCTCGTCGAGACGCTCGGCACCGTGCTCGGGCTAAATGCCCACCGGATCCAGTTCACCCCCGACCTGATGCCCGCCGACATCCTGGGCGCCGAGGTGCTCGAGACCGGCGCGGACGGAACCCGCGCCTTCCGCTTCATCGACGGGCCGATCTTCTGCCAGCTCCTGATGGGCGACGAGATCAACCGCGCCTCGCCCCGGACCCAGTCCGCGCTCCTGCAGGCGATGCAGGAGAAGGAGGTCTCGATCGCGGGCCAGCGGCGCCAGCTGCCGCGGCCGTTCCACGTGCTCGCGACCCAGAATCCGATCGAGCAGGAGGGCACCTATCCCCTGCCCGAGGCGCAGCTCGACCGCTTCCTCCTGCAGGTCGAGCTCGACTATCCCAACCGCGACGCGGAGCGCCGGATCATCCTCGCGACGACCGGCGTCGACGACGCGACGGCGGAGCCGGTGTTCGACGCGGCCTCGCTCGTCTCCGCCCAGCGCCTGGTGCGGCGGCTGCCGGTCGGCGAGGCGGTGGTCGACGGCGTGCTCGATCTCGTCCGCGCCGCCCGGCCGGGCACGGCGGACGCGCATCCGCTCGTCACGCAGCAGGTGAGCTGGGGTCCCGGGCCGCGCGCGGCCCAGGCGCTGATGCTCGCGGTGCGGGCGCGGGCGCTGCTGCGCGGCCGTCTGGTGCCCGATCTCACCGACGTCGCGGCGCTGGCGCGGCCGATCCTGATCCACCGCATGGCGCTCGGCTTCGCCGCCCGCGCCGAGGGCCGGACGCTCGACCAGCTCATCGCCCAGCTCGTCTCCGATGTGATGCGCCTGGAGGCCGCGGCGTGAGCCAGCCCGTCCTCCGGGGGAGGATGAAGCCGCAGGGGCCGGTCGGACTCAGACGCGACGCGGAAAAGGTGGCGGGGGCCCTGCCGCCGCTGCTCGCCGAGGCGGAGATGCTGGCCGCGACCGTGGCGATGGGCGTGCATGGCCGGCGCCGCGCCGGGCATGGCGAGAATTTCTGGCAGTACCGTCAGGCCGTGCCGGGCGACGCGCGCACGATGGTCGACTGGCGCCGCTCCGGCCGCTCCGACCAGCAGTATATCCGCGAGATGGAATGGGAGGCGGCGCAGACCGTCTCCTTCTGGGTCGACGACGCGCAGTCGATGGACTACCGCGGCTCCGACGACGCGCTCTCGCGCTCGAAGGCGGAGCGGGCGCAGCTGCTGGCGCTGGCGCTCTCGGTCCCGCTCGTGAACGGCGGCGAGCGGGTGGCCCTGATGGGCACCGCCGCGGCGCAGCCGCGGAGCGGCAAGACCCAGCTCAACAAGATGGCGCTGGCCCTCTCGGGCTTCGACCGCGACGACCGGCCGGACTATGGCAGGCCGCCGTCCGACCGGATGATCCGGGGCGCGCGCGCCGTCTTCTTCTCCGATTTCCTCGGCGACCTCGACGCGCTGATGCCGGCGCTGAGCCACGCCGCGGACCAGGGCGTGCGCGGCTGCTTCGTGCAGATCCTCGACGAGACCGAGGAGAGCTTCCCCTTCGACGGCCGCGTGGTGTTCGAGAGCATGGGCGGCGGCACCGAATTCGAGACCCAGCGCGCCCGCGCCCTGCGCGAGGCCTATGGGCGCCGGCTCGCCGAGCAGCGCGCGCGGCTCGACGATCTGGCGCGCGGCCTCGGCTGGCGCGTCCTGCACCACCTGACGAGCCAACCCCCTCGAACCGCGCTGCTCTGGCTCTACATGGCCGTGGGAGAAAGGATCTGAGCGCGCGATGATCGGCTCCCTCGCTTCCGCCTCCTTCGCCTTCGCCGCGCCCTGGCTGCTGGTCGGGCTGATCGCGCTCCCGGTGCTGTGGTGGCTCCTGCGCGCGGTGCCGCCGGCGCCGGGACGCCGCGCCTTCCCCGGGGTGCGCCTGCTGCTCGGGCTGCGGGATCCCGAGAAGATGCCCGAGCGCACCCCCTGGTGGCTGCTCGCGCTCCGTGTCCTCGCGCTCGGGCTCGCGGTGCTCGCCTTCGCGGGGCCGGTGCTGAACCCGAGGCCTCGGACGGCCGACGGCCCGCTCCTCGTCCTGCTCGACGGCGGCTGGGGCGACGCGCCCGACTGGGCCGCGCGGATGGCGCGGGCGCAGGTCGCGCTCGAGGAAGCCGCCCGGGATGGCCGGCCGGCGGCGGTGCTGTCGATGACCCAGCCCGTCCCGGCGGAGACCGCGCCGCCGATGCGCTCGGCCCAGGAGTGGAGCGAGCGGCTGGCGGGATTCTCGCCGCGCGGCTGGGGTCCGGATCGCGCCGCCTGGGCCGACTGGCTGAACGCGGCGGACGGGAATTTCGACACGCTCTGGCTCTCGGACGGGGTTTCGGACGGCGCCGAGGGCGCGCTCGCCTCCGCGCTGATGAGCCATGGCTCGGTCACGCTGGTCGCCGCGCCGGATTCGGCGCTGGCGCTGACGCCGCCCCGGCTCGAGAACGGCGCGCTCACCGTCACCGCGCTCCGCTCCGAGCCCGGGGCGGAGCGCGCCGTGGGCGTGCTCGCGATCGGCCCCGACCCGAACGGCGTCGAGCGGGCGCTCGGCACCGGCGCCGGGGCCTTCGCCGCCGGCGAGGCCACCGCCGAGGTCGCGCTCGACCTGCCGGCGGAGCTGCGCAACCGCGTGGCCCGGATCGCGCTGACCGAGCGGCGCTCCGCCGCCGGCGTGGCGCTCGCCGACGATTCGGTGCGCCGGCGCAAGGTCGGGCTGATCTCGGGCGGCGCCACCGGCGAGGCGCAGGACCTCGCCGACCCGCTCCACTATCTGCGCCGGGCGCTCGAACCCTTCGCCGAGCTGATCGAGGCGCCGCTGAGCGAGACGCTGAACGCCGCGCCCGACGTGCTGATCCTCGCCGACGTCGGCGCGCTCAACGACGCGGAGCGGACCGAGCTGACCGAATGGGTCGAGCGGGGCGGGCTGCTCGTGCGCTTCGCAGGGCCCCGCCTCGCGCAGTCGGGCGCCGGCCAGACCGAGGCCGATCCGCTGCTCCCGGTCCGGCTCCGCGCCGGCGGCCGCTCGGTCGGCGGGGCGATGTCCTGGGGCGCGCCGCGCAAGCTCAGGCCCTTCGCCGAGGGCAGCCCCTTCGCCGGCATCCCGGTGCCCGAGGAGGTCGATGTCTCGTCGCAGGTCATGGCCCAGCCGGATCCCGAACTGCCGAACCGCGTCATCGCGACGCTCGAGGACGGCACGCCGCTCGTCACCGGCAAGACGATGGGCGACGGCCGGGTGGTGCTGTTCCACGTCACCGCCAACGCCGACTGGTCCAACCTGCCGCTGTCCGGCCTCTTCGTCCGGATGCTGGAACGGCTGACCCAGAGCGCCGGCGGCCTCGCCGATTCGCCCGACTCCGTCGCCGGCACGGTCTGGTCGCCGGCGCTGGTGATGAACGGCTTCGGCGACACCGAGCCGCCGAGCATGGTCGCGGGCGTCCCCGGCGAGCGGCTGGTCGCCGAGCGGACCTCGAGCACCATGCCGCCGGGGATCTACGCGAGCGGCGATCGGCGGATCGCGGTCAACGTGATGCGCGAGGGCGACCGCCTCGCCCCGCTCGCCGGGCTGCCGGTCGGGCTTCGCGTCGAGACCTTCGCCCAGCCCGAGGAGGTGCGGCTCGGCCCGTGGCTGCTCGCCGGCGCGCTCCTCCTGCTGGCGCTCGACGCGCTCGCGACGCTCCGGGTCTCCGGGCGGCTCGGGCGGCTTCGCGCCCGGCGCGGCGCGGCGGTGGCCGCGAGCGCGCTTCTCGCCGCGGCGCTCGCCTTCCCGGGGGGGCCGGCGCGGGCCGGTGACGGGCCGTGGGGCCAGTTCTGGGACGAGTTCGCGCCGCCTTCGCCGCCGGCCACGATCGAACGGGTTCAGGGCTTCGGCGACGACGAGATCCAGGGTTTCGGCGCCGCGCCCTATGGCGGGCGAAGCTACGGCGCGCGTCCGGCGCCCGGGCCGGAGGCGAGCGCCGACGAGCGCGCGCTCTACGGCGCCAACGAGACGGTGCTCGCCTATGTCCGCACCGGCGACCGGCGCGTCGACGGGATCAGCGAGGCGGGGCTGCGCGGCCTCAGCCGCGTGCTCTTCGACCGGACCGCGATCGAGCCGGCCGAGCCGGTCGGCGTCGATCTCGAGACCGACGAGCTCGCGATGTATCCTTTCCTCTACTGGCCGATCTCCGAGGCGCAGCCGAGCCTCTCGGACGCGGCCTATGGCCGGCTCAACGACTATCTCCGCTTCGGCGGCATGATCCTCTTCGACACCCGCGACGCCGATCTCGGCGCCACGATGGGGGCTACGACGCCGAACGGGCGGGTGCTGCAGCGCATCGCGGTGCGGCTCGACATCCCGCCGCTGGAACCGGTGCCGGACGACCATGTGATGACCCGCACCTTCTACCTGCTGCAGGACTTCCCCGGCCGCTGGGCGAATTCGCAGGTCTGGGTCGAGGCGGCGCCCGAGGCGCAGCAGGTCGAGGGCATGCCGTTCCGCAACCTCAACGACGGCGTGACGCCGGTGGTGATCGGCGGCAACGACTGGGCCTCGGCCTGGGCCGAGCGGCCGGACGGATCGGCCATGTTTCCGGTGGGGCGCGGCATCGCGGGCGAGCGGCAGCGGGAGATGGCGATGCGCTTCGGGGTCAACCTCATCATGTATGTCATGACCGGCAACTACAAATCCGACCAGGTGCATGTGCCGGCCCTGCTCGACCGGCTGGGGCAGTAGATGTTCCAGGCGATCAGCTTCGACCCCACGCTGCCGGCGCCGCTCATCATCGCCCTCGCCGTGCTCTCCGCGCTGGTGCTCGTCGTGGCGCTCTGGCGCGGGCTGACCGGCTGGTGGCTGCGCGCGCTCGCGGCGCTGGTGCTCCTCTTCGCGCTCGCTGGGCCCTCGCTCCGGCGCGAGGATCGCGCGCCGGTGCCCAACATCGCGCTCGTCGTGCTCGACGACAGCGCGAGCAACCGGCTCGACGACCGGGGCGCGCAGCTCACCCAGGCGCTCGACGGGCTCCGGGCCGAGCTGCGGCGGGTCAACGAGACCGCCCCGCTCGAGGTGCGTGAGGTCCATGTCACCGACAAGGGCGCGGACGGGACCAAGCTCCTGAGCGCGCTCTCGGACGCGGTCGCGGAGCTTCCCGCCGACCGCATCGCCGGGGCGATCCTGGTGACCGACGGCCAGATCCACGACCCGGCGGCGCTCGCGACCTTCCCGGCCCCGGTGCAGGTGCTTCTGACCGGGCACGCGGCGGACTGGGACCGGCGGGTGGTGATCGAGACCGCGCCCGCCTTCGCCATCGTCGACGAGGCGGTGAGCCTGACGCTCCGGGTCGAGGACCTCGGCGCGGCGCCGCCGCCGGAGGGGCAGGGCGCGCCGCGCGCGACGCTCTCGATCGCGCTCGACGGCGGCGATCCGCAGGATTTCCAGGTGCCGCTCAACGAGAGCGTCACCCTGCCCGTGACGCTGCGCCGGGGCGGCATGAACACGCTCCGGATCTCGACCCCGGCGCGGATGGGCGAGCTCACCGACCGCAACAACGCGCAGATCGTCTCGATCAACGGCGTGCGCGACCGGCTGCGCGTGCTCCTGGTCTCGGGCGAGCCCTATCCGGGCGAGCGGACCTGGCGGAACCTGCTGAAGTCGGACTCCTCGGTCGATCTGGTGCATTTCACGATCCTGCGCCCGCCGGACAAGCAGGATTACGTGCCGGTCTTCGAGCTCAGCCTGATCGCCTTCCCGACGCAGGAGCTCTTCATGGAGAAGGTCGACCAGTTCGACCTGATCATCTTCGACCGCTACAAGCGCCGGGGCATCCTGCCGAACAGCTATTTCGAGAACATCGTCCGCTACGTCCGCGACGGCGGCGCGCTCCTGATCGCGAGCGGAGCGGATTTCGCCGGCGCCGAAAGCCTCTACCGCTCGCCGCTGCGCGATGTGCTGCCGGTCGAGCCGACCGGCCGGGTGATCGAGGAAGGCTTCACCCCCAAGATCCCGCTGATCGGCGAGCGCCATCCGGTGACCGCCGGGCTCGAGGAGCACGCGCCGCGCCCGACCGCCGAGGACGGCACGCCGGGCTGGGGCCGCTGGTTCCGCGCCGTCGAGGTGGCGGCGAGCGGGCCGGTGGTGATGGAGGGCCCCGACGCGGCGCCGCTGCTCGTGCTCCAGCGCGAGGGCGAGGGGCGCGTCGCGGTGCTCAATTCCGACGAGGCCTGGCTCTGGAGCCGCGGCTACGAGGGCGGCGGGCCGCAGATGGAGCTGCTGCGCCGGCTCGCGCACTGGCTGATGAAGGAGCCGGAGCTCGAGGAGGAGGTGCTGCTCGGAGGGGGCGACGAGGGGGCGGTCGTGGTGACGCGGCGCACGCTCGAGGACACGATCCCCGACGTGGTTGCGACGAGCCCCTCGGGCGTCGAGGAAACCGTGCCGATGACCGAGGTCGCGCCCGGGCGCTGGCAGGGCCGGATCGAGAACGCCGAGAACGGCGCCTGGCGGCTCGCGAACGGCGACCTGACCGCGACCGCCGTGGTGGGGCCGCCGGCGCCGAACGAGTTCCGAGACCCGGTCTCGACCGGCGACATCCTGGCGCCGCTCGCGGATGCGACGCGGGGCGGGGTGAAGCGGCTCGAGGACGGCCTGCCCGGGATCCGCATGGTGCGCGAGGGCCGGGTCGCGGACGGCCGCGGCTGGATCGGCCTCGCCGACCGGCAGGCTTATCAGCTGCGCGACATCCGCCAGGTCGAGCTGGCGCCCGCCTGGGCGATGCTGCTCCTGTCCGCGGGGCTCGTGCTCGCCGCGTGGCGCATCGAGGGCCGGTAGGGCGAACCTCGGTCCGCGTTGATGCGATGGCGAAAGCGTAGGGCGGACCTCGGTCCGCCGACTTCGCGCGTGAAGGCGGACCGAGGTCCGCCCTACCGGTTCCGGACGAGCTCCGCGAACATCCGCGCCTTCTCGGGCCAGATCCGGGCGGTCGAATAGACGGGGTCGATCACCGCCCGGGCCGCCCGGGCGCGCCGCTCCGAGGCGACCGGATCGCCGAGCGTCTCGAGCACGCCGCGCGCGATGGCGGCGGGGTCCTTCATCGGCACCAGGGTCGCCGAGTCGGCATCGGCGAATTCGCGCACCGGCTCGGTGTCCGAGAGCACCAGCGGGCAGGCGAAGCTCATCGCCTCGAGCATCGACCACGAGAGCACGAAGGGCACGGTCAGATAGACATGCGCGTTCGATCGGCGCAGCAGCCGGCGATAGACCGGCCGGTCGAGACGTCCGACGAAATGCACCCGGGCGGGGTCGAGGTCGTGCTCCTCGAGCGCGCGCGCCTTCCAGTCGACCTCGCGCTGCGTCCGCCCGCCATAGGCGACGCGGTTCTCGCCGGCGATCACGACCTGGATGCGCGGATCGCTGGCGAGCACGGCGGGCAGGCTCGCCATGAACTGCGGAAAGCCCCGGTGCGGCTCCATGCCCCGGGTGGCATAGGTCACGACCGGCGCGTCGGGCGCGACCAGCCCGTCGAGCGTCGAGCCCCGGTCCATCAGGTCGGGGGCGTGATAGGCGGTGTCGATCCCGTCGTGCTGCACGGTGAGGAGCGGCCGCAGCCGTTCCGGAAACTGCGCCGCCTGGAAGCGCGTCGGGCAGAGCACCGCGTCGGCGCGCGTCAGGTCCATCGCGATCGGCGCGTTGCGCGCGCTCTCCAGCATCGGCGATTCCACCGAGCCCTGGATCGGCTGGCCGGTGAGCTCGGAGAGGAACCGCGTGTCCGACCCCGGGAACCGGTACCACCATTCGCAATAGGCGACGAAGGCGGCGTCGGGGAAGATGTCGCGGGCGAACATGCCCCCGCCCCAGCCGGAATGCGCGACGACGATGTCGGGCGCGTAGCCCGCGTCGCGCGCCTTGAGCGCCGCGCGGGCGAAGCCCTGGCCATTGATCGCGGCCCTCTCCATCGGCTGGGCGTAGGGATGGACCTCCTTCGCCGGCTCGCGGTGCGGGCCGTAGCGCAGCACGCGGATGCCGGGCGCGGCGGCCTGCTCGGCATTGGTCGCGAAGGTCACGTCCCAGCCTTCGCGCGCGAGCCACATCCCGAGCACGCCGAACTGCGCCGGGAAATTGTCGTGGATGAACAGGATCTTCATGCGCGCTCCACGCCGGTCGGTCATTCGTCGGACCAGCAATAGAGGCCGGGCCGGACCGCGCCAAGGGCGTTCGCCCCGGCCCCGGCCCCGGGCGCGGGCCAAAGTCCGGCCCGGGGACTTGTCAAAGCGGCGCCGGACTGAAACGGTCGGCCGTCGGGCGGCCCGCGGGGGCCGCCGCTTGGTTCGAGGAGGGGCTTCATGGCCGATTGGTGGCGCGGTTCGGTGACCTATCAGATCTATCCCCGGTCGTTCCAGGACACGACCGGCGACGGCGTCGGAGACCTGCGCGGGATCACCCAGCGGCTGCCCTATATCGCCGATCTCGGGGTGGACGCGATCTGGCTGTCGCCGATCTTCACCTCGCCGATGGCCGACATGGGCTATGACGTCGCGGACTATACCGACATCGATCCGGTCTTCGGCAGCCTCGCCGATTTCGACGCGATGGTGGCGAAGGCGCATGAGCTCGGCCTGAAGGTCATCATCGACCAGGTGCTGTCGCATTCCTCCTCGAAGCATCCGTTCTTCGTCGAGAGCCGGCAGAGCCGCGACAATCCCAAGGCCGACTGGTACGTCTGGGCCGATCCCAAGCACGACGGCTCGCCGCCCAACAACTGGCTCGCGATCTTCGGCGGCGGCGCCTGGACCTGGGAGCCGCGGCGGCACCAGTACTATTTCCACAACTTCCTCGCCGAGCAGCCGGACTTCAACTTCCACAATCCGGCGGTGCAGGACTGGCTCCTCGGCACGATGCGCTTCTGGCTGGAGCGCGGCGTGGACGGGTTCCGGCTCGACACGGTGAACTACTACTTCCACGACAAGCTGCTGCGCGACGATCCGGCCGACTTCCGGGTGAAGGACAAGCCGGAGTGGAATCCCTACGGGATGCAGTACCATATCTTCTCGAAGAACCAGCCGGAGAACCTCGTCTTCCTCGGCCGGATGCGCGCGCTGCTCGACGAATACGGCGCCCGCGCGATGGTGGGCGAGGTCGGCGAATCGCATCATGCGATCGAGATCATGGGCCAGTACACCAGCGCCGGCCGGCTGCATCAGGCCTATTCCTTCGAGATGCTCGGCGATCCGTTCCACCCCCGGCACTTCCGCGGCCAGATCGAGGATTTCTTCACCGGGGCGCCGAAGGGCTGGCCCTGCTGGGCCTTCTCGAACCACGACGTGGTGCGCCACGTGACGCGCTGGGAGAAGAATTGCGTCGAGAAGACGGCGCTCGCGAAACAGGCGGCCGCGCTGCTCCTGACCCTGAGGGGCTCGGTCTGCCTCTACCAGGGCGAGGAGCTCGGCCAGACCGAGACCGATCTTGAGTATTTCGAGCTCACCGATCCGCAGGGGCTGAACTTCTGGCCGGAGAACAAGGGTCGCGACGGCTGCCGCACGCCCATGGTCTGGGACGGCGGCAATGCGAGCAGCGGCTTTTCGACCGGCCGCCCCTGGCTGCCGATCAAGGCGCCGCAGGCGGCGCGGCACGTCGCGGGCCAGGCCGGCGATCCGGATTCCGTGCTCGAGACCTACCGGGCGCTGCTCCGGCTGCGCAAGTCGAGCCCGGCGCTGGTCACCGGCGGGAGCGATTTCCTCGACACCTCCGATCCGGTGCTCGCCTATGTCCGGGGCGGGGAATATCTCTGCGTGTTCAACCTCTCGCCCGAGATCGTCGAGATCGCGCTCTCGGGCGTCGGCGCCGCGGCGGCGGAACAGGGGTTCGAGCGCGCGGGGGACCGGGCGAAGCTGCACGCGAATGGCTTCGCGATCCTCGCGGTCGAAGGGGAGCCCTTCGTGGGCGACGCCTGAGAAAGGCGCGCGCGCGGTTCACCCTCGCGAGAGCCGCGCCGCCCCGCATTGACGAATCGCCCGGGCCATTCGCACGGTCGGGCGCTTTCATTGACGATCCATTCAAGGTGACCATGCGCGCTTTCGCCGGTGTCCTGCTCATCGCCGCCGTGGCGGGCTGCGCGCCCGGCCCAGGCCTATGCCGGGGAGCCGACCGAGACGTTGTGGAAGCGGCAGGCGACGACGGGGGACGCGCGCGAGCTGATGATGGTCGAGGCGGAGCTCGGTTCGCGCGCCCAGCTCGCCGATCCGAGCGGGCGCTATCTCGGGTCGCGCACCGCGGCCGGGGTGGGGCTCGTGACCTATCCGCGATCGGCGCCGGTGACCGGGACGCGCAACTGCGCCGATTTTCCGAGCGCCGCGGCCGCGCAGCGCACCTTCCTCGCCGAGGGCGGTCCGGCGGTCGATCCCGATGGCCTCGACCGGGACGGCGACGGCAACGCCTGCGGCTGGGGCGCGCAGATCCTGACGGTCAGCAACCGCTACCAGAACCAGCCCGGCGGGACACCCCGCGGGCTGGCGGCCTTGCCGGCCGCCTCGATGCCGTTCGTCGCGGAAACCCGGGTTCCCGCGACCCCGGTCGCCGCGGCGCGCGACGGTTCCGCGGACGTCGCCAAGCCCACCCGGACCGCGCCGGCGGTCGCCGGGGGCGGCTACGGGGCGCCACAGGTCTATCATCGGGGACCGAAGGGCGGATGCTTCTACTACGCGGCGAATTCTAAGGTCTACGTCGACCGCGGCCTCTGCGGTTAGCGAGGTCGGGGGCGGGGTGAGCCCGCCGCCCCGACGGCCTCAGCTCTCTACGAATTCGGCGACGAACTTCGTCGCCGGGCGCGCGCGGATATCCTGCGGCGTGCCTACCTGCTCGATGCGGCCCATGCTCATGACGACGACCAGATCGGCGAGTTCCATTGCTTCTTCCTGGTCATGGGTGACGAAGATCGTGGTGAGGCCGGTCTGGTCGTGGATCTCACGCAGCCCGGTGCGCAGCTCCTTGCGCACCCGGGCGTCGAGCGCGCCGAACGGCTCGTCGAGCAGGAGCATCCGCGGCTCGATCGCGAGCGCGCGGGCGAGCGCCACGCGCTGGCGCTGGCCGCCCGAGAGCTGCGCCGGGTAGCGGCGGGCGATGTCCGGCAGCTGGATCATCTTCAGGAGCTTGTTCACGCGCCGGTCGATCTCCGCCTCGGTCGGGCGCGACGCGCGCGGCCGCGCCCGGAGCCCGTAGGCGATGTTCTCGAAGATCGTCATGTGCTTGAAGAGCGCGTAGTGCTGGAAGACGAAGCCCGCGCGGCGCTCCTGGACGCTGAGCCCGGTCGCGTCGGTGCCGTCGAAGACCACCCGGCCCGAGGTCGGGAATTCGAGGCCGCCGAGGATGCGCAGCAGCGTGGTCTTGCCCGAGCCGGACGGCCCGAGCAGCGAGACGAGCGCGCCCGAGGCGATCGACAGGCTGACCGGAAGCAGCGCGGTGGTGGCGCCGAATTCCTTCGCCAGTTCCTCGATTTCGATGTTCATGGGGAACTCCTGGAACCTTGTGACTCTGGGGACTTAGCGGCGATGCTTGGCGGCGAGCTGGTCGGCGAAGCGCCATTCCAGCAGCGACTTGGCGGTCAGCGTGACCAGACCCAGCGTGGCGAGCAGGGCGGCCATCGTGAAGGCGGCGACGCTGAGGTATTCATTGTAGGACATCTCGATCATCAGCGGCATGGTGATCGTCTCGCCGCGGATCTTGCCCGAGATGACCGCGACCGCGCCGAACTCGCCCATCGCGCGCGCGTTGCAGAGCAGGACGCCGTAGAGCAGCGCCCATTTGATGTTCGGCAGTGTCACCGTGCGGAAGGCGCGCCAGCCGGAGGCGCCGAGCGTCAGCGCCGCCTCCTCCTCGGCGCGGCCCTGTTCCTGCATCACCGGGATCAGCTCGCGCGCGACGAAGGGGAAGGTCACGAACATCGTGGCGAGGATGATGCCGGGCACGGCGAAGACGACCTGCATCCCGTGCGCGACCATCCAGGCGCCGAGCGCGCCGGAGGAGCCGAACAGCAGCACGAGGCAGAGGCCCGCGACGACAGGCGAGACCGAGAAGGGCAGGTCGATGAGCGTGATCAGGAAGGCTTTGCCCTTGAAGTCGAACTTCGCGATCATCCAGGCCGCCGCGACGCCGAAGATCGCGTTCATCGGCACTGCGACGAGCGCGGTGAGCAGCGTCAGGTAGATCGCGTGGCGCGCGTCGGGATTGTTGAGCGACGTGACAGCCTCGACGGCCCCCTTGGCCAGCGCCTGCGAGAAGACCTCGTAGAGCGGCAGGAACAGCAGCAGCGTCAGCAGGGCGAGCACGACGCCGATCAGCGCGATCCGGAACCAGCCGGGTTCGGTCGTCACGGAGCGCGCGCGCATCCGCCGCGCGGGCGTCGCGGGAGTGGCATCCTCGGGCGAAAGGGCGATGTCCGCGGGCATGTAAGGGAGGGACCTTTCGGATCAGTGCGTGAGGATGGCGACGGGACGGCGCAGCCGCGCCGCGAGCCGATGCAGCCGGGGGCGCAGCGGCCGCGCGGCCTGCACCACCCCGAGGGCGGCGATCGCCGCCGACCCGGTGAGCATGTAGGCGCCGATCGCGGCGATCAGGCCACCGCCGAGCATCAGTACCGCGACACCGCTCGACGCGGCGGCGCCCATGCCGAGCGCGACGGTGGCGAAGGCGCTGCGGGAGCCGGACTTCGGGGCGGGAAAGGCGGGGCGTCTAGACATTGCCAAACCTCTTTCGGCTCACGACCTGGATCAGGTTGATGACGAGCAGCATCAGGAACGAGATCGCCAGCATGGCGATCGCGATCGCGACCGCGCCGTTGTAATCGAACTCTTCGAGCCGGATCACGATCAGCAGCGGCGCGATCTCCGTCTTGTAGGGCAGGTTGCCGGCGATGAAGATCACCGAGCCGTATTCGCCGACCGACCGTGCGAGCGCGAGGGCGAAGCCGGTCAGGAGCGCCGGCGTCAGGGTGGGCAGGATCACGCGGCGGAAGGTGCGCAGCCGGTAGGCGCCGAGCGTCGCGGAGGCTTCCTCGACCTCGCGGTCGATCTCCTCGATCACCGGCTGCACCGTGCGCACCACGAAGGGCAGGCTGACGAAGACGAGCGCGATCCAGATGCCGAGCTGGGTATAGGCGATCTTGACGCCGAACCCGGAAAAGAAGCCGCCCAGCAGGCCGTTCGGCGCGTAAAGCGTCGTCAGCGCGATGCCGGCGACGGCGGTCGGCAGCGCGAAGGGCAGGTCGACCGCCGCGTCGATCAGCCGGCGGCCGGGGAAGTCGTAGCGCACCAGCATCCAGGCGATGGCGAGGCCGAGCACGAGATTGAAGAGCGCGGCCAGGAAGGCGATCCGGAACGAGAGCCACAGCGCGGACAGGACCCGCTCGGTCGCCACGGTCTCGAGGATCTGGAGGAAGCCGACCTCGGCGCCGCGGGCGAGCAGCGCCGCGATCGGGATCAGCACGATGATCGAGAGCATGGTCATCGTGATCCCGGCCGAGACGCCGAAACCCGGCATCGGCGAAGGCGCGCGAAGGGAGAGACTGCGCATTCCGGGTTACCGCGGCTTGTAGATCTGGTCGAAGACGCCGCCGTCGCCGAAATGCTCGGGCTGGACCTTCGCCCAACCGCCGAAATCGGCGATCGACACGAGCTCGACGTCCGGGAAGCGCTCGACATCCGCCGGATCGGCCTGCGAGGTGTCCCAGGCGCGGAAGTAGTGCTTGAGCGCGATCGCCTGGGCTTCCGGGCTGTAGAGCCAGTCGAGGTACTCGGTGGCCGCCTTGCTCTGCTCGTCGGAATGCAGGTTGCCGGCGACGAGCGCGACGGTCGGCTCGGCGAGGATCGAGATCGAGGGTACGACGATGTCGAACTGGTCGGAGCCGAGCTCGTTGAGCGCGAGGAAGGCCTCGTTCTCCCAGGCGAGCAGCACGTCGCCGATCCCGCGCTGGGCGAAGGTGGTCGTGGCGCCCCGCGCGCCGGTGTCGAGCACCGGGACGTGCTGGAAGAGCGACGACATGTACTCCTTCACCTTGGCCTCGTCGCCGCCGAACGCCTTGTCGGCGTAGGCCCAGGCCGCGAGGTAGTTCCAGCGCGCGCCGCCCGAGGTCTTCGGGTTCGGCGTGATCACCTCGACGCCGTCCTTCACCAGGTCGGGCCAGTCCTTGATCTCCTTCGGATTTCCCTCGCGGACGAGGAAGACGATCGTGGAGGTGTAGGGCGCGGAATTGTGCGGCAGCTTGGTCTGCCAGTCGGCCGGGATCTTGCCGGTCTTCGAGGCGATGGCATCGATGTCAGAGGCGAGCGCGAGGGTCACCACCTGCGCGTCGAGGCCGTCGATCACCGCGCGCGCCTGCGCGCCGGACCCGCCATGCGAAGCGGAGATCTGCAGCGGCGCGTTGCCCTCGGATTCCCAGTGCTTCTCGAAGGCCGCGTTGTAGTCGCGGTAGAGCTCGCGCGTCGGGTCGTAGGAGACGTTGAGCAGCGTCGACTGCGCGCTGGCCGAGCCGCCGATCAGCGCGGCGGCCGCGGCGAGGCCGGCGATCCAGCGGCGCGAACCGGTGGCGGCGCGGCGCGGGGCGCGGGTTTCGCAGGCACGCGTCTCAGCTGGCGTCGGGGCCGCGAGGTGCAGCGTGCCGTAGACGTCGAACAGGGCGACGTAGGCGCCCGCTCCGGAGGTGCTCCGGGCGGCGGGTGCGGTGGGGTCAGCCGCCGATTGAGAGCTGTGCATTCAGGCCTCCACGATTAATGCCCTCTATCACGACAGATGTCATCGTGTTTATCAAGAATTAATCCGCAGGCCGGCGAAAAAAGGCAAACACCAGAAATTTCAGGGAATTATGTCGAGTTCCGGCGTGGAATCGAGCAGGGAATCATCGCGCAGCAGGTCGGCGAGGGTCAGCGATTCGACCATCAGCAGATAGGCGGCGTAGAGATCGCCGAAAACCTTGCGGATGCGGCAGGTCGCCTCGTCGGTGCAGTCGTCGCAGCGCTGGTAGGCCCGGCGCGAGAGGCAGGGCAGGGGCGCGATCGGCCCGTCGATCATCCTGAGCACGTCGCTGATCGTGATGCTCTCGGGGCTCTTGATGAGCAGGTAGCCCCCGTCGCGGCCGCGACGGCTGCCGATCACCCCGGCGTTGCGGATGTCGATCAGGATGTGCTCGAGAAAGCGCTTGGGGGTATTGGAGCGGTTGGCGATTTCCTCGATACGCAGCGACGATCCCCCCTCCGCCTGCTCCTCGGCGAGGGTGATGAGCGCCTTGATCGCGTACTTCGTCTTTTGCGAAATCATACCAAGGAGTTAGTTGATCGCTTGCGCCCGATCAAGATGCGATCGCAGGAAGTCCGTGCGAAGCGGGCGCGACCGTGGCTCGGCGGACCTCCGCCGGCGCCGCCTCGCGCCCCCGGCGCGCGCTTGACGAGAGGGGGGCTCCATCCGTTAACCATCCATATGGATGGAGAAAAACCCCGCGAGACGCTCGACGCGCGCCCGGCCCCGAAGCCGGGCGATAACGAGAAGATCACGATAAATCTCGGCTATGTTGATCTCGGCCGGATTGATCTTCTGGTCCGCGAGGGCTTCTATTCCAGTCGCGCCGACCTGATCCGGACCGCGATCCGCAACCATCTGGCGAGTCATCTGGACGCGCTCGACGCGTCGCTGGCGCGCAACGCGATGGACCTCGGGCTGCGCGACTTTGGTCGGGAGGAGCTCGAAACCGCTTTGAACCGGCGCGAGCCGCTCCATATCAAGGTGGTCGGGCTGGCGCGGATCGCGCCGGATGTGACGCCCGAACTCGCGCGGGGCGCGATCGCCTCGGTGACGATCCTCGGCGCGCTGAAGGCGAGCCGGGAGGTGAAGGCGGCGCTGGCGGACCGGATCCGCTGAGCGGCGACGGCAAGGACGGGAGGCCCACGAACGGTTTCCGGCGACGAAGAGGCGACAAGCCCGGCCGGAAGGCGAGAGGAGAACGAGGATGAGCAGGGAATTCCCGGTCGCCGAGGCAACGGCGGCCGCGTCCAAGCGGACGAACGACGCGCGCGCCGCGAGGGCGAGCCGGGCGACCGCGCTCTCGGATGCGACCCGCAGGCTGGGCGAAGCCTTGGGGCTGCGTCCCCGCCGCGCCGCGGCTGTATCCGCGGCGCCCGACCTCGCGCCGGAGGATCGGGTGACACGCCTGCCCGCGCGCCCGCCCCGGACCGCCGGGGCGCCGGCGGCGCTGGCGGCCGGGGCCGCCTCGGTCACGCCGCTCCCGGTCCGGCGCCAGGCGCCGCGGTACTGGACCCCGCTCGACGAGATGGCCGGGAACGCCCGGCGCGCGCAGCGCGGGCTCGGCGAGGCGGTGCGTCTGCTGCGCGAGGGGCGGCACGCGTTCTGGCCCGGGCTGGTCGGCGACCTCGCCCCGGCGACGGGTCCCGAGATTCCCGCCGGCGCGCGGTTCGACGCGCGGCATTTCGACTGCGACGCGGGCGGGCGTGACTACCGGCTCTACGTGCCGACGCTCCGCGCCGGCGCGCCGCGCGGGCTCATCCTGATGCTGCACGGCTGCCGGCAGAATCCCGAGGATTTCGCGCTCGGCACCGGCATGAACGACCAGGCCGAGGCCGAGGGGCTGATCCTCGTCTATCCCCGCCAGACGCCCTGCCGGAACGCCTCGTCCTGCTGGAACTGGTTCCGCGCCTCCGACCAGGCGCGCGGCGCGGGCGAGCCCGCGATCCTCGCCGGCATGGTCCGGAGCGTCGCCGAGGAATTCGGCGTCCCGGCGGAGCGCTGCTTCGTCGCGGGCCTGTCGGCCGGAGGCGCGATGGCCGCGGTGCTGGCCGAGGCCTATCCCGACGTCTTCGCCGCCGCCGGCGTCCATTCCGGCGTCGCGACCGGCACCGCGTCGGACGTCGCCTCGGCCTTCGCCGCGATGCGCGGCGAGGTCGCGCCGGCGCGGGGCGCGGCGGGCGGACGGCGGATCGTGTTCCACGGCGTCGAGGACCGCACCGTGCATCCGGCGAACGCCGGCCATCTCCTGCCCGAGGACGTGCAGGGCGCGCGGCGGCGGGTGGGCCGGACCCCGGGCGGCCGGATCTACCAGCGCCGCACCCTGACCGGCGCCGACGGCCGGCCCGGGAGCGAGCTCTGGCTCGTCGAGGGCGCGGGCCACGCCTGGTCCGGCGGCCACGCGGGCGGCAGCTACACCGACCCCGCCGGCCCGGACGCCTCCGCCGCGATGGTGCGCTTCTTCCTCGCCGGGGCGTGACGGGTTCCGCGCCGGGCCTTTGTTGACTCTTTCACTCGGGGTGATACCACCGGACGGGCGCGGACCACGCGCTTGTCGCCGCCGGGGGAGAAGGCAATGACGCGAGGCAGTCTTCCGGGACTTCGGACGCTGATCGGGACTGGCGGGCGGCGCGCGCTCTTCGGCGCCTTCGCCCTGCTCGCGCTTTCCGGGGCGGCGCCGGCCGCGACCGAGACGGCCGCGGGGAGCGGCGCGACGCGGATCGCGGTCGCGGGCGGGGATATCGCCGAGATCGTCGCGGCGCTCGGCGCCGGCGGCCGGGTGGTCGGCGTCGACACGACCACGCTCTATCCGCCCGAACTCACCGAACTGCCGAGCATCGGCTACGCCCGCGCGCTCTCGGCCGAGGGCGTGCTGTCGCTGGCGCCCGACCTGCTGCTCGGCGCGCATGACGCCGGCCCCGCGACCGCGCTCGAGCAGTTGCGCGCCGCCGGGCTGACCGTGGCGCTCGCGCCCGGCGGCGAGGGGATGGAGGCGGTGCCGGCCAAGATCGCCTTCGTCGCGGGCGCGCTCGGCCTCGGCCCCGAGGGGCAGGAGCTGACCGACGCCTATCGCGCCGAGATGGCCGAGGTGCTCGAGGACGTCGGCGCGATGCCGGAGCGGCCGAAGGTGCTCTTCATCCTGACGCTGCGCGACGGCGCGCCGATGGTGGGCGGGGCGGGGACTTCCGCCGATGCGATGATCGCGCTCGCCGGCGGCGCGAACGCGGCCCAGGGTTTCGACGGCTACAAGCCGATGAACCGCGAGGCGATCATGGCGGCGGCGCCCGACGTGATCCTGATGATGGACCGGCACGGCGAGGAGAACGGCCCCGACGAGGTGCTGACCCTGCCCGAGATCGCCGCGACCCCCGCGGGCCAGGCCGGGCGGCTGGTCTCGATGGACGGGATGCTGCTGCTCGGCTTCGGGCCGCGCACCCCCCAGGCGGTGCGGGAGCTCGCGGCGCTGCTGCATCCCGGCGCGCCCGAGCCGACCGAGCCCTGACGCCGCCATGGCCGCGGCCGAGATCGACGCGGCGCGGGTGCCCGCCCGGCCGAGGGGCCTCGTCTTCGCCGGGCTCATCCTGCTCGCGCTGGCGCTCTTCCTCGCCGAACTGGCGCTCGGCCCGGTGCGGATCGCGCCGGGCGAGATCCTGCGCGCGCTGACCGGCGCCGCCGATCCGGCGACGGTGGCGATCCTCGGCGCGATCCGCCTGCCGCGCGCGCTGCTCGGCCTCGCGGTCGGCACGGCGCTCGGCCTCGCCGGGGCGGCGACCCAAGGCATCCTGCGCAACCCGCTCGCCGATCCCGGTCTCATCGGCGTCACCGGCGGCGCGGCGCTCGGCGCGGTCTCGATCCTCGTTCTCGGCGGCCCGCTCGCGGGCGGCCTGCCGGAAGCGGCGCGGCCCTGGCTGCTGCCGGCCGCCGCCTTCCTCGGCGCGGGTGTGGTCACGCTCTTCGTCTTCACCGTGGCGCGGCGCGGCGGCGTGACCTCGGTCGCGACGCTGATCCTCGCCGGCGTCGCGGTCAACGCGCTGGTCGGCGCGGTGATCGGGATGCTGGCCTATGTCAGCGACGACCGGCAGCTGCGCGACCTGACCTTCTGGACCATGGGCTCGCTCGGCGGCGCGGGCTGGCCGCTGGTTCTGGTGGCGCTCGCGATCGCCTTCGCGACCGGCGTGGCGCTGCTCGCCTTCGCCCGGGCGCTCGACCTCTTCCAGCTCGGCGAGCGCGCCGCCTTCCATTCCGGGCTCGACATCGAGCGGGCCAAGCTCTGGATCGGCGTCCTGACCGCGCTCGGCGTCGGCGCGGTGACGGCGGCGGCCGGGCCGATCGGCTTCGTCGGGCTGATCGCGCCGCATATGGCCCGGGCGATGGTCGGCCACGGCCATCGCGCGATGCTGCCGGCGGCGGCGCTCACGGGGATCGCGCTGGTGCTCTCGGCCGATCTCGCGGTGCGCCTCGCGGTGCCGCCGGCCGAACCGCCGATCGGCCTCGCGATGAGCCTGATCGGCGGGCCGTTCTTCCTCTGGCTCCTCACGCGCCGGATGCGCGGAGAGGGATTGTGAGCGCGCTCGCCGCCGAGCGCGTGACGCTCGGCCATGGCCGGGTCGAGATCGTGCGCGACGCGAGCCTCGAAGCGCGGCCCGGCGCGGTGCTGGCGCTCTGCGGGCCGAACGGCTCGGGCAAGACCACGCTGCTCTCGGCGCTCGCGGGCGACCTCGCGCCCTGGCAGGGCCGGGTCACGCTGGGCGGGTCGGATCTTAGCGCGCTGCGCCCGGCCGCGCTGGCGCGGGGGCGGGCGGTGCTGGAGCAGAGCCCGAGCCTGAGCGCCGATTTCGACGTCGCTACCCTCGCCGCGCTCGGCATCCCGCGCGAGGTGCCGCCCGGGGCGGCGCGGGAGATCGTCGCGGCGGCGCTGGCGGCGGTCGATCTCGCGGAGCGGGCGGGGGTGTCGGTCGCGCGGCTCTCGGGCGGGCAGCGGCACCGGGCGCATCTCGCCCGCGCGCTGGCGCAGCTCGCCGCGGGACGCGGGCTCGGCGCCGGCCACGCGCTCCTGCTCGACGAGCCGACCGCGAGCCTCGACGTCGCGCATCAGATCGGGGTGATGCGCGCGGCGCGCGGCGCGGCGCGGGAGGGCGCGGCGGTGGTCGTGGTGCTGCACGACCTCAACCTCGCCGCCGCCTTCGCCGACCGGATCGCGCTGATGGCCGAGGGGCGGATCGTGACGGAGGGCGCGCCGGCCGAGGTGCTGACCGAGGCGGGGTTGTCGGCGCTCTACGGCACGCCGCTCCGGGTCGATCGGGCCGGCGGGGTGTTGCGCGTCACGCCCGATTTCGCCGCGGGGATGGCGGACCGAGGTCCGCCCTACGCGACCGCCCCGTAGGGCGGACCTCGGTCCGCCAAAGCGCCACCGTTCCGTAGGGCGGACCTAGGTCCGCCATCCCCTCACCGCCCGAGCGTCACCAACGTCCGCGCGAGGCCGCAGGCGGCGGCGACGCCGTCGATCACCGGGATCCCGTGTTCCGCCGTCAGCGCGGCGGGCAGGTCGGCCATGCCCGCGCAGCCGAGCACGATCGCCCGCGCGCCGTCCTCGGCCTTGGCGCGGCCTACCTCGGCCGAGATGCTTTCCTCCGCCCCGTCGATCGCGAGCACCGGGACGTCGCTCGCCCGCACCCGCAGGCAATGGTCGAGGCCATAGGCGGCGAGGTTGCCCTCGAGGATCGGCACCGACACGGCGAGCGTGGTCACGACGCTGTAGGGTTTCCCGAGCAGTTCCGCCGCGTGATATGCCGCCTGGCCGATCCCGATCACCGGGCAGGGCGCCGCCGCGCGGGCCTCCGCGAGGCCGGTGTCGTCGAAACAGGCGATGACGATCGCATCCGGGCTGTCCGCCGCCGCGGCCGCGATCTCGGCGAGCAGGCCCGGCACCGCCGCGGTGCCATCCGCCTCGCCCTGGATCGAGGGCGGGCCGGCGGTGTTGGTGCGCGCCAGGATCTCGACGTCGGGCGCCGCGACCGCGCGGGCGGCCTCGGCGATCGTCTCGGTCATGCGCGCGGTGCTGTTGGGGTTGATGAAGACGAGGCGGATCATCGGGCAGCCCCTCAGACCCCCTTGCCCGCGTCCGAGCCCATCCGCGCCCGCCGCTTCTGCAAGGTCAGCGCGACGACGAGGAAGATCGCGATGATCCCGAAGGAGAAGATGGTCGTGAGCGTGCCGAGCGCGAAGATCACCGGCGAGGTCACGTTGGTGGTCATGCCGTAGATCTCGAGCGGCAGCGTGTTGTAGCTGCCCGAGGTCAGCAGGGTGCGGGCGAATTCGTCGTAGGAAAGGGTGAAGCCGAAGAGCGCCACGCCGATCAGCGAGGAGCCGATGATCGGGATCACCACGTGGCGCACCGTCTGCCAGGCGGTGGCGCCCTGGTCGCGCGCCGCCTCCTCGTAGGCCGGGTTGAAGCGGTTGAAGACCGCGAACATGATCAGGAGGCCGAACGGCAGGGTCCAGGTCAGCTGCGAGCCGAAGCCGCTGGTCGCCCAGTGCACGTCCCAGCCGAGCTGGCTGAAGATGAGGCCGACGCCGAGCGAGATCAGGATCGAGGGGATGATCAGGCTGGTGATGATCAGGTAGAAGAGCGGGCCCGAGCCATAGAAGCGCTTGCGGAAGGCGAGGCCGCCCATCACCGCGATCACCACGGTCGCGACCATGACCATGAGGCCGAGCACCACCGACCGCCGCCAGGCGCCCCAGATGTCGCCGACCGACTGCTGCTGGAAGAGCTGGTGGAACCAGTGCAGCGAGACGCCGCGCATCGGGAAGGTCAGGCCGCCCTCGGGCCCTTGGAAGGAGAGGACGCCGATCGTCAGCGTGGGCCCGTAGAGGAAGAGGATGAAGACGCAGAAGAAGGCGGCGAGGAAGTAGAAGGAGCGCGGGCGTTTCTCGTGCATCTCAGAGCTCCTTCCGGATGTTCACGAAGCGCAGCATGATCCCGATCATGATCAGCACCGTGACGAGCAGGACGATCGCGGTCGCCGCGGCCGAGGGATATTGCAGCAGGGCGATGTCGTTCGAGATCAGCCGTCCGACGTTCGCCGACTGCGAGCCCGACATGATCCGCACGGTGACGAAGTCGCCCATCACCAGCGTCACGACGAAGATCGAGCCGATCATGATCCCGGGCTTGGTCAGCGGGATGATCACATTGGTGAGGATCTGGAAGCCCGAGGCGCCATTGTCGCGCGCGGCCTCGATCAGCGATTTGTCTATGCGCATCATGGTGTTGAAGATCGGTACCACCATGAAGAGCGTGTAGAGATGCACGAAGGCGAGGATCACCGCGAAATCGGAATAGAGCAGCCATTCGAGCGGGCTGTCGATGATCCCGAGCTCCATCAGCGTCGAGTTCGCGATGCCGTTGCGGCCGAGGAACGGGATCCAGGAGATCATCCGGATGATGTTCGAGGTCCAGAACGGAATGGTGCAGAGCAGGAAGAGCGCGATCTGCCAGGTGAGCGTGCGGACGTGGAAGGCGAGGAAGAAGGCGACCGTGAAGCCGATCACCAGCGTGCAGGCCCAGGTGACGGCCGCGTACATGAAGGTCTTGGCGAAGACCTGGTAGGTGACCGGCGAGGAGAACAGGAACTGGTAGTTGTCGAACTGGAACGCCGGATAGATCGAGAATTCCGTCGCCCCCCAGAAGCTCACGACGAAGATCATGAGGATCGGGAGGATCAGGAAGAACACCAGCACCACGGTCAGCGGCAGGGCCAGGAGCCAGCCGATCAGCGTCTCGGATTTCTTCTCGGAGGCTTGCATGGGACTCCCACGGGGGCGCTGGAGGAAAACGCCCGGCGGACCGGGCGTCGGAGAGAAGGGCGGGGGGCGCGCGCGCCCCGGGCTCGACCCGGGGCCTCGATCCTTGCGCTGCCACCCCGGGCGTCGAGGTCCCGGGTCGGGCCCGGGACAGCGGCGGCGGGGAGGGCTCGCGCCGGCGGCGGGCGTAGGGCGGACCTTGGTCCGCCGTTCCGCCGCCTCGGTCCGCCGTGCCGCCGCGCCTTGGCGTCGCATGGCGGACCGGGGTCCGCCCTACGCGCTCACGAGGCGATGAACTCGTTCCACTTGCGGACCATGTACTGGTTCTCGTCCATCACCGAGTTCCAGCAGGCGACCGCGCCCATGCGCTCGTCGTAGGAGCCGCCGTCGCGCACGTCGCCGGCGCCGGCGAGCTTGTCGCCCTGCGGCGAGACGATGTCGCCGGTGGCGGGCTTGCCCTCGTACCAGTAGCCCCACTCGTTCTCGGTCATGAATTCCTTCGAGGTCGCGGGAACGGCCGAGTAATAGCCCTGGCGCATCAGGAAGCCGCCGACCCAGCCCGAGAGATACCAGTTGATGTACTCATAGGCCGCGTCGAGCTCGATGCCCGAGAGCGCCTTCGAGAGGCCGAGCCCGCCGCCCCAGGAGCGGTAGCCCTCCTTCAGCGGCTGGAAGACGCAGGGGATGCCGCGGGTCTTCACGGCGGTGACGGCCGGCGACCACATCGACTGGATCACCACCTCGCCCGAGGCCATCAGGTTGACGCTTTCGTCGAAGCTCTTCCAGAAGGCGCGGAACTGGCCGTTCTTCTTGGCCTCGGTGAAGATCGCGATGGTCTTGTCGATCTCCTCCTTGGTCATGTTGCCCTTGTCGCCATAGGTGATCTCGCCCATCGACTCGCAGACCATGGCCATGTCCATGATGCCGATCGAGGAAATATCGAGGATCGAGGCCTTGCCCTTGAACTCGGGGTTCAGCAGTTCGGACCAGTTCTCGATCGGCCGGCCGATCAGGTCGGGCCGGATGCCGAGCGTGTCGGCGTTGTAGATGGTCGGGATCAGCGTCATCCAGCCGGTCGGCTCGGGCGCGAAGGCGAGATCGTCCGGGCCGCCGACGAAGCCGACGGTGCTCGGCGCGGTGCCCTGCGCCACGACGCTGTCGGGATGCAGCTTGCCGGTGGTGAAGATCGGCGAGATCTGATCGTAGAACTTGATCTTGGTCACGTCCATCGGCTGCAGGTTGCCGGTGGGCCAGACCTTCTTCGCGATCCAGTACTCGATATCGGCGATGTCGAAGCTGTTCGGCTGGGTCGCGGCGCGCTGGGTCACGGAGTCGGAATCGAGCGCGGTCATCTCGAGCGTGAAGCCGAGATCCTCCTTCACCTTCTGCGCCACCTCGTTGAGGTTCGACACGCCGGTGCCGAACTGGCGCAGCGTCACGTCCTTGATGTTCTGCGCCCAGATCATCGGCGCGCCGATCGTGTTCGAGGCGGCGAGGGCGGCCGTGGCGGCGGCGCCCTTCAGCACCGCGCGGCGGCTCGGGCCGGCCTTGGGTGCGAGGGTGTCGATCTTGGTCATGGGGGCGGTCTCCTGGTTGTCGCCGGACCGGCCGGCGCGTTCACGCGGGGGGTTGGGGCGACCGGCCGGCGGGGCGGCGCGGCCGATGGCGTCAGGCGCTCAGGCGATGCTGGTCGGCGGGATTCCAGACCACGCCGACGGCGGCGTCCGGATCGAGCGGCGCGGCGAAATACTCGTGATCCGGCAGGACCGCGATCAGCTCGCCCTCGTCGGGCGAGGACAGGGCGACATGGACGTTGGCGCCCTGGTATTCGATGCCGGAGACGGTCGCGCGCACGCCGGAACTGGCGCCGCGGTCGAGCCGGGTGCGGTCGGAGCGGACCGCGTAGCGCTCGCCCGGCCGGCCGACGATGTTGTGCCCGCCCATGAAGCGGGCGACGAATTCGGTGCGCGGCGCGTCGAAGATCTCGCGCGCGGTTCCCGACTGCTCGATCAGGCCGACGTTCATCAGCACGATCTGGTCGGCGAGCGCCAGCGCCTCGTCCTGGCCATGCGTCACGTGGATGAACAGGATGCCGAGCTCGCGCTGCAGCTTCTTGAGCTCGAAGCGCATCCGGACGCGCAGGAACGGGTCGAGCGCCGAGAGCGGCTCGTCGAGCAGGAGCACGCGCGGCTGGGTGATGAGGGCGCGGGCGAGGGCGACGCGCTGCTGCTGGCCGCCCGAGAGCTGCGCCGGCAGCCGGCCGGCGAATTTGACCATGTCGACGAGTTCGAGCAGCTCGCGCGCGCGGCCGAGCCGCGTGGCCTTGTCGACCCCCTTCATCTTGAGGCTGAAGGCGACGTTCTCCTCGACCGAGAGATGCGGGAAGAGCGCGTAGCTCTGGAACATCATCGCGGTGCCGCGCTTGGCGGGCGGCAGGTGCGAGATCTCCGATCCCTCGAGCACGATCGAGCCTTCGGTGACGCTCTCGTGGCCGGCGATCATCCGGAGCGTGGTGCTCTTGCCGCAGCCGGAGGGGCCGAGCAGGCAGACATAGCCGCCGGCGGGGAAGACATGGTTGATCGCATCGACCGCGAGGCTGTCGCCATAGCGCTTCGTCAGTGCGATCAGTTCGAGGTCGTTCCGTGTGCGCATGGGCCTCCAGGGGGAGCGAGAGGTCGGTTCGAAGCGATGCGGCCATTGGGGGTGTTCACACCCGACACGCAAAGCCTGATTGTTCTCACGTCGCCGCATTCCTGTCCGTTTTTCGGAGATTGCGCGCTTATTGTGCAGGTTGCGCGCGAAATCGGCAAAGATTGTGTACGATCATCCGATCCCGTGCCGACGATCTTCATCAGGGATGGTCGCCGAAAGCGAATCGCCCCTAGATGGGGGTGAGCCTGCCAGGAACCACGATGCTCGACCCGCGAACACTTCCCAAGGACGCGTCCGATACCACGCCAAGCGACGAGATCGCCGCCTCGCTCGCGCGCGCGATCGTCGAGCACCGGCTCCCGCCGGGGGCGAAACTGTCCGAGGACGAGGTGGGCGAGCTGTTCGGCGCCGGCCGCACCGTGGTGCGCGCCGCGCTCGGCCAGCTCGCGCATCGCAGCCTGGTGACGATCCGGCGCAACCGCGGCGCCTTCGTCGCGCGGCCGGACCCGCGCGAGGCGCGCGAGGTCTTCGAGGCGCGCGCGCTGCTCGAACCGCGCACCGCGCTCTTCGCCGCGACCCGCGCCCGGCCGCGGTTCATCGAGGAGATGCGGCGGCGGATCGCCGAGGAGCACCAGGCGATGGCGGCCGGGGACGTCGGGGCGGCGGTCTATCTCTCGGGACAGTTCCATTGCGCGATCGCCGAGGCCGCCGACCAGCGCACCATCACCGAGATCATCACCTCGCTCGTCGCGCGGTCGTCGCTCATCATCGCGCTCTACTGGCGCCGCCGCGACACGCTCTGCGAAAGCCACGCGCATCACGCGCTGGTCGACGCCTTCGCCGCGCGCGACGGCGGGCGCGCCGAGGAGCTGATGCACAGCCATCTCGTCGACCTGCTCTCCGGCCTCGACCTTCGCGAGCGCGAGGACAGTCCGCGCAGCCTGCGCGACCTGCTCGGGGGCGGAGCGTGACCAGCGCGCGGATGGAGCGGGTCCGCGGCCGGGCGACGCCCGACCCCGGCTAGGGCCCGTCAGTCCCGCGCGATGATGCCGCGCGCGACCAGCCGGTCAACCCGCGCGGCGGCGAGGCCCGCGATGGTGAGATCGGACGGATCATGGTGCCGGGGCTTCACGCCGCAGATCCCGAGCGCCCGCTCGTAGACCGCCGCCATCACGCTTTCCCCGACCAGGACGACGTCGCGCCCGAGCCAGTAGGGCCGGGCCGCCGCGAGCTCGGCGCCGACGAGCAGGCCGGAGAGCCGCGCGCGCGAAGCGCCGGGCGAGAGGTCGAACAGCAGCGCCTCGGCGCGGATGCCGAAGAGCTTGCGCGAGATATGCTCGGGGAAGGCGAGCGCCTCCTCGACGGCCTCGGCGAAATGCGCGTCCGACCAGCCGCCGGCGTCCATCGTGTAATGCAGCACCGAGGCGCCCGAGAGCAGGCCGAAGACCTCGCCGGTCATGTAGGTGGCGAAGCTCACGATCTCGCCCGCGCTGATATGCACCCATTTCGGATGGGTGCCGGGCAGGCAGGCGACGCCGTCGAAACCGGGCTCGCGCGCGATGAGGCCCGCCATCTGGGTTTCCTCGCCGCGCATCACGTCGGCGGGCTTGTCCTGGCGCATCCCGGGCAGGATGTGCACGCGGATGCTGTCGTCCTTCACCATCGGATCAACCAGCGGCACCGCGCCGCGCGGCGTGCCGGGCACGGTCACATAGGGCGATTCCGACCAGCCCTGCCGCGCTCCGGCCATGCCGCAGACATAGACATGCGTCACCCGGGTGAGATCGAGCCAGTCGAGGATCACGTCGAGCAGCTTGGGCTCGAACTGGCCGGGGGCGAGGCTGAGCGTCCCGGCCTCCGATTCGGCCTCGGCGAGCACGCGGTTGTCGGGCCCGAGGGCCCAGGCGCGCATATGCGTCGGGCCCCAGTAGACGGCGACCCAGTCGGCGGCGACCCATTCGGTGGATGGTCTCATCGGAAGGGGGTCTGGCTCCTTGAAGTGCGGGCAACGGGTATCACGTCCCGCGATCACGTGGCAAAGCAAAAGGGTCCGGGGTCAGCGCGCGTCCGGATGCAGGGCGCCGGGGTTCATGCGGCCCTCGGGATCGAGCGCGCCCTTGAGCGCCGCGAGCAGATGGCGGGCCTCGGGCGCGAGGCGCGCGTCGAGATCGGCCCGCTTCAGCCGGCCGATGCCGTGCTCGGCGCTGATCGAACCACCATAGGCGTCGACCCGCGCGTTCAGGATCTTATTCGCCGCCTCGATCGCCGCCGCGACCTCGGCTTCCGGGCCCCGGGCGGGCAGCACCGTCACATGGACGTTGCCGTCGCCGTAATGGCCGAAGGCGAGCGGCCGGGCGCCCGGCACGCCCGCGGCGATCGCGGCGATCACCTCGGTGACGAAGGCGGGCAGGTCGCGCAGCCGCACCGAGACGTCGCTGCGCAGATGGAGGCCGTGGCGCGCCGCGCCCTCGTTCACCGCCTCGCGCAGCGCCCAGAGCCGCTCGGCCTGGGCCTCGCTCGCGGCGATCACGCCGTCGACGACCGCGCCCGCGTCCATCGCGGCCTCGAGAAAGCCGAGCAGCAGCGCGTCGAGATCGACCGGACCCGGCGCCGCGAGGTCGATCAGCGCATAGGCCGCGCCCGGGCCGGGCAAGGCCGGCGCGTCGGGCATGGCCTCGCGCGCCACCGCCATCGCCTCGGGCATCATGAATTCGAAGGCCGAGAGCAGGTCGGCGCAGGCCCGCCGCGCGAGATGGAAGCAGCGCGTGACGGCGGCCGCGTCGGGCATGGCGACGAGCGCCGTCGCGCGCCGGGTCGGCGCGGGCGCGAGCCGCAGCGTCGCGGCGGTGACCACCCCGAAGGTGCCCTCGGCGCCGATGAAGAGCTGCTTGAGGTCCGGGCCGGTGTTGTTCTTGCGCAGCGCGGAGAGCCCGTTCCAGAGCGCGCCGTCGGCGAGCACCACCTCGAGCCCCAGCACCTGGTCGCGCGTCATCCCGTAGCGCAGCACGTTGATGCCGCCGGCGTTGGTCGAGACGATGCCGCCGATCTGGCACGAGCCCTGCGCGCCGATCGTGACCGGCAGGAACAGGTCATGCGCCGCGACCGCCTCCTTCACCGTCTGCAGCACGCACCCCGCCTCGGCGGTGACGGAATAGTCGTCCGGATCGACCGAGCGGATCCGGTTCATTCGCGCGAGCGACAGGACCACCTGCTCCGGCCCGCGCGGCACGCCGCCGTGGACGAGGCCGGTGTTGCCGCCCTGGGGCACCACGCCGAGCCCGAGCCGGGCCGCCGCGCGCAGCATCGCCTGGACCTCGGCGGTCGAGCCGGGCAGCAGCGCCGCGGCCGCGGCGCCGGCGATCTCGTGATAGATGTCGGTGAGGTAGGGGGCCATCTCCTCCGGCGCGACCGCGACCGCGCGCGGCCCGAATTCCGCCCGGAGCGCCTCGCCCGCGCTCATCGCGGGACGGGGATGGTCAGCGAATTGGGCGCGCCCATCACGCGGAAGGCCTTCACGTCGCGCAGGGTCACGTTCTGGACGAAGAGCGCGGCGGTCAGCGTGCGGGTCCGCGCGGGGCCGGTCGCCTGCGGCGTGGCCGGCGGGATCGCGGTCAGGCGCATCGCGAGGATGCCGTTCTCGTCCGCGCGGCTGGCGGGATCGACCGGCGCCAGCAGCGCGCCGAAATAGCCCTGGGTCGGGGTGACCGATTCCGCGCGGACGATGACGCCGTGCAGCGCGCGCTCCGCGACCGCGCTCGTCAGCGGCACCTCGACCGGGACATAGGCGTCCTCGGGCGCGTCGCCGCCAAGCGTGTACGTGTTGTCGTCGCCCCCCTCGCGCCCGAGGAAGGAAGGCATGTTGACCGAACACCCCGCGAGCGCCGCGAGCGCGATAAGACAGAGAAGACCGCGCCGCATTTGCGCCCCGTCGTAGAGAACCGGGCCAAGGGATAGACGCCGACGCCCCGGTTGGGAAGGGCAAATCCGGGCGGGCGCGCGTCGCTCGGCACTGGAACTCCGCGCGCGCGAGGCCTAAATCGAGGGGGAAGCTTCAAAGGGAACGCCTTCGCCGTGGCCGCCGACAGGTTCGAAGAGATCGCCGCCGACTTCTCCTTCCTCGACGATTGGGAGGACCGCTACCGCTATGTGATCGACCTCGGCCGGGCGATGCCGCCGCTCGACGACGCGCTGCGCGTGCCGGCGACCAAGGTCGAGGGCTGCGCCAGCCAGGTCTGGATCGCGCCGCGGTTCGAGGGCGCGGGCTCGGCGGCGCGGTTCGACTTCGCGGGCGATTCCGACGCGATGATCGTGCGCGGCCTGATCGCGGTCCTGCACGCGCTCTACGCCGGGCTGACGCCGGCGCAGATGATCGCCGTCGACGCCCCGGCCGAGCTTGGCCGGCTCGGGCTCGACTCGCATCTCTCCTCGCAGCGGTCGAACGGGCTGCGCGCGATGGTCGGGCGGATCCGGGCGATCGCCGAGACCGCGCTGGCGCCGGGCTGACCATGGCCGGGGCGCTCGGCACGCTGCTCGCCACGCGGGACTGGCTGCTCGCCGACGGCGCGGTCGGGACCAATCTCTTCCGCATGGGGCTCGAGCCCGGCGAGGCGCCGGAGCTCTGGAACGCGACCGAGCCCGGCCGGGTGCGCGCGCTGCACGAGGGCTGGGTCGGCGCCGGCTGCGACATCATCCTGACGAACAGCTTCGGCGCCAATGCGAGCCGCCTCGCGCGCCACGACGCCGAGGGCCGGGTGTTCGAGCTGAACCGGATCGCGGCGGAGATCGCGCGCGAGGTCGCCGACGGCGCCGGCCGGCCGGTGGTGGTCGGCGGCTCGATCGGCCCGACCGGCGAGGTGGTGGTCGAGGGCGGCGCCTGCGCGCCATCGGTTGCCGAGGCGATGTTCGAGGAGCAGGCGCGGGGCCTTCAGGCGGGCGGCGCGGACGTGCTCTGGATCGAGACCTTTTCCGGCCCGCTCGAATTCGCCGCGGCCGCGCGCGCCGCCGCCCGCGTGGGTCTGCCCTGGTGCGGCACGATGAGCTTCGACACCTACGGCCGCACCATGGCGGGGCTCGACGTCGCGGGTTTCGCGGCGCTGATCGCGAGTCTGCCGGCGGCGCCGATGGGCTTCGGCGCCAATTGCGGCGTCGGCGCCTCGGACCTGACGCGCAGCGTGATCGGTCTCGCCGAGGCCGCGCCCGGCGCGACGCTGATCGCCAAGGCGAACGCGGGGGTGCCGCAATTCCGCGACGGCCGGGTCGGCTACGACGGGACACCCGAGCTGATGGCGCGCTACGCGCTCCTCGCGCGCGACTGCGGCGCGCGGATCATCGGCGGCTGCTGCGGCTCGACGCCGGCGCATCTCGGCGCGATGCGCGTGGCGCTCGAGGGCCGGCCGCGCGGGCCGCGCCCGGATCTCGCGGCGATCACCGCCGCGCTCGGCCCGCTGTCGCCGGCGAGCGCCGATCCCGGCACCGGCGGCGCCTGAGGCTCATTCCAGCCGTTCGAGGTCGCGCAGGCTCGGGAAGAGCCGCATCCAGAGCGCCGCGACGACGACCGTGCCGATCCCGCCGATCAGCACCGCCGGAACCGCGCCGAACAGCGCGGCGGTGACGCCGCTCTCGAATTCGCCGAGCTGGTTCGAGGCGTTGATGAAGAGGAAATTGACCGCGCCGACCCGGCCGCGCATGTCGTCCGGGGTCTGGAGCTGCACGAGCGAGGTGCGGATCACCACGCTGATCGTATCGGCGGCGCCCATCACGGCGAGCGCGACGCCCGAGAGCCAGACGGTGCGCGACAGGCCGAAGACCACGGTCGCGACGCCGAAGACGATCACCGCCTGGAACATCCGCCGCCCGACCCGCGCCCGCAGGCTGTGCCGGGCGAGCACGAAGGTCATGGCGAGCGCGCCGATCGCCGGGCAGCCGCGCAGGATGCCGAGGCCGAGCGGTCCGATCTCGAGCACGTCGCGCGCGAAGATCGGCAGGAGCGCGGTGGCGCCGCCGAGCAGCACGGCGAAGAGGTCGAGCGAGATCGTGCCGAGGATCGCGGGATGCGCGCGGACGAAGCCGATGCCCGCGAAGAGATCGGCGAGCCGCGGCGGTTGCCGGCCGGCGTTCTCGCGCGGCGCGACGATCGCGCCGTTGAGAAAGCCGCCGATCACCCAGAACACCGCCATGACCGCGTAGGGAAAGGCCGGACCGGCGGCGTAGAGAAAGCCCGAGAGCGCCGGGCCGCAGATCACCGCCATCTGGAAGGTCGCGGTCGAGATCGCCGTCGCCCGCTGCAGCGACCCGCGCGGCGCGACCCCGGGCAGCAGCGCGGCCGAGGCCGGCGATTCGAAGGCGGCCGCCGTGCCGAAGAGCGCGACCGCGGCGAAGATCGCGCCGGGCGTGAGCCAGCCCTCCCAGCTGCCCCAGGCGAGCAGCGCCGCGGTCAAGCCCTGGGCGATCTGGCAGATCTGCACCACGCGCTGCCGGTCGTAGCGGTCGGCGGCGTGGCCGGCGAGGAAGGTCAGGAGCGCCATCGGGGTGAACTGGGCGAGGCCGACCATGCCGAGCATGAAGGCGCTGTCGGTCAGCGCGTAGACCTGCCAGCCCATCGCGACCACCGCCATCTGCGCCGCGAAGCGCGAAAAGCCGCGCCCGAGAATGTGGAGCAGGAACGGGCGATGCGAGAACAGGCGCGCTTCTTGCGCGGCTTCGGCCAAGGTCGACATTCGGGCGGGGCGCCTTTCGGTGGGGCCGCGCGGGACGCGGGAGCCCCCGGCGCGTGGGCTCCGATCTAGCCCGGACCCCGCGGCTTGTCCATCGAACCGAACGGTTCGGTCATCAAGTCTCCCCGACCGGCGCCGGGGCTTAGAACAGGCTGAGCTGCTCGGGACCGCCGCGCGGCGGGCGGAACAGGTCGCGGCGGAGCGGGGGCCAGGGCTGGTCGAGGCCGAGCCGGCGGCTCGCCACCTTGAAGCGCCGCGCGATCAGCTCGGCGACCGGACCCTCGCCCTTCATGCGCTTGCCCCATTCCGGATCGTAGTCCTTGCCGCCGTGGATCTGCCGGACGAGGCCCATCACCTTGCGCGCCCGGTCGGGGAAGCTCTCGGCGAGCCAGTCCTGGAAGATCGGCCCGACCTCGCGCGGGAGGCGCAGCACGATATAGCCGGCGGCGCGGGCGCCCGCGTCCTTCGCCGCCGCGAGCAGGCGTTCCGTCTCCATGTCGTTGAGGCCGGGGATCACCGGCCCGATCGAGACCCAGACCGGGCATCCCGCGGCCGCGAGCGCCCGGATCGTCGCGAGCCGCGTCGCGGGCGCCGAGGCCCGGGGCTCCATCGCGCGCGCCAGCGCCGGGTCGAGCGTGGTGAGCGAGACGCCGGCGGTGGCGAGGCCCGCGGCGCCCATCGGACCGAGGATGTCGGTATCGCGGGTGATCAGCGCGCCCTTGGTCAGGATCGAGACCGGATGGTTGAAGTCGCGCAGCACGCCGAGGATCGCGCGGGTGATCCCCAGCCGCTTCTCGACCGGCTGGTAGGGATCGGTGTTGGTCCCGATGGCGATCGGCGCGCAAACGTATGATTTGCGGGACAATTCCGCCGCGAGCCGTTCCGCCGCGTTCGGCTTCGCCGTCAGCCTGGTCTCGAAATCGAGCCCTGGGGACAGGCCGAGGAAGGCGTGGCTTGGCCGCGCGAAACAGTAGACGCAGCCATGTTCGCAGCCGCGGTAGGGGTTGATCGACCGGTCGAAGGCGAGGTCGGGCGAGGTGTTCCGGGTCAGGATCGAGCGCGCGCGTTCCATCGCGACCTCGGTCCGGAGCGGCGGAAGCGGCTCCTCCTCGAGATCCCAGCCATCGTCGAAGCCGACATGGGAATAGCGCTCGAACCGTCCGTCGCGGTTGCTGGCCGCGCCGCGGGCGCGCCGCCGCGCCTTGTCCATCTTGTCTGATTCGTCGCCGATCATGCCGCCGATACTGGAACAAAGGGGGAACATCGGCAAGCCGGCGGATTTCGATCGTCCGGCGTCCTTGCGCGAAAACGCGCGACTCGCCGCCTAAGTCATTCTGTCGCAGCCGAATCGCGGAATGGATGATCTACGAATGGTCACGGATGGTTGACAGGGGAGCCCCCCTGGGCGCTAATCGTATTACGAACAAGTCGGCGCGCCGCGAGCGGGCCGGTAAATGACGCGGAGCGCTCTCAATTCCGCGCGTCAGCTCTCAGAAAAAACGGCCGAGCAGCAGCGAAACGTGGGGCGCGTACCCGTGCCGCCCCTTAGGCGAGTTTGTGTGGTCCAGCGATCCGCCGACGGAGCTTCCGCCGGGGGCCCGGGCTGGACGCGGTGAGGACAGATGGCAAACCCCAGGGTACTGATTTCAACCGATCTCGGCGGGCCGGACAACGACGACGCCCAGTCGATGATCCACGCGCTGCTCTACGCGAACGACCTCGACTACCGCGGCTTCGTCATGACGCGGACGCTCGACGGCGGCAGGGTCAACGGCGTGCGCACCAGCGGCGCGGAGATGCTGCGGGAGATGCTCGACGCCTACGACGACGATCTCGCGAGCCTCCGCTCGCATGACGCGAGCTATCCGACTTCGGCCTCGCTGCGCGCCAAGATCGCGGAGGGCAGCTACAGCGGCGCCTGGCCGGGCACGCTTTCGGCCGGCGCGCGGCTGATGATCACCGAGGGGCGCGCGGCCTCGCCCGACGATCCGCTCTACCTGCTGGGCTGGGGGCCGATCCACGACATCGCGGCCGCCGTGCTCGCCGCGCCGGACATCGTGCCGAACATCCGGATCTTCTCGCTCTCGGGCATCGGCCAGGACCCGGGCAACACGGCGGCCTACGACGCCCTCGTCAACGCGGTCTCGACCCGCGCGGCCTACAAGGATCTCTGGTGGATCAACGCCGAGAATTCGATGCGCGGCATCTATCTCGACAAGAACGGCGCGCGGATCCCCGGCATCGAGGCCAATCTGCCCTGGGTGCTCGAGAACGTCGCCGATCACGGCGCGCTCGGTGAGCTCTTCCACAACAAATACACCTACGACCTCTCCACCACGCGCACGGGGCCGAGCTCGCCCGACGGGCTCAAGATGGGCGACACGCCGTCGCTGCTCTATCTGATCGACGCCGTCGACAACGACAATCCGCGCGGCGACAGCTGGGGCGGCAGCTTCCAGAAATGGAGCATCGGGACCAACACCTGGGTCGACCGGACCGACGCCTCGCTCAAGATGGGCAACTTTCCCGGCGCCCGCACCGTCTACAAGCACCGCGAGGAGATCTACGGCGACTTCGAGGAGCGGATGGACTGGGCCGACGGGCCGGACCTCGGCACCGGCCCGAAGATCGGGCTCGGCCGCACCGAGGCGGAATCGCTGACCCTCGCGGGCTACCGGCTCGCCGGCGCCCGCGCCGATTCCTCGGGACAGACGATCGAGACCTTCTACAGCAAGGGCGGCCACGGCACCGCGAAGGGGACCTTCACCGGCCCCTCCGGCGATTATGCGATGTCGGTCCGGTTCTTCAACGAGAACGACGGCGCCTCGACCTTCAAGGTCTATGTCGACGACGAACTCGCCTTCACCTGGCGCGGCACCGGCGGCAACAACAGCTTCCAGACCGTGACCGACGTCGTCCACATCGACCGCGGCGACGTGATCACCATCGATGGCACCTTCCAGGCGGGCGAATGGGCGCGCTGGGACTATCTGACCGTGCAGAGCGTGACGTCCGCCGCCTCGACGGACGCCTTCGACTTCCTCTGACGGCCGGACCGGGGGCGGCGCGCGGTCCGGGTGGGGGCCGCGCGCCGCGAGCCCCCGCGGGGAGGCTCAGAGGTAGTCGCCGCGGCTGAGCCCGTATTTGGTCATCTTCTCGTTCAGCGTCCGCCGCGGCAGCGCGAGCTCGGCCATCACCGCGCTGACCGAGCCGGTGTTGCGCCGCAGCGCGTGGTCGATCAGCATCTTCTCGAAGGCGTCGACGTGCTCCTTGAGCGGCTTCTCGGCGTCGAGCGCCATGATCGGCGCCTGGAAGCCGTCGTCGATCAGGAGCGCCGAGATATTGTGGTCGCCGCGCCGCGCCTGGAGCACCGCGCGCTCGGCGAGGTTGATGAGCTGGCGCACGTTGCCGGGCCAGGGCGCCTGCACGAGATTGGCCGCGTCGCCCGCGTTCAGGGTCGGCGGCTCGCAGCCGTATTCCTCGGCGAACTGCACCGTGAAATGCGAGAACAGCGACAGGATGTCCTCGCCCCGCGCGCGGAGCGGCGGCGCCTCGAGGATGAGCCCGGCGAGCCGGAAGTAGAGATCGTCGCGCAGCACGTCGGGCGGCGGCGCCGAGGGGCCGAGCCGGGTCGAGATCGCGATGACGCGAATGTTGTGCAGCCGCGTGGAGGCGCTGTTCGGATCGGTCGCGCTCAGCGTCTCGAGCAGCCGCGCCTGCGCGTGCGGCGGCAGCGCCTCGATGTCCTCGAGGCAGAGCGTGCCGCCCTCGGCCTGGTCGATCAGCGGCCGCTCGGGCATGTCGGGGGCGCCGAACAGCATCGGCTCGATCGCCTCGGGCGCGATGCTCGCGCAGTTCAGTGTGATGAGCGGCTTGGTCGCGCGCGGGCCGCAGGCGTGCAGCGCCATGGCGATCAGGCTCTTGCCGGTGCCGGTCTCGCCCAAGACCAGCACGTGGCCGTCGGCCTGGGCGACGTCGAGGATGCTCTCGCGCAGCTTCTCCATCGCCGGGCTCGCGCCCATCAGGCGGCGGGTCAGCACGCCGCCGTCGGCGAGCTCGCGGCGCAGCGACCGGGTCGCGAGCGTCTTCGCCCGGATCTCCGAGGCCTTGCGCGCCAGCTCGGCCAGCCGCTCGGGGTCGAAGGGCTTCTCGATGAAGTCGAAGGCCCCGATCCGCATCGCCTCGACCGCCATCGGCACGTCGCCATGGCCGGTCATCAGGATCACCGGCAGGCCGGGATCGACCGACTGCAGCCGCCGCAGCAGCGCCATCCCGTCCATGCCGGGCATCTTGATGTCGCTCAGCACGATCCCGGGGAAGTCGGGGCCGAGCGCCTTCAGCGCCAGCTCGCCGGTCTCGAAGGTCACCGGGTCGAATTCGGAAAGCTGCAGCCACTGAGCCACCGACTCGCGGAGGTCCGCCTCGTCGTCCACGATCGCGACCGTCGTCGTCTTGTCCGTCATACTTCGTTACTCCGCGGCCTGGGTCTGCGCCCGCTCTCTCGGCAGGAGGAGCTCGAAGACCGCGCCGCCATCCGGGGCGTTGCGCGCGACGAGCCGTCCGCCGAGTTCGTTGGCGAAACCGGCCGAGATGGCGAGGCCGAGGCCCAGCCCCTCGCCGGGCTTCTTGGTCGTGTAGAAGGGCTCGAACAGCTTGTCCGGATCCCGGAGCCCCTCTCCGTTGTCCTCGACGCAGAGCAGGATCATCTCCCCCTGCACGAGGAATATCTTCACCCTCTTGTCGTCGCGTCCCTTCACGGCGTCCAGAGCGTTTCTGAGCAGGTTCACGAGGATCTGTTCGATCCGGAGCGGATCGGCCTCGATCATCACCGGCTCGGAGGGCAGCGTGGTCGTGATATTGACCGACATCTTGCCGAGCTGCGGCGCCATCATCGCGAGCGCGGCGCGCACGCTGTCGCGCAGGTCGACCGGCTCGTGGTCGAGGTCGCTCTTGCGCGCGTAGGACTTGAGCTGGCGGGTGATGCCGCCCATCCGCTCGATCAGGTCGTCGATGCGCTGGAACGAGGACAGGGCCTCGTCGGCGCGCTTGCGGTTCAGGAGCAGCCGCGCGCCGGCGAGATAGGTCTTCATCGCCGCGAGCGGCTGGTTGAGCTCGTGGCTGACCGCCGCCGACATCTGGCCGAGCGCCGCGAGCTTCGAGGCCTGCTCGAGGCTCTGCTCGGCGTCCTTCAGGTTGCGCTCGACCCGCTGGCGCGCGGCGATCTCGGCCGAGAGCCGGCGGTTGAGCGCGCGGAGCTCGTCGGATTCGCGCCGCACCCGCCGGTTCTCCGCCCGCGCCCGGCGCGAGAGCAGGTAGAAGGCGAGGGCGAGCAGGAGCGCGAGCACCATGATGATGAGCGCGAGCACCGCGTTGACGCGCGCGCGCACGTCCTCCAGCCCGGCGAAATAGGTCAGGCGCCAGTTGCGGAAGCCGACCGGCACCTCGGCGCCGATATAGGGCGTGCCGGTGATGTAGACGTAGGGCGGCGCCCCGAAGCTTTCGCGCGCGTCGCGGAGCGCCCGGGTCACGGGCGAGGAGGGCGAGGCGGCGGCGAGCAGGTTCTCGAGCGAGTTCTTGCGCCAGTTCGGCTCCGAGGCGAGGAGCACGTTGTCCTCGGAATTGGTCACGACCACCTTCACGCGCGACCGGCGCCAGCCTTCCTCGAGCGCGCCGAGATCGACTGTCACGACGATGACGCCGAGCAGCTGGCCCTCGTTCTCGACCCTCCGCGCGTAATGGAAGCTGTAGGCGCCGTCGTCGTTCTCGATGATCGAGAAGACCGTGCCGGTATCGGCGGTCGCCAGCGTGAAATAGGCCTTGTCGCCGTCGTATTGCTCGAGCGGCTGCTTGTCGCTCGCCGCGACGATCCGGCCCTCGGCGTCGAGCAGGAAGATCGAGCCGGCGCCGAGCTCCTCGCGGAAATCCTTGAGCCGGGCCTCGGCCTCGGCGAACTCGCCGGTGCGCAGCGCGATCTGCAGGATGGGGTCGCGCGCGAGCAGGAGCGGCACGACGGAATGGCGCTGCATCGCGCTCTGGATCGAGCCCGCGTAGAGCGTCGCGCGCAGCGTCGCGTCGGTCTCCTGGCTCTCGGAGAAGCTGCGGGTTAGGTAGATCTGGCTGGCCCAGATCACGAGCCCCATCACGACGAAGGAGACGGCGAGGCCCACCCGCATCCAGACGCGGCCGGGATACCCGCTCGGCTTCGCCAGTTTCTTGGCTTGCTCCATGCGCCCGGTCTACCGTTCGCCGGGGCGGCGCTCAAGCGCCTTGCAGGGCGCTCCCGGCCAGAACCGAGGCCAGACCGGCGAACATCCGCGCGCCGTCGTCGCCGCCATGCGCCGGATCGACCGCGCGCTCGGGATGCGGCATGAGGCCCAGCACCCGGCGGTTCTCCGACAGGATGCCGGCGATGTCGCCGGCCGAGCCGTTCGGATTGTCGGTGTAGCGCAGCGCGATCCGGTCCTCGGCCGCCAGCGCGGCGAGGGTCTCTGGATCGGCGAAGTAGTTGCCGTCGTGATGCGCGATCGGCAGCTCGATCCGCTCGCCCGCCGCGTAGCCGGCGGTGAAGACGCTGTCGGCGGTCGCGATCTCGAGCCCGACGGGGGCGCAGATGAAGCGCAGCCCCGCGTTGCGCATCAGGGCGCCGGGCAGCAGGCCGGTCTCGATCAGCACCTGGAAGCCGTTGCAGACGCCGATCGCATGGCCGCCGGCGTGCACGAAATCGACCACGGCGCGCATGATCGGAGCGCGCGCCGCGATCGCGCCGCAGCGCAGGTAGTCGCCGAAGGAGAAGCCGCCCGGGATGCCGACGAAGTCGAGCCCGGCGGGAAGCTCGGTCTCCTTGTGCCAGACCATCTCGACCTCGGCGCCGGCGCGCCGCAGCGCCACCGCGAGATCCCGATCGCAGTTGGACCCCGGAAAGACGACGACGCCAGCCTTGAAGCTCATGCGATCTCCACCGCGTAGTTCTCGATCACCGTGTTGGCGAGCAGCTTCTCGCACATCTCGCGCACCCGCGCCTCGGCGGCGGCGCGGTCGGTCTCGGCGACCTCGAGCTCGATCACCTTGCCGATCCTGACCTCGCCCACGCCCGCGAAGCCGAGCGCGCCGAGCGAGTGGCGCACCGCCTCGCCCTGCGGATCGAGCACGCCGGTCTTCAGTGTCACATGCACGCGGGCTTTCATTCAGTTCACCAGCTTCGGGCCGGAATGGGTCCGGCTCTGCGATTTCGGCATGACGCCGAGGCGCCGGGCGACTTCGGTATAGGCGTCGGCGAGATCGCCGAGGTCCTGGCGGAACACGTCCTTGTCGAGCTTGCGGCCGGTCTCGATATCCCAGAGGCGGCAGCTGTCCGGCGAGATCTCGTCCGCGACGATCAGGCGCTGGAAGTCGCCGTCGTAGATCCGGCCGATCTCGATCTTGAAGTCGACGAGCCGGATGCCGACGCCGAGGAACATGCCCGAGAGGAAGTCGTTCACGCGGAGCGCGAGCGCGATCATGTCGTCGATGTCCTGCTGGGCGGCCCAGTTGAACGCGACGATATGCTCCTCGGTCACCAGCGGATCGTGCAGCGCGTCGTCCTTGTAGTAGAACTCGATCACCGGGCGCGGCAGCTGCTGGCCCTCGGGAATGCCGAGCCGCTTCGAGAGCGAGCCCGCGGCATAGTTACGCACGACGACCTCGAGCGGAATCATCTCGACCATGCGGATCAGCTGCTCGCGCATGTTGATGCGGCGGATGAAATGCGTCGGCACGCCGATCGCGTTCAGACCGCTCATGAAGTGCTCGCTGAGGCGGTTGTTCAGCACGCCCTTGCCCTCGATCGTCGCCTTCTTCTCGGCGTTGAACGCGGTCGCGTCGTCCTTGAAGTACTGGATGAGCGTGTCGGGCTCCGGCCCTTCGTAGAGAATCTTCGCCTTGCCCTCGTAAATCATCCTGCGGCGGGCCATGAAAGTCTCCGAAAATGCCAATGGGAAAGGAGGGCCCGAGCGCCCGCCTTTCCCGTTTTCCGCTCTCTATACCCTGCCCCGAAAAGGAGCAAGGCCGATTGCGGAGCGCTTGTCCCGGACCGGGCGGAATGGTTATGTGCCCGCGACGGACCACCCCGCGAGGAGGATGCGGATGAACAGCTTCAAGGACCGCGAGGTCGCCTTCGAGAACAAGTTCGCCCATGACGAGGAGATGCAGTTCAAGGCCTTCGCCCGGCGCAACAAGCTGATCGGTCTCTGGGCCGCGGGCCTTCTCGGCAAGACGGGCGCCGACGCCGACGCCTATGCGATGGAAGTCGTCCGCGCCGATTTCCAGGAGGCCGGCCACGAGGACGTCTACCGCAAGCTCGCGGCCGATCTCGGCGACAAGGCCGACGAGGCGACGATCCGCGCCAAGCTCGCCGAACTGCTCGGCACCGCGAAGGCGCAGCTGGTCGACGAGTGAGCCGGCCCGCTCAGCCGAGGTAGCGGGCCAGCGCCGCCCAGCGGCGCGCCTTCTCGGCGAGCGGCATGGTATGCGCGGGGCTCGAGGAGGGCAGGGCGACGAGGTCCGGCCCGCCGCCCTCGGCCCAGAGCCCCGCGAGCCGCGCCCGCCCGTGCCGCGCCGCCGTCGCGCCGTTGAAGCCGATGGCGCGCAGCTTCGGCAGGGTCGCGACGAGCGCGGGCAGGTCGGCGAGCTCCGGATCGCGGATCGCCTGGTCGAGGCTGCCGCGCCGCTCGGCCGAGCCCACCACGTCCCAGAGCCCGATCCCGGCGGCCTCGAGCGCCGCGAGCCGCGCCGCGTAGTCGAGCGCGGGGAGGTCGGCCCCGATGATCCCCCCGACGAGCCGCCAGAAGCCGTTGCGCGGATGCGCGTAGTACCGCCCCGCCGCGAGCGAGGCGACCCCGGGCAGCGAGCCCAGGATCAGCACCCGCGTGCCCGGCCCCGCGACAGGGTCGAAATGCCGCGCCCGGGGCGTCATAGGCGCGCCGGTGGGCGAGGTCCCGGATCAAGTCCGGGACAGCGGAGCGCCGAGGCGGGCCGTTGGCACACCGCCGCCCCGGGCCCGACCCGGGACCTCGACGCTCCTTCCCAAGCGCCACGCGCCGGGCCTCGAGGTCCCGGATCAAGTCCGGGACGGCGGAGCGCGGAGGCGGGCCGTTGGTACGCCGAGGCCCCGGGCCTGACCCGGGGCCTCGACGCTCCTTCCCAAGCGCCACGCGCCGGGCCTCGAGGTCCCGGATCAAGTCCGGGACAGCGGAGCGCGGAGGCGGGCCGCTCGTACGCCGCCGCCCCGGGCCCGACCCGGGGCCTCGACGCGGTATCGCGGGCGCCACGCACCGGGGGTCGAGGTCCCGGATCAGGTCCGGGACGGCGGGGCGCGGGCGTCATCGCGGCGCCTTACGCGCCGAAGACGCGCTTGAAGATCGTGTCGACGTGCTTGGTGTGGTAGCCGAGGTCGAACTTCTCCTCGATCTCCGCCGGCGACAGCGCCGCCGTCACCTCCGCGTCGCCGAGGAGCTCCGTCTTGAAGTCGGCGCCCTTCTCCCAGACCTTCATCGCGTTGCGCTGGACCAGGCGATAGGCGTCCTCGCGGCTCACCCCGGCCTGGGTCAGCGCGAGGAGGACCCGCTGCGACATGACCAGCCCTTTGAACTTGTTCATGTTGGCGAGCATGTTCTCGGGATAGATCACCAGCTTCTCGATCACGCCCGCGAGGCGGTTCAGCGCGAAGTCGAGCGTGATCGTCGTGTCGGGCCCGATCGCGCGTTCGACGGAGGAATGCGAGATGTCGCGCTCGTGCCAGAGCGCCACGTTCTCCAGCGCCGGCACCACCGCCATGCGCACCAGCCGCGCGAGGCCGGTGAGGTTCTCGGTCAGCACCGGGTTGCGCTTGTGCGGCATCGCCGAGGAGCCCTTCTGGCCGGGCGAGAAGAATTCCTCCGCCTCCAGCACCTCGGTGCGCTGCATGTGGCGGATCTCGATCGCGACGTTCTCCATCGAGGAGGCGATCACGCCGAGCACGGCGAAGAACATCGCGTGCCGGTCGCGCGGGATGACCTGGGTCGAGATCGGCTCGGGGCGCAGGCCCATCTTCTCGCAGACGTGCTCCTCGACCGCCGGGTCGATGTTGGCGAAGGTGCCGACCGCGCCCGAGATCGCGCCGGTCGCGACTTCCTCGCGCGCCGCGCGCAGGCGGTCGCGGTTGCGGTCCATCTCGGCGTAGAACCGCGCGAAGGTCAGGCCCATCGTCGTCGGCTCGGCGTGGATGCCGTGGCTGCGGCCGATCCGGATCGTGTCCTTGTGCTCGTAGGCGCGGGTCCTGAGCGCGGCGAGCACCCGGTCGAGATCGGCGAGCAGGATATCGGCGGCGCGCACCAGCTGCACGTTGAGCGTGGTGTCGAGCACGTCCGAGGAGGTCATGCCCTGGTGCACGAACCGCGCCTCGTCCGCGCCGATATGCTCGGCGAGATGGGTGAGGAAGGCGATCACGTCGTGCTTGGTCACCGCCTCGATCTCGTCGATGCGGGCGACGTCGAACTCGACGTCCCGAGCCCGCCAGACCGCTTCCGCGTTTGCCTTCGGGATCACGCCGAGCGCGGCCTGCGCGTCGCAGGCATGGGCCTCGATCTCGTACCAGATCTTGAACTTGGTCTCGGGCGACCAGATGGCGACCATCTCGGGGCGGGAATAGCGCGGGATCATCGGAAAGCGGCCTTTCGCGGGTTTGAAGGGGGCGCGGGCGTCTGATAGACCGCCCCTCGGATCGGCACAAGGCGGGGGGACGCGGTGCGGCTGGCGGCTTTCGAGGGGCTCTGGACGCTGACACGGCGGATCGAGGACGTCCGCGCCGGCGCGACGGGGCATTTCGAGGGCCGGGCGCGGTTCACCGCGGTGCCCGGCGGGCTCGCCTATCTCGAGGAGGGCGAGCTCGTCCTCGGCGCGGCCCGGCCGATGCGGGCGAGCCGGCGGTACTTCTGGCGCGAGATGGGGCCGGAGGTCGAGGTCGACTTCTCCGACGGGCGCTTCTTCCACGCCTTCCCGGTCGGGGCCGAGCGGCCCGCGGCGACGCATTACTGCGCGCCCGACCAGTACAGCGTCCGCTACGACTTCGCCGCCTGGCCTGACTGGCGCGCCGAATGGCGCGCGGTCGGACCGCGCAAGGATTATGCGATGATCTCGGACTATCGCCGCGCGGGCTGACCGTCGTCCGGGGCTTTTCTCGTCGGAGCCTCAGCCCGCGAGCGCGGCGAGCCGGGCGGGCAGGTCTTCCCCGAGCAGGCGCAGCCGCTTCACCCGGGCGCGCTCGCCCGCGACGAAGCGGATCGCCGAGCGGGGCAGGCCGAGCGCGGCGGCGAGCGCCTCGACGAGCGCCGTGTTCGCCGCCCCGTCGACCGGCGGCGCGGCGACGCGCACGCGCAGCACCGGCTGGCCGCCGGCGTCGCCGATCCCCTCGACCGCGGCCCGCCCGCCCCGGGGCGTGAGCCGCACCGCGAGCTCGACCCCGCCCGGGATCTCCTTCCAGGGCAGGGCGGTCGCGTCGACCGGCAGGGGCGCCCGCGCCATCGGGCTCAGGCGCTCCGCGCCACCCGCGCCTCGAGATAGGACCAGAGCGCGGGGGCGTTGAAATCGGCGATCACCTCCTGCGCCCCGGCGGCGCGGAGCGCCTCGGGCGTCAGGCTGCTGCTCAGCCCGAAGGCATGGGCGCCGGAGCCCCGCGCCGCGCGCAGGCCCGAGGGGCTGTCCTCGAAGGCGACGGAGTGCGAGGGGGTCACGCCGAGAATCTCCATCGCCATCCGGTACGGGAGCGGATCGGGCTTCGGCCGCGGGCATTCCTCGCCGATGACGAGCGTGGTGAGCCGCGCGGCGAGTCCGGAGGCGGCGAGCATCGCCTCGGCGTTCCGGCGCGGCGCGTTGGTCACGACCGCCGTGCCGGCGCCCGTCGCCTCGGCCCAGTCGAGCAGCGCGTGGATCCCCGCCGTCGGCTCGGCCTCCGCGCCGAGCAGGTCGCGGAACCGCGCCTCCTTGAGATCGGCGATCTCGGTCTGGCGCGCCAGGTCCTCCTCCGGAAAATACTCCGCCATTATCTGCGCGTTCGGCCGGCCGATGACGCGCCGGTTGTATTCCTCGAGCCCGAGCTCGCGCCCGCGCTCGGCGAAGATGGAGGCGAAGGCGCGGTGATGCAGCGGGTCGGAATGGAGCAACGTGCCGTCGAGGTCGAAGAGCAGGGCGAGGCGGGACATGGGAACTCCGGCAAACGGGCCGGACCGCGCCGGCTCGCATCCCTGTTAGCACCCGCGGCGGAAAGATGCACGGGCGCGGCGCCGGGCCTCAGCGCGGGATCCGCAGCAGCGCGCGCAGCCCGCCCAGCTCCTCGCTCTCGCCGAGCTCGAGATTGCCGCCGTGGCTTCGCGCGACGTCGAGCGCGATCGAGAGCCCGAGCCCGACATTGCCGTCGAGGTCCTGGTTGCGCGCCGGGTCGAGCCGGGTGAACGGCGTCATCGCCCGCGCGCGGTCCTCGGGCGGAATGCCTGGACCGTCGTCCTCGACCACGAAGTCGAGCACCTTGGCGCGCAGCCGGACCCGGAGCGCGACCCGGTTCCCGTAGCGCGCGGCGTTGCCCACGAGGTTCTGCAGCGCGCGGCCGACCGCGCCCGCGCGCATGTCGACGAGCGTGTCGCCCGGGGTTTCGTTGGTCTCCGACAGCGTCACCACCGCCCCGGCGCGCCGCGCGTTCTCGACCACCTCCGCCGCGATGGCGAAGGGATCGGCGGCCGCGGTCGTCTCGAGCCCGTCGCCGCGGGCGAAGGCGAGGAACTCGCCGAGCATCCGCTCCATCTGGTCCATGTCGAGCCGCAGGTCGCGCGTCTCCTCGGTCTCGTCCATGAGAGCCACGGTGAGACGCATCCGGGTGAGTGGCGTCCGGAGGTCGTGGCTGACGCCCGAGAGCATCTGGGTGCGCTGCTCGATCTGGCGCTCGATGCGCGAGCGCATGGCGAGGAAGGCGGCGCCGGCGCGGCGGACCTCCTCGGCGCCGGCCGGCCGGAAGGCGAGCGAGCGGCCCTTGCCGAAGGCCTCCGCCGCCTCGGCGAGCGCGCGGATCGGACGCACCTGGTTGCGCAGGAAGATGACGGCGATCGCGGTCAAAAGGACCGAGGTTATGATCATCAGCACGAGCAGCTGGTGCGGATTGGAGACCGAGAGCCGGGTGCGCGGGATGACCGCGACCAGCACCCCCTTGTCGGTCGCCATCGTCACGGTGCCGAACCGGGGGTCGGAGGCGAGATCGATGCCGAGTGGCACGGCGAGGTCGCGGCGCAGCGTATCGGCGAGGGTCTGTCCGCTGACGTCGAGGAACTCGCGCCGGAACCCCGGCCGGAACGCGGCGTCGGGCCGCAGGTCGAGCTCGAGCGGCAGCTCGCTCGAGATCTCCGCGAGCTCCCGCCGCGCGGTCGCGAGGTCCGGCGCGCGCCGGATCTCGTCGAGCGCGTAGCGCAGCTCGAGCGCGACCCCGCTCGTCAGCTGGTCGGTGACGCGCAGATAATGGCGCTGGAAGAAGCCGAGGCCGACGACGAGTTGCAGCAGGATGATCGGCACCAGTAGGATCGTCAGCGCCCGACCGAACAGGCTGCGAGGCAGGACTTTGCGGGCGGTTGGCCATTTCATCTCGAAGGCGAGGGTTACGCCGCGCGGCGGGACCGCGCAAGCGCGGCGGAGGGAGGCGCGATGACCGAGGAACCTTTCGAACGAACGCACCGGCCACCCATCGGGGTGGCGGAGCGGCTGGCGCCCGGCGTGCGCGTGGTGACGGCGCCGAACGCGGGGCCGATGACCTTCACCGGCACGCGGAGCTATCTCGTCGGGGCCGGCGAGGTGGCGCTGATCGACCCCGGCCCGGACAGCGCCGCGCATCGCGACGCCGTCGCCGCCGCGCTCGCGCCCGGGGAGCGGGTGACGGCGGTGCTGGTCACCCACGCGCATCGCGATCATTCGGAGGGCGCCGCCGCGATGGGCGCCCTGCTCGACGCGCCGGTGCTCGGCCATGGCGACCCGATCGGCGCGCGCGACCCCGGGCTCGCGCGGATCTCGGGCGCGCTCGATCTCGGCGGGGGCGAGGGGCTCGACCCCGGCTTCGCGCCCGACCGGCGGATCGCGGCGGGCGAGGTGATCGCCGGTCCCGGCTGGACGCTGACCGCGCTCGCGACGCCCGGCCACACGGCGGACCACCTGAGCTTCGCCTGGCCCGAGGGGGCCGCGCTCTTCTCCGGCGACGTGGTGATGGGCTGGTCCACCACGGTGATCTCGCCGCCCGACGGCGATCTCGCCGCCTATCGCACGACGCTCGGCGCGCTGCGCGGGCGGTCCGAGGCGGTGTATTTCCCCGGCCACGGCGCGCCCGTGGCGCGGCCCGCGCGGCTCGTCGGGCATCTCCTCGCCCATCGCGCGGCGCGGGAGGCGCAGATCCTCGCGGCGCTGGGCAAGGGGCCGGCGCGGGTCCCGGAGCTCGTCGCCGCGATGTATCCCGCGATCGATCCGGCGCTCCGGGGCGCCGCCGCGCGCAACGTGCTCGCGCATCTGGTCGACCTCGCCGGGCGCCGCGTGGTGGCGGCGGAGGGCACCGGAATGGCGGCGGTCTATGCGCTCGGCTGAGCGCAGGGGCGGCGGACCGAGGTCCGCCCTACGGTTCGGTCGGCTCGGTGAAGCCGCCCTCGCGGACCAGCCGCGCGAAGAGGCCGCCTTGCGCGACCAGCCCGGCGAAGGTGCCGCGCTCGATGATCCGCCCCTGGTCGAGCACCAGGATCTCGTCGGCGTCCGCGACGGTCGAGAGCCGGTGCGCGATGATGAAGGTGGTGCGGCCCTCGCGCAGCCGGTCGAGCGCGCGCTTGATCTTGGCCTCGGTCTCGGGATCGAGCGCCGAGGTCGCCTCGTCGAGGATCAGGATCGGCGCGTCCTTCAGGATCGCGCGCGCGATGGCGAGCCGCTGGCGCTCGCCGCCCGAGAGCGCGGAGCCGCGCTCGCCGATCACGAAGCCGTAGCCGCCTTCCTTGCGCGCGATGAACCGGTCCGCCTCGGCGCGCCGCGCCGCCTCCTCGACCTCGGCGTCGGTCGCCTCGGGCCGGCCGACGCGGATGTTCTCGGCGATCGAGCGGTTGAAGAGCCCCGCCTCCTGGAACACCACAGCGATATTGTGGCGCAGCGAATTGAGCGTGACGCCGGTGATGTCCCGGCCATCGATCTCGATAACCCCCGCGTCGGGGTCGCGCAGCCGCTGGAGCAGGGCGAGCGTGGTGGACTTGCCCGATCCGGTCGGGCCGACGAGCGCCACAGTCCTGCCCGGCGCGGCCTCGAAGTCGAGATCGAACACGCCCTGGTCGCTGCCCGGGAAGCGCATCGTGACGCCGCGATAGGCGACGCCCCCCGCCACCCGGCCGAGCACGGCGGCGCCGGGCTTCTCCGCGACCTGGGCCTTGGCGTCGATGAGCTCGAAATAGCTCGCGAGCGTCGGCGTCTGGGTGAAGACCCCGGAGACGAAGCCCGAGAGCGTGTCGAGCTTGCCGATCAGCAGCGTGGCGAAGGCGACGAAGGCGACGATCTCGCCGACCGTGACCTCGCCACGCCGCGCCAGCACCGCGCCGGTGGCGAGGACGAGCACCATGGCGATCGTCGCCGCCGCGCGGGTCAGCACGGTGAGGAAGCCCCACCAGGTCAGCACCGGGTATTGCGCGGCGAGAAGCTGGTCGATCAGCCCGCGCATCGCCTGGGTCTCGGCGCCGAGCCGGGTGAAGCTCTGCACCACGGTCACGTTGCCGATCACGTCGCCGACCCGGCCGAAGACATTGGCGTGGTGGCCCTCGACGCTGGCCTGGCCGGCGCGGGTGCGGCGGATGACGAGGACGTTGAGCACCGCGTAGAGCGCCGCGAGGGTGATCAGGATCGCCGCCATCGCGACGTTCATGCCGAGCGCGGTCGGGATCAGCAGCAGGATCGACACGACCGCCGTCAGCTGCGCGCGCAGGACCGAGAGCCAGAGGCCGAAGAGCGCGCTCGTCCCCGCGAGGATGCCGCGCACCACCGCGCCGGTGCCGCGCGCGGCGTGATAGCCGATCGGAAGCGTGATCGCGCGTTCGAAGGCCTCGGCCATCGCGGCCATCCGGCGGCGGTGCGCCAGCCGGTCGGCGGCGACCGAGACCACCACGCCCGCGACGATGCCGAAAAGGCCGAGCGCCGCCCAGAGACCGATGGTCGGGAAGGCATCCGTTCCGCCCGCGAGCGCGTCGACGACGCGGCCGAACAGGATCGGTTCGGCGAGCTGAACCACCGCGATCGCCACCGAGGCGGCGGCGAGCAGGATCGCCTGGCCGCGCTCGGCGGCGAGCAGGCCGAGGCTGCGCAGGTAGACCCGCGTCATGCCGGGCGCCGGACGGGGCGGTTCGCTCACGCGAGCGGCTCGTGGCCCGGCCGCGCGTTCGGCCCGCGGAGCAGGCCGAGGGCCGCGGTGAAGGCGCCGTGGCGGCGGATCGCGGCGACCTTGGCGGCGAGCGGGGCCCAGTCGTCGGCCTCGGCGATCGCCGCCCAGATCGCCTCGACCTCGGCGATCACCATCGTCTCGGCCGCCTCCGGCGCGATCGCGAGCGCCGCCGTCAACCCCGGCGCCGGCGCGAGCTCGCGCAGCCCCTCGATCACCTCGGCCCAGGTCGCGGTCTCGTAGAGCGGCCGGAGCGGGCTCGCGGCGATCCGGGCGGGATCGTTGCCGAGCAGGTCGAAGAACACCTGCTGGAACGGCGGCGCGGTCTCCTGCATCGCGCCCCAGAAGCGGTGCATCAGCTCGCGCGATTGCGCCGTCGCCGGGGTGAGCAGGCCGAGCCGCGCGAAGGTCTGGCGCTCGAGCGCCGACTGGAACCGCTCGGGGAAGGCGTTGAACGCGGGCTCGATCGTCTCGCGCGGGGCGATCTCGATCAGGCATTCGCCGAGCCGGGCGAGGTTCCAGTTCAGCGCCTCGGGCTGGCGGGCGAAGCTGTAGAGCCCGGTCTGGTCGAAATAGGCGGCGGTGAAGGCCGGGTCGAACCGGTCGAGGAAGCGCCAGGGGCCGTAGTCGAAGCTCTCGCCGGTGATGTTGACGTTGTCGGTGTTGAGCACGCCATGGACGAAGCCGGCCGCGAACCATTCGGCGCCGAGTCGGGCCACCGCCGTCACGACGCGGTCGTAGAACGCGGCGACCGGGTCCGGGCCGGCGGCGTCGGGCCAGTAATGCGCGACGCCGTGGTCGACCAGCCGCCGCAAGGAGCCGTGGTCGCGGTGCGCGGCGAAGCGCTGGAAGGTGCCGATCCGGATGTGCGAATGGCTGAGCCGGGTCAGGACCGCGGAGCGCGTGGGCGAGGGTTCGTCGCCCCGGGTCAGCGCCTCGCCGGTCTCGACCACCGCGAAGGTCTTCGAGGTATAGACCCCGAGCGCCTCGAGCATCTCGGTCGCGAGGATCTCGCGCACCGCGCCCTTCAGCGTCAGCCGCCCGTCGGCGCCCCGGCTCCAGGGGGTCCGGCCCGAGCCCTTGGTGCCGAGGTCGAGCAGCCGGCCGTCCGCCGCGTCGCGGAGCTGGGCGAAGAGAAAGCCGCGGCCGTCGCCGAGGTCGGGATTGTAAACGCGGAACTGGTGCCCGTGGTAGCGCAGGGCGAGCGGCCGCTCCATGTTGCCGGGCAAGGGCTCGAACCGGCCGAAATGGCGGATCCAGTCGGCGTCGGACAGCGTTCCGAGCCCGACCCGCGCCGCCCAGCGGTCGTTCCGGAAGCGCGGCTCGGCCCGCGGGAACACCGCCGGGGCGACCGGATCGAAGAAATCCGCGCCGAGTGATTCATGGACGTGGGCGCCGTCGAGAGAAAGGGTCATGCGCCGCAGGCTAGGCCGCGCCCGGCGCGGGTCAAGCGCCGTTTCGGAGGAGGGAGGTGCCGGCCGCGCCCCCGGACGGGGCGGCGGCCGGCGGCCGGGCTCAGGCGCCGGCGGTCTTTTCGAGCAGCGACACCGTCGCCGCGTCGAGGCCGAGCGCGGTGGCGAGCTCGGCGAGATAGGCCTTCTCGGCCGGGGTGTCGGGCGTGATCGCGAGCACCGAGGCGGCGTAGACCGCCGCCGCCTGCGTCGGCGAGGTCACCTGCGCCGCGAGCGCCGGGATATCGACCGGCGTCTTGAGCTCGGCGAGGATGAAATCCTTCTCCTCGGGGGTGATCTCGTTCTCGCCGGCCTTGCCGATGATCTTCTGCATTTCCGTCTCGTCGACGGTGCCGTCGGCCTTGGCCGCCGAGATCATCGCGAGCAGCATCAGCTTCTCGGCCTCGGGACCGGTGACCGAGGCGATCTCGTGCGAGGCGGGCGGGGCGTCGAGCGCCGGAGCCGCCTGGCCCGCCTGCGCCTGGGATTGCGCCTGCGCGGCGCGCAGGGCGCTGATCGCGAGGGTCCCGAGAATCGCCATCGCGCCGCCCTTGGCCGCGCCGCCGGCGCCGCCGCCGAGCAGCGCGCCCGCGATCGCGCCGATGCCGCCGAGCTGGCCGGTGGTCAGCCCGCCGACCTGCTCCTTGCCGAGGAAGTCCTTCGCCCGCTCGGCCATCCCGCCGGCGCCGCCCTGGGTCGCGCCGCCGAGCGCGCCCTGCAGCTGGCTCAGCATGTCACCGAACCCGCCCGCGCCCGCGCCGCCGGAGGAGCCGCCGGCGCCGAAATTGCGCAGCACCTGATCGAGCCGCGCGCCGCCGCCACCGGCCCCGCCCATGCCCTGCTGCATCATCTGTCCAAGAAGTCCGCCGATGCCCATGGATCCCCTCCGTCATGATCCGATTGCATGTGATCGTCTTGCGATGAAGAGGCGCGCGCAAGCGCCGCTCCGGATGGCTCGACCAACACGGATGCGTGCGTATCAGAGGGGTGGGGCTCTGCCAAGGAAAAGGGGGAAAATGGCGCGGTTGACGGGGCTCGAACCCGCGACCTCCGGCGTGACAGGCCGGCACTCTAACCGACTGAGCTACAACCGCGCATTTTCACGACCTCGGTGCCTTCTGGCGGGATTGCCCCGCGCCGTCCGGCGCCGTGTCACGGGGGGCCTTTTATGAGGGCGGCGGAGGAGCGTCAAGGGCTCCCGTGACGATCCGGCGACGATTTCCGCGAAGGCCGTTCCGCGAGGTTCCGCGACGGCTCGCCGCGGGCGGGATTCCGCCCGTCCGGCTCACGGGCGGTGGATCCGGCGCGGGAATCCTCTAAGCTGGCCGCGTGCGACGGTGGTCAGTGTTTCGCGGGGTCGCGTAATCGCCTCGCGGGTAGTCAGAGGTGATCTTGAGCGAAACTCGCGTTTTTTCCCTGGTATTGCTGATCGCCGCCGGAGGGATCGCCGTCGGCGCCACGCATCTGCTGCAGCTGATCGTGCGCGATATCGTCGAACGGGCCCGCGAGGAGGATATCGGCGCCGATCGCGGCTGGTTCGACTGAATCGCGGCGATGCCGCGGCCGGGAACCCGGCACCGATGCCGCGCGTTACCGTTTGACCGGCCGGGCCAACACCCGATGGCCGAGGTCGGAAGGGAGGCGCCGTCCGCCGAGGGCGTCTCCCGCACGTTTCCGGCGAAGACGCGCCGATCGCCGCGGGTGCGCGTCGCGGCGCGGCAACCGAACCCGGCGGGACGCGTTTACTCCCCGACAAGAGAGGAGAGACGCATGTTCAAGCATTCGATCGACATCTGCCCCGACAACACCGAGGAACTGGCCCGGCGGCTCGATTCGCTGACCGAGACCGGCGCGGAAATCGTGCAGGTCGTCTGGCAGCCGCGCCGCGTCGAACGGGAAGACCAGGCCGGCGCCTTCGACACGAGCGGCAGCTTCGCGATCATCTGGCGGTCGAACGCCATGCTCGACGCGGTGGCGCTCGACGAGCGGTCGCGGCCCGAGGAGACGGCCTTCGTCGCCTGACCCGGCACGCCGGTCGCGACACGGAAGAACGGCCCCGCGCGCGGGGCCGTTTTTTTGCGTCGAAGCTTCCTTTTCCTCGATGGCGACGCTGCGTCCCGCGCCGATTCGAACGACGCGCGGGGCCGCGCGCTCCGGTCGGGACCGGAGGCGAACCCCGCGCGCGCCGCGCCTGGAGGGACAGGCGCGTCTTCCGGGCCTCAGGCGGCGGCGATTCCCATCACGGGAACCCGCAGTTCGGCCCGGAGGTCATCCAGCGCCCGGCCGGGCGGCACTTCGTCGCACCAGACCTCGAACTTCTCCATCCGGTGCGGGCCGTAGCTCGTCACCATGGAGACGTCGGCGGCGTCCATGCCGCGCACCATCAGGATGCGTCCGATCCGGGGCACGTTGTAGCGCGCGTCGAACGTGTACCAGCGACCGCCGAGGAAGACCTCGAACCAGGCGCAGAAATCCATCGGCCCGCCCGGCGGCACGCCGATATCCCCGAGATAGCCGCTGCCGTAGCGCGCCGGGATGTTCATCGCCCGGCAGAAGGCGATCGAAAGATGCGCGAAATCGCGGCACACGCCGTTGCCCTCGCGATAGGCGTCGACCGCCGTCTTGGTCGGCCGGCCGTGCGCGTAGCCGAATTCGATATGGTTGTGGACGAAATCGCAGATCGCCTGCACCCGCGCCCAACCCTGCTCGACATGGCCAAATCGCGCCCAGGCCTCGCCCGCGAGCAGATCGGATTCGACGAAGCGGCTCGGTAGCAGATAGCGCAGCGTCTCGGCGGGCAGGTGCTCGGTCGGGACCTGTCCGGCCCAGGGATGGATGTCGTCGGTCTCGCCGCTGTCCTCCACGACGAAATCCGAGGTCAGCGTGACGAGGCCGCCCGGGTTCGTGAGCCGGGTGATCCGGTTGCCGAACGAATCGACATAGGTCTGGACCGGGAGGCGGGGATCGGTTCGCACCGCGCCATCGCCCAGTACCGGGTTCACTTCCGGCCGCGGCGAAAGCGCGCAGAGGAGCGCGGTCTCGCTGTCGCAGCGAATCGAGATCTCAAAACCAGCGCGGATATACAACGCTCGGGCCTCCTCCGGTTTGGGGTTTCTGGGGACGCTCGACGGCGTCTCGCGGCATTAACACCGGGTCGGCGGAATTTGTTCCGGGCGCGCGTGGCGAATTGATCGTGGCGTGGAAACACCGGCGCGGCGCCTCCGCCGGCGGGCGCCCGGTCGTTTCTGTGGGCGAAAACGAAAAATCCGCGCCCAGGGGCGCGGATCGTTCAGTCCGGTTCGCATGAGCCGGCGACAGCCGGCCCGGCCTCAGCCCTGACGGGCCTTGAACCGACGCTGGGTCTTGTTGATCACGAAGATGCGACCCTTGCGGCGCACAACGCGGCAGTCGCGGTGGCGCAGCTTCAGGGAGCGAAGCGAATTCACGACCTTCATGGCCTCTCTCCTATCTAGCGGCGCGCGGAGCGATCCTGCGCCTTGGTTGCGGTCAGCCCTTTCGGGCGGAATTTCGGGCCAGACCCCGGAGGGGGAATGGTGGGCGTAACAGGGATTGAACCTGTGACCCCTTCGATGTCAACGAAGTGCTCTCCCGCTGAGCTATACGCCCGGGCGTCAAGGGCCGGAGCCCCCTCAACCGTGGGCGTGTCTTTAGGGGAAGCCGCGGGGAGGTTCAAGAGATTTCCAAACGCTTTCTCTTCGCCCTATATTCTTTCTCGCCGGGGGGCGGGCGCGACGTCGAGGAAGGGCATGGACGAGCTGGTCTATCAGTTGCGCGAGCCGGCGGAGTTCACCTCCTGCGCCATCTTCAATTCCCCCCACAGCGGATCGTCCTACCCGAGCGCCTTCCTCGGGACGACTCTGCTCGGGCCGTTGAAGATCCGCTCCTCCGAGGACGCCTTCGTCGATGAGCTTTTCGGCGCCGCGCCGCGCCATGGCGCGCCGCTGATGGCGGCGAAGGTGCCGCGGGCCTATGTCGACCTCAACCGCGCGCCCGATGACCTCGATCCCGCGCTGATCGCGGGGGCGACGCGGCGTTTCCTCAATCCGCGCATCGCCGCCGGGCTCGGGGTGATTCCCCGCGTGGTCGCCGAGGGGCGGCCGATCATGCACGGCAAGCTGCCGCTCGCCGAGGCGCAGCGGCGGATCGCCACCTGCTGGCATCCCTATCACGAGCGGCTGCGCGCGCTGATCGAGACGCAGCGGGCGCGATTCGGCATGGCGATCCTGTTCGACTGCCATTCGATGCCGCGCGACGCGCTCAATTCCGGGCTGGCGGTCGGCCAGCGGCGGCCGACCATGGTGCTCGGCGACCGGTTCGGGGCGGCCTGCGACCGTTGGCTCGTGGACGCGGCGACCGAGATCTTCACCGAGGTCGGCTTCGTCGTGGCGCGCAACGCCCCCTTCGCCGGCGGCTACATCACCCAGAACTACGGCCGGCCGGCGCATGGGGTGCAGGCGCTGCAGATCGAGATCGACCGCTCGCTCTACATGAACGAGCAGAAGATCGCGCGCTCGGCCGAATTCGCCGATGTCGCGACGGCCATCGGCGCCGCCGTGGCCCAGCTGGCCCTGCTCGGGCCGCGCCAGGGCAGGATCGCGGCGGAATAGCGGCGCCGCATTCCGGGCCGGCCGTCGCGCAGCGAATCTCCCTCCAGCCATCAGGCGAAAAAAAAGGCCGTGCAGAGCACGGCCCAAGTTTAGGGAGGAAACGCCCGTAGGGCGTGTATGATGCAACGCATCATGGGAACAGTCTTATGCGGCGGCGCAGCAGAGGTCAAGCGTCATGTGCGCTCGAATGTTCGGTCTTGTTCGCTCCATGCGCGCTTTGGGGGTTTCTGTGGCTTTCCGGTCACAGAATCGCGCATCTCAACCCAGGCTTCGGCCCAGGCCGATGGCATTTGCCCCGAAACGGGAGCGGATGAGGTCCGCCGCGCGCTCCGCTTCGCGGCGTTTTTTCGCGCCCGCGTCCAGCAGGTCGTCGCCCGGATCGCAGCGATCCGCCGGGCAGAGGTCGGAGATTCCGACCCCGATCAGCCGGAACGGGCCGCGGCCGAGGTCGCGCAGCAGCAGGGGCTCGGCCGCGCGAAAGATCCGGTCGGCGAGCTGAGTCGGGCTCTCGAGCGTCCTGCGCCGCGTCAGAAGCGCGAAATCGGCGCGCTTGAGCTTCAGGGTCACGGTCTTGCCGCCGATCTCCTTGGCCTTGGCGCGGGCCGAGAGTTCCTCGCTCAGCAGCCAGAGGTGCCGCCGGAGCGTGTCGCGGTCCGCGACGTCGGTCTCGAAGGTCGTCTCGTGCGAGATCGACTTCGGCGCGCGGCTCGGGCTCACCATCCGGTGGTCCTCGCCGCGCGCCAGATGCCAGAGCCGGTCGCCGAGCGCGCCGAACCGGGTGATCAGGTGCTTGCGCTCCCGCCGGCGCAGGTCGCCGATGGTGCGGATCCCCTCGCGTTCCAGGCTCGCGACGGCGGCCGCGCCGACGCCCCAGATCAGGCCGACCGGCTTCGGGGCGAGGAAGGCCTCGGTCTCGGCGCGGCCGATCACCGCGAATCCGCGCGGCTTGTCGAGGTCGGAGGCGATCTTCGCGAGGAACTTGTTGTGCGAGAGCCCGACCGAGAGCGTGATGCCGAGCTCCGATTCGACGCGGGCCTGCAGCCGCGCGAGCAGCACGGCGGGCGGCGCGCGGTGCAGCCGCTCGGTTCCGGCGAGATCGAGGAAGGCCTCGTCGAGCGACAGCGGCTCCACGAGCGGCGTCAGGTCCAGCATCATCGCCCGGATCGCGCGGCTGACCTCGACGTATTTGGCCATGCGCGGCGGGATCACCACCGCCTCGGGGCAGAGTTTCAGCGCCTTGAACATCGGCATCGCCGAGCGCACGCCCTTGATCCGCGCGATGTAGCAGCAGGTCGAGACCACGCCGCGCTTGCCGCCGCCGATGATCACGGGCAGGTCGCGAATCGCCGGATCGTCGCGCTTCTCGACCGAGGCGTAGAAGGCGTCGCAATCGACATGCGCGGTCGCGAGCGTGAAGAGCTCGGCATGCCGCGCCGCGCGGGGCGAGCCGCAGGCGGGGCAGCGGCCGGGCGCGTCATGCGCGGTCAGGCAGTCGCGGCAAAGGGCGGTCGGGGTCATGACGCCGCCACGATACCAGCCCCGGGCGGCGGGAGCGAGCGCGGGCCTCAGCCGTGGCGGATCAGCACGCCATATTGCGCGTAGCCGCGACGCAGCGGGGTCCAGACCGCGGCGCCGCCCATCTCCGCCGCCTGGCGCGACAGCGCGGCGGCGAGCTCGTCGCGCGGGGTCACGTGGAACCGCGCGAGCCAGCCGCGCAGCCCGCGGCCGAACCAGCGCGGCATCCGGCGCTGGTCGCCGAAGTCGACGATGTGCAACTCGCCGCCGGGGGCGAGATGCAGCGCCGCCCAGCGCAGCGCGCCGTGCCAGTCGGGGATCATCGACAGGCTGTAGGACAGGATGATCCGCTGGAACTCGGTCCGCCCGAACAGCGCCTCGGCGTCGAAGGCGCAGGCGTCGCCCTGCGCGAGCCGGGCGCGGCCGCCGAGCCGCTTGCCCGCCGTCTCGAGCATCTCGCGCGAGATGTCGAGCCCGTAGAGGCAGACCTCGGGATGCCGGCGCAGCACGCCCGCCATGTTGTTGCCGGTGCCGCAGGCGATCTCGAGCACATGCGCGCGGGGTGGCGGCGCCAGCCGGTCGAGCAGGTAGTCGCGGCCGAGCAGGTAATGCCGCCGCGTCAGGTCGTAGATGTGCCGCTGGTGGCGATAGACCTTGTCCATCAGCGCGGCGTGGCCCTGCTCGCGCGGCGGCTCGGGCGGGGTGGGCCCCGCGAGGATCAGCCGGGCGCTCACGCCGCGCGCCGGTAAATGTGCGTGGCGCCGTAGATCGCGGAGCGGTCGACGGCGGTCGCGGCCTCGGAGGCGTCGCGGTCGTAGACCCAGCGCGCGCGCAGCTCCGGCGCCAGGCGGCCGGGCAGGATGTCGGGCGTGCCGCCGGTCCGGAACAGCACCCGCGCGCCGGGGCTCGCGGTCCGCGTGATCTGGAGCCAGAGCGCGTCGAGCTGCGCGTCGCTCATCCAGTCCTGGGCGTCGAGCAGCACATAGGCGTCGAGCCGGCCGGCGGGCTCGCTCTCCAGGAGGTCGGTCAGCGCGCGGTTGAAGACCCGCGCCCGGCCGGCGTTCGCCCGCACCGCGGCGAACTGGCTCGCCGCGAGATAAGGGGGCAGCGCCGCGTCCGGGGCGGTGTCGTAGCGCCGGGCCAGCGCCTGCCAGGCGAAGTAGTTCTCGCGGATCGGGAAGTCGCAGATCAGCCGCCGCGCCCGCTCGCGCAGCACCGGCAGCACGTCGCCGCCCGCGTCGGCGGCGAGCTTGTCGTATTGCGCCGGCGGGATGCCGAGGCCGAACAGCGACGCCCGCCGCCGCGCGAGGAAGCGCACCGAGCGGGAGGCGAGCAGCGGCTCGATCTCGGTCTCGAAGAAGATCCGCTGGTCCTCGAGCGTGCGCGCCGCGAGCAGCGGGCGGAAATCGACCCCGCCGAGCCGGGCCAGGAGATGCGTGGCGCCGATGAAGCGGCCGAGCAGCCCGTGGCGGTGGAAGCCGCGGGCGAACATGTTGATCCGCCGGCCGCGCAGCGTGCGCGTCTCCCAGTAGGCCCGGGTCTCGGCGTCGAGCACCGGGGCGAGGTAGCGGTCGTAAAGCGCCACGTTATGGGGCAGGTCGGCGGCGGCGAAGAAGCCGTGGAAGGCGGCGTGGTCGGGCAGGGCCCGGGCCGCGGCGAGCTTCAGCCGGCCGAGCGCCACATGCGCGGGCGAGAGATCGACCGCGGTGATCGAGGCCGGGCCCGCCGTCAGGTAGGACATGAGGTTGCAGCCGCCCGAGGCGATGCAGATCATCCGGTCGCGCGCCGAGAGCCCGAGCACGCCCATGTCGGCGACCGGATCCTCCCAGATCTGCGGATAGACGAGGTCCTGGAACAGCCGCGCGAACAGCCGCTCGAGCAGCGCGACCGAGGCCGGGGCCTCGTTGCCGCGCACCGCGTCGCGCAGCTGCAGGGCGGGGGTGGGGATCTCGGTCAGGGCCATCAGGCGGCCGCTCCTTCTTCGCCCCGCGGGGCATCGCTGGTGGTCGAAATCGCGCGGATCGTGTCGCGGCGGCGGCGCGCGGCCGCCCAGTCGATCAGCCGCAGCGTGCCCTGCGCGTCCTCGCCGACGGCGGTGCAGCTCTCGACCCAGTCGCCGGTGTTCACATAGGTGATCTCGCCGATCGGGCGCAGCGCGGCCGCGTGGATATGGCCGCAGATGATCCCGTCGTAGCCGTGGCGCCGCGCCTCGTCGGCGAGCACGTCCTCGTAGGCGCCGATGTAGTTCACCGCCTGCTTCACCCGCGCCTTGCACCAGTTCGAGAGCGACCAGTACGGCCGCCCGGTCCAGCGGCGCAGGCGGTTGAGCCGGGTGTTGAGCCAGAGCGCCACCTCGTAGGCGACGTCGCCCACGTGCGCGAGCCATTTCGCGTTCATCACCACCGCGTCGAACTGGTCGCCGTGGGTGACGAGGAAGCGCCTTCCGTCGGCGGTCACGTGCACCGCCTCGCGCGTCACCTCGATGCCGCCGAAATGCACGCCCGGATAGGCGCGGGCGAATTCGTCGTGGTTGCCGGGGATGAAGACGATCCTGGCACCCGCGTGCGCCTTGGCGAGGATCGCCTGGATCACGTCGTTATGCGCCTGCGGCCAGTGCCAGCCGCGCTTCAGCCGCCAGCCGTCGAGGATGTCGCCGACGAGATACCAGGTCTCCGCCTCGGTCCGGCCGAGGAAGTCGAGCAGCATCTCCGCCTGGCACCCCCGGGTCCCGAGATGCGTGTCGGAGAGAAAGATCGTTCGATACCGCGCCATGCCTCGCCATCTCTCGCCTTTTGCGCGGGAGGATACGGCCGGGGCGCGACGGATTTGTCGCGGCGGGGCGACGGTTGCGTGACGCCCGCGTGGCGGTTCGGTGTCAGCGCGGCGGCAGCTCGGCGGTGATCGCCTCGGCCGCGGCGCGCGGATCGGCGGCGGCCCAGATCGGCCGGCCGACCACGATATGATCGGCGCCGGCGGCGATCGCCTCGCCCGGCGTCATCACCCGCTTCTGGTCGCCGAGCGCGCTGCCGGCGGGCCGCACGCCCGGGGTGACGATGAGCTTGCCCCGCGCCTCGGGCAGCGCCCGGATCGCCGCGGCCTCCAGCGGCGAGGCGATCACCCCGTCGGCCCCGGCCTGGAAGGCGCGCGCGGCGCGGCGCGTGACCAGCTCCTCGACCGCGCCCGGCACGATCAGGCTAGCGTCGAGATCGGCGCGGTCGAGCGAGGTCAGGATCGTCACCGCGAGGATCTTCGTCTCCGACTTGCCCCTTCCTGCGACGGCCGCGCGCACCACGTGCGGATCGCCATGCACGGTGAGGAAATCGAGCCCGAAGGCGCCGAGCCCCCGCGTCGCCGCCTCGATCGTCGCCCCGATGTCGAAGAGCTTCATGTCGAGGAAGACGCGCTTGCCCATGCCCTTCAGCTCATTCGCGACGGCGAGCCCGCCGGTGGTGAGCATGCCCAGGCCGATCTTGTAGAACACGGCCCGCGACCCGAGCGCCTCGACCAGCTCGAGCGCGGCGGGGGCATGCGGCAGGTCGAGGCCGACTATCAGGCGGTCGTCGGGCATGGCATGGCTCCGGGCTTGGGGTCGGAGCGGGGTGTGGGGGAGGGGAGGGGGGGAGTCAAGTAGGGCGGACCGGGTCCGCCCTACGTTGCGCCGTGCGTCCCGGTGTAGCAGAATGGCCCACGGAGGTGCCGCATGGGCGCATTGAACATACGCGATCTCGGCGATGAGCGGAGAGCGGCGCTCGAGGCGGAGGCGAAGGCGCGGGGGCTGTCGGTCTCGGAACTCGCGCGGCGGTTCATCGACGAAGGGATCGACCGGGCACGGACCGAGCGGGAACGGGAGGCCTGGGCCACAGAGGCACGAGAGGGGCTCGCTTACGAGGCGGAACATCTCGCGGCGTATGGGCCGTCACTCGCTCGGTACCGGCGAGTCCGGGCCTGAGCGTGAGCCAGTTCGCGATCCACCGGCTCCGCATCGGGGACGAGTTGGTGTGTCGGGTGCAGACCGACCTCGGCTTGGCGACGCCTTACATTCTCTGCGCACCGGTGGTGCTGAGAAGCTCTTGGGGTACCCCGGTGCCGCGCCTGCATGTCGCGTTCGAGATCGAGGGCGTGGCGCATCTTGTCCTGATGACGGAGATGGTGGCGCTCCCGGCGGAAGACCTCGGCGCGGTCGTAGGGAGCGCGGACACGCGCCGAGATGAGATCGTGCAGGCAGTGGATCTACTGGTGGTGGGGTTTTGAGGGGGCAATCAACCTGATTGCAGAGCCAAATGCTCTTCTCTGATCTTGGCTGCTCCAGTTCAACTTGGTGCCGTTAGCTTCCTGTGCGATGCTTGGCCGGCCTCCGTCGCAGCATAGTCGTAAGAGACCAAGTCCAAAGATGCGGAGAAAGTCATCGGGGGACGGCATCGTCGTCAAACTCAGAGATGAGATGTGTGTCACTACCTGTTAGGGAATCCTCAGGCGGCTTTGCGGTTTCCCCATTGTCGCCATGAGCCAACGGCCCTTGCCTGGATTCGTTGTCTACATCATGCGCCGACTCTGCGAGCAGCCAGCCAGCGCGCCCGATGGGACGGAATTTGGCGCTGCGAGATAGTATGGCACTCAAATTGCTCACGGGATCCTTTCCCCCGACGTCGACCCCGTTGGCAGAAAGCATTTCCCATAATTCTCTTGTCCGCGTGGGTTCATTCCGCCCAGCCATGTACTGTGCGCTAAGCTCCTCTGCCTGCAATCGTGTCGCTGACGGCTGCCGCACCGCTGCGGTGCCGCGTTCACTAGTCGGTTGTAGGCTGTTGTTAGCGACGCTCCTAAGCGGCGTTGGGCTTTCATACAGCGCAAGTAAGCTTTTGAGATGCTGGAGTTTTTGAAACCTAGGGTCGTGGCTCAGCGAGGTTTCAAGAGTGGCAATCTCATCTCGCAGCAAAGTCATAAAGGGGATTGTCATGGGTATCTCCCGAGATCTCCCTGCAGCGTGCCATTTTTTGCGGGGAATCGCCACAGCTTTGCGATGCGGGATGTTGCGACGTGGGAAGAGCTGCGCTATCATTGCAACATGGCCGCCTGGACCCAGTTGGCCCTGACTGGCGGTTGCAGCCGCAGTCAGGGCCGGGTTCCGGTCCCATGCGCATCCCGTGACGAGGTCGCGCGCATAGGAAAGAGAGCACTAAAGGCTTCCGTTCACCCAGACGGATTCTAGCCTTCATCTCTCAATGGTTCAAGGCCTCCGAGCGTCGGAGAAACCAAATGGCACGAGCTTGTCATTGGGTCCGTAGCCACACGCGCTTGCGGTTTGGCCGCATTGAGCATGTGTGTGGCTACTGGCGGTGCTACCACTGAGACGGGAGTGCTGGGGCAATATCGCCCCAGCACTCTATCCCAACAGAGTCTAGCGTCGTGCTCGGGCGGTTCTGTACGGCAGCGAAGCGGTAGCAACGATTGAGGTGGCAGTAGCGATCCGTCGTTTGGCGCAGCCAGACCCAACGAAAAATCTGGGCGCGGCTCATCTTGCACCACCGCCCCTCTCTCCCTAAACCTTCGAGATCCCGCCGATCGGGCCGCTTGGCGGGCGACACCCGCAGTGATGACCTTTGAGAAATTCTCGGAATGGTCCCGCGGTTTCGACCAGGCCCCTCAGACGACCTCCCCGCGGGAAACCAACCAGCGCTTCATGTCGGAGAATCCGCTAAAGGCGCCGCTCGACTCGCCGATGATCCGAGCAAGGACGCCGGCGGCGATCATGCGGATCCGAATGCCGCGAGCGATGCCCGCGGCGGCGAAGGGCCTTACGCCAGCGCCGGCTTGCGCGCGATGCCCCAATGGAACGCGGGCTCCACCGACAGGTTCTCGAACCCGAGCCGCGGGACGATGTGGTCCCAGGCCATCTTCACGGGATGGGCCCGCCGCTCGTTGGGGCTGTAGGAGGCATACTTCTTGGCCAGGGAGGGCGTCCGGGCGATGGACGCGTCGATGGTCCAGTTGAGGTCATCGACCACCAGGATGCCACCCGGCCGGAGCAGCATCTCGACCAGCAGCAGGCCGAGCGCGGTGTTGTCCCAGGTATGCCCGCCGTCGAAATAGCAGAAATCGAACACCGGCCGGGGCTGCTTCTCGAGCATCCGGGCCAGGATCCAGCTATAGGAGCGATGCGCGTGGATCGGGGTCACCCGGTGCGCGAGGCCGACCTTGGTGAGCACCTCTTCGATCCGCGGCTGGAAGTCACCCCCCTTCTTGCGGTCGATCGTCGTCAGATGTCCCCGGCCGCGGTCCTCGAGGATCGCGGCGAAATAGGCGCTGCTCTTGCCCTTCCAGAAGCCGATCTCGAGCAGGTCCTCGCAGTTCTCGCGGTCGATGATGTCCCGCATGAACCGTGCCCGGGGTTCGTCCATGTAGCGCAGCGCACCCCAGACTTCGGTGACCCGATCGAAATGGCTCATCACAGCTCCCCTTCGCGTCGAAGTGGTGTCGCCCGTGCGTACAAATTCAGATCCGCGCGCATGCGGTCAAGACAAAAGGTATCACTCGCGCGGCAGGAAACCCACAATTCCATGAAGAAGACCGCCAGGCTCCGGCGATCATCCGTCGGACCATAAGCGAAATGCGACTCATGTGGATTTTCCCGGCGTCGAGATGAACTATGACCTATGCGCGCGATACTTGTCGCTTGAGGATAGATTGACGGAGCTCGCCATTTCTCGCTTTTGCCGAGGCCGTCCATATTGCCCCGCCGCCCCTCCCTCCCTACCTAATCTCCCGAGATCCCCCACCGATCGCGCCACGCTCAGGGCGACACCCGGGGGATGCCGGAGAGGGAGACAGTGATGAACTTCGAGAAATTCTCGGAACGGTCCCGCGGTTTCGTCCAGGCCGCGCAGACCATTGCGCTGCGCGAGAACAACCAGCGCTTCATGCCGGAGCATCTGCTCAAGGCGCTGCTCGACGACGACCAGGGACTTGCGAACAATCTGATCAAGGCCGGGGGCGGCGATCCGACCCTGGTGCGCGCCGCCAACGAGGCGGCGGTCGCGAAGCTGCCCAAGGTCGAGGGCGGCGACGGACAGCTTTATATAGACACGCAGACCGGCAAGGTGCTCGCCGAGGCGGAGAAGATCGCCACCCAGGCGAAGGACAGCTTCGTCACCGTCGAGCGGCTGCTGACCGCGCTCGCCATCGTCAAATCGGCGGCGAACGACGCCTTGAAGGCCGGCGGCGTGACACCGAACGGGCTCAACAACGCGATCAACGACCTGCGCAAGGGCCGCACCGCCGACACGGCGAGCGCCGAGCAGGGCTATGACGCGCTGCGCAAATACGCGCGCGACCTGACCGAGGCGGCGCGCGAGGGCAAGATCGACCCGATCATCGGCCGCGACGAGGAAATCCGCCGCTCGATGCAGGTGCTGAGCCGCCGCACCAAGAACAACCCGGTGCTGATCGGCGAGCCCGGCGTCGGCAAGACGGCGATCGCCGAGGGCCTGGCGCTGCGCATCGTCAACGGCGACGTGCCCGAGAGCCTCGCGAACAAGAAGCTGCTCGCGCTCGACATGGGCGCGCTCATCGCCGGCGCGAAATATCGCGGCGAGTTCGAGGAGCGGCTGAAGTCGGTGCTGAACGAGGTGCAGGACGCGGCCGGCGAGATCATCCTCTTCATTGACGAGATGCACACGCTGGTCGGCGCGGGCAAGGCGGATGGCGCGATGGACGCGTCGAACCTCCTGAAGCCAGCGCTGGCGCGGGGCGAGCTGCATTGCGTCGGCGCCACCACGCTCGACGAATACCGCAAGCATGTCGAGAAGGACGCGGCGCTGGCGCGGCGGTTCCAGCCGGTGTTCGTCTCCGAGCCGACGGTCGAGGACACGATCTCGATCCTGCGCGGCATCAAGGAGAAGTACGAGGTCCATCACGGCGTGCGGATCACCGACTCGGCGCTGGTCGCCGCGGCGACGCTGAGCCATCGCTACATCGCCGACCGGTTCCTGCCGGACAAGGCGATCGACCTGATGGACGAGGCCGCCTCGCGCCTGCGCATGGCGGTCGATTCGAAGCCCGAGGAGCTCGACGCGCTGGATCGCGAGATCCTGCAGAAGCAGATCGAATCCGAGGCGCTGAAGCTCGAGAAGGACCAGGCGAGCCAGGACCGGCTGCAGAAGCTCCTGGTCGAGCTTTCGACGCTGCAGGACCGCTCGGCCGAGCTGACCGCGCAGTGGCAGGCGGAGCGCGACAAGATGAAGGGCGCGGCCGAGCTGAAGGAGAAGCTCGACCAGGCCCGCGTCGATCTCGAGACCGCGAAACGGGTGGGCAATCTCGCCGAGGCCGGACGGCTCAGCTATGGCGTGATCCCGCAGCTCGAGGTCGAGCTCAAGGACGCGGAGGCGCGCGGCGACGATGCGATGGTCGAGGAGGCGGTGACGCCGGAGCAGATCGCGCAGGTGGTCGAGCGCTGGACCGGGATCCCGGTCGACCGGATGCTCGAGGGCGAGCGCGAGAAGCTCCTTCACATGGAGGAGTCGATCGGCAAGCGCGTGATCGGCCAGCGCGAGGCGGTGGTCGCGGTCTCGAACGCGGTCCGGCGCGCGCGGGCGGGGCTCAACGACCCGAGCCGGCCGCTCGGCTCGTTCCTGTTCCTCGGCCCGACCGGCGTCGGCAAGACCGAGCTCACCAAGGCGCTCGCGAGCTTCCTGTTCGACGACGACCAGGCCATGGTCCGGATCGACATGAGCGAGTACATGGAGAAGCACTCGGTCGCCCGGCTGATCGGCGCGCCTCCGGGCTATGTCGGCTATGACGAGGGCGGCGTGCTGACCGAGGCGGTGCGGCGGCGTCCGTATCAGGTGATCCTGTTCGACGAGGTCGAGAAGGCGCATCCGGACGTGTTCAACGTGCTCCTGCAGGTGCTCGACGACGGCCGGCTGACCGACAGCCAGGGGCGGGTGGTCGATTTCAAGAACACGCTGATCATCCTGACGTCGAACCTCGGCTCGCAGGCGCTGTCGACGCTGCCCGAGGGGGCGCCGGCGGAAGGGGCGCGGGATCAGGTGATGACGGCGGTGCGCGCGCATTTCCGGCCGGAGTTCCTGAACCGGCTCGACGAGATCGTGCTCTTCGACCGGCTGAGCCGGGCCAATATGGACGGGATCGTCGATATCCAGGTCGGCATCCTCGCCAGGCGGCTCGCGGGGCGCAACATCACGCTGGAGGTCTCCGAGGAGGCGCGGACCTGGCTCGCCAACCGCGGCTATGACCCGGTCTACGGCGCGCGGCCGCTGAAGCGGGTGATCCAGAGCGCGCTGCAGAACCCGCTCGCGGAGAAGCTGCTCGCGGGTGAGATCGGCGATGGCGCGGAGGTGAAGGTCGGCGCGGACGGCGAGGGGCTGACCTTCGGCGAGCCCGCCGAGCCGAAGAAGCCGGCGGCGGTGCACTGACCGCCGGCGCCGCGCGGACAGACGGAAAAGGCCGGGCGTGAGCCCGGCCTTTTTTTCGTCGCATCCGTCCCGGGAAGCCCGCCCGGGGAGGGCGGGCGCCGGCGAGACCTCGGAAGTCTCAGTCCTCGGCGTTCACGTCGAGCCGGTGGCTCGCGATCAGCGCGAAGATGGTGCAGATCGCGCCCGAGAGCAGGTAGAGGCCCGAGGCCCAGAGGCCGAAGTTCGCGGCGATGAGCAGCGCCACCAGCGGTGCGAAGCCCGCGCCGAACATCCAGGCGAGATCCGAGGTCAGCGCCGAGGCGGTGTAGCGGTGCTGCCGCTCGAACCGCGACGCGACCGCGCCGGAGGACTGGCCGAAGGAGAGGCCGAGCAGGCCGAAGCCGACCACCATGTAGAGGAATTCGCCCGCCTGTCCGGCGCCGAGCAGGCGCGGGGCGACGAGGGCGAAGACCGCGATGGCGATCGCGGTCGCCAGGAGCAGGCGCCGCCGCCCGAACTGGTCCGCGAGCATCCCCGAGCCGAAGATCGCGACGAGGCCGAGCACCGCGGTGCCGATCTCGATCGCGAGGAACCCCGGCACCGAATCCGTGGTCGACAGATAGACCCAGGAGAGCGGGAAGACCGTGACGAGGTGGAAGAGCGCGAAGGTCGCGAGCGGCGTGAAGGCGCCGATCAGGATGTTGTGGCCCTCGGCCGCGATCGTCTCGCGGATATGCGACGGCTTCAGCTCCATGTTCTGGAACTGCTCCTCGTATTCCGGCGTCACGACGATTCGCAGCCGCGCGAAGAGCGCGACCACGTTGATCGCGAAGGCGACGAAGAACGGGTAGCGCCAGCCCCATTCCAGGAAGTCCGATTCGCTCAGGCCGGTGATCAGGTAGACGAAGAGGGCGCTCGCGACGAAAAGTCCCACCGGCGCGCCGAGCTGCGGAATCATCGCGTACCAGCCGCGCTGCCTGGCCGGGGCGTTCATCGCGAGGAGCGAGGCGAGGCCGTCCCAGGCGCCGCCGAGCGCCAGGCCCTGGGCGATTCGCATCACGCAGAGAATCATGATCGCGTAGCCCCCGGCGACCGAGTAGTCGGGCATGAAGGCGATGCCGGCGGTGGCGCATCCGAGGAGGAACAGCGCGATCGTCAGCTTGGCCCCGCGGCCGAAGCGCATGTCGATCTGGGTGAATAGTAACGTGCCAAACGGTCGCGCGATGAACGCGAGCGAGAAAACCGCGAACGACAGGAGCACGCCGTCGAGCGGGTCGGCGAAGGGGAACATCACCTTCGGGAACACGAGCACGGAGGCGATCGCATAGACGAAGAAGTCGAAGAATTCCGAGCTGCGTCCGATGACGACGCCGACCGCGATCTCTCCGAGACTCGCGTGTCCGTGGTCCTCGGCCACGTCCTCCTCGGTCGCATGGAATGTCATCGGGGGGCCTCCAATCCGTAAATTTCCGGGGGCCGATCCGGGCCCCTCGCGCCACTCTCTTATAGCGGTCGATTTTCAGTATGCTAAGGAGGAATAATTCCCGGCATGCCGCGCCGCGGCGCGGCCCAGCCGGTGGCTGAAATGGTGGACCCTAAATTGAGACGATCGCTGCTTTGCACGCTGCCGATCCTAGCGCTCCTCTCCGGATGCGATATGGTCGTGCTCTCGCCCTCCGGATATGTCGCGGCGCAACAGGCGGATCTGCTGATCACCTCCACGCTGCTCATGCTCATCATCATCATACCGGTGATGGGCCTGACCGCCTTTTTCGCCTGGCGCTACAAGGCGTCCCGCCGGGCGAAATTCGATCCCGACTGGCATCATTCGACCAGCCTCGAGCTCGTGATCTGGGCCGCTCCGCTGCTCATCATCATCTGCCTCGGCGCGCTGACCTGGGTGAGCACGCACAAGCTCGATCCCTTCCGTCCGCTCGAAAACATCGGTGAACGCCGCCCGGTTCCCGAAAATGTGAAGCCGCTGGAGATCCAGGTCGTGGCGCTCGACTGGAAGTGGCTGTTCATCTACCCGGAATACGGCATCGCCACGGTGAGCGAGGCGGCGGCCCCGGTCGATCGGCCGATCCAGTTCCACCTGACCTCGACCACCGTCATGAACGCCTTCTACGTGCCGGCGCTCGCCGGGATGATCTACGCGATGCCGGGCATGCAGTCCCAGCTGCACGCGGTGATGAACTACCCCGGCGACTACGAGGGGCTCTCCGCGAACTTCAGCGGCGCGGGCTTCTCGCATATGCGGTTCCGCTTCCACGGCATGGAGCAGGGCGACTTCATGGCCTGGGTGGGCCAGGCGGAGCGGGCGGGCAAGACGCTCGACCGCCAGGAGTTCCTCGCGCTCGCACAACCGAGCGAGAACGTCCCGCCGGCCTCCTATTCCTCGGTCGATCCCGAGCTTTTCGACCGCATCGTGAACCGCTGCGTCGAGGAGGGCCGCATGTGCGCCAACGTCATGGCGCGCTACGACGCCGAGGGGGGCACCGGCCTCGCCGGCACGATCAACCTGATGCCCGCCGAGGGCCGGTCGGGCTCGCCCTTCGGCGGCACGCCGTTCTACGTGGCCGATCTCTGCGCCCCGATGCCGATCACCGGGCCGACCTCCGGCAATTCCTTCGCGCTTCTCGCGCCGATCGCGCCCGCTCCGAGCGGCGCGGCCGGCGAAACCTTCTGATCCCGGGGCTGTTGAATGGCTGTCGAAACCACGCCAACGACCTTCCTTTTCGGGCGACTCACCTGGGCGGCGCTGCCGCTGCACGAGCCGATCCTGGTCGTTACCTTCATCGTCGTCGCGCTCGGCGGCATCGCGCTCGTCGCGGCGCTGACCTATTTCAAGCTCTGGGGCTATCTCTGGAACGAATGGTTCACCAGCGTGGACCACAAGAAGATCGGCATCATGTACATGGTGCTCGGCATCGTCATGCTGCTGCGCGGCTTCGCCGACGCGGTGATGATGCGGATCCAGCAGGCGATGGCCTTCAACGGGTCCGACGGCTATCTGCCCGCGCACCACTATGACCAGGTTTTCACGGCTCATGGCGTGATCATGATCTTCTTCGTCGCCATGCCGATGGTGACGGGATTCATGAACTTCGTGATGCCGCTGCAGATCGGCGCGCGCGACGTCGCCTTCCCGTTCCTGAACAACTTCAGCTTCTGGATGACGACCGGGGGCGCGGTCCTGACCATGGTCTCGCTCTTCATCGGCGAATACGCGCAGACCGGCTGGCTCGCCTATCCGCCGCTCTCGGGCATCCATTCCAGTCCCTATGTCGGCGTCGACTACTACATATGGGGGCTGCAGATCGCGGGTATCGGGACAACGCTATCAGGCATCAACCTGATCGTGACGATCGTGAAGATGCGGTGCCCGGGCATGACCATGATGCGGATGCCGGTCTTCACCTGGACCTCGCTCTGCTCGAACATCCTGATCGTCGCGGCCTTCCCGGTCTTCACCGCGCTGCTCGTGCTCCTGTCGCTCGACCGCTATGTCGGCACGAACTTCTTCACCGCCGACAACGGCGGCAACGCGATGATGTACGTGAACCTCGTGTGGATCTGGGGGCACCCGGAGGTCTACATCCTGATCCTGCCGGCCTTCGGCATCTTCTCCGAGGTGACGGCGACCTACAGCGGCAAGCGGCTGTTCGGCTATTCCTCGATGGTCTACGCCACGGTCTGCATCACGATCCTCGCCTATATCGTCTGGCTGCACCACTTCTTCACCATGGGCTCGGGGGCGAGCGTCAACTCGTTCTTCGGCATCGCGACGATGATCATCTCGATCCCGACCGGCGCGAAGCTCTTCAACTGGCTCTTCACCATGTACCGGGGCCGGATCCGCTACGACCTGCCGATGATGTGGACGGTCGCCTTCATGCTGACCTTCACCGTCGGCGGCATGACCGGCGTCCTGCTCGCCGTGCCGCCGGTCGACTTCGTGCTGCACAACTCGCTGTTCCTCGTGGCGCATTTCCACAACGTGATCATCGGCGGCGTGGTCTTCGGCCTCTTCGCGGGCATCGCCTACTGGTGGCCGAAGGCCTTCGGCTTCCGGCTCGACCCGTTCTGGGGCAAGGTCTCGTTCTGGTGCTGGCTCGTCGGCTACTGGATCGCCTTCACGCCGCTCTACGTGCTCGGCCTGATGGGCGTGACGCGGCGTACCCGGGTCTTCGAGGATCCGTCGCTGCAGATCTGGTTCCTGATCGCGGCGATGGGCGCGGCGCTGATCGCCTGCGGCATCGCGGCCTTCATCATCCAGATCGGCGTCTCGATCCTGCGGCGCGACCAGCTGCGCGACACGACGGGCGACCCGTGGAACGGCCGCACGCTCGAATGGGCGACCTCCTCGCCGCCGCCGGCCTATAATTTCGCCTTCACGCCGGTGGTGCGCGAGATCGACGCCTGGTGGGACATGAAGACCTCGGGCTACGTGCGTCCGACCTCCGGGTTCATTCCGATCCACATGCCGAAGAACACCGGCATGGGCGTGATCCTCGCCGGCCTCAGCGTCGTCTGCGGCTTCGCGCTGGTGTGGTACATCTGGTGGCTCGCCGCGCTCAGCTTCGTCGCGGTGATCGCCTCGGCGATCTGGCACACGTTCAACTACAACCGTGACTACAACATTCCGGTCACCGAGGTGACCGCGACCGAGGATGCCCGCGGCCTGCTGCTGGGCGGGAGGGCCTGATCCATGAATACGACGGAGGCGGTCACGCCCCAGTTCTATGTGACCGAGGAGGAGCATCACGCCGAAGGCGGCTCCACCAACCTCGGCTTCTGGATCTACCTGATGAGCGACTGTCTCATCTTCGCGGTCCTCTTCGCCACCTTCGGCGTGCTCGGCGGCAGCTATGCCGGCGGGCCGGGGCCGCGGGATCTGTTCGACCTCGGCCTCGTCGCGCTCAACACCGCGATGCTGCTGCTCTCGTCCATCACCTATGGTTTCGCGATGCTCGCGATGCAGCGGATGGACCAGAAGGAGACGCTGAAGTGGCTCGCGATCACCGGCGCCTTCGGCGCGGCCTTCATCGCGATCGAGCTCTACGAGTTCTCCCATCTGCTGCACGAGGGGGCGGGGCCGCAGCGCTCGGCCTTCCTCTCCTCCTTCTTCGTGCTGGTGGGCACGCACGGGCTGCACGTCACCTTCGGCATCATCTGGCTGATCGTGCTCATCATCCAGATCCGCAAGCGCGGCCTCATCCCCGCGAACCAGCGCCGGGTGACCTGCCTGTCGATGTTCTGGCATTTCCTCGACGTCGTCTGGATCGGCGTCTTCACCTTCGTCTATCTGATGGGAGTGCTGCGATGAGCGCCGGTCATCCCGAGGGCGCGCATGACGACGCCCATCACCATGACGCGCACGCGGCGCCGCACGGCACCCGCGAAGACTACATGCGCGGCTTCGTGCTGTCGGTCATCCTGACGGCGATCCCCTTCGCGCTGGTGATGTTCCGTCCGATCGACAGCGCGGCCTATACCGCGGCGATCGTGCTGTTCTGCGCGGTGGTCCAGATCCTCGTGCACATGGTCTATTTCCTGCACATGACGCCGAAGGCCGAGGGGGGCTGGCTACTGCTCTCGACCGTCTTCACCGTCGTGCTCGTGGTGATCACGCTCGCGGGATCCCTCTGGATCATCTTCCATCTCAACCGGAACATGATGCCGGCGATGGGCGACATGCCCGCCTATATGGCCCCGGCTGAGGAATAGGCCTCAGGGCCTTCGCCTTCGCGCGACATGCTCCGGCGCCGGCCCCTGGGGCCGGCGCCTTTTCCTTTGGCCGCGACTGGTTCCATGCCCCGATTCCGATCCCTCCTCCTCTGGGCCGCCGTGCTCGGCGCCATCGCGCTCTTCCTCGGGCTCGGGGTCTGGCAGGTCGAGCGCCGGGCCTGGAAGCACGACCTGATCGCCCGCGTCGACGCCCGGGTCGCGGCCGCGCCCGCGGCGGCGCCCGGCCCGTCGGACTGGGCGGGTCTCACCCGCGACGGCGACGAATATCGCCACGTGACGCTCTCGGGCCGGTTCCTCGACGACCGCGAGGTGACCGTCCAGGCGCTGACCGAGCATGGCGGCGGCTTCTGGGTCCTGACGCCGCTCGCGTCGGACGGCTTCACCGTGCTGGTGAACCGGGGCTTCGTGCCCGGCGACCACCGCGATCCCGCCACCCGGACGCCGGTCGAGGGCCCGGCGACGGTCACCGGCCTCCTGCGGATCACCGAGCCCGGCGGCGGTTTCCTGCGGTCGAACGATCCGGCGGCGGGGCGCTGGTACTCGCGCGACGTCGCGGCGATCGCGGCGGCCCAGGGGCTCGACGGGCCGGTCGCGCCCTATTTCATCGACGCCGACGCCACGCCCAATCCCGGCGGCCTGCCGCTCGGCGGGCTCACGGTGATCCGGTTTCCCGACAGCCATCTCAGCTACGCGCTGACCTGGTTCGGCATGGCGGCGGGCCTCGCCGCGCTGGCGCTCTACGCGCGGCGGCGCGGCGGGAAGGGCTGAGCGCCGCCAGATTCCCATGGCGGTCGCGCGCCCGGGACGCTAGCGAGGGCGGATGGACGCCGCCCCCTTCGAAATCTTCCTCGCCGTCGCGCCGGGCCTCGAGCCGCTGCTCCGGGACGAGGCCCTCGCGCGGGGCTTCGGCCCCGCCGCGATCGTGCCCGGCGGGGTGACGCTCACCGGCGGCTGGCCCGAGGTCTGGCGCGCCAATCTCGAGCTGCGCGGCCCGACCCGCGTGCTGGCGCGCATCGGCGCCTTTCGCGCGATGCATCTCGCGCAGCTCGACAAGCGCGCGCGCAGGTTTCCCTGGGAGGCGGTGCTGCGGCCCGGGACGGCGGTGCGGGTCGAGGTCACCTGCCGCGCGTCGCGGATCTACCACGCCGGCGCCGCGACCGAGCGGATCGAGGGCGCGCTCCGCGCCGCGCTCGGTGCCCCGATCGATCCCGAGGCGCGGGTGGCGGTGAAGGTCCGGATCGAGGACGACCTCTGCCAGATCAGCGTCGACACCTCGGGCGAGTCGCTGCATCGGCGCGGCTTCAAGGTCGCGGTCGCCAAGGCGCCGATGCGCGAGACCATGGCGGCGCTCTTCCTCGCGGGCTGCGGCTATGCCGGGGCCGAGCCGGTGCTCGATCCGATGTGCGGCTCCGGCACCTTCGTGATCGAGGCGGCCGAGATCGCGCTCGGGCTCATGCCGGGGCGCGGGCGGAGCTTCGCCTTCGAGGACTTCGCGACCTTCGACCCCGCCGCCTGGGCGGCGCTCCGCGCCCGCGACACCGCCCGCCCGGCGCCGGAGTTCCGCTTCCGGGGCTCGGACCGCGATCAGGGCGCGGTCCGGATGAGCGCGGAGAACGCCGCGCGCGCCGGCCTGTCCGGCGTCACCGCCTTCGAACGGCTCCCGGTCGCGGAACTCGCGCGGCCCGAGGGGCCGCCCGGGCTCGTGATCGTGAACCCGCCCTATGGCGCGCGGATCGGCGAGACCGGGCCGCTGCGCGGGCTGCACGCGAGCCTCGGCGCCCGGCTGCGCGAGGATTTCGGCGGCTGGCGCGTCGGGCTGGTGACGACCGATCCGACGCTCGCCCGCGCGACGGGCCTGCCCTTCGGCCCGCCGGGGCCGCCGGTCGCGCATGGCGGGCTGAAGGTGCGCCTCTACCAGACCGGCCCGCTGCCCGCGTCTTCGGGATAGGCGCCTCCCTTGACCGGACCCCCGCCCGAGGCTAGCAGGGCTGAGGCGGGCCTGTAGCTCAACGGTTAGAGCAGAGCGCTCATAACGCTTTGGTTGGGGGTTCAAATCCCTCCGGGCCTACCAGCCTTCCCTTTCCCGTTGACCCGCGTTCGTCCTGGCGCCGCGGGGAGCGCCGCCCCACGCGCCTCGCGGATGGATGGGCCAGCCGCTCAGCTTCCCTCCGAGGCGCGCTGCATCTCGCCGGCGAACTGGCGGCGCAGCGCGCGGCGCAGCTCGGCGGCGCGGTTGCGCTGCTGCTCGAGCGGGGTCTCGACCCGGAGCGCGGGCACCTCGGCCGGGCGGCCGTCGTCGTCGACCGCGACCATCGTGAAATAGCAGGAATTGGTGTGGCGGATCGTGGCGGCGCGAATGTTCTCGGCCTCGACCCGGATCCCGATCTCCATCGAGGTGCGGCCGGCATGGTTCACGCTGGCGCGGAAGGTGACGAGCTCGCCGACGTGGATCGGCTCCTTGAACGTCACCTGGTCGACCGACAGCGTGACCGCGTAGCTCCCGGAGAAGCGCGAGGCGCAGGAGAAGGCGACGCGGTCGAGCAGGTTCAGAAGCGCGCCGCCATGCACCTTGCCGGAGAAATTCGCCATGTCGGGCGTCATGAGCACGGTCATTTCAAGGCGGCGCGGGTCCATCGGATTTCCTGCTGGCGGTGGCTGTCGGGCCAGTCTAGCAGCGCGCCCGCCGCCCGCAAGGCGCCGGTCAGCCGCCCGAAGGCCGGGGCTGGGCGTGGCGGTAGACGGTGGTGCGGGAGAGCCCGAGCCGGCGCGCGGTCTCCGCGACATTGCCGGTCGCGGCGAAGACGCTCCGGATCCGCAGGCAGCGCTCGCGATCGAGCGGGTTCGGCCGGCAGAGGTCGCAGCAGTCGCCCTCGACCTCCGCCGGGCCCGCCTCCGCCTCCAATCCGCCCGCGATCGCCGCGCGGCGGAGCGTGGAGCGCAGCTCGCGGATGTTCCCGGGCCAGGGGCGCGCGGCGAGCGCGGCGATCTCCGCCTCGGTGGGCTCGAAATCCTCGGCGATCGCGCGGGCGAGATGCCGGACGATCGCGGCGAAGTCGCTTCGCGCGCGGAGCGGCGGCAGCTCGAGCGTCAGGCCGCCGAGCCGGTAGAGCAGGTCGCGCCGGAAGCCGTGCCCGGCGGCGAGGTCGCGGTTTGTCGCGGCGACCACCTGCGCGTCGACGCGGACCGACCGGGTCGCGCCGATCGGCCGCGCCTCGCCGTCGTCGAGAAAGCGCAGCAGCGCCGCCTGCGCGGCCTGTGGGATTTCGCCCACCTCGTCGAGGAAGAGCGTGCCGCCGTCTGCGGCGCGGATGAGCCCGGCGGCGCTTTCGCCCGCGTCGGTGAAGGCGCCGCGCGCGTGGCCGAAGAGCTCGGCGGCGAAGAGCGCCTCGGGCACCGCGCCGCAGTTGAGCGCCACGAAGGCGCCGCTCCGCCCGCTCGCGGCATGGACGTGGCGCGCCATCAGCTCTTTGCCGGTGCCGGTCTCGCCGAGGATCAGGATCGGCATGCCGATCCGGGTGGCGCCGGCGATCCCCGCCATGCGCCGCGCGAGCACCGGATCGGCGCAGACGAAATCCGGCGCCGGGCCTTCGGCGCGCGCGGCGATGGCGGGCGGGCGGCGGGCGGCGCCGGGCCGCGGGCAGGCGATGAAGAGCCCGCTGCCGGCGCGGTCGCGGATCGGCGCGGGCCCGCCGCCGCGCAGCGCGTCGCGCGCCGCGGCGAAGCCGGTCTCGAACAACGCCTCGAACCGCGCCCCGATCCGGAGCGGCAGCCCGGCGAGCAGCGTCGCGGCCGGCCGGTTCAGCGACAGGACCTCTCCGTCGGGCCCGACCGCGAGCAGGCCGGCCGAGAGCGTGCGGAGGTATTCCGGCCGGGGGTGGAAGGCGAGGATGGTCGCCTCCGGGAACTGCTCGTAGAGGAGCCCGTTCTCGACCTGCGCCGCGGCCATCCGCACCAGCGCGAGCGTGTGCTGCTGGCGGGCCTCGTTCGCGCAGGAGGCGTCGATCAGGCCGAGCACCGCGCCGTCGGGCCCGAGGATCGGCGCCGCCATGCAGCTCAGCCGGCCATGCGCGGCGAAATAATGCTCGCGGCCGTGGATCGCGACCGGTGCCCGCTCCAGCGCGGCGAGGCCGAGCGCGTTGGTGCCGCGGTCCTCCTCGCGCCAGCGGCTGCCCGGGATGATCGCGCGGCCCGCGTCGCTGTCGGCGAAGGCCTGGTCGCTGATCGTGTCGAGCACGATGCCCTCGGCGTCGCCGAGCGCGATCATGAACTCGGACCCGGCGATCTGCGCGTGCAGGAGCCGCATCTCGGCGAGCGCCAGCCGGCGCATCGCGGCGAGCGTCTCGCGCCGGCGCCGGACCTCGGCGAAGGCGAGCACCGCGGCCTCGGGCGGCTGGCGCGGGTCGAGGCCAAGCGCGCGGCAGCGGTCCCAGCTCGCCGCGACCGGCGCGGGCAGGACGCCGCCCGGGAAGCGGCGGCCGGCCTCGAGCGCGAGGCGGGCGCGGTCCAGTCCGGAGAGATGGGCCATGGTCAGCTCCTTCGGCGGGTGTTCCGCGGCTGGACACCGCGGCGCGCCACCCGTCCAGCGGCGGGACGGCGGCGGCGCGGCGGCGTGGGGCAAGTCATTGATCGCAAAGGTACGGGCCGGTTGGCGCGGGTCTTGCAGGATGTGAAGGCAACGACAACGCGCGGGAGGAAACGCGAATGAAGGCCCAGGTATTGCATCGCTACGACGAAGCGCTGACGGCGAACGAATGGGTGTCGCTCGAGGACGTGCCCGATCCGAAGATCCAGAAATCGACCGACGTGATCATCCGCATCGGCGGCGCCGGCGTCTGCCGCACCGACCTGCACATCATCGAGGGCGTCTGGAAGCCGCATATGGACCCCGACGGGCACCACCTGCTGCCGCTTATCATGGGGCACGAGAACGCCGGCTGGGTCGAGGAAATCGGCAAGGAGGTCGAGGGGCTCAAGGTCGGCGACCCGGTGATCGTTCATCCGAAGATCTCCGGCGGCACCTGCCTCGCCTGCCGCCGCGGCCATGACATGCACGGGCCGGGCACCTTCCCGGGGCTCGATTCCAACGGCGGTTACGCCCAGTATCTCGCGACCTCGGAGCGCAACATTGTCGCGCTGCCGAAGACGCTGGCGCCGAAGGAGGTCGCGCCCTACGCCGACGCCGGGCTGACCGCCTATCGCGCGGTGAAGAAGGCGACGCGGCACCTGCTGCCGGGCGAGAGCGCGGTGGTGATCGGCGCGGGCGGGCTCGGCCATATCGCGGTCCAGTGCCTGAAGGCGATGTGCGCGGCGGATGTGATCGTGGTCGACAAGTCCGACGCCTCGCTCGAGCTCGCCAAGAAGATCGGCGCCGACAAGCTCGTGAAGGCCGATGGCAACGAGGTCGAGGCGGTGCTGGCGCTGACCGGCGGCGCCGGGGCCGAGGCGGTGATCGACTTCGTGGGCGAGAAGGGGATGACCGCCAAGGGGCTGGCGATGACCCGGGGCATGGGCAGCTACTATGTCGTCGGCTATGGCGAGAACATCGTCGTGCCCACCGTCGACATGGTGATCACCGAGAAGAACATCATCGGCAACCTCGTCGGCACCTGGGCCGAGCTGGTCGAGCTGATGGCGCTCGCGGACCGCGGGCTCGTCGACCTCACCACGGTCGAATACTCGCTCGCCGACGCGAACCGCGCCCTGCACGATCTGAACGCCGGCAGGATCCACGGCCGCGCCGTGCTGATCCCCTGAAGCGGAGCAGGGGGAGGTCCCGCGCGGGATCTCCCCCGACCTCTTGTGTCCGAACAGGGATGGATGTCCGGAATGATCGCGCGCCAGGGCCCGGAGCCGTTCCGGCGCGTCAGCCGGTCGGTCCGGATCGAGGGCCATGCGACGAGCGTGCAGCTCGAGGCCGCCTTCTGGGACGTGCTCGACGCCATGGCGGAGCGCGAGGGCGTCACGGTGCCGAAGCTGATCGCGGCGCTGCACGAGGAGACCGCCGAGCTCCAGGGCGGGAATTTCGCCTCCACGCTCCGGACGGTCTGCCTGCTCTACCAGGGCGCCGCCCCCGACTAGGGCGGCGCGCCCGGGCATCAGTGCGGCTTCGGCTGGCCGAGGCGTCCCTCGGCGACCCAGCGCGCCGCGAGCACGAGGGCGCCCATGGCGAAGTCGCGGCCATGCGCCTCGGTCATTTCCTGGGCGATCTCGCCGAGCTTGGTGAAGAAGACATCCTTGCTCTCCTCCTCGGGCGTGAGCGTGACGGGGGGCTGGTTGGTCTGGGTGGTCATGGGCGAGGCTCCTTACTTGAACATGCGCGCCGGCAGGCCGGCGATGGCTATGGCTCCGTCGGCGTCGCCGATCGCGAGCTGGCTTCCGTCCGGGGAGAAGGCGATCCGGGTGACCGCCGCGCCGCCCTGCCGCAGCAGGAGCTCGTCGCGCCCGCCGAGCGCGGCGATCGTGACCTGGCCGTTCGCATAGCCCGCGGCGACCAGCGGCCGGGTCGGATGCGCCGCGACTGCCTCGACCAGCACGAGGCCGGGATGCCCGGTCACGAGCGGCGTGTCGGGCGCGGGCTCGGGATCGGCCGCCCAGGCGGCGACGCGGAAGGCGCCGGCGGCGACGAAGGCGAGGCCGTCCGCGCTCCAGGCGAGACCGCGGACCGGCGCCGGGAAGGCCGCGAGCCGGACCACGCCCGGCGCCTCCGGCGAGACCAGCCCGACCCCGCCCGTCCCGAGCGCCGCCGCGAGCCAGGCGCCGTCGCCGCGCCAGACGAGGCGGGTGGCGCCGGGAAGCGGGAAGCGGCGCGTGCGCGGGCCGAGGATCTCGACCTGCGCGGCGTCCGCGATCGCGAGCTGGCGGCCGTCCGGCGCGAGCGCGAGCGCCCGGAGCCCGGGGAGGGCGCGCCGCTCGGCGCCGTCGGGCCCGGCGCGCAGCAGGCTGGCCGCGTCGGCGGCGGCGGTCACCCCGGCCGCGTGGTCGAGCGCCACGACGGCGCCGCCGAGCGTGAGCAGGGGTTCGGTCGCGCCATCCGCGCCGAGGCCGAGCACCCGCCCGTCGCCGTCGCCGACGAGAAAGCGGGCGCCGTCGACCGCGAGCGGCGGCGCGCCCTCGGCGAGGCTCGAGATCGTGACTAGGGCTGTCGGCTCGGCCTCGCGCGGCCGGATCGTGGTCTGGCCGAGGTCGCCCGAGACGCGGATCCGTCGGTCCGGCGGCTCGGCGTCGGGCGGCGCGATCAGCACCGCGCCGTCGGCGGTGGCGAAGGCGGTCGTGGCGCCATCGGCGGCGAAGCGGATGTCGGCGACGGCCGCGCGCGCCTGCCATCGCCGCGCGAGCAGATCGAAGAGCGTCAGGGCGCTCGGATTGGGTTGGTTCATCGGCGGTCCTCCCGGCGCGGGCATGGATCCGCGCGCCCAGTCTTCTTCACGGCGTCTTCTTCACGGCGTCTTTTTCACGAGCGATGCAAAACCCGGGCCAAGTCGAGGAGAGCGGGATGTTCGAGGATGCGGGACGGGTGATGTTCACCGCGCTGGCCGAGGCGGCGCGGACGCGGCTGGGGGCGGAGCACCCCTGTGTCGCGGCGCTGGAAAGGGCGGCGGAGGACCCGGCGACGCGGCCCGGGGCGGAGGCGGCGCTGCGCGCGCTGCCCGAGGCCGAGCAGGTGGCGATCATGGCGGCGGCGCATGCGCGCCTGCGCTCCGATCCGGCGGCCTGGCTCGCGCTCTGGTCGGGCGGGCGAAGGCCGAACTAGCGCGGCGGCTCGGGCGCGCGATAGCCCTCGAGCTGGTCGGGCAAAGCGGCCGCCTGCGCCTCGAACTGGCGCTCGGCGGTCTCGATATGGTCGCGCAGCTCGTCCCAGATATCGACGCTGAGCAGCGAGGTGGTGTCGCCCAGCAGGCGCTCCATCTCCGCGACGCGCAGCTGATGCGCCATCGAGACGCCGGCGAAGACGAAGTCGCGCAGCGTCAGCGCGTGCGTCTCTATGAAGCCGTGGATCATCGGGTGGCTGTCCGGGGTCACCCCGAGCCGCGCGAGCCGGGCGGCGATGAAATCCTGGAAATGCCGCTGCAGCCGGAGCTGGCTCTCGCCGAGGAAGCGCAGCATGTAGACCGCGTCGCGCGGCATCAGCCGCACGAGGTCGGCGGTCACGTCGGTGGGCGGGGACGGTTCGGATTCGGACACGCTGGGCTCCCGGACAAGCGGCGCTGCGGATCGGTCCGGGGTAAATAGGACGGACGCGCGGACTTGTCGACCGCTGTTTCTTGCGCGTGTGCAATATTGATGTTGCGTCCGCGAAATAACCGGATTTCGCAACAACTGTAACTTACAGCCGTAACGAAACATTACACCCGCCCGTTCCAAGTTCAACCGCGCGGCGTCCGCCCGGCACCGGCGGCGGTCTTTTTCTGGTCGGGCGCGGTTGGCACGCGACTTGCTTGGATACTGGCAGAAGAAGCCCATCGGGTCGGGAGGTCCGGTGCCATAAGAACGAAGGGGAGGCAGAGGAAGCCCAGGGATGCGACGGCGCGATCTGGCGCCGGGGACCGGGACGCCCTCGACCGACACCTTTGCCGGATCCACCGAACGGAGGCGCGCGAGAACCCCCGCGCCGGCCCGCTCGAACCACGAACTGCGGCGCAAGCCGCGCGACGCCCGGGCCAGGGGCCCGGCGCACAACAGGTGGAGGCTTTCCAGCAATGACGTCGCTGACGCTCAACAAGATCACCTCGCAGCGGGGCATCCCCGTTGGCGAGGCGACGAAACGGATCTCGGACCTCGGCTGGCAGCCGAGCTACGTCCAGGAAGCGAATACCTTCCCGACCGACTACAAGATCGCCAAGGCCCCGCGCGACCCGATGAAGCAGGTGCTGCGCTCCTATTTCCCGATGCAGGAGGAGAAGGACAACCGGGTCTACGGCGCGCTCGACGCGGCGCTGCGCGGCGACATGTTCCGCAACGTGGAGCCGCGCTGGGTCGAGTGGATGAAGCTCTTCCTCGCGATCATCCCGTTCCCGGAGATCTCGGCCGCCCGCTCGATGGCGATGGTGGCAAGGCTGGCGCCGGGCGAGGATCTCCGGACCGGCTTCACCATGCAGATGGTTGACGAGTTCCGCCATTCCACGATTCAGATGAATCTGAAGAAGTGGTACATGGAGAACTACATCGACCCCGCGGGCTTCGACATCACCGAGGAAGCCTTCGGCAAGTGCTACGCCACGACGATCGGCCGGCAGTTCGGCGAGGGCTTCATCACCGGCGACACGATGACCGCCGCGTGCATGTACCTGACCGTGGTCGCGGAGACGGCGTTCACCAACACGCTCTTCGTCGCCATGCCGTCGGAAGCCGCCCGGAACGGCGACTACGCGCTGCCGACGGTGTTCCTGTCGGTGCAGTCCGACGAGAGCCGGCACATCGGCAACGGCCACTCGCTCCTGATGGCCGCGCTCAAGGAGCCGGAGAACCACCTGCTGCTGGAGCGCGACCTGCGCTACGCCTTCTGGCAGAACCATGCGATCGTCGACGCCGCGATCGGCACGTTCATCGAATACGGCACCACCAACCGCGACAAGAACAAGGAATCCTACGCGGAGATGTGGCATCGCTGGATCTTCGAGGACTACTACCGCACCTACATGCTGCCGCTCGAGAAATACGGCGTGAAGGTGCACCACGACGACGTGCACGAGGCCTGGAACCGCATCACCAAGAAGCATTACGTCCACAAGGTCGCGCAGTTCTTCGCGGTCGGCTGGCCGGTGAACTTCTGGCGGATCGAGGCGCAGCGCGACGCCGACTTCGAGTGGTTCGAGTCGAAATACCCGGGCTGGTACGCCGAATTCGGCGAGTTCTGGAAATGGTACGACAAGCTCAGCCACAAGGGCCAGAAGGTCATCACCTTCGCCCAGGAGGAGACCGGCTACGTCTACCCGCACCGCTGCTGGTCCTGCCTCGTGCCCTGCCTGATCCGCGAGGACATGGTGGTGGACGAGATCGACGGCCAGCTCCACACCTTCGCGCATGAGCTCGACCGCTGGACGGCGGTGGAGGCGTTCTCCGAGGAGTACCAGGGCCGGCCGACGCCGGCGATGGGCCGCTTCTCCGGCAAGCGCGAGTGGGAGACGCTGTACCACGGCTGGGATCTCGCCGACGCGATCAAGGACCTCAACTTCGTCCGCTCCGACGGCAAGACCCTGGTGCCGCAGCCGCATCTGCGCTTCGACGACAAGGAGATGTGGACGCTCGACGACGTGCGCGGCAACACGCTGCTCTCGCCGCTGACCCTCCTGCGGGAGATGACGCCGGAAGCGCGCGAGGCGCATCTCGCCGAATACCGCGCGGGCTTCACGATCAAGCCCTGCGCCTGAGCGGAGGGTGGGTGGACTCACCCACCCTACGGCCCCGCAGGGTGGGCGATCCGCCCACCACTCGGGACGGCCCAGCCAAAGGTCAAAGCCGAACCCGCCCCGGATAGCGCCGGGGAGGGACCGGGGAAGAAGTGGAAGCGAGGCACTTAGGGAAATGACCCATACGGTCCGCCTGGAGCCGGTCGGCGTCGAATTCGAGGTCGAGGACGGCGAAACGGTCCTGAACGCGGCCTTCCGTCAGGGCATCGCCCTGCCGCATGGTTGCAAGGAAGGCCAGTGCTCGGCCTGCAAATGCGTTCTGAACGACGGCGAGGTCGATCTCCTCAAATATTCGACCTTCGCCCTCAACGACATGGAGCGCGAGACGGGACACATCCTGCTCTGCAGGGCGATCGCCTATTCGGATATGGAGGTGGAGCTCCTCAACTACGACGAGGAGGTGCTGTCGAAGTCGATCGCGGTGAAGACCTTCCAGGGTCGCATCACCGAGATCGAGCGGCTCACCCATGACATCCGGGGCATCGCCATCGAGCTCAACGCGCCGATCAAGTTCTGGGCCGGGCAATATGTCGACATCACCGTCACCACCGAGGAAGGGGAGACGATTACGCGCTCGTTTTCCATGGCAAATACGCCGGAGCAAGCCGAAACCCTGCGCTTCATCATCAAGAAGTACCCCGAGGGACGATTCTCCTCCGAGCTCGACTCCGGAGGAATCCGGATCGGGGCCGAGGTCAGCGTCACCGGACCCTACGGCACCTGCTTCCGGCGGGAGGACCGCGAGGGACCCATCGTGCTCGTAGGGGCGGGCTCGGGCCTCTCGCCGATCTGGTCGATCCTGCACGACCATGTCGCGAGCGGCGAGGACCGCGAGGTCTTCTTCTTCTACGGCGCCCGGACGCGGGACGACCTGTTCTATCTCGAGCGGATCGCCCGGCTGACGGAAGCCAACCCGACGGTGCATTTCATCCCCGTGCTCAGCCACGCGGACGAGGACGCCGAGTGGGAGGGGGCGCGCGGCTTCGTCCACGAGCGGGTCAACGACAAGCTCAAGGAACTCGGGGTCGACGGCGAGGGCGACGTCTACGCCTGCGGGCCGCCGCCGATGATCGACGCGCTGGAGCCGGTTCTCTTCATGAACGGCTTCGAGACCGAGCGCATCCACTTCGACCGCTTCACCACGTCGTCGAGCGCCGCCCCGGGCCATCTCGAGCCGGCCCGGTAGCCCAAAGCACAACGAAAATCACCACAAGGAGCGAAACGTCATGCCAGCCACCTCCAGCTCGGTTGGATCGGGCGCCGCCGGCGCCGCCATCTTCGCGGACAGCGACAGCCGCAAGTACCGCTACTTCCAGCCCCGCGGCCAGCGCGCGACGCATTACGAGGACGTGACCGTCGACGTCCAGCCCGATCCCGAACGCTACCTGATCCAGAACTGGATCATCGAATTCGCCGACGGCAACGGCGCCTACATGAAGGACTACACCCGCGCGCTCTCGTCGAACTGGCACGCGTTCCGCGCGCCCGACCAGGAGTGGGAGCGGACCCACTACCAGCGCCAGTCCCGCATCGAGACCATGGTGCAGTCGGTCATCTCCAACGCGCGCAAGTCGGGGGCGCACACGACCTTCGACAAGGCCTGGACCAAGGTGCTCCAGAACCATCTCGGGGCGTGGAAACACGCGGAATTCGGCCTCGGCACCTCGCTCATGCAGGCGCAGCGCTACGGCTACACGCAGATGATCAACAACGCGACGCTGACCAACAGCTCCTACAAGCTGCGGCTCGCGCAGGACATCACGCTCTATCTCGCCGAGATCGGCATGGACATCCCGGGCTGGGACGACGGCGCCGGCAAGGAGCACTGGCTGAACGACGAGAAGTGGCAGGGTACCCGCGAGGCGATCGAGACGATCATGGGGACCACCGACTACCTCGAGCAGTATTTCGCCACCAACATCATCTTTGAGCCCCTCGTCGGCGAGCTCTTCCGCTCCGGCTTCCTGATGCGGGTCGCGGCGGCGAACAACGACTTCGTGACGCCGCCGGTGATCTCCGCGGCCGAGGCCGATTACGAGCGCAACCTCGCGAACACGATCGACCTCGTCTACCTGCTCGCCAACGACGAGAAGCACGGCGACCACAACCGGGCGCTGTTCAAGGCCTGGGTCCAGATCCATCGCCCGCTCGCCGAGAAGGCCGCGCGCGCCCTGCAGCCGATCTGGTCCGAACCGCATTCCAAACCCGTCTCGTTCGAGGACGTGCGGGCGCAGTCCGAGGAGCGCATCGCGCAGATCCTCGGCGAACTCGGCCTCAACTAAGGGAGACGGACACATGTCGACTGAGACCGCCAAGCGCGACTCCGGCAAGCACGACACGATCTTCAAGACGATGAAGGACATCACCTTCGAGCAGACGATCTCGCACCAGTGCGGCGTCACCATGAACGACTCGGTCGAGGCCCGCGCCATCGCCGAGTTCATGGGCCAGAAGGACGGCGTCATCGTCACCTACCAGCCCGCGATGATCCGCATCGACGGCGAGGGCAAGCTGATCTTCAAGATGGACGAGATCAGCGACTTCCTCGGCCGCGACATGACGGCGGAGATCTTCGAGGTGAATACCTCGACCCACTACGGCCGCATGGTCCGGATCGACGACAATACCGTGATCCTCTTCGGGAACATGGACGAGGTCATGGAATACATCTGATCTCGGTCAAGGGATCACGGCGCGGGCGGGGTAGACTGCCCGCGCCGATGGGTCCGCGGGAGGGCGGGCCCGGGGCCAGTACCGGAGGAAACTCATGGCCAAGATGAAAGCCGCGATCTTCGTGGAGAAGAACCGGATCGTGCTCGAGGACAAGCCGATCCCGGACGTGGGGCCGATGGACGCGCTGATCCGCGTGACCACGACCACGATCTGCGGCACGGACGTGCATATCCTGAAAGGGGAATATCCGGTCGAGAAGGGCCTCACCGTGGGCCACGAGCCGGTCGGGGTGATCGAGAAGCTCGGCTCGGCGGTCACCGGCTATACCGAGGGCCAGCGGGTGATCGCCGGGGCGATCACGCCCTCGGGCTGGTCCAACGCCTGCCTCTGCGGCTGCTCGAGTCAGGACGGCGCGGGCACGCGGCACGGCTGGAAGCCGATAGGCGGCTGGAAGTTCGGCAATACGATCGACGGCTGCCAGGCGGAATACGTGCTGGTGCACGATGCGATGGCCAATCTTGCCCCCGTGCCGGACGGGCTCACCGATGAGCAGGTGCTGATGTGCCCCGACATCATGTCGACCGGCTTCGCGGGCGCGGAGAACGGCGGCATCCGGATCGGCGACACGGTGGCGGTCTTCGCCCAGGGTCCGATCGGCCTCTGCGCCACGGCGGGGGCGAAGCTCCTCGGCGCCACGCGGATCATCGCGGTGGACGCGGTGCCCGCGCGCATGTCGGTGGCGAAGCAGCTCGGCGCCGACGAGGTGGTGAACTTCAGGGAGGTGGACCCGGCCAAGGCCATCCTCGAGCTCACCGACGGCCGGGGCGTCGATGTCTCGATCGAGGCGCTCGGCACCCAGGCGACCTTCGAGGCCGCGCTCCGGATCCTGCGGCCCGGCGGCACGCTGTCGAGCCTCGGGGTCTATTCGACCGATCTGAAGATCCCCCTCGACGCCTTCTCCGCCGGCCTCGGCGACAACACGATCAAGACCGCGCTCTGCCCCGGCGGCAAGGAGCGGATGCGGCGGATGATGGAGGTGATCTCCTCGGGCCGCGTCGATCTCAAGCCGCTCGTCACCCACCGCTACAAGCTCGACGACATCGAGGCCGCCTATGACCTCTTCGCCAACCAGCGCGACGGGGTGCTGAAGGTCGCGATTACCACCTGACAGACAAAGCAGCCAAACCCGGGATTGGGAGGAAAGCCATGTACATCACACCGGAAGGCAAGGAAATTTTCGTCGTCGACGGGCACATCCACTTCTGGGATGGCAGCCCCGAGAACCAGCGCAACATCCACGGCAAGCAGTTCGTCGAATGCTTCTACGCCTATCACAACGCCCTCTCGCCCAAGGAGGAGCTGTGGGAGAAGTCGCATTTCGAGAAATATTCCGCGGATGATCTCTACCGCGACCTGTTCATCGACGGGCCGGACGACATGGCGATCATTCAGACCACGGTGCTGAAGGATTTCTACAAGAACGGGTTTGGCTGCATCAAGCGCAGCCACGAAATGGCCTCGCGCGCCAAGGACCGCTTCATCATCAACGGCTCCTACGACCCGCGCGATGGCGAGCAGGCGCTCGAGTACATCCATTTCATGAAGGAGACCTACGACATCAAGGGCGTGAAGCTCTACACCGCCGAATGGAAGGGGGAGAGCAAGGGCTGGAAGCTCAACGACCCCTGGGCCTACAGGTGCTTCGAACTGCTCGACAAGCTCGGAATCAAGAACGTCCATATCCACAAGGGGCCGACGATCATCCCGCTCAACAAGGACGCCTTCGACGTCCATGACGTGGACTATTGTGCGACCGACTTCCAGAACCTCAACTTCATCGTGGAGCATTGCGGCCAGCCGCGCCTCGATGATTTCTGCTGGATCGCCGTGCAGGAGACCAACGTCTACGGCGGGCTCGCCGTGGTGCTGCCCTTCATCCACTCGCGCCCGCGCTACTTCGGCGAGATGATCGCGGAGCTGCTGTTCTGGGTCGGGCCGGACAAGCTCCTGTTCTCGTCCGACTATGCGATCTGGACGCCGAAATGGCTGGTGGAGAAGTTCTGGAATTACCAGATCCCGGAGGACATCGCCGCCGAGCGGGGCGTGCAGCTCACCGACGAGATCAAGGAGAAGATCCTCGGGCTCAACGCCGCCAGGCTCTACAACATCGACATCGAGGACCGGAAGGCCAAGCTGCGCTCCGATCCGGTGAAGATCGCCGCGGAGTAAGACCGATGCATGGCATGTTGGCGGAACGCGAGGCCGAGGTCTGGCAGGTGCTGGACCGCGTCACCGATCCCGAGCTCGACGAGCCCGTCACCGAGATGGGCTTCGTCGAGAGCGTCGAGATCGAGGGCCCGTCGGTTCTGGTGGGCTTCCGGCTTCCGACCTACTGGTGCTCGCCGAACTTCGCCTTCCTGATGTGCGAGGGCATCGTGCGGGAGGTCGGCCGGCTCCCCTGGGTCGCGCGCGTGCGCGTGCGGCTCGAGGACCATATGCACGCCGAGGAGGTGATGGCCGTCGTCAACGGCGGCCGGCCCTTCTCGGAGGCCTTCACCGATCTTTGCGACGGCGACGATCTGGATGCGCTGCGCGAGAAATTCGCGGAGAAGGCGTTCCAGCGGCGGCAGGAGACGGTGCTGGTCGGTCTCCGGGCGCTCGGCCATTCGCCCGAGGCGATCGCGGCGATGACGCTGCGCGAGCTCGAATTCACCGAGGTGGAGGAAGAGAAGCTCGCCCGCTACCGCGAGGCGCTGACGGGGCGCGGCCTGGCGAAATGGCCGGGCGACCTCGCGTTCCGCGACTGGGCGGGGGCGGCGCTGACGGCCGAGGGGCTGCCCGCGCATCTCGCGACGCTGCGGCAGGTCCGGATCAACATGGAGTTCAACGGCACGCTCTGCCAGGGGCTGCGCCAGACCCGCTACAAGGAAGCCGTCGCGATCGACGGCGAGCCGACGCTGGTCGATTTCATTCTCGGCCGGGTTCCGCCCCGGCCGGAGGTGGCCCGGTCGTAAAGCCGGGCCACTCAGCCACCAACAAAAAGCAGGTACGCCGGGTTTCCCGGCGAGGGGAGGACTTATGCCCAAGCTCATGATCCACAATACCGAGGCGCGCCGGGCGCTCGCCCGCGGCGTTTCCCAGCTCGCGGCGGCCGTCGAGCCGACGCTCGGGCCGAAGGGCATGAACGCGATGATCGACCGGCCGCTCGGCACGCCGATGGTGACGCGCGACGGCGTCTCCATCGCCTCCGAGATCGAGCTCTTCGACCGGTTCGAGAACATGGGCGCCCAGGTGGTGCGCGAGGTCTCGATGCAGACCAACGAGGTCGCGGGCGACGGCACCACCACCGCGATCGTGCTCGCCAACGCGCTGGTCCAGGGCGGGGTCGCGGCGAGCGAGAAGGGCGCGAAGACCGTCGATCTCTGCAAGGGGATCGACCTCGCGGTCGATCGCGTCGTCGCGGCGCTGAAGGCCTCGGCCAAGCCCGCGAAGGCCAATGGCGCGCTGGCCGCCGTCGCCACCATCGCCGCGACCGAGCCGAGGCTGGGCGCGCTGGTGGCGGAAGCCTTCGAGAAGGTCGGCGCCGACGGGGTCATCACCACGGATTTCAGCGTGACCACCGAGACGCTGCTCGACGTAGTCGAGGGCATGTCCTTCGACCGCGGCTATCTCTCGCACCACATGGTCACCGACCAGGAGAAGATGGAGGCGGTGCTGGAGCGGCCGCTGATCCTGATGACCGACCTCAAGATCAAGGACCCGGCCGCGCTCGACGGCGTGCGCGCCATCGCCGACGCGGAGGGCCGGCCGCTGGTCGTCATCGCCGAGGAGGTCTCGCCCGAAGTCGTCGTGACGCTGCTCGGCAAGGCGGGGGTCGGCAAGTATCTCGTCGTGCACGCGCCCGAATACGGCCACTGGCGCAAGGCGCTGATGGAGGATCTCGCCATCGTCACCGGCGGACGGGTGATCGCCCGCGATCTCGGCGGCCGGATCGAGGATGCGACGCGCGAGGATCTCGGCGGCGCCGAGCGCGTGCGCACCAGCGCGAGCCATACCGCCGTGCTGCGCGGCGAGGGCGCCCCGGCGGCGATCACCGCGCGCCGCGCGCAGGTGCAGCGGCAGCACGACGCGGCGCCGCCGAACATCGAGCAGGACAAGCTGCGCGAGCGGCTGGCGAAGCTCTCGGGCGGCACGGCGGTGCTCTACGCCGGCGGCGTCACGCCGGTCGAGCAGAAGCGCACGATCCAGCTCATCGAGGATTCGCTCGCGGCGGTCCGGGCGGCGGTCGAGGAGGGCGTGGTCGCGGGCGGCGGCGTCGCGCTGGCGCAGATCGGCCCGGTCGTCGACCAAGCGATCGCGGAATCCTCGGGCGACGTCGCCGAGGGCGCGCGCCTGGTCCGCTCGGTGCTGACGCGCCCGCTCTCGCGCATCGTCCAGAACTCGGGCGGCGATGCCGAGCATGTCGTGGCCGAGGTCTCGCGGGTGAACGGCGGCTATGGCTACAACGCCGCCGTGGGCGATTTCGGCAACATGTACGAGGCCGGGATCATCGACCCGGTGCGCGTGACCTGCGCGGCGCTGCGGAACGCGGCCTCGGTCGCGAAGCTGATCCTCACCACCGAGACGCTGGTCGGCGATCTCGCCGAGGACGAGGACCCGACCGCCGGCCCCGCGCTCGGGGGCGGATCGGAAAAGCTCGGCCGGGCCTGACCCGGCCGCCCGGAGCCTCCCCGAGAGGTTTCTTCCCAGCTGGCCGCGGTCCCCGGATCGCGGCCCTTTTTCGTATGGAGACAGCGTCGCGGCGGACCAAGGTCCGCCCTACGAGGCGCGTAGGGCGGACCTTGGTCCGCCATCCCCGGCCGCCGCTACTGGAACGTGCGGCGGATGCCGTGATGGTCGAGCTTGCGGTAGAGCGTCGGGCGCGAGATGCCGAGGCGCTGGGCGACGCGGGTGAGGTTGCCGTGCTCGGCGGCGAGCGCGGCGCGCAGCGCGGCGCGTTCGGCGTCCTCGAGGCTCGGGGCGGCGGCGACCAGGCTCGGCGCGGGCGGCGGCGGCTCGGTGAACTCGGGCGCGCGGATCTCCGGCGGCAGCTCGGCCTCGCCGACGTCGCCGCCCCGGGACAGCAGATGCAGCCGCTCCACGAGATTGCGCAGCTCGCGCACGTTGCCGGGCCAGGAATAGGCCGCCAGCGCGTCGAGCACGGCGGGCGGAAAGACCAGGCGATCGTGGCCGGCGCGTTCGGCGATCGTCGCGTTGAAATGCTCGAGCAGGAGCAGCGCGTCGTCGCCGCGCTCGCGCAAGGGCGGCACGCGGATCGAGACCGCGCCGATCCGGTAGTAGAGATCGCGCCGGAACCGGCCGGCGGCGACCTCGGCGCGGAGGTCGCGGTTGGTCGAGGCGACGAGGCGCACGTCGATCGGGCGCGGCCGGCTGTCGCCGATCCGCTGCACCACCCGGTCCTCGAGCACGCGCAGCAGGAAGGGCTGGATGTCGAGCGGCAGCTCGCCGATCTCGTCGAGCGTCAGCACGCCGCCATGGGCGAGCTCGAACACCCCGGGCTTGCCGTCGCGGCTCGCCCCGGTGAAGGCGCCGGCGGCGTGGCCGAAGAGCTCGCTCCCGATCAGCTCGCGCGTGACGCCGCCGCAGTTGATCGCGACATAACGCTCGGCCGGGCGGACGCTGCCGACCAGCCGGGCGAAAAGCTCCTTGCCGACGCCGGTCTCGCCCTCGATCAGCAGCGAGGTGACCTCGCCCGAGCGCGCGACGCGGCGGGCGATGTCGACCACCTCGCGCAGCGCCGGGCTGTCGCCGATGATCCGCGCGGCCGCCTCCTCCACCGGATCCTTGCGCGCGCCGCCGGCCCGCGGCGCGCGCGCGGTGTCCGAGGGCAGCACCAGGGCCGCGCCGCGCAGCGCGCCGTCGAGCCGGAGCGGCGTGAGATGGCATCCGCGCATGTCGGGCGGCAGGGCGCGGGTCACGTCGTCGAGGAACCCCTTCGGATCGGGCTGGCGCGCCGCGCGGTTGCGCAGCGGGAAGCGCTCGGAGACCTCGCAGGGGATGTTGGCGCAATAGATCGCGCGTCCGCGCTGGTCGAGGATCATGAGCCCGTCGCCGCGGCGGTAATGCGGCGCCGAACCGATGAAGGCCTCGAGCAGCCGGGCGCGCTCCGCCCCCTGCTGCTCGGCGAGCGCCTTCTCGATCTCGCGCGCCGCCGCCGCCACCAGCGCGGTGTTGTGCGGGCGGAAGATGCCGGGGTGGCCGGAAAGGTCGACCACGCCGATCACCCGGCCGTCGAACGGGTCGCGGATCGGCGCCCCGGCGCAGGTCCAGCCCTTGATCCCGGCGCAGAAATGCTCGGCCGCGTGCACGAAGACCGGCTCGCCGGTGAAGAGCGCGGTGCCGATCCCGTTGGTGCCCGCCGCCTCCTCGGTCCACTTGCCGCCGACGCCGAGATGGATGTCGCGCCCGTCGTAGAGCGTGCGACGGTCGCCGATCGCGTCGACCAGCATGCCGTCCTGGTCGGCCAGAACCAGCATCGCGCCGGTGCCCTCGAGCAGCCGTCCGATGCTCGCGAAGGTGCGGCGCGCGGCGGAGAGCAGCTCGGCGCTGCCTTCGGTCGCCTGTTCGAGCCGGTCGCGGTCCGAGGTCATCGGCGCCTCGGCCCGGCTGGCGTCGATGCCGCGATCGGCGCAGCGCTGCCACGAATCACCGATCAGCGCGCGGACCTGGCAGGCCGGCGCGCAGCCGTCGGCCCCCGAGAGCAGATGCTCCCAGGCGCCCATGGTCGCGCGCTCGTCGTAATCGGGGACGACCGGCCCCGCGGCGCGCGCGGGGGGAGGGGTGCGCCTGCCTGCCTCTGAGGGGACTGGGTTTGGCTTTTGGGTCATAAGAGCGTGCGCGATCTCGTTCCGGTGCCTTGAAGCCTCCAAGCGTGGTCGAGGAATGCGATCAGATTTCCAGGCGCTCGCCGATGGCGGCGATCAGCCCGCGCTCGGCCTCGGCGCCGGCGACGGGGGTCGCGTCGAGATCGGCGAGCAGGGCGGCGATCTCGGGGTCCAGCGGGGAGAAGAAGCCGTTGTCGCGGGTGGCGAGCCGGAAGCGCTGGCCCTCGGGGCCGCGGCGCAGGTCGCCGAGATGACGCAGCTGCCGCCCGGTATTGGCGTCGACCAGGCTGACCCGGCCGTTGACGGCGACGCGCACGAAAGGCGCCGCCGGGCCGCGCGCGGTCGAGGCGCGGGCCGTATGGATGATGAGCCCCTCGGGTTCGGGCGCGGCGGCCTGCCCGCGGCCCCGGTTCGACCAGGCGCCATTGGTCAGGTGATCGGCGAGCTTGTCGATCACCGGCCGATTGGCCTCCAGAACACGCCGGATCCGCGCATCCTCGGGGCGCGGCTCGTCGCCGCGCTTCGAGATGATGTCAACCATGCAATCCTCCCTTGCCGCCGAGTCTTCGCCCGGTCGGTCGGCCTGACGGTACCTCACCGGAGGCCGATACGCTAGCGCCACCCTATCCTGTCCCCGGGGCGGGAGGGTAGTAGCGGCCTACCACCGGCATCAACTCGCTGGCACCGCGCCGGCGCGCCCCGGGGGCGGGGTCAGCCGGCCGCCCGCGCGGCCATGTAGGCGCGCCAGCCGCCGAACGCGGTGATTTCCTCGGCGCCCTCGAGCGCGTGCCCCTCGCAGAGGAAGCCCGGCACCGCCGAGCCGTCGGCGAGCAGCACCTTGCCGATGCCGAGCGGGGCGGGGATCGCCGCGACGAAGGCGCCGAAGGCGGCCGGCGGCAATGCCCAGACCTCGAGCTTGAGGCCGGGACCCTCGAAGCCCGGTTCATGCGTCATGCCGGGCTTCGGCGGCACGGTGCCCGCGAGGGCGTAGAGCCGGTAGCCCGGCGCGGTCGTCGCCTCGCCGACCAGCACGCCGCCGGGCCCGGTGAGCTGCGGGTTGAGCGGCATGCCGGAGAGATGCGCGCCGACCACGGCCACCTTAAGCCAGCCCTCGGGCACGAAGGGCGCGGGCGGCGGCGTGACCGGGGCGCCCCGGTCGCGGCCAAGGCCGCTGGCGGCGGCCGCGTGCAGCGCCGCGGCGAAGGGGGCGAGCGCGTCGTCGGTGAAGGCGGGGCCGACCAGCATCACGCCGGCGGGCAGGCCCGAGGGGCCGAAGCCGGTCGGGACCGCGATCGAGGCGAGGCCCATGAGATTCGCGAAATTGGTGTAGCGGCCGAACTTGGAGTTCTCGCCGACCGGGTCGGCCAGCATCGCCGCGACCGTCGCGGTGGTGGGCGCGGTCGGGAGCATCAGGAAATCTACCGCCTCCCAGGTCGGGCGGACCGCCTGGATATAGGCTTCGAGCGCGTAGCGGCCCTGGAACGCCTCGACCGCGGTCTTGCCGATCGCGCCCTCGATGATCTTGCGCACCGTGGGATCGAAGTCGTCGGCGTTGGTGGCGAGGAAGTCCTCGACCGCCGCCAGCCGCTCGGCGACGAAGGGACCGTCGTAGAGCAGCGCCGCCGCCTCCCGGAGCGGGGCGTAGTCGAAGGGCACGATCGTGGCGCCGAGCGCCTCGGCCCGGGCGATCGCCGCGTCGTAGAGCGCCTCCTTCTCGGCGTCGCCGAAGAATTCCCGCTCGGCCCCGGCGAGTACGCCGATCCGGGGCTTCGGCGGGATCCCGGCGGGTTTCGCCACGCGCGAGAACGGATCGGCCGCGTCGTGGCCGTCCATCAGCCGCCGGACCGTCACCGCGTCCGCGACCGAGGGCGCGAAGACGGTGATGACGTCGATCGAGCGGCAGGCGGGCACCAGCCCCGTGTTGGAGACGAGGCCGGGCGTCGGCTTCACGCCGACGATGTTGTTGAACATCGCCGGCACCCGGCCCGAGCCCGCGGTATCGGTGCCGAGCGCGAAGGCGCAGATCCCGGCCGCGACCGCCACCGCCGAGCCCGAGGAGGAGCCGCCGGAGACATAGTCGGGATCGAAGACCGAGCGCGGCGCGCCATAGGGCGAGCGGGTGCCGTTGAGGCCGGTCGCGAACTGGTCGAGGTTGGTCTTGCCGATCATGAGCGCGCCCGCCGCGCGCAGCTTCGCGACCACGGTCGCGTCCCGTTCCGGCGCATAGGCGAAGGCGGGGCAGGCGGCGGTGGTCGGGAGTGGCGTCGCGTCGATGTTGTCCTTGACCGCGAAGGGCACGCCCCAGAGCGGCAGGCTGTTCGGCTCCGGCGCGCGGGCGAGCAGCGCCTCGGCCTCGGCGCGGAGCGCGGCCTCGGGGGTCTCGGCGATGAAGACGGCGGGATCGGGCCAGGCGGCGCGGCGGCGGACCACCTCGGCGACGAGGTCGCGCGGCGAGAGGCCGCCGGCGTAGGCGGCGCGGAGCGAGTCGAGCGTCAGGATCTCGGGCAGCATCGGGACGGGGGCACTCCTCGTTGGGCCGGTCGGCCGGTGTGTCGGGCGCCGCTTGCGCGGCGCGGGCGGCCTTTGCCGCCCGAGTTGAGCGCGCGGGTGCGCGCGAGTCCAGTTTTGTTGGAGGCGGGCCGGTTGGCCCGCCTCCCGACTGCTCTCCAGGTTAGCAAACCTGTATGAGACCGGGCGCTCCCGGCGTGTCAGCCCTCGTCGAGCACGGCGATGAGCTCGCCCGCGCGCACGGTGCGGCCGGGGGCGACGCGGTACTCGCGCAAGGTGCCCGAGGTGGGGGCGGGCACGGTCATCTCCATCTTCATCGATTCGATGATCGCGATGTTCTGGCCGGCCGTCACCCTGTCGCCCGGCGCCGCGAGCAGCTTCCAGACGCTGCCCGGCACCGGGCTCTCGACGCCGGCGCAGCCCTCGGGCAGCGCGCCGTCGCCGGGGCCCGCGCCCTCGTCCGCGACGAAGCTGTCGAGGCCCGCCTCCTTCCAGCGCCGGCGCTCGGCCTCGAAGGCCGCCTGCTGCGTCGCCTTGAACGCGGCGACCGAGGGCGCCTCGGCCGCGAGGCGGCGTTTCTCGGCGGCCCAGTCGAAGGTCGTCTCCTCGATCCGCACCGGATAGCCGCCGTGCGGGAAGGCGGCGCGCGCCTCGGTCAGCTCCGCGTGATCGACCGGGAAGAAGCGGATCTGGTCGAAGAAGTCGAGGAGCCAGGGGTTGGAATGGAACGCGGCCGTGCGGCGCCAGGTGTTCCACATCTGGATGGTGCGGCCGAAGAGCTGGTAGCCGCCCGGTCCCTCCATCCCGTAGATGCACATGTAGGCGCCGCCGATGCCGACCGCGTTTTCGGGCGTCCAGGTGCGGGCGGGGTTGTATTTCGTCGTCACGAGCCGGTGGCGCGGGTCGACCGGGGTCGCGACCGGTGCGCCGAGGTAGACGTCGCCGAGGCCCATCACGAGGTAGCGGGCGTCGAAGATCAGGTCCTTCACCGCCCGCTCGTCGGGCAGTCCGTTGATCCGGCGGATGAACTCGATGTTCGACGGACACCAGGGCGCGTTCGGGCGCACCAGCTCCTGGTACTTGCGCATCGCCAGCTCCGCCTCCGGGTCGTTCCAGGAAAGCGGCAGGTGCACGACGCGCGAGGGCACGGTGGCGGCCTCGGCGGCGGGGAGCTGGCGTTCGATCTCGGCGAGGGCCTCGAGCAGCTTCCGCCGCGGATAGCCGTCGGTGTGGATCTGGAGCGAGCGGATGCCCGGGGTCATGTCGACGACCGGGAGCCCCGCGTCGCGGATCGCGCGCTGGAGCAGGTGGACGCGCAGCCGGAGCTCGATGTCGAGCGCCATCGGCCCGTATTCGACGAGCAGGTTGTCGTCGCCCTGCCGGCGGTAGACCGCCTTCACAGCACCTTCGGTTTCGGCGACGATCGGCGAGCCCGCGCCGTGGACCGCGGGGCCGGCGACGGGATCTTCGGGCCGGGCGACGGGGCGGAAGCGGATCCGGTCGCCGGGGCGGAACTGGCCCATCTTCCAGAGGTCTTCCCGCGCGATCACCGCCGGGCAGACGAAGCCGCCGAGGCTCGGCCCGTCGGGGCCGAGGATGATCGGCATGTCGCCGGTGAAGTCGATCGCGCCGATCGCATAGGCGTTGTCGTGCAGATTGGACGGATGCAGCCCCGCCTCGCCGCCGTCGGTCCGCGCCCAGGCGGGCGCCGGGCCGATCAGCCGGACGCCGGTGCGCGCGGAGTTGAAATGGACTTCGTAGGGGGTGGCGAACAGCGTCTCGATGTCCGAGGGCTGGAAGAAGTCCGGGGCGCCGTGCGGGCCGTAGAGGACCGCGACCTCCCAGTCATGGGTGAGCGCGGGGCTTTCGAGCGGCTCCGGCGCGGCGGCGGGCTTGCCCGCGAGGTGGAGCACGTCGCCGGTCTTGAGCGTGCCGGTCGCGTGGCCGCCGAACTTGCCCAGGCCGAAGGTGGCGCGGGAGCCGAGCACCTCGGGCGCGTCGAACCCGCCCGCGACCGCGAGATAGGCGCGCTGGCCGGGGCCCTCGATCTTGCCGATCGCGAGGGTGCCGCCCGCCGGGATGGTTACGGCGGTGGCGTGGGGGAGGGGCGCGCCGTCGAGCGTCATCCGCATCGCGGCGCCGGCGAGCGCCACCGTGGTCTCCGACAGGAAGCGCAGCGTCGGGCCGTTGACGGTGAGCTCCAGCGCCGCCGTGTCGGGATGGTTGCCCGCGAGCCGGTTCGCGTCGCGGAAGCTCGCCGCGTCCATCGGGCCGGAGGGCGGCACGCCGACATGCCAGAGGCCGAGGCGGCCGGGCAGCTCCTGCAGGCTCGACTGCGCGCCGGGGCTCAGCACCTCGATCCCCGGGGGGGCGTAGGGGAAGTCGCGGAGCGCGGTGGTGGCGACGCGGCCCGAGGCGAGCAGGTCGGAGGCGGCGATGGCGCGGAGATAGCCGAGGTTGGTCTCGATCCCGGCGATCGAGGTTTCCGCCAGCGCGTCGCGGAGCTTCGCGATCGCGGCGGGGCGGTCCCCGGCGGCGACGATCACCTTGGCGAGCATCGGGTCGTAATAGGGCGTGACCTCGGTGCCGGTCTCGATCCAGGTATCGACGCGGGCGCTCTCGGGAAAGCGCACCTCGGTCAGCAATCCCGCCGAGGGGCGGAAGTCGGCGTGCGGCTGCTCGGCGTAGACGCGCACCTCCATCGCCGCGCCCGTCGGGACGAGGGGCGCCTCGGGGATCACCGTCTCGCCGGCGGCCTGGCGGATCATCCATTCGACGAGGTCGATGCCGAAGACGGCCTCGGTCACCGGATGCTCGACCTGGAGGCGGGTGTTGACCTCGAGGAAGTAGAATTCCTCGCGGACCGGGTCGTAGATGAATTCGACCGTTCCGGCGGAGGTGTAGGAGACGCTGGCGCAGAGGTCGACCGCGGCCTTGTGGAGCCGGGCGCGCACCGCGTCGGAGAGGCCGGGGGCGGGGGTTTCCTCGACCACCTTCTGGTTGCGGCGCTGGAGCGAGCAGTCGCGCTCGCCGAGCGCCACGACCCGGCCCTCGCCATCGCCGAAGACCTGGACCTCGACGTGGCGCGCGTCCGAGACGAAGCGCTCGAGAAAGACGCGCGCGTCGCCGAAGCTCGCGGTAGCGGTGCGCTGGACGCTCTCGAAGGCGGCGCGGAGTGCTTTCTCGTCGGCGCAGAGGCTCATGCCGATGCCGCCGCCGCCGGCGGTCGACTTCAGCATGAGCGGATAGCCGACGCGGGCGGCCTCGCCCAGCGCTTCGTCGAGCGAGCCGATGAGGCCGGTGCCGGGCAGGAGCGGCACGCCCGCCGCTTGCGCGAGCTCGCGGGCGGTGTGCTTCAGGCCGAAGGCCGAGAGATGCTCGGGCCGCGGGCCGATGAAAGCGATGCCCGCCTCGGCGAGGGCTTCCGCGAAGCCGATGTTCTCGGAGAGGAAGCCGTAGCCCGGATGCACCGCCTGCGCGCCGGTGGCGCGGCAGGCGGTGATCACGGCTTCGACGTCGAGGTAGCTCTCGGCGGCGGGCGCCGGGCCGAGGCGTACGGCCTCGTCGGCGAGCCGGGGCGCCAGCGCGAAACGGTCGGCGTCGGAATAGACGGCGACCGAGGCGATTCCCATCCGGCGGAGCGTGCGGATGACGCGGACCGCGATCTCGCCGCGGTTCGCTATGAGGACTTTCTGGAACATGGCCCTCAGCCCCTGATCGTGACGCGGATCGGCGTCGGGTCGAAGCCGTTGCAGGGGTTGTTGATCTGCGGGCAGTTCGAGATCACGCAGAGCACGTCCATCTCGGCGACCAGTTCGATATGGTCGCCGGGCGACGAGATGCCGTCGTCCACCGTCATCGCCCCGTTCGGGCTGATCGGCACGTTCATGAAGAAGTTGATGTTGGGGACGATGTCGCGCTTGCCCATGTCGTGGCGCGCGAGCTCGAGGATGAAGTTCTCGCGGCAGGCGTGCTGGTAGCGGGTCTCGTGGCCGAAGCGCACGGTATTGGACTCGCAGGAGCAGCAGCCGGCGGACGTGTCGTGCCGGCCGGCGGTGTCGGCGGTGACGGTCAGCATCACGCGGCCCTCGGAGGAGACCACCTTCGAGCCCTTCGAGACATAGGCGACGCCGTTCGCGCGCATCGTCTCCTGGTTCGAGTAGCGCTCGCCGTGGTCATGCGCCGCGTAGAAGATCGTGTCGATGGCCTGGCAGCCGTGCGAGTCCTCGATGCGGATGGTCTGGCCCTTCAGGACGAGGCCGGACCAGGGCTTCTCGGCGGGGATGTCGTGGATCTGTTCCATGGCGGCTCTCACGCGCGGGCGTTGTTTTCGAAGCCGCGGACGGCTTCCGGGGTGGCGGTGCGGCAGATGTCGTCGGCCGGGACGGGCCGGGCGGCGAGCCGCGTCGCCACCATCGTGGCGGGGGCGTAGTCCGGGTTCGGATCCAGCGGATGCGGGCAGGTCGAGAGGGCGACGAGCAGGTCCATCTCGGCGCGAAGCTCGACCCAGTCGGTGCCCGAGAGCATCGCCGGGCGCCATTCGAACCGGCCCTCGGCGTCGACCCGCACGGGGGCGAAGAGCGAGAGGATGGCGGGAATGTCGCGCCGGTCGAGGCCGAGCTTCGCCGCGGCGAGCACCATGTTCTCGCGCGTGTTCCGGAGCTTCGGATCGCCGAACCGCGCGTTGGTCCCGGGCGTGGAGCCGCCGGTCAGCGCGTCGTGCGCGCCGCAGGAATCCTCGGTGATCGAGAGCAGGACGCGGCCCATGTCCGAGAAGATCACCCGGCCGCGGGAAAGCTCGGTCGTCCACTGCACCTTGACCGTGTCGGGCAGGTTCATCCGCTCGGTCGGATCGGCGGCCGACCAGCAGGCGAGGGCCACGGTCGTGGTCGCCGTCTCAGGCGTGATCCGGAGCGCTTCGCCCTTTTCGAGCCGGGTGGTCCAGTACCAGCCGGGGGCGATGGTCTCGCTCCGGATCACGCGGGTCGCGTCGACCGCGGGAGCCGGGACGGGCGAGGCGGGGGGGAGCGCCTTGGGCGCCGCCTCGAGGCCCTTCTTCTGATGCGCGGCGTAGCGCGCGCGGTCGGCCGCGATCTCATCGGGTGTCCGGGGGATGTGGTTCATGTCCTGATCCTCAAGCGGTCCCGGGTCGTCCCGGAGGGTCGGAGAAGCCGCGCCGGGTCGTCCCGGCGGGGTGTGTCGGGCATGGCGGACCGAGGTCCGCCCTACGGGTTCCGGCGCGCGTCGCCGCCCGCGCGGGGTCCCGGGCTTGACCCGGGACCCCGAGGCCTTCGCGGCGGCGTCCCGGAATGGGGTCGAGGTCCCGGGTCGAGCCCGGGACGGCGCTCAACCCGCCGAGACGGGTTCGACCGCCCCGGCGATGTCCTCGATGGTCGGCGGGTCGAAGAGGGTGCGCGCGCCCGCGACGCGGGGCGGCCAGATCGCGATGTCCTTGGTGATCGTGGCGCCATAGCGCTCCTTCTCCTCGGGACGGTCGCGCGGCCGCTCGAAGGCGATGATTCGCGTCGAGAGCGTGAAGGCCTCGCGCAGATCGTGCGTGACCATGACCACGGTCATCGGCGTCTCGTTCCAGAGCCGCTTCATCAGCACGTGGATGTCCGAGCGGATGCCGGGATCGAGCGCGCCGAAGGGCTCGTCGAGCAGCAGGACGCGCGGCTTCATCATCAGGGCCTGCGCCAGCGCGAGCCGCTGCTGCATCCCGCCCGAGAGCTGCGCGGGATACTTGTCCTCGGAGCCCGCCAGCCCGACCTCGGCGATCATCGCCCGCGCCGCCTCGGCCAGCGAACGCTTCGCCGCGCCCCGCAGCCGGCCGGTGAAGCGCGCCGCGCGCATCTCCGGCCCCGCCATGACGTTGCCGAGCACCGTCATGTGCGGAAAGACCGAGTAGCGCTGGTAGACCACGCCCCGGTCGGCGCCCGGCTCCGGCGGCAGGGGGGCGCCGTCGAGCAGGATCCGGCCGCGCGTCGGCTGTTCCTGGCCGAGCAGCATCCTGAGGAACGTGGTCTTGCCGCAGCCCGAGGGGCCCACGAGGGCCACGAAGGCGCGGTCGGCGATCTCGAGGGTCAGGTTCTCCAGCACGACCTGGGGCCCGTATTCCTTCCAGACGCCTTCGACGGTGATCCCGCTCATTTGCCGCGCTCCAGTTCGGACCAGGGGAAGAGCCAGCGGCGCAGCCGGTCGAGGCCGAGATCGGCCGCGACGGCGAGGAGCGTGATCCAGGCCACGTAGGGGAAGATCACGTCCATCGCGAGATAGCGCCGGACGAGGAAGATGCGGTAGCCGAGCCCGGAATCCGCCGAGATCGCCTCGGCCGCGATCAGGAACAGGAAGGCGGGCCCGAGCTGTAGCCGCAGGCAGGTCAGGAGCCGCGGCAGGATCTGCGGCAGCACCACGCGGAGCGCGATGAGCCAGGAGGAGGCCGAGAGCGTCTCCGCCTTCACGATCATCTCGCGCGGGATGTCCTGCGCGCGCAAGGCGAGGTCGCGGATCATGATCGGCGTGACGCCGATGACGATGAGCGTGATCTTCGCCGCTTCGCCGAGGCCGAGCACGATGAAGAGGATCGGCAGGAGCGCGAGCGGCGGCACCATCGAGACAAAGGCGACGAAGGGCGCCAGGAGCGACCGCGCATAGGGCAGCATGCCGATCAAAAGGCCGAGCACGAGCGCGATCGCGGTCGCGATCGCGAGCCCGGAGCCGAGCCGGGTCAGGCTCGCGGCGGTGTCCGACCAGAGCAGATAGGCGCCGGTGCGGGGATCGGGCACGAGGGCCATGCGCTCGATCGCGGCCCAGAGCTGCGCCGGGCTCGGCAGGAGCTTGTCGCTCGGGTTCGCCTCGAGCCGCGCCGCCGAGCCGACCAGATAGGCGACGACGAGCGCGAGGAACGGCAGGCACAGCAGGGCGAGGTCGCCCCCGCGCGAGGGGCGTCGGTTGATCCAGGGCATGGGTCGATCCTTCAGAGGGCGCCGTCGGCGGCGGCCTTCATCCAGGCGTCGGTGAAGCGGAGCTTCACGTTGCCCGCGTCGCCCAGCACCTCGCCCGAGGGCAGCTCGATCCCGACCACGTCGGCCGAGGGCGCGCCCGGCCCGAGCAGGCCCTTGTCGAACAGGAAGGCGCGGACGCTGTTCATCGTCGTGGCGAGCTCCGGCGAGTCGACGAAGGTCACGGCGTCGGCGGGCTTGTCGAAGAGCTTGGTCGCCGCGAGCTGCGCCTCGTAGCCAGCCTGGTCGGTGCCCGAGGCGGCGCCCATCGCCGCGCGCGCCGCGGCGCCCTCCGGCGTGTCCGAGGTCATGATGCCGACCGTCTCGTACCAGATGCCGGCGAGCGCCTTGGCGAAGTCGGGGTTGTCGGCGACGGTCTCGGTATTGGCGACCATGAGGTCGATGATCTCGCCCGGGATGTCGCTCGAATCGAAGACGATGCTCGCGCCGGGCAGCGCGGCGATCTCGGAGACCATCGGGTTCCAGGTGACCATCGCGGTCACGTCCGCGGTCTGGAAGGCGCCCACCATGTCGGGATCGGCGGTGTTGACGACCGAGACGTCGCGCTCGGTCTTGCCGATCGTCTCCAGCGCGCGGGCGAGCAGGTAGTGCGAGACGGAGAATTCGACGAGATTGACCGGCCGGCCCTCGATATCGGGCAGTTCGGCGCCGTCCTTCAGGATCACCGCGTCGTTGCCGTTGGAGAAGTCGCCGACGATGACGGCGGTGGTGTCGACGCCGCCGGCGGCGGGGATCGAGAGACCGTCCATGTTGGTGAGCGTCACCGCGTCATAGGCGCCGGCGGTGTACTGGTTCATCGACTCGACATAGTCGTTGAACTGGGTAACCTCGATCGTGATGCCGTACTTGTCGGCCCATTTCTTCACGATGCCCTGGTCGGCGGCGTAGCCCCAGGGCATCCAGCCGACATAGATCGACCAGGCGACCTTGAAGTCGGTCTTCGGTTCGGCGGCGGCGGGGAGGGTGCGCGCGGAAGCGAGCAGGCCCGCGGCGAGCGCGGTGGAGGCGAGGGTTGCTTTGAGGGCGGTGGCGATCGGCTTCATGAAGTCCCTTTCTCTGGTCGAAAGGGAAGGGCGGACACCATCGTACCGCCAATCCCTTGGCTTCTACGAGGTCTCCCGGGTTTTTATCCCGCCGTGCTCCAACGGGGATTTCTCCCCCGCCGGTGACAGCTCTCGGACCAGCGTCCCCGAAGCGGGGACCGGAACCCAAGCCGTCAAACTCATGAGTCGGGTTTCACCGGCCATGATCGGCGGGCGCAACGGTTTGCGCGATCGCGGCTTGGAAAAAAGCTCTCCGGGCGGCCGATTTGCCTAACGCGTAAGCGCGGATGACCGTTGAATGGGCAGCGCCGGGGCGCCGCCGCGCCGTCCGGCCGCGCCCGCGGCGGGGGGCGGCTCACGAAAACGTGGGTGCTGATTCGACACCCTCCGCGCCGCTTCCCGCGGCGCCGTCTGATTCCGCGTGGACGCGCCGCGCCGGGGCGCCTTAAGCATTGGTTAGGACTTGTTCGAGAACCAAGGGAAATGAGTTTGCAAACGTCCTTCGACCGAACCGCGCCGCTTGCTTCCGACGGATCCCGGAGCGGAGCCGCGTGGCGCCGCCCCCGTCTCTGGCTCAGCGCCGCGGCCCTCGCTTTCCTCGCGGCCTGCGCCGGTCCGGAGGCGGCGCGGGTGACCGAGCCCGGGGCGCCGGAGCTGAGCCCCGTGACGCGGGCGATGTACGCGGCGCAGCCCGACGGCGACCGTTTCATCCCCGCGATCGAGGACCGCTGGCTCTCCGACGAGAAGGCGCGGCGCGAGGTCGACTACTGGAGCGACGAGAAGCCGGGGACGATCATCGTCGATCCCGGCGCGAACCGGCTCTACTACCTGCTCGGCGACAACCGGGCGATCCAGTACACGGTCGGCGTCGGCAAGCAGGGCCGGGGCTTCGCCGGCGAGGCGACGGTGCCGCTGAAGCGCGAATGGCCGCGCTGGACGCCGACCCCGGGCATGCTGCGGCGCGAGCCCGAGATCTACGAGCCGCACCGCGCCGGCATGGAGGGCGGGCTCGAGAACCCGCTCGGCGCGCGCGCGCTCTATCTCTATCGCGGCGGGCGGGACACGCTCTACCGGATCCACGGCACTCCCTATCCCTGGACGGTCGGCGAGGCGGATTCCTCGGGCTGCATCCGGCTCTTCAACCAGGACGCGCGCGATCTCTACGACCGGGTCGACACCGGCTCGAAGGTGATCGTGCTGCCGATGGACGAGCCCGGCCAGAACCTGACGCCGCCGGCCGATTTCGTCTACGCCCCGGCGGACCTCGAGCCGCCGGCCTGACCGCTCAGCCGGGCGCCGGGGCGTTGGCGACGAGCGCCACGCCCTTGATCTGGGCGAAGATCGCCTGGCCCGGCGCGAGGCCGAGCGTGTCCCAGGAGCGGCGCGAGACCCGGGCGAGGATGCGCGCGCCGTCCCCCGCCGCCCCGAGGCCGAGAACGGCCGTGACCATCGCCCCGTCGGCCTCGCTTTCGAGGATCATCGCCGCGGGGCAGTTCAGGATGCTGCTCGCGGTCGGGGGATCGCGCACCAGCGCGACGTCGGAGGCCGCGACGCGGAGGCGATGGCGGCCGCCGATCGGGCCGAAGCGTCCCGGCACCAGCAGGGTCGCGCCCGGAACCGCGAGGGTCGCGATCTCATAGGCCGCGTCCTCGGCCACCACCTCGGCGGGCAGCGTCACTCCGGCCTCGGGCAGGCGCGCGAGCGGCAGGTCGGTGCGCGCCTGCAGCTCGGCGAGCGGGCCGGTCGCGAGCAGGGCGCCCCGGCGCATCAGCACCAGCCGGTCGGCGAGCCGCTCGACCTCGGAAATGTCGTGGCTGACGTAGAGGATCGGCATGTCGAGCCCGTCGCGCAGCCGCTCCAGATAGGGAAGGATCGCCTCCTTGGCGAAGCGGTCGAGCGCGGAGAGCGGCTCGTCCATCAGCAGGAGCCGCGGCTGCGCGAGCAGCGCGCGGCCCATCGCGACCCGCTGGCGCTCGCCGCCCGAGAGCGTCGTCGGCGACCGCTCGAGCAGATGCCCGAGGCCGAGCAGGTCGACCACCTCGGCGAGGCGGATCTTCTCGGTGGCGCCCCCCTTGAGTGCGCGGCGCCGGCCATAGTCGAGGTTGCGGCGGACCGAGAGATGCGGAAAGAGGCTCGCCTCCTGGAAGACATAGCCGATCTCGCGCCGGTGGGTGGGGCGGAAGACCCCGGGGCCCTGCCAGACCTCGCCCCCGACCGTGAGATCGCCTTCCTCGAAACGGTTCAGCCCGGCGATCGCGCGCAGGACCGAGGTCTTGCCGCAGCCCGAGGGCCCGAAGAGCGCGGTCAGCCCGCGCGCCGGCGCGTCGAAGGCGACGTCGAGGGTGAAATCGCCGAGCCGGCCCTTGAAGCGCGCCGCGAGGCCGGGCGCGGCGGGGATTTCGTGCCTCATCGCCCGCCGATCCGCCGGGAGCGCTTGCCGAGCATCATCATCGCGAGGATGACGAGGAAGGAGAAGGCGAGCATGCCGCCGGCCATGATATGCGCCTCGCGCCAGCGCATGGTCTCGACGAAATCGTAGATCGCGATCGACATCACCTTGGTCTCGCCCGGGACCGCGCCGCCGATCATCAGGACGACGCCGAACTCGCCCACCGTATGCGCGAAGCCGAGCACGGCGGCGGTGAGAAACCCCGGCCGGGCGAGCGGCAGGGCGACGGTGAGGAAGGCGTCGAGCGGCGCGGCGCGGAGCGTCGCGGTGACCTCGAAGGGCCGGTCGCCGATCGCCTCGAAGGCGTCGCGGATCGGCTGCACCACGAAGGGCATCGACGAGATGACCGAGGCGAAGACCAGCGCCTCGAAGGTGAAGGCGAGCGTGCGCCCGTTCCAGAACGAGGCGATCCAGCCCCCCGGCCCCTGCGGGCCGAGGAAGAGGAGCAGGTAGAAGCCGAGCACGGTCGGAGGCAGGACCAGCGGCAGGGCGACCAGCGTCGCCACCGCCTCCTTCCAGCGCGCCTTCGACCGCGCGAGCCACCAGGCGAGCGGCGTGCCGATGAGGAGCAGGATCACCGTGGTGACAGCCGCGAGCTCGATCGTGAGCCGGATCGCCTGCCAGTCGATCTCCATCAGCCGGCGGTCGCTTCCTCGGGGGCGAGCGCGTAGCCGAAGGATTCGATCACGTCGCGCGCCTCGGGGCCCTTCAGGAAGTCGAGGAAGGCCTTGGCCGCCTCGCTGTCGGCGCCGGTCTTCAGCAGCACGGCGTCCTGCAGGATCGGGCTGTGCAGGTCGTCCGGCACGATCCAGCGCGAGCCGCCCTCGGTCTTCACGATCTGCGACAGCGCGACGAAGCCGAGCGCGGCGTTGCCGGTGTCGATGAACTGGAACGCCTGACCGATGTTCTGGCCCTGAACGATCTTCGGGCCGAGGGCGTCGTAGACCCCGAGCTTCTGCATCGTCTCGATCGCGGCGGCGCCGTAGGGCGCGGATTTCGGATCGGCGATGGCGATCTTGTCGAAGGACATCTCCGTCAGCGTCTCGGGCCCGGTGACGAGGCCCGCCTCCTTGCTCCAGAGCACCAGCGTGCCGATCGCATAGGTGAACTGCGAGCCCTCGACGGCGAGCCCGTCCTCGACCGCCTTGGTCGGCCGGGTGGCGTCGGCGGAGAGGAAGACCTCGAAGGGCGCGCCCTGGGTGATCTGGGTCAGGAACTGGCCGCTCGCGCCGAAGCTGAGCTTGGCGGTATGGCCGGTCTTCTCGGTGAAGAGCTTGGCGATCTCGGTCGCGGGCTCGGTGAAATTCGCGGCGACCGCGACCTGGGTCTCGCCGGCCTGGGCGGCGGCGGCCCAGACGAGCGCGAGGGCGGTGAGAAGCTTCTTCATGGGTCTGGCCTCATTCGACGGCGAGGATGATATGGGCGGGATCGACCAGCGCCACGGCGCGGGCGCCGGGCTCCGGGGCGGGTTCGGCGGCCGGGCGGATGACGCAGAGCGTCTTGCCGGCGCCGATGTCGAGCAGGGTCTCGGTGGCCTCGTCGTCGCGGTCGACCCGCGCGACGACGCCCTCGATGCGGTTGGGGCGCGCCGCGGGTTCCTGCGCCCCGGCGAGACGGATCAGCGGCGCCTTGATGAGCGCGATCGCCGGTCGGCCGGGGAAGAGCCCGAGGTCGCGCACGCTGGTGCTGGTCAGCTGCGTGACGAGGACGCGCTCGGGCGCGATCTCGAGGCGGAGCTCGGCGTTGACCGGCCCCGCGACGATCGAGGCGACGACCCCGCGCAGCGCGTTGCGGGCGCTGGTGCGGAGGAAGCCGCCGAACATCAGCCGCGCGGCGGGATCGACGCCGGCGAGCGCGGGGGCGATGTCCTTGAAGGCGCGCGCCATCTCGGCCTGCAGCCGGCGGAAGCTCTCGACCAGCGCGATGCCCTCTGGCGTCAGGCTGGCGCCGCCGCCGCCCTTGCCGCCGATCTCGCCGGCGACGAGCGGATGGCCGACGAGGTTGTTCATCGCCCGGATCGCGTCCCAGGCGGCGCGGTAGCTGACGCCGATCGCCCGCGCCGCGCCCGAGATGCTGCCCTCGCGCCCGATCGCCTCGAGCAGCGCCACGCGCTGCGCGCCGAGCGTGGCGCCCTGCGCGCCGGTGAGCGAGATCTCGGCCTGGATCGACATGGCGTACCGTTATGCGATGCGACTGCATAACGATAGGTGCCAGCTTCGCCGCCGGGGCGCAAGCGGCGAGATGTCCCGCCCCCGACGGCGCGACCGCGCAAAGCGCGACAACGAAAAGGGCGCGCCGTCCGGCGCGCCCTCGGGATCGGGATGAGGCGGCGGCTCAGGCCGCGGCCGGCTCCGCGTCGATCGGCTCGCCCTGCTCGTCGAGCGGCACGTCGCCCGCGAGCACGGCGGCGAGCCGCTCCTGGTCGAGCTCGCCCTCCCAGCGCGCGACGACCAGCGTGGCGACCGCGTTGCCGATGAAGTTGGTGAGCGCGCGGCATTCCGACATGAAGCGGTCGACGCCGAGGATCAGCGCCATGCCGGCGACCGGGACCGAGGGCACGACCGAGAGGGTCGCCGCGAGCGTGATGAAGCCCGCGCCGGTGATGCCCGCCGCGCCCTTGGACGACAGCATCGCGACGAGGAGCAGCAGGATCTGCTCGCCGAGCGAGAGGTCGATGTTGGTCGCCTGGGCGATGAAGAGCGCCGCCAGCGTCATGTAGATGTTGGTGCCGTCGAGGTTGAAGCTGTAGCCGGTCGGCACCACGAGGCCGACGACCGAGCGCTTCGCGCCGGCCTTCTCGAGCTTTTCCATCAGCGAGGGCAGCGCCGCCTCCGAGGACGAGGTGCCGAGGACGAGCAGCAGCTCCTCCTTGAGGTAGCGGATCAGCTTCAGGATCGAGAAGCCGTTGGCGCGCGCGACGAGGCCGAGCACCACGAAGACGAAGAGGAAGGCGGTGACGTAGAAGGTGGCGACGAGGAAGGCGAGGTTGATCACCGCGCCGATGCCGTATTTGCCGATCGTGAAGGCCATGGCGCCGAAGGCGCCGATCGGGGCGGCCTTCATCAGGATCGCCACGAGCTTGAACATCGGTTCGGTCAGCGCCTGGAGCAGGTTCAGGACCGGCGCGCCGCGCTCGCCCACGAGCGCGAGCGAGATGCCGAACAGGATCGCGATGAACAGGACCTGGAGAATGTCGCCATCGGCGAAGGCGCCGACCATGGTGGGCGGGATGATGCCCATCAGGAAGCCGGTGATCGTCGTGTCATGCGCCTTGGCCGCGTAATCCGCGACGGCCGCGCCGTTGAGCGAGGCGGGATCGATGTTGAGCCCCGCGCCGGGCTGCAGCACGTTGCCGACGATGAGCCCGATGATGAGCGCGAGCGTCGAGAAGGTGAAGAAATAGGCGAAGGCCTTGCCCGCGACCCGGCCGACCTTCTTGAGGTCCGACATGCCGGCGATGCCGGTGGTCACGGTGAGGAAGATGACCGGGGCGATGATCATCTTGACGAGCTTGATGAAGGCGTCGCCGAACGGCTTCAGGCTGGCGCCGAGATCGGGCCAGAAATGCCCGACGGTGATGCCGAGCGCGATCGCGACCAGGACCTGGACGTAGAGCTGCTTGTAGAGCGGGACGGGTTTCCCGGCCCCCGCGGCGGGCGGTGCGATATGCATGGTTCTTCTTTCCTCCGGTGCCTGCGGGGTCCGTCGCATCGGCCCCGCCCTTTGTCGCGCGCGCCTTGCTTTCACCGGCGCGCAGAACGCAGAGCAAGCCCCGTGCCAGAGCGGATCATTCGAATAATCTATAGAAATATCAGTCTTTTATCTGAGGACCGGTCCCGGCACCGTCCCGGATTTGTGCGGATTCCCGCACAGGATTCGCTGGCGAAGGGCGGAAACCCGCACTAGACTGCCGGGCATGCAACCCGCGCCCGCCCCCGCCGATCCTCCGCCGCGCGCCGCCCCGGCGCGGGCGCTGGTCTGGCTCGCGCGGGCGGCCGGCGTGCTCGCGCTGATCGCGCTCACGCTCGCGGCCGGGCGGATCGCGGAGCGGCGGGCCGAGGCGGCGCAGCTCGCCCGTGTCGCGGCCGCGCTGCCGCTCGCGCAGGGCGCCCTGACCGGCGTGGTCGAGAAGCAGCGGATGATCCCCTCGGTGCTGGCGCGCGACCCCGAGCTCGCCGCGGCGCTGGTGGCGGCGGCGAGCGGCGGGGACTCGGGCGCGCTGGCGCGGCTCGACGCCAAGCTCGCCGCGATCGCGCGCGAGGCGGGATCGGCGGTCATCTACGTCATTGGTCCCGACGGGGTCGCGATCGCCGCGAGCAACGCCGGCGCGCCCGACAGTTTCGTCGGCAGCGACTACGGCTTTCGCGACTATTTCACCCGCGCCCTCCGGGACGGCTCGGCGGCGCAATACGCGCTCGGCACCGTCAGCAGGCGGCCGGGCCTCTATCTCTCGCACCGCGTCGACGGGCCGCCGGGGCCGCTCGGCGTCGTCGTGGTCAAGGTCGAGCTCGACGAGGTCGAGGCGCGCTGGCGCGAGAGCGGGATGATCGCGCAGGTGACGGATGACACCGGGGTGATCCTCGCGACCAGCACGCCCGAACGGCGGTTCACCGCGACCCGGCCGCTCGAGGACGCGGCGGCGGTGCGCCACGCGCTGCAGCTCGAGGACCGCGAGATCCCGGTCGCGCCGGTCGAATGGACCGGCGAGGGCTTCGCGCGGCTCGGGGGCGCGCTCTACGCGAGCGCCGGCGCCCAGGTGCCCGAGGCGGGGCTCGACTGGCGGCTGGCGCTCTTCGCCCCGGTCGGCACGGCGGTGACCGCCGCCGCCTGGAACGCGCGGCTCACGGTGCTGCTCGCGGGGCTCCTGCTGGCGGTTGGCGCCTCGGCCATCGGACGCAGGCGGCGGCGCGCGGCGGACCGGGCGCGGGCGCTCGCCGAGATGAACGCCGAGCTGGAGCGGCGCGTGACCCTCCGCACCGAGGAGCTGACCGCCGAGATCGCCGAGCGCGCCAACGCCGAGGACCGCGCGCGCCGCTTGCGCGAGGAGCTGGCGCAGGCGAACCGGCTCTCGATCCTCGGCCAGGTCGCGGCCGGGGTCGCGCATGAGATCAACCAGCCGCTGGCCGCGATCCGCGCCTATGCCGAGACCGGCGCCCGGCTCGCCGAGATGGGCGAGGTCGCCGAGACGCGCGACAATCTCGCGGCGATCGCCAAGGTGACCGACCGCATCGGCGCGATCACCGGCACGCTCCGGGGCTTCGCCCGCCGCGGCGTCGGCGAGGAGCGGCGGGTGGTGGTCGAGGAGGCGGTCGACGGCGCGCTCGCGTTGCTCGCCGGGCGGGTGCGCGAGGCCGGGGTCGAGATCCGCCGGGGCCGGCGCGGCCCGGTCGCGGTCCGCGCCGGCCGGATCCGGCTCGAGCAGATCCTCGTCAACCTCCTCGGCAACGCGCTCGACGCGCTCAAGGGGCGGCCCGATCCGACGATCACGATCGCCGTGGCCGCGCACGGCGAGACCGTGGCGATCACCGTGCGCGACAACGGCCCCGGCATCGACGCCGCGGCGCGCGCGGCGCTGTTCATGCCGTTCAACACCACGAAGCCGACCGGCCTCGGCCTCGGCCTCGTGATCTCCGAGGAGCTGGCGCGGGAATTCGGCGGCGCGCTCGGGCTCGATCCGGAGGACGGCCGGCCCGGCGCCTCCTTCACGCTGGAACTCCGGAGGGACGAATGAGCGGGCCGATCCTGCTGGTCGAGGACGACGAGGACCTGCGGCGGGCGACGCGGCAGATGCTGCGGCTGGCCGGGTTCGAGGTCGAGGCCCATCCGGCCGCCGAGCCCGCGCTCGCCGCGCTGACGGCCGAGTTCGAGGGGCCGGTGATCAGCGACATCCGGATGCCCGGGATGAACGGGCTCCAGCTCTTCGAGCGGGTGCGCGCGCTCGACCCCGACCTGCCGGTCATCCTCGTCACCGGGCACGGCGACATCGATCTCGCGGTCGCGGCGCTGAAGGACGGCGCCTATGACTTCATCCCGAAGCCCTTCGAGAGCGACCGGCTGATCGGCGCGGCGCGGCGGGCGGCGGAGAAACGGGCGCTCGTCATCGAGAACCGCCGGCTGCGCGCCGCCGCGGCCCGCGCGCCCGACGACGTGCCGCTCCTCGGCGAGACCCCGGCGATCCGGGCTTTGCGCGAGACGCTCCGGACCGTGGCGGAGACCGACGTCGACGTGCTGATCCTCGGCGAGACCGGCGCCGGCAAGGAGGTCGTCGCGCGGCTCCTGCACCACTGGAGCGGCCGGGCGCGCGGCAATCTCGTGGCGCTCAACTGCGGCGGGCTGCCCGAGAGCGTGCTCGAGAGCGAGCTCTTCGGCCACGAGGCCGGCGCCTTCACCGGCGCGCTGAAGCGCCGCGTCGGGCGGATCGAGCACGCGCACAAGGGCACGCTCTTCCTCGACGAGATCGAATCCTGCCCGCCCGCGCTGCAGGTGAAGCTCCTGCGCGTGCTCGAGACGCGCGAGGTGGAACCTCTCGGCACCAACGAGCGGCGGCGGCTCGACCTGCGCGTGGTGGCGGCGACCAAGGTCGACCTCGGCGACCCTTCGGCGCGCGGCGCCTTCCGCGAGGATCTCTACTACCGGCTCAACGTGGTCACGCTCCGGATCCCGCCGCTGCGCGAGCGGCGCGCGGACGTGCCGCTCCTCTTCGCGCATTTCGCCCGGAGCGCGGCGGAGCGGTTCGGCCGCGCCGCGCCCGAGATGACGCGCGCGATCCGCGCCCGGCTCGCCGAGCACGACTGGCCCGGCAACGTGCGCGAGCTCGCGCATTACGCCGACCGCGTGGTGCTCGGGCTCGAGGGCGCCGCCTCCGCGCCCGCGCCGGCCGCGCCGGAAGCGGGGCTCACGCTGCCCGAGATGGTCGAGCGCTACGAGGCTGAACGCATTCGCGCGGCCCTGCGCGCGGCGGGCGGCGACCCGCGCGAGACGATGGCGGCGCTGGGCCTGCCCCGGAAGACCTTCTACGACAAGCTACGCCGCTACGGCATCGCGCGCGCGGATTTCGCCGCCGGGGGCTGATCCGCCACCCCGCGCTTGCCGCGGCGCGGGAGGCGCGGGCGATGATCGCCCTGATCAAGCGGCGCGACCTTCGCGTCGAGCAGCGCGCGGAAGGCGGCGGCGCGGGCGTCCCAGCCGTGGTGCGCGCGGATGTTGGCGAGCGCGGCGCGGGAGGCGGCGGCGTAGGTCTCGGGCTCGGCCAGCGCCTGGAGCGCGGCCATGAAGCCGACGATGACCCGCACCGGCGGCGCCACCGGGATGAGCCGCCCGCCGCCCGCGGGCAGGATCTCGGCCGAGCCCTGGTGGTCCAGCGCCACGACCGGCAGCCCCGCGGCCAGCGCCTCGAGCACCACGTTTCCCGAGGTGTCCTGCAGGCTCGTGAAGGCGAGCACATCCGCCCCGGCATAGGCCGCGCGCATCTCGGCGAAGGGGATCTCGCCCCGGATCTCGAGGCCGGGGACGTCCGCGGCGCGCGCCCGCGCCTCGGCGAGCATCTCACCGCCCCCGATCATCGTGAAGGCGAAGGCCCCCGGCGCCCGGACGCCCAGCGTCCGCGCGATCTGGATCAGCATCCCCGGCGCCTTGCGCGGCTCGAACCGCCCGACCCAGAGCACCCGGAGCGGGCGATGCGCGGCCCGGGGTCCGGGCGCGATCGCGGCGGGCAGCACCGCGGTCTCGAGCATCCGCCGGACCTTGCCTGGGCGGGTCAGCGGCGCGAGCCGGCGCTCGGTCTCGGCGTTCGCGGCGAGGACGAGGTCGGCGCGGGCGAGGGCGCCCCGGACCAGCGGATTGATCCGCAGCGCCGCCTTCATCGCCGCGCGCCAGCGCTGCCGCCGCCAGCCGGCGCCGTAATAGGCGCGCAGCGCCTCGGGCGGGGTCTGGCCACCGCCGACCGGTCCCCAGAGGAAGCGCGTGCCCGGAATCGCCCAGAGCAGGCCCGGGAAATCGACCGCGTTGTAGGTCAGGTGATGGACATGGGTCACCCGCTCGCGCCAGACGATCCAGGCGGCGTAGGGCAGGACGCAGATCTGCCAGAGGATGTAATAGAGCTTCATCAGCCGGTGCCGGTGGTCGAGCCCGGAGAGAAACGGCAGGTCGAAGTAGCGGAAGCTGAGGCCCCGGCACCTGCGCCCGGCAAGCGCCGCCTCGTGATGGCGCCGCGTGAGCACGATCCGCCGCTCGCCCGCGTAGACCGTCTTCGCCCAGTGCCAGCCGACATAGGGCTCCGAGCCCGCGTCGGGATCGCAGGCGAAGCAGGAGAGGAGGAACCGCCGGCTCATGCGCCCGCCCTCGGCCGCAGCGGGTCGCTCAGCCGCAGCCCGCGCAGCGCCGCGTGATAGCCCGCCTTGGCCCGCTCTCCCCGCTCGAAGGCGGCGGGCGCGAGCGCGACGAACGGCGCGCAGGGCGTGGGATCGAGCCGGGGGGCGCCGCCCCGGAACAGGCCGCGCGCCGCCGCGGCGACCAGCCAGTCCTTGGCGCCGGAGCTGCCGTGGAAGCATTTCAGCCGGCGCGCGCGCTCGAGCCGCAGGAGGCCCGGGCCGCCCAGTCCCGCGAGCATCAGGAGCCGCTTCGGCGCCGTGCGCTCCCAGCAGGCCCAGGCGCCGGGGTCGAGATAGCCGCCGCCGATCTCCATCGCGATCATCGCCCAGAGGATCGATTCGATGTGCGGGACGCGGGGCAGGCCACCGCCGCCGAGCCGTCCGATCGCCTCCTCGATGAAATCCCACGGCAGCGCGAAATGCTGCGCCACGCCGATGTCGGTGTGATGGGCGAGCGGGTAGCCCGCCGCCATCGCGCGCCGGACCACCTCGGGTGGCAGCAGGCAATGGCGGCGCTGGCGCATCAGGAGCAGCCCGCCGGGCGGCGTGGCCTCGAAGCGGAACGGGTTGGGGAAGACGAGATCGGGGTCGAGCACGATCACCGCCTCGCCCGGCGCGGCGAAGAGGCTCGGGTCGGTGATCTTGCGCCAGCAGGGATGGCCCCGGCGGAAGCGCCGGATGTTCGGGTGCCGCGCGAAGACGGCCTCGGCCCGGGCGTCGCAGTCCGAAAGGTCGAAGACCGCGCTCTCCCCGGGTCCCGCGAGGCCGGCGATCAGCGCGGCGTAGCGCGCCTTGTCGGCGGCGGAATCGGTCAGGAGCGTGAAGCGGAACGGATCGCGCGCCTGGGCGAAGAGCGCGCCGATCGCGAGGGCGGCGTAGTCGATCGCCTCGATCCCGGCGACCATCGTTATCGAAAGTCGCGCCGTCATGCCGTCCTCCCCGCTCGCCTCTCCTCGTCTCTGCGCCGAATCGGATTGCGAAGCCGTAAACGCGGCTCTCAGCCGCGCCCGGGCGCGAGGGCCGGCCGGCGGTTCGCGAGCCCGGCCGCGACGAGCAGGCTCGTGGCCGCGCCGAGCGTCTGCGCCAGCGTGACGCCGAGGAGACCCTGCGCCGCGGCGATCGGGGCGAGGCCGGCGAAGACCGTCAGCGCCGCGAGGTTGGCGGCGAGGACCGAGGCGGTGCGGGTCTCGGCGCGCAGGGCGGTGACGAAGGCCTGCGCCGCGACGAGGCAGGTGGCGCCGAGGCCCGCGGTCGCGAGCAGGGCGGGGGTGAGCGCGTAGTCCGGGCCGAGGAGCCGGGGCAGGAGCCAGGGGCCGAGCGCGGTCGCGGCGAGCGTGTAGAGCGCGCCGCCCGTCCCGAGCAGCAGGAAGACCCGCCGCCGCGTCGCCACGCCGACGCCCTCGCCCGCGAAGCGGCGGAGCAGCAGCAGGCTCGCGACCGAGGCGATCTGGAGCAGCGGCATGAACGCGAGGCCGAGCGCGCGCAGCTCTCCGGCCGCCGCGAGGCCGAGCCAGAGCGGCGCGAGCAGCACAGGCCCGTTCGTCAGCGCCCAGGCCGCCGCCTCGGCGCCGAGCGCCCAGCGGCCGTAGGCGAGGTGGCGTGCGACGAGGCCGTCCGGCGGCGGCGCGGCGGCCGCCGGCCAGCGCAGCCGGGCACGCAGGGCCGCCGAGGCGACCGCCGCCGCCGCCGCCGGCGCGAGGATCGCGGCGCCGAGGCCGAAGCGCCCAAAGGCGAGGGCGGCGACGGAGAGCGCGAGGGTCGCCGCCGCGTAGATCGCGGTCGCCGCCGCCGAGAGATCGACGCGTCCGAGGGCGAAGGCGATCCGGCGCAGGAGCCAGAGATGGAGGATGGCGGGCGTCGCGACCGCGAAGGCGGCGCAGGCGCGCGCGAGATCGCTCGCGCCGAGCCAGGCGGCGCCCGCGGCGGCGGCGAGGCCGAGGAGGAGCAGCGCGAGGCCGATCAGCGCGGACCACCGGCGCAGCAGCCGCGCGTGATAGGGGGCGAGCGCGTCGCGCAGCGGGCCGGCGCCGAGGACCACCATCGGCTCGACGAGGCAGGTCTGATGCGCGACCGCGGCGATGAAAAGGAAGGTCGAGGCGACGGTATAGGCGCCGAAGGCCTCCGCCGGGACCGAGCGGGCGAGCAGGACCTGGAGCCCGAGGTTGGTCAGCGCGAAGAGCGCCTGCTCCCCGACCGCGAGCGGCGCGGCGAAGCGGGGTCCGGCGAGGCGGGGTGGGGCGAGGCGGGGGCCGGCCAAGCCCCGGCGGGGCTCAGGCATCCCGCGCCGCGCCGGTATGCGGAGTGTAGCGCCGCAGCCCGCGCGGCGTCAGGTCCGAGAGGACGACGCCAAGCAGGTTGCGCGCGAGCCACGGCTCCTCCCGGAGCGGGGTCCGGAGCGCGTGCGCGGGCGTGACGCCCCAGCGCGCCACCGCGACCCAGCCGTCGAGCAGCGGCAGGATCGTCCGGGTATGGGCCGCCGTCTCGAGCGCCGGCAGGTCGACGAGGATGACGTCGAAAGCGTCGCGCTGGGCGCCTAGCACCGCGGCGAAGGCCTCGCCGGCGAGATAGGCGGGCGGCGCCCCGCCGCGCCCGCGCGCCGGCAGGAAGGCGAAGCCGGCCGCCAGGATCGCCGGGGGCGGCGCCCCGGGATCGCCCGGCGGCAGGAGATCGGCGAGCCCCGGCGCGTCCTTCGGGGCGAAGCCCGCGCCGAAGCCGGGCCCCCGGGTGTCCGCGTCGATCAGCAGCGCCCGCAGCCCCTCGGCGGCGAGCAGGGCGGCGAAATTCGCCGCCGCGAGCGACTTGCCTTCGCCCGGCCGCGCCGAGCAGAAGCCGATGGTGATCGCGCCATAGCCGTGGCTCCGCCCCTCGGCGCGGGCGCGGATGAAGCGCAGCGTCTCGGCGTAGCGTCCGCGCGGGCGGCTCGCCGCCGCCCGCCAGGCGGGGTGGTCGGGCCGGCCGAGGCGGCGGCGGACGCGGCGGATCCGGGGCAGGTAGCCGAGGAACGGCTGGCCGAGCATGAGCCGGACCGCGTCGCCGGTGCGCGGCGAGGCGTCGAGATTCTCGCGCGCGAGCGCGAGCGCGCCGCCGAGGCCGAGGCCGAGGAAGAGGCCGAGCGCCGCCACCATGTAGGGCTTGGGGCCGCGCGGCAGTTCCGGCGCGACGGCGGCGGCCATGACGCTCGCGCGGAGCTCGGCCGGATCGGCGTCGCGTTCCGCGTCGCGCAGCAGCGACAGCGCCGCGACATAGGCGGCGCGCTCGCTTTCGAGCAGCTGCTCGATCTCGTCGCGGCGCAGCAGGGTCGCGTCGAGCGTGGCCCCGCCGCGCGCGGCGCCGAGAAGCTCGGCCTCGCGCGCCGCGAGGGCGGCGCGCAGCGCCTCGACCCGGGCCTCCAGCGCGGCGCGGCGGTCCGCCGCCGCCGCCGCGATCGCCGTCGCGCGGCGCGCGACATAGGCCTCGGCATAGGCGTTGGCGATCCGGGCCGCCGTCGCCGCGTCGGCGCCGGTGGCGTCGATCGCCAGGAGATGCGAATCCTCGATCCGGCTCACGGCGACGGTGTCGCGGAGGATCTCGCCCGCCGCGCGCGGATCGCTCCGGGCGCCGAGATCGGCGGGGTCGAGCCGCGCCAACACGTCGGCCGCGAGCGCCGGGGCGCGCAGCGCCTCGAGCTCGGTCGAAAGGCGGGGCTCCGGGATCGTGTCCGGGGTCGCGGGAAGCTCGGCCGCGACCGGCGCCGCGCGGCGCAGCAGCACGGTGGCCCGGGCGTCGTAGCGCGGCTGCGCGACGGCGAGAAAGGCGAGCGCGCCGCCGAGCCCGGCCGCGGCGCAGAGGAAGAGCAGGCCGAAGCGCCGGCGCAGGAACAGCGACAGCCGCTGGACGTTCGGGAGGCCCTCGTCGATCGGGGCGAGGGGCCGCGTCTCCTGCGGGCGCGGCGCGCCCAGGGTATTCATCGCCGCTTCCTCCCGCCGGGCCCGGCCGCCGGCCTCACGGGAGCGGCGCCGCGGCCCGGACGCCCGCCTCGGCGGCGAACCAGTCGATCACCGCGGCGACGCCGGTCTCGAGCGGGATCGCCGGGCGCCAGCCGAGGCCGCGCAGGCGGGAGACGTCGAGGAGCTTCCGCGGCGTGCCGTCGGGCTTCGACGCGTCGAAGTCGAGCACGCAGTCCCAGTTCGCGAGGCGGCAGACGAGGGTGGCGAGGTCGCGGATCGCGATGTCCTCGCCGGAGCCGACGTTGACGAGCTCGGGGGAGGACCAGTGCTTCATGAGATGGACGAGCGCGTCGGCGCAGTCGTCGACGTGCAGGAACTCGCGCCGGGGCGCGCCGCTGCCCCAGAGGGTGATCCGCCGGACCCCCGCCGCGCGCGCGTCCTGGACCTTGCGGATCAGCGCCGGCAGCACATGGCTGGTGCCGGGGTCGAAATTGTCGCCGGGCCCGTAGAGGTTCGTCGGCATCGCCGCGATGAAATCGGCGCCGTGCTGCGCGCGATAGGCCTCGCAGAGCTTGATCCCCGCGATCTTCGCCACCGCGTAGGCCGCGTTGGTCGGCTCGAGCGGGCCGGTCAGGAGCGCCGCCTCCGGGATCGGCTGCGGCGCCATCCGGGGATAGATGCAGGAGGAGCCGAGGAAGAGGAGCTTCTCCACCCCCACGCGGTGCGCGGCCTCGATGACATTCGCCTCGATCATCAGGTTCTCGTAGAGGAAGGCCGCCGGCTCGGTCGCGTTGGCGAGGATGCCGCCGACCCGCGCCGCGGCGAGGAAGACGGCGTCCGGCCGCTCCCGCGCCAGGAAGGCCTCGACCTCCGCCTGCCGCGTCAGGTCGACGCCGGGGCGGGGCGCGGTCAGGATCGCGCAATCCTCGCGCGCCAGCCGCCGGACCAGCGCCGCGCCGACCATGCCGCGATGGCCGGCGACGAAGACGCGCTTGCCGGCGAGATCGTAGAGGGGCGCGGGCTCAGACATGGCGGATCCTGCGCGCGAGCCCGGCGCTCGGCGTGACCCGGGAGGCGGCCTTGTCGAATTCCGCCGCCACCATCTCGGCCACCAGCTCCTCGAGCCGGATCCGGTGCCGCCAGCCCAGCCGCTCGCGCGCCTTGTCGGGGCAGCCGATCAGCAGGTCGACCTCGGTCGGGCGGTAGTAGCGCGCGTCGACCTCGATCAGGCAGCGGCCGTTCGCGTCGTAGCCCTTCTCGTCGGCGCCCTCGCCGCGCCATTCGATCTCGATCCCGACCTGCCGGAAGGCGAGCCGGACGAAATCGCGCACCGGAAAGCACTCGCCCGTCGCCAGCACGTAGTCGTCGGGCTCGTCCTGCTGCAGCATCATCCACATGCCCCGCACGTAGTCGCGTGCGTGGCCCCAGTCGCGCTGGGCGTCGAGATTGCCGAGGTGCAGCCGCTCCTGCTGGCCCCGGCTGATCGCCGCGACGGCCCGGGTGATCTTGCGCGTCACGAAGGTCTCGCCGCGCAGCGGGCTCTCGTGGTTGAAGAGGATGCCGTTCGAGGCGTGCATCCCGTAGGCCTCGCGGTAGTTCACCGTGATCCAGTAGGCGTAGAGCTTCGCCGCCGCGTAGGGGCTGCGCGGATAGAACGGCGTCGTCTCGCGCTGTGGAATCTCCCGCACGAGCCCGTAGAGCTCCGAGGTCGAGGCCTGGTAGAAGCGGGTCTTCTCCGCCAGCCCGAGCAGCCGGATCGCCTCGAGGAGCCGCAGCGTGCCGATCCCGTCGGCGTTGGCGGTGTATTCGGCCGTCTCGAAACTCACCGCGACATGGCTCTGCGCGCCGAGGTTGTAGATCTCGTCGGGCTGGGTCTCCTGCACGATCCGGATCATGTTCGTCGAGTCGGTCAGGTCGCCGTGGTGCAGGATGAAGCGCGGGTCGACCTCGTGCGGATCGACGTAGAGATGCTCGATCCGCGCGGTGTTGAACGAGGAGGAGCGCCGTTTCACGCCGTGGACGAGATAGCCCTCGCCGAGCAGGAATTCGGCGAGATAGGCGCCGTCCTGCCCGGTCACACCGGTGATCAACGCGACCTTGGGTCTGGCTCTCACGATCGATCTCCGTTCTGGGTCTCGCGGGGCGCCCGCGCGGGCTCGGCACCGGTTATCGCGGACAAAAGGTTTACGAAGTTCAAACGCCGCGGCGTCGGTCCCGGCCGGCGAGCGGGGGCGCGAGCCGCCGCAGCGCGCCGAGCCCGAGCAGGCCGAGGAAGGGCGCGAAGGTGCCGAGGTAGCGGCGCAGCAGCCGGGGCTGCTGGACCGCGCGGAAGATCCATTCCGCGCCCGCGGCCTGCATCGCGCGCGGCGCCCGGCGGATGGTGCCGGCGCCGTAGTCGAAGGCCGCGCCGACGCCGAGGAAATGCGCCGGGATCCGGCCGATGGCGCGGGCGATCCATTTCTCCTGCTTGGGGCAGCCGAGGCCGACGAAGACGATGCGCGGCCGGAAGGCCTCGAGCGCGCGGAAGACCGCCTCGCTCGGCCCCTCGCCCTCGGCCACGCGGCCGGGGTCGAGCAGGAGCAGGTTGCCCTTCGCGCTTTCCGGCGCCCGGGCGCGCAGCCGCTCCAGCGCCTCCGCGTCGCCCCCGACCAGCGCGACCCGCAGCTCGCCGAGATGGTGGCCGAGCACGCGCTCGAGCAGGTCCGGCCCGGTCACCCGGTCGAAGTCCCGGCGCGCGAGCAGCGTCATGAGCCAGGCGATCGGCTTGCCGTCGCAGACCGAGAAGACCGCCGCGCGCATCGCGGTGGCGAGAAGCGGGTCGCGCGCGGCGGTCACCAGCATGTGGGTGTTGCAGACGGTGATCATCTCGCCCCGCCGGGGCGCGACGCGCAATCGCGCGATCAGCCCGTCGATGTCGCCGCCGTGGAAGCGCATCCCAGCGCGCTCCGGACCGAGCGCGTCGTCGAGCTCGAGGATCTCCGGCGACGCGGCGCGCGCGCCGCCCGGGCCGGAGTCCGCCGCGATCGGGGCCTCGCCCGCGCCGGCGGGGCGTCGCCGGCGCCCGGCCCGGCCCGATATCGCTGGTCCCGTGTCGATCTGTCCCATGCCGCCGTCTCCACGATCGGGCCGAAGGAGTCCGAGGGCTAGAAGCCGAAGGTTAACCCATCGTTGCGGGCCAGCAGGTAGCCGTCGTCGAGGATCTCGACGCTGCCCTCGGGCCGCGCCACGAGCGCCGCGCCGTTGTAGCTGGCGCCTCCGACGTAGAGGTTGCGGTCCTGTCCCGGCCCCGCGTAGGCGTCGTTGACGAAGTCGATCCGCGCGGTGTCGCCGGGTGCGAGGTCGATCACGCCGCGCAGCGTGATCTCCTGCCAGTCGCCCGCGGCGTGCGAGGCGGTCGCCGTGAAGCCCTGCAGCGCCTTGCCGTCGAGCGTGATGGTGAATTCGGGATCGCCGTCGAAACCGTCGCCCGCGACCCTCAGGACGAAGACGTCCGCCTCCGCCGAGACGTCGAAGGTGACCGCGCCGTCGGTGACGAGCGGCGCCACCGCGCCGATGCTCCAGCCCGCCGTCGATCGCGCGAAGCCCGCGTCGTAGGTCTCGCCGTTCACGGTCAGGTCGCGGACATAGAGGTTCCGGTCGAGCCCCGGCCCGCCATAGGCGTCGTTGGTGAAGACGACGCTGACCTCGCGCGGGCCGTCGTCGCCGAAATCGCCTTCGACGCGGATCTCCTGCCACGCGCCCTCGGCGTGGGAGGCCGAGGTGGCGAAGCCGCGGTGCGCCACCCCGTCGATGATCACGTCGAATTCCGGCGCGCTGTTCCAGGCGTCGCCCGAGACCCGGAGCGTCAGCGCGTCGGGCAGGACCGCAACCTCCGCGACGCCGATCACGCCGCGCCCGTCGGCGCCGATCGCGAAATAGCCGAAGCTGTCGAGACCGCGGAATCCCGCCTCCGGCGCGTAGACGAAGGCGCCGTCGCCGCCGAGCGTCAGCGTGCCATGCGCGGGCCCGTCGAGCAGGATGGCCTGGATGCCGAGCGTGCCCGCGAGCGGCGCGCCGATCGAGGTCCGGAGCGCGAGGACGCCGCCGGAGCCGATGTCGTGGGTCGCGTCCGCCGCCTCCAGGAAACCCTCCACCAGGAAGGCGCGGAGGTCGGCGAGGTAGACAAAGCGGCTTTCCGCGTCCATCGCCGCTCCCGCCCGGTCGCCGACGCCGAAGTAGCGGCTGTCCCAGGTGAAGAAGAGATCGCCGGGGGCGAGCGCGACATAGGTGTTCGCATCCCAGAGCACGTCCCGCACCGCGCCCGAGACGCCGTTGAGCCCGGCGCCCGCCATGACGATCGTGTTTCCCGTCACCACCGCGTCGGCGAGCACATGCGCGCCATGGGCGCCGTCCTCGCGCGTCGCCTGCTCGAGACCGATCCCCTGGCCGATCGAGGACCAGACGAGATTGCCGGTGATCGTGACACCCGCGGAGGAGGTGACGAAGATGTCCGACCCCCAGTAGCCGACCACGTAGCCGTCGCGGTTGTTGTCCCGGACGTTGTTGCCGGTGATCGCCGCCGCGTAGGAGGCCTCGTAGAAGATGCCGATATAGGCGTTGTCGTGGACGTGGTTGTTCTCGATCGTGACGTCGCGGTTGTCCCAGTCGAGCCAGAGGCCCATGCCGGCGTTCGCGGCGATCTCGGAATTGCGGATCGTCACGTTGTCCGAGGTCAGGATCTTGATCCCGCCCGCGTCCCAGGTCTGGCTGAAGCCCGCGTAGTTGTTGCCCGCGGCGACCACGCCGTCGATCACGAGGCCGGTCGTGTCATAGGCGTGGATCCCGACCTGGCCGTTGCCGCTGTAGATCCCGCCGAGGATGCGCATCCCGTCGCCGGCCGAGACGCCGGCGCCGTGGTTGCCGGTCGCTGTCACGTCGATCAGCGTCCAGTCGGTGGTCCGGTGCGCCGAGATCGCGCCGTGCTGCGCCGGGCTCGCGTACTGCCGGATCTCGAGATTGGCGATCGTGACGCCGACCGTCTGCTCGCCGGCGAAGGCGGCCTGGGTCTTCGAGGCCTCGGTCACCTTGCCGGTCGGGTCGGCGCGGGTGTGGACCCGGCCGTCCGCGTAGTAGAACGTGCCCTCGGTCACCTCCGCGAGGCTCGCCACGCGCAGGAGCGGCGCGCCGTCGAAGAACAGGTCCTCGGTCAGCGCCGCCATCCCGTCGCGACCGTCCCCGTGCGACCAGCCCGGATCGGGAAAGCCGTCGGCCGACCACAGATCCGCCGCCTGCGTCCAGCCGGTGATCGCGACCGCGCCGCTCAGCACCGCGCCGTCCTCGCCGATGAAGGTCTGGTGGTCCTTCGGCGTGATCGTCAGGTTGTGATAGACGCCCGCCGTCAGCACGAAGACCTGGCCCTCGGGACTGGCGTCGACGATCGCTCGCACGTCGTCGCCCGGCCGCAGATAGATCGCACCTGTCCTGGTGCCTGAATCGAGATCAGACATCGCGCCACTCACCCCACCACATGCGCCCCCGCGCATGTCCCCGGTGATGCTTGTAGCGCCTGTCGCCGCCTTGTTCGAGCGGCGTGCTTCACTCTCCTTTCCCGCTTGTTGCGATGTTCGGGCGAGTTTTATCGGTTTGTTAGGAAATTCGACGCGGATCTGGACGGGATCAGCGGGGATTTCTTCTGGTGCGACAAGGCGCGGTTCCGAACAATGCGACGCGTCCCGGGCCGGACCGGCCCTCTCCGGGCCCGCGACCGCCGCGCCGGACGAGGCGAGGAAAATGAGCGCGAGCCACGGGAGCACGGCCTCGATCGGCGGGCGCATGGCGAATCTCCTGCTCCTGGTCCCGCGCGCGGGGCATGGCCGACAGCGGAGGCGCGGATATGTCGATCTTTCGTAAATGCCGCGCCGCGCTCTACCGCCGGCTGGCGGTCGGCGGCCGGGTGACGCTCGGCCCCGGCGTCCATGTCGGGCCGGGCTCGCGCCTCTGGGCGCCGCGCGGGCTCTCGGTCGGCGCCGAGACCTATGTCGGCCGCTGGTGCACGATCGAGGCCGACGGCCGGATCGGCCGCGGCGTGCTGATCGCGAACGCGGTCGGGATCGTCGGCCGGCGCGACCACGACTTCCGCGCGCAAGGCGTGCCGGTCCGCGCCGCGCCCTGGGTCGGCGCGCCGGGCTTCGCGTGCTGGGAGGAGCAGGGGGAGGTCGAGATCGGCGACGACGTCTGGATCGGCTACGGCGCGATCGTGCTCTCCGGCGCGCGGATCGGCCGGGGCGCGATCATCGCCGCCGGCGCGGTCGTCACCGGCGCCGTGCCGCCCTACGAGATCTGGGGCGGCAATCCCGCGCGCGAGATCGGCCGCCGCTTCGCGCCCGAGGAGATCGCGGCGCACGAGCGCGGGCTCGCCGCGCGCTGGGGGACGGCGTGACGGCGGCGATGCCGGAGGGGATCTACCGGCCGCTGCTCGCGCTCATGCTCGCGACGCTCGCGGCCAACATCCTGCTCACGGCGGGATTCATGCTGCTGCGCCTGCCCCCGGTCGGGCCGGGGCTGCCGGTCAACGAGATCGCCCTCGGCCTCGGGCTCGGCCTGCTGCTCCTCGGGGGCCGCGGCATGGCGGGCCTCGCCGAGGCGCCAGCCTTCGCCCCGCTCTACGCGCTCTGGCTGCTCGCGGGGGCGCATCTGCTGCTCGACCTGCCCGCGCACGGGATCTGGGCCATCCGCGACGCGGCGAATATCCTCGAGAGCGGCTTCTTCGTGATCGGCTTCTGCCTCGCCGCCGATCCGCGGTTCCGCGCGCCGTTCCTGACCTGGCTCCGGCTGGTGCTGCTCGCCGCCGCCCTCCAGTCGCTGCTCTACCCGGTCCAGCCCTGGCTCGCGGCGCTGTCGCCGAAGGTGTCGGGCATGTCGGGCTATCAGGCGCCGATCTTCTTCAACTTCGTCAATACCTCCTCGATCGCGGTCACGGCGGCGGCCTATGTGCTCCTGAACCGGAGCTGGCCGCTCCTCGTCCGGGCCGCCTTCGCGGGCGTCGTCGTGATGTCGCTCATCGTCTTCGTCCAGGCGCGCATCACCTATCTGCAACTCTTGGTCCCGCTCGTCCTCTTCGCGCTCTTCGCCCGGCGCGAGCTTGGCGAGATGGCGCTGATGGGGCTGCTGGCCTTCGGTTTCATGGCGCTCTTCCTGCTCAGCGGCGTCGAGCTCCCAGGGCGGCTCGGGCACACCTTCTCCTTCGAGTTCCTCGCGAGCCACGTGCGGGCGATCTGGGGCGGGGGAGGCGCCGAGACGCGCGACGCGGCGGCGGGCGTCGGCCTCCGGCTCGCCTGGTGGCTCGGCATCCATGAGCGGCTGGCCGAAACCCCGGCGCGCTGGTTCCTCGGTCTGGGCTACGGCCAGCCGCTGACGCCGTTCCGGGGCCTGAGCGACGACGTGGTGCGCGAGCCGCACAATTCCTACGTCTCGATCTACGGCCGGCTCGGCCTTCTGGGGATCGGTCTCTTCCTCGGATTCCTCGCGGCGGTCGGCGTCGCGGTGATCCGGCTCATCCGCCGGGCGCGCCGCGCCGGCGATCGCGACCTCTTCGTGGCGGCGATGACCATCGCCTGCTTTCTCGGCGTGCATCTCGTCTACGCGCTGGGCGAGGGCGGCATGGAGGTGAGCTTCATCGCGGTGCCGGTCTATTTCCTCGCCGGCGCCGCGGCGGCGCTGGCGGCGCGCCCAAGCGAAACGGGCGCTCCCGCGCCCGTTCCCGCCGCCTCGTGAGATCCGGAGCGAAGCCTCAGATCCGCTCGATCACGATATTGTCCCAGTCGCAGTAGGCGCTCGTCGCGGCGCTGTCGCAGGCGACCGAGAGATGCATCGACGCCGCCCCGGCGGTGAAGGCATGGGTGAGGCCGGTCCCGCTCGCCGAGACCGGCAGCCGCACGTCCTCGCCATCCTGCGCCCAGCCGATCCGGAGCACGCCGTTGTGCCCGGTCTTCAGGAAGTCGTAGCGCAGCCGGTACCGCGCGCCCGCCACGCAGGGGATGGCGGCGGTCCGGAACGACTTGGTCCAGGAGGCGCCGTTGTTCGCGCAGCGCAGCCGGCCCCCGACCAGCGAGATCGCGTTGCCCGCGCCGGCCGACCAGCCAGCGAGGCTCGCGAAGGTCTCGTTCACCAGCGGCTGCGCGGGCAGGATCACCGCGGGGTCGGTCACGCGGACCACCGTGCCCGCCACGCTCGCCGCCGTGACCTCGAGCGCCAGCGTCCGGCCCTCGAGCGCCGCGTCGGGGGTGAAGCTCAGCCCGCCCGGCACCGGCGCCCCGTCCACCAGCCAGCGGTGGGAGATCGTGGGCTCGGGATAGCCGTCCCAGGAGCCGGGATCGCCCGTCACCGCCGCGCCGACCGAGGGCGCGCCCGATAGGCTCGGCGCCACCAGCGCCTCGGGCGCGTAGCTGGGGATCACCTGGGGATACGCCTCGCGCAGCGCGGGCTTCGCGAGCGACCAGGTCAGCGCGGCGTTGTTGATCGCCTCGAACTGGAGGGCGAGCCCCGCGGTGTTTGGCTCGGCGGCGAGGAACATGCCCTTGGTCCGCCGCGCATAGGGCGCGTCCTGCACGGCGTGGAGCGCGCCGCCGCCGGCGCTCTCGCGCAGCCGGACCGAGAGCCCGGCGCCGCCGCCGGTCGCGACCGCCGGCACGTCCCAGGTCGCGAAGAACTTCCGCCCGGCGGCGCCCGCCGTCAGCGCCTGCTGCGCCAGCCCTTTGAAGGCCGCGCCGCCCGAGACCGCGACGACGCCGCCCGAGGCGGTCAGCACCGTGCCGGCGGCGGCGGTCCAGCCGGTCGTCGCGCCGGCCGCGAAATCGGGATTGGCGAGGAGGTTCGAGAGCGGCGCGCTCAGCGCGCGATGCGCGAGGACGCAGCCGAGGACGACGCGCGCCTGCATCTCGCAGCCGCGCGCGTTCAGATGCAGCGCGTCCTCGGCCGAGACGACGAGACTCGCCGACGGCAGGTCATTCGCCGCGCGCGCGACGTCCTCGGGCCATTCGGTGTTGTGCTCATAGACCGCCCGCGCGCGGTGATCGGCGAAGAAGACCGTGGCGCCGTCGGCGCGCGCGGCGAGCCCCGCGTTCACCTCGGTCCATTTCGCGTGACCCTCCGAGCCGGGGCTTTCCGCGCCGTTGTTGAGATTGTGCACCGAGCCGAGGATGACGATCTCGCCCGCGACGCGCGCGGCGAGGATCCGGTCGATGTTGGCGAGGATGTAGGAGGCCGGGCGGGTGGCGTCGTTGCGGCCGGTCGCGACGTAGTTGTAGGCGCGATGCGCGGCCCGCGCGAGCCAGGCCGTCGCGGTCGCGTCCGAGCCCGCGCCCGGCACCGCGTGGTTCACGGTGCGATAGCCGGTCCCGGTCGCGAGCAGGTAGCGCCGCAGCGTCGGCTGCAGCGAGTCATAGGCGCTGACCGCGCCGCCGCCCGAGGAGCCCTCGGCGAAGCTGTCGCCCCAGAAGGCGACCACGCCCGCCGTCGCCTCGGGCGCGGGCGGCGAGCCCGGCAGCGGCAGCCGTTCGATGCTGATCCCGAGATGCATCATCGCGCGGCCTCCCCGGACGTGAGGCGGGCGGGGACGATCACGCGGACCGGCGAGGGACAGAGCTGGCGCAAGGGGGCCATCCTTCCGTGGTTGGGGCGATGTCTCGGGGGTGTCTCGGCGCGGCGCGCGGTCCGGGGGACGGCGCCTCGGGCGGCGCATCCGCGGCGGCCCGCCGGCTTTCTAGGCCGGTATTGTTGACGATAGGTAAACGCGGACCCCGAAAACAGCCGTTTCGGCGCGGATCTCCCTTGCCGCGGGAACGCCGCCGCTATACGAGGCGATTTCCACGATTCGCTCCGTCAGCGCCATGGGGAGGCCGCCAATGACCGATGCGACCGAAATCCGCGCCACGCTCGCGTCCGCCTACGACCTCGCGCCCTCGCTCGAGAAGGCCGAGGCGACGAAGGCGATCCACGCCCGCATGGCGCGTGTCGTGCCCTTCGCCGACTGGGCCTTCCACGCGCCCTATGTGATCGAGATCGAGCGGCTGAAGCGCGAGAAGAACGCCGTCGTGCTCGCGCACAACTACATGACGCCGGAGATCTACCACGGCATCGGCGACATCGTCGGCGACAGCCTGCAGCTCGCGGTCGCCGCGACCGAGGTCGAGGCCGACATCATCGTCCAGTGCGGCGTACATTTCATGGCCGAGACCTCGAAGATCCTCAATCCGGCCAAGACCGTGCTGATCCCGGACTACGACGCCGGCTGCTCGCTCGCCTCCTCGATCACCGCGGAGGGCGTCGCGGAGATGCGCCGCCGCTATCCCGGCGCGCCGGTCGTCTCCTATGTGAACACCACCGCCGAGGTGAAGGCGGCCTCGGACGTCTGCTGCACCTCGGCCAACGCGCTCGAGATCGTCGAGGCGATGGAGGGCGACACGGTGATCATGACGCCCGACCAGTACCTCGCGCGCAACGTCGCGGCGCTCTCGTCCAAGCGCGTGGTCTGGTGGGAAGGCTCGTGCATCGTCCACGAGCTCTACACCGCGGCCGACCTTCGCGCCTATCGCGCGCAGGATCCGGAGATGAAGATCATCGCGCATCCGGAATGCACGCCCGAGGTGGTCGCCGAGGCCGATTTCACCGGCTCGACCGGCGGCATCATCGACTGGGTGAGCAGGAACCGCCCGGGCAAGGCGATGCTCGTCACGGAATGCTCGATGGCCGCGAACATCGCCGACGCGCTGCCGGACGTCGATTTCGCCCGGCCCTGCAACATGTGCCCCTACATGAAGATGATCACGCTCGAGAAGGTGCTCTACGCGCTCCATACCGGCGCGGGCGAGGTCACCGTCGATCCGGTCGTCGGCGCCAGGGCGCGCCGCGCGGTCGAGCGCATGATCGAGATCAGCCGCCGCGCCCCGGCCAAGGCCGCCTGAGCCCGCGATGACTTTCGCGGGTCCCGTGACCACGACGGACCGCGTGGTGATCGCGGGCGCGGGCCTCGCCGCGCTCTACGCGGCGTTGAGCTTCGCGCCCCGGCCCGTGCTGGTCCTCTCGCCGGGCCCCCTGGGTGAAAGCGCCAGCTCGGCCTTCGCCCAGGGCGGCGTCGCCGCGGCGGTCGGTCCCGACGACAGCCCCGCGCTCCACGCCGAGGACACCCGCCGCGCCGGCGCCGGCACGGTCGACGCGGGCGTCGCCGACCATGTGACCGAGGAGGCGCTCGACCACATCCTGGCGCTCGCGGCCCGGGGCGCGCCCTTCGACCGCGCCGCCGACGGCGGCTTCGTCCTGTCGCGCGAGGCCGCGCATGGCCGCGCGCGGGTGGTGCGGGTCAAGGGCGACGGCGCCGGGCGCGCGATCATGACCGCGCTCATCGCCGCCGTCCGCGCCACGCCGTCGATCCAGGTGCTCGAGGGCGTGATCGCGACGGGGCTCGAGGTCGCGGAGGGGCGCGTGACGGGCCTCCGGCTCGCCGCGGCGGATGGCCAGTCCGGCGAGGGGCTGCTGCTCGCCCCGGCGATCCTGCTCGCGACCGGCGGCGTCGGCGGGCTCTACGCGCGCACCACGAACCCGGCCTCGATCCGGGGGCAGGGGCTCGGCATCGCCGCGCGCGCCGGGGCGCTGGTCGCCGACGCCGAATTCGTCCAGTTCCACCCGACCGCGATCGACTGCGGCGCCGATCCGCTGCCGCTCGCGACCGAGGCCCTGCGCGGCGAGGGGGCGACGCTCGTCGACGCGGCGGGCGTCCGCTTCATGGCCGCGGCGCATCCCGACGCCGAGCTCGCGCCGCGCGACATCGTCGCCCGCGCCGTCTTCGCCGAGACGCGCGCCGGCCGCCGCCCGGCGCTCGACACCCGCGCGGCGATCGGGGCCGAGATCGACACGCGCTTTCCGACCGTCGCCGCCAGCTGCCGCGCCCTCGGGGTCGATCCCGTCGCCGCGCCGATCCCGGTGGCCGCCGCAGCGCATTACCACATGGGCGGCGTCGCCGTGACCGAGGCGGGCCGGACCAGCCTGCCCGGCCTCTGGGCGATCGGCGAGGTGAGCTCGACCGGCCTGCACGGGGCGAACCGGCTCGCCTCGAACGGCCTGCTCGAGGCGCTCGTCTTCGGCCGCCGCGCCGCGCGCGACATCGCCGCGGAAACGCCGAAGGCGGCGGCGCCCGAGGTCGTCTTCGCTCCGCCGCCCGGGGATGTCGCGGCGCCCCCCGAGGCGGTCGCGGCGCTTCGCGCCATCATGACCGACCGGGTCGGGGTGATCCGGACCGGCGAAGGGCTGCGCGCCGCGCTGCGCGGGATCGCCGCGCTCGAGGCCGCGCATCCCGCGCCGCTCTTCCGGGCGATGACAACCACCGCCACGCTGATCGCCGCGAGCGCGCTCGCGCGCGAGGAATCGCGCGGCGGCCATTTCCGCGCCGATTTCCCCGAGGCGGTGCCCGCGCTCGCGCATCGCTCCCGCCTTTCCTGGGCCGAGGCCGCGGCGATCCGCGACCAGGCCGCGACCGAGATTCCCGCATGACCAGCCTCGTTCTTCCCGACCTCCTGCTCGAACCGCTGGTGCGCGCCGCCCTGTTCGAGGATCTCGGCGCCTGGGGCGACGTCACCACCCGGGCGGTGATCCCGGCCGGCACGCGCTACGCCGCGCGGGTCAACGCGCGCGAGGCGGGGGTCGTCTCCGGGCTCCAGGTCGCGGCGATCGCCTTCCGGCTCATGGATCCGGCGCTCGTCACGCGGCAACGCGTCGCCGACGGCGCGGCGATCGCGCCGGGCGACACGCTGATGGAGATCGAGGGCGACGCGGCCTCTATCCTCTCGGCCGAGCGCGTGGCGCTCAACTTCGCCGGCCGTCTCTCCGGGATCGCCACGCTCACGGCGGCCTTCGCCGCCGCCGCGCGGCCCGCGAAGATCACCTGCACGCGCAAGACGACGCCGGGGCTCCGCCTCGTCGAGAAGGCCGCCGTGGTCCATGGCGGCGGATCGAGCCACCGCTTCGGCCTCTCGGACGCGATCCTGATCAAGGACAACCACGTCGCCGCCGCCGGCGGCGTCCGCGCCGCGCTCACCGCCGCCCGGGCGGCCGCCTCGCACATGACCCGGATCGAGATCGAGGTCGACACGCTCGACCAGCTCGACGAGGTGCTGGCGACCGGCGGCGCCGAGGTCGTTCTCCTCGACAACATGGACACGCCGACCCTCGCGCGCGCCGTGGCGATGGTGGAGGGGCGGCTGGTCACCGAGGCGTCGGGCAACATGTCCCTCGTCCGGCTGCCCGAGGTCGCCGCGACCGGCGTCGACTACATCTCCGCCGGGGCGCTCACCCATTCCGCCCGCGTGCTCGATCTCGGCCTCGATTTCTGATCCCGCCGCCGCCCCGAATGTTCGTGCAATGTTCCTAGATCGGCGCTAGCCTCCGGGCCGGAACGCACCCTAGGGGACGAGGATGGACGAGCGCGACCGCTGCGCCTGGGCGAACCGGGATCCGCTGGAACGGGCGTATCACGATACCGAATGGGGCGTGCCGGTCCGCGATTCTCGGATGCTCTGGGAGACGCTGATGCTCGAGGGCTTCCAGGCCGGCCTGTCCTGGACGGTGATCCTGCGCAAGCGCGAAGCCTTCCGCGCCGCTTTCGCGGGCTTCGATCCGGTCAAGGTCGCGGCCTTCGGCCCCGAAGACGTCGAGCGCCTGCTCGGCGACGCGGGGATCGTGCGCTCGCGCGCCAAGATCGAGGCGACGATCACGGGCGCGCGGATCTACAACGAGATGCGGGCGAAGGGCGAGGATTTCGCGGCCTTCTGCTGGGCCTTCACCGGAGGCGTCCCGCTCGAGGGCACCGCGCGCGAGACCGAGACCGAACTGTCGCGCACGATCTCGAAGGAGCTGAAGCGCCGCGGCTTCAAATTCGTCGGCCCCACCATCGTCTACGCCTGGATGCAGGCGGTCGGCCTCGTGAACGATCACGCGGCGACCTGCTTCCGCCGGGCCGAGGTCGGCTGAAGGCCACCCCGGGCGAGCGTCGCGCTCGACGCCCCCCGAGCCTCGCCGGGGCGACGGGATCGCGCGACCGGCGCGAGGCGTCCAGGAAAAGGAGTTCTCTCTGGGCATGCCCCGCGCGCGGCGCGGGAAGGGCGGGTGGCCGACGGCCGGGGGATCACTCTGAATTGCGAGCCCGAAGACATCGAAAGGGCGGCCCGTCAGGGGACTTTGGCGAAGGCCCGCGGGCCGCGTCCGAGCTCAACGACCCTCGACGGATCCCCGAGACTCGGCGCGGTAGGTGACCGATCCTGTCGGGATTTATCGGCGGCTGCCAATCATCCGGGAAAGGCCCGACGCTGGCGTCGCTCCAACCGGACGCCGCGCATCCACATATCGCAGCCGGGTCGCTGGAAATGACCGGCGCCGGCCAGCCATGAACGTCGTCCGGAAGCGTGCCCGCCCGGTGGGCGAGGCGTTCAATAGGTGCGGATCAGCCCGACCAGCTTGCCCTGCACGCGGACCTGATGGTCCTGATAGAGCCGGGTCTCGAAGGCGGGGTTCGCCGCCTCGAGGGCGATCGTGCCGCCCCGGCGGCGGAAGGTCTTGAGCGTCGCTTCCTCGCCCTCGATCAATGCGACGACGATATCGCCGTTCTCGGCCGTGGCCTGCTCCTGGATCACCACGACGTCGCCGTTGTTGATCCCGGCGTTGATCATCGAATCGCCCCGCACCTCGAGCGCGTAATGGCGGCGGGCGCTGGCGAGCATCGCCGCGGGCACGGCGATGTTGCGCGACACCTGCTGGATCGCCTCGATCGGCGTGCCGGCGGCGATCCGGCCCATCACCGGCAGTTCGAAGGACGCCGCCTCGGTGAGTCGCGGGGCGGGGGCGCGGTCGGCGAGGCCGCCCGGGATCACGCCGGTGATCGCGGAATCGCGGATCTCGCCCGCGCTCTCGAGGCTGTCGGGCAGGCGCACGATCTCGATCGCCCGCGCCCGGTGCGCGAGGCGGCGGATGAAGCCGCGCTCCTCGAGCGCGGTGATCAAGCGGTGAATTCCGGACTTCGAGCGGAGGTCCAGCGCCTCCTTCATCTCGTCGAAGGAGGGGGGAACGCCGTCGCGCCGCAGCCGATCATGGATGAAGTGCAGCAGGTCGTATTGCTTGCGCGTCAGCATCACATGGTCCCCACGAACGTTCCTCGATTAGTGTTCTAGGAACGTTCATGTTTTGTGTCAAGTCATATTCTCAAAATTCAATTAAAGGTTGAATTTATCCAGATAAACTCAATCGAGTCCCCCGCCGATCTCGCGGGGTCGGCGATCGGACGGATCGCGAGCGCGTTCGCCTCGGAGAGGACCGAGAGCAACGAGGAATCCTGCCGCGCGAAGGGCTCGAGGCACCAGCCGTCCGGGCCCGGCCAGGCACGCGACATCATGTAATGCGCCCGAGGCCCGTTTGGATCCAGCGCGGTCTCGAGCCGGGCACGCAGCACGGGCGCGGCCTCGGCGGGCAATCCGAGCATCCGCTCGACCGCCGGCACGACGAAGAGCTGGCCGCAGACCATGGCCGAGACCGGATTTCCGGGCAGGCCGATCATCGGCGTGGCCCCGAGCCGGCCGGCCATCAGGGGTTTCCCCGGGCGCATCGCGATCTTGTAGAAGGCGAGGTCGAGCCCGCGGCCGAGCGCGGTCGACTGGACGAGATCATGGTCGCCGACCGAGGCGCCGCCGAGCGTCACGATCAGGTCGGCGCCGGCGGCGAGATCGAAGGCGGCCATCAGGCTGTCGGGCGTGTCCCGCGCGATCGGGAGCAGCCGCGCCTCCGCGCCCGCCGCCTCGAGCATCGCCTTGAGGCCGAAGCTGTTCGAGCAGAGGATCTGGTCGGGACCGGGCGCCTCGCCCGGGATCGCGAGCTCGTCGCCGGTCGCGATCAGCGCGACGACGGGGCGCCGCCGCGCGATCGGCGCGCCGACGTTCATCGCGGCGAGCAGCGCCACGTCGCCGGGCGAGAGGCGCCGGGGCGCGGCGATCCGCGCGCCGGGCCGGAAATCACCGCCCGCCGGACGGACGTTCGTGCCGCCCGGCGCGGCCTCGTCCAGCGTCACGAAATCCTCGACGCGGGTCACGTTCTCCTGGATCACGACGCGGTCGGCGCCGTCCGGCACCGGCGCGCCGGTGAAGATCCGGACCGCGGTCCCGGGCGTCACGACACCCGCGAAACGCGCGCCCGCCGCCGAGGCGCCGATGACCGCGAGCCGGGCGCCCACGCGATGGTCCTCGTCCCGGATCGCATAGCCGTCCATGGCCGAAGCCGCGAAAGGCGGCTGGGCGCGGGTCGCCACCGCGTCCTCCGCGAGCACCCGCCCGCCGGCGACCGCGAGCGGGACCGGCTCGGCGTCGAGGGGCGAGAACAGCGCGAGAAGCCGCTCCCGCGCCTCGGCCACGCTCAGGAGCGGGGTCATGGCGCCTCGTAGCGTCCCGAGGCGCCGCCGTCCTTCAGTACGACGCGGATCTCGCCGATCACCATGCCACGATCGACCGCCTTCAGCATGTCGTAGACGGTGAGCGCCGCGACCGAGACGGCCGTCAGGGCTTCCATCTCGACCCCGGTCGGCCCGGTGGTCTTGACCCGGGCCTCGATCGCCACGCGGGAATGCTCGGGCTCGGCCACGAGATCGACCGCCACGCGTGAGAGCGCGAGGGGATGGCAGAGCGGGATGAGATCGGCGGTGCGCTTCGCGGCCATGATCCCGGCGAGCCGGGCGACGCCCGCGACGTCGCCCTTCTTCGTCGTGCCCTCGGCGAAGAGCGCGAGCGTGGCGGGCGCCATGGCCACCACGCCCCGCGCCACCGCCTCGCGCGCCGTCGCGGGCTTTTCCGAGACGTCGACCATCCGCGCCGCGCCCTGGGCGTCGAAATGGGTGAGGTCGGCCATGTCAGCCGGCTTCCGGCGTCCAGGGGCTGCGCAGCAGCTCCCGCGTCGCGCCCTCGACGTTCTCCTCGCGCATCAGCGTCTCGCCGACCAGGAAGCAGCGCACGCCGTAGCTCGCGAGCTTCGCCAGGTCCTGCCGGGTCGAGATCCCCGATTCCGAGATGATGGTCCGGTCCGCGCCGACGTCGCGCGCCAGCCGGCGGGTCACGTCGAGATCGGTGACGAAGGTCCGCAGGTCACGGTTGTTGATGCCCACGAGGTTCGAGCGCAGCAGGCGCGAGCGCGCGAGCTCCTCCTCGTTATGCGTCTCGATCAGCACGTCCATGCCCCATTCGATCGCCGCCTCCTCGAGCGCGGAGGCCTCGACGTCGGTCACGGCGGCGAGGATGATCAGGATGCAGTCGGCGCCGAGCGCGCGGGATTCGACCACCTGCCAGGGGTCGAACAGGAAATCCTTGCGCAGCGCCGGCAGCTTGGTCGCGTTGCGCGCCAGCGCCAGAAAGCCGTCGTCGCCCTGGAAGCTCGGCCGGTCGGTCAGCACCGAGAGACAGGCGGCGCCGCCTTCCTCATAGGCGCGCGCCAGCGCCACGGGATCGAAATCCTCGCGGATCACCCCCTTGGACGGGCTCGCCTTCTTGATCTCGGCGATCAGCCCGTAGCCGCCGCCCATCGCCGCGCGCGTCAGCGCCTCGCCGAAGGGCCGCACCGGATCCGCCGCGTGGGCGAGGGCCTCGATCTCCGCGAGCGAGCGCGCGGCCTTGCGCTCGGCGACGTCGGCGAGCTTGTAGGCCTTGATCTCGTCCAGAATAGTCATCTTCCTCGTCCTTCAGCCTGGGCGTCGGCCGCGAGCCGCGTCAGCGAGGCCAGTCGCTCGGCCTTCTCGCGCGCCGCGCCGGAATCGATGCTGGCCCGGGCGAGGTCGACGCCCTCGACCAGGTCCCCGGCGCGTTCGGCGACGACGAGCGCGGCGGCCGCGTTGAGCAGCACCGCGTCGCGGTAGGCGGAGGGCTCGCCGTCGAGCAGCGCCCGCAGCGCGGCGGCGTTCTCGGCCGGCGTGCCGCCCATGATCGCCTCGAACGGATGCGCGGCGAGGCCGGCGTCCTCCGGGCGGATGTCGAATTCGGCGATCTTGCCGTCGTTGAGCTCGGCGACATGGGTGACGCCCGAGATCGAGATCTCGTCGGTGCCGTCGGAGCCATGCACCAGCCAGGCGCGGTCCGAGCCGAGCGCGCGCAGCGTCTCGGCCATCGGCCGGATCACGCTCCGCGAGAAGGCGCCGGTCAGCTGCCGCCGCACCGCGGCGGGATTGGTCAGCGGCCCGAGGATGTTGAAGATCGTCCGCGTCCCGAGCTCGATCCGCGCCGGCATCACGTGGCGCATCGCCGGATGATGCATCGGCGCCATCATGAAGCCGATGCCGATCTCGCGCAGCGCGCGCTCGACCACCTCGGGCGGAACCATGACCTGCACGCCGAGCTCGCTCAGCGCGTCGGCGGAGCCGGATTTCGACGAGAGGTTGCGGTTGCCGTGCTTGGCCACCGGCACGCCCGCGCCCGCGACGACGAAGGCCGCCGCCGTCGAGATGTTGAGCGTGCCCTTGCCGTCGCCGCCGGTGCCGACGATGTCCATCGCGCCGTCGGGCGCGTGCACCCGCACGCATTTCGCGCGCATCACGGCGGCGGCGGCGGCGTATTCCGTCACCGTTTCGCCCCGTGTCCGGAGCACCATCAGAAAGCCGCCGGTCTGCGCCGGGGTCGCTTCGCCGGTCATGATGGCGAGGAAGGCCGCCTCGGCCTGCTCCCGGGTGAGCGGGCCTTCGATCGCCTTGGCGATCAGCGCTTTCAGCCGGTCGCTCATGCCGGCACGCGGGCGAGGTCTAGGAAATTCCGCAGCAGGGCATGGCCGTGTTGGGAGGCGATCGACTCGGGGTGGAACTGCACCCCGTGGATCGGCAGCTCGCGATGCTGGAGCCCCATGATCGTGCCGTCGGCGAGCTCCGCCGTCACCTCGAGCTCGGCGGGCAGGCTCGCGCGGTCGACGATCAGGCTGTGGTAGCGCGTCGCGTGGAAGGGGGAGGGGAGGCCGGCGAAGACGCCCTTGCCGGCGTGCTGGATCGTGCCGAGCTTGCCATGCACGATCTCGCCCGCGCGCACCACCTTGCCGCCGAAGGACTGGCCGATCGCCTGATGGCCGAGGCAGACGCCGATCAGCGGCGTCCGCGTCTCGGCGGCGGCGGCGATGAGCGCGAGGCAGACGCCGGCCTGATCCGGGTCGCAGGGCCCGGGGGAAAGCAGGATCGCCGACGGGTTGAGCCCCATCGCCTCCTGCGCGTCGATCTCGTCGTTGCGGCGCACGATGATCTCGGCCCCGAGTTGACCCAGGTAGTGGTAGAGATTGTAGGTGAAGCTGTCGTAATTATCGATCAGCAGCAGCATGTGACGGACTTTCCAACGGCTTTTTGGCTGGCGCGGGGTCGCGCGCGCGCTATACATGGCCCCTCCGGTCAGACGGGGTCAAGGGCTGGCTGGTCCCTTCGGGAAAGGATTTGGGCTTTGGGTCTGCGCGCGCGCCGGCGTGGCGGCGGTTTCTGGAAGGGCGCGGTCTTCGGCCTCGTCGTAGCGTTCGGCCTCATGCTCGCGCTCGCCTGGGCCTTCCCGCTGCGCTTCTTCGCGCCGACCGTTCCCGAGGACGCAGGGCTCGCCCCGGCGGCGCCGCCCGCGCCCGAACCCGCGCCCGGCGGGCCGATCCTCACCGAGGGCGCGCCCGGCCCGCTCGTGCCGGGCGTCGGGCCGCCGCCCGCGCCGATCGCGCCCGCGCCGGTCCAGGACGGCGACGGCGGCTCGCCCTCGCTCGCGCCGCTCCGGCCCGCGGCGCCGCCCGATCCGGGCTGAGGCGGCTCAGTTCCCCGAGCGGGCCCCGACGAAGAGATGTGCGTCGCGCGCCGCCTGCATCAGCGCCTTCGACTTGTTCACCGTCTCCTGCAGCTCCGCCTCCGGGTCGCTGTCGTAAACGACGCCGCCGCCGGCCTGCACGTAGAGCGTCTGGTCCTTCACCACCGCCGTGCGCAGCGCGATGCAGATGTCCATGTCGCCGCCGGCCGAGAAATAGCCAACGCCGCCGCCGTAGACGCCGCGCTTCTCGGTCTCGAGCTCGTCGATGATCTGCATCGCCCGGACCTTCGGCGCGCCCGAGACCGTGCCGGCGGGCAGGCCCGCGAGCAGCGCCGAGAGCGCGTCCTGGCCCTCCGCGAGCTTGCCGTTCACGTTGGAGACGATGTGCATCACGTGGCTGTAGCGCTCGATGATGAACTGCTCGTTCGGATCGACCGTGCCCACCTCGGCGACGCGGCCGACGTCGTTGCGGCCGAGGTCGAGCAGCATCAGATGTTCCGCGCGCTCCTTGGGATCGGCGAGCAGCTCGGCCTCGAGCGCGAGATCGTCCTCCGGCGTGGCGCCACGCGGCCGGGTGCCGGCGATCGGGCGGATCGTGACCACGCCGTCCTTCACGCGCACCAGGATCTCGGGGCTCGCGCCGATCACCTGGAAGCCGCCGAAGTTGAAATAGAACATGTAGGGCGACGGGTTGGTCCGCCGCAGGGCCCGATAGAGCGCGAAGGGCGGCAGCTCGAAGGGCTGGGCCCAGCGCTGGCTCGGCACCACCTGGAAGATGTCGCCGGCGCGGATGTAGTCCTTCGCCGCCGCGACGATCTCGTGATAGCGCGCGGGCGTGGTGTTCGAGACCGCCGCCGCCGGCACCGGCTTGTCGCCGCCCGGAGCGCGCCCCGCCGTGCCGATCGCCCGGTCGAGGTCGCGCACCGCGTCCATCACCCGCTCCGCCGCCTGGGCGTAGGCCGCGCGCGCGGTCAGGCCGGAGCTGGTCCAGGCGGGGCTCACCACCGTGACCTCGCCCTTCACCCCGTCCACGATCAGCACGACCGAGGGACGCAGCATCACCGCGTCGGGCAGGCCGAGCGGATCGGGATTGACGTCCGGCAGATGCTCGACGAGCCGCACCATGTCATAGCCGAGATAGCCGAACAGGCCCGCCGCCATCGGCGGCAGCCCCTCGGGCAGCTCGATCCGGCTCTCGGCGATCAGCGCGCGCAGGCTCGTCAGGGGATCGGCCGGCTCCGCCTCCCAGGCCTCGGGATCGAACCGCGCGGCGCGGTTCACCCGCGCCGCGGCGCCGTGGCATTCCCAGATCAGATCCGGCTTCATGCCCATGATCGAATAGCGGCCGCGGATCTCGCCGCCGGTCACGCTCTCGAGCAGGAAGCTGTTCTCGCGCGCCTCGGTCAGCTTCAGCATCAGGCTGACCGGCGTGTCGAGATCCGCCACGAGCCGGGTCCAGACCAGTTGGTTCTCCCCGCGGCCATAGGCTTCGGCGAAGGCTTCGAAAGCGGGAAGGAGCATGGGTCTGGTCTTCGGGGTTCGGGGGCTACGGGAAGCGGCTCAGCGCCGCGTCCATCTGGGAACGGTTGACCGTGACCCCGGCGGCGTCGCGGACCGCGTTGGTATAGATCGCCAGCACGTCCTCGGCCATCGCGCCGCGCAGCTGGTTCTGGGCGTTGGCGACGAGATCCCGGTTCGCCGGCGCGGCGGCGTCGAAGGGCTCGACCGCCGTCACCACGCCCACCACGGCGCCCGCGCCGGCGGCGGCGGTGACCGGCGCGCCCTGCGCGGCGGCGAAGCCGTCGGCGAGAAAGCTCGGGGGCGTGCCCGGCAGCTGTTCGCTCCGCGCGACCGGCCCGCCGGTCCGGGGCTGGGCGCCCAGCCGCTGCGCGAGCGCGTCGAGCGTCAGGCCGCCGCGGATCTCATCCGCGTAGCCATCGGCGAGCGCCAGCAGGCGGCGCTCGGTCTCGGCCGCCCGCCAGGCGGCGTTCACCTGCTCGCGCACGTCGGCGAGCGGTTGGAGCGTCGGCGGGTCGATCGAATCGACCCGGAGCGTGGCGATGCCGCCGTCGGCGAGCTGGACGAGATCGGTCTCGACCCCGCGCTCGCCCGCCATCGCCGCGTCGCGGAACGGCTGCTCGGCGGCGAGGCCGTCGGTCGACTGCGCCGTGACGGTCATCGTGCCGGTCTCGAGGTTCGTCTCGGCGCCGATCTCCTCGATCGAGGCGCCGCCGGCGAGCAGGTCGTCGACCTGCGACGCCTCCTGGCCGATCTGGTCGGCCGCGAGCTTGCGCGCGCGCTCGGTCCGCAGCTCCTCGCGGGCCTGCTCGAACGGCACGACCGAGCCGGCGAGGATCGCGTTCACGCGGTAGAGGGAGGGGCCGAGCGGGGTCGGCACCGGACCGACGATCCCGGGCTCGGCCAGGCCGAACACCGCCGCCCGCGCCTCGGGCGACAGCCGCGTGGCGGGCAGGGCGCCCTGGTCGAGGTCCTGCGCCGTGAGGCCGCGCTCGGCGCCGAGCGCGTCGAAGGTGACCTCGCCCGCGTCGAGCCGGGCCTTCGCGGCGGCGGCCTCCTCGTCGGTGCCGAAGCCGATCCGGTCGACCAGGCGCCGCTCGGGCGTGTTGAACCGGTCGCCGGCCGCGTCGTACATCGCCTGGAGATCGGCGTCCGCGACCTCGATCGTGGGCGCGAGCTGGGCGGGGGTGATCGCGGCGTAGGTGATGTGCCGGGTCTCGGGCAGGGTGTAGGCTTCGGGATGGGCGTCGTATTCCGCCTGGGCGTCCGCGTCGCTCGGGTCGGGCACCGGCTCGGTCAGCGCGTCGGCGCCGAGCTCGATCCATGCGAAGGACCGCCGCTCGCCGACATAGGCGAGCAGGAGCGCCGCCTCGGCGGTCGGCGTCGCGACGGCCGATTGCGCGGCCGAGGCGATCATCTCCCGCGCGGCCTCGCGCCGGAGCTGCTCCTCGAACTGCGTGGGCCGGAGCCCGATATTGGCGAGCGCGCTCGTATAGGCGTCGCGGCTGAACTGGCCGTCCGGGCCGCGGAAGGCCTGGACGCTCATCACCTGCTGCGCCACGACCTCGTCGCCGACGGAGACGCCGAGGCGGCGCGCTTCCTCGTCGAGCGCGGCGTCGTTGACGAGCCGCGACAGCACGATGTTGTCGATGCCGTACTGCCGCGCCTCGGTCATCGGCAGCGAGCGGCCGATCCGCTGGGTCAGGGTGCGCATTTCCTGGTCCATCGCCCGGGCGTAGTCGTCGGATTCGATGTCGGTCCCGCCGACCGAGGCGACGGTGCCGGCGCCGAGCACGCCGCTTTGCGAGACGCCGAATCCGGCGAGCCCCGCCATCAGCAGGATCACGATGGCCCAGACCAGCATCCGGGAATGTTTCGCGCGCAGGAAATCGAGCATGGCCGGTCTTGTCCCATCGGTCGGGTTCGAGGCCCCGGGCTTTTAGGCGCTGGCCCCTTCCGAGGCAAGGCCCGTGCCCTGGGCCCGCCGCGGCAATGTGCGCGTGAGATCCGCGAGCCGGTCGATCGCGGCCGAGAGGCCGGCCGCGTCCATGTTGGCGAAGGCGATCCGGATCTGCGCGCCGCCCGCCTCGAGCGAGGGATCGGGCGAGAACATGGTCCCGGGCAGGGTCAGGATCGACTGCGCCTCGACCATGAGCTTGCAGAGCTCGTCCGAGCGCATCGCGAACGGATGCTCGACATAGGCGAAATAGGCGCCGCTCCCGAGCAGCTTCCAGCCCGGAAGCCGCGCGATCCCCTGGGTGATCGCCGCGCGCCGCCGCAGGATCTCGGCCCGCTCGCCCGCGACCCAGTCGCCGAGGTGGCGCAAGCCCCAGAGCGCCGCCTTCTGGCCGAGCGTCGGCGCGCAGATCGCGACCGAATCCATGAATTTCTCCACCTCGGCCAGCCGCTCCGGGCTGGTGACGATCGCGCCGGTGCGATGGCCGGTCAGCCGGAAGGCCTTGGAGAAGGAATAGAGATGGATGAGCACGTCCCGCCAGTCGGGGTCGGTGAAGAGGTCGTGCGGCCGGCCGGCGCGGGAGTCGAAGTCGCGATAGGTCTCGTCGACGATCAGGGCCGCGCCATGCTCGCGGGCGAGCGTGGCGAACTGCGCGAGCAGGCCGCCCGGATATTCCGCGCCGGTCGGATTGTTCGGCGTGATGAGCACGATCGCCTTGACGCGCGAGGACATGAGCGCGCGCGCCGCCTCGGGATCGGGATGCATCCGCGCTTCGCAGGGCAGCGGGATCGCCTCGACGCCCACGGTGTCGCACCACATCTTGTGGTTGAAGTACCATGGCACCGGCAGCAGCACCGCGTCGCCCGGGATCGCGAGCGTCGCGAGCGCGGCGCAGAAGGCCATGTTGCAGCCGGCGGTGATCGCCACGTCCGCCGCGGCGATCTCGCCGCCATAGGCGGCGCTCCAGCGTTCGGCGATCTCGGCCCGGAGCGCGGGCAGGCCGAGCACGGGCCCGTAGAGATGGGTGTCGGGCTCGTTCACCACCATCCGGGCCATCTGCGCGCGCAGCGCCTCGGGCGGCGGATCGATCGGCGCGGCCTGGCTCAGGTTCATGAGCGGCCGCTCCGCCGGGAAGGTCTTTCCCTGGACCCAGCGGCGCGCCTCCATCACCGGAGGGGGCGTCGTCGCGCGGATGAAGGGGCTGAAGGGGGGCATCGCGGGCGCCTCTGGCTCTTTCGATCGCGCGCGAGCCTATCACCGGCGCTCCCGGGCGCAAGCCGGGAAGCCGCGCGGGCCCGATGGCCGGCGCGGCCGGCGGCGCTCAGTCGAGGGCGTAGGTGACCGTCACGTCGGTGCCGACCTCGACCGTGCCCCCGGCGACCGGCGTCGCGGCCATGTCGAACTGGGCGCGCATCGGCCCCGGCCCGCCGCCCACGTCGCCCTCGCGGATCGAGACGACCTCGCCGAGCGCCGCGCCCGCGCTCCGCGCCAGCACCTCGGCCTTCTCGCGGGCATCCGTCACCGCGTCCGCGCGCGCCTGGCTCAGCAACGGGCGGGGGTCGGCGATGTCGAAGCCGATGCCGTAGATCCGGTTCACGCCGCTCGTCGCCAGCGCGTCGACCACCGCGCCGAGCTTGCCCGTGTCGCGCACGCGGATCGTGACCATGTTGCTCGCCTGATAGCCGGTGATCGCCGGGGTGGTCTGCCCGTCCTCGGATTGCGCGAAGACCGGGTCGAGGCTCAGCCGCGTGGTCTGGACGTCGGCCTTGGCGATGCCGAGCTTGTCGAGCGTCGCGAAGATCTCCGTCATCGCCTGGGAATTGGCCGAGAGCGCGGCGGCGGCGGCCTCCGCCTGGGTCTCGACGCCCGCGGTGATCGTGGCGAGATCAGGCGCCGCCTCGACCCGGGCCGATCCGGTCACCGTGATCTGGCGCGCGGCGCCCTCCTGGGCGAGGGCGGCGATCGGCATCAGCGGCAGGAGGGCCGCGAAGAGGACAGGGCGTATCGAGACTGGGCGCATTGGGACTGGGCGCATCGGGAAAACTCCTTCTCGGGGGCGCGGGTCACCGAGACCTCTGCCTCGCGCGGAGGGCGAAAATCAAGTCAAAGCCACGCGACGGCGCGACGTCGCGCTAGCGAGCCACGCACTTTTTCGCTATGCTCCGAACCCACAGGCAACACTCGACAAAGATCGGGGCGAAATGAGCAGCAGAGCATCGCGGCGGCCGGTTTTCCGGCTGACGCTCGGCTATCCGGTTCTCGCGATCGCGGCCGAGGCGGTCGGGACCGAGGATGGCCCGCGCCCCGGTTCCGACCCGACCCCCGCCGCGCCCACCGAGATCGACCTGTCGAAACCCGAATTCGCGCCTCAGTTGCGCGCGCTCGCCGTCGCGGTCCGCCGCGCGCGCGGCACGCTACGCGCCGTCCTGCCCGAGGCGGAGGTCTGGCGCGGCCTGGCTCCGGCGGGCGCCGCGCCCGCGGCGGCGCGCCGTCGCGCCGCCGCGGCGCTCGGCTGCGCGCCCGAGGCGCTGGTGCTCGTCGCAGCACCCCCGCTGGCCTCCGGCGAGACGCCTTTCGCCGCAGTGACGCGCGCCACGCTGGCGGAAGCGCGCGGCTTCCTGCGGCGCCACGGGCTCCGGCCGGCGGCCTTCGCCGGCGCGGGCGCCTTTCCCGGCTTTCCCGCGACGCCCCGGTTCCCGGCCGGTGTCACGCCGCCGCTTCCCGGCCTCGCCGCGCTGGCGCGTCTCGCGCGCGCCGCGCGCCCGGGGTTGCCCGGCATCGCCGATCTCCTGCCCGGCTGGCCGCCGACCCGCGCCTTCGTCGCGGGTTCCGGGCTCGGCCTCGCCTGCGCGGCGGTGGCGCTGGTCGGGGTGATGTCCCCCGCTCCGGGCAACCGGCCGGACCTCGCGGTCGCGGAGCTGGCGCCGCCGCCCGCCGCGCTGATCGCGGCGCCCGCCGTCGCGCCGATCGCCGTCGCCGAGGTCCGTCCTCCGGTCGCGCCCCTCGCCGAGCAGCCGCGGCCGCGGCGCGCCGAACGCGACCTCCGCCTCGCGATGAGCGTGCCCGCGCCGGCGCGCCCGGCGCCGCCGCCGGTCGCGGGGCCGATCGTCATGAGCACGCGCAACATGGCCGAATTCGAGGGCGCGCGCGTCGGTCTCGACCTGACCGCGCTGCGCGTCGCCGAACTGGTCGCCGCGCCGCGCCCGCGCACCGACGCCCGGACGGCGGCTCCGGTCGCGGCCGGGCTTCCCGCCATCCCGCGCGCCATCCCGCCGCTGCCGCGCCCGGCGCCCCGGTTGGCCGCCCCGGCCGCGGCGCTGCCCGCGGCGATCCTCGACGACGCCGGCGCGATCATCCGGCCCGCCGCGCGCCCCGGCGTCGCGCGGGTCGCGGTGCCCGCGACCACCACGGCGGCGACCAGTATGGCGGCGGTCGACCCGGCGCGGCCGCGGCCCCGCGCGGCCGCCGACCGGTCAAAGCCGCTCTCGCCCGCCATCACCGCGGCGGTGGCCGCCGCCGCCCCGGTGCGCGTCGCGTCGCTCGCCCCCGCGGTTCCCTCCGCCACCGATCTCGTCGCCGCGCCGGCGCCCCGCCCCGCCGTGGCTCGCGCCGCGGCGCCGGTCAGGCCCGCGCCGGTGGCGCAGCCCTCGCCCCAGGAGGCGCCCAAGCCCCAGCCGCCCAGGAGCCAGCCGCCCGTCGCGGCGCGCGCGGCGGAGCCCGCGCGCGCCGCCGCGCTCGCCCCCGCCGCGGAGCCGCGCCGCGTGGCCAGCCCGGCGCCGCAGCCGCAGGCGAAGCAGCGCCAGGCGACCCAGCGGCGCTTCGGCGCGGCGGGACCCGCGAAGGCGGTCGAGAGCGCGGGGATCTCGCGCGGCGGCCTGTCGCTGCTCGGGGTCTTCGGCACCAAGACCGCGCGCCACGCGCTGATCCGGCTGCCGAACGGCTCGGTCACCCGCGTCCGCGCCGGGGACAGCGTGCAGGGCGCCCGCGTCGCCGCCGTCGCCGCCGATTCGGTGCGGCTGACCGGCTCGGGCCGCGACGTGATCCTGAAGATCGACTGAGGGCTCAGAACAGCCGGCCCTGTGCCGGATCGTCCCCGGGGTCAGGCGCCTCGGGTCCGGTCGCGGGATCGGGCACCGGCTCGACGAGGTCCGGCCCGTCGTTGCGCGGCGAGTTCACCCGCCGTGAGACCGGCCACATCCGTGTCTCGGCCGAGGGATAGGGGCGGAGCAGGTCGCGCGGATCGGGCTCGTCGGACAGCCAGCGCTCGTAGTCCTCCGGCGCGAGGATCACCGGCATCCGGTCGTGGATCTCCGCCATCAGCGCGTTGGCGGGGCAGGTCAGCACCGCGAAGGTCCGGATCGCGAGGCCGAGCCGGGGATCGTGCCAGCTCTCCCAGATCGCCGCGAGGGCGAAGGGCGCGCCCGAGGCCAGCGCGACCGCGTAGGGCTGCTTCCCGCCCCGGATCGCGCGCCATTCGAAGAAGCCGTCGACCGGCAGGAGCGCCCGCCGCGACCGGTAGGCGTCGCGGAACATCCCGGCGCTCGCCACGCTCTCGGAGCGCGCGTTGATCGGCCGCCGCCCGCCGGTCTCGTCCCGGACCCAGGCCGGCACGAACCCCCAGTGCCCGGCGACGAAGACCGGGCCGCGCAGGTCGCGCTGCCAGACGATCAGCGGATAGACCTGTCGCGGCGCGCCGTTCCAGCTCGCGGGCTTGGCCTCGAGCCCCTCCTCGGGCGCCGGCGGCGCGACCCCGGCGAAGGCGCGCACCAGCCCGGCGATCGTGGTCTTGACGATGACGCGCCCGCACATCCGCCCGCTCCGCTGTCCCCCGCGCCCGGAGATAGGCCGGGGCCGCCGCGGCTTCAACCGCCGCGATCGCGGGGCGCCCGGGACACGAATCCGCCGCCCGCGGCGCCGCGTCCGGCCCGAAGGTCTTGCCGCGCCGCGGCGGGTCGCCTATGTGTTCACCCGAACCCGCCTGCGCGCGGGCCCGCGGTGGCGCAACCGGGCGATCGGCCCATCACCGCTTTCACTGTTTTCGTCATGCGCCTGACGGGGGCGGCAACCGCCGCGAGCCTGCGCCCGCGCGGAAAGGACATGACGTTGACAGATACTACCTTCGCGGCCTTCGGCCTCGCGGAACCCCTCGTGCTCGGCCTCGAGAAGGCCGGCTTCACCACCCCCACCCCCATCCAGGCGCAGGCGATCGGCCCGCAGCTCGAAGGGCGTGACATTCTCGGCGTGGCCCAGACCGGCACCGGCAAGACCGCGGCCTTCGGCCTGCCGATGCTGCACCAGATCCTGGCGCTCAAGGGCCGGCCGGCGCCGCGCACCTGCCGCGCGCTGATCCTCGCGCCGACGCGCGAGCTCGCGGTGCAGATCGAACAGAACCTCCGCGCCTTCGCTTCCGGCGCCCGGATCTCGACCCTGCTCGTGCTCGGCGGCATGTCGCGCGGCGGCCAGGTGCGCGCGCTGTCGCGCGGCGTCGATATCGTGATCGCGACGCCGGGCCGGCTCACCGACCTGATGGCCGAGGGGGCGATCCTGCTCGATCAGACCCGGTTCGTCGTGCTCGACGAGGCCGACCGGATGCTCGACATGGGCTTCATCCAGCCGGTGCGGAAGATCGTCGCGGCCCTGCACCCGCGGCGCCAGTCGGCGCTCTTCTCCGCCACCATGCCGACCGAGGTCCGGGGGCTCGCCGAGAGCTTCCTCAAGGATCCGGTCTCGGTCTCGGTCACGCCGGAATCGACCACGGTCGAGCGGATCGACCAGGCCGTCGAGCTGGTCGACGGCCCGCTGAAGCGCGCCCGGCTCGCCGCGATCGTCGCCGATCCGGACGTGGCGCGGGTGATCGTCTTCGCCCGGACCAAGCGCGGCGCCGACCGCGTCGCCGAAAACCTCGAGAAGGACGGGATCCCGGCCGAATCGATCCACGGCAACAAGGCGCAGAACGCGCGCCAGCGCGCGCTCAACGCGTTCCGCAACGGCACCGTCCGCGTCCTGGTCGCGACCGACATCGTGGCCCGCGGTATCGACGTGCAGGGCGTGAGCCACGTGGTGAACTACGACCTGCCGGACGAGCCGGAAAGCTACGTCCACCGCATCGGCCGCACCGGCCGCAACGGCGCCGAGGGCATGGCGATCACACTCTGCGCCCCCGACGAGGTGAAGAAGCTGCGCGCGGTCGAGAAGATCACCCGCACCCAGCTGCTCCCGGCCTCGGTCGAGGAGGGTCCCGCGCGCAAGCAGCAGCCCCGTCGCGGGGGCCAGAAGCCCGGCGGCGCGCATGGCCAGGCCGGCCGTCCGGCCCAGCCCCGCGGTCCGAAGCCCGCGCACGAGGCGCAGGCCGAGCCCGCGCGCCCGCGCAACCGCGGCCCGCGCCGGCCGCGCCGCGCCGCCTGATCCGCGCGGACCGGAATGAAAAGGGCCGCCGCTCCCCGGGAGCGGCGGCCCTTCCTTTTTGCGATCCTCGCCCGCGCTTACGGGACGAGGCGGGTGGTCGAGCCGCTCTGCACCACCTGGACGCGCTGGCCGTTGGCGAAGGTCGGCGTCGCCTGGATGACCGAGATGTTCTGGCCGCTGTCCATGCGCACGAACCATTCGGTCGAGGCCTGCTGCGTCGCGCTGCCCGCGATGGCGTTGCCCGCCGCCGCGCCCGCCGTGGCGCCCGCGCCGGTCGCGAGCACGTTGCCGGTGCCCCGGCCGACCTCGTTGCCGAGCAGGCCGCCGACGATGCCGCCCGCGACGGTGCCGACGACCTCGCCGGTCTTGTTGCCGCCCTGCACGGTCACCGGCCGGCTGCCGGTGATGGTGCCGAAGTTCACCGACTGCGCGACCTGGGCCTGGTTGGCCGACACGACGTTGCCGCTATTCGGCGAGGCGCAGGCGGTCAGCGCGAGGCCGGCCACGGCCGCGAGGGCAAGTCCGCGAAGAAACTTTGTCCGCATGATGCGTCTATCCATAGTTGTTTCGGGGCCGCAACGCCCCTCGGAGCAATCGCGGTATAGCGAGTTCCATCGAGGAAGCGCATCACGAAATCGCAAAGCGCGCGATTTCTCGCGCGAACGGCGTTCAGCCGTCGGCTTCCTCGCGCAACGCCTCGAGGCGCAGCCATTCCTCCTCGGCCTCCTGCAGCGCCGAGTGGCGCGCGACGAGGGCGTCGGTCGCCTTCTGGAACTTCGCGGGTTCGCGCGTGAAGAGCTCGGGGTCGGCGAGCAGCGCCTCGAGCTTGCCGATCTCCGCGCCGAGCCGGTCGATCTCGCCGGGCAGCTGCTCGAGCCGGTGCGTGTCGGAGAAGGTCATCTTCGCGCGCGCCTTCGCGCGCGGCGCGGATTTGGATTCGGCCTTGTCGGCCTTCGGCTCGGCCCGTGACGGGCTCGCCTCCGGACGACGCTGCGCCTGATAGTCGCTCCAGCCGCCGGCGTAGATCGTCGCCCGGCCGTCGCCCTCCATCGCCACGGTTGTGGTCGCGACGAGATCGACGAAGTCGCGGTCGTGGCTGACGAGGAGCACCGTGCCCTCGTAGTCGTCGATCAGCTCCTGCAGCAGGTCGAGCGTCTCGACGTCGAGGTCGTTGGTCGGCTCGTCGAGGATGAGGAGGTTCGAATCCTTCGCCATCAGCTTGGCGAGCAGGAGCCGCGCCCGCTCGCCGCCCGAGAGCGCCGAGACCGGCCCGCGGGCCTGGATCTCGGGGAACAGGAATTCCTTGAGATAGCCGACCACGTGCCGCGGCTTGCCGCGCACCATCACCTGGTCGTTGCGGCCCGAGACGCCGAGCTCGGCGTCGCCGGTCAGCGTCTCCCAGAGCGTGACGTCGTCGCGCAGCTCCTGCCGGTTCTGGTCGAAGAGCGCGGGCACGAGATTGGTGCCGAGCTTCACCTTGCCGGTATCGGGCGCGATCCGCCCGGTCAGGATGCCGAGCAGCGTGGTCTTGCCGACCCCGTTCGGCCCGACGAGCGCGATCCGCTCGCCCCGGGCGACCCGGATCGAGAAGTCCCGCAGGATCTCGCGATCGCCGTAGCTCTTGCCGACGTGCTCGGCGTCGACCACGAGCTTGCCCGAGCGCGTGGCGCTCTCGAATTCCATCTTCGCCGTGCCGGTCCGCGCGATCTGGGCCGAACGCTCGGCGCGCAGGTCCGCGAGCCGCCGCACGCGGCCCTGGTTGCGCTTGCGCCGCGCCGAGATCCCCTCGACGGCCCAGCGCGCCTCGGCCTTGATGAGCCGGTTCAGCTTGTGGCGCTGCTGGTCTTCCTCGTCATAGGTCTTGTCGCGCCATTCCTCGAAGGCCGAGAAGCCGCGGTCGAGCCTGCGCACCTCGCCCCGGTCGACCCAGAGCACCCGGTCGGTGAGGTTCCTGAGGAAGGCGCGGTCGTGGCTGATCACGACGAAGGCGGTGCGCGTCTCCCTGAGCCAGCTCTCGAGCCAGGCGATCGCCGCGATGTCGAGATGGTTGGTCGGCTCGTCGAGCAGCATCAGATCCGGCGCCTCCGCGAGGATCTTGGCGAGCGCCGCGCGCCGCCGCTCGCCGCCCGAGGCCGCGTCCGGCGCGAGCGAGGGGTCGAGCTTGACCCCCTCCATCGCCATCTCGACCCGCCAGTGCTCGGCCGGATCGACCCCCGCGCCGGCGAAATCGCCGAGCGTCGCATAGCCGGTGAAATCGGGGTCCTGCGCCATGTAGCCGATCGTCAGCCCTGGCCGCAGGAACCGCGTCCCGCCGTCGGGCCGCGTCAGCCCGGCCATGATCCGGAGCAGCGTCGACTTGCCCGAGCCGTTCCGCCCGACGAGCGCGATCCGCTCGCCCGGATGCACCGAGAGCGCGAGATCGGAGAACAGGGGATCGCCGCCGAAGGTCAGCGCGATATCGGCGAGGGTCAGGATCGGAGGTTCGGCCATGCGGTCGGCCTAAGGCGGCCCCGGCCGCGCGTCAAGCAGGGCGCGTCGGGGCGGGCGCCCGTCCCGGGGGCGGGGCATCGGCGGCCTATGCAGGTCGCGCCGCCTGTGCTACATTTTTAACCACTCCATTACCGATTACGCGCGCGCCGACCGGCGCGGGCACGCGTTGGGGGCGCGTGCCGCGCCGGTTCGCGCGCGCGGGGCAGGGAGCGACGCGTCCCGCGCGGTCCGTGCTGCCGGATCTCGCGACGGCGTGACCGAGGCGAGCCCGCGGCGGCGCCGCGGGATTCTGGATTTCCCGATCGGATCTGGCGGCCCGGCCGGGAGTTGCAGGCTCATTGCGAGCACGAGGGGGATCACGATGGACATCACGGGGACTGAGGACCACGACGTGCTGACCGGCACGGCGGCCGCGGACCGCATCCTGGGCCTGGGCGGCGCCGACCGCCTGTCCGGCCTCGGCGGGGCGGATCTGCTCGAGGGCGGAACGGGGAACGACACGCTCGAAGGCGGCGCCGGCAACGACACGCTTTATGGCGAGAACAGCGGCGGCCTCAACTACGGAAGCTTCGCCGACCTGCTGCTCGGCGGCGCCGGCGCCGACCGCCTCTATGGCGGCGAGGGCGACGACACGCTCGACGGCGGGACCGGCACCGACCGGCTCGACGGTGGTCTCGGGTTCGACACGGTGCTCTACGAGGTCAACACGACCCCGCTCGTGGTCGACCTCGTCGCGGGTCTCGTCAGCTTTCCGGGCCAGACCTGGGCCTCCGAGACGCTGGTCTCGATCGAGGCGGTGCGCGCGGGCTCCGGCGCCGACTCGCTGATCGGCGACGACGTCGCCAACTTCCTCCACGGCGGGCTCGGCAATGACACGCTGATCGGCGGCGGCGGCGACGACACGCTCGAGGGCGGCGGCGGCCGCGATCGGATCGACGGCGGCGATGGCAGCGACATGGCGGTCTACGCCGAGAACACGACGCCGCTCCGCGTCGATCTCGGAACCGGCGTCGTCGCCTTCGTCGGCCAGAGCTGGCCCGCGGAGACCCTGGTCTCGATCGAGGGCATCACCACCGGCTCGGGGAACGACACCGTTCGGGGCACGGCGGAGGCGAACGTGATCCTGACCGGCGCGGGCGCCGACAGCCTCGCGGGCGGCGGGGGCGCGGACCATCTCGACGGCGGGTCGGGCGCGGACACGATGATCGGCGGGCTCGGAAGCGACACCTACGTGGTGGACGACGCCGGGGATCGGGTGATCGAAAGCACCGGGGGGACTTCGGGCGGCGTCGACACGGTCCATTCCAGCGTCTCCTTCACGCTCGGCGCGAATCTCGAGCACCTGACGCTGACCGGCGTGAACTCCCTCTCGGGAACCGGCAACGGTCTTGGCAACATCCTCGCCGGCGGCGACGGTTGGGACGCGCTGACGGGTCTCGGCGGCGCGGACACGCTCAGCGGCGGGCTCGGTAACGACACGCTCTCGGGCGGCTCCGGAAACGACCTGCTCGCGGGCGGCGCCTACGCCGCGGGCGGGACCTCGCCGCGCATCTACGTCGCCCCCGACGAAGGCTATGACTGGCGGCCGCCGAACGACGGGCGCGACCAGATCGACGGCGGCGCGGGGACCGACACGCTCGTCTACGCGCAATACATCTACGACGACGGCGCGGGTTACGTGACGCCCTTCCTCGACCGCGGCCTGCGGATCGACCTCGGCGCCGGCACGGCGCGGGCCGAGGGGCTGGCGCAGGTCGACCGGCTGGTCTCGGTCGAGAACGTCGCGACCGGGAACGCCGACGACACGGTGACCGGGAGCGGCGGCGCCAACGAGATCTGGGTCTACTACGGCTTCAACTCCGTCGATGGCGGCGGCGGGAACGACACGATCCACGGCGGTCAGGGTCTGCGCTTCCCCTACGCGATCGACGAGGCGGATTATGTCTACGGCCTCGGCGACACGATCGAAGTCCTGCGGGGCGGCGCGGGCGACGACGTGATCTCCTCCGGCGGCGCGATCGCCTATTACGACGCGTTTCACGGCTGGTGGCAGACCCGGGCCAGCGACGCGCTTCACGGCGACGCCGGGAACGACCGGCTGGTGGCCGGGGATGGCGGCACGGTGATGACCGGCGGCGTCGGCGCGGACCGCTTCGAGTTCTCGACGGCGCTCTGGGAGCAGAGCGACTACGGCGAATACTACCTATCCTACGCCCAGACCGGAACGATCACCGATTTCAGCCGGTCGGAAGGCGACAAGATCCTCATCGACGGCGCCGTCGCGGGTGGCGCGAGCTTCGTCGGGGAGACGGATGATCCCGGCCTCTGGGAGCTCGCCTACCACCGGGTGACCACCGACGGTCAGACCGATACGCTGGTCGAGCTCCGTCTGGGCGACAGTGACTCCAACGGCGACGGCGGGGCGAACGAGACCTTGCGGATCACGCTCGCGGATTATTCCGGCGCGCTCGCGGCGGATGATTTCCTGCTGACCTGAGGCGGTCGCGGCCGATCCGCGGGGCAGAGCGAGGTCCGCCCCGCGGATGCCGCGTCCTCAGGCGGTCGCCGCGGCGAGCGCCTGGTCGAGGTCGCGGATGAGGTCGTCCGGGTCCTCGATGCCGATTGAGAGCCGCACCATGTTCGGCGCCGCGCCCGCCGCCGCCTGTTGCTCGGGACTGAGCTGGCGGTGGGTGGTCGAGGCCGAGTGGATGATGAGCGAGCGCGTGTCGCCGAGGTTCGCGACATGGCTGAAGAGCTTTACCGCGTCGACGAGCTTCACGCAGGCCTCATAGCCGCCCTTGACCGCGAAGGTGAAGATCGCGCCCGCGCCCTTCGGATAGAGCCGGTTCGCCCGCTCGTTCCAGGGCGAGGAGGGCAGCCCCGCGTAGGTGACGCTCTCGACCCGCGGATCCGCCTCCAGCCAGCGCGCGACCGCGAGCGCGTTCTCGACGTGCCGCGCCATCCGGAGCGACAGGGTCTCGATCCCGAGCAGGGTCAGGAAGGCGTTCTGCGGCGACTGGCTCATGCCGAGGTCGCGCAGCCCGATCGCGATCCCGTGGAAGGTATAGGCCATCGGCCCGAAGGTCTCGTGGAACCTCAGGCCGTGATAGGCGGGCTCGGGCTCGGAGAGGCTCGGGAACCTGCCGCCGGCGCTCCAGTCGAACCGGCCGGAATCGACCACGACCCCGCCCATCGAGGTGCCGTTGCCCGAGAGGTACTTGGTCGTCGAATGCACGACGATATCGGCGCCCATCTCGATCGGGCGGCAGAGGAAGGGCGAGGCCGAGGTGTTGTCGACGATCAGCGGCGCGCCGAGCCGCCTCGCGACCTCGGCGACCGCCGGGATGTCGGTCACGTAGCCGCCGGGGTTGGAGACGCTCTCGCAGAAGATCGCGCGGGTGTCCGCGTCCGCCGCGGCCTCGATCGCCGCGAGATCGTCGAAATCGACGAAGCGCGCCGACCAGCCGAACCGCTTCATGCTCTGCGAGAACTGCGTGACGGTGCCGCCGTAGAGCCGGGTCGAGGCGACGACGTTGCGCCCCGGCGCCATCAGCGGGAAGAGCGCCAGGATCTGCGCCGCGTGGCCGGAGGAGCAGGCGACCGCGCCGACCCCGCCCTCGAGCGTCGCGACCCGCTCCTGCAGCACCGAGACGGTCGGATTGGTCAGCCGCGAATAGATGTAGCCGACCTCCTCGAGGTTGAAGAGCCTGGCCGCGTGGTCCGCGTCGCGGAAGACATAAGCGGTGGTCTGGTAGATCGGCGTCTGCCGCGCCCCGGTCGCCGGGTCCGGGCGGGAGCCCGCGTGGATCTGCAGCGTGTCGAAGCCGAGTTTCGTATCGGTCATGGCGTTCCTCCGGTGCCGGGTCTCGCCCGGTCGGCGCGAAGGCTAGTCCGCGCCCCCGCCGCCGCGCAAGGCGTGGCGGTCGCCGGCGCCCCCGCCGGGGACTACCCTTCAAGGGCCTCCGGAGGAGATCGCGATGACCGGGCCGATGCGCGACGCCGCGCCCGAGCTCGTGCCGGATACCGGGCTCGACCCGCTGGCGGAAGCGAAGCCCGATCCGGTGCCGGGGACCCGGCGCGAGCAGAGGTTCCCGGTGCCCGGCGCCGAGGATATCGCCCGGCCGCGCCGCTTCGGCGCGGTCGCGCGCTTCGCGGCCGGCGAGACGCTGTTCGTCGCGGCCCAGTCGGGGATCGGCATGTTCGTGGTGCTGGGCGGCCGGGTCGGCGTCACCCAGCGCGACGGCTTCGGCGCGCGCCAGGCGGTGGTCGAGCAGGGGCCGGGCCAGTTCATCGCCGCCACGCCGACGCCGCCGCCCCGGCCGCCGTCTCAGGCCGGCGGGCCGTCGGCGGGTTCGGCCGGCCAGCTCGACAGGATCGCCATCGCCTCCTCCGCGGTCTCGACGAAGCGGAACAGCTTCAGGTCCTCGGCCGAGATCGTGCCGGAGTCCGCCAGCGCCTCCCAGTCGATGATCCGCCGCCAGAAGGCCTCGCCGAAAAGCAGGATCGGCATCGGCGCCATGCGCCCGGTCTGGATCAGCGTCAGCGTCTCGAACAGCTCGTCGAGCGTGCCGAACCCGCCGGGAAAGACCGCGATCGCCTTGGCCCGCATGAGGAAGGTCATCTTCCTTATGCCGAAATAATGGAAGTTGAAGCTCAGCTCCGGCGTGCCGTAGAGGTTCGGCGCCTGCTCGTGCGGCAGCACGATGTTGAGGCTGATCGAGCAGCCGCCGGCCTCGGCCGCGCCGCGGCTCGCCGCCTCCATGACCCCGGGCCCGCCGCCGCCGCAGATCACGTTCTCGGTGCACTGGCTCTCGAGCGAGCGGAGCGTGACCAGCCGCGCGAATTCCCGCGCCACGTCGTAATAGGGCGCGAGCGCGGCGAGGCCGGGCGCGCGCGCCTCCTCCGCGCGCTCGGGGATCCGCGCGCCGCCGAAGACGACCACGGTCGAGACGATGCCCCGGTCCTGCAGTTCGAGCTCGGGCTTCAGCAGTTCGAGTTGGAGCCGCACGGGCCGGAGCTCGTCGCGCTTCAGAAAGTCGAAATCCGCGAAGGCGAGCCTGTAGCTCGGCGACAGCGTCTGCGGCGTGTCGCGCTGGCGTTCCCATTTCGCCTGATCCTCCGCCGCGTCGGGGAAGCGTCGCTGGGTTTCGCTGAGTTTGGCCATGAAATCCTGTCCGGTTGCCGATTGGTCGAAGGCGGCGCCGGCGAGATTGCCACCCTCGCGTTACGCAATTATAGCTTGCCGCCGATCCCCGCCAGCCGGAACTGGAACCCGTGATGACCGCCATCGACCTTGACCCCGTGAGCCTCGAGGCCGCGATCGAAGCCGCCTGGGAGGCCCGCGAGACGATCACGCCGCAGACCGGCGGCGAGACCCGCGCCGCGATCGAGACGGTGCTGGAAGGGCTCGACAAGGGGCGGATCCGCGTCGCGGAGAAGCAGGCGGACGGGCTGTGGCGGGTCAACCAGTGGGCCAAGAAGGCGGTGCTGCTCGGCTTCCGCCTGCAGGACATGGCGCCGCAGTCGGGCGGGCCGCAGGGCGCGGGCTGGTGGGACAAGGTCGATTCGAAGTTCAAGGGCTGGAGCGAGCACGACTGGCGCGCCGCGGGGTTCCGCGCCGTGCCGAACTGCGTCGTGCGCCGCTCGGCCTATATCGCGCCGGGCGTGGTGCTGATGCCCTCCTTCGTGAACCTCGGCGCCTATGTCGACGAGGGCACGATGGTCGATACCTGGGCCACGGTCGGCTCCTGCGCGCAGATCGGCAAGAACGTGCATCTCTCGGGCGGCGTCGGCATCGGCGGCGTGCTGGAGCCGATGCAGGCCGGCCCGACGATCATCGAGGACAACTGCTTCGTCGGCGCCCGCTCCGAGGTGGTCGAGGGCTGCATCGTGCGCGAGGGCGCGGTGCTCGGCATGGGCGTCTTCATCGGCAAGTCGACCAAGATCGTCGACCGCGCCACCGGCGAGATCTTCTACGGCGAGGTGCCGCCCTATTCGGTGGTCGTCGCGGGCACGCTGCCGGGCAAGCCCTTCCCGGACGGCACGCCGGGGCCGAGCCTCTATTGCGCCATCATCGTGAAGCGCGTGGACGAGAAGACGCGCTCGAAGACCTCGATCAACGAGCTGCTCCGGGATTGAGGTAGTGGTGGGTGGAATCACCCACCCTACGGCGCCCTATAGGGTGGGTGATTCACCCACCCTGGCGCACCCCCTCCACCCTTGGTCACGCCGGGATCTAACGATGAGCGACACCGAGAAGCCGAAGCGGCCGCAACAGGTCTACACGCTGCTGGTCCAAGTCGGGCGCAAGCCCGGCGACGGGCTGCCGAAGGCGGCGACCGGCGCCGGCATCCTCTGCTACGCGACCGGCGTCGACGAGGAGGAGGCGGTGCGCGAGACCGTGGCGCTCCTGAAGGCCGCCGATCTCGCCCCGCTCGACGTCACCGGCTACGGCACGCTCGAGGACCGGCTCGCCGAGGGCCACGACGTGCCCGAGGAGGAGCGCGGCCTGATGGAGCGGGCGGACGACGCCTCCGGCTGGGCGAGGCGCCGGTCGAGCCCGTCGAGGATCCGCTTCGCCAGCCCCTGGTAGTCGCCGTCGAAGTGATGCCCGCCCTGGATCGCGATGGCCTCGACGCCGGACTTCGCGAAATCGGGGCAGGGGTCGTCGGTCTCCTCGGTGCCGTAGACGCATTGCACCACGGCGGGATCGATCGCCCTGATGTCGTCCGAGGGATCGCCGCCGCCGCCCTGCTTGCCGAACCAGCCCAGGACCGAGATCTGGTAGGGCTTCTCGCGCCCGAGCGCGAGCAGGCTCAGCTGCGGCACCTTCGCCCGCGTCTCGGGCGGCAGCAGGTTGTAGGTCGCGGGCAGGATGTCGGCGCCGAAGGAATAGCCGATCAGGAGCACGTGATGGACGCCCCAATGCGCCGTGTAGTGCTCGATGATCCGGACGAGATCGTCCGCCGTCTCCTGGGGCTGGCGCGCGTCCCAGAAGTAGCGGAGCGAATCGAGCCCGACCACCGGCACGCCGAGCCCCTGCAGCACGCCGCCGACCTGGCGGTCGAGGTCGCGCCAGCCGCCGTCGCCGGAATAGATCACCGCCATCGTGTCGCGCGTGGGCTGCGCGTCGAGGATCGACAGCGGCAGCCCGAGCGGATCCGCCGCCTCCACCTTGTCGTCGGAGGCAATCGCCTGCGAGACGAGCGCGACGAGCGCCTCGCCGGCGGGATCGGCCGCCTGGGTGATGGTGATCTCGGGATGCTCGGCCTGGAGCGCCTTCGCATGGGCCGCGCCGTCGGGATCGGCGGCGGGGGTGAGGCCGATCGTGACCGGGTCGGGCAGCGCGCCGGGCGTGAGGCCGTAGCTCACCGCCGCGCCGTCGGCGCTCGGCGTCGCGACCGCCTTGGTGCAGAGCGGCTTGCGCAGCGGGATGGTCGCGGTCGGATTGACCGCGATCGTCCCGCCCATGGTCGCGAGCGGGGTCTGCGCCGCGACGGCGAGCGCGACCGCGCCCCCGGCGCCGACGCCCGCGACGAGCGGCGGCAGGTAGTCCGGGCCGCCCGAGCCGCGTTGCACCTGATGGCTCAGCGCCTCGATGTCGCCGGTGAGATAGAGGCAGCCGCGCGGGCTCGCCTCCGACGCCGCGAGCCAGTCCGGCAGGTCGATCCCGACCACCAGCGCGCCCTTGGCGGTCAGCGCCTCGGCGGCCGTCTGCTCCGCCGCGCCCCAGCCGTCGGCGTCGGAGATGAGCGCCACCTCGGCGCTGGGCGGCGCGCCGGTCGCGGGCTTCATGATCCGGGGCGCGGCGATGGCGTTCGGAGGGCTCGCGGGGGGCGCCGTGTCGGCGAAGCCGGTGCCCGGCGCGACGAGCAGCAGCGCGAGGCCGAGGGCCAGCGGAAGACGCGGCGCGGTCATTTCCCGATCACTCCCTTGAAGCCGCCGCCGATCAGCAGCGTCGCGTCCATCAGCGCCATCATCGGCGTCGCCCCGCCGGCGATCGCGAGATAGCGCGGCTCCCAGTCCGGGCGGAACTTCTCCTTAAAGGCGCGCAGCCCCTTGAAGTTGTAGAACCGCTCGCCGTGCTCATACACCGTGCCGCCGATCATGTCCCAGACCGGCGCGCTCTCGCGGCCCGACATGCCGGCGAGCGGCGCCATGCCGAGCAGGAAGCTCCGCACGCCGGCGTCGCGCATGGCGAGCATGGTCTTCGCGAAGAGGAACACCATCGCCCCGCTCGGCGCGTCGGGCGCGAAGCGCATCAGGTCGATCGAGCATTGCGCGCCTCCGTCGGTGCGCATCAGGTTGGCGAAGGCGACGATCCGGCCCTGGAAGCGCAGCAGCGCCATCGGCTGCGACAGCACGTAGTCGCGTTCGAAGGCGCCGAGCGAGAAGCGCTTCTCGCGCGCGTCGTGGTGCCGCAGCCAGGCGTCCGAGATCGCGCGCAGCTCCTCGTAGAGCGGCGGCAGCGCCTCGGGCGGCAGGATCTCGAAGACGAGCCCGTCGCGTTCGCCGCGCGACAGCGCGTTGCGCATCGCCGACCAGCTGCCGCCCTTGAGGTCGAAGCGGGTGAGGTCGACCACCGCCATCTCGCCGAGCTTGACCGCGCGCAGCCCGGCGTCGGCGCAGATCGGCAGCAGGTCGGTCGAGACCTGGTAGAAGACCGCCCGCGCCCCGGCCGCGCGCGCGGTCTCGATGAAGCGCCAGATGAGCTCGGGCCAGAGCTCGCGCGGGCCGACCGGGTCGAAGAGCGCGATCCAGGACCGGCCCTGCCGCCCGTACATCAGGAAGGCGCGGCCGTCCTCGGAGAAGAGCAGGCGCTTGTCGCCCATCCGCACCAGATTGGCCCCGGCGGCGTCCTGCGCCGCGACGATCGCGGTGGCGCGGGCGATCTCGGCCTCGCCCGGGAGCGGGGTCTGGACCGTGACCGGCCGCAGCAGGCTCGCGATCGCGAGGGTCGTCGTGAGAAGTGCGAGACCGAGCAGCGCGCGGAGGCCCCGCGGCGCGTCGGCGGCGAATTCGAACTGCCACCAGAGATCGTGGCTGTACTGCACGTCGCGGTAGACGAAGAACAGGATGAACCCCGCCGCGATCACCACCAGCGCCATCGCGGCGAGCCAGACCGGGGTCAGCGCCTCGGCGAGCAGCGAGGCGCGGCGGTCGAACACGCCGCGCGAGACGAAGAGCGCGGCGATCAGGAAGGCGAGCAGCGCCGGCTGCGCGAAATGCCCGGCGCGGAGCGGCGTCAGAACGAGCGCGAGCGCGGCGCAGATCAGGCTCAGCCAGAGCGCGCCGTCGAGCCGGTGCGCGAGGCCGCGCGCCGAGACGATGAGGACGAGGCCGAGCAGGCTCGAGAGAAAATGCGCGCCCTCGACGAGAAAGAGCGGCAGGAAGGCCGCGAAGGCGTCGGCGCGCTCGGCCGGCAGCGGTGCCACGCTCGCGAAGACGAGGAGCGAGCCGGTGACGAGCGTGAGCGTCGCGAGGAGCGCGGGCGCGAGCCGGGCGCCGACCCGGCGCAGTGCCACGACGGCGGGATTCTCCGAGCTCTGGCGCAGCTCGGCGGCGCCGACGAGCAGGATCGCCGCCATCAGCGGCAGGACGAAATAGATCGCGCGGTAGAGGATGAGGGCGCTCAGCACCTGGTCGAGGTTCGCCGCCGGGCCCAGCCCCGCGATGATGACCGTCTCGAACACCCCGAGCCCGCCCGGCACGTGGCTGAGCACGCCGAGGGTCAGCGCCACCGCGTAGACGCAGAGCAGCGCCGGCCAGCCGATCACCCCGTGCGGCAGCAGGACGTAGAGCACGCTCGCCGCCGCCGCGACGTCGACGCAGGTGACGAGGAACTGGCGCGAGGCGGTGAGGCTGTCGGGCAGGCGGAGGTCGAGCCCGGCGATCCGGAGCGCCCGCCCGCCGCCGCCGGCGAAGAAGAGCGCCAGCAGCGCCAGCAGAAGCGCCAGCGCGCCGAGGCGCAGCGTCACCGGCGCGAGCCCGGTCACATGCGCGGCCATCGGCGCGATCGGCAGGAGCGCCAGCGCCCCGATCGCCGCGATGCCGAGACCGAAGGCGAGCGTCACGAAGGCGATCACCCGCGCGATCTCCTCGGGCTCGAGCCCGAGCCGGGAATAGGCGCGGTAGCGGATCGCGCCGCCGCTGAGCGGGCCGAACCCCGCGATATTGCCGACCGCGTAGGCGCTGAACGCGGTCAGCGCGCTTTGCGGATAGGGCAGCGGATGACCGATGTAGTCGAGCGCGGCGTAGTCGTAGAAGGTGAGAGCGAAGAAGGAGATCGCGGTGAACAGCACCGCGAGCCCGAGCTGCGTCGCGGGCGTGGCCGCGATCGCCGCGCGCACCTCGTCATAGCGCACCTCGCGCGTCAGGTGGTAAAGCGCCAGGCCGATCAGCAGGAAGACGACCGGCACAAGCAGGAGCGAGATCGCGACCCGGTAGCGCCGCAGGAACAGCAGCGCCGGCGAGACCGGCGCGTCGTATTCGCGCGGCGGGACATCGGGGTCGGCGACGGGCGGAGGGCTTTGTGTCATCTGGGACCGGGGGGCAGGGGCCGGGGATCACCCGGCCGGCGCGGGGGCCGGCGGGGCGGCGTCTTGGCGCGACTCGGGGCGCCGGTCGGGGTCGAAGTCGCGCAGGATCTGCGCCAGTTCGGGCTCGCGGACCTTCCGGGCCGCCTTGGCGGGCGAGAACCACTTGACCCGCCGCTGCCCGGTCTCGGGATACTGCTTCACCCGTTCCCAGGCCTCCAGCGGGTAGATGCGCACCACGCAGGGAAAGCTCAGATCCTCCACGCGCTTGCGGTAGGTGTAGAAGCCGATGCTCTTCTCGGCGATCGCGCCGCGCAACCCCGCTTCCTCGTAGGCCTCGCGCGCCGCCGCCGCCGCCTCGCCGCGGTTGCGCATCGGCCAGCCCTTCGGGATCACCCAGCGGCCGGTGTCGCGGCTGGTGATCAAGAGGATCCGCAACCCTTTGCGGGTGCGGCGATAGCACAGCGCCGCGACCTGCAGCGACGGAGGCCGGTGCCCGTGGGCGAGCCGCGCCATCATGCGCCGGGTCGGCTTCAGCTCCTGCTTCTTCGGCATCTACGCGCGCGTCACTTGGTCACGGGATTGCGGTCCTCGCTGGTCTAGTGCAACGGCAAACCAAGTAAAACCCGCGAACGCGCGGAATTGCGCGCGTGTGATCGGGCGCCTCCGCGCGGCGCGGGACGCTTTGACGCGATCGCGGCGCCCGGCTAGCCTGACGTGATCACGCCGGAGACCCAATTGGACACGACCGAAGCCCTGGAGTGGCTCGAACTCCGCCCCGACATCACCAGCCTGCGCGCCGCCGTCTGCGATCTCAACGGGATCCTGCGCGGCAAGCGCGTGCCGGTCGCCCAGGCGCGCAAGGTCCTCGAAGGCCAGATGCGCGTTCCCTATTCGATCGCCTGCCTCGACATCTGGGGCGAGGACTGGTCGGGCAACCCGCTCGTCTACCAGATGGGCGACGTCGACGGGCGCTGCCTGCCGACCGGCCGCGGCTTCCTGCCGATGAACTGGCTCGGCTCGCCCACCGCGCTGCTGCCGCTCTGGATGCTCTGCGAGGACGAGACGCCCTTCCTCGGCGATCCCCGCCGCGCGCTCGCCGCCGTCTGCGGCCGGTTCGCGGCGCTGGGCCTGACGCCGGTGGTGGCGACCGAGCTCGAATTCTATCTCGTCGACACGACGACGGACGTGCCGACGCCGCCGAAATCGCCGGTGACGCACAAGCTGCTCGACGGCGACGGCGCGCTCTGCATCGACGATCTCGACCATTTCGAGGCCTTCTTCACCGACGTCTACGCCGCCTGCGACGCGCATGGCATCCCGGTCGACAGCGCGATCTCCGAGAACGGCGGCGGGCAGTTCGAGATCAACCTGCTGCACGTGGCCGATCCGCTGAAGGCCGCGGACGACGCGCTCTACTTCAAGCGCTTCGTCAAGGGCATCGCGCGCAAGTACGGGCTGGCGGCGAGCTTCATGGCGAAGCCGTTCCTCGACCGCGCCGGCAACGGCTTCCACGTGCATTTCTCGCTCCTCGACCGTGAAGGGCGCAACGTCTTCGACAACGGCGGCGCCGACGGGTCCGAGGTGATGCGCCACGCGGTCGGGGGCGTGCTCGACACGATGCGGGGCTCGTCGCTGATCTTCGCGCCGCATCTCAACTCCTATCGCCGCCTGCAGCCGAACGCCCATTCGCCCTCCGAGGTCTGCTGGGGTTATGAAACGCGCTCGGCGGCGGTTCGGATCCCGGGCGGCCCCGGCGCGGCGCGCCGGATCGAGCATCGCGTCGCCGGCGCCGACGCCAATCCCTATCTCGTCCTCGCCGCGATCCTCGGCGGCGCGCTCGAAGGGATGGAGCGCCGGATCGAGCCGCCTGAGCCGCTGGCGACCACGCGCGACGAGCGCGCGGGGGCCACGCTTCCGGCGGACTGGAAGCGCGCGATCGAGGCCTTCGAGCATTCCGAGAGCAACGAGCGGCTGTTCGCGCCGATCCTGCGCGAGCAGTTCGCGGGGATGAAGCGGCAGGAATTGCAGGTGTTCAGCCAGCAGATCAGCCCCTTCGAGCACGACACCTATCTGGAGACGGTGTGATGGCGGCCGCCGCCTATCCGGACAGCTACTACGCCGCGACCCGCGCGGCGGCGCCGGAGCGTCCGCCCCTGCGGGGCTCCGCGGCGCCCGACGTCTGCGTCGTCGGCGCCGGCTTCACCGGGCTCTCCGCCGGGATCGACCTCGCCGCGAAGGGCCACGACGTGATGATCCTCGAGGCGGCGCAGGTCGGCTGGGGCGCCTCGGGGCGCAACGGCGGCCAGATCGTGAACGGGCTCAACGCCGGGCTCGACACGATCGAGCGCCGCTACGGCGCGGCGACGGCCGGCTTCGTCGCCGCGCTGGTGCAGGAGGGCGGCGAGATCATCCGCGAGCGGATCGCGCGATACGAGATCGACTGCGACCTGCGCGAGGGCAATCTCTTCGCCGCGCTCACCCCCGCGCATATGCGCGGCCTCGCCGAGAAGCAGGCGCTCTGGCGTCGGCACGGGCTCGACAATTTCGAGATGCTCGACGCGGCGGGCGTGCGCCGCCATGTCGCGACCGACTTCTACGAAGGCGGCATGTTCGATCCGACCGGCGGGCACCTGCACCCGCTGAACCTCGCGCTCGGCGAGGCGCGCGCCTTCGAGGCCGAGGGCGGGGTGATCCACGAGCAAAGCCCGGTGGCGCGGATCGAGGATATCGGCGGCCGGCCGGTCGTGCATCTCGCCGACGGCGGGGTGGTCCGGCCGCGCACGCTGATTCTCGCCGGCAACGCCTATCTCGGCGCGGCGGTCCCCGAGCTCGACACCCGGGTGATGCCCTTCTCGACCCAGATCATCGCGACCGAGCCGCTCGGCGCGCGCGCCGCCGCGCTGCTCCCGACCAATGTCTGCGTCGAGGACGTGCGCTACGTGCTCGACTACTACCGCCTCTCGGCCGACGGACGCCTGCTCTTCGGCGGCGGCACGGTCTATGGCGGCACCGACCCGGCCGACATCAAGGCGAAGATCCTGCCCAATCTGGTCAAGGTCTTCCCGGAACTTGGCGGCGTGAAGATCGACCACGCCTGGTCGGGCAATTGCGCGATCTCGTTCAGCCGCGTGCCGCAGCTGGGCCGGCTCGGGCCCGACACCTATTACGCCGCCGGCTACAGCGGCCACGGCGTGGTTGGCAGCCATCTCTTCGGCCGGATCATCGCCGCGGCGCTCATGGGCGACACCGGACGGTTCGACACCTTCGCCGCCGTGCCCTGGATTCCCTTCCCCGGAGGGCAACGTTTTCGTGTGCCCTATTCCATGTTGGGATCGTGGTGGTACGGTCTTCGGGACCGGCTTGGCCTTTGACCCTCTTCCCCTCGCGCAAGGAACCCTGATGCTCCGCTGTCTCTCCCTCGCCAGCCTTCTCGCCGCGACGACGGCCCTCCCGGGCCTCGCCCAGGACAAGGTCGTCCATATCTACAATTGGTCCGACTACATCGCCGAGGACACGATCGCGAAATTCGAGGCGGCGACGGGGATCAAGGTCGTCTACGACGTCTATGATTCGAACGAGACGCTCGAGGCGAAGCTGCTCGCCGGCAATTCCGGCTATGACGTGGTGGTGCCGACCTCGAGCTTCCTGCAGCGACAGGTCGCCGCGGGCGTCTATCAGGAGCTCGACAAGTCGAAGCTGCCGAACCTCGCGAACATGGACCCCGAGCTGATGAAGTCGGCGGCCGCCGCCGATCCGGACAACGCCCATTCGGTGATCTACATGTGGGGCACCGTCGGCGTCGGCTACAACGAGGAGGCGGTGAAGCAGCGCCTCGGCGACGACGCGCCGACCGACAGCTGGGCGCTGGTCTTCGATCCGCAATACGCCGAGAAGCTCAAGGATTGCGGCATCACGCTGCTCGATTCACAGACCGACATGCTGCAGAGCGCGCTCGCCTATGCCGGGCTCGACCCGATGTCGACCGACACGGCCGACCTCGAGAAGGCCGCGGCGGTGATCGAGGCGATCCGGCCCTATGTCCGCTACTTCCACTCCTCGCAGTACATCTCCGACCTCGCGAACGGCGAGGTCTGCGTCTCGGTCGGCTTCTCCGGCGACGTCTTCCAGTCCGCCGCCCGCGCCGAGGAGTCCAACACCGGCGTGACGGTGAAATACGAGGTGCCGAAGGAGGGCGCGCAGCAGTGGTTCGACCTGATGGCGATCCCCGCCGACGCGCCGAACCCCGAGGCGGCGCTCGCCTGGATCAACTTCATCATGGATCCGCAGGTCACGGCCGACATCACCAACTACGTCTGGTACGCGAACGCCAACAAGGCCTCGATGCCGATGGTCGACGCCGAGATCCGCGACGATCCGGCGATCTTCCCGACCCCCGAGGTTCTGGCGAAGCTGTTCCCGACCCAGGTCTATGACGCGCGCACCGACCGGACGATGACCCGCCTCTGGACGCAGGCCAAGACCGGCCAGTGACGCCACGCCGTCACGCGCCTGCCCCGTGGTCCGGGGATCGCGGTCTGGCGGCGCGCCCCGCGGCCCGCGGCGGAAGGGATTGACACCGGCCTCCGGCGCCGCGCGACGCGGCCGCCGCCGGAGGCCCCCGACATGCTCCGGTTCTCGAAGCGGACCCCGGGGCGCGCGCGCTACCTCGCGGATCACCGACCTCCACGACGACGCCTTCTTCAAGGCGGGCCCGCGCGTCGCCCGCGCGGGCGAGATCATCGCGCGGGACTACGCGCCCGGACGAACAACGCGCGAATGGCGAGCCCTGTTCGAGGATTTCTTGCGGCGCGAAAGGTAAAGCCCCGAACAGGCGGGGTCGCGCGTCAGTAGACTGGACAGGCGCGCGAAGCCCCGCCTAAGCTCGCTGCGAACCGGCGTGGGCCTGGCCCGCGCCGCCCCCGCGCGCGGAGCCCGCATGAACAATTCCGTCCCCGTCGTCACCGCGAAACCCTGGGTCGCCGCCACGGAGCCTCCCTTCGTGCGGATCTCCAAGGTCACCAAGCGCTTCGGCGATTTCTACGCCGTCGACGACGTCAGCCTCGACATCTACAAGGGCGAGCTCTTCTGCCTGCTCGGCGGATCGGGCTGCGGCAAGTCCACGCTGCTCCGGATGCTGGCCGGCTTCGAGACGCCCTCCGAGGGCAGGATCGAGATCGACGGCCAGGACATGGCGGGTAAGGCGCCCTACGAGCGCCCGACCAACATGATGTTCCAGTCCTACGCGCTCTTTCCGCACATGACGGTGGAGAAGAACGTCGCCTACGGCCTCTATCGCGACGGGATGGGCAAGGCCGAGGCGACGGACAAGGTCGCCGAGATGCTCAGGCTCGTGCAGCTGTCGCAATTCGCCGGCCGCAAGCCGCACCAGCTCTCGGGCGGCCAGCGCCAGCGCGTGGCGCTCGCGCGCAGCCTCGTGAAGCGGCCGAAGCTCCTGCTGCTCGACGAGCCGCTGGGCGCGCTCGACAAGAAGTTGCGCGAGGAGACCCAGTTCGAGCTCATCAAGATCCAGGAAACGCTCGGCGTCACCTTCATCGTCGTCACCCACGACCAGGAGGAGGCGATGACGCTCTCGACCCGGATCGGCGTGATGAACGCGGGCAAGATCGTCCAGGTCGGCGAGCCGCCGGAGATATACGAGCACCCGAACTCGCGCTTCGTCGCCGATTTCATCGGCTCGGTGAACATGTTCGAGGGCCGCGTCACCGAGGACGAGCCCGACTTCATCCGGCTCGAGGCGCCCGATCTCGGCGGGACGATTTATGTCGGCCACGGCGTCTCCTGCACGATCGACCAGAAGCTCTGGTACGCGATCCGGCCGGAGAAGATGCGCCTCTCGAAGGAACGGCCGGATCAGGCCGAGAACGTTTTCTCCGCCGTGGTCGACGAAATCGCCTACATGGGCAATCTCTCGATCCACCGGCTGAAGCTGCCGAGCGGCCGGATGATCAGCGCCACCATCGCCAACCTGTCCCGCCACGCGGAGGATGCGATTACCTGGGGCGACGAGGTCTGGATCTCCTGGGAGGACAACGCCGGTTCGGTGCTCACGCAATGACCGGGCTGATCGAGCGCTTCCCGCCGCTGCGCTGGACCGCCGCGCTGCTCGCGCGGCTCGGCTTCCGGGGCCGCACGCTGGTCATCGCGGCGCCGATGCTCTGGCTGCTGATCTTCTTCCTGATCCCCTTCCTCGTCGTCGCCAAGCTTTCGGTCAGCGAGGCGGCGATCGCGATGCCGCCCTACCTGCCGCTCGTCGAATGGGACGGGCTCCGGGCGATCATCACGCTCAGCTTCGAGAACTTCGGCTATCTCTTCGACGACCCGCTCTACATCAGGGCCTATTTCTTCTCGATCCGGCTCGCCTTCGTCTCGGCGGTGATCACGCTGCTGGTCGGCTATCCGATCGCATATTACATCGCGCGCAGCCCCGAGGGGCGGCGGTCGGTCCTGCTCATGCTGGTGATCCTGCCGTTCTGGACCTCGTTCCTGCTGCGCGTCTACGCCTGGCAGGGGTTCCTGCGCTCGAACGGCGTCATCAACAACTTCCTGCTCTGGACCGGGATCATCGACACGCCGCTCGTCATGCTGCAGACGAATTTCGCGGTCTATCTCGGCATCGTCTACACCTACCTGCCGTTCATGATCCTGCCGCTCTACGCCAATCTCGTGAAGCTCGACGAGGCGCTCCTCGAGGCCTCGGCCGATCTCGGGGGACGGCCGATCACCACCTTCTGGCACGTGACGCTGCCGCTTTCGATGCCCGGCATCATCGCGGGCTTCATGCTGGTCTTCGTGCCGGCGATCGGCGAGTTCGTGGTCCCGGAACTGCTCGGCGGCCCGGACACGCTGATGATCGGCCGGGTGCTCTGGAACGAGTTCTTCTCGAACCGCGACTGGCCGACGGCGAGCGCGGTCGCGATCGCGATGCTGGTCGCGCTCGTGATCCCGATCATGATCCTGCGCTCGGCGCAGCGGCGCGAGGAGGAATAGGCGATGAAGAAGAGCATCCTGCTGCCGGGCTTCGTGCTGCTCGGCTTCATCTTCCTCTACGCGCCGATCGCGTCGCTGATCATCTTCAGCTTCAACGAGAGCAAGCTCGTCACCGTCTGGGGCGGCTTCTCGACCAAGTGGTACGGCGAGCTCCTGCGCAATCCGCAGATCCTCTCCGCCGCCTGGATCAGCCTCAAGGTCGCGGTCGCCTCGGCGACGCTCGCGACGATCTTCGGCACGCTCGCGGCCTTCGTGCTGACCCGCTTCGGCCCGTTCAAGGGGCGGGCGCTGCTCACCGGCATGTCGACCGCGCCGCTCGTCATGCCCGACGTGATCACCGGCCTGTCGCTGCTTTTGCTCTTCGTCTCGATGGAGCAGCTGATCGGCTGGCCCGCCGGGCGGGGCATGACCACGATCATCATCGCGCATACCACCTTCTGCATGGCCTATGTCACCGTCGTCGCGCAGAGCCGCTTCGCCACGCTCGACGAGAGCCTCGAGGAGGCGGCGATGGACCTCGGCGCGAAGCCGGTCCGCGTCTTCTTCGACGTGACCGTGCCGGTGATCGCGCCGGCGCTGATCGCGGGCTGGCTGCTCGCCTTCACGCTCTCGCTCGACGATCTCGTGGTGGCGAGCTTCGTCACCGGCCCGGGCGCCTCGACGCTGCCGATGGTGATCTTTTCCAAGGTGCGGCTCGGCGTCAGCCCTGATATCAACGCGCTGGCGACGATCATTATCGCCATCGTGGCGGTCGGGGTGGGAATCGCCTTCTGGCAGATGCGGCGCGGGACGAAGAAACAATGACGGACAAGGGCGATCAGGCGTTTCGGGCCCGGGACAACCGCGCGCACTGGCCGGAGATGACCTATGGCGGCGCGGTCTCCTTCCTGCGCCGGCGTTACACCCGCGACCTCGACGGCGTCGACGTCGCGGTCTGGGGCGTGCCCTACGACGCCTCGGTGACCTATCGCCCCGGCTGCCGCCTCGGGCCGCGCGCGATCCGCGCCGCCTCGGTGCAGCTCGCCGAGCTCAAGGCCTTCCCCTTCGGCTTCGACCTTTTCGAGGCGCTCTCGATCGTCGACCACGGCGACGCCTACGTCGATCCGCACCATCCGGAGACCGTCGCCCCCGACATCGAGGCGCAGGCGGCGGCGATCCTCGCGACCGGGGCGAAGCTGCTGACGCTCGGCGGCGACCATTTCATCGCCTGGCCGCTCCTGAAAGCGCACGCCGCGGTGCACGGCCCGCTCGCGCTGATCCAGGTCGACGCGCATGGCGATCTCTGGCCCGACGATCCGGGCCGGATCGACCACGGCACGATGATGGGCCGCGCGATCCGCGAGGGGATCGTCGATCCGGCGCGCTCGACGCAGGTCGGGATCCGCACCTTCCACGATTCGACCGAGGGGTTGCAGGTCCTGACCGCGCCATGGATCCACCGCGAGGGGATCGGCGCCGCGATCGCCGCGGCGCGCGAGCGGGCGGGGGACGCGCCGGTCTATCTCTCCTTCGACATCGACGGGCTCGACCCGGCCTTCGCGCCGGGCACGGGCACGCCGGTGCCGGGCGGGCTCGCGAGCTGGCAGGCGCTCGAATTCGTGCGCGGGCTCAAAGGGCTCAACCTCGTCGGCATGGACCTCGTCGAGGTCTCGCCGCCCTTCGATCACGCCGAGATCACCGCGATCGCCGCCGCGCATCTCGCCCATGACTGGCTCTGCCTCGTCGCGGAGGCCGCCGGCGCGGTCCCCGTCGCGGTCGGCAGCCTTTGAGGACACCCATGGCGACGCCATCCCCCGCCGAATTCAACGACCGCCTGCCAGGGACCTTCCGCGACTGGCTGGGCGACCGGCGCATCGAGGAGGTCGAGTGCATCGTCCCCGACATCGCCGGCATCTCGCGCGGCAAGGCGATGCCGGCGGCGAAGTTCATGCGCGAGGATCGGATGTTCCTGCCGACCTCGATCTTCCACCAGACGATCTCGGGCGATTACGTGGACCTGCACGACGTGATGCAGTGGACCGAGAGCGACATGGTGCTGAAGCCGGACTACGACACGGCGACCGCGGCGCCCTGGGCCGACGACATCACGCTCCAGGTCATCCACAACGTCGAGGACCTGAGCGGCAAGCCGGTGCCGGTCGCGCCGCGCAACGTGCTGAAGCGCGTCGTGGACCTCTACGAGGCGAAGGGCTGGCGGCCCGTGGTGGCGCCGGAGATGGAATTCTATCTCATCAAGCCGAACCTCAACCCGAACGAGCCGATCGAGCCCCCGGTGGGCCGGACCGGCCGGCAGATGGTCTCGCGCCAGGCCTATTCGATGTCAGCGGTCGATGAATACGGCAAGGTGATCGACGACATCTACGAGTTCTCCGACGCCCAGGGCTTCGAGATCGACACGATCATCCAGGAGGGCGGGGCCGGGCAGGTCGAGATCAACCTGCTGCACGGCGACCCGATCAAGCTCGCCGACCAGGTCTTCTTCTTCAAGCGCACCATCCGCGAGGCGGCGCTGCGCAACAACTGCTTCGCCACCTTCATGGCGAAGCCGATGCAGCACGAGCCGGGCTCGGCGATGCACATTCACCAGTCGGTGGTCGACACCCGCACCGGGCGGAACATCTTCACCGGCGAGAACGGCGGCCCGACCGAGGCCTTCCACGGCTTCATCGGCGGGCTGCAGCGCTACATCCCCACCGTGCTCTGCATGTTCGCGCCCTATGTGAACAGCTACCGCCGCTTCGTGCCGGGCGGCGCCGCGCCGATCAACCTCGAATGGGGGCCTGACAACCGCACCACCGGCATCCGGGTCCCGATCAGCCATCCCGACGCGCGGCGGCTCGAGAACCGCGTCGTCGGCATGGACTGCAACCCCTATCTCGCGCTCGCCGCCTCGCTCGCCTGCGGCTATCTCGGCATCACCCAGGGCCTCAACCCGCGCGAGGCGGTGGCGGGCGAGGCCTATCACCGGCCGCGCGCGCTGCCGCGCGACCTGCTGGCCGCGCTCGACCATTTCGACGAGGCGCCCGAGATGACCGAGGTTCTGGGGGCCGAGTTCTGCGCGCTCTATCAGGCGATCAAGCGCGACGAGGTCGAGACCTTCCTGCGTGTGATCAGCCCCTGGGAACGCGACCACCTGCTCCTGAACGTCTGACGCCGTGGCCCGGCTGGACCTCCTGACCGCGAACGACCGGCCCGGCGCCTATCCGCCGAGCTGGTACGCGGAGACCGCGCGCGGCGTGGTCGAGGAGCCGGCGCTCGCGGGTTCGGTCACCGCGGATGTCTGCGTGATCGGCGGCGGCTATACCGGGCTCTCGGCCGCGCTGCACCTGCGCGAGCGCGGCTACGACGTCGTGCTGCTCGAGGCGCAGCGGCTCGGCTGGGGCGCCTCGGGCCGCAACGGCGGACAGGTCGGCTCGGGCCAGCGCCGCGAGCAGGATTACCTCGAGGCGGTCGCGGGCCGCGACAAGGCGCGGATGCTCTGGGACCTCGCCGAGGAGTCGAAGGCGCTGGTGCGCGACCTGATCGCCCGCCACGCGATCGACTGCGACTACCGCCCCGGTGTCGCGCACGCGGTGCATCGCCCCGGCGATGTCGCGCACGCCCACGCCTATGCCGAGAAGCTCGCGCGCGAATACGACTACGCGGATTGCGTGCCGCTCGACCGCGCCGGGATCGCCGCGGTGCTCGGGACCGAGGCCTATCACGGCGGCGACCTCGACATGGGGGCGGGGCATCTGCACCCGCTCAACTTCGCGCTCGGCCTCGCCGCCGCCGCGCGCGCCGCCGGCGCCCGGCTCTTCGAGCGGAGCCGCGTCACCGAGGTGGCGGAGGGCGTCGCCCGGACGGCCGGGGGCGAGGTGCGCGCGAAGCAGATCCTCGTCTGCTGCGACGGCTATCTCGGCGACCTCGTGCCCCGGGTGGCGGCGCGGGTGATGCCGATCAACAATTTCATCATCGCGACCGAGCCCATGGGCGCGGCGCGCGCCCGCGCGCTCATCCCCGAGGACGTGGCGGCGGCCGATTCGCGCTTCGTCGTGAACTACTGGCGGCTGAGCGCCGACGGCCGCATGCTGTTCGGCGGCGGCGAGAGCTACGGCTACCGCTTCCCGCGCGACATCACCGCGCTCGCCCGGCCGCGGATGCTCGCGATCTATCCCGGCCTCGCGGATCTCGCGATCACCCATGCCTGGGGCGGCACGCTCGGGATCACGGTGACGCGGATGCCGGCGTTCCAGCGCCTCGGGCCGGGGTTCTTCTCCGCCGCCGGCTATTCCGGCCATGGCGTCGCGATGGCGACGCTGGCGGGCAGGATCCTCGCCGAGGCGGTGGGCGGCACGCTGGAGCGGTTCGACCTCTTCGCGGACCTGCCGACGCCGGCCTTTCCCGGCGGAGCCTCGCTCCGCTGGCCGCTCCTGGTGCTGGCGATGTCCTGGTACGGTCTGCGCGACCGGCTCTGAACGCGGCGTCCGGATGATCCGGTCCGGAGGAGGCGCCGCCGCGCCGTCCCCCGGGGCGCGCTCACGCCCCGCGGATCAGAACAGGGTAGGGTCGTAGGTGCTCTGGTAGAGGTTCCCGAGGCCTTCCAGAACAACGTGGTGCGTGCCGCCCGACTGGGCGATATGCAGCGTCAGATCGTCGCCCGACACGGTCGCGGTGACTTTGGGCGAGGTCGCGGCGAGCTCCTGCAGGTCGACGAGGCTGTCGATCTTCGCGTAATCGCCGGCGGCGCTGACGTCGAGCTTGTTGCCCTGCCACACGCCCTTGAAGGTATTCGCCTGGTAGTTGATCAGGACGATCGTGTCGCCTTCCTCGAAATTGACCTTGTCGTTGACGTCGGTCCGGTCGGTGTTCGCGACCCAGGTCCCCTTGAAGCGGAATTCGTCCGCCTCGCCGTTGCCGCGCACGCCGGCCCAGGGATCGATCGTGGACTGGCCGATCTTCCAGGCGAGCTTCACGATCGCATTGGCGTTCATCGCCCAGCCCGGGTTCGCGCCAAGCACGCTCTGCCAGTTCGCGTCCGAGACGACCGGCGCGCCGTTGAGGATGTTGCCGCTGATCGAGACGTTGATCGAATCCTCCTCGACGTGCAGGAGCGGGATCGTCACGACCCGCGGGTCGTCGTTGAGGAAGTCGTGCTGGATGATCGTGTTGCCGCTCACGGTCAGCCCGTTGGTCTGGCCGACGGCGATGCCGAGCTTCTGGCCCGTCATGACCGTGTTGTCGCGGATCACCACGTTCGCATAGAACTCGCCGTAGTCGGTCGCGCCGCGGGCGTCGGCGTTGCCCATGAAGATCCCGTGGGTGGTCGTATCGGTCGCGGTGATCGTGTTCTTCTCGATCAGGATGTTCCGCGACACCGCGGCGGCGCCCTGGTTGTAGATCTGGATCCCGTCGCGGTGCTGGTCCTCGGCCGGGTTGGGGGTCATCGCGATCGTGTTGTTCTTGATCGTGAGCCCCTGGACATGGCCGCTGACGACGCCGTCGTAGCTGATGCTCTGCAGCGTGTTGTTCTGCAGCGTCAGCCCGTCGACCGCCCAGGCCTCGATCCCCTTGCGAAAGCCGGTGAAGACCGAGTTCTCGATCAGGATGTTGCTGCCCTGGCTGACCTTGAGCCCGGTGCCGAGGCCGTAGCCCTTGTCGTCGAACTCGCCGCCGAAGACATTGCCGCGGAAGGTGATGTCCTTCGACGTGTTGATGTTGAACGCCAGGCCGTTGGAGTTGGTCTTGGTGGCGTAGTCGAAGTTGATCTTCTCGAAGGTGAGATTCGTGACGCCCTTCAGGCTGAGCTCGTCGATGATCGCCTTCTTGGAGGAATCCGCGGAGACGATCTTCACCTCGCCCGCGTATTTCAGGTAGTTCGACGAGGCTTTCGTTCCGTCGAGCGAGATCGAGCCGTATTTGCCATAGGCGAGCTGGATCGTGTCGCCGCCCTTGGCGGACTTTAGCGCCGCAAGCAGCTCGGTCTTATTGGATGCGGATAGAACAGCCATAAACTGGGTACCTCTGAAGTTACAGAAGGTCCCTTGCCTGGTCGCCTGCCTCAAAGCGCGCGAATGATTCGGGTGGTGCGAATACGCCACCTCGGCCTTGGCCGCCCCGATTTCCGGGGTCTGTCCTGGCTTTGCTTTTTCGTCACCTTATCGGAATCAGCGCAGATTCTGATAGGCGTTATCTTTATACGTGTGGGATATGCGCGAGAAATCGCCGATCACTTGCATTACCTGTGCCAAATTGTCGCGCCGCGTGCGACAAGATGGCTATTGCGGTCCGCTTTCCCATCGCTTCGGCGGCGTTTGGGCCGGGACCCTGGCGCGGGGAGGGTGACCGGTGGCGGATGACCGGCTAGAAAGGGCGGGCAAAGGCACAGCTTCCGCCAGTGTTTCGCTTGTTCCCGCTCGCGATGCCCTTCGGAGACGCGGCCCGCGCTCCGAACGACGCAGCCCGCGGGCCAAGGACCGTATGACCGACGACAGCGCTTCGAACGAGATCGAGACGGCCCCGGGAGCGGAGCGCGCCCGCCGCCGCGGACCGTTCGACTATGGCGAGCTGCGGCTCATCGTGCTCGGGCTCATGTCCGAACAGCCGCGGCACGGCTACGAGCTCATCAAGCTCATCGAGGAACGGATGGGCGGCGGCTACAGCCCGAGCCCGGGCGTGATCTATCCGACGCTCTCCTGGCTGGAGGGCGCCGGCTACGCGACCCCGGAGCTCGAGGGCGGGCGGAAGCGCTTCCGCGCCACGCCGGAGGGCGAGGCCTATCTCGCCGCGAACGAGGGCGCGCTGGCGGAGATCGCCGTCTACATGGGCGGGCTCGGCCGCGGCGGCACGCCGCCCGAGGCGGTGCTGCGCGGGCTCGACGAGATCAAGCGCGCGCTCCGCCAGCGTTTCGCCCAGGGCGGCGTCGAGGACGAGACCATCGCCCGAATCGCCGCCACGCTGCGCGAGGCGGCGCGCGCGGTCGGCGAGACGGTCGCGCCGGTGCCGGACCCGGCCACGATGCTGCGCAGCGTGGCCGACGTGGCGACCCCGGCGGCGGAAAGCTATCTCACCCAGCTCTGCGCCCATTTCGCCCGCCGCGCGGCGGTGCGCCACGAGGGCGACCGGGGCAAGGTGACCTTCACGCTCGGCGCCTGCGAGCTCGAGGCGCGGACGGGATCCCTGCGGCTCACCGCCAGCGCGACCGACGCCGAGGCGCTCGGCCGGGTCGAATACGTGATCGAGAGCCATCTGGCGCGCTTCGCGCTCGACGAGAAGCTCGGGGTCGACTGGCGGCGAGCCTGACCGCCGCGGCGGCGCTCAGTCCGCGTCGCGGTGATAAAGCGCCGCCGGCCAGGCGCCATGCCGCGTGACCTCGATCCGGACGCCGTAGATCGCCTCCAGCGTCTCGGTGCGGATCACCTCCTCGGGCGCGCCGAAGGCGGCGACCGCGCCGTCGCGCAGCGCGACGATCCGGTCGGCCCAGGCGGCGGCGTAGTTGATGTCGTGCAGCACCACGACCACGGTGCGGCCATGCGCGTCGGCGAGCTCGCGCAGCCGCCGCATCAGCGACCGCGCGAAGGTGAGGTCGAGGTTGTTGAGCGGCTCGTCGAGCAGCAGATAGTCGGTCGCCTGGGCGAAGGTCATCGCCACGAAGGCGCGCTGGCGCTGGCCGCCGGAGAGCTCGTCGAGGAAGCGCTCGGCGAGCGGGTCGAGCTCGAACTGCGTCAGCGCCTCGGCCACGACGCGCGCGTCCTCCGGTCCGGGGCGACCCTGGCAATGCGGATAGCGCCCGAACGCCACGAGATCGCGCACCGTCAGCCGCGTCGCGAGCGTCGTCTCCTGCCGCAGCACCGCGAGCTTCAGCGCCAACTCGCGCGACGGCGTGCGCGCGACGTCGAGCCCGTCGAAGGTGATCCGCCCGGTCCCGAGCGGCAGCAGGCGGGCCATCAGCGAGAGCAGCGTCGACTTGCCCGCGCCGTTCGGCCCGATCAGCGCGGTGACCCCGCCCTTGGGCAGGGTGAAGCTCACGTCGCGCAGCACCGGCCGCGCGCCGTAGCCGTGACTGACGCGCTCGATCTCGATCATGCCGGGCGGCTCCGAAGCAGGAGGAAGAGGAAGAGCAGGCCGCCGGCGAATTCGATCACCACCGAGAGCGTCGCCTGCATCCCGAGCACGCGCTCGAACAGGGTCTGGCCCGCCACGAGGACGGTCGCGCCGATCAGCGCCGCGGCGGGCAGCAGGAACGCGTGCCGAGGCGCCGGGACGCTGACATGCGCGAGGCTCGCCACCAGCAGGCCGAAGAACGCGAGCGGCCCGACCAGCGCGGTCGCGACCGATACGAGCACCGCCGTCAGCGCGAGCATGAGCCGGCACAGCCGGTCATGCGCGACGCCGAGGCTGATCGCGGTGGGCCGGCCGAGCGCCAGCACGTCGAGCGCCGCCCGGTGGCGCCAGGCGAGCAGGCAGGCGAGCAGCGCGAGCGGCGCCGCGGCGAGCAGCAGGTCGCCCCGCACCTTGCTGAAGCTCGCGAAGGTCGCGCCCTGCACCACGGCGAATTCGTTCGGATCCATGAGCCGCTGCAGGAGCCCCGAGAGGCTGCGCAGGAAGGTGCCGAGCACCACGCCGATCAGCAGCATCCGGTGCAGGTCGTGCCGCCCCCGCCCCAGCAGCAGACCGAGCAGGCTGATCGCCACCGCCGCCATCAGCGCGCTCTCGGCGAGGAACTTGAGCCGGGGATCGAGCGCCGCGAAGCCTATGCCGCCGAAGACGAAGACGAGCCCGGTCTGGAACAGGCCGTAGAGCGCGTCGAAGCCGAGGATCGAAGGCGTGAGGATCCGGTTGCCGACCACGGTCTGGAACAGGATCGTCGCGACGCCGATCGTGGCCCCGACCAGCGTCATCGCCGCCAGCCGCTCGGCCCGGAACGGCAGCAGGAAGGCCCACGACCCCTTCGGCGCGGTGAACATGAAGGCGAGCGCGGCGAGGACGAACACGCCGGCGAGCAGGAGCAGCCGGTTACGCGGCACGGCGGGGATCGCGCATCAGAAGATAGAGGAAGAGCCCGGAGCCGAGCGCGCCGAAGACGGTGCCGACCGGGATCTCGTAGGGAAACCGGACCAGCCTGCCCACGAGGTCGCAGGCGAGCACCAGCGTCGCGCCGGTGAAGGCGACCCAGGGCAGGCTGCGGCGCAGGTTGTCGCCCATGACGCGCGCGACGAGGTTCGGGACCACGAGGCCGACGAACGGGATCATGCCCACGGTGACGACGGTGAGCGCGGTGATGATCGAGACGATGACGAGGCCGATCGACACCACCGCGCGATAGTTGAGCCCGAGCCCGAGGCTGGCGTCCTGGCCGAGGCTCGCGATGGTGAACCGGTCGGCGGCGAGATAGGCGAGCGCCGCGGCGGCGCCGGAGACCCAGAGGAGCTCGTAGCGGCCGGCGATCACGCCCGAGAATTCGCCGTTCATCCAGGTGTTGAGATACTGGATCAGGTCGCGCTCATAGGCGATGAAAGTCTCGACCGAGCCGAGGATGCCGCCATAGACGAGGCCGACGAGCGGCACGAGGAGCGGCTGGCTCGGTGGCAGGCGTCGCGCGATCATGACGAAGAGCGCGGTCGCGGCGAGCGCCGCGAGGCTCGCGCAGAGCATGCGTAGCGCGATCGGCGCGGACGGGGCGAGGATCGTCACCGCGAGCAGGCCGAGCGCCGCCCCCTGCGCCGCGCCCGCGGTCGTGGGCTCGGCGAAGCGGTTGCGCACGATGACCTGGATGATCACGCCCGCCACCGCCATCGAGGCGCCGGTCAGCAGCGCCGCGGCGGTGCGGGGCAGGCGGCTGACGAAGAGCAGCAGCTGCTGCCCGGGATCGGAGAAGACGCGCGCCGGCGCGAAATCCTCGACCCCGACGAGGACACTCGCGGCCGCCAGCAGAACGAGCAGGGCGGCCGCGAGGCCCACGCGGATCATTTATCGAAGGCCTCGGTGATCTGGCCGAGCAGCCCGGTCAGCGAGCGCACGCCGCCGTTGGCGATATACATGCTGGTCGGGTCGAGGAAGACGAGCTGTTCCTTGGTCCAGGCCGTGGTTCCGGCGACGAGCGGGTTGTCGAGCGTCTCGCGGGCGCTCGCGCCCTCCTGGCCGACCGCCGCCGCCCGGTCGATGACGACGAGCCAGTCCGGATTGGCCTTGGCGACGAATTCGAACGAGACGCCCTCGCCGTGGCTGCCTTCGTAGCTCGTCTCGACCGCCGCGGGCAGCCCGAGCTCGCTATGGACCCAGCCGAAGCGCGAGCCGGGGCCGTAGGCGGACATCTTGGTGCCGTTGGTCAGCAGCACCAGGCCGTCGCCCTTATCGGCGATCGCCGCCTTCGCGCCCGCGACCGCCGCGTCGAGCTCGCCGGCGAGCTGCTCGGCCTCGGCTTCCTTGCCGAAGAGCGTGCCATAGGCGACGAGCCGCGCCCGGGCGTCGCCGGTCAGCGAGGGCGCGCCCGCGATGGTCATGTCGATGGTGGGCGCGATCTTCGCGAGCGCGTCGAACTGCGCCGCGGACCGGCCGCCGATGATGATGAGATCGGGGTCGAGCGCCGCGACCGCCTCGAAATCGGGCTCGAACAGCGTGCCGACGGGCTCGAGCTGGCCGCGCAGGTGCTCGAGCGCGGGCAGGTAGAGATTGTCGGGCGCGCCGACCGGGGCGACGCCGAGCGCGTCGAGCGTGTCGAGCGCGGCGATGTCGAAGACGACGACGCGTTCGGGCCGCTCGGCCGCGACCGGGCCGCGGGCCGTCTCGATCGTGACGGGCTCGGCGAAAGCCGGCCCCGCGAGCAGCGCGCAAAGGCTCAGAACGATGCGCGAAACCATGGGCAACCTCTTCGTGGGGGGAGGGGGCCGCTTGGCTGGGACGTCGTGCCTGGCTGTGCAGCGATATATCGAGATTTTTCTACCCAACCCCCTCCGGAGGGTCAAGGACACCCCCGCGCCGCGGGGAGCGACCTCACGTTCGCGTGGCCCGAGATGCCCGGGAGCTCGCCCGCGCCGCGCGTGGTCCGGACTTGCCCGCGCGGAACCGAGCCGGTCTTATGACGCGAAGCGCCCAGTCGGTCGGCCCCGCGCGGCCGCGGGCCAGGCCCAAGTCTTCCGGGAGCGTCCTTGCCCGTCCTCGCCGCGCTGATCGCGACCGTGTTCCTTCTGACCTTCCTCGCCGCGCCGGGCCTCGGCGCGGGCTGGTTCTGGGACATCGGCGCCGGCCTCGGCTTTCTCGCCCTCGCGGGGATGCTGGCGCAGACGCTGCCCTGGCGCGCCCGGAACGGGCTTCGCGCGCATGAGCGGCTCGGATACGCCGTGCTCGGCGTCGCGATCGCGCATGCCTTCTGGCTGCCCGGCGGCGATGGCGCCGTCCGGACCTATCTCGGGCCAGGCGCGCCGCTTCACATGTGGCTCGGGGTCGGCGCGCTGCTCGGGGTCGGCGCGCTGACGCTGCTCGCCCGGATGCCCGACCGCCGGAAGCTCCACCGCGACCACCGCGCCTTCAGGCGCGCGCACCGGCTGCTCGGGCTCGGCGTGGTGGGCGGCGCGACCGGCCATGTGGTGCTCAGCCGCTTCTATCTCGGGACCGCGGTCCAGGTCGCGCTCCTCGTCGCGCTCGCGCTCGCGATCGGGCTCGGCCGGCGCCACTGGACCCGGCTCGGTCCAGAGCGCGCGGCGCCGGTCGGAGGCTTTTTCGCGGCGGGCGCCGTCGCGATCGGCGTCTTCGTCGCGGCGCGGAGCCTTCTCGCGTGAAAGGGCTCCTCGCGTTCCTGCTCCTCGCCGGCGTCACGCTCGCGGTCTTCGGCTCGCCGCTCGCCGATCCGCGGGCCCGGCGGACGCCGCTCGTCCCGGGCGGCCCGGCGATCCTGCCGATGACCTTCGCGCATGACACGCACGGCACGGTCGGCTGCGTCACCTGTCACCACGAATTCACCGACCGCGACTTCCGCCGGACCTGCCTCGCCTGCCACGTGACCGACGCCGCCGTCGCCCCCCGGCTCGAGGAGCAGTTCCACGCCCTCTGCCGCGATTGCCACGCCACCGAGCGCGCGGCGGGGCATCCAGCCGGGCCGACCCGCCGCTGCGACGCCTGCCATCTGCCCGACGCGCGCTTCTGACGGCCGCCCGGGCCGGTCACGATGGCTTGACCCTCCCCGGCGGCGGGACTAAGGCTCGCGCCGACTCGCGACCGGCCGCGCCGGGTCCCATCCCGCGCCGGCCCGCGATTCTCCGACTCATGGCCCACCGCTCCCCGGCCGCCGGGGCCAGGCAGGACCAGACGGCGCGGGCGCGACCCGCGTCCGCGATATCCCGTCGCCCGCGAGCCGCCTCGGCGGTCCGGCGGGCTTTCGCCATTCTCCGTCCCGGGCGCGCACGGGAGGACCGAACCAAGAGGACGCACGTCCCGGGCAACCACGCTCGGACGCCGGACGAAGCCCGCCCCGCCCCGGGGACGCCCTTCCTCCCGCGCCCGGTCAGACCCCGGGCGAACCGCGCATCCGGAGCATATCCATGGCTACCACCTACGACGCGGCGCGATCCGGTCGCGCCCCCGTCTCCGCCCCCGCCAATCCGCGCTCGCGCGTCATCCTCGCGAGCCTGATCGGCACCACGATCGAATTCTACGACTTCTACGTCTATGCGACGGCGGCGGTGCTGGTCTTCCCGCACCTGTTCTTCCCCGCCGGCAACGAGACCACGGCTCTGCTCGCCTCCTTCGCGGTCTTCGGCGCGGCGATGGTGGCGCGGCCGCTCGGCGCGATCTTCTTCGGCCATCTCGGCGACCGGCGCGGCCGCAAGGTGACGCTGGTCGGCGCGCTCCTGACCATGGGTATCGCGACCTTCCTGATCGGCGTGCTGCCGACCTTCCCGATGGTGGGCTGGCTCGCGCCGCTCCTGCTCGTGATCCTGCGCCTCGCCCAGGGCTTCGCGCTCGGCGGCGAATGGTCGGGCGCGGCGCTGATCGCGACCGAGAACGCGCCGGAGGGCAAGCGCGCGATCTACGGCACCTTCCCGCAGCTCGGCGCCCCCCTCGGTTTCATCATCGCGAACGGTCTCTTCCTGATCATCGCGGCGCTGCTGCCCTCCGACGATCCGTCGCGGCCCTCGACCGCCTTCCTCGACTGGGGCTGGCGCATCCCGTTCCTGTTCTCGGCGGTGATGGTGATCGTCGGCCTCTGGGTGCGGCTGACCCTGGTCGAGAGCACCGCCTTCGAGAAGACCGTGAAGCGCGGCGAAGTGCAGAAGGTCCCGCTCGCCGCCGCTTTCCGCGACCACTGGCGCGAGCTCATCCTCGGCACCTTCTACATGCTGGCGACCTACGTCCTCTTCTACCTGATGACGACCTTCTCGCTCTCCTACGGCCGCGCGGCGGTCGACGGGCCGCTGCCGGGCCTCGGCTACGACTACCGGACCTTCGTGCTCCTGATGATCCTCGGCGTGGTGTTCTTCGGCATCTTCACGCTGGTCTCGGGCCCCTGGGCCGACCGCTGGGGCCGGCGCCGGACGCTGATCTGGGTCACGCTCGGCATCATCGCCTTCGGCCTGCTCTGGGTCCCGATCCTGTCGCTCGGGCAGGCCGGCGTGGTCGCCTGGCTGATCCTCGGCTTCTCGCTGATGGGGCTGACCTTCGGCCCGATGGGCGCGCTCCTGCCCGAGCTCTTCCCGGCGCGGGTGCGCTACACCGGCTCGGGGATCTCCTACAACGTCTCCTCGATCCTCGGCGCCGCCGTGGCGCCCTTCATCGCGGTGGCGCTCTGGAGCTATGGGGCGGGGAGCCCGTTCTGGGTCGGCGTCTATCTCAGCGCGATGGGCTGCCTGACGCTGGTGGCGCTCCTGCTCGGCAAGGAGACCAAGCACATCGACATGGAGCACTGAGCCCCGGCTCAGCCGTTCACGAGGTCGCGCGCCAGTTCGTTGTGGCGCGCGACGAGCGCGCGGGTGTCGAGCGTCGTCAGCCGGCCCTCGCGCACCACGACCCGGCCGTTCACGACCGTATAGGCGGCGCCCGGCCCGGAGCAGAAGACCAGCGCCGCGACCGGATCGTGCAGCGCGCCGGCATAGGCGATGTTCCCAAGGTCGAAGGCCGCGACATCCGCCGCCATCCCCGGCGCGATCGCCCCGATGTCGTCGCGGTTCAGCACCTTCGCGCCGCCGAGCGTCGCGATCTCGAGCGCCTCGCGCGCGCCCATCGCATCCGGCCCGTAGCCCACGCGCTGCGCCAGCAGCGCCTGGCGCACCTCGCCCAGCATGTGCGAGCCGTCGTTCGAGGCCGAGCCGTCGACGCCGAGCCCGACCGGCACGCCCGCGTCGCGCATCCGCCGCACCGGCGCGATCCCCGAGGCGAGGCGCATGTTCGAGCAGGGGCAATGCGCGACCCCGGTGCCGGTCCGCGCGAAGGCCGAGATGCCGGGCGCGTCGAGCTTCACGCAATGCGCGTGCCAGACGTCGTGCCCGAGCCAGCCGAGATCCTCGGCGTATTCCGCCGGCGTCCGGCCGAAGACCTCGCGGCTGTAGGCGATGTCGTTGTCATTCTCGGCGAGATGGGTGTGCAGCGACACGCCATAGGCCCGCGCCATCGCGGCGCTTTCGCGCATCAGGTCGGTCGAGACCGAGAAGGGCGAGCAGGGCGCGAGCACGACGCGCAGCATCGAATAGCGGTCGGCGTCGTGCCAGGTCTCGATCAGCCGCCGGCTGTCCTTCAGGATCGCCGCCTCGTCCTCGACGCAGGCGTCGGGCGGCAGGCCGCCCTTGCTCTCGCCGACGCTCATCGAGCCGCGCGCGGCGTGGAAGCGCATGCCGATCGCGGCCGCGGCCTCGATCGAATGGTCGAGCCGGCAGCCGTTCGGATAGACGTAGAGATGGTCCGAGCTCGTGGTCGCCCCCGAGAGCAGCAGTTCCGCCATCGCGGTCTGGGTCGAGACGCCGATCATCTCCGGCGTGAGCCGCGCCCAGATCGGATAGAGCCCGCGCAGCCAGCCGAAGAGCTCGCCGTCCTGCACCCCGGGCACGACGCGGGTCAGCGTCTGGTACATGTGGTGGTGGGTGTTGATCAGCCCCGGGGTCAGGACATGGCCCGCGAGATCGATCACCTCGTCCGCCGCGCGCGGCAGCTCGGCGGCGGGCCCGACCGCGGCGATCCGGTTGTCCTCGATCAGCACCGAGGCGCGCGGGATCTCGCGCCGCGCCGCGTCCATCGTGACCACGAGATCGGCGTCCCGCAGCAGAAGGGTCCTGTCCCCGGCCATCATCCCTCCCGCGCGGCGTCATCGCCCGGAGCCTAGCCCGCGGCCGAGGCCGCGGGCAAGCGATGGCGCCGCGTCCGGCGCCGCGCGCCTGGCGGCGGAGCACCCGCGGCGCGCTTCGGCACCTGCGCCCGTGGCGGGCACCCGGCGCCGGCCGCCCCGGACCTGATCCGGGGCCCCGAAGCCTGCGCGCGGCGGTTCGGAAATGGGGTCGAGGCCCCGGGTCAAGCCCGGGGCGGCGGCGTTCCGGGACCCAGCCCAGCACCCCGAACCCTTGTCAGGAGCTCTAGGTGCTCCACCGGCGGCTCGCTTCTGCCATGGTTCATACGGCCTGGAAATCTATCGAGCAGACCGCGCCGGAGCCGTCAGGCTCCGGGGCGAGGGGCCCCGCCAACAGGCGGGGAGAAACCTTCCCTCGCGGCCAACGGGCCGCTCCGCCGCGCCGGCCGACAGGCCGGCGCCATGCCCGCGGCGCCGCGCCGGAAACGCCCCGTCGACCTTAGATGCGCTTGCAAGCCCCGTGCGGCTCGGCCATGACTTGCGCGCAACCTGCCCGGAGAGTTCCATGGCCCTGAAAGTCGCGGTCCAGATGGATCCGATCGACAAGATCAACATCAACGCCGACTCGACCTTCCGGATCATGGAAGAGGCGCAGGCGCGGGGACACGAGCTCTTCTACTACACGCCCGACCGGCTCGCCTTCGACGAGGGCCGCGTCACCGCGCGCGGCTGGCCGGTCACGGTGCGGCGCGAACAGGGGAACCATTTCACGCTCGGGGAGGAGACCACGATCGACCTCGCCGACTGGGACGTGGTCTGGCTCCGGCAGGATCCGCCCTTCGACATGGGCTATCTCACCACGACCTTCCTGCTCGACAAGATCCGCGACACGACGCTGGTCGCCAATGATCCGTTCTGGGTGCGGAACTATCCCGAGAAGCTGCTGGTCCTCGATTTCCCCGACCTCACGCCGCCCACCATGGTCGCGCGCGACATCGACGCCCTGCGCGCCTTCAAGGCGCGGCACGGCGACATCATCCTCAAGCCGCTCTATGGCAACGGCGGCGCGGGGATCTTCCGGCTCGATCCGAACGACCGCAACTTCAACGCGCTCTACGAGCTCTTCGCCTCGCTGAACCGCGAGCCCCTGATCGCGCAGAAGTTCCTGCCGGCGGTCAGCGCGGGCGACAAGCGGGTGATCCTCGTCGACGGCGAGCCGGTGGGCGCGATCAACCGCGTGCCGCCCGAGGGCGAGACCCGCTCAAACATGCATGTCGGCGGCACGCCGATGAAGGTCGACCTCACCCCGCGCGACCTCGAGATCTGCGCCGCGATCGGGCCGCTCCTGCGCGAGAAGGGCCAGATCTTCGTCGGCATCGACGTGATCGGCGACTGGCTGACCGAGATCAACGTGACCTCGCCGACCGGCCTGCAGGAGATGGAGCGCTTCAACGGCGAAAACGTAACCGCCCGGATCTGGGAAGCGATCGAGCGCCGCCGGGCCTGACGCGGGGAGGGCGCGGGAAATGTCCTGGCAGCTCACCGCGCTCGAGATCTGGCTCCGCTTCGTCGAGAAGCCCTATCTCGCCTGGGAAACCGATCTCGGCCGCGCCCGCGCGCGGCTGGAGCGCGCCGCCGCCCGGCTGCCGCCGCCGCCCGGCACGCGGATGGCGCGCCGGCCGCTCGGAGCGCTGCCGGCGACGCGGATCGCCGGGCCGGAGGGCGCGACGCTGCTCTGGCTGCACGGCGGCGCCTATTGCCTCGGCTCGGCCGCGACCCACGCCGCGATGGTCGCGCATCTCGCGCGGCGGATCGGGGCGCGCGCGGTGCTGCCCGAATACCGGCTGGCGCCCGAGCATCCGTTCCCGGCGGCGCCCGAGGACGCGCGCGCGGCCTACGCCGCGCTGCTCGCCGAGGGGGTGGCGCCGGAGCGGATCGTGCTCGGCGGCGACAGCGCGGGCGGCGGGCTCGTCTTCGCGCTGCTGGCCGCGCTCCGCGCCGCCGGCCTGCCATCGCCGGCCTGCGCGCTCGCCTTCTCGCCCTGGGTCGACCTCACGCTCTCGCAGCCGAGCCTCGGCGCGCTCGCGGCGCGCGAGGCGCTCCTGCCGGCGCGCCGCGTGCGCGAGATCCGCGACCTCTACCTCGCCGGGGCCGATCCGGGCGATCCGCGCGCCTCGCCGCTCTTCGCCGACCTCCGGGGCGCGCCGCCGGTGCTCATCCAGGCGAGCGAGGCCGAGATCCTGCGCGACGATGCCCGCGCGCTCGCCGCGGCGCTCGCGGCCCAGGGCGTCGATGTCGCGCTCGAGCTCTGGCCGGACACGCCGCATGTCTGGCAACTCTACCAGCGCCGGCTGCCCGAGGCCGAGGCGGCGCTGGACCACGCCGCCCGCTTCGCCCGCGCGCGGCTTGGCCCTCAGCCGATCCGGTAGCCCGCCGCCTCCGCGACATGCCGGCGGGCGATCACCGGCGCGCCGTCGAGATCGGCGATGGTGCGCGCCACCCGCAGCACGCGGTGATAGGCGCGGGCGCTGAGGTGGAAGCGTTCGGCGAGATCGCGCAGCAGCGCGAGGCCCTCGGGCTCGGGCGTGGCGATCAGGCCGAGGAGCGCGCCCTCGGCGTCGGCGTTGACCCGCGCCCCCTCGATCCCGGCGAAACGCCCGCGCTGGATCTCGCGCGCCACGGCGACCCGCGCCGCGACCGCCGCGCTCGGCTCGCCGCGCGCGAGGCCGCCCAGCTCGTCGATCGAAACCGCGGGCACCTCGACGCGCAGGTCGAACCGGTCGAGCAGCGGGCCCGAGATCCGGCCCATGTACTCCGCGCCGCAGTCGGGCGCGCGGGCGCAGGCGCGCGCCGGATCGGCCATGTAGCCGCAGCGGCAGGGGTTGGCGGCGGCGACGAGCAGGAAGCGGCAGGGATAGCGCACATGCGCGTTGGCGCGCGCCACCACGACCTCGCCGGTCTCGATCGGCTGGCGCAGCGTCTCGAGCACCGGGCGTGGGAATTCCGGCAGCTCGTCGAGAAAGAGCACCCCGTGATGCGCGAGGCTGATCTCTCCGGGCTTGGCGCCGCGGCCGCCGCCGGCGATCGCCGCGACCGAGGCGGTGTGATGCGGCTCGCGGAACGGCCGGGCGCGGCTGATGCCGCCCTCGTCGAGCAGGCCCGCGATCGAATGGACCATCGAGGTCTCGAGCGCCTCGGTCGCGTCCATCGGCGGCAGGATCCCGGGCAGGCGCGCGGCGAGCATCGACTTGCCGCTGCCGGGCGGGCCGACCATCAGCAGGTGGTGCCGTCCCGCGGCGGCGATCTCGAGCGCGCGCTTCGCCTTCTCCTGGCCGCGCACGTCGGCGAGGTCGCGCGCCTCGGCCGGCGCCGCGACGAGCCCGGGCTCGGCGGGACCGAGCACGCCCTTGCCGGTCAGGTGGTTCACGAGCGCCAGCAGCGAGTCGGGCGCGATCACCTCGGCGGAGCCCACCCAGGCCGCCTCGGCGCCGCGGCTCGCCGGGCAGATCAGCCCGCGCTCCGCCGCCGCGGCGGCGACCGCCGCCGGAAGGGCGCCTGCGACCGAGACGAGCGCGCCGTCGAGCGCGAGCTCGCCCATCGCGACGAAGCCCGCGACGAGATCGCGCGGCAGCACGTCCATCTCCGCGAGCACGGCGAGGGCGATCGGCAGGTCGAAATGCGAGCCTTCCTTGGGCTGGTCGGCGGGCGAGAGGTTCACGGTGATCCGCCGGGCGGGCAGGGCGAGCCCCATCGCCACCATCGCCGCGCGCACCCGCTCCTTGGCCTCGGAGACCGACTTGTCGGGCAGGCCGACGAGGTTGAACGCCGGCAGGCCCGCGGTGATCGCGCATTGCACCTCGACCAGCCGGGCGTCGAGGCCCTGAAATGCCACCGTATAGGCGCAGGCGACCATGGCTCTCCCTCGGGCCTCTCGGGACAGCGATGGCCGAGAAGCCTTAGGCCCGGGTTAACGCCGGCCGGGACCCGCGCCGCCGAGGCGGGCGAGGCGGCGTCGTCCGCTCACTTTCTTGCGCGCGCGCAGTCCGGTCCCGGCGCGGCCGCCGGGGAGGCTCCGGACCGGAAACGGTCCTGTTTTCAAAGGCATGATCATCGGCGCGCGCGGGTGTCCTCCGGGGCCGCCGGCCGGTCCGGACCCACATAGTCATTTAAGATAGGTTTACAGGTGATCCAAACCGCCTCCTCGCGCGTAGATCGCTCTGAAGGGTCGAGAACACGCGCGCCCCGGGCGCTGTCTCCCCGCTCTCGTTGGAGGACCGCACATGGCTCTGGACGACATCGGCCTACGAACCGTCACCAAGCGCGCCATGGGCGCGGAGATGCTGGACGCGGAAACCGAACTCGCGCTCGCCCGCGCCTGGCGCGAGGAGGGGGACGAACGTTCGCTGCACCGGCTCGTCAACGCCTACATGCGGCTCGCGATCTCGATGGCGGCGAAGTACCGCCGCTATGGCGCGCCGATGCCCGACCTGATCCAGGAAGCGGGCGTCGGGCTCATGAAGGCGGCCGAGAAGTTCGACCCCGACCGGGGCGTGCGCTTCTCGACCTACGCGGTCTGGTGGATCAAGGCCTCGATCCAGGATTACGTGATGCGCAACTGGTCGATGGTGCGCACCGGCTCGACCTCGTCGCAGAAGGCGCTGTTCTTCAACCTGCGCCGGGTGCGCGCCAAGCTCGAGCGCGAGGCGCATGCGAGCGGCGAGGTGCTCGACACCCAGCGCCTGCGCGAGATGATCGCGGAGGAGGTGGGGGTGCCGCTGCGCGACGTCGAGATGATGGACGCGCGGCTCTCGGGCGCGGATTTCTCGCTCAACGCGCAGCAGGCCGGCGAGGAAGGCCGCGAATGGGTCGAGACGCTGGAGGACGACGCGCCGCGCGCCGAGGAGACCGTGACGCGCGACGCCGATCTGGCGCGGGCGCGGGGCTGGCTCGCGGACGCGCTCGGCGCGCTCAACGCGCGCGAGCGGATGATCATCGTCGAGCGCAAGCTCCGCGAGGAGCCGCGCACGCTCGAGAGCCTCGGCCAGGAGCTCGGCCTCTCGAAGGAGCGCATCCGGCAGCTTGAGGCGCAGGCGCTGGGCAAGCTGCGCAAACGCCTTGAATCCGTTAGTGGTTCCGCCGCGGAGACGCTCGCGACCGCTTGAAATTCCGGGCAGAAGACGCGTGACGCCCCGGAAGGTCCGTGACATAGTGCGGACCTTCTTCGTCCTGCTCGCGGGTGTTCTGAGAGTGTTGATGCGGATCTGCCTTCGCGCGGGAACGGTGACCATCGCCCTTCTGGCGCTCGGCGGACTCACGGCGTCGGCCCTGCGCGCATCGACCGTCCCAGAGTTTGTCGATCTCGCCCGCGGCGCCGATATCGTGGTGCTGGGCGAGGTGCACGACAATCCCGCGCATCACCGCAACCAGGCCGAGATCGTCGCCGCGCTGCGTCCGGCGGCGCTGGTCTTCGAGATGGTTCCGCAGGACGACGAGGAGAAGGTCAACGCGCTGCGCGCGAGCGGCGCCTCGCGTGAGGCGATCGAGGCCGCGCTCGAATGGGAGGAGAGCGGCTGGCCGGATTTCGGTCTCTACTGGCCGATCCTCGCCGCGGCGCCCCGGGCGCAAGTCTTCGGGGCGCAGCAGCCGAGCGCCGAAGTGCGCCGCGCGGTGCTCGAGGGCGCGGCCGGGGCCTTCGGTCCCGACGCCGCGAACTACGGGCTCGACCAGCCGCTGCCGCCGGCCGAGCAGCGGCTGCGCGAGGCCGAGCAGCGTCGGGCGCATTGCGACGCGCTGCCCGACGAGATGCTGGCGGGCATGGTCGAGGCGCAGCGGTTCCGCGACGCGGGTCTCGCCGACGCGGCGATCTGGGCGCGCACGATGACCGGCGGCGGCCAGGTCGTGGTGATCACCGGCAGCGGCCACGCCGACAAGCTGCGCGGCATGCCCGCGCTGGTGAACTACGCCCAGCCCGGCCTCCGGATCGTGACGCTGGGCCAGTTCGAGGACGATCCGGACAACGCGGGCGATTACGACGCGCTGATGCTCGCGCCCTCGCCGGCGCGGGCCGATCCCTGCGCCGCCCTGCGCGAGAGGGCGGAGGCGCGGGCCCACGCGGGCCAGGAATCGCGGACGCCGCTGCCCCGGCCGTGACGCCCGCGACCCCGGGTTGAACCCGCGCGAGGCGCGAACTACAGTCGATCCGCGGGGATCCCGGGATTCCTCGGTGCCTGAGATGTGAAACCGAGAGGTCCGAGACATGGCCGGTCGCCGCGTGCTTCTGATCGTGGGGGGCGGGATCGCCGCCTACAAGAGCCTCGAATTCGTCCGGCTCGCGCGGAAGTCGGGGATCGAGGTCGTGCCGGTGCTGACGCGAGCCGCTGGCGAGTTCGTGACGCCGCTGTCGCTCGCCGCGCTGGCCGAGAACCGGAGCTATACCGAGCTTTTCGACCTGACCGCCGAGGCGGAGATGGGCCATATCCAGCTCTCCCGCGCCGCCGATCTCGTGGTCGTGGCGCCCGCCACGGCGGATCTGATGGCCAAGGCCGCGAACGGCTTCGCCGACGATCTCGCGAGCACGCTCCTGCTCGCGACCGACAAGCGCGTGCTCTACGCCCCGGCGATGAACGTGCGGATGTGGCTGCATCCGGCGACGGAGCGCAACCGCGCGACGCTCGCCGCCGACGGCGCGCTCTTCGTCGGTCCGGACGCCGGCGCCATGGCCTGCGGCGAGTTCGGGGCGGGCCGGATGGCCGAGCCGCCGGCGATCCTCGCGGCGGTCGAGGCGGCGCTCGCCGCCGGCGCCACGCTCGATCCGGTGCCGCTCGCGCCCGTGCCGGGCGCGCTGACGGGCCGGCACGTGATCGTGACCTCGGGCCCGACGCACGAGCCGATCGACCCGGTGCGCTATATCGCCAACCGCTCCTCGGGCCGGCAGGGCACCGCGATCGCCCAGGCGCTGGCGCGGCGCGGCGCGCGCGTGACCTTCGTCACCGGCCCCGCGACCGCGCCCCGCCCGGCGGGCTGCGAGATCGTCGAGATCGAGACCGCGACCGAGATGCGCGACGCCGTGCTCGGCGCGCTGCCGGCCGAGGCCGCGGTCTTCGCCGCCGCCGTCGCCGACTGGCACGTCCGGGCACCGAGCGCCTCGAAGGTGAAGAAGACCGCCGACGGCGCGCCGCCCCTGATCGAACTGGCCGAGAATCCGGACATCCTGAAGACCGTGGCGCATCTCAACGAGAACCGGCCCCGGCTGGTGATCGGCTTCGCCGCCGAGACCAACGACGTGCTCGCCAACGCGACCGCGAAGCGGCTGCGCAAGGGTTGCGACTGGCTGGTCGCCAACGACGTGGCCCCGGCGACCGGGATCATGGGCGGGACCGAGAACGCGGTGACGCTGATCACTGAGGCGGGCGCCGAGCCCTGGCCCCGGATGAGCAAGGAGGCGACCGCCGAGCGGCTGGTCGACCGCATGGCGGAGGCGCTGGCGTGACCCGGGGCACGGCCGAGGTCGCGGCCGAGGTCACGGTCGGGCTCCTGGTCCTGCCCGCGCGCGATCCGGACCTGCCGCTGCCGGCCTATGCCACCGCCGACGCGGCCGGGATGGACATCCAGGCCAATCTGCCGCCGGAGGAACGCGCCCGGGGCCGCCTGCTCGCGCCCGGCGCGCGGGCGCTGGTCCCGACCGGCCTCGCGATCGCCCTGCCGCCCGGCTACGAGGCCCAGATGCGGCCCCGCTCCGGCCTCGCGCTTCGCGAGGGCCTGACGCTCCTCAACAGCCCCGGCACGATCGACGCCGACTACCGCGGCGAGATCGGGATCATCGTGATCAACCACGGCGCCGAGCCGGTCACCATCGCCCATGGCACGCGGATCGCGCAGATGGTGGTGGCGCCGGTCACCCGCGCGGTCTTCACCACCGTCGCGGCGCTCGACGCGACGGAGCGCGGCGCCGGCGGCTTCGGCTCGACCGGGATCGCCGCGACGCCGCCGGGGAAGGCGCCATGCTGAGACTGTCGCGCAAGACCGCGCTCGCGCTCGAGGCGGTGCTCGACATCGCCTATAACGCGCGCCCCGACCCGGTGCAGTCGCGCGACATCACCGCCCGGCAGGGCATCCCGCAGCGCTATCTCGAGCAGGTGCTGCAGCGCCTCGTGCGCGAGGGCGTGCTGCGCGGCGTGCGCGGCCCGCGCGGCGGCTACATCCTCGCGCGCGAGCGGCGGCGCGTGACGCTCGGCGACGTGGTGCGCGTGGTGCAGGGGCTCGACAGCGACGAGGACCCGACCCCCTCGACCGCCGCGCTCGGCGAGCAGGTGATCGGCCCGCTCTGGGAAGGGATCGAGGCCGAGATCCTGCGCCGCTTCGACGCGATCACCATGGAGGACCTCTGCCGCCAGGCGCGGGTCCAGGGGATTCCGCGCGCCGATGGCACCGTGCCAGACTATTCGATCTGAGCGCCGCGAGATGGTCAGACCCGCCCGCGGCCGCGTCTATGGCGACATCACCGAGGTGGTCGGCGGCACGCCGCTGGTCCGGCTCGCCCGGATCGCGGCCGAGGCTGGGGTCGCGGCGGAGATCCTCGCGAAGCTCGAATTCCTGAACCCCGCGCTCTCGGTCAAGGACCGGATCGGCGTCGCGATGCTCGACGCGCTGGCGAACTCGGGCGCGCTCGCGCCCGGCGGCACGGTGATCGAGGCGACCTCGGGCAATACCGGGATCGGGCTCGCCTTCGTCTGCGCCGCGCGCGGCCATCCGCTGGTGCTGGTGATGCCCGACAGCATGTCGATCGAACGGCGCAAGATGCTGCTCCTGCTCGGCGCGCGGCTCGAGCTCACGCCCGCGGCGCTCGGCATGTCAGGCGCGATCGCGCGGGCCGAGGACCTGCTGCGCGAGATCCCGGGGGCGGTGATGCCGCGGCAGTTCGACAACGCCGCCAATCCCGAGATCCACGCCGTGACCACCGCCGAGGAGATCTGGACCGACACCGGCGGCAGGGTCGATGTCTTCGTCGCGGGCGTCGGCACCGGCGGCACGCTGACCGGCGTCGGGCGCGTGCTCCGCGCGCGGGCGCCCGGGGTCGAGATCGTCGCGGTCGAGCCCGAGGACAGCCCGGTCCTCTCCGGCGGCGATCCCGGCCCGCACCGGATCCAGGGGCTCGGCGCGGGCTTCGTGCCCTCGATCCTCGACCGGGGCCTGATCGACCGGGTTCTGACGATCGGCAACGAGAACGCGCTCGACATGGCGCGCCGGCTCGCGGCCGTCGAGGGCATCCCCTGCGGCATCTCCTCGGGCGCCGCGGTCGCCGCCGCGCTCGAGATCGCGGCGGAGCCCGGGATGGCGGGCAAGCGGATCGTCACCGTGCTGCCGAGCTTCGCCGAGCGCTATCTCTCGACCGCCCTCTTCGAGGGGATCTGACCGGATGGCGCCGCTCCTCGTCCTGGCCCTCGTCCTCGCCGCGCTCGGCTGCGCCCGGCTGGCGGGGGCGCCGCGCCCGCCGCTCATCGGGATCGCGCTCGGTGGGGCGCTGCTTCTGGCGGCGACCCAGATGCTGCCGGGGGCCGAGCCCGGCGTCTTCGCCGCCCGCCTCGGCTGGGCCGCGCTGCTCGCGGCGCCGGTCCTCGGCTACGCCCTCCTGCTGCGCGCGCTCCGCCGCCGCGCCCGCGGCGCGCCGCCGCCCCGGGGGCTCGTGCGCGTCGAAGGCGACGCGCGCCTCGCCGCCGACAGCCGCGCCGCGCTCGAGGCCGAGGCGGCGGGCGAGACCCGCTCGCTCGGCTGGCGCGCCGAGGGGGGCGCGATGGCGGGGCACCTGCGCCTGCGCCGGATCGGCGCCACGGCGGAGGTCGAGATCCTCTTCGTCGACCCCGGGCACCGCCGCCGGGGCATCGGCCGCGACCTGATCGCCGCCGCCGAGGCCGAGGCGCGCGCGCTCGGCGCGCTCCGGCTCGGCCATCGCGCCACGGTCCCCCCCGAGCCCGCGCTCTTCCTCGCCGCCGGCTTCCGGACGGTGCTCGCGCGCGACCTTGGCGCGGGGGCGCGGCTGGTCTGGCTCGAGAAGGAGGTCGCATGAGCCTCTCGCCCGACGAGCTCGCCCGCTACGCCCGCCATATCGTGCTGCGCGAGATCGGCGGTCCCGGACAGGCGCGGCTGCGCGCGGCCCGGGTCGTCGTGGTGGGCGCGGGCGGGCTCGGCGATCCCGCGCTGCTCTATCTCGCCGCCGCCGGGGTGGGCGCGCTCGACATCATCGACGACGACACCGTCGCGCTCTCGAACCTGCAGCGGCAGATCCTGTTCGGCATGGACGACATCGGCGCGTCCAAGGCGGCCGCCGCCGCCGCGGCGCTCCGCCGGATCAATCCGGGCGTCGCGGTGACGCCGGTCGCGGCCCGGCTCGACGCCGGCAACGCGGCGGAGCTCCTCGCCGGCGCCACGCTCGTCATCGACGGGTCGGACAATTTCGCCACCCGCTACGCGGTCAACGCCGCCTGCGTCGCGGCGGGCATCCCGCTGCTCTCGGCGGCGATGAGCCAGTGGGAAGGCCAGATCGCGCTCTTCGACCCGGCGCGGGGCGGCCCCTGCTATCGCTGCCTCTTCCCCGAGCCGCCGGCCGAGGGGCTGGCACCCTCCTGCGCCGAGGCCGGTGTCGTGGGCCCGCTGCCCGGCGTGCTCGGCGCGCTGCTGGCGCTCGAGGCGGTGAAGGAGATCGCCGGGGCGGGGCAGGGGCTGCGCGGCCGGCTCCTGCTCTTCGACGGGCTGCGCGCCGAGACGCGCCGGCTCCGCATCGCCGCCCGCGCCGATTGTCCCGATTGCGGCGGCCGGGGCACGTGACGGGCGCGCCGCGACTTTCGGATCCCTCCGACCCCCTTCAAAACCGTGACGTTTCGTCCTACATTTCGCAGCGGCGGATTCTGGCCTTCCCGTGACGGGCCTACATCCTGGTGGCCGTAAATATTCTTGAGGGAGCCGGCTCTGTGACTGGTCCTGGCCTATCGCACCCGGCGCCCACCTGGTTAGCCAGGCTCTCAAGGATTAGACGCCCCCACGGTCGCGCCGGGTCCGCCGCCCCCATTTCCATGCTTCGGCGCCCGCGTGAGTGATCTCGAACGCCAGAAGGTCGCGGCGCGCGGCGAGAGCTACGCGGCGCGGGCGCGGGCGCATGCCGCCGGGGCCGGCGCGGCGCGGCTCGCGGCGGCGCACGCGCTCCGGGTGCTGGCGCCGCTGCCCCGCGCGCGGGTGATCGCGGGCTATCTGCCGATCCGGACCGAGATCGACCCGCGCCCGGCGATGCTGGCGCTGCACGGGCTCGGCTACCGGGTCTGCGTCCCGGTGATCGAGGCGGCGGCGCGGCCGCTCCTGTTCCGGCGCTGGGCGCCCGGCGTGCCGCTGGTCCCGGGACCCTTCAACGTGATGGTCCCCGCCGAGGGCGACTGGGTCTCGCCCGACGCCCTTCTCGTGCCGCTCCTCGCCTTCGACGACCACGGCCACCGGCTCGGCTACGGCGGCGGCTTCTACGATCGGACCCTGCATGCGCTGCGCGCGCACCGGGCGGTCTCGGGCTATGGCTTCGCCTACGAGGGGCAGTATGTGCCCGAGGTGCCGCGCGGCCTGACCGACGCGCCGCTCGACGCGATCATCACCGAGGCCGGGGTCCGCACGCCGCCCGTGCTCGCCTGAGCCCGCGACCGCTGGACCTTCGCGCCGTTCGGGACTAGAGCGGGGGCGTCATGCGACTGTTATTTCTCGGCGATGTGATGGGGCGGACGGGCCGCGCGGCGATCGCGCGCGACCTGCCGGGGCTGCGTCGCGACTGGAAGCTCGATTTCGTCGTCGTCAACGGCGAGAACGCCTCGGGCGGGATGGGCCTGACCGGCGCCCACGCGCGAGGGCTGTTCGAGGCCGGCGCAGATTGCGTCACGCTCGGCGACCACGCCTTCGACCAGCGCGACATGCTCGCCCATATCGAGCAGGATCCGCGCATCCTGAGGCCGCTCAACTACGCGCGAAGCGCGCCGGGCCGCGGCGTCCGGCTCTTCGACGCGCCGGGCGGGCGCAAGGTGCTCGTGGCGCAGGTGCTGGGCCAGGTCTTCATGAAGCGGCCGTTCGACGATCCCTTCTCGGCGATCGACGCCGCGCTCCGGACCGCGCCGCTCGGCGGGGTGGCGAACGCGGTGATCGTCGACGTCCACGCCGAGGCGACCTCGGAGAAGATGGCGCTCGGGCACTGGTGCGACGGCCGCGCGAGCCTCGTCGTCGGTACCCATACCCATGTGCCGACCGCCGACACGATGATCCTCGCCCGCGGCGCCGCCTATCAGAGCGACGCCGGCATGTGCGGCGACTATGACAGCGTGATCGGCATGGACAAGCTCGAGCCGATCAGCCGCTTCGTCACCGGAATGACCAAGGGGAGGTTCGAGCCGGCCGGCGGCGAGGCCACGCTCTCCGGCGTCTATGTCGAGACCGACGACCGTTCGGGCCGCGCGCTTCGCGTTTGTCCGATCCGGCTCGGCGGCCGGCTTGCCCCGGCGGTCCCCGAAGGACTCGCCGCCCCGGCGACGGCGTCCTGAGCCGCCCGTGGCGCGCGCCGCGCCCCCGCCCTGGGCGGTTCTCGTGGCGAGCGGGGGCGCCTGGGGGCTGACCATGCCGCTCCTGAAGCTCGCGGCGAGCGCCGGCTATCCGGCGCTGAGCCTGCTCCTGTGGCAGAACCTGCTGATGGCCGGGCTCGCCGCGCTCGTCTTCTTCGCGACGCGCCGCCCCTGGCCGCGCTGGAGCGAGAGCGGGCCGGCGATGCTGGCGATCGCGGTGCTCGGCACGGTGCTGCCGGGCTATTTCACCTTTCTCACGGCGGGCGAGCTCGCGGTCGGCGCGCGGGCGATCATCCTCGCGATGGTGCCGATCTGCGCGCTCCCGATCGCGCTCCTGCTCGGGGAGGAGCGATTCGCCGGCCGGCGAATCGGCGGGCTGCTGCTCGGCCTCGCGGCGGTGGCGCTGCTGGTGCTTCCCGGCGCGGGCGGCGGCCCGGCGCCGCCGATGATGGTGCTCCTCGCCATGCTCGGCCCGGTCAGCTACGCCGTCGAGGCCAACGTGCTGTCGCGCCGCCCGCCGGACGCCGATCCGGTCGGGCTCCTGTTCGGCGCCTCGGTGATCAGCGTGGCCCTGACGCTGCCGCTCGCCGTGGCGACCGGCGCCGCGACCGCGCCGCGCGGCCTCGGGACCGGCGAAATGGCGCTGCTCGCGACCAGCCCGATCAACCTTGTCGCCTATGTCGCCTACGTCTGGCTCGCCGCCGGCGCCGGCGCGGTCTTCGCGAGCCAGATCGGCTATGTGGTTACCATCTCTGGGGTTTTCTGGGGCATGCTGCTGCTGGGCGAGCGCCCCGGCCCGCTTGTATGGCTATCACTCGCCCTGATGCTGACCGGCATCGCGCTGGTCAGGCCGCGGAAGATGCTTGAGACCTGATCCGCCATGGTACATGTTGCCTCGGCCCGAGCCGACGAAAGTCCGGGCATGGAAGGGCTTTCCCAGGCAATTAGAGTAGCGAGTTGCACCCTTGATCGACTTACTGACGCAGGGCAACGGCCCCGCGATCGTGACGCTGCTGATCCTCTTCGGCATG